>CAVTIJ010000003.1:0-178201 GCA_963734885.1 uncultured Bacteroidales bacterium | reverse complement strand
GAAGAAAGCGACCGCTTAAATCAGCCTTCCTTGCTAATATGAGCCATGAGATACGTACTCCCATGAACGGTATTCTTGGATTTGCTGAACTTCTGAAAGAACCGAGCTTATCAATTGATGAGCAACAGGATTTTATTCAGACCATCCAGATTAGTGGTGAACGCATGCTTAATACTATAAATAATATTGTTGATGTTTCGAAAATTGAATCTGGACTTGTAAAGTTGTTATTGATGAAACAAATATTAACAAGAAGATTGAATTCACTTATAAGTTCTTCAAACCAGAAGTTGAAAAAAAAGGATTACAGTTTTTATTTAAAAATAGTTTGCCAACAAAGGATGCCGTCATTAGAACTGACAATGAAAAGGTCTATGGAGTACTTACTAACCTTATAAAAAATGCCATTAAGTTTACTTATGACGGTTCAATTGAATTCGGATATGAGAAAAAAGGAACTTTCTTGAATTCTATGTGAAAGACACGGGAGTTGGTATTCCAGAGAATCAGCAGCAAACCATTTTTGAAAGATTCAGACAAGGAAGTAACGACCTAATCGCCTGTATGAAGGCAGTGGTTTGGGTTTATCAATATGCAAATCTTATGTGGAAATGCTTGGTGGAAAAATCTGGGTGGAAAGCGAAGAAGGAAAAGGTTCAATATTTTATTTTACTATTCCTTATAATCCTGTGGAGGAAGAAAAAACAGAAATACAAGGTGTTGATTCATCTGAGATTAAAGAAGTTCAGATGAAAAACCTGAAAATTCTAATAGTCGAAGATGACGAGGTATCTTATTCACTGCTTAAAAGAACCATACAGAAAATCGGAAAAGAAGTTTTGCATGCAATAACAGGAGTTGAAGCCATTGAGGCATGTCGCAGTAATCTTGACCTTGACTTGGTTCTTATGGATATCAGGATGCCAATAATGGATGGGATTGAAGCAACCCGTCAAATCCGTCAATTTAACAAAGATGTAATCATCATTGCACAAACAGCCTATGCATTTACAGGTGACAGTGAAAAGGCAATAGAAGCTGGATGCAATGATTATATTTCTAAACCTATTAATATGACCTTATTGTTTGAGTTAATAAAAAAGAATATTAGTAAATAGGAAATGATTGATAAACCAGAAATTTATATACCCGTTCTTGAAATTAAAAATAATTGAACATTAGAAAATTAAAAACGAACTTCAGGCATTAACCTATAAGATAGTCTTTTAATTCATTGTCCCGAAAAATTTCAATGTTAATATTAGATAGCAATCATGAGAACTTTAATATCAATGTTTATTAAAATCTTTAAAAGAAAAGAATCCCTGTTATATCTTATACTTATCATTTGTGGAATTAGTTTAATGGGATGGCTTTCTGGGGAAATTGGATTAGCAGCAATTTCTTCGGCATATATACCTATTGCACCAATAACAGCGATAATTTTTATTATTTTATGTATTCTTTCCTTTGTAAACATTAATCAAGAAAAATCACGATTATCAAAATCATTAGTAACATCTTGTATAATATTTATTGCACTTTTCTGTGGTCTGATGTTTCTCAACCACACTTTAAATTTCCATTGGGATATAGAAAATATTTTTATTAAAAATCCACGAAAAATTGGGTCTGTACCAATAGGCCACATGTCACCAATAACATCTTTACTGATAATTTTTATCTGTATAACTATTTTATTAAAAAGGTACAATAACTCAAATATATTCAAATATATAGGTGGTAGTTTATCATTGTTGGTCTTTCTTTTATCTTTCGTTATAATATTGGGATATCTTTACAGAGCACCCATGCTTTATGGGAGCACAATAATTCCTGTTTCCTTACTTGCGGCTGTTTGTTTATTGTTATTCAGTATTACCTTAATTTTGGCATTTGATCTTAAGTTCTGGACGTTCAATCTGATAAAAGACAATAAAATAACATTACAATTATTAAAATCGTTTTTGCCTTTAGCAGTCTTCACAGTCCTTTTGCAGGGATTTTTAATAACCAACATATCTATCAAGCAGAATAGCCTGACATTAATTATAGCACTTATTGCATTGATTGTTATAGCATTTATTGTTTTTACTGTAATTAAAGTGTCAGGAAATTTAGGTGAGAATCTTCATGAAGTAGAACAAGCATTAAAAGCGAGTGAAAATAAATATCGAATTTTAGTCGACAATGGAGGCGAAGGAATAGGTTTTGTAAATCCTGAAGAAGAATTCATTTATGCAAATTCTGCTGCTGAAAAAATATTTGGAAGAGGTAAGGGAGAATTGATTGGTAAAAATTTAAAAGATTTTCTCAGTGAAGAACAATATAATAATATACTCCTGCAGAGCAAAATTCGTAAGGAAAGGCAAAGTAGTTCTTATGAGACTGAATTAACTCTCCCCTATGGTAAAAAACTAAATATACTTATTACAGCAGTTCCTCAATTTGATGGTGAAGTATTTGTTGGCACATTAGGCATATTCAGGGATATCACTGACCGCAAGAATGCAGAAATTGCTTTAGCTGAATCGCTACAATTTAATTTACAAATCATTAATAGTCTTGAGGAAGGTATTATAGTTTATGACAAGAATCTACGGTATACAGTATGGAATCCATTCATGGAAAAATTAACGGGATTACCCGCATCACTTGTTATAGGTAAATATCCTACTGAATTATTTCCTTTTTTAGAGGATGTTGGAGTAATTGATAATCTTAAAAAAACGTTGAATGGTGAAGTTTTCGATGCCACTGATTTCCCTTTTAATATACCGAACACTGGAAAGTCTGGTTGGACTTCAGATAGGAATATTCCTTTAAGAAATGTAACTGGAGAAGTTATTGGAGTTGTTGGAACTGTTTATGATATCACTGAACGCAAGAAGTGGGAAGAAATCCTGAAAAGTATTAATGAGCGGTTCGACCTTGCAACAAATGCTTCTGGAATAAGTGTTTGGGAGCGTGATTTTATCACAGATATTATTAAAATAGATGATAATTTTAATAATATATATGGTAGTCCCCAAGGTAATTATCAAATCGGATTTAAAGAATTTATTAAATATATTCACCCCGATGACGTTGATATTATTAAAACTAATATTGAAGAAGCAATAAAATCGGATAAAAATATGAACTATGAGTTCAGAATTATTCGTCCTGATGGCGATATCAGAAATATCAATGCCTATGGTAAAATAGTAAAAGATAAAACTAATAAACCTGTAAAGTTTATAGGTGTAAATTTTGATATATCTGATTTCAGGAAAGCCGAACTATCGCTAAAAGAGGATGAAAGAATATTATTTCAACTCAATAACGATAAAGACCGCTTTATTTCTATTCTTGGTCACGATTTGAAAAATCCCTTTAATAATCTTCTGGGTTTGACAGAAGTACTAAAGGAAGATTTTCACAAACTTAATACAGACGAAGTTGAAAATATTGCAAATGATATTAATAAATCAGCACGAACTACGTATAAATTACTGGAAGACATATTGATGTGGGCAAGAACACAACAAGGAAAGATTCCCTTTAAGCCACAGCAATTGAGTTTAACAGGAATTTGTAATAATATTCTTGAAACTCTTACCCCAAATGCTGAAGTAAAAAACATCACCATCGATTATTCAGCTACTGACCATGTATATGTTTTTGCTGATATTGATATGCTAAAAACAGTACTAAGAAACCTCGTTTCCAATGCAATTAAGTTTACAAATAATGATGGGGTAATAAATATTAGTGCCGAGCGAACCCAGTCAGACCTTACAATATCAGTTTCAGACAACGGTTCAGGAATATCACCAGATAAGATAACCAAACTGTTTGATGTTGGTCAGGTTCTGACAACAAATGGAACTGCAGGTGAAACAGGCACTGGATTAGGATTATTGCTCTGTAAAGAATTTGTGACAAAACACGGTGGAAAAATCTGGGTTGATAGTGAAGTTGGTAAGGGCAGTAAGTTTAAATTTACTTTGCCTTTTAGTGCTGAACCCGATGAAATAAATGTTGTTAAAAATGATGTGTCATCTGCTGAAGCAGATAGTAATATTACTAACCTCAAAATTTTAATTACTGATGACGATGAAGCATCGAGAAAGTTCCTTGGCTTTACAGTTAAAGCGTTAGCCAAAGAAATTCTATACGCACAAAATGGATTTGAAGCCGTTGTAGCATGCCAAGACAACCCTGACGTTGATTTGATACTGATGGATATTAAAATGCCTGAAATGGACGGATTTGAAGCTACCAGACAAATTCGTCAGTTTAATAAAGAAGTAGTCATTATTATGCAGACAGCATATGCTGGTTCAGGTGAAAAAGAAAAGGTAATAGAGGCAGGGTGTAATGATTTTATAACAAAACCAATAAATAAGACCTTATTGCAAGAGTTAATCAAAAAAGCATGTCAATAAATAGAAAATCAGTACTTAAACGAAGATTTAGCCGTATTTTCACTTACAAGCTATGACACGTAATACAAGTCTTAAACAATTTAAAAAGACAGAAAAATGAACAATGAGATAGAAACATATGATGATTTACAGAAGCAAATAAAAAATATTGATGATAATTCATATTTTCGGGAGCAAATTGATAAAACTCTTTTATTTCTTTCGCAGCAAGGTTGGGATAATCCAAGAGAAACTTTTTTTCACTCCTTAGCACGATTTCTGGCTGAAACTTTAAAAATGGATTACGTATGTATCGACAAACTTCAAGGTGATTTGCTTTCAGCCGAAACTTTTGCAATTTATTTTGACGGCAAATTTGACGATAATGTTACATATGCTTTGAAAGATACACCTTGCGGGGATGTAGTTGGGAAAACCATTTGCTGTTTTCCAAATAATGTCAGAGGTTTATTTCAGAAGGATATTGTGTTGCAAGATATGAAGCAGAAAGTTATCTTGGTACAACACTTTGGAATTCTAAAAATAAACCTATCGGACTAATTGCTGTTATAGGTCGACAACCAATGGCAAATCCTTTTTTCGCTGAAACAATTCTTAAATTAGCAGCAGTTCGAGCCGCAGGTGAAATTAGAACGAATAAATGCAGAACAAGCATTAATACAGAGTGAAGAGAAATTACTTCAACTAAATGCCGACAAAGACCGTTTTATTTCTATTCTTGGACACGATTTAAAAAATCCGTTTCAATAACATTCTTGGGTTTTCTGAAATACTAACTGATGAGATTAACAGTCTCAATACAGACGAAATTAAAGAAATCGCAGGTAATATTAATAAATCGGCAAAAATCACAAATAAATTACTGGAAGATATATTGATGTGGGCAAGAACACAACAAGGCAAGATACCTTTCAAACCACAAAAATTGAGTTTTAACAGATATCTGCAAGAATATTCTTGAAATTCTTAATCCAAAGTGCCAATGCAAAAAACATCACAATCAATTATTCTTGCGCAGACAATATAAATGTTTTTGCGGATAGTGAAATGTTAAAAACAGTATTACTAAATCTTGTGTCGAATGCCATTAAATTTACAAATAACGGTGGCGCAATAAATATTAATGCAGAACAGAATTCAGAAAATGTTACAATATCAGTTTCGGACAATGGAATTGGAATACCACCAGAGAGATTTGGCAAAACTGTTTGATATATCAGAAGTTCTAACGACAAAAGGTACGGCAGGAGAAACAGGAACAGGGTTGGGATTATTGCTCTGCAAAGAATTTGTGGAAAAACATGGTGGCAAAATTTGGGTGGAGAGTGAAGTAGGAAAAGGGAGTGATTTTAAATTTACTTTACCAATATCAGTGGAATAGGCAAATGCATATAATAATCAATGTTAAAGTGCATAGTGAAAAGGACTAATTCAAGAAATATACTTGAATCAAAGCTATGCATTGCCTTGATTGAGGACTTCAACAGTAGTCCATAATCTGTTGATTTTTATCTGCATTATAAATTTGTAAAACACCCCCTCATTAGATACCATATCGGATGTAGCTCTTGTCGGCGGCGGAACTTTCCCTCAACCTGGTGAAATATCGCTTGGACACAATGGCGTTTTATTCCTCGATGAACTTCCTGAGTTCAAAAGGACCGTACTTGAAGTAATGCGCCAACCTCTTGAGGACAGGGTTATTACAATTTCAAGGGCAAAGTCAACTGTAGATTATCCTGCAAGCTTTATGCTCGTGGCTAGTATGAATCCTTGTCCTTGCGGGTTCCATAATCACCCTGAGAAGGAATGTATGTGCTCGGCCGGCATGGTTCAGAAATATCTTAACAGAATATCCGGACCGCTACTCGACCGCATTGACATTCATATTGAGGTAGTTCCTGTAAACTATGACAAGCTTTCAGATTCCGGGAAAGTTGAACGTTCATCTGTGGTGCGTGACAGGGTCGTAAAAGCCCGCGCTATCCAGGCAAAGCGGTTTGAAGCAATAAAAGGTGTTTATTCAAATTCACAGATGTCATCATCGATGCAAAGAAGATATTGTCAGCTGGATGAGGCGGGAGGAAAGCTCCTTAAAACAGCTATGGATATCAGAGGTCTTTCGGCAAGAGCTTATGACAGGATCCTGAAAGTAGCCAGAACAATAGCAGACCTTGCTGATTCTGAAAATATTACTGCCGAGCATATTTCGGAGGCGATCAATTACAGGAATCTGGATAGGGAGGGGTGGGCAGGGTGATTCTCGTCGTGCTTGTACACATCAGCGTCGATAGTCAGTCTGAGCGCAGCCGAAGGACTATAACTGGTGCGGAAAGCTTTTTGGTTTGTTTTCCCCCAGCAGCTGACCAACGGCATTCACAAATTCTTTCTGATCGAGAGGTTTCTGGAAGACCATATTTGCCCCCAGTAGCTTTGCTCCCGGCAGGTATCCATCGGGACCGATCCTTCCACCACCTGAAATAGCAATGATTTTTAAGTCAGGATACATTCTTCTCAATTCAAAAATTGTTTCCAATCCTTCTTTTTCAGGCATTATAATATCGCTTATTACCAGGTCAGGTTTGTTTTTTTCAAAAATCCTCATCCCCTCTTTCCCATTGAGTGCTATGTCTACTTCATGACCTGCTTTTTCAAGCATCTTTTTTATCATCAGCAATATTGAGGGCTCATCATCGAGAACAAGGATTTTTGACATGGATCTGTTTTTTTAATTCTTACATTTTATCAAGTACGCGTCTGATTACTTTACTGAAATCATCCAGGACCATAGGTTTGAGAAGGACTTCGGAAACTCCGCTTTCTTCCAGTACTTCGTTTGATAATGTATCAGAATACCCTGTAATAATAATGACCTTCAGAGCAGGTTTAATTGTTTTCATTTTATAAGCCAGTTCAGTTCCTGTCATGTTGGGCATATTCTGATCAGTTACAAGAAGCGAGTATCCTGAAGGATCGGTTTTAAACTCCTCAAAAGCTGAAATACTATTACTGGCTATTGTCACCTTATATCCAAGGTTTTCAAGCATTTTCTTACCCATAAAGGTTATTTCAGGTTCGTCATCCACAAACAGGATGTGTTCATCACCTTTTAAAAGCTTCTTATTTAACTTGTCCAATTCCACTAGCTCGCCAGCATATTTTGGGAGATATATAATGAATGTTGAACCTTTACCCGGACTGCTGTCGACAACAATAGCCCCTCCATAATTACTTATTATTCCATGGACAACTGAAAGACCAAGACCCGATCCTGATCCTACTTCTTTTCTTGTGAAAAATGGTTCAAAGATCCTTTCCTTTGTTTTTATATCCATTCCATGTCCGGTATCGGAAATTGTCAGACGGATATAAGATCCTTTCTTTAGATTAGGGATCTTGTCAGCTGTTCTCTGATCTAATTTTACTGCCTCCAACCTTACATCAAGAGTGCCGCCTGACTTAACCATAGCATGATTGGCATTTGTACATAAATTCATGACAATCTGATGAATATGAATTGGATCTGCAAGTACGGTGCCAATTTTCTGGTCAAAATGTTGTGTAATTTCCACCCCAGGTGCGAAAGATGCTTTAATAAGATTCAGTGCTTCAGCTACAATTGGTTGCAACTGGATTGGTTTGTTTGCAAAATCAACTTCCCTGCTGAAGGTAAGAACCTGCTGTACAAGATCTTTGCCCCTGTGAGCCGCATTGTTTATCTGTTCAATATCAAACCTGAGGTTGCTTTCTTCCGGGAGTTCTTCAAGAGCCATATCGGTATACCCCAGAATCGGAGTGAGGATATTATTGAAATCGTGTGCAATTCCTCCAGCAAGTGTTCCGATAGTTTCCATTTTCTGAAGCTGGTAAAGTTGTTTTTCCAGTTCTGCCCTTTCACGTTCAAACTTTTGCCGGATCTCAATTTCTTTCTTCAGATCCTGATTAGCATTCGAAAGCTGCAATGTACGGTCTTCAACTCTTTTTTCAAGAGCATTGTTTGCCGTTTTTACATTTTCTTTCTCCTGTTCAAGGAGTATCCTCATAAAAAATTCCTTTCTGGTTGACAATTCCAGAAAGTAGCTTATAAACATACCTATTATATTAGCGCTGATAAAGAAATAGTTATTATTTACAAGTGTAATAAAAGGTGTATGTGACAGCCATATAGCAGAAATCTCATACGAAATAACAATAGACCAGCCGGCAGTCAAAGCATAAATGAACCGGGCCCTGATAAAAGTATAACCAAAAATGAAAATCAGAATTAATCCTGCATAGTAATTATAGTTTTGGACCTTGGCGGCATATATTATCATTACAATAATTCCAAAACCTGTAATGAACATTATGCAGGATATAATGAACTGCATATACTTCTTAAAATATTTGGAATAAGTAAAAATAAATACTGCAACCAGTACCGGAAAGACGATGCCAAACCTGATAAACCAGAAAAAAACTTTCAGTTGCGGTACGGCTACGGTGTCGAGAAATGCAAATGCACCATAAAAGATCATTGAAAGGACAAGGGAGAATCTGAAAGGATTAAGCGATTTTATAAAATAGTCATCCTGGTATGCCTTTTCGTAAGCAGTCAGATCACCTTTAAATGCAAGTGTAAAGTAATTCACTGAAAATGAATCCTGGCTTGTGGAAGGCAATCCGAGCAGGCTGGCTGCAGCGCTTTGAAAAATGTTCATTGAGAATGTTTTAATTATTATCTCAAATATTCAGAATCAGCAGTTTATTGCATCTTTTTTATTTTCAGAAAAAGGTTGATACCCAAAGGCTCTTTCTCAACGCTGACTAATTCTTTGTCGACATTAGCATCGGAAGCTATCCTGAACAAATCCGATTCAGTCCTCAGATTAAGATACCAGTCAGATAAAACTTCCATAAGCCTTTTTGTGGGATTTCTTGTGCTGAAGTTGCTTATAACCATTTCACCTTCATCATGAAGACAATTTATATACTTCCTGATAAGAAAGGTAAAGTGTTTGTCTTTAAAATAATCGAACAAACCTGCGCTCCAGATCAGATCATATAATTTATATGAATTGTACCGGAGAGCATTAATTTTATTATAGGTTATTTGTCCATTAAAAGTTTTGTTTTTTTCTCTCGAGAAGTCAATTGCAGACTGATCAAAATCAATCAGATCAATATTCATATGGTTTCCTCCTGAATAATCTGTGAGGAATTCATTAACGTCTGAAGCAGGACCGGAGCCCAGTATCAAGACCTTTGCGTTTTCTTTATTTACGCTAAGATTTTTACAGTATTCAATAAAAAATGTTTTTCTGTTCCTTACGGCATTTGCTCCGGGTTGGTTTTGAAAAAATAAGTCCCAGTTTTTAAATCTTATGTCCTGATTAACTTCATATCTGTAAATTTTATCGATCAGGGTAAAATCACCGGGGTAGCCGTAAGGCTTTACAAATCCATGACCTATCAGCGTATTTTCATTCAAAACCGTTTTGATTTTTTCTCTGAAATCACCTAGTTCTTCAGGTTTGAGTTTATTCACAATAGAGGTGAATTTTTCATAATCCTGAAGTTCAGGTCCGCCGTTTACAAGTAGATAATCAAGGAAGTCGGTTATCTTTTTATCAAGAATATTATTCATGACAATGGACTTAGTAATCATAGAGGTCATATAAAAAAGTGAATATGAAATTTCTTCCAGGTATCGGTCGGGATATCTGTCAGAATTGGATTCAGTAATATCTTAGTACAACGTCAGGTTAATTTCTTTTTTCCATTTGAGCATATATTTGATTCACATTTGAACCCTTAAATGCTCCGGTGTCAAAAAAAAATTGCAAAAAGCTTTTACTTTTTCCCCATTTATTAACAAGAGTATCGATTTTTTTTTTATTGTGCAAACAATATTCCCCTTTATCTTATTTATTGCTGGCACGATTGATGATGATTTCCTAATGGGACCTTTTCTGATCAATATTTGTTGAAATAGTCAAATTATACTATTTTTAGAACCTGATTGACAAACCTTATCTTTCCCTGAATGGATCTTACCCGACGAATTCGTGATAAAATGATGAAGGAACACCTTATGTTCGTGTACAGAGGTGTGATTACAAATGAGAATTCCGTTCCGCTTCTGATGCTTCTTGAGAAGGAGATGGAGAATTCAGAATTTGGATTTGTTGGCAGGAAAAGGTTGTTCATGTTTGTGCTTGAAAGTCTTCAGAATGTTTCAAGGCATAGCGATCAGAAGAAACATGCTGATATGTCGATTGTTGTCTACTCTAAAACACCCAGCGGATATACAGTCACAACAGGCAATGTTCTGCCGTCTGATAAAATAGCCGATCTTAAAAGCAAGTTGGATGAAATTAATAATCTGCAGACTGATGAAATAAGGAATGTCTACAGGCAGATGCTCACCACTGCAGAATTCAGCAATAAAGGAGGTGCAGGATTAGGTTTGATTGAAATGGCAAAAAAAACCGGGAATAAGCTTGATTATGATTTTGTACCGCTTGATGATGAGTTCTCATATTTTATTCTCAGCAAGACCGTGAATTCAATAGGAGTGGGAAGTCATACAGGGGGAGAGGAAAAAATTTTCCTGGGGAAAGACATTACTCAGATTGAAAGGCTTATGGCTGAAAACAATGTTTATCTGATGTGGTCAGGCCATATTTCGGCGGAAGTGGAAAAAGAGGTACTATCATTTACTGAAATGCAGCTCGTAGAAGCCGACGTTGAATTAAATATCAGGCGAAGGGTATTCAGGGTGCTCGTTGAAATTCTTGAAAATGTTGGCAAGTATAGTCCGGGGAAGGAAGCTGAGATGGAATTCGGTATGCCAGTTGCAATGATCAGGCTCGATGATGAGGTGTATTCCCTTACAACAGGTAATCTTGTTCAGAATGAAAACGTGGGACATCTCAAAAGCAAGATCGACGACATAAACAAATATGATAAAGTAGGATTGAAGGAACTATTCAGAAATTCCCTTTCTGATCAAAACATCAATACGGATAGCACAGGTAATATGGGATTGATAGACATGGCAAGGAAATCAGGAAGTAAACTGGTTTATGAGTTTGAACAGATAAATGAACGTTATTCATATTTTACTTTGACAGTGAAGGTTGAAGCCGTTTAAGACAATAGCTTGTAGATCAGGGTGCTGTGCCATCCCATTCAGCATAACTTCCATTTTTTATCCAATCACCCAGAAAAACAACTTCAGCTTCTGATTTTAACTTATACTGCATTGCCAGATGGCGGTGACCAAAAATGAAATAGTCAATTTTCTCATCTTCGAGAATTTTTCCGGCATATCTTATCAGATCCTCCTTTTCTTCACCAAGAAATCCTTTCGTAATGCCTTTCCCCAATCGTGAGTTAAGCGACCACCTGTGTCCGATTCCAACTCCAATGGAAGGATGAAGAGCAGAATACATTACCTGCAATGGCTTGTTCCTGAAGATAGAAAGCAGCAATTTATAACCATTATCTTTTGTTCCCAGCCCTTCTCCATGAGCCAGATGAAATATCTTATTGTCAAAACTGACCGTAAAAGGTTTTTTATGTACAATCATGCCGCATTCACTTGAAAGATAATCACCTGCCCACATATCATGATTACCAGTAAAAAAATGAACCGGAATGCCTGAATCGGTGATCCGCGAGATAGTTCCAAGAAATCTTGTGAATCCCCGGGGAACAACAAGTTTATATTCCCACCAGAAATCGAAGATATCACCAATAAGGTAGATCTCCTTTGCATCGGGCTCTATTGAATTTAGCCAGCTGACTACTTTTTTCTCTCTTTCCAGAGGGGAAGAGCCGGTCGGTAATCCAAGGTGGAAATCAGACGCAAAATATATTTTCCCTGTTTCTGCCACCGTTAAGTCCTACTTATTAAATAACTGTTCGAGTTTCAACTGCAAAGCTCTCCCATGTAAATTGGATGCTATTATTGTTCCTTCTTTATCAAACAGGTAATTTGCAGGAACGTTCTTCACATTAAAAAGTACAGCATTTTTCAGGTCCTTTGGATCATCTTCTCTGGTATTTATCCAGGGAAGCTCATCATACCTGACTGCATTTCTCCAGTCTGATTCATTTTCATCCAGATTAATCTGATATATCTCAAATCCTTTTTTATTGTATAGTTTATAAAGCTCTTTCAGCTGAAGGTTTTCGTCTATGCATTCCTGCGATTTTGCTGACCAGAACGCAAGAAGGACATACTTACCTTTAAGAGAGGAGAGCGCTACCCTTGTACCAGATATGTTTTTCAGATCGGGATCCAATTTTGTCTTAGGTAATGAACTGGCAAGCTTCTGAATCTGAGTTACATAAATCTGGTTCATTTCACTCTGAAAATCTCTTGCCAGTGCCTGAACCTGTTTTGAATAGGGGTAGTGTTTTAATAGTGAATCAGTTACTATTTTAAGATACTGCAGATCATGAGGGTCGTAAAGTACATAAGTATCAGGATTAAACCGCTGGTATAATGCTTTGATTGAAGCCAGTGAATTAATGTTATTCAGGATAAATTCAATATTTTTCCTGCGTTGCGCTTTAACCAGCTTATTATACTCTGCCTCAAGCAATGGTCCTTTAACATCAAATCCGGGTTCCAGTGAAGCCTTCGTGTATAGCGCGTTGACAGAATCAAGTTTCCTTTTTGTATCAATAAGAGCAAGATCAAGAGTCTGAATCTTTTCAGAACCTATTGAACCTTTAACAGAATAATTTTCAAAAAGATTTTTCTTATTAAAAACCAGATTTATTTTCTCTCCGGGATCAGCAAGAAGGGTGATATAATTTGAATTTGATATCCCCAGCTGATAGAACTCGGCATCGGTGGCTTTTACTTTCAGATGGAAAGCGCCTTTCTTTGAAATTTTAGCCGAATCGATCAGAACCGGAATATCAACATCGAGCCTGTTAAGATAAACATACTTGCCATTTGTATCTTTCAGAACTCCATTTACTGTAAATTTAGACTTGTTATTACATCCCGGTAATACGAGAGCCAGACTAAGTAGGAATCAGAATTCGTTTCATTAAAATTGGAATTTCCGGTTTAGTTATTTAAATAATTCGGCAAGTTTCGTCTCTAATCTCTCACCCCGGAGATTCGATGCAATAATATGTCCTTCCCTGTCGAGTAGAAAATTAGCAGGTATCGATTCAATCTTGTAAAGAGGAACGACAATTGAATTCCAGTATTGAACATCACTTACATGTATCCATTTATCAAGATGATCGTCCTGAATACCTTTAATCCAGGCATCCCTTGTTTTGTCGAGTGATACCTGAAAAATCTGGAATCCTTTTTTATGATATTTGCCATAAGCTGCAACAAGATTTGGATTTTCCTTTCTGCAGGGAGCACACCATGAAGCCCAGAAATCGAGTAGCACTACCGATCCTCTTGTTGAAGAAAGTTTTATTGTGTCTCCCTCAGGATTCGGTAAAGAAATTTCAGGGGCGACGGTCCCTGATGAGGTTACAGGTGCAGCAGTTGTATCGTTGTTCACTTTGGCAGCAAGTTCCTTTACCTGTTCATGCAAAGATACAACGGGTTCATAAGTTGGATACAGACTGAACATAGATGAATCAACTTTTAGAAAATATCGCATATCCTTTGCAGGATTCATTACGTACACGCTTGGTGCAACTTGTTGATAAAGAGCGACAAGGCTGACAAGTGATGTCAGGTTATCATCAATATATTTCTTTGTATATGTATTGATCTCGTCAAGATATACGTTTGCCAGACTATCGAGTGATTCAATCAGTTTCGGCAAATCGGGTTTATCAGCATTCTTTTCATAGATGTTGTGCAAGCCTGTCATCTTATTTATGGTTCCCTGCAGATTCCTGTTGTATTCCACCATTAGTTCAGTACCCTTTGAACCAGTAATTGATACAGGTTTACTTAATGAATCTCTTTGCGCTTTAAGGGTGATATTCTCGCCCGGCCCGAGAAGCATTGTAAGGAAATTGCTATTGCTGCTTTTCAAAAGATAAAAAGAAGGTTGAGTCACTTCTTTTTTAAACTTAAATGATCCGTCAGACGAAACCTTCATTGAATCAACTGGTTTCAGACCATTTGCTTTTAGTTCATCCAGATAAATATATGAATCAGTTGCGGGGTTAATAATTGTGCCTGAAATTCTCACACTATTGTTCTTGCATGCTGCACCGGCAAGTGCTATAAACAGGAATAAAATCAGCTTCTTATTCATTAAGTAAAATGTTAATTGATAATTATTTTCAAATATTGAGATGCAAAGTTATTCTTTTAATTAATCGGTCAATACTTTTAAGAATTTTTATTAATTTTCGGGCCAGATTATGTCAGGTTGCGGGGCTCGTTTTTTTTTCTTATATTACATACCTTTTTATACACCATCAAACTGTAATTATATGAGTTACATTAAGTTCGAAAAGGGACAGGTTGTTAACCTCGAATACTCACTGGTCCGTGAAATGATCAGAACAAACAGGGCGGGTTCTTATTCTTCATCCACTCTTGTTGGTTGCAACACCCGGAAATACCACGGACTTCTTATTTGTCCCATTGATGCATTTGGAGGTGAGAGATTTGTGCTCCTTTCTTCTCTTGATGTAACAGTTGTCAATAAGGATAAAAGTTTTAATACAGGAATCAGAAAATATAAAGGCGATTATTTCAGTCCCAAAGGGCATAAATATATTGAAGATTTTGATGCGGACAATGTTCCTTCAAGAATTTACAGAGTAGGCGGAGTTATTTTGAAAATGGAAAGTCTGCTTGTTCATTATGAGGAACAGCTTTTGATACGATTTTCAATTCTTGAGGCATCCGAACCGATGAAACTGCAGTTCCGTCCATTTCTTGTTTTCAGGAATATTCATGATCTGACTCATTCCAACATGTATGCAAATACAAAAGTTGATTATATAGAGAACGGCGTTAAGTCGCAAATGTATGAAGGCTTTCCATCTTTGAAAATGCAGTTTTCTACAAATGTTGAGTTCATTTCTGTACCCGACTGGTATCTGGGAGTAGAATATCCTGAAGAACAAAAACGTGGGTATGATTATTCAGAAGACTTGTTCACTCCGGGTTTCTTTGAGCTCAAGGCAAAGAAAGGTGACATA
This sequence comes from uncultured Bacteroidales bacterium, assembly GCA_963734885.1. Classification (GTDB taxonomy): domain Bacteria; phylum Bacteroidota; class Bacteroidia; order Bacteroidales; family VadinHA17; genus LD21. Next base: position 162,635 of record CAVTIJ010000003.1, on the reverse strand, counting down.
ATTGTTTTTTCGGCTTCAACCAAAGAAGAGAAGGCTTCGGGTCTGAAAGCAAAATTTACTAAAACTGTCACCGGCAAAATTCCCCGTGATAGTTTCATAAACTGTCTGCGAAATGCAGCTCAGCAATTTGTAGAGAAGAGAGGTGGGAAGACATTGATAATAGCAGGATACCCATGGTTTGGCGCATGGGGAAGAGATACATTTATTTCATTGCCTGGTCTGGCTTTGGCGCGGCATAAACTTGTACTTTACCGGGAAGTTCTCGACACGCAGGTTAACAAAATGAAGGATGGATTGTTTCCAAATATGGGTACTGAAAGCAACCCGGCGTTTAATTCTGTTGATGCTCCTCTTTGGTTTTTCTGGGCTGTTCAGCAATACATGGAACATGGTGGGACCGATGGTTGGGAAAGATATGGTGAAGCAGCTAAATCAGTTTTGAATGCTTTCAAAAATGGTACCGCTTTCAATATTCACATGAGAGATAATGGGCTTATCTATGCAGATTCTCCGGGCAAGGCTCTTACCTGGATGGATGCTGTAGTTAATGGTAACCCTGTGACCCCAAGGAGAGGTTATGCAGTTGAGATTAATGCTCTTTGGTATAATGCAATTTGCTTTTCTCTTGCCATGGCAAGGGCTGAAAAAGATAAGAGCTTTGTAAAGGAATATGAGCGGTTGCCTGATCTGATAAAGAAATCATTCCTTGAAATTTTCTGGAATGAAAAGCTTTTGTATCTGGCTGATTATGTTAATGATGAAGAAGGTAAGAATATGTTTGTCAGACCCAATATGGTTATTGCAGTTTCGTTACCCTATTCAATGCTTGACAAATCGCAGATGAAAAACATTTTGGACATTGCTGATAAAGAACTTGTCACTTCGAGAGGACTAAGGACCCTTTCCCCGGGGAACAAGTTTTATCAGGGATATTGTAAAGGCTCCCAGGAAGAGAGGGACAATGCTTATCATCAGGGAACAGTATGGCCATGGCTCCTTGGACCTTTTTGTGAAGGGTGGCTTAAAGTGTACGGCCAGCAGGGAGTTCAAAAGGTAAGAAAATTGATTTTCGGACTTGAAGCTGTGATGAGCGAACATGGTATAAGTACCATCTCTGAAATTTACGATGGAGATCCTCCCCATTTACCCCAGGGAACAATTTCGCAAGCCTGGAGTGTTGGAGAGGTTCTAAGGATAATTAATATACTTGAAACACAATTTGCGAATCAATAACAAGGTAAGATATGCGCGTGTTAATGTTTGGATGGGAGTTCCCGCCCCATATCTCAGGCGGACTAGGCACAGCCAGCTATGGTCTTACGAAAGGTATGGCAACTCTCGATGATCTTGAAGTGATCTTTGTTGTACCAAAAGCCTGGGGTGATGAGGACCAGTCAATGGTCCGGCTTGTAGGAGCTAACCAGATACCTGTAGCATTCAAAACAGTCTACTATAAGGGATTTAAACGTCCCATTGAAAGGATTGAAGTGTCATCTAAAATCGTTCCTTATACTGATCCTGAAGATTTCTGGAAGAGAGTGAATTCAGAAGTTTCGGCATACAATTACTACGTCAGGACAAACAGCCAGGGCAAAGTAGATTTCTCCGGAAAATACGACATGAGCCTGATGGATGAAATTTACAAATACTCGGTGGTAGCTTCGGTTATAGCCGATGAAAATGATTTCGATATTATTCATGCACACGACTGGCTCGCTTATCCAGCAGGGATAGCAGCTATGGAAGTTTCCGGTAAACCTCTTGTTATTCATGTACATGCGACTGATTTTGACCGTAGCGGAGGCAACGTCAATCCTGATGTCTACAGGATTGAAAAAAACGGTATGGATGCGGCTTCCAAAATAATTACAGTTAGTAACCTTACCCGTGATATTGTAATTAATAAATATAATATTAGTCCTGAGAAGGTTGAAACTGTGTATAATGCGGTTGAACCGGTAAAAGTTGCGGAGAATAACTTTAAAAAGGGTTTTGATGAAAAGGTTGTAACCTTTCTCGGAAGAATAACACTGCAAAAGGGTCCTGAATATTTTATTGAAGCAGCATATAAAGTACTACAGGTGATGAGCAACGTCAGATTCGTTATGGCCGGATCGGGCGATATGATGGAGAGGATGATGCGACGGGCAGCTGCCCTGAAAATAACAGACCGGTTTCATTTTACCGGATTTCTCAAAGGAACCGATGTGTTTACAATGCTTGATATGAGTGATGTTTACATTATGCCTTCCGTGTCAGAACCTTTTGGAATATCACCCCTGGAAGCCATGCAATCGAATGTACCTGTTATAATAAGCAAACAGTCGGGGGTTGCTGAGATACTGACGCATGCTGTTAAAACCGATTTCTGGGATATCGACGCTATGGCAGATGCAATCTATGGCATACTTAATTATCCTGCTCTTTCAAATATGTTCATCAAAAACGGGAAGGAAGAAGTTATCCGTCTTAAGTGGGATAACTCAGCCAGGCATGTTCGAGATATTTATTACCGAGTGATTGACAATAAAATGAATTAAACTATGAGTGTTTCAGGCAAAAAAGCGATCTGTATTTATTTTCAGGTCCATCAGCCATTCAGGCTCAAAAGATACAGATTTTTTGATCTAGGGCACGATCATTACTATTATGATGATTTCTCGAATGAATCCATCATGAGGAAAATTGCAGGTAAGTGTTATCTTCCGGCCAACAACATTATTCTGGATCTTATTCAGAAACATAAAGGAAAATTCAAGGTTACGTTTTCACTATCCGGACTGGTAATCAATCAATTTCGTTTGTATGCTCCTGAAGTTCTTGATTCTTTCAGGAAACTGGCTGAAACAGGAATGGTAGAGTTTCTGGCAGAGACGAATTCACATTCTCTTGTTTCTCTCAGAAGCAAAGACGAATTCGAACGTCAGGTTACCAATCACAGAGAAATGTTGAAAGAATTTCTTGGAGTTGAGGCGACCTCATTCCGAAACACTGAGTTGATTTATTCCGACCAGATCGGTTCCTGGGTGGCAGATATGGGTTTCAAATCCATGCTTACCGAGGGTGCTAAGCATGTACTGGGCTGGAAAAGTCCCAATTTCCTATATTGCAATTCTCTCAACCCCAGGCTTAAAGTTCTTTTGAGAAATTTTGTACTTAGCGATGATATTGCATTCAGATTTTCAAATAAGCAGTGGAACTCCTGGCCATTGACAGCTGATAAATATGCTTCATGGATAAATAAACTGTCTTCAAAAAGTGAATTAGTCAATATCTTTCTTGATTATGAGACATTTGGCGAACATAACTGGAAAGAGACCGGCATATTTGATTTTCTTTATCATATGCCGGGAGCCATATTGAAGAAAACGCCATTCAAGTTCATGACACCTACAGAGATAGCCGATACTTTACAGCCGGTATCTGCTATAGGGATTCCTTCACCAATATCATGGGCCGATGAAGAAAGAGACCTTACCGCCTGGCTCGGAAATGAACTGCAGGTTGCTGCTCTTGATAAATTATACAGTCTTGCAGGGAAGGTAAATAAATGCGAAGACGGGCTTATAAGAAAAGACTGGGAATATCTCCAGTCAAGTGACCATTTTTATTATATGGCGACAAAATTTTTCTCTGACGGCGCAGTTCATGCATATTTCAATCCTTACGATACGCCTTATGATGCTTTCATGAATTATATGAATGTTCTGAGTGATTTTGAGATCAGATTGAAAAAGATATTCCCCGATTCAGCAGAGCAAGACCAGATTTTTAAGCTTGGTACCGAGCTCATTGAAAAAGACATGCTTATCGAAAAACAGGAAATTGAGATTAGCAAACTTTCAAGGAAAATTGCAAAAATAAAGCCCGCCACAAAGTCAGTTAAGAAAACTGTCAAATCTTCGACAAAAAAGACAGAAAAAAAAGAGCCGGAGACAAAAACTCTTCAAAAAAAACAAACTAAAGCACCCGCTTTTGAATGGCTCAATAACGGAGAAACAGGGAAATCAAAATCACCTGCATTAAAAAGAACCCCCAGCTCCGGGATTAAGGTTAAACAAAAAAAGAAAAAAGATTTACAGGCTTAAAACAAATAATTTCTTAAGATGAAGGTTGAATTTATTTTTGAAACCAGTTGGGAAGTTTGCAACAAGGTTGGGGGAATACATACAGTAATCTCAACAAAAGCACTAAAAATTGTAAAAGAGCTTGGTGACAAGTATATACTCATCGGACCAGATGTTTGGAGAGAGGATATTACAAACCCCGAGTTTATAGCTGATGACACTCTGTTCGTTGAATGGAAAGCAAGAGCTATCTCCGAGGGTTTGAGGGTGAAGACAGGGAGATGGAACATTTCCGGTAAACCTATAGTAATACTCCTTGATTTTACACCATACTTCGGTCAGCAGAATGAGATATTTGCGGGTTTCTGGGAAACTTATAAACTCGACAGCATCACCGGTCAGTGGGATTATGTTGAACCTGCCCTCTTTGGATATGCAGCCGGTAAACTGATCGAAAGCTTTTCGACATTCTACCACGAACATCATAATACCATTGCTCAGTTTCACGAATGGATGACAGGAACAGGAATTCTTTACCTGAAAAAAAATGCTCCCTGGATTGCCACTTCATTTACAACTCATGCAACTGTTCTCGGGCGATCAATTGCTGGAAATAACAGGCCTCTGTACGGGAAGATGGAAGAATACAACTCCGTGCAAATAGCAAGGGAATTCAACGTTATTGCTAAACAATCCCTGGAAAAAATATCTGCAGCTGAAGCTGATGTCTTTACAACAGTAAGTGAAATTACCTCAAGGGAATGTCATCACTTCCTGGGCAAAGAAGTTGATTTTGTGACTCCAAACGGATTCGAAGATTCCTTTGTTCCTCCGGCTGAGGTATTTGAAGAACGCAGGAATATAGCAAGAGAAAAACTTCTGAGCGTCGCTGAAGCTGTCCTTGGATATCCGGTTTCTGATGATTGTGTATTAATGGTAAACAGCGGAAGATATGAATTCAGGAATAAAGGAGTTGACATTCTTATTGACTCGCTGAGCGAATTGGAAAAGAGAGCAACGATCCAGAAAGAATGCATCGCTTTCTTCCTTATACCTGCATATCATAAAGGACCTCGTCAGGATATTTCAAGTATCCTTAACGACAATGGCCCCGCTAATACTGGTGATAAGTATCTGACACATAGTTTGCACTATCCTTCATCCGATCCTGTTTTACAGAGGCTGGCTGCCAATAATCTCAGGAATGAGAAGAATTCAAAGGTCAAAGTCATTTTTGTTCCCTGTTATCTAAATGGTAATGATGGAATATTCAATATGCCATATTTCGATTTACTGATTGGATTCGATCTGTCATTATTTCCTTCTTATTATGAACCATGGGGATATACACCGCTTGAAAGTCTGATGTTTTCGATCCCGACTGTAACCACATCGCTCTCAGGGTTTGGTTTATGGGTCAGGACATACTATGAAAGCCCCGGAAATGGAATTGCTGTGATTGAAAGGACTGATGACAATGAAGCAGATGTTGTCAGAGAGATGTGTGATTTCATGACAATGTTTGTCGGGCTGAACGAAACAGAACGCAAAACAGCGAGAGAAAAAGCGCATGCTATATCACGTATTGCACTTTGGGATAACCTGGTTAATTATTATCTCTCTGCTTATGAATTCGCTCTTGTTCAAAGCAGCGACAGAAGAGAAGAGCCAAGGGAGTTTGCCCGGTTTGTTGAGGCGCCCGATTTGCATATCCGTAAGCCTCACCAGGTACCGGTATGGAAAGATATTTATGTTCAGAGCGATGTTCCTGAGAAATTGCTTTCGCTTAAATATCTTTCAAATAATTTATGGTGGTCGTGGAATACTGAAGCTGAGCTTTTGTTTAAAAGAATGGACCCTTCTCTCTGGGAGGATGTGCGCCATAATCCAAAACTGCTGCTTGAAAAAATCGATTACAAAAGACTACTTGTACTTGAAGATGATGATGATTTTGTAATTGAACTGCAAAAAGTAAATGAAAAGTTCAAAGCTTACATCGATCGTCCTGGTAACGACTCATATCCTTCAATCGCTTATTTCAGTATGGAATTTGGGATTCATCCCTGTCTGAAAATCTATTCCGGCGGTCTGGGAATCCTTGCAGGAGATTATCTGAAGGAGGCAAGCGATTCAAATCTGAATATTACCGGAGTCGGGCTCCTTTACAGATATGGTTACTTCAAGCAAAAGCTGGGACCACGCGGTGAGCAGCTTGCTATCTATGAAGCAGAAGAATTTTCGAGGCTTCCGATAAATCCTGTAAAGGATTCAAATGGCAATCAATTGTATGTGAGTCTGGTATGGCCGGGCAGAACTGTTAAGATCAGGGTCTGGGAAGCCATGGTTGGTAAAGTAAGGCTTGTGCTGCTTGATACTGATTTTGATGATAACCTTCAGGAAGACAGAACTGTCACGCACTATCTGTATGGGGGTGATAACGAGAACAGGTTGAGGCAGGAACTTATTCTTGGTATCGGAGGCATCAGGGCGCTTGTAGCAATGGGATTGAAACCGGATATCTACCACAGCAATGAAGGACACTCAGCATTCATAAGTCTCGAACGTCTCCGGGGCCTGATAAATGAAGAGCATCTGACTTTCAATCAGGCAATTGAAGTTGTGAGATCTACAACCCTATTCACCACCCATACGCCGGTTCCGGCAGGGCATGATGCATTTGAAGAAGATCTACTTCGAAAATATATATCGCATTATCATAGCAGGCTTACCATCTCCTGGGGTGAACTAATGTCTTTAGGACAGTGTGAAGGCGATTCGGATAAGAAATTCAATATGAGTTTCCTTGCTGCACGAATGTCGCAGGAAGTTAATGGAGTGAGCAAACTGCATGGCGAGGTCAGCCAGGGTATGTTTAATAAACTATGGCCGGGATATCTGAAAGAAGAACTTTTTATCGGCTATGTAACAAACGGAGTTCATCATCCTACATGGACCGCACCTGAATGGCGTGAGATCTACAGGGAATTAACCGGAGATATTAATTTTGATCAGACCGACAGGGGGTTGTGGGAAAAACTGTATGGGCTCGATGATAAAATAATATATGACATTAAGACCAGTCTGAAGAAAAGTCTTTTTTCCAATATAAGGAAGAGACTTCAGGCTGATATGATCGAAAAACACGTAAGCCCGCGAACTCTTCTGAGTATAAGCGGTCATCTCGACGAGAAAGCTCTGACAATAGGATTTGCCAGAAGATTTGCTACGTATAAGAGAGCATCACTGCTTTTCCGCGACCTTGACAGGCTTGCACGGATTGTTAATAATCCTCAAAAACCCGTGCAATTCATCTTTGCCGGAAAAGCTCATCCTAACGATGGGGGAGGCAAGGATCTGATTAAGAGAGTATTTGAAATATCACAGATGCCACAATTTGCCGGGAAAGTAATTTTCCTCGAGAATTATGATATTGAGCTTGCCAAACATCTTACAAGAGGTGTTGATATATGGCTTAATACACCAACCAGGCCCCTCGAAGCATCTGGTACCAGCGGTGAGAAAGCTGTAATGAATGGAACAATACATTTCAGTGTGCTCGACGGCTGGTGGGTTGAAGGTTACAGGGCTTTCGCCGGATGGGCCCTTCCGAAGAAAAGGACATATGAGGATCAGGATCTTCAGGATGATATTGATGCGGAGACAATTTATAATATGCTGGAATTTGAAATTGTTCCTGCATACTACTCATTCAATGAAAAGAAAGTACCGGTTGAATGGGTAAGCCTTATTAAAAATACAATGACAAAAATTGCTCCGGAGTTCACTATGAAGAGGATGATAGATGATTATTATGAAAGATATTATCTTAAGCTTTTCAAAAGGAGCAAATACCTGATTGATAATAATTATGAGAAGGCGAAAGAACTCGCAGCGTGGAAGAAAACAATTAAAGATGAATGGGATAATATTGAAGTATTGAATTATAGTTTTGAACGGGCCGGAGAAAATGTTTACCGTTCAGGGCATGACTACAGAGCTGAGATTGCGCTGGATGTAAAGAAAATCCCTAAAGAAAACGTGGGTGTTGAGTTCATTGTAACCCATATGAGCAAACAGGGGGAACATGAGTTTGTAGCCAGTGAGGAGTTTAAACTGATCAGCAGTAAGAGCGGGAAATGCCTTTACAGAGCCAGTCTCGTTCCTGAAAAAGCCGGATCATTCTTCTACGGGATACGAATATATCCGAAACATAAGGATTTGCCTCACAAACAGGATTTTTATCTTCTTCGCTGGATCGACTAGATATCTGTTGCTTTTCTTACAGGTTCTTTTTTGAATACCAATGCTGTTCTTGCAGGCAGATACAGGTACAGGTATAAAGAAGCATTAATTATGTTCCTTTCTGCTTTTTTAATTGAGATATATGTCGTTTTTCTGTCAATCCTGTTGAAACCGCCGAATGCAGGGTCGTCGGTATCGAGTACAATCTTGAATTTCCCCATTACAGGAATTCCATAATCTGTAAATGAAACATTAGGATTGAAGTTAAAAACAAATAATAACTCTCCCCTCATATATGCAAGGACCTTATCGTATGTGTTTTCATATATCCTTGTTACAGTAAGATCATTGAGTATTTTGAAATCGGTATTGAGTTTAAGCATCTTACGGTCAAAAAACAGCAGATCGGAATATTTCAGATCTTTGTTCAATGCCAAAGGCCATTGACGCCGCGCATATTTAAAGCTCCAGTTGTTTCCTTCGCGCGGAAAATCTATCCATTCAGGATGGCCAAATTCATTCCCCATGAAATTCAGATAGCCTCCGCCCGAAGTGCTGAAAGTTATTAATCGTATCATTTTATGCAAAGCAATACCCCGGTCGAGCACAATGCTATGATATGACTTATTCATCCCGGTATACATCTCGGCATCTATCATTCTGAATATAAGTGTTTTATCTCCGACAAGAGCCTGGTCGTGCGATTCACAGTATGAAATGATCTTTTCTTCGGGACGGTGTTGAGTCAGTTCATAAAACAACTTTCCCATATCCCAGTTTTCATCAGGAGTCTCTTTCACCAGCTTGATCCAGAAATCGGGCACTCCCATCGATAACCTGAAATCGAATCCATATCCCATTTTTTCCGTATCAGATGCCAGTCCCGGCATTCCGCTCATTTCCTCGGCAATGGTTATAGCTTCAGGCTTAAATTGATGTATCAGTTTATTGGCAAGAAACAAATATACAAGGGCATCTTCATCCTGGTTGCCATCAAAGTATTCATTGTATGATGTGAAGTTCTTTTCGAGTCCGTGATCATAGTAGATCATACTGGTTATTCCATCGAATCTGAAACCATCAAATTTATATTCCTCAAGCCAGTAGCGGCAATTAGAAAGCAGGAAGTGTATAACATTGTCCTTGCCATAATCGAAGCACAGGGAATCCCAGGCAACATGATATCTCCTTTCATTTGCATGGAAATACTGGCCCAATGATCCATCGAACAAACCAAGTCCTTCATTGACATTCCTCACAGAGTGTGAATGAACAAGGTCCATTATAACCCTGAGTCCAGCGGAATGTGCTTTATCAACCAGTTCCTTTAGATCTTCAGGTGTACCGAATCGCGATGATGCAGCAAAGAAACTCGAAACATGGTACCCGAATGATCCATAAAAAGGATGCTCCTGGATGGCCATTAACTGAATTGTATTATATCCTGATTTTTCAATTATCGGAATTATCTTTTCAGTAAATTCGCGATAGGTTCCCAGTTTTTCTTCAGGCGTCGCCATGCCTATATGGGCCTCATAAATTACAGGCGCTTTTTGAGAAGAAGAAAAATTGTCATTGTTCCATACGTATTGTTCCTTCGGCTGCCATACCTGTGCGCTGAAAATTTTTGTTTTCTCGTCCTGGACTACATGGTTAGCGTATGATGGAATTCGTTCACCGCCACCACCCTGCCAGTGAACAGAAAGTTTATAAAGATCGCCGTGTTTAAGTAATTCAAAAGGAAGGAAAATCTCCCAGTCACCCATCTGATTGATCCTCTTCATCATGAACTCTTTTTTCTCCTTCCAGTCATTAAAAACTCCGATAAGAAAAATATTTGTCGCATTTGGAGCCCATTCCCTGAAGACCCAAGAATCATTGGTGCGGTGCAATCCGTAATAATGATGCCCCATCGCAAAATCACAAAGATTACCGTTTCCAATCAGCATTTTTTCTTTCTGAAGGCACCTGGTATATCTTCTGTCGATAACATTAGTAAAGGGATTCAGCCATGGGTCGGACTGATAGAAACTGGTTGTGCTCATGATGATTAGCAAATATTGAATTTCTGCTATAAAAATACGAAAACTAAATCATTTATTTGTTTCATTTCCATGTGCTTTATTAAATTTGCAGGCATATTTGAATTCTATGTTGATTCATAAAGGATATGATAATCTGATGCTCGGAGCTCCGGTTACAACCATGGGCATATTTGATGGTGTTCACCGCGGACACCGGACGCTGCTCGACAGACTCGTTCAGAAAGCCCGGGAAGAAAAATCTGAATCGGTTGTCATAACCTTCTCACCTCATCCCAGATTGGTACTTGAACAAAAAAACAAAAATCTTTCATTCCTGACTACGATAGAGGAAAAGATTGAATTACTGTCAAAAGCATCAATTGATCATCTGGTAATAATTAAATTTACTACTGAGTTCAGCAATATTCCTGCGTGTGATTTCGTAAAGGATATCCTGGTGGGGAAAATAGGTACAAAGCTCCTTGTAATAGGGTATGATCACCACTTCGGAAGAAAAGGCGAAGGTGATTTTAACACTATCAGACAATGTGCAAAAGATCTTGATTTCAGGGTTGAACAAGTTGAAGGTTTCCAAACTGAAGATGGTGTGATCAGTTCTTCTCTGATCAGGGGTGCATTGCTAAAAGGCAATGTTGAAAAAGCAAATAGCTGGTTAGGATATCCGTATTCTCTTGGAGGGCAGATTATTGAAGGGCGAAAGCTTGGCCGGCAGATCGGGTTTCCAACGGCTAATATCAAACCTTCTTCCGAACACAAACTAGTACCTTCCAACGGGGTTTATGCAGTTGAAGTAAAGTTTGAGAATAAAGTTTTGAAGGGGATGCTGAACATTGGATCCAATCCGACAGTTAATGAAGACCCAAGTTTAAGAAGCATCGAGGTTAACATCCTTGACTTTAATGAAGATCTTTACGGGAGAAACATAACCGTGGTTTTCAGGAAAAGATTAAGGGATGAGAAGAAATTCAAAAGTCTGGATGAACTTGTAGTACAAATGGAACTTGACAAACTGGAAACACTAAGGCTGTTACCCTGAGGAAATATGAATGTTTTTACTACCTTTGATCTCTCAAAAAAATATGAATTATGAATGTAACTCTTGATACAATCCAATACCAGGTAAAAGACATCGCACTGGCCGATTTTGGCAGAAAAGAAATTGAAATTGCCGAAAAAGAAATGCCGGGCCTTCTGGCCATCAGAAAGAAATATTTTTCTGAAAAACCACTTAAAGGCGCCAGGATCACCGGTTCACTTCATATGACAATTCAGACTGCAGTTCTCATTGAAACTCTTGCTGATCTGGGTGCTGACGTGAGATGGGCAAGTTGCAATATTTTCTCGACGCAGGACCATGCCGCAGCTGCCATAGCAGCAAGGGGCATACCCGTTTTTGCATGGAAAGGCGAGACTCTGGAGGAATATTGGTGGTGCACAGCCCAGGCTCTTTCATTTCCCGGGGGTAAAGGCCCAAATCTTTTAGTTGATGATGGAGGAGATGCATCTCTTATGGTGCATTTAGGTTATAAAGCTGAGAAAAACCCTGAAATTCTAAACAAAAAACCGGAAAACAGGGAAGAGGCGATCATTCTCGCGACTCTTAAGGATATTTTGGCTAAAGAACCTGGCAAATGGCATACCACAGTAAGCGAGTTGAAAGGCATATCAGAAGAAACAACAACAGGAGTTCATAGGTTGTACCAGATGATGGAAAGCGGTGAATTGCTTGTACCTGCTATTAATGTCAACGATTCTGTCACAAAATCTAAATTTGACAATCTGTATGGATGCCGCGAATCGCTTGCAGACGGTATCAAGAGAGCAACTGACGTTATGCTTGCCGGAAAAGTTGTGGTTGTATGCGGTTACGGCGATGTCGGAAAAGGTTGCGCCAAATCGATGAAATCGTATGGTTCACGCGTGATTGTTACCGAGATAGATCCAATATGTGCTCTTCAGGCATCAATGGAAGGTTTCGAAGTAAAAACTGTGGAAGACACCCTCCATGAGGGCAATATTTTTGTCACAGCAACCGGGAACAAGGATATTATTACCCTTGATCATATGCTTAATATGAAGGACCAGTCGATTGTATGTAATATTGGTCATTTTGATAATGAAATTCAGGTTGACAATCTGAACGAATATAAAGGGATTAAAAAAATAAATATCAAGCCTCAGGTTGACAAATATCTTTTCCCTGATGGCCATGCAATTTTCATTCTTGCAGAAGGAAGGCTTGTCAATCTCGGATGTGCTACCGGTCATCCTTCATTTGTTATGAGCAACTCTTTCAGTAACCAGACGCTTGCTCAGATTGACCTCTGGAAGAACAAGTACGAAATTGGTGTTTATCGTCTGCCGAAATACCTCGATGAGGAAGTAGCCCGTCTGCATCTCGACCAGCTTGGTGTGAAGCTCACAAAGCTCACAAAAGATCAGTCAGAGTATATTGGAGTTTCTGAAAATGGCCCTTATAAGGCAGATCATTATCGATATTAGAATTTCTTGTAGGGATGTTGCATGCAACGTCCCTACCCAAATCGTATAACAGAGATCGCTTGGCGAAGTCTTCGGACTTCGCCATTATTGTAAAGTTGTATTCGGCTTGATGAATCTGGAAGCGAAGTCTGAAGACTTCGCTCAGCGGTCCTCAATTCCAAACCAGCACATAATTTCCCTGCAGGCTGGTCTTGTAGTTTTTCAACGGATATCTTCCAACGCCGGAAACTGGAGTTCCTCCTACCGTCAGGCCATATTTTGTTCCGCATTTCGGGCAAACACCAATCTGAGAATCTTTAGGATCAATATTTACCTTGACATTCAGACTGTTAACAACGTAATCGTGCGGACAGGTACGGTCGTATGCATAGTATTCTTCAACCCCGGAACAAATAATCAGACCGTTGCCATTATACCCGGCGGCTCCTATTCCCCAGTTATTTGTATGGGAATCAATGGTAACAGACCCGCCAATACCACTTAAACTAACGAATTCAGGATCATTCAGATCAAGCGAGAAATTTACATAGGTATCGGGTATTACATCGTTCTTTTTATTGCAGGAGCATAAGCTTACTGACAATGCTGCCGCTATGGAAAAAAATATTATTTTTGAATTAAATGACATTTTGATTTAATGTTGCTGCAAATTTACTATTAAGCCCCGAAGTTTAACGGGATTGGAAATTATTTATTGTAATATCTGAGAATGAATAATTTATCTTTTAAAAAAATATTTCTTTTTCTTTTCGTGATATTCATTGTGACAGGATCGGTGAATGCACAGTTGTTTCACAAAGATCCTGAGAAAAAATTATTCGGAAAGAATCACAGAAGTGCACCTAAAGTAAAAGAGCCGCGAACTGTGCTAAAAGCTAAAAAAAAGCAGGAAGCGAATTCCCGTAAGCTCGACAAGGAATATGAGAATCATATAAAGGATTCCCAGAAACATGCCTTTGACATTCAAACCCCTGAAGTTCAATCTCGTATGAAACAGAATAAAAAAGAATATACATCGCGTGACAAGCACCATAAAAAGAAAGTAAGATCGGAAACCAGACGTGCCGGCAGAAAATATTCATAATGATCAATTTTATTGATAAATACTTGTACAACACACAATCACAAGATTATATTTGTAAATAATTAAAAAATTTTATACATTTGTTCCTGAAGAGTTCCGGCGACCCCGGAATTCTTCTTATTTTTTAATATAACAGAGAAATGTCAGAAGTTATATATGTAACTGCAGAAGGCCTTCAGAAGCTGAAAGAGGAACTCGACCAATTGAGAAATGTTGAGAGACCTTCAATATCCAGGCAGATAGCTGATGCCAGGGATAAAGGTGACCTTTCCGAAAATGCCGAATATGCCGCAGCCAAAGAGGCACAGGGTATGCTTGAGTTACGGATATCTAAACTTGAGGACATAGTGACCCGTTCCCGCATTCTTGATGAATCAAAACTTGATGCAACTTCAGTCCGTTTGCTGAGTAAGGTTAAAATTAAAAACCAGACAAATAATTCCATAATGGAATACCTGATTGTTCCTGAGAGCGAAGCAAATTTTAAAATAGGGAAAATCGCAGTAAGTTCTCCAATAGCACAAGGTCTGATCGGGAAAAAAGTCGGGGATATTGTAAAAATAAAAGTCCCTTCCGGGACTATCCCGTTTGAAATAATCTCTATTTCAATTTAATACTTTCATGGCAACTATCTTTTCAAAAATTATCAATGGGGAGATACCTTCTTATAAGATCGCCGAGAATGAGGAATTTTTTGCTTTTCTGGATATCAATCCATTGAAAGCAGGCCATACTCTGGTGGTCCCCAAAAAGGAAACCGATTACATTTTTGACCTTGAAGATGTCAGTTTAAGTGCTATGATGCTTTTTTCTAAAAAAATCGCATCTGCAATAAAAACCGCTTTCCCGTGCAACCGGATTGCAGTTGTCATTTTAGGCCTGGAAGTGCCTCATGCCCATATTCATCTGATACCCATGGATACCATGGAGGACATCAACTTCAAGAATAAAAAGCTTAAATTCTCCCCTGAAGAATTTAAAGCAATTGCTGATAAAATCAGCAGAAACGTCGCACTTTGAGTTTTCTTAAACCTCCTTTTTTTTGCCACCAGGACGCCAAGACTCTAAGTCACACCAATTATTAATATATTATTATGCTCTGCGAGCAATCTCAATATTATATTCATATTCTTGGTGATTCTTTGTGTCTTCGTGTCTTGGTGGCATGAATTTTATATTCTGAAAGCAATCTATTTCATATCTTTATAGAATAATTCTGCCCGCTGCATGAGTTATATCTATGATTTCTGGGATGATTTTATCAGCTTGCTGTTCCCGCGGCTTTGTTATGCCTGTGGAAATTACCTGTTGAGAAACGAGAACCTCATTTGCACAGAGTGCTATGTTGTAATTCCCCGCACCAACTATCATAATGAGCCCGATAATCCAGTTGCTCAGCTTTTCTGGGGAAGATGCAATATTGAAAAAGCAGCTGCCTTTTCGTATTATAATAAAGGAAGCCGTATACGAAATCTTATTCATAATTTAAAATATAAAGGGATCCGTGAGATTGGATTTGAACTTGGTAAAATATATGGTTCCGCGCTTAAGACTTCGGGATTTATGAATGACATCGATATGATAATTCCTGTTCCGCTGCATCCCTCAAAAAGACGGGTCCGCGGTTTTAACCAGAGTGAATCAATCTCTGCCGGATTAGGAGAGGCTGCTTCCCTTTATGTTGAATTAGAGGTTCTTATAAGGGTTTTAGTTTCCGCAACCCAGACTAAAAAGTCACGCTATGAAAGATGGACAAATGTCGAAGGGATTTTTAAAGTGGTGGCTCCTGAAAAGATTATTGGCAAGCATATTTTACTTGTAGATGATGTTATAACGACCGGATCGACCATTGAATCATGCACGAATGAACTGCTCAGGATTGAGAATGTTAAGGTTAGTGTCGTTGCGCTCGCTTATGCAACTATTTAGGACTTAATCCCTCTTTGGTTATTACCCTTTTTGGATTCTTATTCATGAAATCTTTCCAGCTGTTATACGATTTTTCGGACATCGGGTTATTAGTCTGATAGAAATGGCATAGAGCAGCAGCAAGGCCATCCGTTGCATCAAGTTTTATTTCAGTCAGATTGAATTTAAGAATATTCATTAGCATGGATGCGACCTGCTCCTTGGATGCAGCACCCTGACCGGTAATAGACATTTTTATCTTCCTGGGAGCATATTCGAAGATTGGAAGTGACCGTGTAAGTGCAGCTGCTATCGCAGCACCCTGAGCCCGGCCAAGCTTTAACATCGACTGGACATTTTTGCCATAAAACGGAGCCTCGATTGCAAGCTCATCAGGATGGTATTCATCAATAATGCCAATTGTCCTCTCAAAAATATGTTTTAGTTTAAGGTAATGATCCTCATATTTTGAAAGATCAATTGATCCGATAGTTATTAACTGAGGCACCGTGCCGCATGTTTTAATAACACCATATCCTGTAATGCTTGTTCCAGGGTCAATACCGAGGATTATTCTCTCCTTTGGTTTTGCTTTCAAGGTTGGGAATTAGAGAGGAAAGATAATAATATTCCCTCTCTAATTTCTAAATTCCGCTCACTATTACCTGCGCAAAATATAAGCGTTATTATTCTTGTTCGATGCTTCATCAAACTTCACGGTGGATCGTTTACCGCCTGCGTATAATCCTTTTGCTGATACGGTTCCATGCTCCAGAAAATATATTGATTCCTTCAGACATGCCTCATTCCTGTCGCTCCAGTCGTGTGTAATATCATCAACAACTTCTTTGGCAGGAGCAAAACCTGCATAAAAATCACCCTGATTTGCTGAATTAACAAGAGAAAAAGATATTGGCCAGAACATATAGGCGGTTCTGAATTGAAATCCCAACATGCCTACAGGTTTTCCATTGGTTGTATCACCTATGGTTGTGATTTGGAGAAAAGGTTTTAGTCCATTTATAAAATCTTCACTGGCAGAAGCAGTCCCTCGGGTAGTTATTACAACCATCCTTGAAAGATTAAGAGGTGTTGAAACTATTTTGAAGTCATAGGTCTGGTTATACTGTGCATTCTTATCATTAAATGTCAGCGTAAGAAATGGAGTATTGAATTTTGATGAACCTGCGAAATAGCTAGCCATATTAGTCAGAACACTAAGATCTCCGCCACCGTTATATCTTAAATCGACGATAATATCTTTTATGTTGAACTGACTAAAATATGCAAAGGCTGAAGCAAGTTCAGCATTTGATGGAGGTATGAACTGATCAAATACAAGATGACCGGTTATTCCTGAGATCAGGTGAAGCGTATCGGCTGTAATCACCGTATTCAGCGTAAAAGAGGCTTTTTGTGAAACAATTGTTGTGTCCTTGCCTTTGGGAGTTGTAAATAGGAAAGTGTTTGTCACATTCGCGGTTGATGGTCCAATTAAGTTATTATAAGCTGTTCCATTTTTGGCAATAAAAATCGGAGCCAGATCAGTATTGTTAAGCTTTTTAACAATCCAGCCTCTGCGTGCTCCTGCTGTGTAAAGAGGAGAGTTTTTATATATCTGTGCGATCCTTACATTATTTGCCGGATCAAGTCCCATACTGATTCCATGTCCGACAAAACTCCCGGTGCTCTGTGCCTGATATTCAGCATATGTTTCAACGAAGCTCCACCTGTCTAATTTCTTATATATCATTGCATCAAGCAGTGTAGCAGGATCTTTATAATCGTTTACGTTGACAACAGGCATGAATTTATACCAAAAATAGATCTGGTTCATATATGCGTACAAAGTATCCCTGGCTTGTTGATCAGTAGTTGCTGTTGTACTGGTTGCAGGGGTAACGTCCTTTTTGCATGAAACAAATACTAATATGATTGAGAATAAAAGAATAAAAAGTTTTTTCATTGTTTGTAGTGTGTATTGTGAATATATAATGTTGTTGCATATAACAATTAAAGCATCTGTTTTGATCGATTTGTCTGAACAAAGATGCCCGAAATAATAAAAATTAAACCAACAGGCGTTGTGTAATAAACGGGTTCATGCAGAATAAAGTGCACAAAAAACAATGAAATAAACGGAGCAAGATAAACCAGGTTACTGACTTTAGCTGTTGTTGATGCCATTTGGAGAGCTTTAAGCCAGAGAAAAAATGTAATTCCCATCTCAAACAAACCAATGTAAACTGCTGCGATATATCCTTTTAGACTTGCTGCTATTTGCCACTTTCCGGTAATGATAATCGCGAGAACCAGATAGAAGGAACCAAACAAAAAGTTAAGAAAGAGCTTTACCGCCTCATCTCTTTTGTCTTTCATATTGAGGATAAAATAAAATGCCCAGAATATCGATGATCCTGTTGCAAGAAGAACACCCTTCAAATCTGCGTGTCCGTTTTGAAATAGTTTCCCCTGAGAAGAAATAATATAAACTCCGATGAAACTGACAAAAAGTGCAATAAAGCTTTTCTTTTCAATCTTTTGGCCCAGAATCGGTACTGAGAGAAAAACAAGGATTATAGGCCAAATCATATTTAGAGGTTGTGCAACCTGGGCCGGAAGAAGCTGATATGCTTTGAGCAGAATGAGATAATACAGAAACGGATTTATTAGTCCAAGGATTGCCGAGTTTAAAAGCTCCTTGTATGTAGTTGTTCTGAGTAGATAAAGTTTTCTTCCGGATAGAACTATAATAAACAATGCAAATGCAGATGTGACAGAGGCAATTATAAGCATGGGAAGTATATCCAATGCAGACAAACTTATTTTAAAGGCAGTAGGAACCGTCGACCAGAACAATATTGCCAATCCGGCATAAAAAAATGATTGACGGTTTTTATCCATATATTATATCATAAGATAAATCATGTTCTTTGAGAAATCAAAAAAGTAACTGCAAAGGTCGCAAAGATTTTACGCAGAGGTCGCAAAGCATTTATCTTTAAGTATTGTCTTTGCGTACTTTGCGCCTTCTTAGCGTTCTTTGCGGTTAAATTTGAGGTTAACTAATAACCTCGAATCCCGTATATGGAACCAGTGCTTTTGGTATTTTAATTCCTTCTTCAGTCTGGTTATTTTCAAGCAGAGCTGCTACAATTCTTGGAAGGGCCAGGGCACTCCCGTTCAGAGTGTGAGCAAGCCGTGTCTGTTTATCGCCTTTATCCTTAAATCTGCATTTTAGTCTGTTTGCCTGGAACGATTCAAAGTTAGAAACCGAACTTACCTCAAGCCATCGTTTCTGAGCTGCCGACCAAACTTCAAAGTCGTAGGTAAGCGCTGATGTAAACGACATGTCACCACCGCAAAGTTTAAGGATCCTGTATGGCAGTTCAAGTTTAGAAACCAGACCTTCCACATGTTTAACCATTTCATCAAGCGATTCGTAGGAATGATCGGGATGGGCAATACGGACTATTTCAACCTTATCAAACTGATGCAGACGGTTAAGCCCTCTTACATGGGCTCCCCATGAGCCGGCTTCCCTTCTGAAGCATGGCGTATAGGCCATGTTTCTGATCGGGAGAACATCAGCATTTAGTATCACATCCCTGTAAATATTGGTGACCGGTACTTCTGCTGTAGGAACCAGGTAAAAATTATCGAGTGTTGCATGGTACATTTGTCCTTCTTTATCCGGAAGCTGGCCTGTACCAAAACCTGAGTCTTCATTAACCATAATCGGGGGCATAACTTCCAGGTATCCGGCTTTTTCTCCTTCGTCGAGAAAAAAGCTGATCAGTGCCCGCTGAAGTTTCGCTCCCTTTCCTTTGTAAACAGGGAAACCGGCGCCGGTAAGTTTAATGCCCAGCTCAAAATCGATGATATCGTATTTTTTTATAAGATCCCAATGAGGTAAAGCCGATTCCGCGATCCGTGGCATAATGCCTCCGCTTCTCACCTCGACATTATCGTCAGCTCCATGTCCAGGAGGCACAGACTCGTGTGGTAAATTAGGCAAGCGTATAATCTCCGCTCTCAATTCATTATCGAGTGGAATGAGCTTTTCGGAGAGTAATTTAATTTCCTCTTTTAAACTGTATGTTTTTTGTTTTGCTGCTTCAGCTTCATCGCGTTTTCCATCCTTCATAAGAGAACCGATTTCCTTTGAAATCCGGTTCATCTCTCCCTGCATCATATCAGTCTTTGATTGAATTTCGCGGCGTGAGGCATCGAGTAAAAGCACTTTGTTTATTATTTCTTCAGCATTGAAATTCTTAACTTTCAGCCTGTCTATAACAAATTCTTTCTTTTCACGAATAAGATTTATTGTTAACATATTCAAATATGGGTTAATAAAAAAAGCAGACGATGTCGCCTGCTGTAAAATTATCAAAAACTCCTGATAATGCTTTCGGGAGTTCAATCTTTTCTGAAATAATCCTTATTCAGTAACCGGTTTTACCGATACATAAGTCTTATTATCTTTCTTTCTCCTGAACTCAACTTCTCCATCGGTGAGTGCAAAAAGAGTATGATCTTTTCCCAAACCTACATTGAGACCCGGGTTATGCTTGGTTCCTCTCTGGCGAACGATAATGTTGCCTGCTTTGGCTACCTGACCGCCAAAGAGCTTCACACCCAGTCGTTTACTTTCTGAATCGCGACCGTTACGTGAACTACCTGCTCCTTTCTTGTGTGCCATAATTCTATATTTTTTATTTGCTTATATTTTCAATTATTTCTTTGTGGTTTTTTTTGCTGCAGGCTTTTTCTCGGCCGGTTTTTTCTCAGCAACTTTTTTTGTTGTACTCTTTTTTGCCGGAGCTTCTTCTTTTTTAGCAGCAGTTTTCTTTGGAGCTTTTTTTGTTTTTGTAGTTTCTTCAGCAGCAGCTACTTCAGTTGATTCTGTTTTTTTGGGAGCTCTTCTTTCAGGCGATTTTACACCGTTTATGCTAATGATCTCAATCTCGGTAAAATTCTGGCGATGACCATTTTTAACCCTGTATCCTTTTTTTCTTTTCTTCTTGAATACAATCACTTTGTCGCCTCTTACCTTGTCGAGAACCCTTGCGCCGATAACAGCATCTTTAATTGTAGGAGTACCAATAGTTATTTTACCTTCATCCTCTATTAAAAGAACCTGATCAAACTCAACCTCTTTACCCTCTTCATGTTCCAAACGGTGAACAAAAATTTTCTTGCCGTGTTCCACTTTAAATTGCTGACCTGCAATTTCTACGATTGCGTACATCTTATCTTTTTTTTACGTTACTCCGTGAGGCGTATATAATCATTTGATCATATAACTTTCATTTGCCCCTTCGGATTTATCCAAAATTGGACTGCAAAGATATAAAAATTAGAATATTTACAAACCTATAGAGACTTTTATTATTTTCAAAATGCCAATCAGATTTGGTATTGGTACGTTTCATTGCGCATTAATTGAACAAAGAGGGTGAAATTATTGTAAGGATGTTAATAAAAAAGAATAATCTCACTCCAGGTGTTAGTGCTAATATCTTTATATTTGTCATATGCAGTTAAAGGCTATTTCTTTGGGTCATAAATAATTGATATGAAGAGGATCAAGCTAAAAGTAATGGGGATTTCATATAGCCAAACTCAATCAGGAGCTTACGCGTTGATTTTGATTGAAGAAAATGGTGACAGGCGTATTCCGATTATTATCGGAGGATTCGAAGCACAGGCAATTGTAATCAAGCTTGAGAATCTCGATCCACCCAGGCCATTGACTCATGACCTTTTTAAAAAATTTGCAGATGAATTTAATATTTCTGTAATCGAGGTCATGATCTATAAGCTTGAAGAGGGTGTATTCTTCTCAAAACTTGTTTGTAACAACGGGGAAAAGGAATATTCAATTGATAGCCGTACATCTGATGCAGTGGCAATTGCATTGCGTTTTGGCTGCCCGATTTATATTACCGAGGATATAATCAAAAAGGCAGGCATCACAGTCAATCCCACTGAAAGTGAGATATCGTCAGTTAATGAGGTTGAAAATTTCTTTGAGCCTGAGAAAACCAAATACGATACCTACTCTGATGAGGAATTATATAAAATGATTGATGAGGCAATCAAGACAGAAGATTACGAACGCGCAGCAGCATTGCGTGACGAGATCACCAAGAGAAAGAAAAGACAGGAATAGCTCTCCTGCGTAAAGTTGAATATATAATTCATTAAAAATTTATTATGAAAAGAACTCTGTTGATGACTCTGTTGAGTGTCGTTATTATCTTTAATACGCTCGCAAAAGATTATAAAGTCAGCTCTCCTGATAATAAAAATTCGGTGACAGTCACTGTTGGCCACGAAATAAAATGGTCGGCTTACAGGGATGGGAAGGAATTATTTACTAATTCCAGGATTGCAATGATCCTTTCAACCGGGAAAATTCTGGGAGAGAATGAAAAAGTAAGGAAAGTTACAATGAGCTCTCTGAATGATGTTATCAAGCCGGTTGTTGCCAATAAGAAATCTGAAATTATTGACAATTGCAATATCCTCACCATTTCATTCAATTCAGGATTTTCAGTGCAGTTCAGGGCATACAATGATGGAATCGCTTATCGATTTGAAACATCGTTGAAAGATGATATTACTGTAAAAAATGAAGTTTCCGAACTGGTATTTCCTGCTGAATCACATGCCTGGTATCCTCTAGAAACCAGCTTCATGTCACATAATGAGAGGACCTTTATATATTCATCGCTCGACACGATTACAAGTAAACATCTTGCCAGTTTGCCGACACTTTTCCAGACTAATGGTGTGGATGTTCTGCTTACTGAATCAGATATCGAAGATTATCCAGGAATGTGGCTTATTGGCAATGGCGGAGGAAAATTGTCAGGCACGTGGTCGAAATACCCCGATACCGAAAAGCAAACTAATGATCGTGATGTGTTTATTACAAAAAGCAAGGACTTTATTGCACAAACGAAGGGCACCCGTACATTTCCCTGGAGAGTTTTTGTCATTGCACCAACCGATGTTAAACTGCTTGAGAGCGATATGGTATATAAGCTGGCTCCTCCTACGAAGCTTGCTGATACAAAGTGGATAAAGCCAGGCAAAGTAGCATGGGACTGGTGGAATGCACTTAATCTGTATGGGGTTAACTTCAGAGCAGGAATCAATAATGAAACTTATAAATATTATATTGATTTTGCTTCTAAGAACAAGATTGAATACATAATTCTCGATGATGGCTGGTATGCACCTAATAATGTTCTGGTGTCAATCCCTGAAATAAATGTTCCCGAACTTTGCAAATATGCCGAAAGTAAAAATGTAGGATTAATTCTTTGGGTATCATGGAAATCATTTTGGGATAAAATGGATGATGCTGTAACTCTTTATGAAAACTGGGGAGTTAAAGGTGTGAAGGTTGATTTCATGCAGAGGGATGATCAGAAAGTTGTTAATTTTTATCTTGAAGCAGAACAGAAAACGGCGGAACATCATCTGCTCATTGACTTCCATGGAGCATATAAACCTGATGGCCTCGGTCGGACATGGCCAAATGCCGTGACACGTGAGGGTGTAAAGGGTATGGAAAATGATAAATGGAGCAGGGATATAAATCCCGATCACGATGCAACAATACCTTTTACCAGGATGATAGCTGGTCCGATGGACTACACGCCTGGCGCTATGGTAAATATGGATAAGGCTAATTTTTCTCCGAATTTTACAAGACCCGAAAGCCAGGGGACAAGAGCTCACCAGGTTGCATTGTATGTGCTGTATGAAAGTCCGTTACAGATGTTATCCGATAGCCCTTCCAATTATATGAAAGAACAGGAGACCACCGATTTCATCGTTAATATACCAACTGTATGGGATGATATTATCGGCTTAGACGGTAAAGTAGGTGATTATCTTTTGCTTGCAAGAAGATCAGGGAACGAATGGTTCGTCGGTGCGATTACTGACTGGACTCCGAGGGACATGAATGTCGACCTATCGTTTCTGCCTGCAGGGAAATATTCTGTAGAAATCTTCCAGGATGGCATTAATGCCGACAGATATGCAGGCGATTATAAACATCTTAAAACAAGTGTCAAATCGGGAGATAAAATGAAAATTCATCTTGCCCCGGGCGGTGGCTGGGCTGCAAGAATTATTCCCGAATAAATCAAGAACAATAATGAAGCAATATCTTGATCTGCTTGATCATGTAATGACCGCCGGTACTGAAAAAAAGGACCGGACCGGAACAGGAACAATCAGTGTGTTTGGTTATCAGATGAGGTTTAATCTTGAAGAGGGTTTCCCTCTTCTTACAACGAAAAAACTGCATTTGAAATCTATTATTCATGAATTGCTGTGGTTTATTTCAGGAAATACAAACACAAAATATCTCACTGATAACGGAGTAAGGATTTGGAATGAATGGGCCGATAAAGAGGGGAACCTGGGACCGGTTTACGGATCACAATGGCGGTCCTGGCCGGCAGCAGACGGCAAACGAATCGATCAGCTTGACGGTGTTATCAATTCAATCAAAAAATCACCCGATTCAAGGCGTCTTATAGTCAGTGCCTGGAATGTAGGCGAGTTAGATAAAATGGCCCTTCCTCCCTGTCACGTTTTGTTCCAGTTCTATGTCGCCGGAGGAAAATTATCGTGTCAGCTCTACCAGAGAAGTGCGGATATATTTATCGGAGTGCCCTTTAATATTGCATCCTACGCCTTGCTGACTCTGATGGTGGCACAGGTAACCGGTCTTAAGTCCGGCGATTTTGTCCACACTTTTGGGGATGCGCATATCTATCTCAATCATATTGATCAGGTGAAACTTCAGCTTACCCGCGAACCTTACAAGCTTCCCAGGATGGTGATTAATCCGGAGGTAAAAAATATTCTCGGGTTCAGATATGATGATTTTACATCTGACGGAATATGTTTCGCATCCTCATATAAAAGGTGATATTTCGGTTTGACAGTCTAACACAATATTCTAAAGATATGATTTCAATTATAGTTGCGGTATCGGATGATTGGGGAATTGGTAAGGATAATGATCTTTTATGGCATATCTCTGAAGATCTGAAGAGATTTAAAAGGCTTACATCGGGCAATACTATCATAATGGGGAAGAAGACGTGGGAATCTTTACCAAAAAAACCGTTACCAAATCGTAAGAATATTGTTATTACCGATAAGCCCGGGGAGACTTTTGAGAATGCTGTTGCGGCATATTCTATTGAAGATTCATTGGCTAAATGTACACCGGAGGAAGAGATCTTTATTATTGGAGGCGGTAGTATTTACATGCAGTTCATGCCTGTTGCTGACCGGTTATTTATCACACATGTTCACAGGAAAGCCCAGGCTGATATTTATTTCCCTGAAATTGATATGAAGATATGGGAAGTTACAGAGAAAGAAGAGTTTACATCTGAGGAGATTCCGTATACATATACTATATATCAGAGGAGGAAATAGTGAATGAATTGTAATCTGGAGACGTTGTATGAACGTTTTACATTGCCATCTTAAACAAGGTTAAACCTTCGTCTAGCCCGTCAAACAAATATAAGCGTAAATTTACATGCTAAGGAATATATCTATCTTGAAATCTTTACACTGTCAAGAATATATATCTCCAAGTAATTATAACTCGTCAAGCCAGAGCTTAAATAGCAACTTGTAAGTCCCTGCTCTGATTTGAAATAGTAGGATTCCGTCCAATCGCCTTGACCAATTGTTATTGTTGTATCTGGTCTGTTAATATATCTCGGAAACGATCTACCCCACAAAAGTAATTCCCCAGATGGTTTTTGAGAGGGCCACGCCATGGCGTGGCCCTACTATATGGTTTTGATTAATCGTAGGGTCATGCCATGGCATGACCAACAATTCATTAGTACACAATATTATTTGTGAAACCGCTCCGCGGTATGAATTTTCCCACATTGTTATAACCCTAGTATTTATGAAACCGCTCCGCGGTTTGAGGATCGGCTCTGATCCACGAAATAATCTTCGGGTAAACAAAATTCACTCACCAGATGTAAACATTGATTCACTTTCGGATGTAAACAATGATTCACTTTCCGTATGAACCTCGGAGAGGTTCCATAAATAATAGGATTCAACGTTACGGATGCCACATGAACCTCGGAGAGGTTCCATTATTTCTCCTTTGTGAACCTTAGTGTATCCTTCGTGTCCCTTAGTGGTTAATGGTTTTTTTACCAACAAAGGACCACAAAAACACAAAAGAATGCCAGGTGTCAGTGAAGAAGTCACAAAAAAAGGGACACGTTATCATGTCCCTTTTATATTTTAATTTCCGATCTCTATGATGCCTTCAGAACTTTCAGGTTTACCCTTTCGAGCTTGTGGGCAGCGTAATCGATTGTAATTTCAAGTTCATTGGTATCAACTGACGGCATTTCAAACATCGCATCAAGCATAATAGACTCACATATAGATCTGAGCCCGCGTGCACCAAGTTTGAATTCTATTGCCTTGTCAACGATATAGTCAAGGACACCATCGGCAAAGGTGAGTTCAATATTATCCATTTTGAATAATTTGATATACTGTTTCACCAGTGCGTTTCTTGGTTCTGTAAGGATTGCCCTGAGAGCTTCCCTGTCAAGCGGATTCAGATGAGAAAGAACCGGTAACCTTCCTATTATTTCGGGTATCAGACCATAAGATCGGAGATCCTGGGGTGCGATATATTGAAGAAGGTTTGTCTTATCAACCCTTTCCCTGTTTTTCGAAGCGCCATAACCGACAATCTGTGTATTCAGACGCTGAGCAATTTTCTTTTCAATTCCTTCAAATGCACCACCGCAGATGAAAAGTATATTTTTTGTGTCAACCGGAATCATCTTCTGCTCAGGATGTTTTCGTCCGCCCTGCGGAGGCACGTTCACAATCGAACCTTCAAGTAATTTCAGAAGTCCCTGCTGAACACCTTCTCCTGACACATCGCGGGTAATTGAAGGATTATCGCCTTTCCTTGCTATTTTGTCGATCTCATCAATAAACACTATTCCTTTTTCAGCAGCTTTCACGTCGTAATCTGCATTCTGAAGCAACCGTGTTAACAGACTTTCAATGTCTTCACCCACATAACCGGCTTCAGTCAGTACGGTCGCATCGACAATAGTAAAAGGGACATGAAGCATTTTCGCAACAGTACGGGCAAGAAGAGTCTTTCCTGTACCTGTTTCACCAACGAGTATGATATTTGATTTTTCAATTTCTATATCATCTGCATCGGGCTTTTGCATCAGCCTTTTGTAGTGATTATATACAGCAACGGAAATGATCTTCTTTGCCATATCCTGACCAATTACATACTGGTCGAGAAAAGTCTTTATTTCTGCGGGTTTAAGAAGGTTGATGGTGTCAAATTGTGCATTTTTTTTGCCACCTAATTCTTCATTCATTATGCTATGGGCCTGTTCAATGCAATGGTCGCAGATATGACCTTCGAGGCCTGCAATCAGCATATTGGCTTCCTTCTTCGTTCTGCCGCAAAATGAACATTTATCCATCAGCTTTTATTTATTATTCTTCTGAAGAATTTCATCGATCATGCCGTAATCTTTGGCTTCCTGTGATGTCATCCAGTAATCCCTGTCGGAGTCTTTCTCAACTTTCTCAACAGAATTTCCGGAATGAAGGGCAATTATTTCATATAGTTCCTTTTTCAGTTTTACGATTTCACGGACAGTGATTTCAATATCTGAAGCAACACCTTCAGCGCCACCCATCGGCTGGTGAATCATGATTCTTGAATGTTTCAGAGCTGATCTCTTACCTTTTTTTCCTGCAGTGAGAAGAACGGCGCCCATTGAAGCTGCCATACCTGTACATATTGTAGCGATATCTGCTGAAATATACTGCATTGTGTCATAAATACCCAATCCTGCATTAACGCCACCACCCGGTGTATTAAAATAGATCTGAATATCTTTTGAAGGATCTGCTGAGTCGAGATATAGCAATTGTGCCTGGATAATGTTGGCAACGTAATCATCAATAGGTAAACCGAGGAAAATGATCCTGTCCATCATCAGACGCGAGAACACATCCATTGATGCCACATTTAACTGTCTCTCCTCAATAATGGTCGGTGAAATATAACTGTCACTAAAAACGGACGTATATTTGTGCAAGCCAGTGCTGCTTACTCCGCGCCTACTTCTTGCAAACTTTCCAAAATCGTCAAGAATATTCATATTTTTTACTTTAAAAATTAAGATGCAAAGATAATAAAATAAAAATAAATCAATTCGGGCGGGTTCCCCTTATTCAAAAAGTTTGTTGAATTCTTCAACCGTAATGCTCTTATTCTCAAGCTTTACAAGCTCTTTCATAAAACCAAGGGCCTTTTCTTCAAGGATTTTGTCGGCTATCCGTTTCGCATCATCTTCTCTTTTCAGAGTCTCTTTTGCATAATTGGAGATCTGTTCTTCCGTAGCATAGAATAAGCCATACTGCTGAAATTGATACCTGGTGATATTTTCAGCTTCTTTTTGCAGCTCTTCTTCACTGATCTTCACATCATTATCGCGGGCAACTTTATTTCTGATCAACTGCCATTTCAGGTCTTTCCTGAAATTATCAAAATCTTTATCAATCTGTTCCTGGGTTGTCTTTTCATTGACACGCAGGAGCCATCTTTTCAGAAAATCTTCAGGAAGAGCAATATCGGTTTTTTCCATTGCCGTATCTTTAACATCAATCATCAGCCTGTAATCTGACTCGCGTTTGAGATTGGCAGTTATCTCTTCTTCAATTTTCTTCATAAACTCTTCTTCAGAGTTCACAATTCCTTCACCAAATATTTTATCGAAAAGTTCTTTACCGAGTTCAGCCGGATAGAACCTGCTTATATCATGAATGGTAAATCTGTAATTTGCCGGTAGTTCAGGAACTTCTTCTTTCTTTTTATGAAGGATACCTGCTATTTCCGTATCATTGGGAAATGCAGCTTTCAGATCGAAATCGACAGAATCATTAAGTCGCTTTCCCGATAAATTCTTTTTTTATTGAATCTACTTTAATAATATCAACTCCGATTGAAGTGTCATCAACAGAAGGTCCTTCAGGAATTACATTGCCTTCAGCATCGATTGCTTCAATTTTTCCTTTAACAACATCTTTCTCTTCAATGCTGTCAGCCTTTTTGAGTTCTCCGTACCGGCGGGTATAATTTTCAAGGTAGTCCTTTCTCATCTTCTCGTCGATGATAATATCGTACTGGTTTACCTTATTTTTTTTGGAGAGTTTCAGGTCAACAACAGGACTTAATCCAAGTTCAAAAGAAAATGTGAACTCGGTCATTGTATCGAAATCGATTTTCTCCTGCTCATCGGGTTTTGGGAGCGGATCGCCAAGAATTTCAATTTTCTCGTCAGTGATATATTTCTGAATATTTTCGGTTACAACCTTATTTATTTCGTCAATTTCAACAGCTCTTCCGTACATTTTCTTTATCAACCCGATAGGTACCATGCCGGGACGAAATCCTTTTATTGTTGCTTTCTTCCTGTAATCTTTAAGTACTGTTTCTACCTTTTCTTCGTAATCAGCCTTTTCGATCTTAATCTTTAAAACAGCATTCAGATCATCAATGTTTTCTCTGGTAATATTCATAATATCTGTTGTTTAATGCACTGTTAAAAAAACCGCCAAAACTCACTTTTTAAAGGTTTCGGGCGGCTTGACATTTGTGCGGATGAAGGGACTCGAACCCCCACGTCACGAAGACACAAGATCCTAAGTCTTGCTCGGCTACCAATTACGACACATCCGCGGTAAAATTCCCCGCAAAAGTAGAATAATTTATCATGAAACCCACATGATTGATCAAAATCACAAACAAAAAGTGAATTTAAATTTCAATCATGTGTGGTTCCGTCATACCTTTAAAATCAAAATTATATTATGACGAAAACAAATTGATTACCTGCGCAGTTCAAAATTCTTTCCCAAATACACTCTTCTCACATGTTCATCGTCTGCCAGCTGGGCTGAAGTGCCTGATTTGAGGATTCGTCCTTCAAAAAGAAGGTAAGCACGATCGGTGATTGAAAGTGTTTCGTGGACATTATGGTCGGTTAT
Organism: uncultured Bacteroidales bacterium; assembly: GCA_963734885.1. Lineage (GTDB taxonomy): Bacteria > Bacteroidota > Bacteroidia > Bacteroidales > VadinHA17 > LD21. The sequence continues at coordinate 132,660 of CAVTIJ010000003.1, read as the reverse complement.
GAGAATACCGATATTTTTTTCCCTGAGTTTTGACACAATTTCCTGTATATCTTCAACAGCAATAGGGTCAACTCCGGCAAAAGGCTCATCGAGAAGGATGAACTTAGGTTTAAGAGAAAGGGCCCGTGCGATTTCAGTTCGTCTTCTTTCTCCACCTGAAAGCTGTATTCCTTTGCTTGATCTTATTTTTTGCAGTCCGAATTCAACAAGAAGTGTTTCGAGGCGCTCTTCCTGTTCAATTTTCGGGAACCCTGACATTTCAAGAACTGCGCGTATATTGTCTTCTACTGACATATTTCTGAATACCGATGCCTCCTGTGCAAGATAACCGATACCTTTTCTTGCCCGTTTGTAGACAGGCAATGTCGTGATATCCTCTTCATCGAGAAAGATTTTCCCTTCACGGGGTCTTATTAATCCTACGATCATGTAAAAGGTCGTTGTTTTACCGGCTCCGTTTGGTCCAAGTAAACCAACAATTTCACCCTGTTCAACCTCAACAGAAACCTGGTCGACAACAGTCCTGCTGCGGTATTTTTTTACAAGATTTTCAGTGTAAAGTTTCATTATTACTATGATGTCGCCGGTTCAGTTTTTTCATCGTCTCCAAAGAACTCTTTACGTTCTTTTTCCTTTTGCTTCATGACTCCGGCTGAGATGAAAATACTGACCTCATACAGGAGAAGAAGTGGTATTGCAACCAGTGTCTGTGAGAATACATCAGGCGGAGTGATTATTGCGGCTATAATGAAAATAACAACAATCGCATGTTTCCGGTATTTTCTCATAAAAGTTGGGGTAATAATTCCAATTTTGGTCAGAAAGAAGGTTACTATCGGAAGTTCGAAAACCAGTCCTGTAGCCATGCATATCGATGTAAGCGTCCCAATATAAGATCTAATATTTATCTGATTGACAACCGAGGGATCGACCTCATATGAACTTAGAAAATGTATTGACAGAGGAGCAAGCATGAAATATCCGAAGAGAACTCCTACAAAGAATAGTCCTGAAGCAGCTATAACTGCACCACTTGCATATCTTGCTTCATTTGCTTTGAGGGCCGGTCTGAAGAACTTCCAGAACTCCCAGAGAATATACGGAAATGCAAGAATAACCCCGGTAACCATTGCAACTGTAATGTGGGTTGTGATTTGCCCCGACATTTTTATGCTAATGAGATTTAAGGGTTTTGTATTAATACATAAAGCCGGAGTCTTAAGATACTCGCCAAGCTGGCAAAGCAAACGATTTGTAATGAACTCAGGACTTTTGGGACCCAGGATGACCGTACCAAAAAGGAAATTCTTAAATACAAATGCTACGATCATTAAGATTGTAACTGCCAGTATAGACCGGATGATGTGCCATCTTAATTCCTCGAGATGTTGCAGGAATGACATTTCCTTTTCCCCATTCTTTCCTTTTTTCCCAAATATTGCCATCGACACCTGAATTAAATTTGTTTAAAAATACAGCCTGTAAAGATGATAAATCTTATTTAGCAAAACAATATTAATCTTTTAGTGTTATGAAGTTTGAAACCTATTGTAAATCTGTTAAATCCAAATTTGCGGAACATTCAGATAATCAAGTTATTAATAAATCATCGCCTTCAGGCTGGCGATTATTGATATGATTCCCGTTAAATGATTTTGATTATTGCAGCATTCCTGATTTTTTGACACTTTAACACTTTTGTTAATTAATTCTTAAATATATATTATGATCGGGAAATTTGTTAACTTTATATAAACTGTAAAACGAAAAGATCTTTTCAGTTTACTCAAAAACTCATTTTTGGAAGACCATGCTGAATGATTCTACTATACATGATTATTTAAAAAAGTATTTCGGATTCGATACTTTTAAGGGTAATCAGGAACATATTATAAGAAATGTACTTGCTGGGAGGGATACTTTTGTGCTGATGCCTACCGGAGGCGGTAAGTCGCTGTGTTATCAGCTGCCTGCCGTGATGAAGAAAGGAATAGCTATTGTAATTTCTCCTCTCATTGCCCTGATGAAAAACCAGGTTGATGCGATGAGAAACTTCAGTACCGATGACGATGTGGCTCATTTCCTGAATTCTTCACTTACAAAAACTGAAATTGCAAGAGTAAAAAAAGATGTACTGTCGGGAAAAGCAAAACTTCTATATGTTGCTCCTGAATCTCTTACAAAAGAAGAGAACATAGAATTCCTGAAAAACATAGATATTTCTTTCTACGCTATCGATGAAGCACACTGTATATCAGAATGGGGACACGATTTCCGACCAGAATATAGACGGATAAGGCCCATAATTGACATGATAGGCCGGTCACCCATTATAGCGCTTACTGCAACAGCTACACCAAAAGTGCAGCACGATATCCAAAAGAACCTCAGCATCCTGGATGCAGATGTGTTCAAATCATCATTTAACCGGCCAAATTTATATTATGAAGTAAAATCGAAGCAGGACGTTACCAAGGAGATAATTAAATATATTAAGAACAATCAGGGTAAGTCAGGCATAATATATTGTCTAAGCCGTAAGAAAGTTGAGGAAATGGCTGAAGTGCTGAAGGTGAACGGCATCAAGGCGCTTCCTTACCATGCAGGAATGGATTCAGCAACGCGCACGATGAATCAGGATAAATTTCTTATGGAGGAAGCTGATATTATTGTTGCAACAATAGCCTTCGGAATGGGAATTGACAAACCGGATGTCAGGTTTGTAATACACTACGATATACCTAAAAGTCTCGAGGGATATTACCAGGAAACCGGAAGGGCAGGACGCGACGGGGGAGAAGGGAACTGCATAGCTTATTACAGTTATAATGACATTCTCAAGCTTGAAAAATTCATGCAGGGCAAACCGATTGCTGAACAGGAAATCGGAAAACAGCTTCTTCTTGAGACAGTTTCATACGCGGAATCCTCTGTTTGCCGACGAAAGCTTTTATTGCATTATTTTGGAGAAGAATATTTGAAGGAAAACTGTGAAGCGTGCGATAATTGTCTGCATCCTAAAGCACAATTTGAAGGTAATGAGGCCGTTGTGAGTGTATTGGAAACGATCCTTGCAGTAAAGGAGAAATTTAAAGCCGATCATATCTCAAATATTCTTTCGGGGAAAGTCACTTCAGCAATTAAATCCTATAAACATCATAAGATTGAGTTTTTCGGTATTGGTGAAGATAAGGATGACAAATTCTGGAACATGGTTATCCGGCAGGCGCTCATTGCTAAATTCCTTACAAAGGATATCGAAAATTATGGATTGCTGAAACTGACTCCAAAAGGATTGGAATTTCTCGAGCACCCGACCTCCTTTATGCTCGCGGAGGATCACGATTATGCTGATACAACCGATGAGGAAAATGCGTTTGGAGCCCGGACAGCTGCCGTTGATGAGGAATTGTTCAGCATTCTGAAAGATCTGCGCAAGAAATTGTCAAAAATAAAAGATGTTCCACCGTTTGTAATTTTTCAGGATCCGTCGCTTGAGGATATGGCAATTCAGTACCCTATTACCATTGATGAACTTCAGAATATTTCAGGCGTAGGCGCAGGCAAGGCTCAGCGGTACGGACAGGAGTTCATTGAGATTATCAAAAAATATGTCGAAGAAAAAGAGATCATCAGACCCCTCGATATGGTTGTCAAGTCAGTTGTAAATAAATCGGGTATTAAAGTATATATTATTCAGAGCATCGACATGAAGCGCCCGCTTGAGGATATTGCTGAAGCAAAAGGGCTTGAGATGGGAGAGCTTATTGGGGAAATTGAAGCTATTGTCAACTCGGGAACCCGGATAAACCTCGATTATTATATAAATACAACAATTGACGAAGAACGTCAGCACGACATTTATTCATATTTCAGAGAAGAAGCAGAATCCGATTCTCTCGAAGATGCAATCAAAGAGTTGGGCAATGAGTTTGAGGAAGAGGAAATAAGACTGGTCAGGATCAAATTTCTCTCAGAAATGGGAAACTAAAGGATTTCGGATTTTTGATTTCGGATTTCGGATTTTTTACAAGGCACAAAGAATAATTTCCCGCAAATCTCGCTGATGTACGCAGATTAAAAAGATCTGCGAAAATCTGCGCAATCTGCGGGAAAACTACTTGAATACAAGGTCACTTTATATTATTCCTTCATCCATTCGTACATTTTATAGTGAAGGCTGCTCATTCCGAGGGCTTCGTAGGTGTTCTGAGCTGGCGAATTATTTGTTTCAACATATAAACGTAGACCGGGAATGCCGTCCTTACCTGCCTGTTCTTTAATATGGAGGTACATCGATCTGAATATTCCTCTACGCCGGAATTCAGGAAGCACGTAAACCGATTGAAACCACCAGACATTGCAATTTCGCCAGTCGCTCCATTCATATGTAATAAGAAGTGAAGCCACTATTGTACCACTATCTTCCGCTACCCAGTACCTTCCATGTGAAGAATCAGCGAAAACTGCGTTTACACCTTTATATATTACATCGGGTACCAGTGTCATCTGCTCAGTCTCCCAGGCCATTTTCTGCTGGAAGTCGATTATTACTGCAGCGTCTTCGGGTGTTGCTTTCCGGATTGTTATCATATTATCTTAGTTTCTGTATTCTAAATCCTTTAACCGCAAAGGACGCTAAGAAGGCGCAAAGGACGCAAAGTAAATTCTGTTGCACCGCATTTCTTTGCGACCTCTGCGCAAACCTTTGCGAACTTTGCGGTTAAAAAGACTCTCTGAATTGTCCAATATTTGTAAGGTCATTTATATTCATCCCAGCTTTTTATTGCCAGATCATCAATGCTCAATTTACAATAAGCCAGTATAAATGCACTAGCAAGACGAGCGTTGGTTATCAATGGAACATTGTAATCAACAGCGCTTCTTCTTATTGTATAGTCATTATTTAGTTCTTTGTCGCTCAGGTCTTTCGGGATATTTACAACCAGGTCGACCTCCCTCGATTTAATAAGATCTATTGTGTTTGGTGATTTATTCTCATCAGGCCAGTATGCAACATGGGCCTCAACGCCCGCATTCTTAAGGAATTGCTGCGTTCCCCTTGTTGCATAGAGCTTGTGCCCTTTTTCACGCAGGGCCTTTGCGCTGTTCAATAACTCGACTTTCGATCTCGCAGGTCCTGTGGAAAGGAGAATGCTCTTTTTAGGGACCCTGTAACCCACAGAAAACATTGCCTTCAGGATTGCTTCATAAAAACCTTCTCCTATACAACCCACTTCTCCCGTAGATGACATATCAACTCCAAGAACAGGATCAGCCTTGGCTAACCGTGAGAAACTGAACTGTGGCGCTTTAACCCCAACATAATCGAGTTCAAATATCGTTTTTACAGGTTTTTCAGCAGGAACTCCCAGCATAACTTTTGTAGCAAGTTCAATGAGATTGGTTTTAAGGACCTTTGAAACAAATGGCATACTGCGGCTGGCCCTGAGATTACATTCTATGACCTTGATATCATTATCTTTTGCAAGAAACTGTATGTTGAATGGTCCTGTGATATTCAGCTCTTTTGCAATCTGGCGCGAAATACGCTTTATCCTTCTCGATGTTTCAAAATAGATCTTCTGAGCCGGGAAGACCATTGTAGCGTCTCCTGAATGGACTCCGGCAAATTCCACATGCTCGCTTATTGCGTATGCCAGCATTTCACCCTCACGGGCCACTGCATCAATCTCAATTTCCTTCGCATTTTCTATAAACTCCGAAACCACAACAGGGTATTGTTTTGATACTTGTGATGCAAGTTTCAGGAAATGAGATAATTCATTTTTGTTTGAAACAACGTTCATTGCTGCTCCCGATAGAACGTATGACGGTCTGATAAGAACAGGGAAACCAATACGGTCGACAAATTCAAAAATATCATCAATTGTTGACAACTCTTTCCAGCGAGGCTGATCGACTTTCAGGACATCGAGCATCGCAGAAAATTTATGGCGGTTTTCTGCCCGATCAATTGATACAGGAGATGTACCGAGCACCGGAACATTTTCCTTATATAACCTCATTGCCAGATTATTCGGAATCTGTCCGCCAACAGATACAATTACCCCTCCGGGATTTTCCAGTTCAATAATGTCAAGCACCCTTTCGAAAGTCAGTTCGTCAAAGTAAAGTCTGTCGCAGATGTCGTAGTCAGTGCTTACTGTCTCAGGATTATAATTTATCATTATTGACCTGAATCCCTCTTTTTTTATAGTATCGATAGCGTTAACCGAACACCAGTCGAATTCTACGCTCGACCCGATTCTGTATGCTCCCGATCCAAGAACAATTATTGATTTTTTGTCAGATTCACAGATTATATCATGCTCTGAACCGCTGTAAGTAAGATACAGGTAATTGGTAACAGCGGGATACTCTGCCGCAAGAGTATCTATTTGTTTGATATATGGAATAATCCCAAGGTTTTTACGGAAGGCCCTTACTTTCATCAGGTCATCATTTATCACATCAGAGCTGGATTTAAAAACGTGCCGGGCAATCTGGAAATCACTGAATCCGTTAATTTTTGAGTGTGCCAGGAGATCCGCCGGGATAGATTCCAGAGTATCGTAATTACAAAGGTCGTGCTTTATGCTGATTATATTTCTGAGCTTATACAGAAACCATTTATCAATCTTGGTCAGCTCATAGATCCTTTCAACTGACATTCCGAACTCAAGAGCTTCTGCAATTGAAAAGATCCTCATATCGGTTGGCTCGGCCAGTTCCTTCTCGATGTCTTCAAACCCAAGGTTCCGGTTTCCGGTAAATCCATGCATCCCCTGCCCGATCATCCTCAGACCTTTCTGGATTACCTCTTCGAATGTCCGGCCAATTGCCATTACTTCGCCCACACTCTTCATGCTGCTTCCGATCAGGTGAGATACTCCTTCGAATTTATTCAGGTCCCACCGGGGAATTTTGCAAACGATATAGTCAAGAGCGGGTTCAAAACAAGCTGTGGTATTTTTAGTTACAGAGTTTTTGAGTTCATGAAGACCATATCCCATACCCAGCTTGGCTGCAATAAATGCAAGTGGATAACCTGTAGCCTTCGATGCTAATGCGCTTGACCTCGAAAGACGAGCATTCACCTCAATCACCCTGTAATCCTCGGAATCAGGCGCCAATGCATACTGGACATTGCATTCTCCCACTATTCCTATATGTCTTATGATCCTGATTGAAAGTTCTCTCAGCTTGTGATATTCGCTATTAGTAAGAGTTTGTGAAGGAGCCACTACAATACTTTCGCCGGTGTGAATACCAAGCGGATCGAAGTTCTCCATGTTACAGACGGTGATGCAATTATCATATTTATCTCTTACAACCTCATATTCAACTTCTTTCCAGCCTTTCAGTGATTCCTCCACCAGAATCTGGTTGGAATAAGAGAAGGCTTTTGATGCAAGCGTTCTCAACTCATCGGGATTAGAAGCGAAGCCGCTTCCCTGACCGCCAAGAGTATATGCGGCCCTTATTATAATCGGATATCCAAGTTTCCCGGCAGCTTCAATAGCTTCTTCCACTCCCCCGACCGCTATGCTGCTAGGTGTTTTAACGTCAATTTCCTTAAGTTTTTTTACAAAGAGCTCCCTGTCCTCAGTATTCATTATAGCGGTGACCGGTGTTCCTAATACCCGCACGTTATATTTTTCGAAGACACCCGATTTAAAGAGTTCTGTTCCGCAATTAAGAGCTGTCTGACCACCAAATGACAAAAGGATGCCGTCAGGTTTTTCCCTGGCAATAACTTTCTCTACAAAATAAGGAGTTACAGGAAGAAAATAAATTTTATCGGCCAGTTCTTCCGAAGTCTGAACTGTTGCGATATTGGGATTTATCAGAACCGTGCTGACATCTTCTTCTTTTAATGCTTTCAAAGCCTGGGAGCCGGAGTAATCAAATTCTCCTGCTTCGCCGATTTTCAATGCTCCTGAACCAAGGATTATTACCTTTTTAACTACATCTTTCATCAATAGGATTTGAGGCTCAAAAATAGCATAATTTTTTAATTCAGGTTTGTAAATCCGAAAAAATGAATATATTTGCAAAATAAATGCATAAATATGCAAAAAACTAAAAGGCTTCTGGCAATTGAAAAAATAATCTCTGAAGAAAAGATTTCAGTTCAGGGAGAGTTGCTTAGAAAATTGAAAGGGAAAGGGATAAGCTGTACACAGGCTACGCTGTCCCGCAATTTAAGGCAATTGGGAGTTGGACGTGTACCTGATGGTAATGGTGGGTATATGTATTCTTTATCAGACAATGTTAAGAATCCTGAGAAGTCATCACTTAAACTTAACATTGTGCCGGTTATCCAGGAAATAGTTGAAGCAAAGGGACTTATGGTGATCAAAACAATTCCCGGAAATGCAAGCAATACAGCTTTTTTTATTGACGGGGCCGGCAGATACGAAATAGCCGGAACAATTGCAGGCGATGATACAATACTCATTATCCCGAGAGATGGAGTTTCAATTCAACAGGTGCATACTTGTCTTGAGATCATTCTCCCGGGGATTCATGAACAGGTGAAGAACAGGAAGTGAAAGGAGAAGGGGAGAAAGGGAGAGAGTAAGTGAACAATAAAAAGTGAACAGTAAAAAACCTTTGTGAACCTTACTGTATAAATCAAAAACACAAAGGAACTCAAAGGGAGCACAAAAGAGCATAAAGGGAGGAAATACCCCCTTCCCGACCTTCCCCCACGGGGGAAGGAGAGAACCAACATTTCCTCCTTGGGGGAAATGAGAAAGGGGGTTTCTTACTAAAAGAATATCAATGCGTTAATAAATATTAATTCAAACAAATTATAAACTCATGAAAGAAAAGGTTGTTCTCGCGTATAGCGGCGGTTTGGATACATCAGTTATTCTTAAATGGTTAATTGAAAAAAATTATGAAGTCATTGCCTTTGTTGCAGATGTAGGTCAGTCTGACAATTTTGAAGAATGCAGGAAAAAAGCATTATTGCTTGGCGCTTCAAAAGTCATCATTTCCGATCTGAAAAGGGAATTCATTGATGGATATGTACTTAAAGCCATTATGGCCAATGCAATCTATGAAGACAGGTACCTTCTCGGAACTGCTCTGGCAAGACCGCTTATTGCCAAAAAACAGATAGAAGTTGCAAAGGCTGAAGGCGCCAATGCAGTAGCTCATGGTGCAACAGGAAAAGGCAATGACCAGGTAAGGTTCGAGTTATGTTATTATGCATTGATGCCCGGCGTAAAAGTTATTTCTCCCTGGAAGGATAAAGAATTTCTGGCCACCTTCAAAGGAAGGACCGATCTTCTAAAATATGCTTCAGAAAAGAAAATTCCTGTAAAGGCCAGTATTGATAAACCTTACAGCGAGGATGATAACCTGATGCATATCAGTCATGAAGCAGGGATCCTTGAAGATCCGATGTATACTCTTCACAAAAGCATGCTGGAAAAAATGGTTATGCCACAGGATGCTCCCGATAAAGAAACGAGGATAGTGATACATTTCAAAAACGGAATTCCCGTTAAGCTTGTCAATAAGGAAGATGGCACTGTGAAAGAGGATTCCTACGATATGTATATTTATCTTAATGAGCTGGCGGGAAAGAATGGAATCGGCCTGCTGGATATGGTCGAGAACAGGTATGTAGGCATTAAATCGAGAGGCGTTTATGAAACACCTGCCGCAACAGTACTGCATATCGCGCATAAGGATATTGAGGGAATTGCAATGGACAGGGAGGTGATGAGACTTGTAAATATGCTAACCCCTAAGTTCGCAGAGATAATTTATAATGGTTTCTGGTTCAGTCCTGAAATGGATTTTCTTATGGCAGCAATTGAGAAGAGCCAGGAACTTATTGATGGCAGTGTTCATCTTTGTCTTTATAAAGGGAATGTACTCATTGAAGGACGAGAATCTCCATCTTCATTATACAATAAAAAGCTTTCAAGTATGGATATTGAAGGCGGATTTGATCAGACTGACAGCAAAGGATTCATAAGGATCAATGCAATTCGCTTAATGGCTCACAGAGCTATTATTGAAGCCAGTCAGAAAAACGGTAAGTGATTGTAAACTACCATTGTGAACTTTTTAACCGCAAAGCACGCAAAGAAGTCGCAAAGAACCAAATTAAGTATTTTTCTTTGCGACCTTTACGGTTAATGGATTTCTTTTTACTACTTAAATAATAGCATTATGAAACTCTGGGAAAAAGGGATTAATTCCGAACCTGCAATAATCGAATTTACAGCAGGCAAAGACAGGAAGACCGATCTTGCTCTGACAAAGTGGGATATTGTAGGTTCGATGGCTCATGTTATAATGCTCGAGAGTGTCGGGTTAGTTTCAGAAGGTGAAAAAAATGACTTGTTGAAAGCGCTTCATTCATTGTTTGTATGGGATGAAGAGGGAAGCCTGGTTATTGAAAAAGACATTGAGGACATTCATTCCCAGATCGAAAAAGAAATGTCCTCAATACTTGGAGCAACAGGGAAAAAAATCCATACGGGACGTTCAAGAAATGACCAGGTACTTGTTGATATTCGTCTTTACACAAGGGATGAGATTGATAAGCTCTCCGTCTTAATAAGGAGGCTTTTTACACGTTTTCAGCTATTAAGTGAGCAGCATAAAGGGATCCTTCTGCCTGGCTATACTCATATGCAACCTGCAATGGTCTCATCATTTGGTTTATGGTTTGGAGCATATGCTGAATCGCTGGCCGATGATGTTGTCATGCTTGCTGCAGCAAGAATGTTGAATAATCAGAATCCTCTCGGAACTGCCGCCGGGTATGGAACCACACTACCTATAAACAGGAAACTCACTTCCGATCTGCTAGAGTTTGACGATCTTCTCTTCAATTCAGCGTATGCAAGCCTGAGCAGAGGAAAAATTGAAATGGCTGTAGCATCAGCTATTGCATCAGTTGCCCAAACACTTTCGCGTTTTTCAATGGATGTGTGTCTGTTCATGACATCTGAATTCAGATTTATTGATTTTCCTGATGAATATATAACCGGTTCGAGCATTATGCCTCAAAAAAGGAATCCTGATGTATTTGAGCTGATCAGAGGCAGATCGAATATTCTCCAGACATTACCGAACCAGATTGCGATGCTGACAACCAATCTGCCTTCAGGTTATAACCGTGATCTTCAGCTTCTGAAACAATTGATCTTCGATGCTTTTAATGAACTCAGGGAATGCATCGAAATTATGCTTTTAATGCTCAATAATATAAAGGTCAAGAAGGATATAACCGAAAATCAATTATATAATTCAATTTTCAGCACCGAAGAAGTAAACCGCCTGGTAAGACAGGGTATACCATTCAGAGATGCGTACAAAGCAGTTTCTGATATGGTAAAAAATTCAACATTTTCGAGAACTAGCTTGTCAGATTATGTCCATGAAGGAAGTATAGGCAATCTGTGTAACAAGGAGATAGCCGCTATTTTTGAAAAAAGAATGGAGAGTTTTAAGAATCGGACAGCTGCTGAATTAGCAGATAAGATGATGCATCATGTGACTAACGGGAAGAGCGAAGTCTGAAGACTTCGCTCAGCGTGGATGTAAGCTGGCGTGGATTTGCAATCTGTGCCAAAAATTAAATCAATAGAAACAGCACGGATGACAACCGAGCAGATGGAGGGGGCACGGATTGCAAATCCGCGCCAGCTTTCTGCGAGAGGCAAATCCGCGCCAGTATCAATCAATGTTCTTTTGATTTCCTTATGTTTTCAATAAAAACATCAAACAGATAATCTGTATCAGTTGGTCCGCCTGAGGCTTCAGGGTGAAACTGGGTTGAGAAGAATGGTTTACTTTTATGCCTCATACCCTCATTCGTATTGTCATTGATATTGACGAAAAATGGCTCCCAGTCAGCGCCAAGCGTTTTATTATCAACAGCAAACCCATGATTTTGTGAAGTAATGTATGCTTTATCTGTTCCAACCTGAAGAACCGGTTGATTATGACTCCGATGACCATATTTCAGTTTATAAGTATCAGCTCCCGAAGCCAGCGCCATCAGCTGGTTTCCAAGACAAATACCAAAAATTGGTTTATCAATCCCAAATGATTTTCGAATATTCTGAATGGTTGTACCACACATCTTTGGATCACCGGGTCCGTTTGTAAGGAACAATCCGTCAAAGTCTTCTGAATGATAATCATAATCCCAGGGCACTCTTATGATGGTAGTATCTCTTTTTAACAGGTTCCTGATAATATTGTACTTAACTCCGCAATCTACAAGCAGGATTTTATATCTGCCTGTTCCATATATTTTTTTCTCATTAGTACTGACCTCGGCAACAAGATTCACTTTATTCGGGTCATAAAAATCGGTAACCAGTCCTTCTGGCTCAATTTTACCAAGCATAGCTCCCTTCTCACGGATCCTTTTAGTCAGGGCTCTTGTGTCAATTCCATAGATCCCCGGCACATTATTTCTTTTAAGCCATTCACCAAGGCTCTCTGTGGCATTCCAATGGCTGTATTCAAATGAGTAATCAGAAACGATCAAACCTGAAATATGCACCGATGAAGATTCATAAAACCTGAACAGGTCATTTTCCTCGCTTTTCGCAGGAGCCCCATAATTTCCAACGAGCGGATAGGTAAGACAAAGTATCTGACCACGGTAGGAGGGATCCGTCAAACTTTCAGGATAGCCGGTCATTGCAGTGTTGAAAACGACCTCTCCTGCGGCAGGTGTACATGAACCAAATGAACGTCCGTGATAAATTGTTCCGTCTTCAAGAGTCAGGGTTATTTTTATGCTGTTTTTCATTAAATATATTATATCAATTATCTGAGCGATGAAACAGCCTTTTCGATCTGTTGCATTGCTTTTATTACTGTATTATGTGTAGTACCAACATTCATTCTCATGAATCCTTCGCCACCCGGCCCGAAAGCTGATCCTTCATTCATTCCGACCCCGGCTTTTTGAACGAAGAAATTCTGAAGTTCCTTTCCCGGCATTTGAAATTTCCTGCAATCGAGCCATATCATATAAGTGGCTTCGGGTTTTACAGGAATGATCTCAGGAATCATATTCCAGCAATAATCACAAACATATTCAATATTATCATCAATATAACGCACTAATTCTCCGAGCCACTTTTCTCCTTCTGAATAAGCAGCAATAGAAGCTATAGTTCCAAAAATGTTACCATTTCCTACATGCAGGATGTCGACTACGTGATTAAAAGATTTTTTCAGGTTTGGATCCTTAATAATGACTGAGGATGTTGAAAGTCCTGCAAGGTTAAAGGTTTTGCTGGGAGCAATCAGGGTGATGGTATTCGAAGCAATTTTTTCCGAAAGCGATGCCATGGGAGTATGAACAAATCCGGGTAACATCAGATCGCAATGTATCTCATCGGATATGATGAGGATGTTTTTTGCAAGGCAGATCTCTGCCAGATTATTAAGTTCTTCAGGGCTCCATACTCTTCCAACCGGATTATGAGGATTGGAAATTATTATCATTTTTGTTTTTGAGTCAATGGAAGCGGCAAGTGAATTCAGATCCATTGACCATCGTCCATCAACCTCGGTAAGCTTGTTGTAAATCAGATTTCTGCCATGAGATTCCGCTGCTGAAAAGAAAGGAAAGTATACAGGAGGCTGTACTATTATGCTGTCTCCGGGTTGTGTGAAAGCAAGTGTGCAGAAGTTCAATGCTGGCACAATGCCAGGGCAAAACGATATCCATTCCTTCTCAATTTTCCAGTTATGCCGCGATCGTGTCCAATTGACAATAGAAGTATAATATTCAGGTGGGCGATAAGAATATCCGAATATTTTATGTTCAGTTCGTTTATGAAGCGCATCAATTATAAATTCCGGACAATTAAAATCCATGTCAGCTACCCACATTGGGATGACATCTTTCACTCCAAATGTTTCGAACCTCCGGTCGTATTTTAAACAATCGGTTCCTTCTCTTTCTACAGGTTCATCGAAATTCCACATCCTGTAATTGGTATTGTTTCAGGGGCCTAAAGATAAAGGAAAAGTTTGGAGGAACTATAGTTTGGAGTGAACTAGAGTCAAAAAGAAGTTTTGGTGAGCAACTTTAGTCACTTTAGTCACTTTAGCTCACTCTAGTTCACCTTTTTTCAAATATTATTTATTACTTTTATCACGGTTTTTGAAAGATTGTTTAAAATTAAAATTAACTCAAGATGAAAAAGATTTTTGCAGGATTTATACTTCCATTGCTGGTTATATGTTTTACGTGTCTGAGTTCATGCAAAGACAAAGCTACGAAGCAAAAGAAAACTGAGGAAAAGGAAATTGTTAAAAAAATTCCCGGTCAGATTGAATCACATGTTTATCCATTGCCAACATCAGCTGAAGTCATTAAGATGCTCACCGATCTGGAAGTCGGTTATCAATTCGGAATATCAAATCCTGTTGAAAACTCCAAGAAGTATTTCATAAGTTCTACACGTGCAATTAATCTGGGTGTTTATGGAGCTGACCTCAGTTATGCAACTTTATATAATCAACAGCAATCAGTTATAAATTATCTTGATGTTATAAGATCTCTTTCAAATGAGCTGAACATGTCAAAAATTTACAATGAAGACATGTATACCAAAATAAAACAGAATTATGATAATAAGGATGAACTGGTTAAGATCCTTAAGGGCACTTTCAATGATACATATGCTTATCTGGCTGATAACGATCAGCAACCACTGGCATTACTTGTTGTTGGCGGAGCATGGGTAGAAGGAATGTATCTGACCACACATGTTTCTGAAGCTGCTTATCAGGTTGCCGGAATTTCAAGAGTTCTGCTTGAACAAAAGAAATCATTCGATCTTTTCCTCGAGATAACCAAACCTTATCTTAGCGATGCTCAGGTTGGGGACTTTGTAAAGAAATTGGAACCGGTTAAAGCCGTATATGATGGTATTGGTACAAGTCTGACTGATAAGAACATTCAGGATCTGACAAAGGTAATTGTTGACGTAAGGGAACAGATAGTACAGTAACAAATTCATAGATTTTTGGCCGCAAAGAATCTTACTTTGCGGTCTTTTTTTTACTTGACGTTTTTATGAGGGAATCGGTATTACTTGCTTTAATACATATTTTTGCTATTGTTTCGACCATTAATCCGGCCGGAATATCTTCAAGGGGGAAAAAAATTCTGCGAAGTTACCTGAGAAGATATCTCAATCGTGAACTTGAAGAGGAATACTATTCGCTTTTTGAAAATAATCTTGAGTTCTATTCTAATGAACTGAAAAGCGTAGATAAAGCCGAACTGGCTGATGATGAGTCTCTTATTTCCTTCCAGATTACAAATATTTGCCGGCAGATAAAAAAAGGATTGTTCCTTGAAGAGAGGATGATAGTCTTTCTTCAGCTTATTGAATTTGCTTTTGAAGATGGGATGATCAGTGAGCAGGAAAGAACTATAATTGACATAGTATCAAGGACATTCAATATCTCGAAAAAAGAGTATGATAATGCCATCGCCTTTATGATAGGCAGATCATATGACAATGTTTCTCCTGAATGTATTTTAATTATTGAAAGTGATAATCCTGAGCAGTCAGGAGCGAGTCTTTATAAAAACTACGACAAGTGGCGCCATATGAGGTTAAAAGGCTTCAAAGGGTACCTTGTTGTAATGCATCTTGAAAGTACCGGAACTCTGATATTTACTTATGACGGGTCGCTTATCCTCTATTTTAAAGGCAGGGATATTATTGCGTGCAGACCCTACCTGCTCGACAGGGGAGTGAACATTAAAGGCCAGGGAATTGATCCGATATATTACTCAAAAATCTTTAAGAAATTCGTTTCAAGGAAATTCCCTGAAAAGATAGTTTTCGAAGGGCACGATGTGGAGTTCCAGTTCAAGAATTCCGATAATGGTCTTCAGAAGATGAATTTCAGAGTGGAATCAGGAAACCTGATTGGTATAATGGGAGGTAGCGGCGTTGGCAAGACCACCCTTCTGAATTTGTTGCATGGAAAAATAAAGCCTTCCTCAGGTAATATTTTCATCAACGGGTATGATATTAATGAAGATGCAGATGAGTTAAAGGGTCTGATCGGTTTCGTACCGCAGGATGATATGCTGATTGAAGAACTGACTGTTTTTCAGAATCTTTACTTCAATGCCAGGTTATGTTTTGGCGATTATAATGAAGAACAATTAAAAAACACTGTTCAGAAAGTACTTCAGGACCTGGATCTTGTCGATATCATGGAAATGCAGGTGGGAGACGTGCTTAATAAAAAGGTTAGCGGCGGCCAGCGAAAAAGACTTAATATCGGACTGGAGCTCATGCGTGAACCGGTGGTGCTGTTCATCGATGAGCCAACTTCCGGATTATCTTCTTTTGACTCTGAAAAAGTAATGAGTCTTCTGAGAAACCAGTCTCTCAGCGGGAAGCTTGTTTTCGCCATAATACATCAGCCTTCATCAGATATCATTAAAATGTTTGATAGATTATGGCTGCTCGATAAAGGTGGTTACATGATCTATGACGGAGATCCTGTTGAGGCTCTTGTCTATTTTAAGACGGAAACTTCGCAGGCAAATGCGGCTGAGAGCGAGTGTCCGAATTGCGGAAACGTTGAGACTGATAATATTCTGCATATAGTTGAAGTTAAGGTCATTGACAATTCTGGATATCCGGGCAAAGAGAGGCAGATAAGTCCAAAAGAATGGTACGAAAAGTACAAGAAAAAAATGATGCCTGCTCTGGGTAAAAGGCCCGAAAAGACAGTAATTCCTCCGAGCAATTTCAGGGTTCCAAAAAAATCTGATCAGATCAGGACTTTTATAAAACGAAATATAACCAGAAAGCTGGCTGATCGTCAATATATGATGATAAACCTGGTTGAAGCCCCGTTATTGGCATTTATCCTGGGATATATCTCAAAATTCAGTGAAAATGGGGTATATAGTTTTGCCGCCAACAAGAATTACCCTATTTTTCTCTTCATGGCAGTAATTGTCGCTTTATTCATGGGTCTGACAGTAAGCGCTGAGGAAATATACCGTGACAGAAAAATCCTCGAAAGAGAGAAATTCCTCGATCTGAGCCGACTAAGTTATCTCATTTCGAAGATTAACTTTCTTTTTGCTCTGTCTGCCATACAATCATTTTCGTTTATACTTGTTTCAAACTATATTCTTGATGTAAAAGGGATGCTTTTACAACAATTTATAATACTTTTTTCAACTGCATGTTTTGGCAACCTGTTGGGACTGAACATATCTGCCGGAATGCGCACGGCCGTGAGCATATATATTCTTATACCACTTATTCTTGTCCCTCAGCTCTTACTCGGTGGAGCGATGATAAAATTTGATGATCTCCATCAATCGATAAGTAAGAAAATATATGTTCCCTTTATTGGCGATATTATGGTTACCCGATGGGCGTATGAAGCGCTATGTGTCGAACAGTTCAAGACAAACAAATTTGAAAAGCCTTTCTTTAAATATGATATGGCGGTGAGTCAGAACGACTGGAATGCATCGTTTCTGGTTCCGGCATTGAAATTAAAAGTCGAAAACTGTCTTGAATATGATAAAAAGCCTGATTTCAAGACAAACGTTGAAACAGATCTTAAGAAGATTAAATATCATCTTAATTCTCTTTCAATTATTACAGGAATTAAGCCTGGTCCATGGATAAGCAGTGTAAATTATAAGGATTTCGATGATTCAGTCGCAAAGGATGCAAAGAAGATGCTTGATAGTTTAAAACTATATTTCAGATTTCAAAGCAGACAAATAACCTACAAGCGAGATTCGCTTTTTAAAAAGTTGGAAACTAAAATAGGAGAAGATCCATTCGTAGCATTAAGGGCAGCAAATTATAATGAAAATCTTTCGGATTTTGTCCTCAACAGATTAGCTACCAATAAAATATATGATGCTCCTGATCGTCTCATTCAAAAGGCTGATCCAATATTCATGCCACCGGGTTCAAAATATGGGCGGGCTCATTTTTTTGCTCCTTACAAACAAATCGGGAATCTGAAAATAGAAACCATGATATTTAATTTGATGGCAATCTGGTTTATGATTGGGTTGCTCTTTGTGACACTCTATTACAATTTACTAAAGCGGTTTATCAGATTTCTCGAGTCGCTTAAATTACCGATACTCAGAAAGTTCGGAAGGGAGCTCCTTTCGGTATGACCTCACCCCCGGGTAGTGTGAAAAAACCATTTTTAACCACAAAGCACACAAAGCAGGCACAAAGGGCACAAAGCTAAAACATTATAATATCGACCTTTGTGGACCTTTGTGAAAAACCTTTGTGACCTTTGTGGTTAAAAAAAAATATTGAAATAAGTAAATAGTAAAATATATGAATAGAGTATATCCGAAAAAAAACCTGGGACAGCATTTTCTGAAAGATGCTTCGATAGCTAAAAGAATTGCAGGTTCTTTGACTGGCGAAGGATATAGCACTGTTCTGGAAATCGGACCCGGGATGGGAGTACTCACAGAATTTCTTATAGAACGGAAATTTGCCGATTTCCGTGTTATCGAAATTGACAACGAATCGGTTCATTATCTTAAATCTCATTATACTGACCTAAATATAATTACCGGCGATTTCCTTTCAATGGATATCGAAAATGAATTCAATGATAAAATAGGTATCATTGGAAATTTCCCTTACAACATTTCGACTCAGATCCTATTCAAAGTACTGAAACACCGCGATAAAGTTGTGGAAATAACCGGAATGCTCCAGAAGGAAGTAGCTGAACGTATATGCTCCGGCCCGGGTTCAAAGGCATATGGCATTCTGAGTGTCCTTTTGCAGGCTTTTTACCGGGCGGAATACCTTTTCACCGTCTCGGAACATGTCTTTTCCCCACCTCCAAAAGTGAAATCAGGCGTGATCCGATTGATCAGGAATGAGGTCAAAAGCCTGGACTGTGATGAAATTCTATTCATCCGGGTTGTAAAAGCCTGCTTTAACCAGAGAAGGAAAACACTTAGAAATTCGGTGAGAGCGGCCTTTGAGCTTAAACGCGATGATTATCATGAATTTGGGTTGCGGCCTGAACAGTTATCAGTTGAACAGTTTGTCGACCTCACAAACTGGATAGATGCAAACAGGATAAAATCAGAATGAATAACCAATAGCCTCAACCGGATTCATCCGCGCTGCTGTACTGGCAGGTGCATAACCTGCCACGATGCCTATTATTCCTGAAATGAATAGAGCCAGAACTATATTCCCGATTGTGAGATACATATTCAATTCCCAGAGGTAGTTCACGACAATGGTTCCAAGAAAGATCATAAATATTCCAAGAATTCCACCGATTATTGAAAGAAGTACCGATTCGACGAGAAATTGCTGAAGGATAAAAAAGCGTTTTGCCCCAAGTGCTTTCTGAATACCAATAATATTAGTCCTTTCCTTTACAGATACAAACATAATATTTGCAATCCCAAAGCCTCCAACAAGAATTGCGAATCCTCCTATAACCCAGCCGCCTATATTAATTCCGGCAAAGACTCCCTCAAAACTCTGAGTTATGATACTTGCCCTATTCAGGTAGAAATTATTTATTGCCTCAGGATGGAGACGTCTTGACGCTCTCAGAATCATTGTCGACTCGTCACTTAATTCCTGCATGGAAACTCCATCTTTTGCCTTGATCATCAGGGTAACATTTAGAAAATTATTCCTCATATTTATAAATGTCTTGCCAAAATTCAGAGGGACTAGAGTCGTTTCATCTACACCTCCATCAATTTGCCCGCCACTTCCTTCTTTTTTGAATTCTCCGATTATATTAGTTTTTTTCCCTGCAATCATTATTTGTTTGCCGATCGGATTTGCTTTATCGAATAATTTTTCGGCAATAACAGGTCCGATTATTGCCACATTTTTCCCGGTTGTCAGTTCTTCCGACGAAAAATAACGTCCATGTTCAATATCAAAAGTTCTGATATTTTCAAAGTCAGGAGTAACCGCCCAAAGGGCAGCTTCACTTGCCATATTCTTTTGATACTTTATATTTTGAGGTTGTTCAATCCTTAAACTTGTAGCTGATGTTTTTGTAGATTTGGAAAGGATTGCTTGATAGTCTTCTTTTGAAACTGCCGGCCATTTTATGATATCCCACCAATTCAGATTGGGTTCAATACCCCAGGGCCATTTGGATACATGTATTACATTATCACCAAGTGATGAAATGCTGTCTTTTATTGATTTCTGCATCCAGTCGAGCACTGTAAATACAGAGATGATACAAAATATGCCAATTGTGATACCTAGAAGGGAAAGGAAGGTCCTCAGTTTATTAACCATCACAGAACTAAATGCAAACAGGAAACCTTCTTTGAAAAGTCTGAGAAACATTTTGCTGTCTTTTTAATCAATAATCCTCTTAAGAATCAAAGATAATAAAACTGCCAGAATTCAACAGACTTAAATTGAAGATATTATAATGCAAGATCAGAATGAAAAACCAATGGCTTCAACCGGGTTCATTTTTGCTGCAGTATTGGCAGGAGCATATCCTGCAACAACGCCAATTATTCCAGAGATAAACAATGCCAGAAATATATTTGCGACAGTAAGATGCATATTCATATCCCAGAAATAATTCACAACAACTGTGCCTAAGAATATCATGAACACACCAAGCAGACCTCCAATCATAGAAAGAAGTGTGGATTCAACAAGAAACTGCTGCAGGATGAAGAACTTTTTTGCCCCGAGAGCTTTTTGGATACCTATTATGTTTGTTCTTTCCCTTACGGAAACAAACATTATGTTAGCGATACCGAAGCCACCAACAAGAATCGCGAAACCACCAATTACCCAGCCGCCAAGATTAATTGCGACAAAGATTGAATCCAATCCCTGCGACAGCATACTCGCCCTGTTCACCGAGAAATCTGAAGCCTCTTCCGGACGAAGGCTCCTGGCAGCCCTCAGTATCATTGTTGTCTCGTCACTTAAATCCTGGACATCCACTCCAGGTTTTGCCTTTATCATCAGCTGGGCGTCAAGAAATGTGTTGCGCATATTGATAAAGCTCTTCCCGAAGTTCAGGGGAACGAGTGTCAGTTCATCCATGCCATTATCGCTTATTCCACCTTTGCCCTCTTTTTTCAGCACCCCAATTACAGTGGTTCTGAATCCGGCAATCATAATTTCTTTCCCTACGGGGTCTGATCTTTCGAAAAGCCTGGTTGCAATTTCTGATCCGAGCAATGCAACATTTTTCCCTGATGAAGCTTCCGATGGTGAAAAGTATCTTCCTTTATCAATTTCAAACGATCTTATTTTCTGGAATTCAAGAGTAACTGCCGCAATTGTCACATCATTTGCTATATTCTTCTTGTATTTGATCTTTTCGGGTTGGGCTACAAGGAAACTGGCAGTTACTGATTTTGTGGATCTCTTTTGAATCGCCTGAAAATCACGTTCCGAAATAGCTGGCCATTTAATAATATCCCACCATGCAAGATTGGGATTAAAGGACCATGGAAATTTCTGTACATAAACCACGTTGTCTCCCAGCGTTGAGATGCTGTCGCGGACAGATTTTTGCATCCAGTCGAGCACTGTAAACACTGATATAATAGAGAAGATACCTATAGTAATGCCAAAAAGTGAAAGAAATGTTCTCAGCTTATTAACTATAACAGAATTGAAAGCAAACAGAAATCCTTCTTTTAGTAGTTTGAAAAACATCGGGCTGTTATTTTATCAATAAATTAGAAAGGGACAAAGATAAGAAAACAGCATTCAATGCCTATTGAAACCAAAATTTAATTAGCCGACTTGAATGGATTTAAAAATGACAAAAAATCAGAAGGAGAAGCCTATTGCTTCAACAGGATTCATTTTTGCTGCAGAATTTGCAGGTGCATACCCGGCAACGATCCCTATAATTCCTGAAATAAAAACAGCCAGAAAAATGTTTGGAATGGTTAGAAAAATATTCAGATCAAAGAGATAGTTTACAATTATGGTGCCTATGAATATCATTATTATCCCTAACAGACCGCCGATTATCGAAAGCAGCATTGATTCAACCAGAAATTGCTGAAGAATAAAAAATTTCTTTGCTCCCAGGGCTTTCTGGATTCCAATAATATTCGTTCGTTCCTTAACCGATACAAACATAATATTGGCAATACCGAAACCGCCGACAAGAATTGCGAAACCGCCAATTACCCACCCGCCGATATTGATTCCTGTGAAGACACCGCTGAAGCTCTGAGTGATCAGACTGGCCCGGTTCATTGAAAAGTTACTGACAGCATCCGGCGCAAGTCTCCTTGCAGCTCTCAATATCATTGTTGCTTCATCGCTTAGCTCCTGCACCGGAATACCATCTTTGGCTTTTATCATCAGAGTGGAATTCAGGAAGTCATTTTTTGTATTAATAAATGTCTGGCCAAAAGTCATTGGAACTACTGTCTGATCATCCATTCCGCTATCGCCTATACCTCCGTTCCCTTCTTTCTTAAACACTCCGATAATATTCGTTTTTTTCCCTGCAATTGTTACCTGTTTTCCAAGCGGATCATCTTTCCCGAATAGCCTTTCTGCTACAACTGCTCCCAACAATGCAACGTTTTTGCCAGCAGCAGCTTCTTCCGGTGAAAAATATCTCCCTTTCTCAATCTCAAACGATCTGATTTCATCAAACCCCGATGTAACAGCCCATACATTGGCATCGCTTGCAAGATTTTTCCGGAACTTAATTTGTTCAGGCTGGGTAATTGTCAGACATGCGGAGGAAGTTTTTGTCGACTTCTCAAGAACGGCCTGATAATCATTTTTGGAAACCACCGGCCATTTTATGATGTCCCACCAATTGAGATGTGTATTCAGACCCCATGGCCATTTATTCACATAGATAACATTCTCTCCCAGAGATGATATTGAATCGTGAATTGACTTTTCCATCCAATCGAGTATTGTAAAAACCGAGATAATGGAAAAAATACCAATCGTTATTCCAAAGAGTGACAAAAAAGTTCTTAACTTATTTACAATAACGGAATTAACGGCAAATAAGAAACCTTCTTTAAGTAGTCTGAAAAACATTTTTAAAATTTCTATACATTATACGGAGAGGAACAGTTTACGGAAGAAAATGTTGAAGGATTAAAAATTTTTGTAATAAAAAGCTTTCTGACAAAATTTTATAAACTTTTTGAAGTTTGGATGTACAGGTAATGGCTAAATTTAATTATCCCTAATAATCATATATTATATTGTATGACGTTATTAAAAAAATATCTATTTTTAGACGCTCGAAGAGGGACATCCAATACGATCGTAATTAGCATATAATGAGTGACAAACGGATTCAAAGCGCTCTGATTTCAGTTTTTTATAAAGAAGGTTTGGCTGATATAGTCAGGCTTCTTAATAAATTAGACGTAAAGATTTATACCACAGGAGGTACATTTGATTTTATTTCAGGTCTGGGATTTCCTTCGATAAAAGTTGAAGACATTACTTCGTATCCCTCCATTCTTGGCGGCAGAGTCAAAACATTGCATCCTTCCGTTTTCGGGGGCATTCTGGCAAGAAGGGAAAACAGTACTGACCTTGAACAACTCTCAAAATATAAAATTCCTGAAATTGATCTGGTGATAGTTGATCTTTACCCGTTTGAGGAAACATTAAAATCATCAGATAAAGAAGAAGAGATAATTGAAAAAATAGATATCGGCGGTATTTCACTGATCAGAGCTGCAGCAAAAAATTATAATGATGTTCTTGTTGTATCGGGCAGGGAACAGTATGATTCACTTATTGCATTATTAAAAGAAAAGCAAGGATATACATCGCTAACTGATCGGAGATCTAACGCCGCCAAAGCATTCCAGACATCATCTCATTACGATGTTAAGATCTTCAACTATTTTAACAGAAAGGAATCTATACCGGTATTCAGAGAAAGCATAAATGCTTCATACCCTCTGCGTTATGGTGAGAATCCGCATCAAAAAGGTGTTTTCTACGGTAATCCTGACTTGATATTCAGAAAATTGCATGGGAAAGAAATTTCCTATAACAACTTCCTCGATATTGATGCGGCTCTCAATATTATTGATGAATTCAAAACGCCGACGTATGCAATCATAAAGCATAATAATGCATGTGGTGTTGCCTCAAGGTCAAATGCCCTTGAAGCTTTTAAGGATGCACTGGCTTGTGACCCTGTTTCAGCATATGGAGGGGTGATTGTAACTAACTCTAAGGTTGATGAAACGACTGCCACAGAAATCAATAAATTATTCTTTGAAATAATTATTGCTCCGGGCTTTACTGACTCAGCCCTGGAAATACTGGAACAAAAAAAGAACAGGATCATTTTGCACAGGAATGAAGGTGAAGGAAGACAATATGGGTTCAGATCCCTTCTGAATGGGGTTTTATGGCAGCAAAAAGATAACAGTACCGAATCTGTTTCAGAGATGAAGACAGTAACTGACCGGACCCCCGAAAGCAGAGAATTTGATGATTTGGTTTTTGCAAATATAATTGTTAAACACAGCAAATCGAATGCAATTGTTATTGCAAAGAACCAGCAGCTGTGCGCAAGTGGTATTGGTCAGACATCAAGGGTAGATGCACTGAAACAGGCAATCGAAAAGGCCCGCACTTTTGGATTTGACCTTAATGGATCAGTACTGGCTTCGGACGCTTATTTTCCGTTTGCCGACAGTGTAGAGATAGCTCACAAAGCGGGGATTACTGCAATAGTGCAGCCGGGAGGATCAGTGAGGGACAAAGAATCGATTGATTATTGTTCTTCTAATGGAGTAGCAATGGTTTTTACAGGAATACGTCATTTTAAACATTAAGTATATATTAAATTAATTAGCTCATATAATGGGACTATTTTCATTTTTAACACAGGAGATTGCAATCGATCTGGGAACAGCAAATACCATCATAATACACAACGATAAAATTGTTGTTGATGAGCCATCAATAGTGGCAATTGACAGGAACTCAGGAAAATTGATAGCAATAGGGGAACAGGCACGTCAGATGCATGGCAAGACACATGAAAACATCAAGACCATAAGACCTTTGCGCGACGGAGTCATTGCCGATTTCAATGCTGCGGAGCTTATGATAAGGGGAATGATAAAAATGATAAATAAGGGACCGCGACTTTTTTCCCCGTCGCTTAAAATGGTGGTTTGCATACCTTCGGGAAGTACCGAAGTTGAAATCAGGGCTGTGCGTGACTCATCAGAGCATGCCGGTGGAAGGGATGTTTACATGATTTATGAACCCATGGCAGCTGCGATAGGAATCGGCCTTGATGTTGAAGCCCCTGAAGGCTGCATGGTTGTGGATATTGGTGGTGGAACAACCGAAATTGCTGTTATAGCATTGGGAGGTATCGTTTGCAATAAATCAATCAGGATCGCAGGCGATGGATTTACTGCTGATATTCAGGCTTATATGCGTCACCAGCATAATATTAAAATCGGGGAACGTACTGCAGAAGACATTAAAATAGGAGTAGGGGCTGCTCTTCCTGATATTGAAAATCCTCCGGCTGATTTTGTTGTCAGAGGTCCGAATATTATGACAGCTCTTCCTATTGAAATTCCGGTTTCTTACCAGGAAATTGCCTATTGTCTCGATAAATCTCTTTCAAAAGTCGAAGCTGCTCTTTTGAATGTGCTTGAGCAGACTCCTCCGGAGCTTTACGCGGATATCGTTAATAAAGGTATATATCTTGCCGGTGGTGGGGCTTTACTGAGAGGACTTGACAGAAGACTGACTGATAAAATAAATATACCCTTTAATGTTGTGGAAGATCCGTTGCATGCAGTTGCGCGTGGGACCGGAGTTGCACTTAAAAATGTCGATAAATTTCCGTTCCTGATGAGATAATCAAAGAAAGTGAATGAGGAACCTGCTGAATTTTCTGACGAGATACAATAATTTGATTGTCTTCCTTGTTCTCGAGGGTATAGCTCTTTATGTGATTTCAACAGGTAATAATTATCAAAACGCAAAGCTTCTAAATGCGGTCAGAGGTATGACACGCGGTATTGAGCAAAAGATATACAATACGAGTTCATACCTGAGCCTTCATGAGATTAATTCAAGACTGGCTGAAGAAAATGTGGCTCTGAAGAACCGGATGGAGCAGATGGTTAGGAAAGAAAATCAGGCATTCTCTTCGGTGAGGGATTCAGTGTATAAACAGCAATATCAGCATGCATCCGGGGAGGTCATAAACAATTCTATAAACCGGCAGAAGAACTTTTTCACCATTAACAAAGGAGAATCGCAGGGAATTAAAGTTGATATGGCAGTTCTTTCACCTGATGGTATTGCAGGAGTAATTGTGGGCTGCTCAAAAGACTTTTCAGTGGCAATGTCGGTTCTGAACATCGATTTCAAATTAAGCGCAAGGATTAAATCAAACGGTTATTACGGTTCCCTGGGGTGGGATGGCAGAGATTACAGATATGCAATTCTAAGCGAGATTCCGCAACATGTTAATGTCAGTGTGGGAGATACAATTGAAGCAACAGGATTTTCCGCCATATTCCCGGAGGGGTCAGTGGTAGGTACAGTTAGTGATTATGAGAAGATTGGAGGGGATTTCTATAAAATACGCGTTTCATTAATGACAGATTTCAAAAAGTTGCATTTTGTTGATGTTATCGGTAATATGAAAAAGACGGAGCAACTTGAACTTGAAAAATTATCTAAATGATCAATACAGTTTTTAGGTTTGGTCTGATTTTTATTTTGCTTGTACTGCTTCAGGTTTTGCTTTTTAACAATATACAGTTCAGCGGGTATATAAATCCGTATGTATATATAATGTTCATCCTCCTCTTACCGATTGAAATACCGTCATGGCTGTTACTGGTACTATCATTTTCAATTGGAATGATAATCGATTTTTTCTCAGGTTCTCCGGGTATTCACACGTTTGCAACAGTTCTTTCAGGTTTCGTCCGTCCCTATGTCATAAGGGTCGTGTCACCCAAGGATGGTTATGAATCGGGTTCTGAGCCTTCGATGGTGAACTATGGTTTCCGATGGTTTTTCTCATATACATTACTGCTTGTACTTATACATCACACTTCTCTTTTTTATCTTGAAGTTTTCCGTTTTACTGATTTCTTCAGAACCCTGCTAAGAGTAATTTTAAGTACAATTTTTTCAGTGACTTTTATTCTTCTGATTGAATATTACAGAAGAGGAAAGAATTGATTCCAGATTATGAAAGATTCATTCATTAACAGAAAATATGTTATAATGGCCATCATTGCCCTGGCAACACTTGGGTTGTTGGTGAGGCTTTTTATTATACAGGTCGTAAAAAATTCGTATCGGCTTTCAGCTGACAATAACGTTCTCCGATATGTTACTCAATATCCTGCTCGCGGGCTGATTTTAGACAGAAACGGGAAACTTATAGTTTTCAACCAGGCAGCCTACGATCTTATGGTCGTTCCCGCCCAGGTCACCAAAATCGACACTACTTCTTTTTGCGATTTACTGGGAATAACCAAGGACCTGTTCAGAAAGCAAATGAAGCTTGCCATAAACTATTCGAGGCGTGCTTCTTCTGTATTTCTGAAGCAGGTATCGAATGAAACTTATGCAAGGTTTCAGGAAAAAATGTTTTTATATCCAGGTTTTTATGTTCAGCCGCGTACACTAAGAAAATATTCGAAACCTGTAGCTTCCCATGTTCTTGGCTATGTCAGTGAAGTTGATGAGAATCTTATCAGAAAATTTCCGTACTACAAACCGGGAGACTATATCGGGAAGAGTGGAATAGAGGAATCATATGAAAAGGAACTCAGAGGCAAACGGGGTGTGAAGATATTCCTTGTCGACGTTTTCAGCCGCGTAAAAGGATCTTATGCTGAAGGGAAACTGGATACTCTTGCTGTTCAGGGAACAGATATTACCACCGGTATCGATCTCGATCTGCAGGTATATGGTGAAGAGCTGATGAAGAATAAAAGAGGAAGCGTTGTGGCTATAGATCCAAAAACCGGGGAAGTGCTGTCACTTATTTCTGCTCCTGACTATGATCCGGCATTATTGGTGGGCAGAGTAAGATCGGAAAACTTTGCCAAGTTGCTTGGTGATACGATTTTACAACCTTTATTCAACAGGGCGACAATGGCATCATATCCTCCCGGGTCGACTTTCAAACCTGTAAATGGATTGATTGGTCTTCAGGAAGGTGTCATCACACCGCAAACATTATTTGAATGCCACAGAGGTTATCTTTTTGTTGAATGTCATGTTCACCCTTCACCACTTAACATTGTGGGTGCAGTTGGTAATTCATGCAATGCATATTTTTGTCAGACGTACAGGCGGGTACTTGAAAATCCGGCCTATAATTCCATTGCTGATGCCTATGATAAATGGAAAAGCTATCTCGATGAATTCGGCTTTGGAAATAAATTGGGAACAGATTTTGCCAATGAGCTAAGCGGATTTATCCCTTCCAGATCCTATTTTGATAAATACTACGGGGCAAACAGATGGAAAGCGTTGACTGTTATCTCCATGGCAATAGGACAGGGTGAAGTTGGCACGACACCGCTGCAAATGGCAAACATGACTGCTGCAATTGCAAACAGGGGTTATTATTACACTCCTCATATCGTAAAATCAATTGGTGCTAATGGTGAGATTGATAAACGGTTTACAACTAAGCATCTGATTGATATTGATACGGCAAATTTCGGACAAATTGTACTCGGAATGCAGCAGGCCGTCGCAAGCGGTACCGCTGCAGGCGTAAAACTAAAGGATATTGTAATATGCGGAAAAACAGGGACAGCTCAGAATCCGCATGGGGCGAACCACTCGGTATTTATCGCATTTGCTCCAAAGAATGATCCGAAAATTGCAATTGCCGTTTATGTCGAAAATGCCGGGTTCGGAGCAACCTATGCAGCGCCGATTGCGAGCCTCATGATTGAAAAATACCTGAAGAGAGAAATCACTAA
Organism: uncultured Bacteroidales bacterium; assembly: GCA_963734885.1. Taxonomy (GTDB): domain Bacteria; phylum Bacteroidota; class Bacteroidia; order Bacteroidales; family VadinHA17; genus LD21. The sequence goes on along the minus strand of CAVTIJ010000003.1, from coordinate 103,628 downwards.
TAAGGCTCTTGAAAAAAGAATTCTGGATATGAATCTTGAAAAAAGCGCAAATAGTGAAGCGGAGCGTTAATATATGGAATTCAATTGACAAGACTTCGATAGTCTTGTTTCTGCTGTTGATTCTCATGGGATGGATCAATATTTATGCTGCTGTCTTTAACGACGAACATGCAGGGATACTGGATATGTCGCAGCGATATGGCAAGCAGTTTCTATGGATAGTTGCATCGCTTATTCTCGCCATATTTATTGTGATAATAGACAACCGGTTTTATTTCTTTTTCTCTTGGTTCATCTATGGATTTTGCATGTTGTTGCTTATTCTCGTTATATTAGTCGGGAAGGAAATAAATGGAGCGAAATCGTGGTTTGAATTCGGGAGTGTAAGTCTGCAACCGTCAGAACTGGCAAAATTCGGTACTTCTCTTGCACTTGCCAGCTATTTGAATACAAAACGGCAGGACCTGACAAGGGTTACTGTTCTTATTCCTGCGGCAGCAATTATATTGTTACCGGCAATTCTCACATTGCTTCAGCCTGACATGGGCTCAGCTCTGGTCTATTTTTCACTGTTTATTGTTCTGTTCAGGGAAGGTATGAGCCCGTATATTTTCTTCTCCGCTTTACTGGCAATACTTTTGTTTTTTCTGACACTTCTTACTAATAACCTTACCCTGTCTATTGCTCTTGTGATTATTGCTTTTATACTGGTATGGTTTACGACGCATAAGTGGAAACTGGTTTTTTACTCTTCGGGTATCTTTCTTCTTATCGCAGGCACTTTGTTTCTTATCGATTATTTTATTTTAAAATCAATCGGGTATGAAATGATAATTATCATTTCTATTGTACTGTCGGGTATCGCGTTTGTATTTTATTTTCTGAATAAGAGAGCCATGTCGGTGCTTATAATTTATCTGTTTCTGATAGGAAGTGTTATTTATGTTAATTCCGTTGATTATGTTTTTAATAATTTCCTGAAACCACATCAGAAGGAGAGGGTAGATATCCTTCTTGGATTTAAATCAGATCCCCATGGTACAGGGTATAATGTGAACCAATCGATAATCTCTATCGGATCGGGTGGTGTTGCCGGAAAGGGATTCTTACAGGGGACACAGACTAAATTTAAATTTGTACCGAAGCAAAGTTCAGATTTTATCTTTTGTACTGTCGGCGAAGAGTGGGGGTTTCTAGGTTCAGCCGTTATAATAGGAATATATCTGTTTCTTCTTATAAGATTGATAATGCTGGCTGAACGACAGCGGTCAGTTTTTTCACGGGTTTACGGCTACTGTGTAGCCTCCATCCTTTTTACTCATGTATTTTTGAATATAGGGATGGCCATCGGGCTTGTACCGGTAATTGGAATACCATTACCTTTCTTAAGTTATGGGGGAAGCTCGCTATGGGGATTTACAATTCTGCTGTTTATATTCCTGAGGCTCGATGCCAGCCGTACCGAATACCTGGTTTAATCAGAATGGTATTGTTATTCTGTGTGAGATTTCAATACCAAAATCTTTTTCAACATAATCAATAAGCTGCGGGAAGAACTCCATAAAGTCATCCTGAAGAGAATAATAATTCTTTTTCAGCGCATGCATTGCAAATCTAGTTTCATTCGGAAGAGTTGAGCGTTTGCTCAAAGTGTTTAAAACATGCCTGATGCCGTTAAGTGTCTGATAAGATTCAATCCAGTTGTTAATAATAAAAAATGGCATCATTTCCCTTACATTTTCAGGCATGATCTCGTAATTATTGACCAATGCCCTGTAAAAATTATAAGTTACACTCTCAAGAGGCCTTCTCGAAAAAAAATCCCATTCTTTAGTAAGAAAATGGTCATAAATAATGTCTGTGATTACTCCTGAATATTTGTGATATTTTCGTGTAAAAAAGATCTTACTACGATGAACTACAGGATGTGAATCGGTAAAACCATCGATGTGCCTGTGCAGAATAATACCTTTTCTTATCAGTTCGGGGTACTTGAGGTAATCGCGTCCTTTAACATAATCACCTATATAATTGCCAATGATTATTTTATCAGAATCACCTGAAAGATATATATGAGCAAGCACATTCATAACATGTCATAATAGTACAAAGAATTTGCCATATACCTTCACTTATTAAAAACATTTTCTTTAACATGTTTTTACAACATGGTCAGACATGATTTAAAAAATTATTAATCAGTAAGATAAGTCACATAATGAGTGTTTAAAAAAATACACTTAAATACTCGGAATTTCGGTGTGCAAATTATACATTTGTTACTTCATTTTAAAATGGAAACTCATTCCGGTAATTAAATTTCTAAAAAACTAAGGAGGATTTATGACTAAGAAAAATGTCATCATAATTGGTGCAGCGGGTAGGGATTTTCATAATTTCAATACTTGCTACAGAGACAATGAGAATTATAATGTTGTTGCGTTCACAGCGGCACAGATACCTGATATTGACGGGAGAAAATATCCAAAAGAACTGGCCGGTAAATTATATCCTGATGGCATTCCGATTTTTGCTGAAGAAAACCTGACCGAACTGATCAGAAAATTCAAAGTAAATGATTGTGTCTTTTCATATAGCGATGTCCCGTATCAGAGGGTTATGTCAGTAAGTGCAATAGTTAACGCAGCCGGAGCTAATTTTATTTTGCTCGGACCTGCTGATACAATGGTAAAAAGTACAAAACCTCTCATAGCTGTCGGCGCTATAAGAACAGGGTGCGGTAAAAGTCAGACATCCAGAAAAGTTATTGAGCTTTTGATGGAAAGGGGATTAAAAGTTGTTGCAATCCGTCACCCAATGCCATATGGCGATCTGAATGCCCAGAAAGTCCAGCGATTCGCTGTTGTCAAAGATCTTGAAAAACATAAATGCACTGTTGAGGAAATGGAAGAGTATGAACCTCATGTGGTGAGAGGTAACGTTATTTATGCCGGAGTCGATTATGAAGCAATTCTCAGAGCTGCTGAAAATGATCCTTCGGGTTGTGATGTTGTTCTCTGGGATGGTGGAAATAACGATTTCCCTTTCTACAAACCAGATCTTATGATAACTGTCACTGACCCTCACAGAGCAGGACATGAGCTGAAATATTATCCAGGAGAGGTAACCCTTCGTATAGCCGATGTTGTAGTGATAAATAAAATGGATAGTGCTGCTCCCGAAGCTATTCAGATAGTAAGGGAAAGTATATCAAAGGTTTGTCCTAAAGCAATTGTCATCGATGGTGCTTCACCGATAAAAGTTGATGATGCTTCTTTGATAAGAGGTAAAAGAGTCCTCGTTGTTGAAGATGGGCCTACTCTTACCCATGGTGAAATGAAACTTGGAGCAGGAGTGGTTGCTGCACATAAATTCGGAGCCTCAGAACTTGTTGATCCGCGTCCGTATACTGTCGGCAAATTGAGCGAGACTTTCAGATTGTACCCGAATATAGGGACTCTTCTTCCTGCAATGGGTTACGGTGACCAGCAACTGAAAGACCTGGAAACAACTATCAACAATACCGATTGTGAAAGTGTAATAATTGCAACTCCAATTGATCTGAACAGAATTATCAAAATTAAGAAACCAAATACAAGGGTTTATTATGATCTTCAGGAAATTGGTGATCCAAATCTCTCCCAGGTTTTAGATGAATTTGTGAAGAAGCATAAACTGGGGAAATGAGACCCCCATGTTCAAATATAATAAAGGAGGCAATTCGCCTCCTTTATTATTTGAATCCAATAAACGATTTTAAGATTGCCACGCCCTCGTTCCTCGGGCTCGCAATGACCTGTAATTATAATCGGTCATTGCGAGAAGCGAAGCGACGAAGCAATCTCATTTATTTGTCCAGTGGCTTGATTACTTTCTTATATTTCTCCACTCTTGCATCTTTAATAACACCACTCCAATTTAAACCGAAGCCGAAATCATATGTATTGCCTTCTGAATCTTTATGACAGATCATATCAAAGGGCACATCCTCTTTCTGAGTCTCAACGGTGTTCATATCTGCCGGCATCTGCATCGGCAATAAACCTGACGGTTCAGCAGCACCTGTAAGAATATCAAGGATGGCCTGATCCTGTACATCGAAATTCACAATAATTGCATCAGCTTCTTTTTCGAATTCATTAAAGACCATCGGTTTAGACATTGCTATTGAAACAATTACAGGTTTCCCTTTCATGGCTTTTTTAGTATCAAGTACCATTTTCAGATCGGAAACATTTGTAGCTGTAACTGATTTCCCTTTATAGGTCCTGTTTGTGAATTTTTCAAGTGGATCTCCGCCTGCAAGGCTGGGATCACGGGCTAAAACAGCCTTATACGTACCATACTGCAGACTTATTGGAACATAACCATTTCCTCCTTTTTTGACGTCAGCCTGATCGTAGCCGCTTCCTGAATTAGGACTCCTGATGACAACCAACGCAAAGTCAGCTTCTGCAGGGTTATCTGTCACCTTGAAGTATTTTTTTACAATATTCAGATTAACAGGATATGTAACCGACTCAGGTGTTGCACCACCAAAGAAATCTCTGCCTGCAGGAGTAGTCCTTTTTGGAATAAATACAGTTTTTTGTTTTTCAACAGGTAATGTCTTGTTCTTGTTCTTTAACATGACTATTGACTTCAGCTGAGCAGTGTATCCTGCTTTCATAAAGTCTTCATTTCCTACAATCGCCTTTGTTTCGTCGACATTAAGATATGGGTTTTCAAATAGCCCTACTCTGAGGATGTTTTTGAGCAGACGAACTGCAGATTGTTCCATCCTGCTTCTCATGAACTGTTCCCCATGTTCTTTCACTCCCATCTGGTATGCTTCCATAACCGGTCCGGCATCATTGTTACCACCAAACTGGTCCACACCTGCCATTATTATTTTATAATGTCTCTCCGGAATACTAAGTGTTTCTGCACCCCAGCATGTAGTGCCAAATCCGTCAACTGCTTTTTCATCGGATGTAACGCCCCAATCAGTGCAGATGACACCGTCAAAACCATATTTGCCGCGCAAAAGGTCATTAATAATATATTTATTGTAGCTGTTACCTACATTCTCATTATTCTGTTTATCAATACCAAATGAAATAGTATAATAAGGCATAACTGCTGATGCCATTTTTGTTTCACCTTCAAGTTTGAGGGCCCCCTCAGTGAAAGGGATAAGATGATCTGCAAGATTATTACCGGGGTAAACAGCGTATTTCCCAAATGAAAAATGTGCATCGCGGCCTCCTTCTTCTGGACCACCGCTTGGCCAATGTTTGATCATTGTATTTACACTTGTATAACCCCAGCCGCCGGCAATTGCTTTTGCTCCCAGTGAGGTTTGGAAACCGTCACAATAAGCGCGTGCCATATCGGCAGTGAGCTGAGGACATTCACCAAAAGTGCCATTTACTCTTGCCCAACGTGGTTCAGTAGCAAGGTCAATCTGTGGTGAAAGAGCTGTAGAAATTCCAAGTGCGCGATATTCTTTAGCACCGATCTGACCAAAAAGCTTTACAACTTCAGGATCAAAAGTAGCTGCCATTCCAAGCGAACCCGGCCACATTGATATCTGTCCTGCAGATCCAACATTGTATTCCACATCAGAATTGGAGCGGTGACGGGGGTCTGAACTGTTATTTGCAGGAATTCCGAAACCAATACCTTCACAAAGAGCCTGAACTTTATTATTCCATAATGCGGCAACTTCAGGACTTTGTACTGATGTAACCAGAACATGTCGAAGATTATCTTTTGTCAGGAATTTTACCTGCTGGTCGCTCAGGTCGTATGGTTTTGCTCCGCTTTCAGCGAATGGTTTGCCATTATATGTACTTGCTCCAAAACGTGTACTTCCTGATGGTATCGCCTGGTGAGCGCTGTACAGCATCAAACCTGCAATTTGTTCAACACTCAGCTTGGAAGCCAGATCTTTGGCTCTTTCTTCAGCGCTCAGTCGCCAGTCTTCATATTTATCAAGCTTTCCATTCTTATTTAAGTCCTTAAAAGCAAGGCCTTTAACTGTTATTATTTTAACACCGGATGTCGTGTCATAACCAAGAGTCTGACCGGTCTTATTTGTTACCATTCTTATTGAACCGGTTCCTATTTCAGTCCAGTTTTTGCAACTGCCAAAAGTAAACGCGATGATAAAGGCAGCAACCAGGTAAGCGTAAATTTTAAGTTTTTTCATATCAGGTAGGTTTTGAAATGTACGAATTAAAGGTAACAGATAATAAATGATGTTATATACTCTGATAAGTTAATTTGATTCCTTGGGTAGGTATAAAGGAATTGCAGCGACGAAAACCGGGTTATCGTCGACAAAACATGACTCGAAATCCATTAACCGCAAAGGTCGCAAAGAACTTACGCAAAGGTCGCAAAGAACTAAATTATAATGTTTTGACTTTGCGTACTTTGTGGTTAAAAAGGACTTTTTCAATAGGCCCTGGTCGAAGGGGTAATTGTTAGAGTCTTTTCTTCAGTTTTTTCCCTTCTTCTTCAAAACCCGGTTTATTAAGAAGAGCGAACATATTCTTTTTATATGCTTCAACTCCGGGTTGATCAAATGGATTTACATCAAGGATATAACCACTTATGGCACAAGCCATTTCAAAGAAGTAGATCAATTGACCGATGTAATACTCATCGAGAGAAGGAATAGTTAATGTTATGATCGGAACATCACCGTCATTATGTGCAAGAGTCGTTCCCAGTTCGGCGTTATAGTTCACCTCAGTCAGTCTTTTCCCGGCAAGATAATTAAGTTGATCGGAGTCATCTTTTTCAAGAGGGATTTTTAGCTCTCTCGCCGGGTTCTTAATTGAGATTATAGTTTCGAAAAGAATTCTCTGGCCATCCTGAATGTACTGACCCATTGAATGAAGATCAGTGGTAAGGTCAACTGATGCCGGAAATATACCTTTGCCATCTTTTCCTTCGCTTTCACCGTAAAGCTGTTTCCACCATTCGGAAAAGAAATGAAGTTTGGGATTAAACCCGACCATAATTTCTATTTGTTTCCCATTCTGTAGCAAAAGATTTCTTGCCGAAGCATAAAGAAGAGAAGGATTTGATTCAGCATGCTTGTTTTTCCTTGTAAGTTCTTCCATCGATTTGGCTCCTTTTACAAGAAGTTTGATATCGAGTCCGCATATTGCTATAGGCAACAAACCAACAGGGGTAAGGACTGAATATCTTCCTCCGATGTTATCGGGAATGATGAAAGTTTCATATCCGTTTGAGTTGGCCAATGACCTGAGAGCCCCTTTTTTAGCATCTGTAATCGCAATGATTCTTTGACCTGCTTCGGTCTTACCTACTTTTTTCTCCAGATGATCTTTTAATATTCTGAAAGCAATAGCAGGTTCGGTAGTTGTCCCTGATTTTGATATCACAACAATCGAATAATTTCTGCCATCAAGTAAATCAATCAGCTCAGCCAGATAATCTTCGCTGATATTCTGTCCAGCAAAGATCACATCATGATGCTTATGGGGTAAGAGTGACGAAAATGAATGAGAAAGGGCTTCGATTACAGCACGTGATCCGAGATAAGATCCCCCGATTCCGATAACTACTGTTGTATCTGAAACTGACCTGAGATGATCTGCAGTCTTTTCAATTTTTTCAATCTGTGGGAGGATATCATCAGGAAGTGAGAGCCAGCCCAGGAAATCATTTCCCGGTCCGGTACCAGTGTTCAGAGTATCAAGATGTCTGACAGAAAGCTGGGCATTTGCTATAATTTCTTCAGCTGAGATAAACTTGCTGGAATTCTTCAGATTGATGCTTAAATTTTCCATTTCTTTTAAATTTTCAAATCAACGAAACTAAAAAACAATTTTAACATTTAATATGCGAATCCTGTAGGGACCTTGCATGCAACGTCCCTACATATTGTGGTACAAGAATTTTTCAGGCAGCAAAATAGTACACAAAGTTAAGAAAAAAGCCGCGGAAGAAATCCGACGGCTTTTAATAATATTGAGAAATATATATTGGAAGTTATCTTCTGTGAACACCGCCAGCGCTTGAAGAGTGAGCATCGATGTATTTCGGATCTCCTTTATAATTAATATCACCGGCACTTGAAGCTCTTGCCGTAAGTCTTTCGGAAACATTTATATCTGCATCCCCTGCGCTTGAAACTGAAATGTCTGCTTCCCTTGTTTTAAGTTCATATGCTTTCAGATCACCGGCACTGCTCAGGTCTGCTCGCAGTAAATCAGTCTCGCCTGTCAGTGTAATATCTCCTGAACTGCTGATATCAACATCCACATTCTTTGAATTTACTTCTATCTTAATATTTCCTGCGCTGCTTGCTGATAATTCCAGTTTATCGGAGTTGATCGGGCTTTCTCCGAATACATCACCTGCACTTGTTGTTTTAATCGAATTGATTTCCTTCATTGTGACATACACTCTTTTTTTCTCAGCATCACGGATATTATATTCGCTGTAAACATTCAGCACACCATTTCTTACCTCAGTAAGAATATATTCATGAAGGTTCTCATCTGCTTCCACTGAAACGGATTCATTGTTTCCCTGTTTCACATAAACATCAATACCCGAACTTACTTTTAGCCCTGTGAATGAATCAGATTTTCTTTCTTTGGTAACAACATTCCCATGACCTGACACTGTTCTCCAGTACTGACCATGAATACAGGATGTTATCCCGAGGAAGAGCAGAGCAATTGTTAACGGTTTAAGGCTTTTCATACTTCTTTTATATTAGTTCTTGAATTCTAACCGTGATAAAGACCGGAAGAAAAGAGATTTGTTGCACCAAAAGCTAAAAAAATGTATTATGGATGATAGGCGATAGGCGATGTAATGTATCATGTAATACATCGCCAATAATACATTCCTCAGTGCCACTTAAATACCTTCAACCCGACTGAGAAGAAAATTGTCCCTATTGAGAGAAGAATAACAATTGGTATTGCTACCTCATGATAACCTGCACCTTCATTAAATATGCTTCTTATTCCATCTGCCACCATTGTCAGTGGGAGATATTTGATAAAAGGAAGGCTCCAGTCGGGGAAATTCTGGTAGCTGAAGAAAATTCCGGAAAGAACCATCATCGGAAAAACAACAAAATTGATCAGGCCATTGCCAACTTCAGTATTTGAAGTATGAGATGAGACTAGAACAGCCAATCCTGCAAATGCAATATTCCCTGCCAGAAAGGTCAGAATAAGCGCTGAAATATCGCCTTGAATAGTCATTTTAAAAGCAAAAAGCGCGAATAGGAACAGTACCAGAGATTCAATGAAATTCATAGTTATCCTTACAGTGATCAAAGCGATGAGGAAATGAGATTTCTTCATAGGGGTGGCTACCAGACGGCGCAGCAATTTTTTTGATCTTTTCTCTATTATTCCATAGGAAATTCCCCACATGCTTGACATCATGACACCCATAGCAATAAGTCCGGGTACAAGGAAATCGATATAACGCGTCCCGGTAACTGTCAGGGGTTTGATCTCTGAGTTCCCCTTTTCCTGATATACTCTTCCCAGTCCGATGGCTGCACTTAATTTCAGATATGTCAGCTGCGCATCGGGATTCATTGGATCAAAATGATACTCAACAGAATCATTTTTTCCAACGAGAAGTACATTTATAGTTCCGCGTTTAAGCAATCTTATGGCTTCATCCCATTTCATCAGATAGAACTGGAAAATGGAATTGCCCAGTTTTTCATCTTTTGCAGTGTATTTCCATTGCCAGGTATCGGATTTGCCGGATAAGTTTTTTTCACAATGTTTTTGCAGGAAACTGTCGATGACGATATTTTCAGATGCATTAGGTGAATTACCAGATGTATTTATTATTGCAACTTTCCTTAAAACATCCGTTTTTTTTGTAAACGCAAGTCCAAGACCAAGAGACATAAGGATAGGAAATAGTATACCCCAGAAAAGAACTCCTGGTTCCCTGATTATTTCACGGAAAAGTGCAGATATAAGCTGCCACAATTGATTAAATCTGACAGGTCTATTCATTTATCTTCCTTCCAGTTAAAGAAACAAAAAGATCATCGAGAGTCTTGCGCCGGCACTCCATATGCTTAAGAGTAATATTTTTAGATTTCATGAATGTCATAAAAGCCGGAAGCTCCGTATCAAAATTGGAGAGAGTAACGAAACCTTTTTCGTCAGAGTCGCCCTTATGTATCAGGAAGGGCAACTCATTGGATTTCAGATCCTCATGTTTCAGAGGACTTTCAGCTGTGAATTCAACAACTTTCTCGGCAGTGTCCTCTTCAAGCAACTGGTCGAGCGTGCCCTCTTTTAAAATTATTCCATTATCAATTATCACGATATAATCGCAAAGGATCTCAGCCTCTTCCATGTAGTGCGTGGTAAGTATCATTGAGGTCTTAGATTCAGATTTAAGACCTTTTAATATTTCCCAAATTTCACGACGGGCATTTGGGTCAAGCCCTGTAGTCGGCTCATCGAGCAGGAGGATTGCGGGTTTATTTATCAGGGAAATTCCTATTGCCAGTCTTTGCCTCTGTCCGCCCGAGAGATTGACAACATAAGATTTCCTTTTTTCTTCGAGACCGACGATATCAATTATTTCGTTAACCCGTTTAATTCCCATATTAAAAAATGCTGCAAAGAGCATTAATGTCTCAGATACTCTCAGCTTATCTATGAACCTGGTTTCCTGCAGAGAAAGTCCGATGATCCTGTGAAGCTCATCTTCATTGCCTTTCCACTTTTTCCCCATTATAGAAATTTCTCCTTTATCGGGCTTTTGAATGCCTTCAATCATCTCAACAAGAGTGGTTTTCCCGGCTCCATTAGGACCAAGAATAGCAACAAACTGACCCTCAGGTATATTAAGATCAATCCCTTTTACAGCCTGAACCGTTTTGAAAGACTTCCAGACATTTTTAACCTCTATGACGGGATCATTTTTCATATAAAAAAATCTGCTGATAAATGTAATTTTTTTTAGGATAGGAATTGTTTAAGAAACCTTACAATTCGTAACAATTTTATCTTGTTCGATGTTCGGATTTGTTGTAACTTTAAAAAAAAATGAGCTTTAACAAGACCATAATATTGCTTGCATCTGTGGTTTTACTATCATCATGCAAACAGGGGAAAGTACAATCAGCTACCGAGAAATTCCCATCTGAAACAAATACTAAAATTTCCGGAATAATAAATATCAGTGGAGCATATGCACTTTATCCACTGGTAAAGAAATGGAGTGATGACTTTATGAAGCTGCATCCTGATGTAAAAATAAATCTATCAGAAGGAGGCACCGGTCAGGGACTGGAAGATCTGAGATCAAAAAAGGCTCAACTGGCTATGATATCACGTCCGCTTACTGATACCGAACTCGGTGAAGGTATCTGGACCATACCGGTAGCAAAAGATGGGGTTGCCCCAATTGTAAACAAGAAGAATCCATATCTGGAGAAAATTTTGTCGCAGGGTTTGAGTCCTGACAAGTTTCTGAAAGTATTCACAAGCGATAAACAATTGACATGGGGCGAATTGCTTGACACCTCTTCAAAAGAAAAAGTGCCGGTTTTTATACGGAAGGATGAATCGGGTGCATCAGATGTATTTGCCTCATTTCTTAATAAAGAATCCAGCGATCTTAAAGGGACAGGAGTGACCGGTGATGTGGAAATGATTAAAAATATTCAAGATAACAGACTTGCAATAGGTTTCTGCAATTTCTCATATGCTTTTGATGCTGCGACAGGCAATCAGACTCAGGATATTCAGATTATTCCGGTAGATATTGATTATGATAAAAAAATTGAGAAAAAAGAGATACCCTTTAATAATCTTGACAAAGCCCACCGTGGATTGTGGCTGGGAATTTATCCAAAGAATCTTTGCAGGGAACTTACCTTTGGTTCTCTTGGCAAACCATCTGACCCTGCAGTCGTAGAATTCCTTAAATATGTGCTTACCGGGGGGCAGAATGACATTAAATCATCCGGACTTTGCGAGTTGAATGATGTGTATGTAGGTTATTCTCTCGACAAACTGAAATAGAAATTTATTTAGTCCCGAATAATCTGTCGCCGGCATCGCCAAGTCCTGGAACAATATATCCGTTCTGATTAAGCTTTTCATCTAGTCCGGCAAGAAAAATCTGGACGTCAGGATGATCTTTCGTTATCCGTTCAACACCCTGTGGCGCTCCGACAATACATACAAGTTTAATTGTTTTAGCTCCGTGGTTTTTAATCACCTGGATTGCGTCAGTGGAACTTCCTCCGGTTGCAAGCATCGGGTCGAGCACCATTACAACTGCTTCTGAAAGATTATCAGGGAATTTGGAATAGTATGTAATAGGTTCAAGTGTGGTATGATCGCGGTACATGCCAATATGCCCGATTCTGGCAGTGGGTATCAGGTTTGATATACCATCAACCATTCCAAGTCCTGCTCTTAGAATCGGTACCAGAACAACATCTCTGGCCAGTTCCTGGGTGGTGCAGAATCCGATAGGAGTTTCAATAGTGATATCCCTTACCGGGAGGTCGCGGGTAATTTCGTATGCCATTAGTCCGGCAATTTCCTCTAAAGTCTCGCGAAATTCTTTTGTATCTGTGTCCTTACGGCGTAAGAGGGTGAGTTTATGAGTAAGCAGAGGGTGTTTGAGTACGTTAAGCATCAGGCAATTTGAATTTAATGGAACATTTTCAAAGATAATTGAATATTCCTTACTTATTCTGTTCCAGCCTCGGGCTGTTTAAACAATGGCTTCTACAAAGCTTACTAGTTCAGCCATCGTGTTAATGATCTTATTCCTGAGAAATTCATGTTTTAATTCAATCCGTTCCCGATAGCTCTGCAACAGTTTATTATCATATGAGTCCGACTCAAATATAACTGCAAGTTCCTTCATGTTGCTGAGCAGGAATAAGTTGCTTTCGCTGATCACATTGGTGATTTCTTTGCAGAATATTTTTCCTGCCGGATAATCATGGAAGTAGCGCATATAAACCGAACAATAGTTTCTTGCCCATTTTGAAACATTTTCAACACCTTCAGGAGATCTTTGCCAATGTGAAAAACAACTTGCTGTAAAATTATAGTATCTGTTCATCTGCTCTTCCTGAAACTCATATGTAGCAACTCCGTCAGTGGGTATAAGTTTCCCCGCTTTTTTAAGTTCTTTTTCCACGCTGGTTTCGTATAAAGGAACTAGTCGGAGGAACGTTACAGGTGTATAACCATCACCGCAAATCTGCTGAAGAAAATCAAGATTTTCACTTAGTGAGACAAATGTGGTTGAAGGCTGGAAAAGCATGAAACCATAATCGAAATCGATTTCCAGCTTTTTGAGAGTATTAATTGCCATTATGTTTTGACCGACAGAAAGTTGCTTATTCAAAGTTTCCAAACCACGATCAGTACCATCTTCTAATCCAATGAAAACAAGATATAATCCGTTTTCTCTCATCATTGCAAAATTCTCTTCCTCAATATCATCGGGTCTGCAATTTATCTTCCAAAGAATTTTTTTGTTTAATTCTTTTCTTCCCAGTTCATTACAGAATTCATTAACCCAATGTGGCTGTTCAATCGATTTTACCGGAAAATCATCATCATGGAAGATAAAAATTGAGCAATCTTTATTCTGGTGAATAATATTCATCTCATCCACTACCATTTCTGGTTTTCTGATGCGTTTCAATGGACCTTTTGACCTGCGATAGAATTCTCTGGTATTGCAGAAAGAACAGTTATGAACGCATCCTCTTCCGGCAATTATGACTGTAAATTTCTTGCCGAAAGCATATTCCTTAAAATGTGATCGCAATGGAAAAGGGAATTTGTCCAGATGAATCTCCGGAAGCCGGAGAGGATTTGAAATGATACCATCATCATCTTTAAAAGCCAGGTTTTTTATTTTTTTCCAATCGTCCCCATTTCTGAGGCAGCTGGCGAGTTCCATCATTGGATATTCACCCTCAAACATCACGACTGAATCAAGCTGGGGAATGGTGTGAATTAGATCTTGATATCTCAGACTGGCATAGTGACCTCCCGCTGTAAAATGGCAGTTAATTCCATTCTCTCGAAGGTTTTTTATAAGGGTGGAGAATAACTCAATATGGTTAAGAAAGATGATCGAAAATCCTATCACCAGCGGATCGAGTTTCTTAACAGTTTTCAGAATATCCCATTTATCATCCCTCACATCCATGATTTTTGTTGCAAAACCGTCCTTTTTCAAAACAGCAGCTATATACCCAACTCCAAGATTATCATATTCTGAAATAGAAAAGAAAATGACCGGATTCTTTTTCATGATCAATTATAAAAGACATTTATATCAGCGCTCTCAATCGCGACGCAATTTCCGCTGTGAATTTGTCTTAATAGTCAACGATCTGGAATTTCTTTTCTCACTTCCCAGTTCTTTCAATGATTTAAACTTAATGCGCCATTCGGGGTCCATAGGACGAACCGGTTGAACACCCGGTACTGTTGTTTTTTTTGCCATTTTTCAGTTATTATAATTGTTATTAATTATTATCTACATTATCTTTTTTATTTCAGGAAGATCCAGCAATGGTTTCCAAACTGGTTCATACTGTAGGATTTTTATTGAAAAAAGAGAGTGGTTTATTAGCGCATCTTTTAATATAGCAACAGCATCATCAAACATACCAAGGTTCGTGTAAATCTCAGCCAGGTTTATATTCATTTCACTCTCAAGTATTTTGTTATTTTTCAACGCTGCAAGTTTTATTGCATCTTCGCCTTCAGTTACAGCAGCAAGTTTACTGCCTTTGCCCGAAAAAGCCAATCCCACCAAACTGTGAATTTCAGCATTGTCCGGATTAGCATTCAGCTCAAGATTTAATTCTTTCAGGGCTTGAACAAAATACTTTTCTGCATTCTTTTTCATCATTTTGCTGATATTGGCGAGATACAATGAACGGACACCTGCGTAGGCAAAATCGGAATTGCTTGCATTTACCGTTTTGTCAAAAGCTTCAGAATACTTTCCTTCGTATATTTCAAGGATTATTTGATATTCTGTATGGTCGGTTTTTAAAATTTTTATTAGATTCTGGAGCACTACGCGGGCTTCATTTAAAGAGCCTTTTAAAAGAAGTGTCCTGAACTTATTCAGATATGCTGCCTCCCAACTTGGATCAACATCGATTGCCATTTGATGGTAATGAATTGCTTTATCATAGTTATATAAGTATTCATAACATAATCCGAGATTGGTTAAATGCAAAGGATTCTTTATATCAAACCTGTCGATACTTACCAGCAATGAGGTTAATTCAGCCCAGTTCGCTGATGCCTTACAAACCATTGCCTTAAAAAATAATGGCTCATAACTTTCACGGTACATCTCAGATGCTTTTTCAAACCTGGCAATTGCTTTGCTGAAATCTTTCTTGCAATAATAATAAAAGCATCCCTCTGCTATTTGCACAATAAGAAGATTCTTATTGATTATTATCGCCTCATCGATATCGGACATGCATTTATTAACATCTGAAGAATCGAGTTCTCCGGAATGAATACCAAAGCATAGTGCTATGGCTCTTTTCGCATGTGCAGTTGCACGATCGGCTGCTTTATTTACAGCCTCGTCATGGAGACTTATTACAGACCGGAAATGAGTACGGTCAAGTAATTTTTTCCCCATTGCAGTGATAAGTTCTTCATCGGGATTTCTAGTTTTCATGTTAATTTTCTTTCTGGTTAGTTAATACTATGTGGATATGATAAACTTTTTATAGAATAGAGTCAAATTCAATGATTTGATCCGTTGATCTATGAATAATTATTTTTTGTCATATTTTGCTATGATTTTTTTTATTTCCTGAGTGGACATCAACGGTTTCCAAACAGGGTCGAGCTTCAGCATGTTCACTGAAAAAAAAGAAGGTTCCCTTAGTTTTTCATCAATCAATTCACTTGCTTCTTTGTACATACCAATTTTAGTATAAATTTCAGCCAGATTTATTATCATTTCAGTTTCAAGTAATTTGTTACTGTTTGTTCTTGCTAAACTGATTGCTTTTTCACCTTCATGTATCGCTTCGTTGTTTCCTTTTCCGGCCATGGCCAGTCCCAAAAGGCCATGGATCTTGGAATTTGTTGAATCACTTCTAAGCTCAACCTTCAATTCGTCGATGGCATTGCCAAAATATTTATCAGCGTTATGCTTATCATTCAATAGCAGGCAGATATTCCCAAGACATAAAAAACGTCCGCTTTTATAAGTAAAATCATTAGATTTTGATATTTTGGCTTTTGATAATGCTTCATAATATTTTCCTTCGTATAAATCAAGCTGTATCCTGTCATCAATCTGATTTTCACCTGAATTTTTGGCAATGTAGTCAAGTACCGAGCGTGCCTCAGTTATTTTACCGGTTAAAACAAGTGTTCCGAATTTATTAAAATATGCAGCAGAGAAGGCCGGATTTACGCTTATAGCTTTTTGGTGGTAAATCATTGCAGAATCAAAGTTATGCAGATATTCATAGCTTAAACCGATATTCGTTAGAACAAGAGGATCCTGCGGGTCTGCTTTAATCACAGTATTTAACAATGAGTGCATCTTTTTCCAGTTGCCCATAACCTTATTAACCATTGCCATGTAAAACAGTGGCTGATAATTTTCAGGATCTTTCTCAGAGGCAATATTGAAGCTTATCAAAGCATTCGCATAATCTTCTTTGCAGTAATAGTAATAGAACCCGCGTGCAATCTGAACGTCAGAAAGATTATTATTGATCCGTGATGCATTGTTAATATCTGACCAGCATTTTTCAATGTTTGATTGATCGAGTTCATCGTTGTGTATGCCCCAGGAAAGAGCTATGGCTCTTCTTGCATAAGCATTTGCAAATTCAGGATCATTTTCAATAGCCTTGTCATAATAATCAATCGCAGATCTGAAGCCGCTCGTGTCAGGGAATTTATTTCCCATTGCTGTAATGAGCACTGCACTGGCGGTCAGATAATCCCCATAAGCCTCTGGACTTTTGGTAAGATCTTTTTCAATGTTCATAATTTCTTCGCTGGAAAATTTAATATTGAGATTACCAGCTATCGTCTGCACAATTTTTGTAAAAAGTGGCATTAATTGTTCCTGATTCCAGTCAAATTTTTGAGACCAAAGTTGTTTATCATTTCTTGTATTATTCAATCCTATCCACATCTCAATACCATTACCTGCACGGCTTACGTTTATCGCTACCAGGTAGTTAGAATTAAGTCCTCTTTTAAGTTCTTCAGGAGATTTTTTTGTGTCCAGATAGTAATAAGATGTTAACCGACCTCTGACCGTAAGACTCTTGATTTCCTGTAATTTGGTAATTATTGCGTCCATTGAACCGACTGCATAACGATCAAGTTCAGGGTCTCCGGGGGGATTGGTTAAAGGAATTACAGCGATCGTCCTGTCAGGAATATTATGCCGGACCTTTGAGTAAACGTAAATCCCTGAAATGCAAATGAATAAAGATATAAAAGAAAAGACAATCCATGGCATTTTTTTTCTGAATGTATTTTTTCCATCCGCCGAAATCTTTACTTTTTCTGAGTTTATCACATGTTGAACGGATTGTCTGCTTTGCGACATGGCCTGAATGATATCTCTCAGCGAATTAGCAACTTTATTTATCTGATCGCGGTAGTAAGTTTTATTGATATTGTCGTGCGGATGTTCCTCGACCGGTCTGAGAGGCCTGTTTACCCCTGATGATTTATATACAAACTCAACTCCTCGCATAACTCCGCCAAGAACAGACTCACATAACCTGATATCAGCTATATCTAATTCATGGATGCGAACGGGCAGAATTCGGTTTATCACATTCCCGTTAGGCAGGCTAATCTTTAATCCGAACTGATCGCTGGAAGATTGATTGACAAAGGCTTTGAATTCGTGTTCCCAGGCAAAGGAGTTTGGATCGCAATACGTTCTCGAAATAATTGGAATAAAAACAAGACATTTCAGTTTTTTAGAAAGTGATGCGCCTACGTCGTAAGTTTCCAATAATCCGTCGTGAGGATTTACATCAAAATAGACGCTTATCTCTTCCTTGAATGTTGACTCCAGCTCATTCTTGAGCTCTTCCACAAACTCAGTGACCCACCTTTCACCCTTATTGTCTTTCTGACGGTAGCTTATAAAAATATCGTATTCAAACCCCGGAAGTTGGCTCGCCATGTTAATCGTTCATCGTGACAAAGTTACGTTAGTACTTAACATATGTCAAATATTAATTGTTTACTCTAAATTCAGATTTGTTTTTTTACTAATTTTACTAAATAGCAAAAATGAAGTGAAAAATGTGCATTTCGGGTTAAACATGATTTTGTTTATGAAAAAAAAGATTTTTTTTCAGATTCCCGTTGTAATGCTTCTTTTTTTGTTTTTCATAAACAGCGAAATTCTTCCAGCTCAACCACCTGCTGTTGATTCGATTAAAAGTTTCAGACTTTTTGAGGATGACAAACTAGTTGAGATATCCCTGCAATTCGATCTTCCGACATACTTTAGAACAAAACCCCGCGATACCTACCTTAGCGCCAACCTTACAATCCATTTAAGCAAGACTGACTCTGTGAGCAGAGATATCAAGCTAAAGACCAGAGGAGTATTCAGAAACAAGTATTGCACCTATCCCCCAATTGAACTGAATTTTAAGAGAGCAAAATTCGGTTACTCTGACCTCAATAAAATCTCCAAATTAAAACTGGCGGTCCAGTGCAACACAGGAAAGGACAAAGAAGAATATGTGATGAGGGAGTATCTGGCATATAAACTTTTTAATGTTATGACAGATACAAGTTTCAGAGTGAGGCTACTATCAATTAATTATATTGATACTCAAAGGAAAAAAAAACCTGTTCATCAATATGGATTTTTCATTGAACCTGTGGAAATGCTCGCAGCCAGAACAAATTGCAGCCAGGTTAAGGTGCTTACCTTAACTCAAAGAAATATAGTAGCCAGAATAATGGACCGGGTTGCTTTGTTCAATTTCATGATTGGAAATTATGACTGGTCAGTCCCCGGGCAGCATAATATTGCCGTTATAAAATCCCTGGATTTGGAGCCCTACGGCCAGGGAATTGCTATCCCGCACGATTTTGACTGGTCGGGACTGGTGAATCCGCCCTATGCGATTCCGACTGAAGAAATAGGGATTGAAAATGTACGTGAGCGACGTTTTGATGGAATATGCAGGAGTAAAGAGATCTACAGTAAAGAACTCGATCAGTTCGAGGCAAAAAAAGATGAATTCTATCGCGTTATAAATGAATTTCCTTATATTGATCAACGAGGAAAGAAAGACATAATAACTTTTCTGGATGGATTTTTTAACGAGGTGGAAGGCAGGCGAGATGTTATCCTTTACAATTTGATGAATACCTGTAAGTAATTTTTACCTAATAATTTTAAAAATAATAAAATGGCAGAAGGATTTTTTGATCTAACCAATCCAAACTTTGTGGGTATAATATGGCATTTGATCCTGCATATTGTGGCTCTTATACTTCTCATTCGTGTTGTTTATTACGGATATAATAAGAAGGAGAAATTTTTATTCAGTTTCTTCCTGATGGGAATCCTGGCATTTTTTATAACCTCCATGCTTCTCAGAGTTACCATTGAAATGGGGATGGGATTAGGATTGGTTGCAGTTCTGGCAATATTGCGGCTCAGGGCAAAGAATTTCAGTGTAAAGGATATGGCATATACTTTTGCCGTTTTCGGACTCTCGGTCCTTAATGCACTGAATGTCCTCAATTTTCCATATTTAGGTATTCTGATAATAAATGGATTAATTATATTTTCAGCATGGCTTCTGGAGCGTTTCATCGTTAATCACAGAAGTGAAACAATGACAATAACTTATGAAAATCTCGATTTACTCAGGCCCGAAAAAAAGCAGAAACTTTTAAGAGATGTTGCTGAATTAACAGGAAAAGAGGTCCTGAAGGTAAAAATCAGAAAGATTGATTATCAGAAGAAAGTTGCATTGCTGGATGTATTCTGTAAAAATTGAATTTTATTTCTTGCCCAGATTCAGTTGTATTTCATTCTCTTTGCTCTTACCGGTCAACGCACTTACTGTATTGATTGTAATTTCATTTCTTTCAGGATAGAATTTTAATACTCTCAGTAACCCTTTTCCGGTTTTTTCGTCGGTCCCCTTCAATCGTTCATCCTGGAAATCGCTGAGTATTTCGTATACTTTTCTTGTTTTTTCTGAACCGTCTGAGGACTTTATTTTTACTTCTTTCTCGAATTCACCCTCTTTATGACCGCATAAAACCAATATTATATTTGGATTTTTTTTGACAAGTTTTTTAAAGACAGATTCGGCATTATTCCCCTTTAGTTTACCCTTTTTGTCCATCCCGTCAAGTGCAAAAGTGTAAAGATCGTTAAGCCTGTTTCCATTCTTATCGAGGTAGTCGTGAGTGACTACCATCACTTTTCTTTCTGGGTTATTCGAAATAACACTATCGGCCCAGTTCAAAACAACGCTTCTGGGCGCGATTTCAAGATTCATTATCAAATACTTGTTCTTCTTATAGTCGAAGAGGCAATAATAGTTGTCAATTTTCTCAGGATCAAAGAATCCACCCTTCCACCACGACCCGGGTTTATTAAAACGTGAAACAGGGAAGTATTCGTTCAGAAGTTTTGTATGCCTAATGCCATCGTAATAATTCTTTTCGGGGTTTTTCATATCATTATCACCATAGACAATAGAGTACGAAATCCCGGCGTCTTCAAGCATTTGAAATGATTTGCTTGCAACTTTCCAGGCATATTCCTTATTATTGTTTGTTATGTCCCCCAGATGAATAACATATTGAATATTCAAAGGAATTTTATTTTCCTTTATCCAGTCCATCTGTTTGTAGAAAATTTCAGGATAACTCGATGAATAATGTTGAGTATCGGGTAACAGGATTATTGAAAAAAAATCATCTTTATCCTGGGGTAAATTTACCAGCGACTTAAATATTAATGGGAGGATAAGTAAAAAGTTTTTATTTATTTTCATATACCGCATTTATCATATTCCTTCTATCCCCGGTTCCTTATCCTTTAGGATAAGATACCAGGTTCCGTTTTCGATCAGAGATTCAGTTCCTATTATAAAAAACAATTCTTTTAAATATTTTAATTGGGAATCAGATTCAATAGGACTGGCTAAAATGTCGTAGATTTTAGCTTCTGCTTTTCGAAAAAGAACTTTCATCAGTTCGTATTGATTAAGTAGTTGTCCATAACCTTTAATCTGAATATAAGCTCTGATAAGAGCAAAAATACCCAGCAGAGTTCCTATTAATACCTGCAGATAATTCATCCAATTATTTCTAATGTAGACTTTTTCTAAAATGAAAATTGAAAAAAGAAGAACAATTGCAAGAATAAACGAAATGTTTGAGATTACCTGGTATTTGGCCATCTTTTGAGTCATCTTTTGAATTGAGGAGTCAAAATAATCTGCTTGTTTTTTCACCCAGTTTAGAGTCAGATCATTAACTACTCCAGAAGTAAAAGGCATACTCTTGTATGTAATTGCATATACTGTAGAGATTACATGTTCTATCCATATAAACTCTTTCCTGTGTATTCTTAAAATGCAGTCCGATACTTTGTAATTTATGCCTGCCATATTCCAATAAAACTGGATCCTCAAAGCTTCTGCCAATGTTCTGTTATAAATATATTTAGTATGATGTTTTTTTATACTTGAATAGTAATAAATTGCACCGGCTATAGCTATTAGTGTAATGGCGATTGTCAGCATAGCTTTATTCAGCCAGACATTTGTATAAATTCCAAAAGATATTATAATTAATAAGCCGGTTACAAATAGCCAGATGACCGTATTATTATATTTTTTATGATAATGAATCGATAATAAATCAAAAATTGAAAATATACTCGAGAGAATTCTCTGCTGTTCGGTAAGTTCATCACGATTCGTTATCAAATGATTTTGTAATTTTTTTGGTGAGCCACTACAGATTTTTATGGAATCGGAATTGATCTCCTCTATTTTGTCGAGTGTTTGTCTGATAGAAGGCTCTTCAATAATTTGCGCAAGTGATAATTTTAAATTGTATTTGTTAATATCGGGAATGCTGCGCGCCTCGGAGTATCTGTCGCAAGGCATTATGAATGCTGCCCTGTCATATTCGAAAGTGCTTTTTGAAAGATCTTTATCGTCTCCGGTGATTTTATAGTTTATAATATCAGAAATTCCTTCTTTTTCGGTCTCAATTTCATTCCATAGGGCTATGAATATCAACGAACTGTCTGCTATGAATTTCAATGTTTCAAAATGGTTATTTTCTGACAGTTCAATATTGTCCGGAATATTAATAACTATTTTGGATTTGTTCAATAAATCATTAACGTCTTGTTCGGTTTCAAAACTGTTTAGCTCTTTTCCTGCAGGGATAATAAGCTCAAATCTTTCCTTATATTCTTCATTATTGTATTTCAGATCAATAAACATTTTTGCAATAGTCCGGTCGGTTCCTTTTGCTATGGAAGAAAACAAATAAACAGGGGAATTAGGATATTTTGAGGCAAGATCTTTAAACAACTGTTCAATTTTTGACCCGTGGTCTTGAGTAATTATTGCATCGTGGTGACCGACTATACCTACCGTAATTGGGATCTTCCCGGAGCCTCTGATAGCCATAATGATTTGAAATTAAATATGATCGGAGTTAATAACCGGATATTGTTCCTACCAACCCTGTAACAAAACAGACACCTCTTAGTTCAGTCGAAAGAATGAGAATAACGTTATAGTGAGCTGGTTAGAAAATACAAGACTTATATTCTTATTCCTAAAATCAGGATATCATCAGTTTGATCATCGTTATCCTGATCCCTCCATTTTTCAATCGCTTCATATAATTTGTCGCTCTGTTCCGACATTGAACAAATCTGTATTTCAAGCAACATATTTTTTAGCCGGCTGGTCTGATATCTCTTATGGTTTTTACCGCCGAGCTGGTCAGAATAACCATCGGAACACAAGTACAAAGTATCGGAATTCCTCAGTTGAATCTTAGTTGACGTGAAATTACAATCACAGGTTTCAGATGATATATCCGGTGAGTTCTGTGCCTCGTATGCTGAAAGAGTACCCTCCGAAAAACGATATAAAGGATTTTTTACACCTGCATAATTAAGCACGTTATTTTTTGTATTCAATGAACACAGAATAATATCCATATCGTCAGGAATACCACTTCCTTCTGAATCATGTCGTAGAAAACGGTGTATTTTACTATAGATATGGTGCAGGATATGCGAAGGTTCAGTGAGCTTAATCTCATTTATAGCCTGATCGAGAATCCCGTATCCCAGAGTGCTCAGGAGAGCGCCTGGAATACCGTGTCCTGTACAGTCTGCAACTGCAAAAAAAAGTAAATGATTCTGTTTGCTGAAGTAATAGAAATCACCGCTCACTATATCTTTTGGTTTGAAGAGAATGAAACTGTCGGGAAAAGATTCCCTGACAAAAAAATCATCCGGCAGGTAAGTTTCCTGTATATGCTGGGCATATCTGTAGCTGCTTTCAATCTCATGGATTGCTTCTCCGATTTTATTATTTCTTATAGAAATTATTTCTTCCAGTTCAGGGGTCATGTTTACCAGACCTCTTATTTGCTCATTCAGAGCCCTGGTTTCATTTAAAATCCTGTTTATACTACTCTGGGGTTTAATTGCATAAGAGAGTTTTTTGATCCGATTCGGAGAAACGGGATAGGCTTCATAATCAATGTCCTGTAAGAATGCAGGTATAAGTTTCACAAGTTCACGATCCTTGTTTTTTTCCGATTCACTCAATTTATCATATGGTACTAACCCTGGATGAGTCTTCTTTAAATCGTCTCTTAGAGCATTGAATGTCCAGCCATTTAATCTTTTCTCCCAGCTCCATCTTAAATGCTCTACAACAGCCATTGTTTCTACTTCATTCTCGTCAAGATGCAATGCATAAGGCTTAAAGCCTTTCTTTACCGGCCTTATTTTGTAACCGATCGATAATAACTTTGACGGAATATTAGATGCATTATCAATATTGGAATTTTTTATTTCATCAGGAAGTGAGTCAAAATCTGAAGTATATATGTTGTTGCCGGATGTTACGTTCTGACTCTTAATTTCACGAAGGTATTTGGAATGAATCGACCGGGCAAGCTTCCTGATCAGGGAGTTGTTAATTTCAGACAACTCTTCACGCCGTATAATTTCGTACCCGGCTTTTTTAAGCACCGATGGTATAAGTAAATTTAATTCATGAAATAAAGACTTACAATCTTTGTCCTTGCAGAATTTGTATTTTATATATGCCTCATAATCATTCTCTGTCAGTGATTCAATCTCATTATCAGTAATGAGCGGGGTTTTGCAAAAATCTTTATATGGGCGGATAAAAAGATTTAAGTTTTTATATTTTTCAGGTATGCTCATGGCATACGTATACCAGAATTTTTTTTCTGAGGCAGGAAGCTTTTTGAAATTACCTGTACGGAGTAAATTTTTTTTTGAAGAAAAAATTTTCAATATATCTTCATGAAGGTTTTCTGCAACCGGTTCAGTAAACTGATTTTTAAATTCCCCGGTGTCAGAAATTAGTTCCCTGTTAGACATAAATTCACGATCGTATGTATTTTCTGATCGCATTTAAACTTAATTCACGATTTATTTTTCAGTGACAACAAATTCAAAAGGAAACTTCACAATCGACGAAAACTCTTTTCCTGCTTCGAGCATATCATAATCCTCTTTTTCATAATGCCAGTTCACGCCAATATTTATTTCCTTCTGACGCAATTTTGCCAGAATCTTACAAATATCGAGGATCAATTTGCCAGACGATGAGTTAAAATATTCAAAGTCAAAATTGAACATAACGGGCTCTGATTTGGTTTCAGAATTGCTCAGATGGGTGCTGAAATCGTCAAGCCATGATATAATCGGTTCATAAAATTCCCTGACATCATGTGGCCTTGATTCACCTGCAATCAGGTACACCTTGTTCTCGGGATCGAGTATAACTTTTGGTGAATTGTGCTTTTGGTCAATAATCAATTTCCTCATGATATAATTGTTTATTGTAATTATAATTTCAAAATATAAGTATCCATTTGTTAAATTATTGAAGCTATAATTAATCTTATTTCCTGATGTAAGTGCCAATTGAATGAAACCAAGCCCTGCACATTTTTCATCCTCATTAAATTCACTTTCAATTTTATGCCTGTAAAATTTTTTTAACGAGGCAATATCTAAACTATTTATATGGTTGAGCCGTGAGTCAATATTTTCTTTTTCATAAACGTTCATGGGATTTCCTGCACTAACAATTATTTTGTCATTTTTTTTGCTAAGTGAAAGATGAGACTGTATTGTCCCATTATGCGACAATTTAAGATCGGAATGTTTGCAGATGTTCTCCAGACATTCCACAACAACCCCATAAACTCTTTTTGATGTAGTTTTGTTTAAATTCTTAAATTCTTTTGATTGCTTAAGAGTGATTAAAAGAGAATCTGCAGTTGCAAAATTCATCGGTCCGAGATAATCGAGAAAAATTTCTGGTCCGGCCATAAAGAATTAATGATTTAACTAAAAACAAATAATCCTTAATACAAAAGCAAAGATATATTATTAATAAAATTAATTTTATACTTGATTTAGAAATATTTACTGAATTATGATTGAGCCTATTTTAAAAGCCCTTATACAATTATTTGCACTTATCAGCGATGTTCATGACATCTCTGAAATATCGAGCAGGGAAAGAGACATTGTCAGGTTGTTCCTCTCGCGCCAATTGAATAATGAGATGGTCGACAAATATATGGAAATGTTTGATGAATATTTTCAACAGTATATATCACAAAAAGTCGACAGGGGAAGTGTTAAGGATATGAAACGAACCTCTCTTACAGCAGTTAAGATTTTAGGGATATGCGAGAAAATAAACGAAGAGTTGCAGCAAAAACAAAAACTTTATGTCCTGGTTCAACTCATGGATTTTATCCTTTTTGGCGCTGCAATAACTGAGAATGAGCAGGAATTCCTTGAAACTGTGTCGATAGCTTTTAATATTCCTCAGACGGAGTTCAGAAACATAAGAAGTTTTATACTCTACAATGTAAGTGATATACCCGAGAAGAAAAGGGTAATGATAATTGATAGCAAAGTTGAATGTGAATATGAAGGAGTAAAGCATCTTTTCAGAGAAAATTTTAAGGACACAATTTTTCTTCTTCATATTGAAACTACAAATTCATATATTTTAAAATATTCGGGGAAAGAAGATCTTTTCCTTAACGGGCAGAATATATTTCCAGGCCAGACTTATACTTTCGATCATGGATCGACAATCAGAAGCTCATCGGCCAATACTATATATTATAATGATATTTCAAGTATTTTCACTAATGAAACCTTTAAGATTAAAATATCGATTGACGCATCAGATGTCAATCTCAGGTTTAAGAACAGTGAATCAGGGATACAGAATTTCAATTATCACGAAGAATCAGGAAATCTTGTTGGTATATTAGGGGGAAGCGGTGTCGGTAAAACTACCCTCCTAAATGTTTTAAGCGGAATAACTGAACCTCAAAGCGGCAGTGTGCTGATTAACGGTTATAACCTCTATTCCGCTCTGGAAAAAGTCCATCTGAAAGGGGTCATTGGTTTTGTTCCGCAGGATGACCTGCTGATAGAGGAGCTGACAGTCTATCAGAATCTTTATTACAGCGCTAAAATGTGTCTCGATAACCTTCCGGAAACAAAGCTTGTTGAGGTGGTCAATAAGACATTGGCGGAACTTGATCTGGATGAAATAAGAAATCTCAGAGTTGGAAACAGCCTTAATAAAGTAATAAGCGGTGGCCAGCGAAAAAGACTGAATATTGCCCTTGAGTTAATTCGCGAACCTACCATTCTTTTTGTTGACGAACCTACATCCGGACTTTCATCAGTCGATTCCGAAACAGTAATGACCCTTCTTAAAGAACAAACAGACAGAGGCAAACTGATAATTATTAATATCCATCAGCCCAGTTCAGATCTGTATAAGATGTTTGATAAAATCATGATCATCGACAAGGGAGGTTACCAGATTTTTTATGGTAATCCATCGGAAGCGATAGTGTATTTCAAAACAAAAGCAAGCTATGCCAATGCGCATGAGGATCAGTGCATTTCATGCGGCAATGTAAATTCAGATCAGCTGCTTCAGATAATTGAAGCAAAAGTGATAAATGAAAGCGGAAAGCAAACGCATATTCGCAGGACATCACCCCAGGAATGGGCGAAAAGATTCCAGGAATGGATTGGAAAAACAAAACCTGCAGCTTATTCAGGAGATAAGACACTTCCGGAGAATTTTTATAGTATTCCAGGGTTACTGAAACAATCGAAGATATTCTTTATACGCGATCTTCTATCCAAACTTTCAAACAGACAGTACATCCTGATTAGTTTACTCGGAGCTCCGCTTCTCGCTTTTTTGCTGGCTTATTTTACCAAATACACAATTGATGGCAAGTACGTTTTCAGCGAAAACAAGAATCTTCCTTCGTATATGTTCATGTGTGTCATTACTTCTCTTTTCCTGGGATTGATAATCAGCGCCGAAGAGATCATTAAAGACAGGAAAATTTTAAAACGGGAATCATTCCTCAACCTGAGCTGGTTCAGTTACCTGAATTCCAAAGTGGCAATAATGTTCCTGATCTCAGCAGTACAAACAATCTCATTTATTCTCATAGGCAACAATATTCTGGAAATCAAAGGGATGACTCTCCCGTACTGGATTGTTTTGTTTACTACTTCCTGCTTTGCTAATATGCTTGGATTGAATATTTCATCGGCATTCTCGTCTGTGATAACAATCTATATACTTATTCCTTTCATTTTGATACCTCAGCTATTATTCAGCGGTGTAATTGTGAAGTTTGATCAGCTGCACAAAAACAGATTTTCTTCTGTAGAAAATGTTCCGATTATCGGAGACCTTATGACCACCCGCTGGGCATTTGAAGCCCTGGCAGTAGAACAGTTCAAGAAAAATAAGTATGAAAGAAATTTTTTCAACTACGATAAGGGGAAAAGCAATAGTGACTGGTACTCATTAACCCTGATAAAAACTCTGCAGAATGAACTTCAGATTTCATTGAAACAGAAAGATGATCCGGGATACAAAGAAATGCTCAACAATAATTTACGTAAAGTTGATTATTATATAGATGAACTTAATGAGCTGGCCGGGTCCGGAAAGGTTCCAGGGAACTGGAAAACATCGCTTAATGTCACTGGTTTCAATGATGAGATTGAGAAAAATGCTTTTCATTATCTCGATAGTTTATTTCATAAATTTCGCCAGATTGGAACGCGATTCAGAGATCAAAAGGATTCTGTAAGTAATGTATTAGAATCAAGAATCGGAAAAAACGAGCTTGTCGATCTGGAAAATAACTACAGTAATAAGCAATTAGAGGATATTGTTCTAGACAGGTCAAACACTATACAGTTTATTGAGACAGATTCGAGAATCATTCAAAAGGCTGATCCGGCATATATGAACCCGACTTCCAAAGCCGGACGGGCACATTTTTATGCGCCATATAAACAAATTGGAAATATAAAGATTGATACTTTTTGGTTTAATCTTCTGGTATTATGGGTTGTAACTTTAGGTTTATATGTGGCTCTTTACTACAACCTGCTGCAAAAACTGATTGGTGTTTTTGAGAATATGAAAATTAAAAATACAGAAAAATAACATTACTATTTTTAACCACAAAGCTGTCTTCTTTTCACAACTCTATTTGAGCCACTCCTCCACGGCCTGGGGACTTAACCCTGCCAGACCTAGTTTATTTTTCTTGTTAAAACCGTTAAGATCATTTGCCAGCTTACCGGCTTTCTCTACTTCTTTAAGTCTCGAAACAGTAGTGAATCCTAGTTTTTTCAACGGATCCACCCATTCAGCGGGGATCCCTTTTTCTATATATTTTTCATCAGGATCGCTTGACGCTTTCTTCTCCGGTTTCATTTGCGGAAACAGCAACACATCCTGTATTGATGGCTGGTTTGTAAGAAGCATTGTAAGTCTGTCAATCCCGATACCCATACCTGAAGTGGGCGGCATTCCATATTCCAGCGCCCTTATGAAATCAAGATCAATAAACATGGCTTCATCATCTCCTTTTTCTGAAAGCCTGAGCTGATCCTGGAACCTTTCCATCTGATCAATCGGATCATTCAATTCTGAATAGGCGTTAGCGATCTCCTTGCCATTTATCATCAATTCAAACCGTTCCGTGAGACCCGGTTTGCTGCGGTGCATCTTTGTAAGCGGAGATGTCTCAGTAGGATAGTCAATAATGAAAGTCGGTTGTATGTAATTGTGTTCGCATTTTGCTCCAAATAACTCGTCAATAAGCTTTCCCTTGCCCATGGAAGGAGTGTTGGGGACATCAAGCTTATCGCAAACCTCGCGAATACCGGCTTCATCCATACCTGAAATATCGATGCCGGTATTTTCCTTAATAGCATCAGTCATGCTTATCCTTTTAAAAGGAGGATTAAGGTTGATCAGTTTATCGCCATATGTAACTTCTGTTTTTCCATGAAGATCGAGAGCAGCTTTCTTAACTATCTCCTCTGTGAAAGACATCATCCAGTTGTAATCTTTATAAGCTATGTAGATCTCCATTACAGTAAACTCGGGATTATGGGTACGATCCATTCCTTCATTCCTGAAATCTTTAGCAAACTCATACACTCCTTCGAATCCGCCAACAATTAACCTTTTAAGATAGAGCTCATTTGCAACTCTCAGATAGAGAGGCATATCAAGGGTGTTATGGTGAGTGATAAATGGTCTGGCAGCAGCGCCTCCCGGTATCGGCTGAAGAATTGGAGTTTCTACTTCAAGATATCCCTTCGAATTAAAAAGTTCGCGCATTGACTGGATTATCTGTGTCCTTTTTCGGAACACATCACGTACCTGCGGATTGACGATCAGATCGACATATCGCTGACGGTAACGCATTTCAGGGTCGGTGACCGCATCAAATAGAATTCCATCCTTCTCTTTGACGATTGGAAGCGGACGGATTGATTTGCTTAATATTGTGAATTCATCAACATGTACTGTTGTTTCACCCATCTGCGTTTTAAACACATGTCCCTTTACCCCAATGATATCTCCGATATCGAGCAACCGCTTAAAAACTGTATTGTAAATTGTTTTGTCTTCACCCGGGCAAACATCATCGCGTCGGACATATATCTGTATCCGTCCTGATGAGTCCATTAATTCAGCGAATGAAGCATTTCCCATTATTCGTCTGCTCATTATTCGTCCGGCGAGACAAACATCGGGGAAGTTATTTTCCTCAGGTTTAAAGTTGTCCAGGATATCCTGTGCAAATACATTGGTTTTAAATTCGGCAGCGGGGTATGGATTAATCCCTAATTTTCTAAGCTCATCCAATGAAGCTCTTCTGATTTGTTCCTGTTCGCTAAGATTCATGTTACTAGTCTGTTTTGAAAATTTGTGCAAAGATAGAAAAATCACCGTTTATGATGAGCATTCCTGCAATCCTTTTAGACCTGTTATTTCAGCATCAAATTTATCCCGGATTAATTTTGTTATTGGTCCGGCCATGCCATCATTTATGGTGTTTCCACCAATTTCGATTACAGGTGTAACCTCTGCCGAAGTATTCGAGATAAATGCTTCCTTAACAAATCTGAGCCTGTTCTCGAGCACGGCTTCCTCTCTTATTCTGATCCCCGCCTCACCTGCAATTCTTAGGATATTCTTACGGGTTATTCCGGAAAGAACGTGATTTGATTCAGGATGAGTAAAAAGAGTGCCCTCAATAACAAAAAAAATATTTGAATGGGATCCCTCTGTTATTAATCCATTCCTGACGAAAATACATTCCTTCAATCCGTTTTCGCATGCTTCCTGAAAACTTATGGTATTTGGAAGAAGAGCAACCGACTTGATATCGCATCTGCTCCATCTGATATCTTCTTTCAGCATAACTTTAACGCCAGATTCCTGTAAGTTTTTTTCAGGTACAAATCCCCAGGCATATGCATAGGCTGTTGGAGTTACTTCAGGTGAAGGAAAAGAATGAGATCTTCTCGAGGCTCCCCTTGTTACCTGGAGATAGACCATCGCCGGTTGGTTTTCAAGATTATTCCTTTTAATGAGCTCGCCTGCAATCGAAGAAAAAGAATCTGATTCAGACCAGTTAATTCGCAGTTCTCTCAGACTTCTTTTCAGTCTTGTAATGTGACCCGACATGTCGTAGAAAAATCCTTCGTACCACCTCACGACCTCGTATATGCCATCGGCAAAGAGAAATCCCCTGTCGTCGGGACTTATACAAATTTCATTTTTTGGCAGGAATTTTCCGTTGAAGTAGACTGTTTCCATAATTGAGGTTTAAAAATGTAAATCCATTAACCACAAAGATCACAAAGTTTTAACACAAAGATCACAAAGAATAATTCTATGTGAATACGACTTTGTGTCCTTTGTGCCTTCTTTGTGTACTTTGTGGTTAAAATATTAAAAAGGTTTATTTTGGGGCATAATTTTCTCTATTTTGTAATCAATCTTCCCTCTCGCTGCATCCGGTGAAGACGCATTACCACATGCAGCCTGGACAAATAATGAAGCTCCCAATACGGTTGTCTCTTTCTGATCGATAATGTGGATAGGAACTCCTGTATAATTAGCTCTTAACTGGTTCCATAACCTGTTTTTAGAACCACCTCCGACGCAAAGAATGCTTTCAGATTTAAATCTTCCTGCTTTTTCGAGAGTTTTCATTCCTTCGGCAAGACGGATTGAAAGGGCTTCAAGAATCGCCCTGAATATTTCTCCACGGGTCGATTCCATTGACAGACCGGATATTTGTCCTCCCGATTCTCCCGCTATTGCTTCGCTGAAACCCGGAATAACTTTAACTCCATTGCTTCCCGGAGGAACCTTCTCGGCGCACGATATCATATAATCATACACGTCCTCTTTTATGTCATTGAACAGATTTCTTTTTGCCCATTCAATGATCCCGGACGCAATCCACTGGTTACCTATATCATACAGACCATGTTGGGAATCAAGCTCAGTAGTGATTCCGGATTCCAGCTGTTCGTGTTCTGATCTGAAATCAGATGATCTGACCATTAGCACTTCCCAGGTACCAGAACTCAAAACAGGCTGATTCTTTTTGGCTCCCGATCCGAAAATCGCAAATTGTGTATCATGTCCTGTGGCAACAACCGGTGTGCCTTCAGGAATCCCTGTAAGTGTGGAAGCTTTTGAATTTACTTTACCTGTAATGGTTCCGGCTTCAACCGGATTTCCAATCTTTTCAAAAGGGAATTTGATCTTGTTTATTATATTTTTTGAAAAACTCCTTGACCCAAGATTTGTAAGCATCGATGTTCCTGCCATAGTCAAATCATTTGACATTTCGCCTGTGAGGAAGTAGGAGAATATCGATGGCATGAACAGGAATACAGAGCTTTTTTCAACAAGTTCCGGTTTTTGTTCATTAAACCAGATTAGTTTACCGATAGTATTAAATGAAAAAGGGAACACACCGCTTTCCCGGTATAGCTCCTCCCTGGGAATGTATTTGTCAATGCCGGCAATGATAGAATTAGTTCTTTCACATTGCCATGAAATCACAGGATAAAGCATATTCCCGGATTTGTCAAAAAGTGTTCCGTCAACTCCAAAAGTTGTAACAGTAATTCCAATGATGCTTTTAATGTTAATCTGATTCACCACTTTAAGTGATGCAAGACACATTTTATCCCATATCTCCTTAACATCCCAGATTTTGTATGAAGGATAATATGGATCAGGTTGGGTTTTGTTTGGGAATGATTCAGAAGCAAGAATTTCACCTTTGCTGTTTATTGCTATAACCCTTATGTTAGTTGCTCCACAGTCGAAAACAATTACAATATCACGTTTAGACATTACAATAAATTATTAAGGAAGAATGGGTTAACCAAGCCCTTTTAAGAAAGCAACTGAGGATCCGGCAACAATTAGAATGACGAAGTATATCGACAGGACAATAATTATCAGGATTCCGATGTATGCGAAATAGTATTTCAGATTTTTTATTGCTTTATGGAAATAATTTTTATCCAGATTCTTAATTGATCTGGAAATATATTTAGAAAAACGGAACAGGAACAGAACAGGGAAGAAGTATATAACCGCAATTAAAATTATGGGTATGAACATCAGTGAATCTCTTATGCCAAAATTGTTCTCTCCTGAACTGAAGGCTTTAAGGAAAGTACCTGCGATCAGCCCCACTACAATCATTATACCCAAAAAAATAAAACCCATAATTGCAAGGAACATTGCCCATTTCCGGGCTGTATTGAGATGGTTCAGAGTTGTCTGCTCAATTTCTATTTTCCTGTTTTCGGGGGGTGTTTCCATGTTTATAACAATTTAATAATCAAGATCATAGAATTTTAATAACCTATTTTTATTTGCCTCACCCCAGCCCCTCTCCCAGGGGAGAGGGGCTAATCTCGCATATGTATTTCTCCCATTCCCCCTGGGAGAAGGGGAAGCGGGATGAGGTCACTTATATAATGCGCCGTAAGTCTCGCAGGCCCTGTAATCAGAACCTTCTTTATCCATTCCGAAAGCATTCCATGAACTTGGACGGAACACTTTGTCTTCCGGTACATTATGCATACAAACCGGGATCCTCAGTATTGATGCAAGGGTGATCAGATCAGCTCCTATATGACCGTAACTTGACGCACAATGATTTGCTCCCCAATTTGCCATCACAGAATAGACGTCAATAAAAGGTCCTTTACTGGTCAGTCTGGGTGCAAACCAGGTTGTAGGCCAGGTAGGATCGGTTCTGTCAGTCAGGATCTTATTCATTTTCTCAGGCAGTTCTACCGTCCATCCTTCGGCAAGCTGTAATACTGGTCCAAGTCCTTTTACAAGATTGACTCTTGAAATAGTGATGGGCATAATGCCTTTTGTATCAAACTGTGAAGAGAAGCCTCCACCCCTGAAATATCCGGTATTGGCGGGTGGCCATTGGGTTGCTTCCAGACAAGCTGATGCATCCTTTGAAGTTATTTCCCAGAATGGTTTTATGCACGATTCTTTCTTATTTTTTTGTCTGCCTGAAAAATCGAGCGCCGAAGCACCTGAATTTATGAGATGTATTACTCCATTGGCTGCAAGTCCATCGGGTTTTATTTTTGTTACTCTTTTTATTGCGTCAGGACTCCAGAATGTTCTGATATCTGAAAACATCTGGGCAGTATTTGTAAGCAAATAACCGAATAGCATTGGCACACCGTTCATTGCATCATTTTCTGTGGCAACAAGGTAAGGAGGTCTGATTCCGTTCCAGTCAAATGACGAACAGAGCATTGCTTCAAGAAAGTCGCCGTTAGGCATATGATCAGTCCATTGTCTCTGACCCTGGAAACCTGAAAGTATTGCATTATGTCCCATAGCCTCCTCACCAAAACCAAGTTTTTTAAGTTTTGGATTCCCAACCATAAGATCGCGTGCAATGAGTGTCATTTTAACAACTGTTTCCCATTCCTTATCCTTTTGTTTTCTCGATTTGGGAGACTGGTTGATATCTTTCCCTTCTTTACAGTTTTCCTTTGTCCATGCAAGCGCTTTAACAAATTCGTCCTTATCATATATCTCTTCATTCAGGCGTCTGGTAAATTCGCTCATGTCAACATATTCATTCCGCATTCCAAGGTACTCCTGGAAGAAATCTTCACGAACAATCGATCCTGCTATACCCATTGATACTGATCCCATTGAAAGGTATGATTTCCCTTTCATTAAAGGCACTGCCAGGCCTGCACGGACAAACCTCAGAATCTTCTCGCTAACGTCGTCAGGGATAACCTTGTCGCCGGCATCCTGAACATCACGGCCATAAATTCCGAAAGCGGGCAGTCCTTTCATTGCATGTCCTGCGAGGGCCGCTGCGAGATAAACAGCTCCCGGTCTTTCAGTACCATTGAATCCCCAGATAGCTTTTGGTATGTCGGCGTTCATATCAATTGTCTCACTACCATAGCACCAGCATGGAGTAACGGTAAGGCTGACACCAACACCATTCTTGCTGAATTTTTCAGCACAAATTGCTGCTTCTGCAACCCCGCCAATACAACTATCTGCAATTATTGTTTCTACCGGTTTTCCGTTTGGATATTTCAGGCTTGAAGAGATAAGTTTTGCTGCATTTTTTGCCATATTCATGGTCTGGTCTTCTAGTGATTCCCGTACACCGCGCATCCTCCCGTCAATCACGGGACGAATTCCAATTTTCGGAAACTCACCTATAACAGTCTGATAACTATTATTGACCTTTAACTCTTTGTTAGCCATCTGATTTATATTTTAATAAGTTTGGATTTAATTTGAAGTTTAACAAATATAAGTTTTTTTAATTCATTTCTTTCTTTCTTGTTAATCCTTTTTTAACCGCAAAGCACGCAAAGAATGCGCTAAGTTCGCAAAGTTAAAGCTTTATAATTCAGCTCTTTGCGATCTTTGCGTAAAAACTTTGCGAACTCTGCGGTTAATGGATTTCAATATTTTTAACTTTGTCCTCAACAAAAAATTGAAAATGCAAAACAGAAGGCGCTTACCGGATTGGTTGAAAATGCAGCGGGCGAGCGGAGAAACATACTCAAAGGTTAAACACATAGTAGTTGAAAATCACCTTCAT
Source organism: uncultured Bacteroidales bacterium (assembly GCA_963734885.1). Classification (GTDB taxonomy): domain Bacteria; phylum Bacteroidota; class Bacteroidia; order Bacteroidales; family VadinHA17; genus LD21. The sequence continues at coordinate 67,770 of CAVTIJ010000003.1, read as the reverse complement.
ACGATCTGTACCAGCGGAAATTGTCCTAATATTGGTGAATGCTGGAATAGAGGTACCGCAACCTTCATGATCCTGGGTGATATCTGTACGAGGGCATGCAAATTCTGTGCAACATTGACGGGCAGGCCATTGCCTCCGGATCACGATGAACCCGACAGGTTGGCCGCCTCAATTAAGGCAATGCATTTGAAACATTGTGTGATAACTTCTGTAGACAGGGATGATCTGCCTGATGGGGGTTCTTCGTTCTGGGCAGCAGCAATAAAGCGTGTAAAGGAGGTCAATCCCACGACTACCATCGAGACTTTAATTCCTGATTTTGACGGTATTCCCGAAAGGATTCAGAAAGTCATAAATGCGGCACCTGATGTAATTTCGCATAATGTAGAAACTGTAAAACGCTTGACACCAATAATACGTACTAAGGCAAAATATGAACGGAGCCTTGGAGTAATAAAATACATTTCCGATAACGGAAAATCCGCTAAATCAGGCTTCATGTTGGGTTTAGGCGAAACTGAGGAAGAAGTTATTGAGACAATGAATGATCTTTATAAGTCAGGTTGTAAAATCCTGACAATCGGTCAATACCTTCAACCTGGTTATGATTATATGGAGCCTGTTGAATTTATACCCCCGGAGAAATTTGAAGAATACAGAATTAAAGCTCTTGCAATTGGCTTTTCCTTTGTTGAAAGCAGTCCGCTCGTGAGATCCTCCTTTCATGCAGAAAATCATATAAAAGCTCAATTAAAATAACTATATTAGCGTCACCTAAAGCAACGGTCTGAATTGAGCTACAGCGCTATATATAAGGATATTGGACTAAAAGATTACAAAGAAACCTGGGATTATCAGGCTGATATCTTTGCGAAGCTTGTTAATAGCAAAAAACAGCAAACATCAGTTAATGAGGCCCGAAGCAAAACCGTTGCGGGAACATTGATTTTTGTTGAACATCCACATGTGTATACGCTTGGAAAAAGCGGATCTGAAAACAACCTTCTCGTTAATGCAATTCAGCTTCGTGCAAAAGACGCCTCATTTTATAAAATTGACAGGGGTGGAGACATTACATATCATGGACCTGGACAAATAGTTGGTTATCCGATTTTTGATCTTGAGGCTATTGATATCGGACTTAAGGAATATATTTTTCGTCTTGAAGAGGCTATAATAAAAACTTTACAGGAATATGGAATTCAAGCATCCCGTCTAGAAAAAGGAACGGGAGTCTGGCTTGATCCTACGGTTCAGGGTAAGGCGAGAAAGATCTGTGCAATAGGAGTCAAAGCCAGCAAGTATGTTACAATGCACGGTTTTGCCTTCAACGTTAATACAGACCTGACTTACTTTAATAACATTAACCCATGTGGATTTACCGATAAAGGTGTAACCTCACTTCAAAAGGAATTAGGTGCCATGCAGGATTTTGATTCAGTAAAGCTTTGCGTGAAAAAGAATCTGCAAAAAGTTTTTAACTTAAACTTGATTGAGGAATAAGACAATGGAAAAAAAGTGGGTCGTGAAAGAAAAGGGTGATTTTGCCGTTGTAAAACAACTCTCAGGAATACTTGGGGTATCAGAGTCTCTCGCAAATCTTATGGTACAACGCAATATTTCGTCAGCTGATGAGGCAAAAACTTTCTTTAATCCAAGTCTCGAATACCTCCACGATCCCTTCCTTATGAAGGATATGAATATTGCGGTAGACAGAATTTCCACTGCAATAAAAAAGAATGAAAGAATTCTCGTATATGGTGATTATGATGTTGACGGGACAACCGCAGTGGCTCTTATGTACTCATTTTTGATGGAACAGTATTCAAATGTAGAATACTATATACCAGATAGATATAAAGAAGGTTATGGGGTTTCGTACCAGGGGCTCGATTTTGCTTACCAGAACAATTGTAAAGTAGTTATTACTCTCGATTGTGGCATTAAAGCTGTTGAGAAAGTAAAATATGCCCGTTCAAAAGGATTGGATGTTATAATTTGTGATCATCATTATCCCGGGGATGAAATTCCGAAAGCACTCGCTGTACTCGATCCAAAACAACCCTCCTGCAGCTATCCCTACAAAGAACTATCGGGATGCGGTGTTGGATTCAAACTGATACATGCCTATTCAAGAGTGCATGGGATTCCTTTCAGCAAAATTGCTCATTATCTCGATCTTGTGGCAGTTAGCATTGCATCTGATATTGTTCCGATTACCGGCGAAAACAGAGTTATGGCATTCTTTGGGTTGAAAAGATTGAATGAATGCCCACGAACAGGACTAAAAGAAATTATACGCGAATCGGAGGTAACAAAAGCGCTTACAATTGAGGATGTCGTTTTTAAAATAGGGCCGCGCATAAATGCAGCAGGCCGAATGGAAACAGGAAGCAAAGCCGTCGATCTTCTTGTATCGAGTGATACCTTTCTTGCTACCGGAATAAGTAAAGAGATCAATAATTTCAATATTGAAAGACGCAGCATTGACCGTATCATAACAACTGAAGCTATGAGGATGATAGCCGAAGATCAGAGAACGGTAAATTCGAGAACGACTGTATTATATAATCCGGGTTGGAAAAAGGGAGTAATCGGGATAGTGGCTTCCAGACTGATCGAAACCTATTACCGTCCCACAGTTATTTTGACCGAATCGAATGGCTTCGCTACAGGCTCAGCCAGATCGGTCCATGGATATGATCTGTACCAGGCAATAGAGGCCTGCAGCGATCTGCTTGAGAGTTTCGGAGGACATATGTTCGCAGCCGGACTCACAATGAAGAAGGAAAACATAAAACCCTTCATGGAAAAATTTGAGAATTATGTAAATAGTACAATTACTGAGGATCAGCTTGTCCCCCGTATTTTTATTGATACAGAATTATCATTTTCTGAAATAAATGAAAACTTTTTCAAGACAATGAGCCAGTTCCAGCCTTTTGGCCCTGAAAATATGTCGCCGGTTTTTGTTTCCAGAAATGTTTTTGATACCGGGTCAGGGCGTATGGTAGGATCAAGTGGCGAACATTTGAAACTCGATCTGTGCCAGGAATCGACTGGTCAAAAAAGCTTCCCGGCCATAGCATTCAGTCAGGCTAATCATTTTGAGTACATTAAACAGGGTAACCCTTTTGATATCTGCTATTCGCTGGAAATGAATGAATTCCGTGGAACAAGGAACCTTCAACTAAATGTAAGGGACATTAAGACGCCAATGAACTGAAAGAACGGAGACTAAGGGACGAAGGGACTGAGGGACAAAGAGACCGCATACCGCAGGACCGCAATACCGCAATACCGTTTAAAACCAAACCCTGAATTGCATTTTTATCTCATTTGAATTTTCTCCTGCCAGGAGATATGTGGAAGCGTATTTTATTCTTACTTCCCCAAAATCCCCAACCTTAAGTTTTGCCATAATGTAGCTCCTGCTTCCTTCTCCTGATAATGCCGGTATGCTGAAACTATACAGCAGATCGTTTTCATAAGTATAAATTCTTGAAGACCAGTCCGCAGTATTGAAAATGCAATATCTCGCCCAGATTGTCAGTGGAAATTTTCTGAATGTATAATTCATGTCCTGGCATAAAATGAATCCCTTGCTGTCTGACGGATCAACTAATTTATATTCTGCCCTTGATGTAAAGCTAAGATTCTCATTTGCCTTATATTTTACTGACGCTTTAAGGCTTCGGGCTATAATTTTATCCTGTCTGGGTATCCCTGGCTGGAGGTTATTATCGATCATTGAATACTGATAATGATACAACGCTTCTATTGTAATATTTTCAGCCGGCAAATACCTTATTTTTACTTCTTTTCTTAAACCTGAGGAAGGAGCGCTGCATCGGTATCTCAGCCACGGAAAATCCTCTCTGTCGAATCCGCCACTGATAAAAAGATGTTTCAGAGCTTCAAAAGAAAAATTTCCCAGGATTCCTTTCTCATTTGTGGAACTTGAACTGATTCCTGGTCCGTGTCCATAAAAGGATGAGAAACCAGAACTATAGCTTCTGAATAATACATTTACTGTTAAACGGTCGGAAGCCCTGACCGACAAACCCTGAATAAGCCCATATTTTTTTGAGTTGTCTGAGGTAAGTTCACCATATAGCAATATTCTTTTAATAAGGCTGCTGTAATAAAGGGAGTAGAGGCTTTTTTCGTCTCCGGTAAAATCGAACACATTCCCGGGGTCATCAGTAGCAGGTTGTATCGGCAGTGAGATCTTATTTTTAGTCCAGACGATGCCCGCCTTAATATTATTCAGGTTATATGATAGATCAAAACCATAAGCAAGAATACTGACATTATCTTTTTTTTTCAGAAGTGCAGGAGTATTATGTATTCCTGACAGGGAGAAAGATTCTATAAGGTCATTTGAAGTTCCTGATGAGGAAGCCAGGGTGGCATCTGTTTCATTCTTTGAAAAGAAAAGCGATAATTCCGCATTTCCAAATACCATTTTGGTTGCGGCTCCATGTAAAAACCTTGATTCATCTGAAGATGTATATGGTCGGATTTCATCACTCGCTGACATATATCCCATAGTCGTAAGTGAAATGCCGCGCGCCATTCCTGTATTAATGTTTAGCCCCTGACCAAACCTTGCAGAATAATCTCCGACAATAATATTCCTGACCAGACCTGATCTTTTGAAAGCGATATAGCCAGAAAGAAAATCCGGGCGTGGAGGTGATCCGGTTAAAAGCTTTTCCCCGGGATCTTTCTCCAGCGTACAGCCTCCGGAGAATCCGCCGGCAACGAATTTGTATCTGGAAAGAATCTTCCAGTCAGAACCTATGAAAGATGTATCATGATTCTGCGGTTTTATTGAAAAATTTGAGATCAGTGTATGTCTGAGATGTGCAGAATCCGCAGGATTTACAGATCTTTTTTCAAATATGATGAAGGGTGTCATCATTTCTGCAGTTTCTTTGTCAAATCCTGGGATATTTGCTATTTCATAGATTGTTACAATGGAACCTGATGTCTCCACATAATCTATTATTGCTCTCACCTGAAAATCGGTGAGGAAGAATAATCGGGAGAGTTCTTCCTGATCTGCGATATTTATTCTGACGGGATTTTCAGATAGTTCGTGAAGCCGGTCAATAAAAATTGAAACAGCTTCCGGATCGGATTCGTCTCCTGCGAGTTCTTCGGCAATTTCAATAATATTCTCTGACAATTTATCTGATTGTCCAAAAACGAACCCTGTTTTTGAAATAAAATATTGTATGAATAATAAGCAGAAAAAAATTTTAACCGCAAAGGCCGCAAAGGTTTGCGCAAAGTTCGCAAAGAAATTCTTATTTTCTTCAGGACTCCGCATTAATCAGAGGATTGTATTTATTTGCAATTCTTTTTATTCCGTCTTTAAGTAACGAAACATTGAAGTTTATAAGTAGTCCAAGCTTATACCCACCTAATTTCATGTAGGTTAGTGTTTGAGCTAAATGAACTTCATTTAATGCTTCGACACTTTTGATTTCAATAACAACTTTGTTTTCAACTAGAATATCAATTCTATAACCGCAATCAAGTTTTACTTCTTCATAAATTAAGGGCATGGGTTTCTCTGTCTCCACATTATAGCCATCTTTTATAAGACGATAGTATAAACATTCTTTATAAGCGCTCTCAAGTAGACCTGGTCCAAGCGATTGATGGGCTTCGATAGCTATTCCGATAATCCTATTTGATATTTCATTTTCATTCATAGTGAATTGAATAATATTTATACTTTGTGACCTTTGTGCCTTCTTTGTGTTCTTTGTGGTTAAAGTATTTCTTAACCTAATTTTTGTTTATTTTAAAAATTAGTGAAGCCGAAGATGTTACTCCCAGCTTTTCATGAGTGACAAAACCCAGATCAATCTGAACGAATTTTGCCAGGAAACCCAATCCGAAGCTGAATGCATTATTTTCCGTACAGAACCCGCCTCTTAACCAAAGATTTTTTGACATTCCATATTCAAGTCCAGTCCTGATAAATAATTTATTGCCTGTGCTCATCTCTCCCTCAATGGCCGCAAAAACTGTTTTATTAAGATATTTACCAGCGCCAACACGAAGTGACACAGGCAATAATTTATTTCTTAAAGAATTGGGTAATAAATTAAAGAAGTGGATCCCTATTCGTGTCCCTTCCTCAGGAAGAACAATCAGGCCTGCTTCGTATGTGATGATCTTATAGTTATTGTATTCCCCGAATGTTCTGATGGAATAATAGTCTGTCTGAACTCCCGCGGATACTTTATCGGAAAGCTTCAATCCACAGGCAATGCCCGTTATGTCTCTCTTAAAGTCGCTATATCCGAAGTGTGAATAAACAGCTGCGATGGAAGTTTTTCCTGCAGGGATAATCAACCCTGCAGATCGTGTGGAAAGTTCTGCGATACCGAATCTGTTTTCATAATTAAAACCTAATGAAAATGATTTGTTCTCTGCAAGATTAGCCTGATTATGAAACGAAGACCAGAAACCTGTCTTCACCAGGCAAGAATATCCTATGCCTGCTTCAGCAGCGCCGGCTGGAGATCTGTAAGGATCTCCGCCTGAAGCGGTTGAAGTAGATAATATAAATAAGATCGAAACAGATATTTTCAGCAGCGAGCTCAACTGTTTCAAAAATTTCAGGTACTAATATACAAAATATCTGAATTATTTCAAAAATAATAATTTTTTGGGCCCATTTTTTGGGTATGGAAAAACCCAAACCCATTGACCACAAAGGTCACAAAGGAATTACACAAAGGTCACAAAGTCGTGAGATATAGATTTATAACTATGTGCCCTTTGAGCCTTTTTTGTGTTCTTTGTGTTTAAATTAATTAGTTTTATACTGGTACTTAACGCCTTTCAATTCCTCATTTGCTTCGACGATCTTCTTCTTGAGGGATTCTTTATACTTTACAACCTCAGCCATAACTGCCTTGTCCCCGGTAGCGATGATCTGAGCTGCAAGTATTCCTGCATTCTGAGCAGCATTCACACCTACCGTTGCTACCGGAATTCCCGGAGGCATCTGAAGTATCGAAAAGATAGAATCCAATCCCTCCAGGGAAGCTTTTATAGGTACGCCAATGACCGGGAGCGGGGTCATTGATGCAATTACCCCGGGCAGATGAGCCGCCATGCCTGCCGCTGCTATTATGACTTTAATTCCACGTGATTCTGCGTTTTTAGAGAATTTCTCAACTTCCTCCGGCGTTCTGTGAGCTGACAGCGCATTCATCTCAAAAGGTATCCTGAAATTATTGAGAATCTCGGCTGCTTTTTCCATTACAGGCAGGTCGGAAGTACTTCCCATTATAATGCTGACTATCGGTTCCATTTAAAATAATTTAATTTAACTTACTGATAAGGACAAAAATAAGGTATTATTTTCATATTTTCGCACCGGCAAACTTTTCAAATTTCAGCCTCATGAAAGAAATCCGGATACTTGATAAAAACTTCAGAGAATTACTTACCGAAAAAGCAATACAGCAGAGGATTGCTGAGCTTGCGATAGAGGTGAACCTGGATCTTGCCGGCAAGGAAGTGGTCTTTCTTGGAATTCTTAACGGAGCATTTCTGTTCGCAGCGGACCTGTTCAGGAGAATTGACTTTCCGGTAAGAATATCATTTGTAAAACTTGCTTCATACCAGGGAACCAAATCCTCAGGTCTGATAAAAGAATTGATAGGCTGGAATGAAGATATTAAAAACAAAACCATTGTGGTGGTAGAAGATATAGTGGATACCGGAAATACTTTAGAACGGATTGTGGATGAGTTGAATATCAGGAAAGCGGCAGATGTAAAAATAGCTGCGATGCTCTTTAAGCCGGAAGCTTATACCAAAAAAATCCCTCTCGACTATGTGGGATTTGAAATACCAAATGATTTTGTGGTCGGATATGGACTTGATTATGATGGATTTGGACGAAATCTGCCGTCAGTATATACTTTGATGTGACGAAGAGGGAAGTCGGGAGTCAGAAGACGGAAGTCAATATGCTTCGGACTTCAGACTTCAGACTTCCAAATGATATATTACAAATATTATAACTTTTAAAATTTTTACTCTATGGTTAATTTTTTGATTTTTGGACCTCCCGGATCAGGTAAGGGAACACAATCGGTCAGACTGGCTGAAAAATTCAACTTATTGCACCTCTCAACAGGTGATATGCTGAGAGCAGAAATTTCTGCAGGGACTGAGTTAGGGAAAAAAATGAGCCTGATTATGTCAAGAGGTGAGTTGGTTCCCGATGAGGTGGTTATAGAAATGATAGCACATAAGATTGATAGCAGTAAAGGTTCGGCAGGTTTCTTTTCGATGGATTTCCACGGACAGTTGCCCAAACTATTTCTCTTGAAAAGATGTTAAATGAAAGAGGAATGAAGATCGACCAGCATGCTTGTTCTCGATGTTGATCATGATGAACTTGTTAAAAGGTTGATTGCCAGGGCTGAACTTTCAGGCAGGCCGGATGATAAAGATCCAAAAGTTATTGAAAACAGGATTGACGTTTATAAAGAAAAAACAGAACCCATAATTAAATACTGCGAACAGAAAGGATTATATCAACCGGTTAACGGGATGGGAAGCATTGATGATATTTTCAAAAGGCTTTCTGATTTTATGAAGAAACTAGTTTAGCGTGTGATATCCTTCTTAACCGCAAAGCACGCAAAGCAGGCGCAAAGGACGCAAAGTCAGTTTTTTAATTAAATCCCTTTGCGATCTTTGCGTTAAAATCTTTGCGATCTTTGCGGTTAATCGATTTAGTCTTTCAAAAAGAAGAGTCTGGATTTACCAGGCAGATTTATAAATACAGTTACACAATATATGTCCGGATCAAACTTTGTCGATTACGTAAAAATTTACTGCCGCTCGGGTAACGGCGGGGCCGGATCAGCTCATTTCCGCAGGGAGAAATTTGAACCCAAAGGTGGTCCCGATGGCGGTGACGGCGGGAGAGGCGGCCATATAATACTAAGAGGCAATGACCAGATGTGGACGCTTCTTCACCTAAAATATCAGAGACATATTTTTGCGGAGAATGGAGTCGGCGGGAGCAGACAACAATCAACCGGGGCTGAAGGCAAAGATGTTATTGTTCAGGTGCCGCTTGGTACAATTGCAAAAAACAATGAAACCGGAGAAGCAATTTTTGAAATAACAAAAAACGGGGAAGAACGGATTCTCGCAAGAGGAGGAAGAGGAGGACAGGGAAATGTTCACTTTAAATCACCTACCAACCAGACTCCTAGATATGCCCAACCCGGAGAACCAGGGATAGAGCAGGAATTTATTCTGGAACTTAAAATACTTGCAGATGTCGGGCTTGTTGGATTCCCTAATGCAGGTAAATCAACTTTGCTTTCAGTGGTTTCTGCCGCCAAACCAAAAATAGCGGACTATGCTTTTACTACTCTTGTTCCAAACCTTGGAATAGTAAGTTATCAGAGATGAAAAGTCATTTGTTATGGCCGATATTCCTGGAATAATAGAAGGAGCGCATGAAGGCAAGGGCCTGGGAATAAGATTTTTAAGACATATTGAAAGAAACTCGATGCTCCTTTTTATGGTTCCAGCGGACAGCAAGAATATAAGAGAGGAATATGAAATCCTTATCAATGAATTGAAAATGTATAACCCGGAACTTCTTGATAAAAAGCGGGTTCTGGCAATTTCAAAGACCGATATGCTTGATGAAGAGCTGATCAGTGAGATCCGGAAAGATCTCCCTGACATTCCAAGAGTTTTTATTTCATCATTGACCGGAGTTGGAATAGTTACATTGAAAGATATGATCTGGAAAGTACTTAACAATGATTGATACCAATCATGCTTGAACGTTTGACCAACATCTTTTCTTGCTCATTAATTCTTCAAATTCACCTTTCTGGGATAAGGTGATGCATGCTTTAAGCGGCATCCTGATCTGGGTTCCTCTTGTACCTTTCAATTCTTATTTATCTCGGCATAAAATACAAAAGAAAATTTCTTATTATTCTGATATTCATTATTCTGGCTGCAACCCTTTCTGACCAGTTTTCGGTTCTTATTAAAAACCTTGTTCAACGATTACGTCCTTGTCATGAGCCTGCTCTTGCCGGTTTGGTACATCTCGTAAATAATGAATGTGGCGGAATGTTCAGTTTTGTTTCTTCCCATGCAACAAATTCATTCGACGTTGCACTTCTCAGCCTTTCATTCATAAAAAAAAGATGGTATACGATATCCATTGTAATCTGGGCTATAGTTATAGGATACAGCAGGATATATCTCGGGGTTCATTATCCGGGAGATGTTTTCTGCGGTTCCATACTCGGAGCTTTGATCGGATGGAGTATGTATAAATGTTATTCTCTGACTGATAAAAATGTATTAAAGGATAAGCCGTATTTTAATTCTTACCGAAATCCTTCTAAATAAAAAAATCCTTTGTGTACCTTCGTTTTAACCTTTGAGTTCCTTTGTGGTATGGATTTTTTTAACAACTTCAATTGTAATAACTGTGTGACTCTTTTTTATATGAAGACCCTCTTTCTATTTCCCCCAAGGGGGAAATGGTAGTTCACTCCTCGCCCCTTGGGGGAGGTTGGGAAGGGGGTTTTAAGGTTTAGGACGAGGTCAGTTACACAGTTAAATCACAAAGAAAGCTCAAAATAGCACAAAAGAAATCGTAACGATGCATTGCATAAACCTGGAGACGAACGATCCTTATTTTAATCTTGCTCTTGAAGAACTTCTTCTGAAAAACAGCAAGGAGGAATACTTTATTCTCTTTGTTAACAGTCCATCTGTTATTATCGGTAAACATCAATCGGGTCATATTGAAGTCAATACAAAGTTTGTTACTGAAAATCAAATTCCTGTTATAAGAAGGATCTCAGGCGGAGGAACAGTATATCACGATCTTGGAAACCTGAATTTCAGTTTCATCAGACAGTGCGAAAGCGGAAAACAGGTTGACTTTCAGAAATACACAAAACCAGTTATTGATTTCCTGAAACACCTGGGAATTGATGCAAAATTTGAAGGGAAAAATGATCTGAAAGTCGATGGCTTGAAAATATCAGGAAATTCAGAGCATATTCATGGTAACCGTGTCCTTCACCATGGAACAATATTATTCAATTCCAGACTTGAAATGCTCAGTAATTGCATAAGGAAAAGACAAATCCTGTTATTCTTCCCGCGCAGTTGCATCAAACCCGTCTTCAGTTGTTAATCTGTTCAGAAAAATTAAACTGTTTTGATGAAATTTCAGGATTCAAAGCGGCTATGATGGATTTCTTCCTGAAAACCTTCCCGGAAACTTTTCCTTACAACCCTCTGAAATTGAAATTCTCCAGGCAGAATCAATTGCGTTATCAAAATATCAGACCTGGGAATGGAACTGGGCTTACGGACCCGAATATTCTTTTAACAACACATTCGAAATTGATAAAATACCTCATTCCTGTGAACTATTTGTAAAAGAGGGATTAATAATGGATTGCACTATCGACAGGAAGTGAAAAAATGAAGGAAATTTCTAAAAAAACTTATTGGTTGCAGACATATGGTTAAGGAGGTATCCGATATTTTCAATAAGGAAAATTTAAATTTAAATCCGGAAAGAGATTTTTAATTTCTTTTAATTTGTAATTTTCTACCTTATCCCAAGGGACAGTAGATATATATATTTTTTTGACCGCAAAGGACGCAAAGAAGGCTCAAAGGACGCAAAGTCAAAACCAACCTTTGTGTAAGAACAAAGTCCCTCCCCCCTTGGGGAGGGATTTAAGGAGAGGCCTCTAAGTAGACGGAATTCAGGTAGAGAGAGATTAAGGGGGTAGTTGAAGAAATTATGAATATTCTTAAATCGATAATCGTTTGGATAATAGGAGTTTGCTATATAGTTGTAACATTCCCTCTTAACATTATTGTCTGGTTCCTGTCTTCTCCCTTTGACAGAGACAGAAAACTGATTCATTGTTTTCTAATGTACCAGAGTTATATTCTCGCTTACCTCATCCCGATCTGGAAAATTAATATTGAAGGCAGGGAAAAAGCAAAAAAGGGAACTACCTATGTTATTATTTCGAACCACCAGTCGATGCTCGATATTATCATTATTAACTGCCTTAGATACAGGTATAAATGGATATCGAAAATTGAAAACTTTAAAGTCCCTGTCATTGGTCAGTACCTGAAAATGGCTGATTATATTATTGTTGACCGTGGCGATGAGGACAGCAAGGCAGAAATGCTTGAACGATCATATTATTGCCTGAAAAAGAATATTTCTATTATGATGTTTCCTGAAGGAACACGTTCCCTGAATAATGAAATAGGATTTTTCAAACGAGGAGCATTTCAACTTGCTTTGCAGGCTGAGGTTCCTATTTTGCCTGTTATTATAGATGGGACAGGAGGTATCCTTCCAAAGCATGGTCTGATCTTTGGAAGTGGGTTTAAAATAAGGATAAAGGTCATGGACCCAGTTCTCCCTTCTGAGTTCGGGACTGATATTCCTGAAGATCTTGCGCTTAAATTCAGTCAATCAATGAGCTCTGAATTAATTAAGATGAGGAACAAGCATCGAATGACTCATAATATTAGCATACAGACGTATACTCAGCCGGATGGGTTATTATAACTACCAGCGGGGGTTGATCTATCATCATGCCAGCCAGGAAGGGAGGCTGGGAGAAACATAACGAAAACAGCAGGCAATTCATTCTAAAAGCTCTTGATCTGTTTAAACCGGAAAAAGTGACTGTTCTCGGAAGCGGATGGCTTATTGGATTTGCCCTTTACCGAAATGATGGAAAAAGTTCCAAAGATCTGTTTAGTGGATATCATTCATCCTCCTGATGTAATAAACCAGGTCAGCCATCTACAGCAATGTTGAATTAATTGAAAAGGATGTTTCGGGAGGTCTGATTGCGGAAGTCTGGGAAAAGACAAGCAAGTATTCATTCTTTAACAGGCTTAAAACCCTTAAAGAAATTTCGATACCTGAATTTTGTAATGAAAGTGATCCGGGAATGATTATATCCCTTAACATTACTTACCCAGCTTGAAGTTCTTCCTGTTGAATTTTATAAAGAAAAGAGTCAAGATAAACGAAGATGCTTTCAGAACTTTTCAGATCGGATATTCAAAAAAAGCATATTGAGTTTTTGATGAAACACCAATCTGTTCTTATTTCTGATTATGCAGAAATTGTAACTGACAGATCAGGAGTCACCAAAACTATTCCTACCTTATTTGCAGATCTCCCCTCCGGTTCAGTCCGGGAAGAATGGACCTGGAATTTTGACAAAAGAGGCGGCGATCTTTATAATAGCAAGAGTCAGTTCAAAGTCGTAGCCATTATAAACTGATCAGATGGGACCAGTTAGTTTAAAGGAAAAGTATATTAATTCGGTAATGTCTTCGCGAAATCTTAAAGATAAGGAGGAACGAAGAATTAGTAATTCTCTCAATGTTGCGGCTTCTGACTTTCATTGGAGGATTTGTGATTATTTGGATGGGTTTACTAAAAATGTTACCGCAGGGTCATTCTGAGTTTTCTGATCATTATTCTTTTCCTTTATCTGCTGAAACTTTTTTCCGTATCATCTGCGAAGGCAGAATTTTTGCACAATCTGGTCCGCATTAATCAAAATGAAGCAAATGCTCTTGATGGCGATTTATCTGCTTTTGAGACAGGGAGTTCTTATATTGATACAAAACATGATTTTACATTCGACGTAGATATTTTTGGGACATCTTCTCTCTTTCAATTTCTGGACAGAACCGTAACTTTTTACGGCAGAGATATCCTGGCTGACTGGTTGTCTGATCCATACTTACAATCGTCTGAGCTGGAGAGAACGGCAGGAAGTCGTTAAAGAACTTTCTATAAAAGACAGCTGGAGACAGAAATTTATGGCTCATGGGATGAAGACTCCGCTTGAAAAAGCTGAAATATCGGGCCTTCTTGACTGGCTTGACGAACCTGATGTAATTAATTCATCAGCTTTGCACAGAATGTTAAACTTTATTCTTCCAGGGGCAGCAATAATCTCACTTTTACTTTTGATAGCCGGAGTTTTACCATATCCCTTATTTATATGCCTGGTAATAATAAATCTGACATATGTTGCGGCAGGACTTCGAAAAATAAACAGGGTACATAACTCTCTTACACGTAAATATAACTTTTTATCATCAATAAATGATCTGCTTTACTCGTTTGAAGATGAGTCATTTACATCTCCTATACTTAACGAAATTAAATCGAATATTTCTGGAAAATCAAATTCTGCTTCAGCGTCTGTAATAAAGCTTGGCAAACTCATACAGGCATTCGACAGCAGGAATAATATGTTGATAGGAGTTGTTCTGAACGGGTTGTTGTTATGGGACTATCAGTGTATCATGAGACTTGAAAAATGGAAATCGGAATACAGGAGTTTGTTCCCAGTCTGGCTCAGAATGATTGGTCAGGTTGATGCGTTTATAAGTCTGGGAAATTATGCATATAATAACCGGAGTTTTACTTATCCCCGCATTTCGGACAATAAGGAAGTCTTCCTGGCGAAAAATCTTGGACATCAGCTGATAAATGAAAATATAAGAATATGCAATGATTTTTCCTTAGGGAAGGAAGGCACTATCTGCATCATATCAGGCGCCAATATGGCCGGTAAAAGCACCTTCCTGCGTACAGTTTCCGTTAATTTTATTCTTGGTATGACCGGAGCCCCGGTTTGTGCTACTGAAATGAAATTCCTGCCGGCAAGACTGTTTACAAGTATGAGGACCATGGATTCGCTTTCCGATAATGAGTCTTATTTCTATGCGGAGCTGAGAAGACTTAATTTACTGAAAACCAGAATTGAAGAAGGAGTACCGGTACTTTTTATTCTCGACGAAATCCTTAAAGGGACAAATTCAGCTGACAAATCAACCGGATCGAAATTATTTCTGGAGAGGCTGATTGAACGGAATGGGACAGGATTATTAGCAACTCATGATACATCCCTTGGGAAGATGGAAGCTGATTATCCCGGAGTTATAATAAACAAATGTTTTGAAATTGAAATTGACGGGGAAAATATTAGATTTGATTATAAAATTCATGAGGGTATAACCCAAAAGATGAATGCAGTATTTCTGATGAGGCAGATGGGGATACTGGACTGATTGAGAACAAAAAAGTAAATACGTGGTTACCTCTTAAGAAATATTAAACAAGCAGTATAAGAAGCTTTTATGGGCAAATTTAATGAAGGATCAGGATCAGGAAATATAGAATTAAAGAGAGAATTAGGCCTTACAGCTGCAGTTGCCATAGTCGTGGGAAACTGTATCGGATCAGGAATATTTACTTCTGCCGCCTCGCTCGCTGCAGCGTCAAATCCTAAAACTGCCATTTTAGCGTGGATAATTACTTCAGCCGGATCATTATTGATTGCTTTGAGCTTTGCCAGCCTGGGAACCGCTATGCCAAGAACAGGCGGGCCAATAGTTTATACCAGAGCTGCATTTGGTGATTTTGCAGGATTTCTCATAGCATGGACATATTGGATAGGCGCATGGGTAGGAAATGCTGCAATCATTACTGCATTTATGCTTTATTTCACCTATTTCGTTCCTGCAGCGACCTCGCCGATAATTGCTTTCCTCGTAACATCAGGTATCTTATGGTTCTTTACCATAATAAATATTCTGGGTGTAAAAGGCGCAGGCAGAGTGAGTGTTATAACAACTATACTGAAAGTTGGCGCTCTGGTTGTATTTGTAATAATTGCAGCAATGCATTTTAATCCTGCAATGCTCTCCACCGTATCAAGTGCAAAGGTTGCAGGAATGAGTACTCTTCCCGCTGCAATTGCTATTGCTCTCTGGGCCTTTGTTGGCATAGAAAGTGCAACAGTTCCTGCCGGCGAAATAAAGAATCCCGAAAAAAATATAAGAAAGAGTACAGTTTACGGCACTCTTATTGCAGCCTTAGTGTATATCATAGTTTCGATAGTTGGTATGGGTGTTCTTGACCAGTCAGCTTTAGCCGGGTCTAATGCTCCATTGGCTGACATTATTAACAAAGCCACGGGCGGAACCTGGGGCGGCAACTTTATAGCACTGGGAGCCATCGTATCTACACTTGGTGCTTCTTCAGGCTGGATACTTACAACTGCCAGGAGTGCGTACGGCGCTTCAAAGGATAGACTTTTTCCGGCGGTATTCGCGAAAATTCATCCAAAATATCTGACTCCGGTTGCCTCATTAATAATCAGCGCTCTTGCCGCAAATGTACTTCTGATCCTGAATTATATGGGTTCATTAAGTTCAGCATTTAATTTTATGCTATTACTGGCCACACTTGCTTTCTTACCGGCATATGCTTTCTCTGCCGCGGCTGATATTGTCCTCTTAAAAAATCATTCAAAGGAATTCAATTTATTCAGTTTCCTGAAAAACTCACTTTTTGCTCTGCTGGCTTTTGTTTATTCAATGTATGCTATATATGGAACAGGAGCAAAGGTTGTGATGTATGGATTTATTTTGATGCTCGCAGGTATACCTTTTTATCTGTACATGATGCTTCAGAATAACAGAAAAGACAAATTGGTGGATAAACTGAGGGAGGATGCAGGAGTGAAATAATGCTTCGTCACTAGGACTTAAATACCCCCTTCCCAACCTTCCCCCAAGGGGGAAGGAGTGAACAACCATTTCCCCCTTGGGGGAAATAAGAAAGGGGGTTAAAGGCTGGAAAAGAGCTCCTAGTAATGGCATTTGAAGTAATGAAGGCATTTTCACTGGGTTTTATCAACATTCCCCCCAAAATCGTAATTATCATTTAATCAGCTAAATATTTTAGGTATGGCTTTTTAAGCATACAAAATCAACCTGATTGTTGAAAAATTGGCAGGCAATACCTTTGGTAATTCGTTATATTTGCCCAAAATTTCTGCAAAATGTCAGTTGGTTATTCAGAAGAACACATAAAAACTCTTGAGTGGAGAGAACATATCCGCCTGCGCCCCGGGATGTACATCGGGAAGCTTGGTGACGGCTCCTCACAGGATGACGGTGTGTATGTACTTCTTAAAGAGGTAATGGATAATGCACTCGATGAGTATATGATGGGATACGGCAAAAAAATAGATGTCTCCATCACTGGCAAAGAAGTAAGGGTTCGTGATTATGGACGGGGGATTCCTCTCGGAAAAGTACTTGATGCTGTTTCAAAAATGAACACCGGCGCTAAATATGATTCCAAAGCTTTCAAAAAGTCTGTTGGTCTGAACGGTGTAGGTGTTAAAGCTGTGAATGCTTTATCGAGCAAATTTATTATAAGATCGGTCAGGGACGGACAGATCAAGATCTGTGAATTTGAGCATGGCAGAACCGTTTCCGATCATCCTTTACAACCTTCAACAGAAGAAAATGGCGTCGAAGTAATATTCGAACCCGACGAAGAAATGTTCGGCAACTACTATTTCATCTCGGAATATGTAGATACGATGCTGAAAAATAATGTTTACCTGAATTCAGGGCTGGTAATCAACTTTAATGGAAACAAATTTTTCTCCCGCAATGGCCTTGTAGACCTCCTGAATGAGAACATGGGAAAGGAAGGTCTTTATCCCATTATTCATCTTACCGGCGAAGATATTGAAATTGCTTTTACTCATGGATTCCAGTATGGCGAAGATTATTACAGCTTTGTGAATGGTCAGAACACTACTCAGGGCGGTACACATCTCCTTGCTTTCAGGGAAGCGATAGTTAAGACAATAAGAGATTTTTATAAAAAAGACTACGACCCGGCAGATATAAGGTCGTCAATTATTGCAGCTATCAGCATTAAGGTTGAGGAGCCTATATTTGAATCTCAGACCAAGACAAAGCTCGGTTCGAAAGATATGGGACCGGAAGGGCCTTCTGTAAGGAATTTTATCAGTGAATTTATAAAGAAGCAGTTAGATGACTTCCTCCACAAAAATCCTGAGACTGCACGGATAATTCTCAAGAAAATACAGGATTCGGAGAAAGAGAGAAAGGCAATCTCCTCTATCCAGAAACTTGCGCGGGACAGGGCCAAAAAAGTTAGTCTTCATAACAAGAAGCTCAGGGACTGCCGTACGCATTACAATACAAATGAGGCAAATAAGCTTGATTCAACATTATTTATTACAGAAGGTGATTCTGCAAGTGGCTCAATAACAAAATCAAGAAATGTTGACACCCAGGCTGTCTTCAGTCTTCGTGGAAAACCTCTAAACTGCTTCGGTCTGACAAAGAAAATTGTTTACGAGAATGAAGAGTTTAACCTGCTTCAGGCTGCTCTCAATATCGAGGACGGCATCGAAAACCTGAGGTACAATAATATTGTCGTGGCCACCGATGCTGACGTCGATGGAATGCATATCAGGTTGCTTTTGCTTACATTCTTCCTTCAGTTCTTCCCCGACCTTGTAAAGAAAGGTCATGTGTATATACTTCAGACACCTCTTTTCAGGGTAAGAAATAAGAAAGAGACAAGGTATTGTTATTCTCCCGATGAAAAAGCCAGGGCCATAAAAGCTTTGGGACCGAATCCTGAGATGACTCGCTTTAAAGGACTTGGAGAGATATCGCCCGATGAATTCAAACATTTCATTGGTAAAGACATGCGGCTTGAACCTGTCAGAATGAAGAAAAATGACTCTATAGACGGGTTCCTCGAGTTTTTTATGGGCAAGAACACGCCTGACAGACAAGATTTTATTATTGGCAATCTCAGAATTGAGGAAGATATAGTTGAAGAGGAAAAACCATTGAATTAGTTCAGGAAGTTTTGGTTTATTTATGAAAGAAGAAGAACAGGATACAAGCAATATTGAGAGCAATGCTCCGATACCATCAGGACCGGCCGCTCTTCATTCCGTAACTGCTTTATCGGGCATGTATCAGGACTGGTTCCTCGATTATGCCTCTTATGTTATTCTGGAAAGGGCCGTACCACACCTCCATGATGGACTGAAGCCTGTTCAGCGCCGTATACTCCATTCAATGAAGAGAATGGACGATGGACGCTACAATAAGGTAGCCAATATCATCGGGCACACAATGCAATTCCACCCGCACGGAGATGCATCAATCGGTGATGCCCTTGTACAACTTGGACAGAAAGAACTGCTTGTGGATATGCAGGGAAACTGGGGAAACCTTCTGACGGGAGATGGAGCAGCTGCTCCGAGGTATATTGAATCACGGCTTTCAAAATTTGGTCTCGAAGTTGTCTTTAATCATAAAACAACACAGTGGCAGCTATCGTATGATGGCCGCAACAAGGAACCTGTTACTCTTCCTGTAAAGTTCCCGTTATTACTTGCACAGGGCGGTGAAGGAATCGCAGTCGGACTTGCGTCAAAAATTCTTCCGCATAACTTCAATGAGCTTATTGATGCCTCGATAGATTACCTTGAGGGAAAAGATTTTGTGATCTATCCTGACTTTCCGACAGGAGGGATGGTGGATGTCTCGAAATATAACGACGGGCAGCGCGGAGGAGTAGTAAAAGTCAGAGCCAAAATTGAAAAGGTTGATAAAAAGGAACTTGTAATTACCGAGATCCCATTTGGAAAAACTACAAGCTCCCTGATAGAATCTATTATAAAAGCCAGCGAAAAAGGGAAAATCAAGATCCGGAAAATCGACGATAACACCTCGGCAAATGTTGAAATCGTCATTCATTTGCTACCTGGCGTATCTCCTGATATGACAATCGACGCACTTTATGCGCTTACCGATTGTGAATATTCCATTTCTCCCAATACATGTGTTATAGTGGATGATAAACCCTCCTTTATGGGGGTCAGCTCCATCCTCAAACATTCAGCTGACAGAACGGTTGAGCTTCTGAAAAGTGAGCTTGAGATCAGGCTTGCTGAACTTCACGAAGACTGGCATATGTCATCTCTCGAGAAGATATTTATTGAGGAGAGAATTTACCGCGACATTGAAGAGTCGGAAACCTGGGAGGCAGTTATATCTGATATCGATAAAGGTCTTGAACCGTTCAAGAAACTATTGTACAGGGAAGTAACAAGAGAAGATATAATTCAGCTTACAGAAATAAAGATCAAGAGAATCTCGAAATTCGACGTAAAAAAAGCTGATGAACATATAAAAGGAGTTGAAACAGAGATTGAAGAAGTTAAAAATCACCTTAACAACATAATTCCTTTCGCCATAAACTATTTCAGGCAGATAAAGAAAAAGTACGGCAAAGGAAGGGAAAGAAAAACTGAACTGAGAAGTTTTGACACAATCGAAGCTACCAAAGTTGTAGCTAATAATGCAAAGCTTTACATTAATTATAAGGAAGGATTTATTGGAAGCGGTCTGAAAAAAGATGAATTTATATGCGACTGCTCTGATATTGATGATGTTATAGTAATAAGAAAGGATGGGGTATACCTGATAACCAAAGTTGCTGACAAAGTTTTTGTCGGGAATGATATCCTCTATGCCCAGATTTTCCTTAAAAATGATGAACGTACAATTTATAATATCGTTTACCAGGATGGCAA
This sequence comes from uncultured Bacteroidales bacterium, assembly GCA_963734885.1. GTDB lineage: Bacteria > Bacteroidota > Bacteroidia > Bacteroidales > VadinHA17 > LD21. The sequence goes on along the minus strand of CAVTIJ010000003.1, from coordinate 47,203 downwards.
GGATGGGCCATTACTTGCAAAACGATGTGCAATCTCCGGATTGACGCGCGATAAGGAGTACAATCTCACCCGCGGCAAACAGGGTTCAAAAATTGTTTATCTAAGTGTTAACCCGAATGGTGAAGCAGAAGTTATTAACGTTCATCATAAACCCAAAGCAAGATTGAAAAAACTTATGTTCGAATTTGATTTCGGTCAGATGAGCATTAAGGGAAAGTCTTCGATGGGAAACATTCTCACAAAAAATGCTGTTCATAAAATCAGCCTTAAAGAAAAAGGTCTTTCTACACTAGGTGGAAGAAAGATCTGGTTTGATGATGCAGTGTTCAGGCTTAATGTTGATGGCAGAGGAAATTTCCTCGGAGAGTTCAGCGGGGATGATAAAATTATGGTTATCACCAAAAACGGATTTTTCAGAATTGTAGGTTTCGACCTTTCTAATCATTTTGAAGATAATATTCTAATAATTGAGAAGTTCAGGCCGGGGAAAGTCTATTCTGCTGTTTATTGGGATGCAGAACAGAAGTTTTATTATGTGAAGCGGTTTACTATAGAAGAATCTGAGAAACCGCAATGTTTCATAAATGAAGACCCGGAATCAAAATTGATCAGTCTTACTGAAGTGGAATATCCCCGTTTTGAAATTCATTTCGGTGGAAAGCACAAAGACAGGGACAACGAGATTATTGAGGTTGCTGAATTTATTAGTGTTAAGAGCTTTAAAGCTAAGGGCAAAAGACTTACAAGCTATATGGTCTCAAATATTCAGGAGATCGAACCTGTTATTAAAAAAGAGGTCGAACTTCCAAAGGAAGAGAACCATGACGATGAAGATCCCCCTCAACCTCTTGTTCATGATGATCCGGCACAGATGAAGCTTGAGCTATGATCCTCAAAAACAATATTATTTACATAATTGGTTTTATGGGTAGCGGAAAGACAACGACCGGCAGAGAGCTGGCTTTACGTCTCGATTGGTCTTTTGTGGATCTCGACAAGAAAATTGAGGAATATGCCGGCAAAACCATCCCTGAAATCTTTTCACAGAATGGCGAGGATTACTTCCGTGAGACAGAAACCACAGTTCTTGAATCCCTCAAAAATGTAAAAAACACAGTAATCTCAGCTGGCGGTGGGGCTCCCTGTCATCACGATAACATGGACCTCATGCTTGGGAACGGGCTCACAATATATCTGAAACTAACTCCCGACGAACTTAAAAACCGCCTTTCGGACTCCAGGGGCAGCAGGCCTTTGATAATGAATCTGGATGATGAAAATCTCAGGATTTTCATTGAAAAAAAACTCTCTGACCGTGAAAAATGGTATGACAGATCCGAAATAATTATTGGTGGGATCAATACCAGCATTGATCAGATTGTACATCTGGTCAGATTTAAACTGGACACTTTATAACCACAAAGCACACAAAGAAGCCACAAAGGACACAAAGATAGATACTTTGATTTAGACCTTTGTGACGCCTTAGTGTCCCTTTGTGGTTAATGGATTTCTAACCCGGGAGAATCTGAAATTTAAAGTTTATACCGATGTTACCGGGGGATAAAGCCGGAGATCAGAATAATATTTGTCATAATATATAACAGTGGATAGGCGAATAATTGCTAACTTAGTATTACACTTTGCATCAGGGCAATTATGAGAGAAAAGTTTCGTATTCTCCTTGGTATTGAAGCAGGAGAAACGTCAATCGCATCAATGCTTCTGACCCAATCGGTCTTTCTGGGGATCTTTATCGGTGCATTTGATATATCTGCTTATTCCCTTCTTCTCTCAACATTTGACGAAAAGCTGATGGCTTACGGATATATTGCATCCGGAATAGCCGGAATAATACTGACTTCGTTTTTTTTACGGTTCCGCAAAAGAATTCAAATCAATAAACTTGCTTTCATAAATCTGGCAATTGTTTCAATCATAACACTTTTTCTTTGGGCAGTTTTAAAATTTCACCCCGAAAAATGGATGGTTGTGCTGGTATTTATCATGGCCGGACCATTAAATATTCTCACCTTATTCGGTTTTTGGGGAATAACTTCTAAAAAAAGAAACTTTGCCGGGTTGGCAGATTCGGGAATTTTAACAGGAATCGCACTCATTTCTTTTACCATTCCGCTACTGATGTCATTGAAATTCATGGCATATAATATTTTACTGATAGGTGCGGTATCTGCAATGATTGCGACCTTCATTCAAAGGGCAGTAACTATTTATATGAGACCTGACGTGTCTGCTCCGGGTGCTGAAAAACTTAATACTTCTTCTTTTTTATCTTCAGTTCAAAAAAATGGCTTTTACAGGGTCCTGGCTCTTTATGCAACATTTTCCGTACTTGTCGCTTTTGTAATACAATATTCTTTCATGACGATAACAAGGAACCAATTCCCTGTCGCAGAATCAATGGCAGGTTTCCTTGGGCTTTTTACCGGAATTATGATGCTATTTACAGAGTTTTTAAAACGTATAGTTTTTCCGCAGTTTATCAGAATGCTTGGAATTCGTGGCTGTCTTATTATTTCGCCAGCTGTGATTATTCTGATAACTCTGCTGGCGATAGTAGTCGGATTTTCTATTGGCTATTCGCGATCATCATATGGGTATGCTGTATTTTTCATTCTCCTTTCCCTAAACAGATTTGTATCTAAATCAATAAAAGATTCATTCGAAATACCTTCATTCAAAGGCATCTATGAATCACTTGAAAACAGCATCAGGACTGAAATAAAAAATGGAATCACTTATTCTGTAAATGAATCCGGAGTTTTATTATCCGGAATTATACTGTCTGTTTTCGGTTTTCTTAGTTTTATTAAGATCATCCACTTCTCGCTTCTTTTGTTTTTTCTGGTTCTTGTGTGGTTGTTCCTGGCAATAAAATTGTATAAGGAATATAGAAAATCGCTGATAAAATCAATTGAAACCTCAACTGAAACTTTCTCAAAAGATGAAGAGGACGACCTGAGCAACAATTTAAAAAACAGATTTGCCGGACAGTTATTTTTCAGAACAAATTATTTTAATCTTCTGATAGGAGATTATGAAGTATTAAATAATATCAAGAACGAATGGTATCATAAAGAATTGATAGATTTTGCCCTTTCTAAAAATGATTTAAATCTTGTACGGGTTTTGAAGACGGTTTCAATGAATGCCGATCTTAATGGCAGGATACGCAGGCAGTCAACCGAGGCAATTGAGATCCTTCAAAATATTCCTGCTTCTTTCAGCCTGCCTAAATCTCATGATTTTATAGCCGGCACTGCAACTAAAAATTTTTCCGAAACAAGAATTCCACAAACTTCTGAGATTCTGTCACTTTTAAGAAGCAATTCCATTGAATCAAAGAGACAGGCAATATTCCTGATAGGAAAATTCAGGCTGACCGATCTGCTTTATGTTGTTTGTGAATGTCTTAATACCAGGGGGCTTGCCAGTGATGCCTTTAAAGTTCTGCAATCATTCGGAGCATATGCTGAGAACGACCTGGTAAGGTATTATCTTATAATGTCGGGAAATACACGGCTGAGTAAAACTATACTCCAGCTTTTTGGTAAAATATGTACAAAAGGCAAATCAGGTTTTCTTTATTCGCGTCTTTGGACAAATTCAAGACAATTGAAGGAAGTTGTTATAAAAGGCCTTATTGACTGTAAGTTCGTACCGGCAAAAGTTGAAAAACAACGTTTAGATCAGCTAATCAGTGAAATAACAGGAGTAGTGTCATGGAATCTTTCCTGTAAAATGGTACTTGAGAAAAGTGATGACAAATTACTCGTAAGCATAATTGACAGGGAAACAGAACGATGGATTTCATTTCTGTTTAATATCATTCTTGTTACTTATGGTGCAGCTACGGTTGAAATTATCAGAAAGATTTGGGAGAACAAAATAATTGGAAATGGAAGCTACATTCACGAAATCGCGGGCATAGTTTTTTCAGATCCGGTCAAGTTACATTTGCTTGCTCTCCTCGAAGCTGGTCCTGATTATGTAAAAGTAAAAAAATTGTCACGGTATTTTCCTGTTGAAGTTGTTGGACGAGATAAACTCCTTGAGGAAATATTAAACCGTGATTATAATCTGATAGGTTTGTGGGCGAAAGCAAATGTCCTCAGAACGATTGTTAAGATTGATACTCCCGACATGGCGGAATCTGTGATTGCACTTTTATTCAGTCCTGAACAGATACTTCAGGAAGAGGCTGCAAATCTTATAAAGCATACCGGCAACGAAATCTATTTTTCTGCCGGCGATCGTCTGCCTGAAACAATAAAGAAGCGGATTGAAATGATTTTAAACGGCAGTCTCGACAGCAGAGATCTTGTGTTTGAAAAAGTCAGGTTCTTGTCAAAATGTTTTACAGAGATCGATGAGGATGATTTAATTCAGCTTGCATCCGAGTTGATTTTCGTCAAAGAGTTCAGCGATGAGAATGTGAATTCAACTGAAGGGTACATTGTTTGGGAAACAGACATAAATGGATCAGGAGAGGTTCAGATTATATATAATGGTATAGCCGGCTCCGGCAGCAGGCTTCAATATATTAAAAACCAATCCTATTATTTTTTATCGTTTAGTTCGATTGAGGAATTCCATTTTCAGTTCCCTGATGAATCACTGCCTGTTTTGAATTATATTGATAAGCATGATAACAACTGGTAAAAAACTTTAGTTAAAGCACGATTTAAAGTATGAAATCAAAGCAGGATATTAAAGATTTTAATCCTTTTCCGGGTCTGAGGTCCTTCGATACAGACGATAGCAAGTTTTTTTTCGGGAGGAATACTGAGGCTGATGATCTGATATTAAAGTTGCTTAAAAATAAATATGTGACTGTTTTAGGCGCCTCAGGAACCGGAAAATCATCACTTATATTTGCCGGGGTTCTGCCTGGAATACTGAGACTGAAAAACAGTGAATCGCTTTTCAGAATAATCAGCTTCAGGCCAGGAAACAATCCTTTTGGAAATCTTGCGGATGCTGTTATTAAGGGATTTGGTACCGGTAAAAAAAGCCCAGATAAAAATGAGCTGACAAATCTACTTGCAAATTGTGATAATTTTTCTGAAGCGTTGATGCAAATCGGATTTGAAGCAGAACTAAACATTGTACTGAATATTGATCAGCTTGAGGATCTTTTCAGATTTAACACTTCAGGATTATCTGATACTGTTGCAACAAAATTCATTGAATTTCTGGTGAATACGATCAACAGGAGTGCCCAGAATTTATTCATTATTCTATCTATGCGATCAGAATATATGGGAGAATGTTCTCACTTTTGGGAACTCGCACGATTAATAAATAACAGTAATTATATTGTTCCTGAACCTGGATTGGAAAACTGGAGGAAGATAATCGGGGAGCCCGTGAAATTGTCCGGCGCAACAATTGATCCCGAGCTGACAGAAGTTCTTCTAAATGACATAGGGTTCAGAAATGATCAGTTTCCGGTGCTTCAGCATTCACTTATGAGAATATGGTCGCATTGGCAGAGATCCGATGATTCTTCAAAACCGTTGAGAGTTACAGATTACAATTCTGTTGGGACCGTGAAAAACGCTATAACTGTTCATGGTAATGAAATATATGAGGGGTTGACTCAACGTGGAAAGGAGATCTGTGCAGTTTTGTTTAAATCGATCACCAGAAAAGGATCAGATAACAGAGGGTTAAGACAAGCCTCAGATTTTGGTAAGATAAGATCAATTGCCGGATGTTCGGCAGATGAATTATCTGAAGTAATTGAAAAATTCAAACAACCTTCGTCATCGTTTATTACCTGTAGTGAAGAACCTTTAAAAGATAACACGGTAATCGACCTCCGTAATGAATGTATCATCCAGTTATGGGATAAACTGATTGAATGGATAGATGAAGAAGCAGCCTCAATGCAGATTTACCTGAGGCTTTCAGAGGCTGCTGCACTTTATCAACAGGGCAAAACAGGCGTATACCGGCAGCCCGATTTACAAGCTGCAATCAACTGGCGTGAAAAGCAAAAACCTGAACTTTTATGGGCTGTTAAATACAACCCTGCATTTGAAAGGGCAATGGTTTATCTCAGAACAAGTGAAAAAGCAAACGAGGAAGAGGAAGCAGTCAAAGCTGTTCATCAGAAAGGTGCATTAAAGAAGATCGGCCTTCTTACAGCGATTTTTGGAATTATCATACTTTTGGCCCTGGGATTTACAATCTTCGAGTATATTCAGAAATTAAAAGCCGAAAAGAAAATATCTTTTTCAGAAAAGCAAAAAGCCCTGGCCATCAGACAAAAGGAAATTGCTGATTCATCCGCAAATGCAGCTTTATGGCAAAAGACCCGGTCAGATTCCGTTGCTGCAAGCGCAATCAGAAATGCTCACAAAACAAACGAACTCGCTGAAAGACAAACAGCTCAGGCCAAAAAGAATATTGGTGAAGCGCTCCATCAAAAAGATATTGCATTGGAACAATCCTCAGGAAGCCGGCGAATGAGGATGATCTCTATCGGAAAGGCATTGTCGCTCAAATCGATGCAAATGATGGGACAAAAGGACCTTCAGACACTTCTCGCATATCAGGCATATCTATTTAATAAAAACAATAATGGCCCTGAAAACGATCCTGATATTTATGCCGGTTTATATAATGTTGCTCTTCAAAATGGCAGTTTAAATTGCAAACCTTTTAAAGATCATGCCGGAGAGATAAAGAGCATTGCATTTTTACCGGGCAGGAATGAGTTTTTTACTTCAGGAAGTGATGGGAAAATACTGAAATGGTCTTTGGATAATAAGGATCAGGCGCTTCAGGTTGTGTATTCAGGAACCGATATTGTAAATGTGCTGGCTGTCAGCCCTGATGCTTCATGGCTTGCATGCGGGAGCTCAAATTCTTCAATCAGAATGATCCCGCTAAAAGGAAACAATATAAGTTACGATTTAACGGGACATAAAGGTGAAATCAAATCTCTGATCTTTTCATTTGATGGAAAATATCTCTATTCCGCTGCTGTCGATGGCAAGGTCCTGAAATGGGATATAGCTGCAAGAACAAGTGTAAATGTGAATACTGGCATGATGGAGATAGTATCACTGGATATTTCATCAAAAGGAAATTACCTGGCAGGACTAAGTACTGATGGCAAAGTGATTGTTTGGGATAAGGAAAATGATTCGGAGAAATTCCGTATCGAAAGCGCCGGGAAAAACATTAAAGTTGTACGGTTTAGTCCCGATAACAACCTCCTTGCAGTTGGTTATCTGGACGGCTCAGTTGAATTTTGGAACATAAATAGCCGCACAAAGATTTCTGAGGTGAAAGCTCACAGTTCAGCTATAAATGAGATCCGGTTTAGTGGAAATCTGAAACAGATGGCAACTTCCGGCAATGATAAGAAAATCAAAATTTTTGATATCAAAGAACCTTCCGATCTCACAGAGCCTCCTGTTGTAATTGATAATCAGGGATATGTCCTGGTTATGCAATTCAGTCCCGATGGACAGATGATCGTCTCGGGAGAATCGGGTGATGCAGTGAACCTTATGAGCAGACCTTCACATGTTAACGGTCTCGTTCGCGATATATGCAATCTGGTTTCAAGGAATATGACGCTCGAAGAATGGAATACTTATGTCGGAAAGGACATACCGCTTGAAAAGACATGCCCCGATAAAAGCCTTAATATAAAGGTTGAACAAAAAGTTATAGTGAAATAGTTTGTGTAGTAGAGACGTTGCATGCAACGTCTCTGCTACACATTCTCGCCATTAAATAATTTTTATCCTTATCTCCCAATTTATACTAAATTTGTGCCGGTTTTTACAGCCCGGATCAGGGTACCTTTATTTTTGTTTAACGTAAGAATAAAATGTAATGAAGAACAGGAAAACTTTGCTCATGATTTTGGATGGATGGGGTATTGGCGACGGATCTAAAGCTGATGTGATCAGTCAGGTACCTACTCCTAATCTTACCTATTATAAGAATAACTATCCAAATTCACGGCTTCATGCATCGGGCGAAGATGTGGGACTTCCTGACGGGCAGATGGGAAATTCTGAAGTCGGACATCTTAATATAGGAGCCGGACGGGTAATATACCAGGACCTTGTAAAGATTAACAAGGAATGCAAAACCGGCGATATCAAAAAAAATAAGGTGCTGACCGATGCATTTTCTTACGCAAGGGATAATAATAAACAGGTCCATTTCATGGGCTTACTGTCTGACGGAGGTGTCCATTCTCTTGATAAGCACCTTTATTATCTCTGCGATATGACGATGGACTATGGTTTGAAAAATGTCTTTATTCACGGATTCGGCGATGGTCGCGATACCGACCCCAGGAGTGGTATCGGATATGTAAAGAACCTGCTGGATCATTTGAAAACATCCAATGGTAAAGTCGCTTCATTTGTCGGGAGATTTTACGCTATGGACCGTGATAAAAGATGGGAACGAATTAAAGATGCGTATGATCTTCTTGTATCGGGCAAAGGTACGCCAACTACCAAAATCCTCGAATGCATGAAGGAATCTTATGACGCTGGTGTCACGGACGAATTCATGAAGCCGATCGTTGTTACTGATAACAACGGAAAACCTCTAGGCCTTGTTAAAGAAGATGATGTTATTGTCTTTTTAAATTTCAGGAACGACAGGGCAAAAGAACTCACAATAGTGCTGACGCAAAAAGATATGCCCGAATGCGGGATGAAAACAATTCCGTTATACTATTGTACAATGACGCCTTATGATGCTACCTTTAAAGGTTTACATATCATATATCCAAAAGATAATGCTGAGCATACAATAGGAGAGGTGCTTGCCGCCGCCGGCAAACACCAGTTAAGAATTGCTGAGACAGAAAAATATGCTCACGTCACTTTCTTTTTCTCAGGCGGGAGGGAGGAAAAGTTCAATAACGAGGAGCGCATAATGGTTCCTTCTCCAAAAGTTGCTACCTACGATCTTAAACCAGAAATGAGCGCATATGAAGTTACTGATGCTGTGGTAAAGGCAATAGGAACAAAAAAATTCGATTTCATCTGTCTGAATTTTGCAAACGGAGATATGGTTGGACATACCGGCATTTATGATGCGATAAAAGAAGCTATTAAAACAGTTGACGAATGCGCAGGTAAAGTCATCAAAGCAGCTCGCGATGCTGAATATGATGTTTTGATTATTGCTGACCACGGTAATGCAGATAAAGCGATAAATGAGGATGGTTCACCTAATACCGCTCACTCACTTAATCCTGTTCCCGGTATTCTGGTAACTGATGACTATAAAAAGATTAATGAAGGTATCCTTGCAGATGTCGCTCCCACATTACTCAAAATAATGGGTATAGAAATACCAAAAGAAATGACGGGGAAAGCGCTTGTATAGGATTTTGGATTGGGGATTTTCGATTTCGGATTTAAAATCAATCCGCAATCCGCAATCCGCAATCCGCAATCCGCCATCTTCTAATCCACAATATTATGCTTCGCATAAACGACACCATATTCAGCTTCGACATCCTTGAAAAAAAATTCAGATGCGATCTGCCTCATTGTCTTGGAAATTGTTGCCGTTACGGCGACTCTGGTGCACCTTTAACCAACGATGAAGCAAAGATTCTTGAGGAAATATTTGACAAAATAAAACCATATCTGCGATCTGAAGGTTTAGCAGCCATCGAAGAAAAAGGTACAAGCATAGTTGATTTTGAGAATGAAAAGGTTACACCTCTTATAGGAAATGAGGAATGTGCCTACACAACTAAAAATGGAAACATATTCTTATGCGGCATAGAACAGGCATGGTCAGAAGGCTCTGTTACCTTCCGTAAACCATTGTCCTGCCATCTTTTCCCGGTCCGTATAAAGCATTATTCCGATTTCAGGGCCGTAAACTATGAGGAGCTGGCAATTTGCTCTCCGGGACGCAAATGCGGCGTTCAGGAGGGTATTTATCTATATGAATTCCTGAAAGAACCACTTATAAGAGCGCTCGGCAAAGAGTTATATGACGAGTTATGCATTGCCGCTGTTGAACTGAGGAAGAACAATACTATTAAAAGATAGCGCATATCTTCCTTATCCTTTAAAAATAATTTCCAGGAATCAATTTTCTCATACCTGTTGGGTGCTCATTCACAGGGGACAAAACTTTTTTTAAAATTTTTTGTTATATTTTTTTGACTTTAAAATAGTGGATGTTAAACATTTATAAACACGATTGTTTAACAGTGAGATATGTTTATTTAGATAAAGTGCTAAATTTCTCTTAAGAACGTCGTATTTAGGGTTTTACAGCTATTGTTTTAAGTTTGATTAGATATACTTTAAATTAAATTCTATGAAGAAACTATTACTATTAGCGGTATTTGCTGTGCTTATCAGCGGTATAACCCTGCGTGCACAGACAACAGTCATTACCGGTACTGTGAGTTCTTCAACACCCGGAGAGGGCGCCATACCAGGAGCGGCTGTCCGGGTAAAAGATACGAGCATAGGTGTATTGACTGACATGAATGGACACTATTCGATAAATGTCCCGCAAGGCAGTACGACCTTGGAGATTTCGTTCATTGGAATGCAGACACAGGATGTCGCAATCTCAGGCCGTACAAAAATCGATGTTGTGCTTCAGACTCAAATGCAGGGTTTACAGGAAGTAGTTGTAACTGCCCTGGGCGTTTCACGAGAAAAAAAATCACTTGGTTATTCGACCCAGTCTGTTGGAGGTGACGCCGTTTCAACAGTCAAGACAGATAACTTTGTCAACAGCCTTTCAGGAAAAGTGGCCGGTGTTAATATTCGGGCCAACGATAACCTGGGAGGATCAACAAACATAATTATAAGAGGTGCCAAATCACTAACCGGAAATAACCAGGCATTATTTGTGATCGATGGTGTTCCAATTGACAATGCCAATACAAATGACGAGGGTCAGCTGACCGGCAGGGCTGGATATGACTATGGCAATACAGCATCTGATATAAACCCTGATGATATCGAATCAATTGACATTCTGAAGGGAGCCGCAGCTTCAGCCCTTTATGGAGCCAGGGCTGCAAACGGTGTTGTAATGATAACAACAAAAAAGGGCAGGATGTCAGCTACAAAGAATATCGGAGTTGCACTGAACTCAAGTGTTACTTTCGGTACAATTGACAAAAGCACATTCCCGAAATATCAGCATAGTTATGGTGCAGGATATGGTCCGTTCTACAGCACTGGAGCTCATCCCGGATTAGACCATAATGCCGATGTTAACGGAGACGGCATAATTGATTACACTGTTCCTTACTACGAGGATGCATCATTTGGTGAGAAATTCGATCCGAATCTCCTTGTTTATCAGTTTGATTCCTTCTGGCCTCAATCGCCAAACTACGGGAAAGCGACACCTTGGGTAGCCGCAACAAACGGACCGGATAAGTTTTTCCAGACCGCAGTGACATACTCAAATAATCTTGATATAACGGGCGGTGATGATAAATCAGCCTACAGGTTGTCATATACGAGTCTCTATCAGACAGGCGTTATGCCAAACAGCCTGATAAACAAAAATAATGTCACATTCAGCGGATCAAGAAACATTCTTAAGAATCTGAAGATATCTGCTTCGGCAAATTATATTAATGACGCTGGCAAAGGCCGGAACTCGACCGGATACAGCGATAATATTCTTACCTCTTTCAGGCAGTGGTTCGAAGTGAACGTCGATGTCAACATGTTAAAATACCTTTACGACAAAACCGGTCAGAATGCTACCTGGAACAGGAAAACATGGGATAACCCGACGCCTAATTACTGGGATAACCCTTATTGGATCCGTTATCAGAACTATGAGACTGATGGAAGGAGCCGTCTGATCGGATATACCCAGGCAGACTGGACAATAACTGATTGGTTAAGTCTTATGGGACGGTACTCGCTCGACACTTATACTGATCTTCAGGAAGAAAGAAAAGCAGTTGGTTCTGTTGCCGGTGAATTCGGCGTCGGCCGACCCACCGTAACATCCGGCTACTCCAGATTTACAAAACTATACACTGAAGGTAACACTGATTTCATGGCAACCTTTAAAAAGAATATAACACCGAAATTCAATATAAACGGGTTGCTTGGTACGACTTTCAGAAGACACAAAATCGATCAGGTGTTTGAGTCGACAAACAATGGGTTGAGTGTTCCCGATGTTTACGCACTGAGTAATAGTGTGGATCCGTTGGCTCCGCCGGAAGAAACTCTGGCGCGGCTGGGTCAGAATAGTTACTACGGAAGCGTATCACTTGGATTTAATAATATGTTATATCTCGACGGAACTTATCGTGTTGACCAGTCATCGACTCTTCCAAAAAACCACTGGACATACCAGTATCCTTCAATCTCAGCAAGTTTCCTTTTCTCGGAGCTTATCAAGCAAGATTGGCTATCGCTTGGAAAATTGAGATTGAATTATGCGGAAGTCGGTAACGATGCGCCATTTGCCAGCGTTTTGGATACCTATGTTCCTTTAGCTCCGTTTAGCGGAAATCCGCTGGTGACAGTTCCGAATGTTAAGAACAATCCGGACCTTAAGCCCGAAAGAACTAAAAATATTGAAGGAGGATTGGAAATGAACTTCCTGAAAAACAGGGTAGGATTCGACCTTGCTCTTTATAAATCCAATACTGTTGATCAGATTTTGCCTGTTACCGTATCATATGCAACCGGATATGCTTCAAAATTTGTAAATGCCGGGAACATTGAAAATAAAGGTATTGAGCTCAAACTCAATGGAACTCCTTTGAAACTCGGAGATTTTCAGTGGGATATTACTGTTAACTGGGCTATAAACCGTAATAAAGTAGTGTCGCTTGAAGATGGAATTCAAAACCTTCAGATCGCTTCACTCCAGGGAGGTGTAACAATAAATGCAAGGGTCGGCCAGCCATATGGTACAATCCAGGGAACCGACTATGTTTACCTCAATGGAAAACGTGTCATTGGCGCAGATGGATATTATGAAATATCCCCGACATCCGATATTGTTATAGGAAACATTAACCCAAAATGGACCGGGGGAATTCAGAATACATTCAGTTATAAGAGTTTAAGTTTGAGCTTCCTTGTTGATGTACAGGATGGCGGATCAATATTCTCCCTCGACCAGTATTACGGTCAGGCAACAGGGATTTATCCGGAAACTGTTTTTACAAATGATCTTGGCAACCCTGTAAGGGATCCTGTCATCGGCACACTGGCAACAGGATATGACCCGTCAAGCGGTGGAGTAATCCTCGATGGCGTACTTGAAGACGGAAGCCCTAACAAACAGCGTGTTGCAGCAAATGACTACCGGTTATTCGGATACTACTCAAATCCAAATTCACGTTTCGTGTATGATGCATCTTATGTGAAGCTGCGGGAGGTGGTTCTGACATATAATTTCCCCAAAGCATTGATGGCAAAAACATTTATTGCCGGTGCATCAATAAGTTTTGTAGGATCCAACCTCTGGATAATTCACAAAAATCTTCCGTATGCCGATCCTGAAGCAAGTCAGAGTGCAGGTAATATACAGGGATGGCAGAGCGGTGTAATGCCTGCCATACGCAACTATGGTTTCAGTCTTAAGGTTCAATTCTAATTCCTGAAAATATGAAAACAACATATATAATATTAATTGTGCTCTCTGCATTACTCACATCCTGCACCAAGAAATTTGAGGAATATAATACGGATGTTAAAAACCCTGCAACAGCAACCGGTGAAGCGTTGTTCAGCAGAGCGGAGCTCGCACTCGTTGATCAGATCACAACACCAGACGTCAACCTGAATGTTCTCGAATTGTTTGCTCAGTACTGGACGGAGACTACCTATACGGATGAAGCAAACTATAATATTGTAAACAGAACTATTCCCGATAATACTTTCCAGCAGTACTTTGTTGGCAATGTCTCAAAGCAGGGAGGTTTTCTGCAAGACTTCAAGGAAGCCACCCGGTTGATAAATCTTGAAAGCTCTTCAGCTACGGCTGATGCCGGCGTAATAGCCAATAAATTGGCTGTAATTGAATTGCTTAATGTTTACGCATGGCAAAACCTGGTGGACATATTCGGGAACATTCCATATTCTCAGGCGCTTGATATTAATAATATATCACCCGTTTACGACGATGCTGCCACCATATACCAGGATCTGATTAAAAGAGTTGATGCCGCGCAATCATCACTTAACGCCGCTTCCGGAAGTTTTGGGAACGCTGATCTTATTTACGGTGGTGATGTTGCCAAATGGAAACTGTTTGCCAATTCCCTGAAGCTTAAGCTGGGGATCACGTTGTCAGATGTGAATCCTACCCTTGCCCGGTCGACAGTTGAAGCAGCAGTTACAGGAGGTGTATTTGCATCTGCCGACGATAATGCATACCTTAACTACCTGGGAGCAGTGCATACAAACCCTATTTATACAATTATTGTAACCAGCGGAAGAGATGATTTTGTCCCTGCAAACACAATTATTGATTTAATGAATTCTCTGAGCGACCCCAGGAGCGCGGCGTATTTCACCACGTTCGGAGGGATATATTCAGGAGGAATTTATGGACACAGCAGCCCGTTCACCCAATATTCTCATATTGCTCCTGCAATTCTTGACCCGACATTTCATGGTATGCTTCTCACCTATGATGAAGTACTTTTCTATGAAGCAGAAGCAGCTGCCCGTGGTTTCTCAGTTGGAGGCGCCGCTGCGGATCTCTATAGTGCAGCCATAACAGCTTCCATCCTTTCCTGGGGACTGACACCTGTCGATGCAGCAGCATATCTGGCTCAGCCGACAGTGGCATATGCCACAGCTACAGGCACATGGCAGCAGAAAATAGGAACTCAGGCATATATCGCATTTTATACCCGGGGACTGCTGGGATGGACCGAATGGAGAAGACTCGATTATCCGATTCTGAATCTGCCTCCTACCATCAGCTCATATGGTGAGATACCGAAAAGGTATACATATCCTGTCAATGAACAGACTCTGAATAAGGCAAATTATGATGCCGCGTCTTCAGCAATCGGAGGTGATTTACAAACCACTAAAATATTTTGGGATATATATTAATAAACCACAAGAGGGTGTCTCAAAAAGGCACCTTCTTTTTTATATGTTCATTTCTTTTGTTCGTCCAAAAAGAACCGAGCAGAACAGAATCTTAATCTTTACTTACAACTCAATACTGGAGCTCGACGAAGTCAAACGAACCAAAGAAAAAGGGCGCCGGAACCGGGCAGAAAGGAAATCTTAAAAGTTAGATGAATACTGGTACTGCGAGTTCGGCGAAGCCAAATGATAACTTCAGCCTTTTTTGGCAAAATGCCTTTGGCTTCAGTTAGCAGAATATATTAAAAATATTTGCACACCAGGTATCGTAACAACTATTGGAGATTACCTTCGGTGAGCTCGTTCCGCTTGGGCGGAACTCGGTTCCTCATTTCGCTCCGCTCCATTCGGAATGACAGATTGTGATGGTCAGGTAGGGGAAGGGATGGCAATTTTGCGGAGCAAAATTGCCATCCCTTCCCTAGTCCCTTTCTACAAAACGCATGTCATTCCGAGCGTCAGCGAGGAATCCCCTTTCGTTTAGCCTGAATTCCTAAAGAAAACGTTTTAATCTGAGAATGTGAAATTTACAGAAGTTGTCATTAGTAACGAAGTGAGGGATCTCCTTTCGTATAGCTGAAACCGTTGAAACGCGTTTTGATCTGAGAATGTGTAAGTTACATAAAGTTGTAATAATAACGAAGTGAGGTAATCCCCTTTCGTTTAGCCTGAATTCTTGATGAAGCACTTTAATCTGATAATATCAAGTTTACAGAAAGTACACATTTTTTCAGGTATTGTGAAAAAGATAGGAGGTTCCTCATTTCGCTCCGCTCCATTCGGAATGACAGGTTGTTGTGGTCAGGTAGGGGAAGGGATGGCAATTTTGCGGAGCAAAATTGCCATCCCTTCCCCAGTCCCTTTCTACAAAACGCATGTCATTCCGAGCGTCAGCGAGGAATCCCCTTTCGTTTAGCCTGAATTCCTAAAGAAAACGTTTTGATCTGAGAATGTGGAGGTTTACAGAAGTTGTCATTAGTAACGAAGTGAGGGATCTCCATTCGTGTAAGCTATGCCTAAGAAAATACGTTTTGATCTATTAATGTGTAAGTTACATAAAGTTGTAATAATAACGAAGTGAGGTAATCCCCTTTCGTTTAGCCTGAATTCTTGATGAAGCACTTTAATCTGATAATATCAAGTTTACAGAAAGTACACATTTTTTCAGGTATTGTGAAAAAGATAGGAGGTTCCTCATTTCGCTCCGCTCCATTCGGAATGACAGGTTGTTGTGGTCAGGTAGGGGAAGGGATGGCAATTTTGCGGAGCAAAATTGCCATCCCTTCCCCAGTCCCTTTCTACAAAACGCATGTCATTCCGAGCGTCAGCGAGGAATCCCCTTTCGTTTAGCCTGAATTCCTAAAGAAAACGTTTTGATCTGAGAATGTTGAGGTTTACAGAAGTTGTCATTAGTAACGAAGTGAGGGATCTCCATTCGTGTAAGCTATGCCTAAGAAAATACGTTTTGATCTATTAATGTGTAAGTTACATAAAGTTGTAATAATAGCGAAGTGAGGTAATCCCCTTTCGTTTAGCCTGAATTCTTGATGAAGCACTTTAATCTGATAATATCAAGTTTACAGAAAGTACACATTTTTTCAGGTATTGTGAAAAAGATAGGAGGTTCCTCATTTCGCTCCGCTCCATTCGGAATGACAGGTTGTTGTGGTCAGGTAGGGGAAGGGATGGCAATTTTGCGGAGCAAAATTGCCATCCCTTCCCCAGTCCCTTTCTACAAAACGCATGTCATTCCGAGCGTCAGCGAGGAATCCCCTTTCGTTTAGCCTGAATTCCTAAAGAAAACGTTTTAATCTGAGAATGTGAAATTTACAGAAGTTGTCATTAGTAACGAAGTGAGGGATCTCCATTCGTATAGCTGAAACAGTTGAAACGCGTTTTGATCTGAGAATGTGTAAGTTACATAAAGTTGTAATAATAACGAAGTGAGGTAATCCCCTTTCGTTTAGCCTGAATTCTTGATGAAGCACTTTAATCTGATAATATCAAGTTTACAGAAAGTACACATTTTTTCAGGTATTGTGAAAAAGATAGGAGGTTCCTCATTTCGCTCCGCTCCATTCGGAATGACAGGTTGTTGTGGTCAGGTAGGGGAAGGGATGGCAATTTTGCGGAGCAAAATTGCCATCCCTTCCCCAGTCCCTTTCTACAAAACGCATGTCATTCCGAGCGTCAGCGAGGAATCCCCTTTCGTTTAGCCTGAATTCCTAAAGAAAACGTTTTAATCTGAGAATGTGAAATTTACAGAAGTTGTCATTAGTAACGAAGTGAGGGATCTCCTTTCGTTTAGCTTAAACAGTTGAAATGCGTTTTGATCTGAGAATGTGGAGGTTTACAGAAGTTGTCATTAGTAACGAAGTGAGGGATCTCCTTTCGTATAGCTTAAACCGTTGAAACGCGTTTTGATCTGAGAATGTGGAGGTTTACAGAAGTTGTCATTACTAACGAAGTGAGGGATCTCCTTTCGTATAGCTGAATCCAATGAAAGGAGTTAACAAGACTTAAGGACATATACCTTTGTGATCCTTTGTGTACCCTTAGTGCCCCTTTGTGGTTAATGGATTTCTAACAAAGGATAATTAGATTGCTGTTTAGGTTTAACAGCCGTTTTGGACACAAACCACGAGAAGTGAGTTGCAAATAACAAATGTTTATCATGAGATAAACAAAATACCGATGCCTTTAGAATGCACAAAAATTGCATTTCTTGTATAGAAATAGTATAAATTGAAATCAGTTTTTACGAAAAAAGCTGATTTATTTCATATGAAGTTTAATCTTTCCTGTTTTCAGAATTGATAAAAATAATTGGAGCAACATATTGTTGACAATTGCTTATCATGTCAGTTAAAACACAGTAAAACAGCAGCATAACTTAGCGCATGGCTACTTATTTAAATAAATTCAGGTTGTAAATCGATTCATTTTTATTATCATTAAAAAGCCTGCTATCCTTTAATTTCTCTTCCTGAAACACTCAATCGATAAATTATTTTTAATGTTTGGAGATTAAATATAGAAGACCTATATTTGGCTGTTAAATTAAAACCTAAAACTAATATCGTATGAAGAAACTATTTCTGCTGATTGTTTTGTTTGTGTTTATAAGTGGCTACACTTTATTGGCACAAACAATAGTCATTACAGGTACGGTTACCTCTTCAGTTCAAGGGGAAGGTGCAATTCCTGGCGTAACTGTTACTGTTAAAGGTACCACTGTTGGTGCCATAACAGATGTGAATGGAAAATATTCAGTTACAGCTCCCGCGAATGCCACTGACCTCATTTTCTCCTATATCGGGATGAAAAGGCAGGAAGTCGTAATCGGAGGCCGTAAAGTAATTGATGTTATTATGGAACCCGACATTTTGGGTTTAAATGAAGTTGTTGTGACAGCCTTTGGTATAAAAAGAGAGGCTAAGGAACTTGGAGTTGCAACTGCTCAGGTATCTGATAAACAGCTCACCCAGGGTGGTGTCAGTAACGTAGTTAATGGTTTGACTGCAAAAGTATCTGGCTTGCAGATCAACACTGTAAACAATGGAGTTAACCCTGATACAAGGATCACCCTTAGAGGAAACAGACACTTCCTGGCAAGTAACCAGGCATTGGTTGTTCTCGATGGAGTTCCTGTAAGCGCTTCTTATCTGAACTCAATTAACCCGAATGACATTTCGAATGTAAACGTGCTGAAAGGCGCTAGTGCTTCTGCTCTTTATGGCAACGATGCATCGAACGGAGTTCTTGTTGTTACTACTAAAAGAGGTAGTGGCGAAAAACCAAAGATAAATATAAGTAATACAACTACTTTTGAGAGTGTATCATATCTTCCTAAACTTCAGACCCGCTTTGGTTCAGGTTCAGGTGAGGATACTGCAAATGCTCTTCCTAACTATACATTCTGGGTTGGAAACAATCGCAACACTGACCCTTACACATCATATGAAAACCAGGCTTACGGACCACAATATAATGGTCAATTGGTAATCCTCGGTGGAAAATTGATCGACGGTTCATATCAGATGGTTCCGTATTCAAATGTTAAAGACGGCAAAAGAAAATTCTTCGATACAGGAGTTTCTGTACAGAACGATGTATCGTACACAGTTGGTGATGATAAGAACAGTTTTTATCTTTCAGCACAGGATGTGAAAAGAACCGGTACCATACCAGGTGACAAAAACAGAAGAACCGGTGTTCGTATGGCAGGGTCGAGGACCACAGGGATTTTCCATGCTGACTATACACTTGGTTTTACACAAACCAACACCAATACTTCAGGTGGCGAATATTTTCAGCAGAGACCAGTATATTGGAACATTCTTAATACACCGGGTGAAGTTGATCTGACCAACTATAAGGATATGACAAATAACCCTTTTGCTAATCCAAACGGTTATTTCAATGCTTATTATCCTAACCCTTACTGGCAAATCCAAAATTCAAGAAATATTACCAGGGAGGAAGACATTCTAGGTTCAGGATTAATTGCTGTTAACCCGGCACCATGGATCAATATTTCATACCGTGCAGGTTTGACTTACACATCCAACGACTATAACACTTACCGAAATGGTGTTACCTATAATTCATATATGATAACTGACCCATGGCAAGCAGGACATATGGCAACAGGTTCGCCATTTGCGGGAGTTTCAACTGATCAGATCTATAATCAAATGGTTCTCACTGGAGACTTTCTTATTCAGTTAAACCATAAGGTAGGTGATTTCACAGCCAAAATGATTCTTGGTAATAACATGTATGCCAATAAATACAGACTTGTCAGCGTCGCAAACAACTCACTGGTAATTCCGGGTCTGTACAATATCTCTAACCGTCTTGGAGAACCAGGAGTAGGAGAAACAGTTCTTAATCGTAATTCTATCGGTTTGTTTGGTGACCTTACATTAGGTTACAAAGACTTCGCATTCTTGCACGCTTCAGCCCGTAATGACTGGGATTCAAGATTAACAAAAGCAAACCGCTCATTTTTCTATCCCGGTGTAGACGCCAGCGTTGTACTATCAGAAGCTATTCCGGCACTTAAGGACAATACATTCCTGAGTTTCGCTAAAATCAGGGGAAGCTGGTCAAAAACCGGTCAGATATCTCTGAGTAACTGGTATGCAACATTACCTGTATTTAATCCGGGTTTGGGAAACAATGCCACTGCCAGTTCTTCCGACGCAGCATATTATGATGGATTTCCATATGGTAATCTCGGAGGTTTTCAGCTTGCTTATGCTCTAAGCAATCCACTTTTAAAACCGGAACTTACATATGAGATTGAACTTGGAACAGAATTGAGCTTCATGAGGAACAGGTTCCATTTGACAGTCAATGCGTATAAATCAAATACTAAAGACCAGACGATACCTGCAAATCTTTCGTATGCAACAGGTTATTCAAGCGCTTATATAAATGCCGGAGAATTGCAGACATCAGGTATTGAGACTGACTTGCAAATCACCCCGATTATCAGTGTTGGTGACTTTAGTTGGAATGCAGGAATTACCTATACATATAACACAAGTAAGGTAATCTCTATACTTCCCGGATTAAATGAACTGTTTATTTCGGATGTTTCCTATGCTGTTGTTGGTCAGCAATTTCCAACAATTAAGGTATCAGACGTCAAGAGAGATCCTCAGGGACATATAATTGTTGATGCTCAGACAGGTTATCCGATCAAAGATCCAAACATCAGGGCTATGGGACACGGTAACCCAAATCATATACTTGGTTTAACTACATCTTTTGTATACAAAAGCTTAAGTTTGAATCTAGTAGCTGATTACAGAAGTGGGAACGTAATTGACAACTGGGTTGGTAACCAGCTTGACTTTACAGGAAATACATTCCACTCAGCTCAGAACGGCCGACAGAATTTCATTATTCCTGGTTCAGTAATTAATACTGGAACAACTGATGCTCCTGTATATGTTCCAAATACAAATGTCATTACCCGTAACGCAGGCCGTATTATGTGGACAAATTCCGACTATGAAGGTGTACAGAGCACATTCCTTAACAGCGCTGCTTTCTGGAAACTGAGAGAGGTATCACTTTCATATGATATTCCGGTTAAAAACATTCTTGGTGGAGCTATTCAGGCTGCACAGATTGGTATTGTCGGAAGAAACCTTATCATGCTTCGTCCAAAAACAAATATCTGGACTGATCCTGAATTCAATAATCAAAGCGGAACCAGTAATGCTGTTGGTTTTACCGACTACAATCAGACGCCTCCTACGAGAGTTTACGGCTTTAGTGTTAAACTTACTTTCTAAGTAGAAAAATTATAAGATATGAAGAAAATATTAATAATAGTTACTGTACTGCTTGTTTTGGGCGCCTCCTGCAAGAAGGATTTTCTGTCAGTTGACGAATTCAACCCCAACTCAGCTTCTGCTGTTCCGGCTAATCTTGTTCTGCCGGCAGCTCTTAATAATACTGCGCGACTTATTAACCAACCCAGGAACTTTGAATTTATTTATCTATGGTACGGTTGCATGTCAATAAGTGGAGGTTATTCGCAGCCTACGAACCTGACCCAGTATAATCTTCTGGCCAGTTCTTATCAAGGCATTTGGGCTTATAACTACACGAATCTTCTCAACTATGATTACATTGATAAGAATTCAACTACCGATAAGAACAAACCATATAAGGCAATTGCCAAGATTATGAAGGTATTCATCTTCGAAAATCTTGTTGATACCTACGGCAATATACCTTATACCGATGCTTTACAGACAGGAACAGGGGTTTTGAAACCCAAATATGATGATGCTCAGAGTATCTATGAAGACCTTGTTCTTCAGCTTGATGCAGCCATGGATCTTATCAATACAGCTCCTGTTGATGCTGATCAGGTAGGTCATTATGACATTGTTTTTGGTGGTGATATGACCCTTTGGCTTAAGTTTGCCAACACTTTGAAACTCAGACTTCTTTTAACTCAGTCTGACATGTCTGGCAGATCTGCTTACATTACCACTGCTCTTGCAACAACCCCTCATACAACTGCTGATTATTTAGGAGCAGGTGAAGGTGCGTTTTCAAATCCCGGTTATCTGAATTCAACCGATAAGATGAACCCTTTCTGGGAAACCTTCTACAAACAGGATGGTTCTCAACAGGCTGATGGTTTAGGTTATTATGTTGCGGGTCAGGATGCATGTGATTTTCTGACAGCTAACAACGACCCTCGTAAACTCAGGTTCTTTCAACCAGGTACTGCAGGAGGAACTACCGTATTAGGTAACTATTTCGGCGCGCTTCTTCTTCAACCGGTTCCCGTAACTTCAAAACTTGGACCTGGTATGTTATCAAAATTCAATCAGAATTCAACAATCATGAGCGACTTTGAAAGTCTGTTCCTACAGGCTGAAGCTGCCGCAAGAGGGTTCATTACTGCTGATCCACAGGCTCTTTACGAAGCTGCTGTTACACAATCAGTTCTTTATGAAGGCGGCGCTGGTGGTACCACCGCTAATGCTGCAGCTTATCTTGCTCAAGCCAAACAGAATGTCAGCTATCTTGCTTCAACCAATAAAGTTCAGGCTATTATTACGCAGAAATGGCTTGCTCTGAATGGTGTAAGCCCTATGCCAATCTGGACAGATTACAGAAGAACAGGTTTCCCCGATTTCCTTCACTTTACAGCTGACCCTGCAAGGTTGAATGATTCTCCACCTGTAAGATTGCTCTATCCTCAGTCTGAAATCAGTACTAACAATGATAACGTTGTAGCTCAGGGTACAGTTAGCCTGTTCACTTCAAAAATTTTCTGGCAGAACCGTTAATCGGATAAACCATAAATTAAACCAATTAAAATAAAAGAATATGAGAAACAAAATATTCAAAATTATATACTTTCTGGCAGCAGCTCTTTTTTTAAGTTCTTGCCTTAAAGATAACCAGGGCGAAGACTGGACATCGTCTCTGAAAGGGAAGATGTATGCAGAAGTCTGGAGACCTGGCTATTTGGCGCTGGGTTTGGCTCCGGTTGCGGATACTGTAGAATTCAAATTTCTTGTCAATATTGCTTCTGATCAACCACCTAAACAGGATATTACTGTTTCATTAGGTATAAGTCAGGATGCTCTTGATCGTTACAACGCAGTGAAAGGTACTGCTTATAAGTTGTTCCCAAATATTCAGCTTCTTAATCCTACTGTGACAATCAAAGCAGGGACTCAGAATGCTTATGTTCATGTTAGAGTTTGGGGTGCTGACGCATTAAATGCATGCGATAACTACATGGCTCCTATAGCAATCACTGATGCGACAGGAGGTGTAGTTGTATCCGATGCTCTGAATAACGGAGCAAGATTGATGGCGCTTCCAATATCTAACCCTTATGCAGCAGATTACAACGTCGTTGGTTATCGTATTCGTCCGGGCAACGCTACAGAGCCTGTTAATGCAGTTGAGACATTAAGCACAGTTGATTGCAAAACAGTCACAAAAGTTGGCTTCGGTAACTACACTTCATATAGTATCAATATTCAGGTTACTGCCAACACTATTGTTGTTGGTGGTGTTACTTGCCTTAAAGTTATTGCTACTCCTTACGACCCAACTACTGGCGCTTCTGTTGGTGATATGTTCACCACATGGACCGGTGATCCGGCAACTCCTCCGGCACCTCCTGCAGATCCAGCGGCAATTAACTATTACAATCCTGTAACACGTCAATTTGTATTGAACTGCTTTTACATCAGTTCTGCAGGAAATCGTATAATGTACGAAGTGTTAACTCGGAAGTAAGATTATTTGACACTACTTAAAAAAAAAATTATGAAAAGAAAATTAATATTCTTTGTAGCACTGTTGACACTTCTTGGCTTATTTACAATGCAGAGTTGTAAGAAGGAATCACCTGTCAAGACAACAGTTTTCGTGGCTGCTATGCCTTCCACTCCAACTCCATCAGCTGATGCAGTTGTTCCTTTTACAGGTACGGGACAGACGATAAATTTAACCTGGGATGCCAAGGCAACTGATGCTATTTCCTGGGATGTCTATTTTGGTACTAAATCAAGCCCTGCACTTGCAGCTTCAGGTGTTACTTCCAACGCCTACACTGCCACTGTTACTAAAGGTGGTACATATTACTGGCAAGTTGTGACTACTGATGCCAATAATGTAGAATCTGATAGTCCTGTTTGGTCATTTGAGGTGAATTCAAATCCGAATGTTCCCGGGACACCTGTGCCTGCTCTTAACGCAACGAATGTTTCTTGTAATCCAACTATTCGTTGGTCAGCTACAGACCCCGAAGGTGATGATCTTACATATGACTTATATCTGGGAACTGCAGCAACACCTCCACCTTATAGTGCTGGATTGACTGATACGTCACTGGCTATTACAGCAACTTTACTACCAAATACCGCTTATAATTGGAAAGTAGTTGCTCATGACCCTTATGGTGGTGTATCTACAAGCCCTGTATGGAAATTTACTACCGGTGCTTTACCTGTTGCTAAGTTTGTTGGTAATTATAATGCTGACGAACCTGCTGAAACTTACAGTTATGGTGTTTCATTTACATCGCCAACTTCCACTACAATTAAAACGACTAATTATTGGAATTCAGGATGGATTGCAACTTTCACCCTTGATTTTTCAAAACTAACCTACACTATGTCCAGTTATACGTTTTCAACCGGATGGACTGGTGTAGAATCTGGGATAATCTTTCCTGCAACAGGAAAAATGGTTGGTTCTTATACCCTTTGGCTGAATGGAGTTGTCCAAGAGCAAGGTGTACATACCTATACGCATTTATAGCGAGAAGTTAAAATTAAATTCTTTAAAGAGGCGATCCAAAGGGTTGCCTCTTTTTTGTCTAAAACCTTCTTCGAATTGATGTGTCGGGGAATTTTAATATTATTTTTACCTCGATTTAACTATGCATGTAATGACTTTTCCACTGTTTAAAGCAGGTTATAAATCGGCTATCACTCTGGTTTCGGTCTTTTTACTTTGCACCTGTATCGAGCCATATCACCCTAGACTGGGAGATTATACGGCATTGCTTGTAGTTGATGGTCTTATCACTGATTCTTATAATTCCAATACGATAAAGCTGTCAAGAACTTTTCAGGGCACAAATTCTGACCCTGCTTTGATTTCGGATGCAACAGTATATATCACCGATGATAATGGAATCACCACTAACCTTATAAACAATGGCAACGGAATCTATAAGACTGATAGTACACAATTCAGGGGCGCACCAGGAAGAACTTACGTATTACACATAAAGACGGACGGGGAGGATTATGAATCGGATCCATGCCTAATGCAAAGCGTACCCGATATAGACAGTATCTATTTCGAAAAAGATGAGGAATTGGTTAATAATGGCACCCAGTCAGAGGAAGGTATAAGAATATATCTGGATTCCAAAGGTGGTGACAACAACCAGTATTACAGGTGGACCTTTGATGAGACATGGAAATTTAAGGTACCTGACCCTAAGAGGTTTGATTTTAATATGACCGACAGCGCAATTACCAGGGTCGATAACGTGAAAGAGTTTTGCTGGAAAAGCAGAAAATCAGGGGATATTCTGATTTATTCCAGTTCCTCCGGAAAATCGATGCCAATAAAAAAAGAACCCATATTTTTTATTGCCTCCGATCAGTCCGACAGACTGCTCATTCAATACAGCATTTCGGTTATGCAATATTCATTATCAAAAAATGAATATGATTTCTGGAACAACCTTAATCAGTTAAATGAAAGCGGGAGTGACATCTTTGCAAGGCAACCATTTATAGTAACAAGTAATATTAGGAATTTAAATAACGCAGGTGAACGTGTTATGGGTTATTTCCAGGTTTCTGCGGTTAAAGAAAAAAGAAAATTTATAACTCTAAAGGATATTATAGATCTGAATCTTCCTTTTTACCATTATTCCTGCCAACGATATGCAAAGGAACCCAAAGATTACCTGGCAGGAAGTGCACCTCTTCCCACTTGGGCTGAACTTTATTCGATGTGGTGTGTAACATCGACTTTTGTTTTTGTAGAACCCGTATATAATGCCAATGCAAGTGGTAAAAAAAATATTTCAAAGCTGGTATTTTCCACACCCGAATGCGCAAATTGTGAACTGAGTGGTAGTTCGTCAAAACCTGATTTCTGGGTTGATTTATATTGAACCTTTAATTGTCTGGCCAATATCTGTCAGATCTTCTCCGAAGATGATATTTTGATACCTTTGTTACATGCGTGATGCTCATTCTTAATATAATCTTTAATGCAGTTTTTTCATCTTGTCAGGCTGAGGGAAGTAAGGAAGATTGCGGCTTTCATGTTTGCAATTGCTGTTGAATCCTGTATTGATCCTTACATTCCAAACATCAGAAACTACAAATCATTATTGATAGTTGAGGGTCTCATAACTAATGAAAATATTTCGAATAGAGTAAAATTATCGAGGACAAATGCCAAAGATAATTCTGACGCTGAAACCGTCGCAGATGCTTATGTTTATATCATTGACGGAGACGGAATAAAGACGGAGTTTCAGAATTGCAGGAATGGATACTATAAGACGGACAGCACATTATTTACTGGCGTTATTGGTCAGAAATATACATTACATATTCTTACAAATGATAGTAAAGAATATATGTCTGATGAATGCAGTATGTTGCCTGTTGAGGCAATTGATAATATTTATTATGAAAAAGCAGAAGAATTCTCAGGCGTCTTTGATGAACCAATAACCGGACTAAGAATAATGTCGAAAACAGCTGACTCAGGTGATAAGGATCAGTACTTTCGCTGGACTTTTGAAGAAGTATGGAAGACTATTTTGCCAGGGGCACAACGATATAATTATGTCTATGTTAATGATTCCACATTATCATTCATAAGCCTGCCTTTAGTAAAGGAAGTCTGTTGGAAAAGTAATTTATCCGGAGATATTGTTACAAATTCGACCATTACACGAAATAATTTTATTAATCAGGAGATACTTTTTATTGATCCCTTGAAATCAGACAGGTTGACAAGGGAATATAGTATCCTGGTGAAACAATATTCCATCTCTCAACAGGAATATAATTTCTGGACTAATCTTAAAAAGGTTGGACAAGTCGGAGGGGATATTTTCGCTTCACAACCCTACGAAGTTTTCAGTAATATACACGGCGGCAATGAAAAGGTACTCGGGTACTTTGAAGTATCCGCGGTAAGTAAAAAAAGGATCTTCATAAGTGCAATTGAACTTAATCCGTTGCATCTCCCTCAAAATAAACCCTGCGAACTGATTTATAAAAGCCCTGATGATTTTATCAAACCAAAACCAACATGGACCGCTTTATATCATATGTATGTTGATAACGGTTATATTTTTGTGAGGCCTGAATTGACATTAGGAGCCATTCCGGAAGGGAAGGTTGATACATCAAAAGTGATAAAACTTGTTTTCTCTACGAAAATTTGTTCGATCTGTGAGTATTCAGGTTTTTCAGAAAAGCCGGATTTCTGGATTGATCCGAAGTAATTCTTTTTTTATCAGGCTAACAGAATTGAATCCATATGGTGGAATAAATATGAATAACCTCCGGCGCAGCCTGACTCATGTAACGCCCTGGGAGATCCCTCACTTCATTGCGCAGACAGTTTTCTGTAACTCACACATTCACAGATTAAAACGTTTTCATAGGTATAGGCTAAACAAATGGAGATCTCTCACTTCGTTCGGGATGACAATTCACAGGGGTCATAATAGGGGAAGGGATGGCAATTTTGCCCGGCAAAATTGCCATCCCTTCCCCTTCCTGATCCATAACACTTGTCATCGCGAAGGAATCCACCGTTAGGCGGAGGAATGAGGGATCTCCCACTCGTATAGTCTGATCTGGCAGCTTAAAAAGGCCGCAGGCCTTGCATCTGTTACATTTTGGCAAAGTCCGGCGAAGAACCTCTTCAACTTAAAAAAGGCCGCAGGCCTTATGTATGTTAACATCAGAAAACGCACAGTCCCGTTCAGGGCCGTTCAGGGGTCTATTCAAACTTTTTCCATCTCCACTACCAGATCGCTTCTCACTCCATCGGTAACATTCAGGATAAGTTCTCTTTCTTTATACCCTGTTTTGTTTACCAGAACCTTGTACGCTCCGGCCTTCAGACTCTTGATATGAAAATTTCCTTTCTTCGATGTCCTTTTAATTATTTCTCCCACTCCGTTACTGCCTGTCAGCTTGTCGGGCTCATGATTAAATGTAAATACAGCTCCCTGAATGGGCAATCGGTTTAATAATTCCACTGCAGAAGCTTTAACTGCAAGTTTCCCCGACCCGGTATCAACAAGCATCCTGTTGGATGTATATCCCTTGTAAAAATTCGGTTCCTTACGCCTGATTATTTTAACTACAGTATCAATATTTTTTAACATCTCGTCAGCCGAGTCAAACAGGTTACCAAGCTCACTTGTTGCTTTTGCTTTTTCAGTTATGCCGATTCTGGGTTTGGCCAGCGATGCATCAAAGAGAGATATTGCTACACTAAATGTCTTTTGCGTATCAACAGTGATCCCGTAAGGTTCCAATGATCCGATATTCGCTTCTGCTTTGTTATAAATCAACTGAGCATAATTCTTTAAATCAACTCCGGCCATCTTCAGGAGGTCGGAGATGGTGAATCTCACCTGGTCAAGAAGGATATCGTTATTTGAGAATCTGGCAAATGCTGTTAGCGCATCCGAATTTCCTGATGCCAGTGTCATAACACTATTTCTTAAACGCTTTTTCTCTTTAGCGGCACCGGTAGTGGTATCTTTCTGAACCTCGGCAATAAGCATTATCCTCTCAATGAACTTCAGAAAGGCTGCGAAAAATTCTGCAAAATTTGGCAGATCTTTGGTAATACCGGAATTCTGGTTCAGATAGTCTTTTACCGCCCGGTACATGTTAATGTAACGTACTTGCAAATTTGTCATGACGTTTTTCTTTTAGGTTAATAAATAAAATTATTTGGTGCAGGGTCATCCGGACCATGTTCTTATATAAAGGAATCCTTCGTTTTTCAAACAAGAGATCAGGTTTATCGAACAAGAGATCAGGTTTATTGAACGAGAGATCAAGTTTATCGGACAAGAGATGAAGTTTATCGGACAAGAGATCAGGTTTATTGAACGAGAGATCAAGTTTATCGGACAAGAGATGAAGTTTATCGGACAAGAGATCAAGTTTATTGAACGAGAGATCAAGTTTATCGGACAAGAGATCAAGTTTATTGAACGAGAGATCAAGTTTATCGGACAAGAGATGAGATTTACTGAACGGGAGATTCAATTTACCCGGCAAACAGCTGATTTTATTCGACGGAGGATCTGATTTCCACAAAAGAAGAATTGATTTATTATTGATTTCAAAATGTTTCACCGGTCGTAATAATGATATCGTAACAAAATTACGCAGATGAAATGAACCGGAATCAGTACCTGGGTACCGGTACTATTTACACATTAACATTGCATTTTTTCCCTTAATTTCTAACACTTTTGTACAATTGAAAACTATTGTTTAAATTTATACCTGGGTCGTGCTGAGCCTGATAAAGGCTGACCTGAATAAATATGTCGAACAATAAATTATCGTATTATGTCTCAAAGTGCTAAAGAATCAGGAAAACATTTACACGTTCACCAAAACAAAACAAAGAACCTGAATTTAAATTCCCTTCTGGATATCAGAATTTCTATCAGAGAATTGAATGACGACCTGGATATACACATGAAAATCAACAAGTTTCAACTCTTTGATTTTGCAGGATATATGTTTGAAAGGTCCATCAGGAATAAATTTCTCTCTTCGGGAGCTGGTAATGATTTCTTTGCTGATGAATCGTCAGTAAATGGAAAGGAACAATCTGTACTCAACAAGATCTACAGGATGACGGCTTTGACCGGCAGACAGAGAGAAATACTTGAAAAACTTCTGACAGGGAAAACAAATCTTCAGATGGCCGAAGAAATGAAAATTGATGAAAGCACCATCAAAGGTCACCTTCAGGAGGTCTATCTCAAACTGGGTGTAACCAATCGATGTATTGCAATAATTCAGTATCGCGATATCTATAATAAAATGAAAAATGAGGCTGTAAAAAAACAAAAAGTACCGGTACTTTAGTACCGGCCATCATCAGGATTTTTTATTTTCCCTTTATAATGTAGTTCCCTCCATTCATTATTAAATTGGTTTATCATAGCATACTTTTTTGTTCTGGAATATCCTTTAATTTGTTTTTCACGGGCAATTGCATCTTCTATCATATCGAAAATCTCAAAATATACCAGTTTATCAACATTATACTTCTGAGTAAATCCCTTTATTAGTTTCTTTTTGTGCTCCGAGCATCTTCTTTCTAAATCATTAGTTACACCGGTATACAAAACTGTATTATGAGCAGTTGTCAATATATATACATAATAAAGGTTCATTTTCATGGATCAGTATAAAAGCAAAATTAATTAATTGCAGGCAATTACAAATTCAGTGATACCGATTTGGAGATTACCTTCGGTGAGCACGTGTGTGAGTTACATAAAGTTGTCATTAATATTTGCACACCAGTTATCGTGACAACTATGGGAGGTTCCTCATTTCGCTACGCTCCATTCGGAATGACAGGTTGTTGTCGTCAGGTAGGGGAAGGGATGGCAATTTTGCGGAGCAAAATTGCCATCCCTTCCTTTATGACCACCAATGAATTTGTCATCCCGAACGAAGTGAGGGATCTCCAGTCGTGTAAGCTATTCCTAATAAAATACTTCTTGATCTGTTAATGTGTGAGTTACAGAAAGTTGTAACAGTAACGAAGTGGGTAATCCCCTATCGTTTAACCTGAATTCTTGATGAAGCACTTTAATCTGATA
The DNA here is from genome assembly GCA_963734885.1 of uncultured Bacteroidales bacterium. Lineage (GTDB taxonomy): Bacteria > Bacteroidota > Bacteroidia > Bacteroidales > VadinHA17 > LD21. The sequence continues at coordinate 16,129 of CAVTIJ010000003.1, read as the reverse complement.
ATATCAAGTTTACAGAAAGCACACATTTTTTCAGGTACTGTGAAAAAGATGGGAGGTTCCTCATTTCGCTCCGCTCCATTCGGAATGACATGTATTGTGGTCAGGTAGGGGAAGGGATGGCAATTTTGCGGAGCAAAATTGCCATCCCTTCCCTTTATGACCCCAATGAATTTGTCATCCCGAACGAAGTGAGGGATCTCCAATCGTGTAAGCTATGCCTAAGAAAATACTTCTTGATCTGTTAATGTGTGAGTTACATAAAGTTGTAATAGTAACGAAGTGGGTAATCCCCTTTCGTTTAACCTGAATTCTTGATGAAGCACTTTAATCTGATAATATCAAGTTTACAGAAAGCACACATTTTTTCAGTTATTGTGAAAAAGATGGGAGGTTCCTCATTTCGCTCCGCTCCATTCGGAATGACAGGTGTTGTGGATCAGGTAGGGGAAGGGATGGCAATTTTGCGGAGCAAAATTGCCATCCCTTCCCTTATGACCACCAATGAATTTGTCATCCCGAACGAAGTGAGGGATCTCCAGTCGTGTAGGCTATGCCTAAGAAAATACTTCTTGATCTGTTAATGTGTGAGTTACATAAAGTTGTCATTAATATTTGCACACCAGTTATCGTGACAACTATGGGAGGTTCCTCATTTCGCTCCGCTCCATTCGGAATGACAGGTTGTTGTGGATCAGGTAGGGGAAGGGATGGCAATTTTGCGGAGCAAAATTGCCATCCCTTCCCCAGTCCCTTTCTACAAAACGCATGTCATTCCGAGCGTCAGCGAGGAATCTCCTATCGTTTAACTTGAATTCTTGATGAAACGTTTTAATCTGACAATGATGAAATTTACAGAAGCTGTCATTAGTAACGAAGTGAGGGATCTCCAGTCGTGTAGGCTATGCCTAAGAAAATACGTTTGATCTGTTAATGTGTGAGTTACATAAAGTTGTCATTAATATTTGCACACCAGTTATCGTGACAACTATAGGAGATTACCTTCGGTGAGCTCGTTTCCGCTTGGGTGGAATCGGTTCCTCATTTCGCTACGCTCCATTCGGAATGACAGGTTGTTGTGGATCAGGTAGGGGAAGGGATGGCAATTTTGCGGAGCAAAATTGCCATCCCTTCCCTTATGACCACCAATGAATTTGTCATCCCGAACGAAGTGAGGGATCTCCAATCGTGTAGGCTATGCCTAAGAAAATACGTTTTGATCTATTAATGTGTAAGTTACATAAAGTTGTAATAGTAACGAAGTGAGGTAATCCCTTTTCGTTTAGCCTGAATTCTTGATGAAGCACTTTAATCTGATAATATCAAGTTTATAGAAAGTACACATTTTTTCAGGTATTGTGAAAAAGATAGGAGGTTCCTCATTTCGCTCCGCTCCATTCGGAATGACAGGTGTTGTGGATCAGGTAGGGGAAGGGATGGCAATTTTGCGGAGCAAAATTGCCATCCCTTCCCTATTATGACCCTAATGAATTTGTCATCCCGAACGAAGTGAGGGATCTCCAATCGTGTAGGCTATGCCTAGAAAATACTTCTTGATCTGTTAATGTGTGAGTTACAGAAAGTTGTCATTAATATTTGCACATCAGTTATCGTGACAACTATAGGAGGTTCCTCATTTCGCTACGCTCCATTCGGAATGACATGTATTGTGGATCAGGTAGGGGAATGGATGGCAATTTTGCGGAGCAAAATTGCCATCCAGTCCCTTTCTACAAAACGCATGTCATTCCGAGCGTCAGCGAGGAATCCCCTTTCGTTTAGCCTGAATTCTTGATGAAACGTTTTAATCTGAGAATGAGAAATTTACAGAAAGTTGTATTAGTGTAACGAATCACATAAGTAGCGCTAATCAATCCTCAGATTAACCAGCTCCAGCCTGGTTGCTGTAACCTTCAAAACCTTAATTACGAAATTCCCAATCCTTATAACATCATTATTTGACGGAATGCTGCCATGATAAAAAAGGATCATACCTGCAAGCGTTTCGTAGTCATCCTGTTCGGGTAGATTAAGCCGGTATTTTTCATTCAGATAATCAATCTCAAGACGGCCTGAAAATACATATTCACTATTGCCAACCTTCTTTTCAATCAAATCTATCGTATCATGTTCATCTTCAATGTCACCCACAATCTCTTCAAGCACATCTTCAATCGTAACCATACCTGAAGTCCCGCCAAACTCGTCTACAACCAATGCTATATTCTTCTTTTCTTCGACAAAGATCTTAAGCAGCTTGTTGGCAGGCATTGTCTCAGGTACAATTGCCAATTTCCTTATAGATGAGCTGATCTCAGTGGGATTTTTAAAGATATCCTTCAATTCAAAATAACCGGTTATATTATCTATTGTATCCTGGTAGATCAGTATCCTTGAGAGCCTTGTTTCGATAAATTTCTCCCTTAGCTGTGCTACTGAACTCCCGGCTTCCAGCGCTTCAATTTCTGTCCTGGGAACCATACATTCCCTTAGTTTGACATTTGAAAAATCGAGAGCATTCTGAAAGATCCTTATATCGTGATGTTCCGGTTCAGTCTCTTCTTTAACCTGCTTGCTGTGATTTACAAAATGATCAAGATCGACTTTGCTGAAAATTATGTCCTCCTGCTTTTTGTCGGGCCGCCTGATTCCGAAAAAAACCTTTATAAGGAAATTTGATGCTGCAACAGTAAATTTGCTGATGGGATAAAACAGAAGGTAAAAAATCAGAGTTGGAATACTTAAGAACTTAAGAAAGAAATTCGGAGAAATTATAAAGATGGTTTTTGGAAGAAATTCCGCCACAAGCAGAATTATTGCAGTTGATAATAGTGTATTTATGATCAGCACCAATACTTCAGATCCTAATACCGGTGTAAGCAGGCCGCCAATAATTTTTGAAAATATCAAACCATAGATAACCAGCGAGAAATTATTGCCAATCAGCATTGTAGCAATATACTGGCCCGGGTTATCTGTAAAAAGTTTAATTATTCTTGATCCGAAAACTCCCTGTTTTCTATCGAGCTCGATACGAAGCCTGTTTGAGGCAATGAATGCAATCTCCATACCAGAGAAGAACGCCGACAGGAGTATGGCGAGGAAAACTATAAGAATTAGGTTCATAAATTAAATTTTGCTCTTTTTCCTCTGTCTGTGTCTTATCCATGCGAATAAGAAGCAGATCAGGGACATCAGTGCAAAGATAGGGATTTTGCCTGTTCCTCCGGTAAGCACAAATCTGATTCCTGCAGCAATGCAAAGCAGACCTGTTACGATCCATATAATTTCCATTATGAGCAAAGAACTATTCTTCATTCTTGAGATATATATCACCGGTCACCTTCTTGATCTTCCGCCTGTTAAGATGGGAGTCCGATTCGAAACCTATTCCCTGGGTCACCTGATCCACACTTGTTATCTTAACAAACCGGTCGGTGTAAATAAGATCTTTTTGCTGGTCCCAGAACAACTGTTCAGTTTCAAGCCGCTCATCTTTATCATTGATCACTACCACGCTGTCCCTTAATTCCCAAAGATTATTATTTGTGCATTTGGCGTATTTCGCAGTCACCCTGGCTTGTGCTGAATCTTTCCCTTCATAAAATACAACCTTTATTCCCGATTTGAATTCTGCATATGGAGGATCAGCTTTATCATATTTTTCGACGACCGGAGCAGACAGTATTAGTTGAATACGACCGGAGTCAGTTATTGTAGTCCTGAAATCTTTTACAGTAAGTGAAGGGAGCGTCAGCAGGTCAGATTTTGGTATAACCGGGATCTTATTTTTACACGAAATAACGAGAACGCTCAGAATAAAAGAAAGAATCAAAAATATTCTGAGTTTAGAAGCTTGATGGTTCATTAGATATTTTTTGTTTTCGAACCTTAAAACTTAAGTGATGAAAAGCTATTCATACTTACGTTTGATAAACCAGTTGTCAAAAAAGTTTACGCTTAATCCCATTGTGAGATAATCTTCATTATGAAGAGTGCCTGACAGAGAACCTGATTTCCTTGTAAAATCAAGATAAAGATTGATCATTGTTGGTTTTGATGCTACATTGCGCAGGGGTACCCCCAGACCAATGCTGGCGCCATATTCTTTTAACTGCTCCCCGTTTACTATTAAATAATTATCACCTGTGTGAGCGCCAATCCTGTATTCGATTCTCTTCAGATAGCTGTAGTTTGAATATTTATCAGGGATAAATTCAGCGCCGAAAAGAAAAGATCTGGTATCAGCGGCATATCCTGCAGGTCCCGGAATTTTTGATGCGGACCATTTAGAAATTGTATAATCGAGTTCGGTGGTAAATTTATCCTTCTTGCCAAATGAAACACCGAAGCTCCAGTCAGCAGGAATAAACGTCTTAGCATTATTTTGAGGTGTATAGGAGATAGTGTCAGTAATTCCATAAGCACTATATTTCTTTGACAGTTGACTATATTTAGTTCTGTAGTTTTTGCCTGATGTAACTGAAACACCTACATTTAAGAAATAATCCTTTTTGAGCGCAGCGGAATATTGTAATCCGTAATCGAAATTAATACCGTTAAGGCTGAGTGATTCTTCACTTGTATTATTAAAAACCGTTGTATAGTCTGCGAATGTAAATTGATTTGTTCTGGTTAACTGTCCTGTCAGAAATGTCATATTGACACCAAGCGAGATATTTTTAATGATCTGAATACCTGATCCGAGAAAAAGTTTTGTTATTCCGCCTGTGCCATCATGGTCAATTGCGTATTCTCCAATGCCGGGATCGTAATTAGGGTCAGTTGATGTAATCTGATCGGCAATCTTATAAAATCCGGAGCTCCATGGGACTATACCTCCCGATAATCCCCATTTTTTGGTTATGGGAAATCCGAAAACAAGATGATGAAAATTCAGGTCGCTTGATGTATAAGCAGATCCTCCGTTAGAAATTGAATTTCTGCCATAATCCAGGCCGAAATCAAAGATAAAGGACAAGGTATCAAGACTGCTGTATGAAGCAGGATTTGTATATGAAATAGAGTTGCTGTTTCTCATTGCAGTTCCGACACCTCCCATGCCAATATTTCTGAAGGGCCCCTGGGTCTGTAAACTGCCAAGATTAAACCTGGAATAAGGTGTATTGATATTTTTTTGTCCGTAAGCTGTTAAGCCGGTAGATAAAATGGTAACAAAAATGATAGTAATTAGCTTATTTTGCATTGTAATCCAGGATATAATTTAAACCATCAATCACAATATCAGGCATATATGCGATTTGATAATTGATTTTATCTTTTAAGTAGTTCACCGTCCCCGCCTGTAAGTATTATTATGAATTCAGCATGTTTATTTTCAAACGTGCGAATATACTCATTTATTTCATAAGTGACCCCCGTAATCACTCCTGCAAGAATTGCATCGGTAGTATTTCTTCCGGGATTTGAAAAGTTTTCAGCGGTAGAAATAAGCGGCAGACGGTCAGTAAATTTGTTCAGGGCTTTAAACCGCATGTTTAACCCTGGTGATATGTTTCCGCCTCTGTATACATTATCTGAAAGATACTCATAGGTTATTGCAGTCCCTGCATCGATAATCAGAACCTCTTTTCCTGAAAACAACCTGAAAGCACCCGCCACAGCCGCGATCCTGTCCGGTCCTAGTGTACCGGGTGTATCATATTCAATTGTAAAGGGAAGATTTGATTTATAGGAAAGTACATGAACAAAAGGAATATTCGACATGAATAATTCAAAAATGAACGGAGGGATCTTCTTTACTGATGATACAATTGCCTTTTGTACCTTAATACTGCCTAATTCCTTTTCAAGTTCTTCACAACTCAATCCGTTTATGCGAACCTGCGATACTTTGAGCTGACCATCAAAGACTGCAAGTTTTGTACTGGTATTTCCAACGTCAACTATAAGATTCATAATGTAAAAATAACTAAAAGTGCCTTAAACGCCTAACATTTTACGATGGCACCGATTTGACTTCGTCGAACTCGCAGTAGCTGGTGCGGATTTGCAATCCGTGCCTTTCTTCTGCTCGGTAGCAATCAGTGCCATTTCTGTCCGGTTACAATCCATGCCATAATTATTTTATAAAAATTAAGCACGGATTACAAATCCGCGCTAGCTTAAGTTATAAGTCACTCTAGTCACTTTTTTTATAATCATCCACTATCTCACTCAGCACCCTGATTGCTCTCTTCACCGATCTCACATCATTGATAGTCAGGCTCAGTTTAGTCGCCTTCTGCTTCATATTCATCTGTCTCTGACTTTTTATTCACATAATTCATTATGGAAATAAAAAGAGCGCTTCTGTAAAACGACGAATTCGGGTCAGAAATAAAATTTGCAATAAGCAGATTGTTTTTAAGAAGTATTTTTTCAATGCCGATTTTTACTGCAATCCATTTAATTCTTACAATATCGAGCAAGCGCCTGTGCCGGCTGGGGAATAGGCTCCGAATCTGTCGATCAGTCGTTTTTCAAAAGAACTGAGAGCCTCTTCAGTATTGATCTCATTTAGTTCTTTATACAACCGTATCCTCTCCGAGATATTTGAAATATACTCATCAGGAAACATTATCTCCAGATCAGTATCAATCTGGAAATCGGATACTAAGGCTTTTGGAATCTCCGGTTTTTTCTGCAATGGTATTTTTTCCTCAGATGTCGGATTTTCAAGTAAGTCAGATTCTCTTAATTCCATCATTGCTTCATTCAGGATACGCTGATAAGTTTCAAATCCGACATCTGCAATGAATCCGCTCTGTTCGCCTCCGAGAAGATTCCCTGATCCCCTGATGTCGAGATCCTGCATTGCAATATTAAATCCGCTTCCAAGTTCCGAGAATTCCTCAATTGCCTTGAGCCTTCTCTTCGCCTCATGCGTCAGTGTGCTCAGGGGAGGAGCCAGGAGGTAACAAAATGCCTTTTTATTTGACCGGCCCACGCGACCTCTTAGCTGATGGAGTTCTGATAAGCCAAAATGATGGGCATCATTAATGAAAATTGTATTTGCATTTGGAATATCGAGACCCGATTCAATAATTGTTGTGGCAATTAATACGTCATAGTCGCCCTGGATGAAATTGTACATTACATTTTCAACATGAGGGCCGTCCATCTGTCCATGTACAATTGCTGTCTTTACATTCGGACATATACGGTTGATCTGTGATTCAATCAGCCTTATATTGTCGACCCTGTTGTGAATAAAAAATACCTGGCCATTTCTGGAAACCTCATATTCGATGCCTTCCTTGATTATTTCCTCATTAAATCCGTATAACTCTGTAACAATTGGCATCCTGTTTGGAGGCGGAGTATTTATTATTGACAGATCTCTGGCTCCCATGAGCGAAAACTGCAGTGTTCTCGGTATCGGGGTTGCAGTTAATGTAAGAGTGTCTACATTCGATTTTATTTTCTTAAGTTTTTCCTTTACCGAAACACCAAATCGTCTGTTCCTCATCAATAACCAGAAGTCCAAGATCTTTGAACTTTACATCCTGTCCAACAAGTTTATGTGTTCCTATGATGATATCAATTTCCCCATCTGCCAGCCGCGAAAGAATTTTTTTCTGCTCGGCTGGCTTCTTATGCCGGCTTATGTACTCAACATTACACGGGAAATCCTTTCAAGCGTGAAGAGAATGTTTTGTAATGCTGAAGCGCCAGAATGGTTGTCGGAACCAGTACTGCAGTCTGCTTGCTGTCAGCCGCCGATTTAAAAGCAGCTCTTATGGCTACTTCAGTCTTTCCGAAACCAACATCACCGCACACCAGGCGGTCCATTGGATGTTCTGCTTCCATGTCTCCTTTAACCGCATTCGATGCGCTTAATTGATCCGGTGTATCTTCGTAAATGAAAGAAGCTTCAAGTTCGCGCTGAAGATATGAATCGGGAGAAAACGAGTATCCCGGTGATGCCATTCTCTTTGCATAGAGCTGTATCAGGTCTTTCGCAATGTCTTTTACCCTCGATTTTGTTGCCTGTTTAAGTTTCTGCCATGCGCCTGAACCCAGCTTATAAATTTTTGGTTCTGCATTATCTTTTCCTTTATACTTTGAAATCCTGTATAATGAATGAATTCCAACATATAGAATATCGTTATCTCTGTAAACCAGCTTTATCGCTTCCTGGATCTTCCCGTTAACCTCTATCTTTTCAAGACCGCCGAATTTTCCGATACCGTGGTCGATATGAACAACATAATCTCCCGGATTAAGACCCGTAAGTTCTTTTACCGAAATGCTTTCTTTCTTTGTAAAGTATCCTCTTATCCTGAATTTATGATACCTGTCAAATATCTGGTGATCTGTAAAAACCGCGATCTTCAGATCGTGATCAGTAAAACCGCCATGGAGATTAACGAGCAGAGAATTAAATTGCGTTTCGGGATTAATCTCAGCAAAAATTTCTCTGAGTCTTTCAATCTGCGACTCGCTCTCTGAAATTATGTAAGTAGCATATCCCTGGGCATTATTTGACAAAAGTTTTTCAGAAAGAAGTTCAAAATTTTTATTAAAAACAGGCTGCGGTTCAGTATGGAACTCAAACTTCCTCTCTGTGTCGACCCGGCCGAACCTGCCAAATTCAACCATCCTGAATTTTCTGCAGTTTTCAATGAACCGGTTTCCGGTCATAACAATCTCTGTCTTATCGGCTATCTGGCCCGATTCCTCCCTTTGAGTCGTCTGAGAATAAATACTGTTTATCTTTTCTATTATATACTCAGTATCTTCAATCCAGATGTTTGAGGAGGGGGGAAGGAAATCAGTAAAAGAGTCATTAATTTCTTCAATTGAGATATCCTGGATATTCGGGATAATTGAAACTTGTTTATGAATAGCTACTGATAACTGATCATCAGTATTGAAGGATCTGATCGTTTCGACTTCTTCTCCGAAAAAATCTATTCTGAACGGGAGATCAGCAGAGTAGGAAAATACATCGGCAATACTTCCTCTGATAGAATATTGACCAGGTTCATAAACAAAATCTGTCCTGGTGAAATTATACTCATGTAGCATTTCTTCAAGAAACTCGAGAGAGATCTTGTCTCCTTTAGTAATATTAAAGGTGTTCTTTTTCAGATTCCTCCTGCTCACCACCTTTTCCATTATTGATTCAGGATAGGTAACAACGATCCCTTTCCTCTTCCCGGAGGCAAGATGATTCAAAACCTCGGTACGAAGAACAATATTGGCAGGTTCAGTTTGCTCATACTGAACCGATCTTTTATAAGTCGACGGGAAAAAAAAGACTGACTCATCACCAAGCAATGAAACCAGATCGTTATAAAAATATGCGGCATCTTCCTTTTCAGGGATGATCACCACGTGGGTTGTCTGAGTTTTCTGAAATACCTGCGAAAGAATCATCGATTTGGAAGACCCTGAAAGCCCTTCAACCTGGATATTTTCAGTTTTATCGGAATTGATTGCTTCGATCAGCTTTGGAAGTACCGGATGGTTATTATAATGATCTGTTATCTGGTTTTCTTTCATTAAATTTAAAAGTCAAAAGTCTGTAAAGTCAAAAGTCAATAAAGTTGAAAGTAAACTTTACGAACTTTCAACTTCATAGACTTTCAACTTCGAAATAATTTCGCAAAGATAATGATCCTGAACGAAGAACAGAAAAAATCATGAAACCTGTGAACCCAGGAATTCCCCGATCTTTGATACCATGCCCTTCGACCCGACATAAAACGGGGATCTCTGATGCAGCGATTTTGGAACTATATCCAGTATATTATTTCTTCCGTCTGTTGCCATGCCTCCTGCCTGTAAGGCAATGAAAGCTATTGGATTACATTCATAAACAACTCTTAATTTGCCTTTTGGCGCTTTATCGTTCTGAGGATACAGGAAGACTCCACCTTTCAGCAGGTTTCTGTGAAAATCCGATACCAGCGACCCGATATAACGTGATGAATATGGCCGGCCTGAATCTTCATCGATCTCCTGGCAATATTTAATATACTTTTTTATTCCGTCAGGAAAGTGAATATAGTTCCCCTCATTAATTGAATAAATACGACCATCTGGAGGCGTTTTGATATCAGGGTGAGACAAACAGAATTCTCCGAGGGCCGGATCAAGTGTAAATCCATTTACTCCATTGCCGGTGGAGTATACCAGCATTGTTGAGGAACCATATATGATATATCCGGCAGCTATCTGCCTGTTCCCCGGTTGAAGAAAATCTTCATTTTTTACTTTTTTGCCCCTCGCGGTAATTCGTGTATATATTGAAAAAATAGTACCAACCGATACGTTGAAATCAATATTTGAAGAACCATCAAGAGGATCCATGCAAACAATATATTTGGCATTTGAGGCCAGCGGGTCCGAAAAGATTATCTCATTTTCATTTTCTTCACTCGCGATCCCACAACATTCACCGCTTGAAAGAAGAGAACCTATGAATACTTCATCTGCATACACATCGAGCTTTTGCTGACTTTCTCCCTGAATGTTTACCGAACCTGAATTTCCAATGATATCAACTAATCCTGCTTTATTGATCTTCTTATTAACCATTTTTGCTGCCGTACCTATATGATGCAAAAGAGCTGAGAGCTCTCCTTTTGCATATGGGAAATCCTTCTGCTTCATAATTATGAAATCATTCAGAGTGGTGATATTGTAGTTTCCCATTTTTTCAGATCATTCAGAAAAGTAGATTTAATCATAATGACAATCAGTTCATTATAAATGTTCAAACTGACTTGCGTTCTTGGCGACCTAAACCCCCCTTCCCAACCTTCCCCCAAGGGGGTGTCTTTGCTCCTTGGTGGCAAAAAAGAGATCGTTATATCAAATCTTTTATAATTTTAGAGCCAAATAATACAAACATGAAGGTTTATAAATTCGGGGGAGCCTCGGTTAAGGATGCGCAAGGTTTAAGGAATCTGTCAAAAATTGTTGCATCTGAAGCGGATAATCTCATAATCGTAGTATCAGCTTTTGATAAAACAACCAATGCCCTCGAAAATGTTCTTAACGCCTGGGTATCAGGAGATACAAAACACTATAGTTATCTGGATGAAATTTACTCATATCATTTATCCGTTATCTCGGATCTTTTTGGTGAAAGCTCAGAAGTAAAAAGAAGAATAGAGATCTCTTTCGCTATCCTGCGCAACTATTTGCTATCATCGAATAAGAAGGCATACGATTATGATTATGATCAGGTTGTGTCTTATGGTGAGGTTTGGTCAACGATGATAGTTGCAGAATATCTGAAAAAAGATAAGCTTGATGCATCCTGGTGTGATATAAGAGAATACCTTCTTACAGATGATACTTATCGCGATGCAAATGTATTGTGGGATGAAAGCAATAAAAAATTGCATGGCGCTTTCGACTTTGTAAAGAATAAGATATATGTAACCCAGGGTTTTATAGGAAGTACAGCTGCAGGCGATACAACAACTCTCGGTAGGGAAGGTTCGGATTATACGGCTGCAATACTTGCCAATATGTTTGATGCTGAGTGTGTTGTTGTTTGGAAAGATGTCCCCGGAATCCTCAATGCAGATCCAAAGTGGCTTCCGGAAGCCCGCAAGATGGATGAGATATCCTATAAGGAAGCTGTTGAGATGTCGTTCTCAGGTGCGAAAGTAATTCACCCGAAGACAATTAAACCACTTCATAATAAGAACATACCTCTAATTGTAAAATCATTTCTTACCCCGAGGGGAAGCGGCACAAGAATATGGGCCGATGCTACGCTTAAAGAAATAATGCCTGTTTTCATAAAAAAGGAGAAGCAGATACTTATTTCAATAACACCGATTGATTTTTCTTTTGTAATGGGTGATAATCTGAGCAGGATCTTTCATTCATTCATTAAACATGGAATAAAAGTGAATCTTGTGGAAGCGAGCGCTGTAAATATCGATGTTTGTGTGGATGATGACAGGGAAAGAGTCAATAAACTGATAAATGATCTTAAAACGGAATATTCAGCTGTTTATAATGAGAAAATAGAAATGCTCACAATACGTCACTATTCATCTGCAGCAATTGAACTGGTGACGTCCGGACGTGAAATCCTGCTGGAGCAGAGGACAAGAAGTACTGTGAGGTTTGTGGTGAGAGAATCGTAGCTAATATTGAAAGATTGCTTCGCTTCGCTCGCAATGACCGATTACATAAATTTGTCCGACACACTCCCAAAACAAATTTACCTTTAGTTGCAGTGTCATTGCGAGCGAAGCGAAGCAATCTCCCCATGATAAGCTGGAATCCCGCTTTAGCGTGAAGGGGGTCTATCGATCGAATAATAGTCTCTGCCCCCTGTAATCCTCATTTATCAGGCCGTCATCATAAACAATTGTACCGTTCACAATTGTCTTAAGTACTTTTGATTGAAATGTGACACCTTCAAATGGAGACCATCCGCATTTATACAAAAGATTATCTTTTGATACACTCCACTGGCTGGAAGGATCAACGAGACATAGATCAGCCTGATATCCTTCTCTTATGAATCCTCTTTTCCTGATGTTAAACAGAACTGCCGGATTGTGGCACATCATTTCAACGATTTTTTCAAGGCTGAAAATCTTTCTGTGCCAGAGCTCAAGCATAAGGACAAGGGTATGTTGAATCAAAGGCCCTCCTGATGGGGCTTTAAAATAGCTGTTTCTTTTTTCTTCCAGAGTATGCGGTGCATGGTCAGTGGCAATAATATCAATGAGATTATTCTTAACACCGCTGATCAAAGCATCTCTGTCAAACCTTGTTTTTATTGCCGGATTCCATTTTATAAGAGTCCCCAGATCGTTATATGAACTATCGTCAAACCATAAATGATGAACACAAACCTCTCCGGTAATGCGTTTTTGTTTCAGGGGAATACTATTATCGAAAAGCTTAAGTTCATCAGCTGTCGAAAGGTGAAGGATATGCAACCTGGTATTATATTTCTCTTGCCAGATCGACAGCATGTGATGAAGATTTAAAGCAAGCTTCACGGCTTCTGATCAGTGGATGCATTTTGATTGGAACCTCTTCCCCGTACTTTTCTTTGTACAATTCACTGTTCTTCTTTATGATGGGTTCATCTTCGCAGTGGGCAGCTACAGGAAGGGTTGTATGTGAAAACAATTCTTTAAGAGCAGTTTCATTATCGACGAGCATATTACCGGTAGACGAACCCATAAAAAGTTTTATTCCGCAAACAGAGGACTTATCGACCTTCATTACTTCGTCAATGTTTGTGTTAGTCGCTCCCAGGTAGAAAGAATAATTGGTCATTGAGTTTTCCGAACCCAGCTTGTATTTTTCATTAAGAATGCCGATAGAAACTGTCTGAGGATTGGTATTTGGCATATCCATGAATGAGGTAACACCGCCTGCCAAGGCAGCCCTTGATTCACTGTGTATATCGCCTTTATATGTTAGTCCGGGTTCTCTGAAATGCACCTGATCATCAATTATTCCCGGGAGCAGCAGAAGACCTTTAGCATCAATAATTCTTAAATCAGAAGGAAGATTGAATTCTTCAGATGAGCCGATTGAATCAATTATTTCACCTTTTATTAATAAGTCACCGGTGAAGGTTCTTCCTTCATTAACTATTGTGGCATTTTTAATTAAGATGTTGCTCATGGTTAGTTTTTTTCCTTCCTAATTCCCCAAGAGTCTACTGCCGAGTGTGTACCATTTCATGATTCATGTAAACAAATTCAGATTCTCCTCCTCCATTTACCCCCTTTCATTTTCCCCCAAGGGGGAAAGGTTGGATTTGCTCCTTCCCCCTTGGGGGAAGGCTGGGAAGGGGGTTTTAAAAAACGGAATAATCAACATTATTAAAAATATTTTTACCCTAACTGTATAGAATTTCAGGGTAGACTGGGGGTCACTCCTTTATAAACATGCTCCTAATCTTCATCCTTAGCACTCCCCATAAAGCTTCATTAAAGATGCCGCCTGTCATTTTGGAAGCGCCCAGTTTCCTGTCAGTAAAAATGATAGGAACCTCAACAATCTTATATCCAAGCTTCCAGGTTTTAAACTTCATTTCGATCTGAAAACCGTATCCTTTTGATTTGATCTTATCCAGCCTTATTCTTTCAAGGACTTCTCTTTTATAGCATTTGAATCCGGCAGTGGTGTCCATTATTTTCATGCCGGTGATTACTCTGACGTATATTGAAGCAACGTAAGACATTAACACTCTCGACAGAGGCCAGTTAACAACATTTACCCCGCTGATATATCTTGAGCCTATAGCAAGATCAGCTCCATTTTCAACACACGCCTTATATAGCTTAATTAGATCGTTGGGATCGTGTGAAAAATCGGCATCCATTTCATAAACATACTTATACCCTTTTTCGAGAGCCCATTTGAATCCTGCGATATATGCTGTTCCCAGTCCGAGTTTTCCGGGACGTTCAATAAGGAAGAGATTCCGAAACAACTTCTGAAGATCTTTAACGATAGAAGCTGTCCCATCAGGTGAATTGTCATCAATAATAAGGATATCGAATATTATCGGGAGGGCAGAAATTGACTTAACAATTGCTTCAATGTTTTCCCTCTCTTTATATGTAGGTATTATAACTATATTTGGAACTTCATTCATATGGTGCGAAAATAAGGAAATTCGTTAAACAGAAACTATTTAAGGAAGATTATTTGAATTTATCTTAGCTTTATTGGCAAAACATTTAAATATTTTATTCAAGATGCTATATATAGAATGTTAATATAGCAAAAAATACACAAAGGCGGTAATTATTTTTTATGAAAACACTTATTTGGGTTATTCTTTCAGTTTTTTTACTCAGTTCGGAAGTCTATTCACAAAAACTCGATTGGCGGGTAGATCTTTTCAATTTCTTCGACAATACAGAGTTTGGGCATTCAGCTGTTAAGATTCCTCAAACTATGGCCGGTGTCATGGTTGCTCCGGAGGCAGGAGTCGTATGGGATACATTGAATAAAGTCAATGTCGGGGTGAACCTTTTGCATGAATATGGAAGCCCATATGCAATTGGAAAATTTTATCCGACAATATATTATGAGTCTGACAGGGGTCCGATGAAATTCATGATGGGAGCATTTCCCCGTGCAAGGGTAATAGGAAATTATCCGCGATTGTTCTTCCAGGATTCTATATATTATTATCGTCCAAATATAAATGGGATTTTCACTGAATACAGGAAAGATGGAAACTATTTTAATGTCTGGCTTGACTGGACAGGCCGTCAGTCAAAGACAGTGAATGAAGAGTTTTTCATTGGCTTTAGCGGGAAGTACAAGAAAGACATCTTTTATGTACAGCATTTTGGAGCAATGTTTCATTATGCAGGTAAGATGAATCCTGTGGTAGAAGAGCCTTTGCACGATAATCTTTTATTTCATACAGCCGCCGGGATTGATTTAGCTGAAAATACGATTTTCAGCAAACTCGAAACTAACTTCGGTTGGGTGATAAGACTGGAACGTTCACGTGCCGACAATTCAGGCTGGATATCCTCGAATGGATTTCTCATGGAAAACAGGGTTGAATACAAATGGTTTGGTTTGTTCAACACTTTCTTCAAGGGAGATGACATGATGCATTATTATAAACAACTTGGAAACAAGCTTTACTGGGGTGATCCTACTTACAGAGCCACAACATCTGACAGGGCTGATTTCTATATAAGTTTTCTCAGGAGCCGTACCGTCTCTCTCGATCTTACATATTCTCTGACGTTTATGGAACATCGCATGTACCATGAGCAGATGCTTAAGCTATTAGTCAATTTAAATTCTCTGAAAAATTAGTCACGCAAATAGCAGAAAAAGAGGTCAATACATTTTACTTTATTTTTTTTGAAAGAATTTTTACTTTTTTCCATTTGTTTGCTTGCAGGGAAAAAATCAATTTATATCTTTGCAACCCTTTAGGACAAGGAGTTTATTGAAAGGATGGAAAGACAGGAACCGGATTGAATGAGAAAGGGTCGTTGAGAAGAAATAAGCACCGGAAAAATATCTCAATTATTTTTGGTTAGGAAGATCAGATGTATTAGATTTGTCGTCCCAAAAGCAAAATAAATTTCCCGGAAGGGAAAACAGAATAAAAGCGAAAGTTCTCCTTCGCTTAAAGCACGGAGAACTG
>CAVTIJ010000002.1:0-706342 GCA_963734885.1 uncultured Bacteroidales bacterium | reverse complement strand
TACCAGTACAGGCTGAGAACAGGCAACATCTCAGGGAGCTATTGAGCGTTGCGTCAGGTGGAATAGTCTTCACTACCATCCAGAAGTTCTGGCCAGTCCTTAATAAGAGTGAAGTTGTCCTGGATGATGAGTCTGACCCCATTGAGGACCTGAATCCCGATCTCTACTTTGTCAAGAACAAACCGTTAAGCCTGCGGAGGAATATTATTGTAATTGCTGATGAGGCGCATCGCAGCCAGTATGATTTCCTTGATGGATTTGCCAAACACATGCGGGATGCTCTTCCCCAGGCGTCATTTATTGGCTTTACAGGCACCCCCATTGAGTCAACAGATAAGAACACACAGGCAGTTTTCGGAAATTATATAGACGTATATGATGTCAAACAAGCCGTTGCTGATGGTTCAACTGTGAGCATCTATTATGAGAGTCGCCTGGCAAAGGTAAACTTCAATGAGTCTGAAAAAATAAAGGTTGATGAACAGTTTGAAGAAATTACAGAGGATGAGGAACTGACAGATAAACAGAAGTTCAAATCAAAATGGACTAGACTTGAAGCCATTGTTGGTGATAATCACAGGATAGCAAAAATTGCTGAGGATATTGTCAATCACTATGAACAGCGAAGTTCTGTCCTGGAAGGCAAAGCCATGATCGTCTGTATGAGCAGGAGAATTTGTGTCAGGCTAGATGATGCCATTATTAAGTTAAGACCCTCCTGGCACAATGAAGATGATAATAAAGGAGCCTTGAAAATAATAATGACAGGGAGTGCATCAGACCCTGTTCCATGGCAGCAACATGTCAGAAACAAACTCAGGCGTAAAGCGATAGGTGAAAGGATAAAGAATCCTGATGATGAGCTAAAAATGGTGATTGTCCGTGATATGTGGCTTACTGGGTTTGATGTCCCATGTCTGCATACCATGTATATTGATAAGCCGATGAGAGGTCATACCCTTATGCAGGCGATTGCGAGGGTAAACAGGGTATTTAAGGATAAGTCAGGTGGATTAGTTGTTGATTACCTGGGAATAGCCCAGGACCTAAAACGAGCATTAGCAGAATACACAGCCAGTGGTGGGGAAGGGAAACCGGCATTTGATCAGGAAGAAGCTGTCAGGGCGATGATGGAGTTTTATGAGGCTGTTGTTGCAATGTTCAGTGGTTTTGATTATGGGGGTAAGTTCTTTAAGCTACGTACCCCGGAGGAGAAATTCATGTTTTTGCCGGTTGCAGCCAATTACATTCTATCTCAACCAAATGTCAGGGACCAGTTTGTAGGTAAGGTCACCAGTTTGCTGAAGGCGTTCTCTATATCAGTTCCTCACGAAGATGCCATCGCAATCCGGGATGAGGTGGCTTTCTTTCAATCAGTCAAAGCAAGGATAGTTAAGATCATCGGTGAACCCAAGAACATGACTGATGAGGAGATTGAAACAGCAATAAGGCAGATTATATCTGGAGCCATCACTTCAGATGAAGTCATTGATGTGTTTGATGCAGCAGGATTGAAGAAACCTAACATTGAAGTTCTTGATGAGCGGTTCTTGAAAGAGTTAAAGAATATGCCTCACAAAAACCTAGCCGCAGAACTACTGAAGCGACTCCTTAAAGATCAAATCAAGATAATAATGAGGGTTAACCTGGTGCAAAGTAAGAAATTCTCTGAGATGCTGGAAGATGCAGTTAAAAGGTATCACAACGGTATGATTGATTCGGTTACTTTCATTGAGCAGTTCCTAATACCTTTGGCAAGGGAAATGAGAGATGCTGATAAACGTGGCGCAGATCTTAATCTTGATTTCCGGGAACTAGCTTTTTATGATGTCTTCTGGAGATCAATGATAGTGCAGTTGCCATACTGGGAGATGAAATATTAAGGACTATTGCAAGGGAACTTTTGCAAAGCGTCAGGAACAGCACAACCATTGACTGGACCATCAAGGAGAGCGTACAGGCCACACTGAGAAGAAATATCAGGCGTATTCTCAGGAAGTATGGATACCCACCTGATAAGCAGGAAAAAGCTATCCAGACGGTTATTGAGCAGGCGAAACTGTTGGCTGAGGAACTGGGCTAAACCATTAAATTTGGCTTAAAAACATTCGTGTGATATAATTGTTATATTTGCGTATATTTGTAATATAACCGGTAATTGAAAAGACCGATGAAAAAAAAAGAGATGAAAAAACAGAAAACATTTGAAAGTGATTATGAGAATATTATGAAGAACTTTCAGACGGAAGATGTACCTTTTTACAATAACTCAAAATGGATTAGTCCAGGTGATTTTATTGCAAAGTTCTCTCTTTATAAGGAGTCAACCGACAGTGTTGTCTCTACAAATACTACACCAATTCTCTGATTCGGACATGCCAAACTGGAAAGAGGTTCTTGAAGAAATTCAAACTGAAGCAAAAAAAGGTACACAAAACGCTCTTGATGTAGTCAGGAGAAAATATATCCTTGAAATTCAGAAAAAGACTGGTCGAAATGTAATCGCTTATTATTCAGGTTGGCTACAGAGGGGTAATGCTATTGATGTAATTGTTAACGATAAGGACAAAAATGCCTTAATGGTTAACATTCACAAACTAGACAGAAGCAAAGGTCTTGATCTTATACTTCATACTCCTGGTGGTGATCTTGCAGCAACTGAAAGTGTTGTCGACTACCTTAATCAAATGTTTGGCAAGGATATTCGTGCAATCATTCCTCAGATTTCAATGAGTGCAGGAACAATGATAGCATTATCATGTAAAGAGATATTAATGGGGAAACAATCGAACCTTGGCCCAATTGATCCCCAAATGGGCGGTGTTGCATGCCAAGCTGTCCTAGATGAATTTCAAAAGGCAAAAGACGATATAAAAGTAATCCTCAGGCAGCTCCACTATGGCAGGTCATCATTTCTAAATATCATCCAACCTTTCTGGGTGAATGTCAGAATTCAATTGACTGGTCTGAAAAATTGGCTTTTGACTGGCTAAAGAGGAATATGTGTGATGGCAATGAAGCTCGAACTAAAAAGATACTAAAAGAATTTGGTGATCATAAAACTAATAAATCTCATGCACACCATATATCAAAAGAAGTGTGTAAAGAAATCGGTGTGTCTGTAATAGACATGGAGGATGACAACGAATTACAGGACCTAATCCTGACCGTCCATCATTCTTTTATGCATACTTTTTCTAATTCAATGGCTACTAAAATTGTTGAGAATCATTTAGGGGTTGCTTATATTGAGAGCCTTCCTGTTCAGATTCCAATGCAGGTTCAACAAATAAGACAACCAGGCCAGTTGAATTTTGCTCAATAACAAAAACTTGATTACGGTTTCACGGATTATTGATCAGAGGGATGATTCCAGTTGCACCAATCACTACAATGCCGTAGTTGAAGAAGTTTCATTTGTTGATGGATCAACACTCCCAGATGATACTTGCTTGTAAATTGTGGAAATTTCCTCTTGTCCATTTTTATCTCCCTTTTTGGTTCCAGAAGAAGAGGGAAACTCTGCATAAACAGACTGAGTTTCATTATCAAGAGACTGAGCTTCATCGAGCATTTTTGTCCTGAACGCCTTACAATATTCATTAGTGGACTCTTGAAAATCAGCTTTTTTGTACTCACCTGTTTCAAATTGTGAATTCAAAATATGATATATAAGCATACATAGTCCCTTGCCTGTCATACCCTGTATTTCATAATGAATGTTGTAACCATCAACCAATGGATCATTTGTCCTTCCCTTTGTCTGGATTAATGCTAATTGAGCTTCATCGATAGCTGATTTATCAAAACGCAAATAAGCGATCTTATCACTATAATTCTTGCTCCTATATATGGCATATAATATAGTATTAACATCTAGCACTGGAGGATTATCAGTCTCCCATAATGAAGGATTATCATCAGTCCATCCTTCCAAAAACCTTGGCGGGCAATCCTCATCTAATTCTTCAAGATGTTTACTCCCCTTTATCTGATCCCATTGATTTTTGACTTTGAAATCTAATATTCGTATTAAATTCATAATAAGTCAATTAGATTAGTTGATGCCGCATTCACCCTTTTCTGCAACATTTATTGCTTCACTCAGAAGTTCTGTTGCGAATTCTCTCTGAAGTTCTGAAGTCATATCATGATTGCTATCAACTGTATTGAAATCCAATTCAAGTTTACATATCATCTCATTCTTCAAAGGTTCGTTCTCTATTTGTGGCATATTATTACCCAGACCAATAGTTAATGGTATCTTATAAACTTGCATCTGACCAATCGACCAAGTCATGAGTCTATTAAGTTTAGTATCCTTATTTGTTTTGCTCAGACAAGGTCTATTGATTCTGAAAAGTAGATCAGTCGTTCCTTCAATATTGCTTACAGACTTGAGTTTATGTTGAAGATACGATGTTCCCTCATCATAGTCTTTAACTGGAAAAAATAATACCACACCTATCGCTAGTCTTATCGAGGGTGGACATTCGTCTAGACCAAAATAACGAAAAAGAGAGTCTTGCATGAGATGATCTAGCTCTGATAGCATTCCTATACTTAAACTGATATGAGGTGCAGGGGAATTTAATAAAAGATCAATTCGATTGACATTATGCCCTAGTCTCAAAATACCTGAATTATAAGGACTCAATCCTTGAAATAATTGACTTGTCTTTTGAACACTTATTGGATCATTCCCTGTAAGTTGTTTTAACCAGCTTTCCATAGAAGAATTAACAAAGTCTCCTTTTAAGAAGCTTGTAATCCTTAAAGATTCTATATTCCAGTTGAGATTTGCGATCGGAGTCATAATCATGGATTATATATTAAATCTGATAAGTTCATTAACTTTCTCTCTTATGATTATAAGAGGAGTGCAGTAGCAAGTTACAATTAATTCATTAATTTATAAAGGTATCCATGAAAATATCCCTTGAGAGACACAGTATGTAGTTTACAAAATATAATTCAGGATGGTTTTTTTAGGTCACATCAAGCTGCCAAAATCTTAGATGCTGAGGAGAGGGAGGAGAAAAAGCAATAGACAGTATGTTCGGGTTTGAGTAATGAGCTTTGGGGTTTCTGTAATAAAATTGTCAATTAGTACACTTTTAGTACACCCTGACCAAAATAAAAACCCTCTTAATCAGTCGAATAAGAGGTTTTTTTAGTACCCGGAGCCGGGATCGAACCGGCACAGCATTGCTACCACTGGTGTTTGAGACCAGCGCGTCTACCAATTCCGCCATCCGGGCAAATTAATAGGGACTGCGAAAATATAAAAAAATCTTAACCGCAAAGTTTAACCGAGCAAAGAAAAATAAGAACTTACACAGAGTTATACTGAGGAGCATAGAGTTACACAGAGATTATCTTCCCGTAATTATTATCCTTTTGTCTTCACTAAGAATTTCTCTTATAGCCAATTCAATTCCCTCAGCATTATATCCGCACTCCCTGTAGAGCTCTTCCTGGGTTCCGTGCTCAACAAAATAATCGGGTATGCCAAGACGCCTTACATCGGAACTGTATCCATTGTCGGTCATGAATTCAATCACGGCGCTACCAAATCCTCCCTTTAGTATGCCGTCTTCCACAGTAATTATATGCTTAAATTTCTTAAAGACCGCATTGAGGACTTTTGTGTCAATCGGCGTTATAAAACGCATATCAAAATGTTCAATGGAGATGTTTTCATCTGCAAGTCTTTTGACCACTGAAGCAACAGTATTGCCCGGCTGGCCTATTGATAATATTGCCAAATCATTTCCTTCGCTTATTTTACGGGCTTTCCCTATTTCAATTTCAGCAAATGGTCTTTTCCAGTCGGAGAAATATTCCCCTGCCACGTGGATAACGGATTGATATTGGAAATCTGTTCTTATCAAGCTGGGCGGTAAACATCAGATTTCTTAGCTCAATTTCATCCATGGGAGCTGAAACAACCATGTTAGGGATACTGCGCATAAATGCCATGTCGAAAAAGCCGTGGTGTGTAGCTCCATCTGCTCCAACAAGTCCGCCTCTGTCAATACAAAATACAACATGAAGATTCTGCAGGGCCACATCATGAATTATCTGATCGTACGCCCTCTGAATAAATGACGAATAGATGTTACAGAAAGGAATCATCCCTTGAGTTGCCAGTCCGGCTGAAAAAGTGACGGCATGCTGCTCGGCGATACCGACATCGAAGGTTCGCTCCGGCATTTCTTTCATCATAATGTTAAGCGAACTGCCTGTTGGCATGGCCGGAGTAATACCTATTATTTTATCGTTGAGTTTTGCAAGCTCAACGATGGTATTCCCAAATACTTCCTGATAAAGAAGAGGAGCGTTGGCCACAGTATTGTTGATTATCTCACCGGTCTTTTTGTTGAACATACCGGGTGCGTGAAAAGCAGTCTGGTCTGCTTCTGCCTGTTTAAATCCTTTACCTTTTACAGTTATGCAATGAAGGAGTTTTGGTCCTGGAATTCGTTTCAGATCTTCCAGAACTTTTGTCAGATGGAGTACATCATGTCCGTCAATAGGACCGAAATACCTGAAATTAAGACCCTCAAAAAGGTTGCTCCTGTCGAGAATAGTACTTTTTGCTCCTGCTTCCAGTTGAGAGGCAAGTGTTCTGGCATTGGGACCTAGTCTTCCAAATATGCCGAGCACCTTCCATATCCTGTCTTTAAATCTGTTATACGTTTTGCTGGTTGTTATATCCAGCAGATATTCCTTTAATGCTCCGACATTAGCGTCAATGGCAATTTTATTATCATTGAGTATAACAAGTATGTCAGTTTTTCCAATCCCGGCATTATTAAGACCCTCAAAGGCCTGACCGGCCGTCATGGCTCCGTCACCGATTACAGCAACAACGTGCCTGTTTTCGCCCTTTGCACTTGCAGCAACTGCCATTCCCAGGGCCGCTGAAATAGATGTCGATGAATGACCGGTACCAAATGAATCGTATTCACTTTCAGCTATTCTGGGAAAGCCGCTTAACCCTTTATATTTCCTGTTAGTTGAAAAACTCTCCCGGCGGCCTGTAAGAATTTTGTGGCCATAAGCCTGATGGCCGACATCCCAGATAATCTTATCATAAGGCGTATTGAATACATAATGAAGCGCCACAGTTAGTTCAACCACACCTAGACTTGCACCAAAATGACCAGGGTTATTACAGACTTCATCAATAATAAATTGTCTCAGTTCAGCGCTTACCTGTGCAAGATCCTCCGGTCTAAGTTTCCGCAGATCATCAGGAGTATATATTTTTGAAAGAAAGTTCGATTCCGTGTCCATTGATGGCTTAAAAATACGGTGCAAATATAACAATTATTATTCCTGAGTGATTCCTGATGCTTAGCCGGGATTTTCTTATTTTTGTCTCAAATTCAACCTGTGATACACAATTTTTAATAAGGCTAGTTGTTATAAATGAAACCATTTGAAACTATGAACCGATCTGTCTTTTACTTTCTGAGTTTTTTGTCCTTAATTATTATTTCAACCTCCTGTGTTCCCGGGAAAAAGTATAGTAATCTCCAGGACACGAGCAAGCAATTCATGAATGAGCGGGATGCTTTCAAAACCGATAATATTGGCCTTGAAATGCAGAACAGAGAACTTACAGCTCAGCTGGCTTCTCTCAGGAAGGAAATAGATACAGTTCAGCAGGTTATTACATCGGCCCGGAATGAACGCGATAAAGCTCTGCAGGATTATAACAGGATGTCAGCTAAATACAATGAACTGCAGAATGCTCAGGAAGATCTGATAAAAGGGAATGTGAAAGAGACCCAGAAACTACTTTCTCAGCTTCAGGATGCCCAGGCGAATCTGCAGAAAAAAGAAGATCTGCTGAGGCAGCTTGAACAAAACCTTGACGCAAAGAAAACTTCTCTCGATGAACTCACTTTTGAACTCGAAAAAAGGAATGCCCGACTCGCAGAGCTTGAAAAAATTCTTGATGCTCAGAAAAAACTGGTTTCGGATCTGAAAACCAAAGTTTCGGATGCTTTACTTGGATTTGAGAACAACGGGTTGACAGTTACTATGAAAAACGGGAAAGTTTACGTCTCGCTTGACGAAAAACTACTCTTTAAATCCGCCAGCTGGGATATTGATGCCAACGGGAAGAATGCGTTAAAGAAGCTTGCAGGTGTCCTTGAAAAGAATCCTGATATTCAGATAACTATAGAAGGACATACTGACAATGTACCATATAACCCCGGTAATAGTCAGCTAAAGGATAACTGGGACCTGAGTACAAAGAGGGCAACCTCAGTCATCAGGGTGCTCCTTGAAGGCACAAAGATTGATGCAAAGCGATTAACCGCATCAGGAAGAAGCCAGTATTTACCTGTAGATGAACGAAATACTGCCGATGCCCGTCAGAAGAACAGGAGAACGGAGATTATTCTTACCCCGGATCTGACGGAGTTGTATCAGCTGATCAATAAATACTGAGAATTTCGGATTTCGGATTGTTGAATTCGGATTTAGAGGAATTGCGGATTTTGGATTGATGAATTCGGATTTACTGTTCTAATTCGAATTTCGAATTTTTGATTTCGGATTGTTTTGGCTGGCAGTTTTGCCAGATGCTGTAAAAATTGCAGTCAGTTCATTAGCTTCTTTAAGCAACCATTGTAGCCTTTCTTTTTTAAAAGATTAGATTCTGCATTAAGTTCCAGCCAAAATAGTGTCTCATCACTTTCTTCTTCCACAACTGTAATTTTTGAGACGAAATCTGCATTGCTTCTGGCCCTGCAAACAGATCTATAATTCTCCAACTGAAGTACCAGATCGGATCATTTGGTTACCAATTGTACGTCCAGCTAAAGTGTTTGGTAATTCATCCACTAGCTTTATGATCTGAAGGGCAAACTGTTTAGTCCGATTTTTAAGTTCATCTTTAGTCATTTGATTATATATTAAATGAAAAAGAGATCAAAAAATCCGAAATCCCCAATCCGAAATCCGAAATCACTTTGTGAATTCCTGCAACTTAACATTCATGTTCTTAAGAGCCTTAAGCAGATTGTCCTCGGGCCCCAGAAAATCCTGATTACCCCAGAATTGTGCATCATAAGTTTTTATTGTCTTTGAGAAAATGGAATGTATCGGAGCCAGATCTTCCCTTTCGAAACGTGTAACGTTAGTCAGGACAGTTTCGGTAATTGCAAGTTCAAAAAAAACTTTGAACTGGGTATTAAACAGTCTTCTCTTCTGGCTTGAAGAGAAAACAAGGTCACCTCTGACATGATTCAGAAAGTACCTGTTATCCATTTTGCGATAACTGACAGTATATTTTACTGAAGTTGGCCACGTGTTAAATCCCCGGGAATTTGCTGAAACGAAGGTATCCTTCATTTTATTGATATACTTCGGATTGATATCAAATTCAGCATTCAGTATACCGTAATCAACGGTGTTAATATAAATTGTCCCTTCGAAAAGTGGCAGATCAACACTTTCGCGTTGCTCAAATTCTATAGCATAAGCAGTCTCATCGTCATACGTAACGATATCTGTCAGATGGTATATGTAATCACTGGGATTTGCAAGGAAATCAAAAGTGTTCTTCGCACCATCAAGTTCCAGACAAGTGCTCAAGCCGGCTTTTAGTCTTACTGAAAGAGTATCCTTACGATCGGTGTTTTCGATTTTTCTGCTTTTGTATACTTTGATCTGATCACCTAGTAAGGTCCCGGAGTATGCACTTTTGTAAATCTGCAATATTGCTTCTGAGTATGTCTGCAGTTCTGATCTTTTCAGTACACCCTCCCTGTAGAAACCTGTCATAAATGCTGGTGTGGTACCATAATTTTTTGGAATTGCCTTCAAAGCCCGGGCCACAATCTCCTGCGGATTCTGATTTTTAATAATAATTTCGGGAATGGAAATAAATTCCCTTTTCATGGAGACTGTCAGATTATTCCCTACGGCTTCCTTCACCGGAATCTCTTTCCTCAAATAACCGAGGTAGGAAACTGATAGAGTATCATTAAGCAAGTCAGGAGTTATTTTCAAGCCATAATTACCGTTGTTATTAGTGACAGTACCTTTTCCGGTGTTCTTTAAGGCAAGTGTGGCGAAAGCGAGAGGTTCGGAGGTCTCCTCGTCGATAATCTTCCCTGTAATGTATTTTATGTTTTGTGAAATAGTATCATTTACGGCAGGATGAGTCTTACGATGTGATATAATAATGTATTTATCTATTACGGAATAGGTCAGAGAATCATTCTTAAGGATGCTGTCAAGAATAACAGTCAGTCTTGTTTGTATAAAATTCATGACTGTCATCTTTTCCTGGTCGACAAGACGGGAATCGTAGGTAAAGTTATAGCCTGTCTTTTGAGAGATGAGGTTAAGCGCTGCCCCGGTTTTTATTATTCCTTCTGAAAATGTAAATGTAGAGTCCAGGACACTCTGCTGACATTCCGATCTCTGAGCTGCAATCAGAAATAGGAACAAAGCAATGGCACATGATTTATTAAATATTTTGCCATTGAAGGATGACATGCTTAAGAAAGGAGTTATTTTTTTGAAAGGTGGTAGACATCACCATCTTTTGTATAACTCAGGTTAAAGCTAGCACAAATTAAGCGAATTATTGTTTCCTGTGAAGAATTATCGATAGGAGATGACCAGGGATTTTCCAGAATACTTGGGTCATCTGCAACAATATCCATGTTATAAACTCTCTTGAGATCTTTGAATACGACGCTTAACTTTTGTCCGCTGTAATCGAGATAACCGGTATTCCACGAAAGGTAATTCGGGTCGCTGTTAAGCATTTTACCTGAAGTTTTTGAGTTCATTGTTCCGATGTATCCGGGATCGAGTTGAATTGACTGAGATCCGGTTTGATCTGTAACCAGGACTTTCCCTGTTTTAACAAATACTTCAACTTCAGATTCTTTATTGTTTGTAATCACATTGAAGCTGGTTCCTACAACTTTCACATTAGCTTTCCCTGCATCAATAATGAAAGGTTTGGTAACATCGGGAGAAATTTTGAAAAATGCTTCACCTGTAAGTTTAACATTTCTTCCCTGTTTGCCAAAGTTTTTGCGATAGCTGAATTCAGAATTCCGGTTAAGATAGACGGTGCTCCCATCAGGCAGTGATATGAGGACATTCTTCTGGTCGTTTCCGGCAAGAACTTTAATTTCTTTGTTTAATAAACCATTATTACTAAGGTAAATTGCTGCGCCTCCGAGGCATAATAAAATAAGAGCTGCGGCTGCAATTCTTAGAAAGGTGGTTCTCATGAACCTGACTTTGTGCGAAGCTTCATTTGCCAGGTAACCACTCTCCATCAACCTTGAATTAACTTTGTTCCAGGCTTTATCAACATCAATTTCCTTCTTATCAGACATATTTTTCAATTCTTTCCACGTTTTTCCTGCATTTTTTGTATCACCGGCAATAAACCGATCAAGAAGATCTGAATTACCGTTTTTTTCATCTGAAAGTATAGAGGCAAGTTCCTCCCACTCCTTATCTGTAAAACTCTCTATATTTTTCATCTCTTTCATTATTGTGTTAATTCCTTCCTGAATTCTTTTAAAGCCCTGCCCATATTTGCTTCGACTGTTTTTATCGAAACTGATAATCTCTCTGCAATTTCGATGTATTTCAATCCCTCAAACCTGCTCATTCTGAATATTTGCCCGCACCTTTCAGGCAGTCTTTCCAATATCCTCGCCACTTTTTCCTGAAGTTCTTTGTAATTAAGGATATCGGAGGGACTTTCCTGACTGTCTGTTTGCTGGTATGACATCTCTTCAGCATGACGTTCAACTACCTTAATATGTTCAATATGATGCAAACATCTATTGTGAACCGATCTGAAAAGATAACCATTCAATGAACTTTCAATATTTAATTTTTCTCTGTCCTGCCAGAGTTTGAAAAACAGATCCTGAACTATTTCTTCAGCAGTATCATGATCTTTTATCAAAGTTTTGGCGTATCGAACCAGGGAAACATAGGAGGATCGGAAAAGCGACTCAAACTGTCCTATATCGCCATTTCTGATCCTCCCTGTAATATCAGTATCCCTGATCATTGGTTCAATTTATTTAGCTTCTACCCTGTCGTTGAATTTAAGTTTCTTGCTGAGTCTGCGTATTGCTGATTCGATGCTCTGGTCGGGTTCAATCACATTATAATCTCCCCAGAATTCCTTATCAGTGAACGAAGATACTTTATCAGAGAACACATCCGTTGGTTTTACTTTATCTTTTCCTGCAAATTTAATAACTTCCTGGTCAGTACGATCTGTCACTGCTATTTCTGACATAGTTGTGTAGTACGTATTGAAGAGTTTTTTATTCCAGTTAACTTTAAATTTAACTTCTGCTCTTGAATATTCAAAGTGCCATTTGCCATTCTGTTCACGGTATTTTGTTCTATAAGTTGCAATTTCCGGAGTAATTTTCATTCCAAGAGGTTTTTTCCTGATAAAAATTGACTGTGCAGCCTCTTTATTTGAAAGATTGAATCCAAATTCTGCTTCTGTTATGGCATATGAATCCATTTCAATATACAAACTTCCCATGAATAATGGATTTTCTACTGAAGGTTTTTGTATAAAATCTATTACATAATGAGGTTTGCCGTTAATTTCAACAACCCCAGTCAGTTTATAATCATAGTCTTTCATAGCCTCTTTTGTAAGAACGGTTTCTGAATTCTTGGCAAGGTCAAGATCAAGTACGCTGACCGGACCACCCTGAAGTTTGAACAAGACTGTATCCATTTTCTCAACATCAGCGCCTTTTCTTCCTTTGTAGATCCTGGCACCATCAAAACGCATATCATTATTATAAGGAGCTTTGAATACTTCAACTACTGCCTCACCAATAGATACATAAGTACGGTTTTTCCTGATGGTTTCCCTGTAGAAAGCGGTCATTAAGTTTGGAACTGTTTCATAGTTCTTGTCAATGTTTTCAATTGCTTTGGCGACAACACTTACCGGATCGAGAGGTTTGACCACGATTTCCTTTATCGGAATCGGAGCTGCTTCAAGAGCGATGATGTTCTTGCCATTATCTTTAAGTTCACTAAGGGGGACTGACTTGTTTTTATATCCCACAAAAGATACTTCAAGAGTTTTTGATGTGGAAAGGTCTCCAATTTTAAGAGTGAATTCTCCATCGATGTTTGTCACTATTGCCACATTTGTCTCTTTAACGGCAACTGTTGCAAAAACCAGGGGAGCTCTGCTCTCGGCATCAATTACCTTCCCTTTAATGGTAATAAGATTCTGCTGGGCATTTTTCTTCCGCAGAAAATTTCCGGCAGATGCGGTCTGTGCAGTAAAAGCCAGCAGCAAAACTGTAGCGATTAATGCAATGTGTTTAAAATTCTTCATGGCGTTTGTTTATTAAGTTTAAGATTGTAATAATTTATAATTCGAATACTGTATTCTTTGCATTTCAACTCTATGACCAGAAGGGTATAATTATACCCTATGAGTATTGCAATAAATATTTTTCTTTGAGCCTATAAATGACAGATGCGTCCGGCTGTAGCATAACCGGGAGGGACCCAAGTACCGAATGTTCAGAAAGAGTATTTTGTGGAATTAATAGAGATGGACAGGAACTGCTCCTCGGGATAAAGAGGAGCAAGATACATGTGAAATTTCTCTGTGAGCTCTGTGTGAGCTCTATTGTAGTTCTTAAATACTATTTGTCACACAGAGCCACAGAAGAAGCACAGAGAGCCACAGAGGTCTATACTGTCATAACGTCTTTTTCTTTCAAAGCCATTACCTTATCGATCTTTGTATTGTATTCATGAGTCATTTCCTGAACCAGATCGACAGCTTCTTTCTCAGAATCTTCAGGGAGTCCGTCTTTGAGCAGCACTTTCAATTCATCATTAGCCCATTTTCTGGCAGACCGCACACTGATTTTAGCGGTTTCCCCTTCATTTCTTACCTGTTTTACGAGCTGATGTCTTCTCTCTTCAGTCAGAGGAGGGATATTTATCCTTATAACTTCACCATTATTTACGGGGGTGAGACCGATATTAGCAGCCATAATAGCTTTTTCAATGGTACCCAGCATACTTTTTTCCCACGGCTGAATAAGAATAGTTTTTGCATCAGGTGTATTAATATTAGAGACCTGGGCCAATGGTGAGTTCACCCCATAATAATCAACTGTAATGCCATCGAGAAGGGCTGGATTGGATCTTCCGGCCCGAAGCCGTGCAAGTTCATGTTCAAGATGCTCAAGAGCTTTTTCCATCCTGTCCCTTGTCTCTTCAGTTATCAGTTCAATTTCTTCGTTCATATTGTTGAGGTTAGATAGTTATAACTAGAAGATATTCAGGTTTTGTTTTGTCTGGTTCGGGTTTCTGGTACAACAAAAATAATAAAATAGGTGGAATATCAATATTCCGGTCAATTGCTTACAAGAGTCCCTATCTTCTTCCCCTCTACTATTTCGCTAAGATTTCCTTTTTTGTTTATATCAAAGACCACGATTGGCATATTGTTATCCCTGCACATAGTAAATGCAGTAGAATCCATTATTTTAAGTCTTTTGGCAATCGCTTCTTCAAAAGATATGTTTTCATATTTTTTTGCTTTGGGATCTTTTTCAGGATCGGAGGTATAGACGCCATCCACTCTTGTCCCCTTAAGGAGGACATCAACCCCAATTTCGACAGCCCTGAGAGCGGCAGCAGTGTCAGTAGTAAAAAACGGATTGCCTGTTCCACCCGAAAGAATACAGACCGCCCTGTTTTTCATGGCTTCCAGCACTTTGTCCCTGTTGTACAGTTCACCTACCGGTTCCATCCTTATAGAGGTAAATACTTTAGCCTTTCCACCCAGACGGACGACGGCACTTTCGAGAGCAAGGCTGTTGATCACTGTTGCCAGCATGCCCATCTGATCACCCTTTACCCTGTCAAAGCCCGATTCTGTACCGCTCAGACCCCTGAATATATTCCCACCACCAACTACAACAGCGACTTCGCATCCTTTTTCAACAACTTCAAGTACCTGTTTTGCATACTCTATAAGGACGGAATCGCTTATTCCCTGGTTACCGTTTCCTGCTAACGACTCGCCGCTTAGTTTTAAAAGTATTCTGGAATATTGCATAGTGAAGTTGTATTTCTAAGTTAGTGCAACGAAATTAATAAATCTAAAGGAATTATAAGGAGTAATTAATTGTAATGGTGATGAAAAGTAGAAATCCATTAACCACAAAGATCACAAAGGAAATTCACAAAGGTCACAAAGGTTTATATTACCTAGTAGGGACGCAGAATTCTGCGTCCCTACTTTGTGCCTTCTTTGTGTTCTTTGTGGTTAAAAAGGAAGGGGAGAGTAAAAAAATCCCCGGTCAAAAACTACTGACCAGGGATATTTTTTCTATACTGAGATTTGATCTTATTTATTTTTCTCGATTTCCTTCCAGATGAGGGCGCTCGCTCCAAGAATAGCAGCTGAGCTCTCTTTCAACTCTGAAGGGAGGATTTTTACCTTATTCCGGAAGACTGGCATAAGGTGGCGTTCCATACTATCTTTTGTTGGTTTAAAAATATAATCGCCTGCCGCTGCTGCGCCACCGAAAAGGAAGATAGCTTCAGGGCTCAGATAATGAACGGTATCGGCTAAAGCGCGTCCAAGGATCTCACCAGTGATCTGGAAGACCTCTTTAGCAATATGATCTCCTTTTTCAGCAGCATCAAAAACAACTTTTGATGACATTTCGTTCATTGGAATACTTGAGAGAGGACAATCGGGTGGATTATATTTTGCGAGTAGTTCATAAACAGTACGTTTGATGCCTGTTGCAGAGCAGTAGGCTTCGAGATGGCCATGGCCACCACAACCGCACAGACGTCCTTCGGGTACAACAGTCACATGTCCGCATTCCCCTGCAAAACCATCAGAACCGTAAACCAAATCACCATTTACAATCAGGCCACTCCCCAGTCCGGTGCCAATTGTCATCATAGCGAAATTTTTCATTCCCTTTGCACCACCGTATATCATCTCTCCAAGGGCTGCTGCATTGGCATCATTAGTCAATTTTACAAATTTAAACTCAGGAAAATTTTTATGTATCAGAGCAGCAAAATTCACCACTCCAACGAACGGGAGATTAGGAGCATATTCAATGGTTCCGGTGTAGTAATTTGCATTTGGTGCGCCAATACCAATACCCATAACTTCTATCTGGGGATTGATCTGTTTGACCATTTCAATGGCATTTTTAATTTCTTTTGTCAGATCGCTCACGTATTTTGACACAATTTTATCAGAAACCGTCTGAGTCATGCCGGGATTTTCCATCTTCTGCGGAGTTGGCATCTGCGGTTTTCTTTCATACAGCACATTACCTTCACTGTCAACAACACCGATTGCGGTATTTGTTCCGCCAATATCAATTCCGATTGATACCTTTTTCATTTTTATAAGTTTTAATATTAATTACGCCTTATTCAGAATATTCAGCCACAAACAGAATCTACTTAATAGTTGCTGTTTATGGCTGTTTTTCAATCAATTAAAAATATTCTATTCAGTCTATCTGATTTTGCTTCCTTTAAATGAAAAGAAAACAATGTAAAGATAAGATACAAGTGGTACAAGCAAAGCAGCCCGAACGCTGATAGTATCAGTAAAGTAGCCCATTAGTAAAGGAATAACGGATCCACCAACAATCATAGTATTGATAATTCCGGAAGCCATTGGCATTTCAAAATTGTCAAGGTCTTTAACGCCTAATGCAAAAATATTCGGGAACATGATAGAGTTAAAGAAACCTATTGAAAGAAGAGCCCATATACCGACATTGGCACCAAGAATAGTTGCAGAAAATACCAGGACAGCTGCAATAATCGCAAATACGCCAAGCATAACATTAGTTTTTCCCTTTGAGATGTTCATTGCCAGGAAGTTGACAATTGCGATACCTAAGAATATCAAACCGTTTACTGGTTGTGAATTGAAAACAAAAACACCTTCTTTTATCTGGCTGCTTGTAACTAACCAGCCTACAAAAAATGCGAGTATAATGACGGCGCCTGAATACATTAGTTTCTTTTGGTTTTCCATTGCGCTGAGATTAATAGAACCGAGGAAACGGCCAACCATAGCACCTCCCCAATACATTGCAGCTAATTTGGCAGCTTCGCCGATCATCATTCCGCTCTGTTTAAGATAAGGAACGACAGCGGTTGAAATACCAACTTCTGCACCAACGTAAAAGAATATTGCGAGAGCTCCCAGTAATACATGGGTATGCTTCCATATGCTCTTCCTGCCAACTACTTCCTCACCACCAATTATTTCAGGTAGTTTCATGAAATAGATTGCAATTGCTATCAATAAAACGAGCGAACCGATTATAATGAAAGGGACCTGTACAGCAGTTGGACCCATCGCTATAGCTGCCGGGGTAAGCACAAAAATTCCGACTACAAAAGGAGCCACTGTAGTTGCCAGTCCGTTTAATGCTTGGGCCAGATTAAGCCTTGATGAAGCGGTCGCTTCTGAACCCAATGCAGCAACGTAAGGATTTGCAGCGGTCTGTAGAAAGACTACTCCCGTTGCCATTACAAAAACTGCACCGAGGAAAAGTGCATATGAGGGCACAGCAACAGCTGGAAAGAATAAAAAGCTACCTACGCTTATGAGGAGCAAACCAATAATAAGCCCCATTTTATAGCCTGTTTTCTTAATAATTTTTCCGCACAGAAATGAAAACACAAAATATGCGAAAAAGAAAACTCCATTGACAAGATTTGCCATGAAGTTGCTCAACTGAAAGGTCGCCTGAACCTGATCTTTTAAAGCAATGTTGAAATTGGTAATGAATCCGAAAATAAAAAAGATCATTAACATTAGGGTCATTCCCATCCGTAAATTGCTATTTGATTGTTCTTTCATTTAGTAGGTTTTTTTTCGTTATAGAAAAGTAGTTTACTTTATAAATTGTATTAACAAATATATAAAACTAATTGTATTAAACGAAGAGGTACGAAAATTACGGGAAATTTCAGTGATTTGGTGCTGGTGAAAAAGTCATTTTAACCGCAAAGTACGCAAAGTAGGCGCAAAGTGCGCAAAGTCAAAACATTATTATTCAGCTCGTTGCGATCTTTGCATAAGGCTTCGCGGCAGTATGTCCTCTTCGCTAAAATAGACCACTGGGCTATTTCTTTACGCTCGATCCCCTTTGCGGTTAATGGATTTCGACCTTTTGAACAACCCATGGTCGAGGGGTGGATATTGTCTTAGTAAACTGTGAAAGAGCTGCATTGTCAAGATTGAAACCCCTCTGTCGCTTCGCGACATCTCCCCTGAAGGGGCGAAAATTCTTGTTCTATTATTGGGTTTCGCGGAAGCACAAAAAAAGTGGCGCCGTAAAGCGCCACCAGATATTGAAATATGAACTTACGTATTACAAATTTAATGTAAAGCGCTTGAAGTCAGTTACAGTCAGTTCTTTATTGACTGACTGCAGGTACTGCCTGATAGTCATTTTATTATCCTTTACAAAATCCTGGTTGAGCAATGTGCTTTCCTTGAAGAATTTGGTAAGTTTTCCCTGAGCGATTTTTTCAAGCATTTCTTCAGGTTTCCCATCGCGTCTTGCCTGTTCCTTGCCAATTTCAATTTCCTGTGCGATAACTGCTTCAGGAACAAAGTCCTTATCAATAGCAACAGGATTCATGGCGGCAATCTGCATAGCGACATCTTTGTAAACCTGTACATCAGCTCCGGCTTTTGTAAATCCAACCAGTGTAGCAAGCCTGTTACCCGGATGAATATATGCCTGGACATGAGCTGCCTCTATTTTTTCGAAATATGAGAGATCAAGCTTTTCACCAATTATCCCTACATATTCTACAACTTTTTCGCCTACTTTACCGCCGTCCATTGGAAGAGATTTCAGCGCCTCAAGGTTTGCAGGTTTGTTTGCGACTGCAAGGTCGAGGATTTTATTAGCCAGAGCGAGGAAATCTGCATTCTTAGCAACAAAATCAGTTTCGCTGTTCAAAACAATTATTGCGCCTGCTTTTCCATCACCTGAAACTTTTGACAGAACAACGCCTTCAGATGCTTCTTTATCAGCACGTTTATTTGCAACAGCCTGTCCTTTTTTACGAATTATCTCAATTGCTTTGTCGAAATTGCCTTCAGATTCTTCGAGAGCTTTTTTACAGTCCATCATTCCTGCCAGGGTGACTCTCCTTAATTTAGCAACATCAGCAGCATTTATAACAGCCATAATTATATCTTTATTGTTAGTAATTTTTAATTCCTATATTTCTTCTTCAGCCTCGTCAACTACCTTAGCAGTGGTTTCGTCGTCTTCAACTTCGTCAGTATCGTCATCAACTTCAACTTCCTCTTCTTCTTCAACGATTGCTTCGATAATTGCGGCAGGGATATCTTTTGTCTCAAGCTCTCTGCGCATAACTTTTTTGTCTTTCTGCTGAGGTTCCTTGTCTTTTTCAAGCTTCCTTTCATTGAGACCTTCTTCAATTGCCTGGCACAATACACCGACAATCAGAGAGATTGATTTCGAAGCGTCATCATTAGCAGGAATCGGGAATTCTATATCAGATGGGTCAGAATTTGTATCAACCATTGCAAAAACCGGGATGCCAAGTCTTTTTGCTTCCCTTACGGCAATGTGTTCCTTGGTAACATCAACAATAAAAAGTGCTGAAGGCAACCTGGTAAGATCAATGATACTTCCGAGTGTTTTTTCAAGTTTTGCACGCTGACGTGTTACCTGTAGTCTTTCACGTTTTGAAAGATTCAGAAAAGTTCCGTCAGTTGCCATCTTATCGATAGATGACATTTTCTTAACTGCCTTACGTATTGTAGGGAAGTTGGTGAGCATACCGCCCGGCCAACGTTCTGTAACATAAGGCATATTTACAGCTTTGACTTTTTCAGCCACAATCTCTTTTGCCTGTTTCTTTGTAGCTACAAACAGTACTTTCTTGCCTGATCTGGCTATGTGCTTCATTGCAGATGCTGCCTCGTCAATCTTTGTAACTGTTTTCTCAAGGTCAATAATATGAATACCATTACGCTCCATAAATATATAAGGAGCCATGGCGGGATTCCATTTTCTTTTAAGGTGTCCGAAATGTACACCTGCATCAAGTAATTCTTTAAAATTTGTTCTTGGCATTTTTTTGGTTTTTTAAGTTTACATTCTTTCAATCAATTGCAAAGTAGCCCCGCGAGCGTAGTCCAACGGGAGTCTTCACAATTTAGATACTAAACTTGCATCTATAACGACTGATTTTTAAAATCAAATTAATTCTAACGTTTGCTGAACTGGAATCTGCGGCGGGCTTTTGGCTGACCCGGTTTTTTCCTTTCAACTTCACGCGGATCGCGTGTTACAAATCCCTCGGCTTTGAGTTTGCCTTTGCATTCAGCATCCATCATGATAAGGGCTCTTGTTATTCCAAGACGCAGAGCTTCAGCCTGGCCTTTTACCCCACCACCATCGAGATTGACATTGATATCATACTTTTCAACTGCATTCATAAGAACTAGGGGCTGTGTAACAACGTACTGAAGTGTTTCAGCACCAAAATATTCTTTATAATCCCTACCGTTGACAGTAATTTTACCTTTGCCATCGCTCAAATATACCCGGGCTACAGCTGCTTTTCTTCTTCCAAGAGCATTGATTGTTTCCATTTATCTTGCTTAAAATATTTTAAAGTTCAATTTTTTTTGGTTTTTGTGCTTCATGAAGATGTTCAGCACCGGCATAAACATGCAAATTTCTGTAGAGTTCACTTCCAAGCCTGTTTTTAGGCAACATTCCCTTAACAGCTTTCTCTACCAGTCCGATAGGATTCTTTTTCAAAAGAGCTTCAGCAGTTGTAAATCTCTGACCTCCGGGAAAACCTGTATGACGGACATAAACCTTATCCGCGAATTTTTTTCCGGTAAGATCGATTTTTTCCGCATTGATAACAATAACATTATCACCGCAATCAACATGAGGTGTAAAGTTGGTTTTGTGTTTTCCTCTGAGCATTGAAGCCACAACTGATGCAAGTCTCCCAAGCACCTTGCCTTCAGCATCAATAATAACCCATTCCTTGTTTACAGTAGCTTTATTTGCTGAAACTGTTTTATAGCTTAAGGTGTTCACTAGTTTTTATTTTTTAATTGATACACTTATATTTAATGTAATTACCCCATTATTTTGGGGTCTGCAAAAATACAATATATTTCCTAAAAAAAAAGAATTCTCAATAGATTTTATTATTGTTAATCAAAACTGGGTTATTTTTACAGGATGAAATAACAATAATATGTTCTAATTTTTGAAATTCCTTAGTGATTCTTTGAGTATCCTTTGTGACTCTTCGTGGTGAGAAAAATCCTTTAACCACAAAGGAGCACAAAGTGCACACTAAGGAACACAAAGGAAGAAAATAGATATAATGTACTGTAAAACAAAATAATGGAAAACGACAAAAAATATCTTCAAAGGGCAGTTGAAATCGCGAAAGAAAGCATTAATAAAGGAGGAGGACCTTTTGGTGCAGTGGTAGTTAAGGACGATATCATAATTTCTGAAGCTTCAAACAGGGTTGTTCTGAACAACGATCCAACTGCTCATGCAGAAATTCTTGCTATCCGGCTGGCCTCTTCTCAACTGAAGACTTTCGAACTCGATGATTGCACTTTGTATACTTCCTGCGAACCGTGTCCGATGTGTCTGGGTGCTATCTACTGGTCAGGAATACGAAAGGTTGTGTATTCATGTGACAGGACAGATGCTGAAAATGCAGGATTCAACGATAGCTTTATTTATAATGAGATAATGCTTGAACCTTCTCAACGAAAATTAACTTTTATCCGCTCATCTGATCCCGGCGGAGAGGAGGTCTTCAGATTATGGAATGCGAAGAATGACAAGGTAGCATATTAACTATAGTGGCAACTAAGAAATATGATAGAGACTTCTATATCAGAGATGTTCTGGACGTAGCACCTGACCTGCCAGGGAAAAATCTGGTGTTGCGTTTACCTGACGGATCTTTCGGAAAATTCAAAATTACAGATGTAGAAGCATACAGAGGATCTGAAGATAAAGCCTGCCATGCTTGCAAAGGCAGAACTGCGCGTACAGAAATAATGTACCATGAAGGTGGTAAATTATATATCTATTTTATTTATGGTATGTACTGGATGTTAAATATTGTCACCGGCAAAGAAAACATACCACAAGCAGTTCTTATCAGAGGTGTGGAAAATTATGCCGGTCCCGGTAAACTCACGAAATTCCTTGGAATTGATAAATCTTTCTATGGCGAAGACCTGATCACTTCTGACAGGATCTGGATTGAGAATTCAGGGATAACTCCAATAATTAAAAGCGGCCCGAGAATCGGTATTGATTATTCAGGTGAGTACTGGAAGACGAGACCATGGAGATACTATATTTAATTTCTTTTACCGTCGGTTTAAACCGACGGCAAAAGAAATATAACTTTTTTTTACGTTCTTTGTTTTTTAGAATATCTAAAACAAATTTTTATGAACTCAATTTGGGGCAATTATCGTCGGTGGAATAACCTGACCGGTTGGTTTATATTTGTCGTTTCAACAATAGTTTATCTGCTGACTCTGGAGCCTACTGTGAGTTTCTGGGATTGCGGAGAATTTATTCTGGCAGCATTTAAGCTACAGGTGGGACACCCACCGGGAGCACCCTTGTTCCTTATGATGAGCAGGATAGCAACACTTTTTGCCGGCAGTGACACGACTAAAGTCGCAGTGACAGTAAACACACTGTCAGCTATTTGCAGCGGTTTCGCGATAATGTTCCTTTTCTGGACCATCACTCATCTTTTACGAAAAGTCCTGGCAAAAAATGGTGAGCTTGAGACAAAACATATCCCAGCAATTATCGGGAGCGGAATAATAGGCTCACTGGCATATACATTTTCCGACACATTCTGGTTTTCGGCTGTTGAAGGCGAACTGTATGCTCTTTCTTCTTTAATAATTGCTTTTGTTTTCTGGGGGATGCTGAAATGGGAAGAAGAAGCTGATGAATCTTATTCCGGCCGATGGATAATCCTGATCTCATATGTAATGGGTCTGGGACTCGGTGTTCACCGACTTAACCTGCTGATTATACCAGTACTGGTTTTTGTATATTATTTCAGGAAATACGAAGTAAGCACCAAAGGTCTGATAAAAACTATACTGGTGGCATTGCTCCTTCTCTGGCTGATGGTTTTTGTTTTAATGCCCGGAGTACCGGAAGTTGCCGGGTGGTTTGAACTTCTGTTTGTGAATGTAATGGGCCTGCCTTATAATAGCGGACTCCTGTTCTTTATTGCGCTTCTTTTTGGGGCGCTGGCATATGGTATCTATTACTCAATACAACACAAACGAGTAATACTGAATTATGCCTTGACCTCCCTTGCAGTTATAATGATCGGTTATTCTTCATATGCGATGATAATGATAAGATCATCAGCAAAGCCTCCTATGAACCAGAATAATCCTTCAGATGTATTTTCCTTATCATACTATATTAATATGAAGCAATATGGCAGCGCTCCTAAATTTTACGGACCCTACTTCAGCGCTCCTATTACAGATGTTAAAAAAGTGATAGCCGGATATAACAAGGTTAACGGGAAATATGAACCATATTACCATCCGGAGTATTCTTACAGCAAACAGTTTGAAACATTTTTCCCGCGCATGTACGATAATTCGGATCCTGACCATGTGACATCATATAAATACTGGGGCAAGGTAGTTGGAAGAAAATACACTGTAGGAGATAGCAAGGAAGCTGTTGTTTGCCCGACTTTTGGTGAAAATCTCCGCTATTTCTGGCGCTACCAGGTTGGATTTATGTACATGAGATATTTCATGTGGAACTTCGCCGGAAGACAAAATGATGTTCAGGGCGATGGGAATTCGATTAACGGGAACTGGGTAAGCGGGATAAAATTTATTGATGAAGCACGCCTGGGAAGTCTCGATAAGATTCCCACCGATCTCAAAACTAATCCGGGTTATAATAAATATTATTTCCTGCCTCTTCTTGCAGGACTATTGGGTTTGTACTGGCAATATAAAAGAAGTAAGAGCGGTTTCTGGCTCGTGATGACTTTTTTTATTATGACTGGTCTCGCTATTATTTTTTACCTTAATCAGTATCCTAACCAGCCGAGGGAAAGGGATTATGCCTATGTTGGCTCATTCTATGCCTTTGCAATCTGGATAGGTATGGGATTTATGTTTGTATATGAGGGTCTTCAGAAAGTCCTTTCAAATAAATTATCACTGGCAATTACATTCATTGTTCTGATGTTTGGCGTACCTGTGCTAATGGGCTCCCAGAACTGGGATGATCACAGCCGTGCGGGACGCTACACTGCCCGTGATATAGGAGCAAATTATCTGAAATCGTGTGACAAGGATGCGATACTGTTTACATATGGAGATAATGATTCTTTCCCTGTCTGGTATAATCAGGATGTGGAAGGAGTCAGAACGGATGTCAGGGTTGCAAACCTGAGTTATATTCAGGCAGGATGGTATATTGACATGATGCGACGGAAAGCTTATGATTCTGATCCCTTGCCACTCACTCTGCCTCAAATAAAGTATATCGAAGGTCAGAGAGAACAGATGCCCGTAAACAACAGAATCGATAAACCGGTCGAATTGAAGGAAATTTTGGATTTTGCATCGCAGGACGACCAGAAGTACAAAGTTGACCTGAGCGGCAGAGGCGACTGGGTTAATTATATTCCTGCAAACAAATTTATTATCCCTGTGGATACTGCAACGGTTCTCTCAAACGGAACCGTGAAGGACTATTATAAAAACAGAATCGTTTCTCCAATGATATGGGAATATACCGACGAAGATGCGTTTAAGGGCGATCTCGCAATTATGGATCTTCTCTCAACGAACAAATGGAAGCGACCTATCTATTTCTCAACAACCGTTCCTTCAACACAATATAAAGGTCTTGAAAAGTATTTTATCCAGGAAGGTCTTGCTTACAGGATAGTACCCGTGAAAACTGATAAACCTGAACAGGGTGAATTCGGCATGATTGATCCTAAAGTGATGTATGATAACATGATGAATAAGTTCAAGTGGGGTAATGCTGCGGCTCCTAAAGTCTATCTTGACGAAAACAATAAACGTATGTTCAGTAACTTCAGGAGGATTTTTGGTACCCTTGGTAAAGAACTTCTTTTGGCTGGAGATACAGTCAAAGCTGTTGAGGTAGCTCACCGGGGTCTTGAAATCGTTCCTGCAAAAAAGATGCCTTACGACTTTTTCACCATTGGGATCGCAGAGGTTCTTATTGAGGCAGGAAAAACTCAGGAAGGAGAAAAACTATTAAATGACATTATGACTTATTCAAAGGAATATCTCGATTATGCTATAAGTTTGAAACCAGAAGACAGATTTGGCCTTGATTATGCTACAGGTATTAACATGCAGGGAATGCTTGATATATATAACATGGCAATCAGGTTAAAATTAACTTCCATTACACAAACGATTGAGCCGGAAATTAATAACTATTATGGCAAACTATACTCTACAAAATAACTCTTTCCTGAAATGAATATTCTCATCCTGGGCTCCGGAGGCAGAGAACATGCTATCACCTGGAAACTTGCACAAAGTAAAAAGGTCACAAATATTTTCATAGGCCCCGGAAATGCTGGAACCAGTCATCTGGGTACTAACCTTGATATTAATCCTGAAAATTTCTCAGAGGTTAAGAATGCAGTTGTGCAGAACCTGATCGATATGGTAATTGTTGGTCCCGAAGCTCCTCTGACACTGGGAATTCACGATTTCTTCCTGAATGATAGCTTCCTTAAAAACATTCCAATAATAGGGCCCGATAAATCTGCAGCCCGACTGGAAGGGAGCAAGGATTTTGCCAAAGCGTTTCTTACACGGCACAGGATTCCCACTGCAGCCTACAGAACTTTCGATAAATCAAATGCAGATGAGGCTCCCGCTTTTCTCAGAACCTTTTCTCCACCATATGTTATTAAAGCCGACGGACTGGCTGCAGGTAAAGGTGTTGTGATATTAAATGATTTAAAGGAAGCCGAACAGGAGGTATTGGAAATGTTAAACGGCAAATTTGGCACTGCCGGGCAGAAAGTAGTTATAGAACAATTTCTGAAGGGTATTGAACTTTCGGTTTTTATTATCACCGATGGCGTTTCTTACAAATTGCTTCCCGAAGCCAAAGATTACAAAAGGATCGGAGTAGGGGATACAGGGCTTAACACCGGTGGTATGGGAGCAGTATCGCCTGTGCCTTTTGCAGATGACATTTTTATGAAAAAAGTGACTGAAAGAATAATCGATCCTACGATGAAAGGACTGACTGAAGACGGGATATTGTACAAAGGATTTATATTTTTCGGATTGATCAATGTAGGTGGCAATCCTCATGTAATTGAATATAATGCAAGATTGGGTGACCCGGAATCGGAGGTGATTATTCCAAGGATAAAGTCAGATTTTTTTGACCTGATTGAAGGAGTTGCAAATGGTGATCTTGCTGACAAAACAATTGAAATTGATAACAGATTTGTAACAACGGTGATGCTTGTTTCAGAAGGCTACCCGGGGAAATACGAGAAGAACAAGTCAATTAGTGGTTTGGAAAAAGTAAATGATAGTGTTGTTTTCCATTCCGGATCGAGGGAAGAAACAGGGAAAATTGTTACATCAGGAGGCAGGGTTCTTGCAATTAGTTCATGGGGAGCTACAATGAAGGATGCTCTTGAAACATCTTACAGGAATGCACGTTTATTAAGCTTCGAGGGGAAATATTTCAGAACAGATATCGGATTTGATCTAGAATAAATGCTTTTACGGATATTTAAAGGTACCGGACCAGGAGTAGTATTATTATTATTTGTTACTCTGGTTGCCGTGTGGATTAATGCATTATTGCATCCTCCGGTAACTCCTGATGTAATATATGAATCACAGCCAATGCCGCTTTATAGTCTGTTGAAGCTTCTTGTAAATAATCATCAGAGCTTTGGTGTGATCTTGTCTTTCCTGATGGTATCAGTTATTTCGATACTCCTGGTAAATTTCAACACATCCATTTTTTTTATTAACGAAAGAACTTTCCTGCCGGCATTATTTTATATCATGTTTGGAGGTCTTTTCCCTGAATTGCAATTGTTGAATCCTGTATTGCCGGCCACTATTTTCCTTATACTTGCTGTAATAAGAATTATGGATGGTTATCATATAACAGGGACGGCATACAGTTATTTCGATGCAGGCATTCTCATAAGCACCGGAAGCTTGTTCTATGCCAACCTGATTTGGTTCGCGTTGCTGTTAATAATAGCAATTATCCTGCTCAGGACAGGTAACCTGAAAGAACTGGTTATTTCAATTGCCGGGTTGTTGACTCCATTTCTGATCACTTTCGGCGTGTACTATGTTGCCGGAAAGGATATGGGATCACTTATGAGACTTTTTGGCGCTAATCTGTTTTCAAATTCAGAAGGATTCAAGTTCTCAAGATTAAACACAGGAGCTCTTGTATTTTATTGTGTGCTTATTTTAATAAGTGTTGTTCAGCTTTTTAAACATGTGAATACTAAAAAGATAAAATCTCGAAAGACATTTTCTCTGCTGATCTGGATTTTTCTTATTTCGGCGCTTACTTACTTACTGGTACCTTCAGTTTCAGTAGAGATGATATGGCTTACAGCTATTCCTGTAAGTTATTTCATTGCCAACTATTTTGTATTTGTGAAAAAAAGACTGGTGCCCGAAATTCTATTTTTCCTGGTGTTTGTTTTTACAGTCTTAATCCAGGTGATGCACCATTGACGGAATTATTTTAACATCGATACAACGCCCACACCGGAACCTTGCTGGCCGTCGATAAAATCATAGCCGATCTGATAGATTCCACTCTTCTGACATTCAAAATCAACATAAGGATAGATTTTGCCGGTTTTTTTATCAAGAGATGAAAGGATTACTTTATTTCCCTCGTCCTTGATTGTCAGAATCAGCTGCCCTTTTGAGTTCTCAGCATTGCACATTGTAAACCTGTATTTTGTGTTTTTCCAG
The DNA here is from genome assembly GCA_963734885.1 of uncultured Bacteroidales bacterium. Taxonomy (GTDB): domain Bacteria; phylum Bacteroidota; class Bacteroidia; order Bacteroidales; family VadinHA17; genus LD21. Next base: position 678,180 of record CAVTIJ010000002.1, on the reverse strand, counting down.
AGGGACATATTTGCTTTATATCTCAGATCCGTCTGATTTGAAGCTTTTCCGAGCTGTATCCTGAAATCTTTGAGGTAACGTGCATTTGGTCCGGCGTTTGTCGCACAACTACTTATCAGTGGATCAGTTACCTGACCAAATGCCACTAGCACCAGAGCAAATAAGAATGTTAGAAGTAATATGGTTTTTTTCATCCTAATTATTTAAAATTAGCTTGTCCCTGATATTTTTGGTGATCTCAATGACCCCATCAAGTTGTTCTTTTGACATGTTAACAACGCTCGTTTCGGTCTGCTTAATTGTCAGGCCACCATCCTTTTCAACACTTACCGGATCTCCCTGGGTATAAGTGATTCTTATATCACGATATTTATCCTTTATATCCTGCATGTCTTTGCACAGACTTGTAAATTCAGAATCTCTGTTACAGTACGGACTTATCAGCAGTAAAAGATCATTCAGAATGATTTTCTGTTCCCCGATCCTGTCACTGAGCATTTTATCGGGATATTGTTTCACTACCTGAGTTGCAAGATATTGTCCTTCGATCCAAACGCCAATAATCATTAGCGCTGACAATTGGCCTCTGTCATTATTCCGCAAATAGGTATCAATTTTGTTATAAGAATCTATAGAGATAAATAGCAGAGAGTCGAGATTCGACCTGTTTTTGGAGAGTCTTTTTATCGATTCAAAATCGAAGAATTGTCCGACTTTGATATCTTCAGCGATCTTCCTGATTGAAGATAGCACGTCGAGAGAGGAACCTGTTTTTTCATACATATTCAGGTATCCGAGGTCTGCACCCAGAATTCCAAGCTTAAGAGCTTTGTCAAAGTTGGTACTCTGCCGGCTTGCGTCGATCGATTCAGCAAGGTAGTTTTGAGAGAATGGAACCTGAAGGGTTTGAAGAAGATTGGCAATCTCAACTGGTGATGAAATATTCTTTGAGATATCAGCAATTGCTTCAGGACTTAATTTCTCTGCTTCAGATACCGGAACCGAATCAGACTGGGGAAATACGAATTCCGAAGTTTTACTTTTTGAATTCCTGCATGAGAAACCAAAAAACACAATAATCACCAAAAAAACTACTCTTCCCTTCATTTAGGCTGACGAATTCGTTAAAACAAAAATACTAAAAAAGAGATTACAAGATCTTTTATAAAATTTATTTTCGGAATTTAAAATTTTCAAAGAATCTGACCGCCCGGCCAAGCAGTTCAAAATAAAGCACGAAATAAAAAAATAGTGAACTTAAAAGCACCAGGGAGATATTAAAAACAAAAGTGTCAGTTTTGAGTCCAAAAATATATTTTGAAGGAGCAAAAAAATGAGTTCTGAAATCGAGAAATCCCTTTTTGTAAGGGTCTAGGTATATTGGATCAGTATTTTGGACAAGAGTATTGTTGTAAACAAGAATTTTTTTCGCTTCATAAGGTTTGGTTACCAGATCTTCAAGTTTGTGATTGTAGTAATCATCCTCAAGTTTCTTTAATTTAATGTCATTCATATTATAGAAGATGTCTTTTTTATCCTGCATGGTATTTGAGATCTGACCAAATATTTTATCTATCCTTATAAGATATTTGGTGAGTGAATCAGCGATTCCGGGGTTGAATTCATATGGCGTAAGATCAGAAATGTAATTAAATTCAGGTACATGATATACAGATGACATTTTTTCAAGCTCATTCTTAAGAAGTGAAAGCTTGCTGAACTTTCGAACAGATTTCTTAACAAGAAAATCTTCGTTATTGCCAATATTTTTGGGATTGCTTCTATATTCAAAAAGTACGGTTTGCAGTGCCTCACGAAGCGCTTTTAACCTGTAGGTTTTATTGAACTCTGCTTCACTTATTTTCTTTAACAGATCATAATTTGTTTCACCTTGTTTCGTAAAAGCAGTCTGGTTATATTTATTATCAATGAATTGTGAAACTATCAGAGCCTCATAAGTCCAACGGGTAGGCATCAATTCAGCGATAAACGGTACTTTATCCACATTACCTATTTTCCTGTTGAGTTTATCAAAAGGAAACATTGCACCGCTTAAAACCATCATCGGGATAATGAGAAGAGGAATTACAATGTATATCGTGATAGCTGAATTAAATGAAGCCGAAATATTAAGACCAATCATATTGGCGCAAAAAGAAGTTGTAAATAATGCGAGCCAATAGTGGAAGTACATACCTTTAATGCCAAGAATCGGGTTTGCAATGGCAACAAAAAGCAGAGTCTGAATTGATGAAATGAGTAACAGCAGAGCAATTTTTGAAAGCAGATAACTATGCCGGCTTAGATTTAAAAAATGTTCCCTTTTAAGTATTTTGCGGTCTCTGAAGATCTCTTCTGCACTGATTGTCAAGCCAAGAAACAATGCAACAATCAGACTCATAAAAATATATATCGGTATATTTTCATTTTCTGAAAAGATGTAAACATTGGAATCAGGATCTGCAATATATCTGATAATATACGAAAGAACGAATCCCAGGATTGGCGCTTCAAGAAGAGTCAGCAAAACATATTGGTTATTCGATATCTTGCTCTTGATATCCCTTGAGAAATAAATCTGAAACTGCCTTAAGTTACCTGGCCGCTGAAGATTTTTATGAGGAGGTTCTTTTATTTCAGGAACAAGTTTTAATGTGTATTTTGATCTGAATTTTGCCGCCCATTCCTTAGGTTTTACCTTCCTTTTCTCGGTATATTTTCCAAATTCATCAACAACCTGAGTTTCAATTATGTTGAAGATAGTTTCAGGATTAACGTTTCCACATGAAGGACATTCTCCCTGGTTGGAATTTATCTGAATATCGAGAGTTTTAAAATAGATCACAGAATCGACAGGATTGCCGAAATATGCCATGCATCCTCCCTGATCGAGGATGACAACTTTATCGAACATCTTGAAAATCTCAGATGATGGCTGATGAATTACAGTAAATATTAATTTGCCTTTCAGTGACAGATCACGCAGCAGGTCCATGAGGATTTCAGCGTCTCTTGAAGATAGACCCGACGTAGGTTCATCTAGAAACAATACCAGTGGTTCCCTTATTAGCTCTAATGCAATATTCAGTCTTTTTCTCTGGCCACCACTAATAACCTTGTTCAGAGGCGATCCTACTTTCAGCCCTCTTTTTTCAATTAAACCCAGATTTGATAATGTATGATCAACAAGCTCGGTGATTTGTACTTTAGACTTATCATTAAAGCACTGACAGGCAGCGTAATACAGGTTTTCAAAAACTGTCAGATCTTCAATAAGCAAGTCATCCTGAGGAACGTATCCAAACACTCCTTCAAGTTGGGTATTATCTTTTGTTACATCAAGTCCATTAATCTTTACTGATCCTGAAGATGGTTTCTGGATCCCGCTCATAAGGTTCATCAATGTCGTTTTTCCTGAACCACTTGCACCCATTATCCCAATTAACTTGCCTTCTTCTATTGAGAAGCTCACATCATCGATAGCAGCATGTCCTTCTCTGAAATGATAAGAAAGATTTTCAACAGTAAATGAAATTTTATGGACAATTACATTGGAAAGAAAATTTGCGGTAATGTCACTGTAATAGATAGAGTGACCCAGCTGCGATTTTATTGAACCTCCTTTGGCAAAAGTATATACCTGACCAGATCTTATTGGCAGGCCATTCAGATATAGCTGGTCATTCGATATATACCTCACAAAATACAGATCAACACTAGGTATCCTTAAAATGAAAATACTTGTGTTCTGGTATTCGGTGAGCATTTTTTTGCACAAATCGCATGTTTCATTGTTAGGGGCAAGAACGAGAATCAACGGATTAATGAGGTCCTGAGGATCGTCATTTTTTACAAACTGTTCTATTACAGCAAACTCAGTGGAGGAGATCTTAAAAACTTCTGCAACGGTATTGATAATATTCATTCTCTGCAGAGTGAATTGCCTGCTGGTATTAACCAGTTCATAAAGCTTCATTAAAACGACAACTTTCTGTTCCTGGTTAAGCGTCCGGTTGATTTTCTTACAAATACCAAGAATTTTTACCGAATCCTTTACCGAAGGGGCTGCTGTTTCTTTAAGAGGTGATCCAGACATTACCGGACCTGCATGTGAATCAAAAAGCGCCAGATATTCTTTTACTGTATCGCTGGTGAGTTGTTTATCAAGAAAAGCGGAAACATAGTCACGTTCATTCATGAGAATCCCGCCGTCCTGCTTTACAATCAGGGCAAATAATTCCATTAATGCCTTCAGGATCTCCTCACTCATAATTGCCTGCTAAATTCAACGATCCAAGGACCGAAGTTAAAAACTATTTTATTATTGTCACCTGGTAAATAAATATTCTTTGTGTCACACGAGAAGCATAAAAGCGCCACCCCTTCTAAACAGTTTTCTTATTAATCTGAATCTGAAATTAATGGTAGACTACTTTGGCGATCGGGCCATGTTGTGTAAACATAACGATTTTTTGATTTAAAACAAAATTCTTACTAAATCCGTAAAGATACTTGTGCAAAGTCGACCTCATGATCAATAACTGTTTAAACACCAGATCCGACTATTCAGCTTCGTATTTCTACATGTCAGCATCTTAAATTTTTATCACCCTGACAGTTTTCTTTATTTTGATACAGATTAAAAACTAAACATATGAAAACTAAATTAAGATTAGTATTATTTATCACTCTGTTCATTTTAATACCGGCGGTTATTAATGCACAGTCTGAAAAAGCAGTTTCCGGAAAGTACCTTAGCAAAATCCCGAAAGTCCATAAAAAAACAGAACAGAAATACCGTATGACGGCAATTTATACAAACAGGGATCTATATGGTAATTTTACCGGCAAACTGAAAATTACTGGAGAATATATTACAGGACTGAAGGGAGATAGCGTTATGTGGAATAATGTTTTCATCTCATCATCAAATAATTTCTCCGGTCCTTTCCCGGCAGGTGTAAAACAGGAATATATGGAGAATATGAAATATGTGTACTCATCAAAAATGCTTGATAAAGAAAGCTTTAAAAACTTTCCTGCAAAAACCGATGCCGTGTTTGCTAAAAATTTAGTATGGGATATGATGATGATTGAGGAGTATGCGTGGAAATATGATGATTCGCTGAAACTCAATAAATATTATATTATTCATCCCAGGTCAACCAGTTTTGAAATGGGAGGTGTTGGCAGTTATTCTCACGACAATATACAAATCCGCTGGACAGGCATTTCCGAAATGAATCACGAGTTGTGCGCTGTAATAGAATACAGAGCGATTGATAATCTGCTTGAAATTAATATGGATCAGATAAAGGGCAAAGGAACAGAACAGTACTGGGGCACTACATGGATTTCGCTAAAAACAGGTCTCATTGAATTCGCGGATACTTATTCAGGAACTATACAGGAAATCCAGGTAAAAGGAATGGACAATAAATTTCTGGCAAAAACTATCAGAGAAATCAGAGTGGACAAAATTCAATAAATTAATGCAACTTTAGAACTCAGGTTTAAAGGAGATAAAGAGTAAAGATTAAATGCAGAAATATTAAATTTGTTAAGATGAAAGCATTCACACTATATGATTTTCTTAATCTTCGAAAACCTGTTTCGCACATAATTTTTCTTGTATTTTCATTGATTGTTTCAGTTATTGCCAGACTCACAGGCCCAGACAATTCTTCTTCTTTTTTCCCATTTGGCGTGTTTATAATGCTCTTTTTTCAGCTTGAGGTCTTCATATACTTAGGAACCAGGCTGTTCGCTAATCTTAACTTTGACAGAAGCCCCGGTGAAATCACACGCATTGTACTGGTTAGGTTCCTGATCTTTATTGCCGGGTGCATGATGGTCTCCATGGTACTTTTCATTTCACTTCAGTATGTTGGGTTATGGGTACAGGGAGGAAATATCTCGAAAGTGATTGCTGATTTTATTCATACAGGTTTCAATGAATGGTTTAAATCGACAATCAAAGGAATGTCGCTGGGAGCGGTAATATTTGTCATTTTACTCTGGCAGGCTTCATTGAGAAGAGAACAGAAGCTGAGAGAAGAAAATCTCATCTTTCAGAACGAAACATTGAAGAACCAGGTGAATCCGCATTTCCTGTTCAACAGTCTTAATACTTTGTCTGCACTTGTTGCCACCCAGCCTGAAGTCGCTGAAGAATTCATTGGCAGGTTATCATCGATTTACCGCTATATACTCGAGTATAGTACAAAAGATAAGGTTTCGCTTGCTACAGAGATAGAATTCATAAATGATTATTTCTTTCTTCACAAGATACGCGATGACGGGAAAATTCAGCTTCATATTGATGTTGATCCGAGTGATAACTCTGAGATTCTGCCGGTATCGCTGCAGATTCTTGTAGAAAATGCTATTAAACACAATAAGGCAACTAGGGAAAGTCCCTTACTGATTTCAATTTCAATAGAAAACAAGCACGTTGTGGTAAAGAATAACCTTCAGAGAATGGGCGTTCATCTGAATTCAACTCAAATCGGCTTAAGAAATCTCAGCCAACGGGTTAGCCTGTGTACCGGAAAGCCTTTGATAATTGAAGAGACCAGTAATGATTTTATCGTTAAAATTCCTCTTTTGTAATGAATATACTAATAATTGAAAATGAGAAACCGGCAGCTGATAAGCTGGTAAGGCTTTTAACGAAGATAGACAGATCAATAAATATTCTGGGAGTAATTGAAACTGTCGAAGGTACGATAAACAGATTGCAGGAAAATCCGCAACCCGATTTAATTTTAATGGACATTCAGCTTGATGACGGATTGTGTTTTGAAATTTTTGAAACTTCAGAGATTGAAATCCCGATCATTTTCACCACCGCTTACAATGAATATATCCTCAAAGCTTTCAGGGTTAATAGTATAGATTATCTTCTTAAGCCAATCGAAGAAAGTTCTCTGAATGTTGCTCTTACAAAGTTCAAAAAACTTTATGCCGATAATGATCCCTTCAAAAAAGATTTCAAGCAGTTGTTGTTTGAGTTCAGAAACCAGTATAAATCGCGCTTTCTTATTAAAATAGGAGATAAGTACCGGTCGGTACCAACAGTGGAAATAAGTCATTTTCACATAAATGAGAGGAGTGTGTTTCTTGCTGATTTCCATGGAAAAGATTACGGGATCGATTATTCACTTGAACAGTTACAGACAATGCTCGACTCACGTAAATTTTTTAGAATCAACCGTGAATGTATAGTGAATATAGAATCCATCTCGTTGATGTACAGTTATTCATCCAGCAGATTGCAGTTAACCCTTAAAAATTTTGAGAAAAGTGATCTCTTTGTGGTAAGCCGCGACAAAGTTTCGGAATTTAAGAAGTGGATAGACCGATAGTTCACTATTCATGAAATAAGAAAGCCCCCTGAATTCCGGGGGCTTTGAATAGATAATAATTTCAGCATCAGACTCCTGCTACTGTTACATTGTCAAAAGCAAGACTTGGAAATCTCGCCTGGCTGTATATCCATGGATCGTTACCAATTTCAACCAATTTGTTCCAGAAATTCAGATGGTTATCAGCAATATTCATTTCGGCAACATTCTGAACAAATTTGCCTTTTTCGAAGAGTTTGCCAATAATTCCAACTGAAAAATCACCAGTGGTGGAATTGGAATTTCCGCCAATAAAATCAGTGATCAGGATACAACGTCCCATGTCTTTTATAATATCTTCCACGCTGCGCGATCCCGGAGGAATGATAAGATTGGAGATTGAACCTGACGTTGGTTCCCAGCCGAGTTTCCTGCTATAATACCAATCGACTAGGAAATCATTTAGCGTACCGGAAGAGATCAGGTCACGTTGTTTGGCTGCGAAACCATCATTATCATAATACATCGATCCTAAAGCTCGCGGAAGGAAAGGATCATCCTTGAGACTCAGTAATTTGCTTGCTATTGATGAGCCTTTCTTGTCGGCCAGAAATGATCTTTTCTGTTGTATGCTATACGCAAACATTGCATTCAGAAAACCACTGAACACCCTCATGACGCCTCGATTCTCAAGTATTATCGGTATTTTGGATGTTGCAATCTTTTTGCCTCCCATAAGATCGAGCGTTCTTATAGCAGCTAAAGTTCCGACTTCAGGCAACGAAGGAAGGTCAGTTTTGTAGCGGCAACCTACGTAATGATAACCGGCAGGTCTGCGATCGCCTTCATCCTGAGCAGTCATTGAGGCGCCTATCTGACAATATGTAGATGGTGCGGAGCCTTCAAAACCATTGCTTGATTTTCGGAATTCTTCTGCGCTTTCATCGTATTCCCCGGCTTCTACAGAAATTACTTTATCACCACCTTTCTGCAGACATGCATCCTCAACGGATTTTACCATGGAATGTCTGTATTCCGGAGTGATCTTGCTATACTCAGGATCACTGAGTTGCAGATCGGCGTTTGATCTTCCTGCATAATATTTCGGATCGGGAAGAGTCCTGAAAGGATCTTCTTCCATGATCTTTGCACTTTCAACGACATCGGTGATAAAACCCGAAAGTGTCGATTGCCTGAAATCAGGCGTGGATTGACCCGCAAACCGGTTATTTGCAAACACCTCAAGGTAAAGATTTTGTGTTGTTGCTTCTTTAATATTTTCCGGTTTCCGGTCGCGGTAATTAATCTCAACAAGCCGTCTTCTAGAAAGATTGACCCGGCATTCTTTTGCCCCTGCCTTAATTGTCTGATCAATCACCCAATCAGCAAGATCGCGGAAATTCATTATTTGATCTTTTTTATTAGTCATGACTTACCTCCTTTCTGTTCTGTGCCACCTACTGTTAATGATTTAACAAGGCAGGTTGGCATTCCAAATGAAACCGGAACACCTTGTCCGTTTTTGCCGCATTGTCCTGCGCCCCCGAGATGCATCTCAAGATTGTCGGCAACCATTGTAATGTTTGTCAGCATTTTAGGGCCGTTCCCCATTATGTTGATGTCCTTGATTGGGTAAGTTAATTTCCCGTTTTCAATCATACGTCCCTGTGAAACGTAGAACGCAAAATCGCCTTCTCCTATTTTGACCTGACCATTGCTAACATCTTCGACATAGATACCATTTCCTGCCTGTTTGATCACATCATCTGCAGTTGCTTTACCTCCCAGCATATATGTATTTCGCATGCGGGGAATCGGGTAATTCTGAAAATCCTGCCGGCGTCCATTTCCTGTAGGTTCCAGTCCGTAGTGTTTTGCGGATATTTTATCATGCAGGTAACTGGTAAGTATGCCATCCTGAACAAGTACGGTTTTTTTGCCCTGAGTACCTTCATCATCAACATTTATACTGCCGGAAAGATTCATATTTGTCCCGTCATCAATGATAGTAACGAATGGTTCGGCAACCTTCTTTCCAATCATTGTGCTGAAAGTTGAAATTTTCTTTCTGTTAAAATCAGCTTCCATACCGTGACCAATTGCCTCGTGCAGCAGAATGCCTGTTACCCCAGGTCCGAGAACTACCGGCATTTCACCGGCAGGTGGCTGTTTGGCGTCAAATAGAACTAAAGTTTTATCGACAGCTTTTGTTGCAAGTTTATTGACAACCTCGTCGGTGTAAAATGAAAAATCGCGACGGCCGCCCAGATCCCAACCATACTGCTCGCGTTTCCCTTTTCTTTCAGCTACAACTGAAGTATAAATGAATCCGGAAGGTATAAAATCTTCTGCCCAGGTTCCATCGCTGGTGACAATCATTATTCTTTTTGCTGTACTTGAAAATCCTGCATTGACTTTTACTATTTCAGGTGAGAGTGAAAAACATTTTTGATTTATAGTCTGCAGGAGTGGCAGTTTTGATTTTCCGGGTATACCTGTGAAGTCAGGAGCCACAGGGTAATAGTTGCCAATGTTGCCCTTGATGAAAGAGGCAACCGGAGACTTTGTATTCAGATCACATATTGTTGATGCTGTCGATGCAGCCGACATCATGGTTTCCTCAGACAGATCCTGGGTAAAACCATAACCCATCTGATCACCCTTAACAGTGCGGATTCCCACACCTAAAGAGATATCGCCATATGACTGATTTACTTTGCCATCTTCGAGTCCAAGATAATTTGACACTGAATATTCGAAATACAGGTCGGCAAAATCGCCGCCTTTTGAAAGTGCTTTCGCCAGTAATTTCCGGCAGAGGGCTTCGTCAATCCCGAATTCCTTAAAAAAGTAATTTCCGGATACATCTTTATCCAGGAACTTACAAGCTTTAAACGCGGGACTTAACAGCAAAGCGCCGCCGGCAAGGGCGGTACTCTGAATGAATTTTCTTCGCGGAATAGGGTTCATTTTTAGTTAAATAAAGTATTAATATACTAAAATTATTAAATATTATCGAATATAGGGCCGGAAAAGTCTGAAATTGTTAAACTTTAGGATCTTCTGGTATAGTATAATATGATTTTATTTATTAAAGAGCCAACTTATTCCTGAAGTATTCTAAATTGCAATATCATCGTACATGAAAATCTGCTGTCTGTTATCAAAATCTTGCTGTACATATATATTATTTCTATCTGTTTTCGTGATAGTTTAGATTTGGCACGAAACGAACAACCTTGATTATGTTTAAAAATAATTTCAAAAATGCATTCAGAAGTTTAATCCATAACAGTAATTACACTATTATTAACATAGCAGGTCTTGCTGTTGGTGTCGCTGTTTGCCTGATGATCTTTATCATAGTACAATTTCAAACCAGCTTCGACAATTTTCACTTAAAGAGAGATCGTATCTATCGTGTGTTAACCGAATTTCATCATGCGGATGCAGAAAAAACGGGAAAAGATGTTCCTTTTCCTTTGCCTGCAGCCCTGAGAATGGCTTTCCCGCAAGTAGAACAGGTGGCTCCTGTCTTTGCAAGCCACGATGATGAAATACTCATCCCTGGCGATAACGGAATAATTATAAAGGCATTCAAAGAAGTCAAAGGCGTATTTTTTACCGGGCCTTCATTTTTTAAGATATTTGATTTCCCTCTGCTTGCAGGTTCTTATGAATCTTTAAAAGATCCGAACAATGTATTTCTTACAAAAGATATTGCAGAAAAATATTTTGGTGACTGGAACACTGCTCTGGGTAAAACCATAAAGCTGAAAGTAGGTGGTTATATATTTGAGCATGGCACAGAAATTTTAAAAGTATCAGGTATTCTTGCACCCATTCCTGCAAATACAGACTTCCAGCTAAAAGTTGTTGTGGCTTACGGTACAAGTTTTTCCGGAAGTCTGATGGCAAAATCAACTGATTGGCAGGATAGAACAAATTCAGGTTTTGGTTGCTATGTTCTAATTCCGACCAATACTTCAGTTGAAAATTTTAATAAGCAGCTTAGTTCATTTTCAAAAGAAGTCCAGTCTTCTGAAAACACTGATAGTCATGTCATTCAGCCATTGAGCGATGTTCATTATGATACTCAGGCGGGTGATTACAGCAACAAAATGATAAGCCGTCAACTGCTTAATGTTTTGTGGCTGATTGCAGCTTTCATCCTGATAATAGCCTGTGTCAACTTTATCAATCTTTCAACAGCCCAGGCTGTTAATCGTTCAAAGGAGGTCAGCATAAGAAAAGTTTTTGGTAGTAACAGATCTCAGTTGCAAATCCAGTTCATTATCGAAACATTTTTGATAGTTCTGAGCGCTGTAATTATTGCGAGTATAATCACAGTCTTAGCGTTACCCTTTATGAATCGACTTTTAGAATTTTCGCTTTCATTCAACTTCCTCAGAAATCCTGCAATTATTTTATTTCTTATTACAGCAACAATTGTTGTAACTGCCCTCGCTTGTTTTTATCCTTCCATCGTTATTTCAGGTTTCAGTCCTGTCAATGCTTTAAAAAGTAAAGTCACCGTTAATGCCACTAAAGGAATATCATTAAGAAGGAGCCTTGTAGTGTTTCAGTTCATCATTGCTCTGGTACTTGTAATAGGGACTCTCATAATTGTAAAGCAGATGAATTATTTTATGGATCAGCCGCTAGGCTTCGATAAAGATGCAATTATAAATGTTCCTTTCCGTGTAGATACTGCTTTTTTCAGAAGGGAGGATCGTCTGAAGCAGCAGTTATTATCAGTAAGCGGCGTAAAGGCAATAAGCTTCAGTTCAAACACTCCGATTGAAGATGATAATGATATGTGGAGCACATTCAGGTATGACCATGCAAATAAAGAAGCAGATTTTAAAGCTATTACAAAATTTGCCGACGAAGAATATGTGCGGGCTTATAAATTACAATTGGTGGCCGGAAGAAATTTGCAGCCTTCCCCTATGACAAGAGAATTTTTAGTGAATGAGTCGTTTATGAAAGGTCTGGGAATTAAGGACCCTGAAGAAATTCTGAATAAAGAAATAAGCATATGGGGTGGGCGGATAAAATGTCCTGTTGTTGGCGTATTGAAAGATTTTAATGACCGTTCTTTCCGCCATTTACCAGCACCATTGCTTGTAACTACAAATAGAACAATGTACAGCCAGGCAGCAATAAAGCTAGAAACGAAAAACTTTTCTACTACGCTCCAATCTGTTAAAACAATATGGGAGCAAACAATACCAAATTTTGTTTATGAATACAGGTTTTTTGACGATAAAATAGCAGGTTTTTACAAACAGGAAAGCCAGTTAGCACAGTTGTATCAGATTTTCGCAGCTATCGCCATTTTCCTGAGTTGTCTTGGATTATACGGTTTAGCCTTATTTATGGCAGTACAGAGAACCAAAGAGGTCGGTATCCGAAAAGTACTCGGAGCCAGCGCCGGCAAAATTGTTTATTTGTTTTCAAAAGAATTCATCATGCTCATTGCAATTGCCTTTTCGATTGCCACACCTTTAGCATGGTATCTCATGCACAACTGGCAGCAGAATTATGCTTACCGCGTTGACATAAGCTGGTGGTTATTTGCTGCAGGAGGATTACTTGCGATGGTTATTGCACTTACAACAATAAGTTTCCAGGCGATCAAAGCAGCTTTTGCAAACCCTGTAATTAGTCTCAGCTCTCAATAAGGAACGTTGAAAATGCTCCACCTTTGTGACCTTTGTGGTTAATGGATTTATCAATTCTTAATAATTAAATTTGTAAAGAAATTATCTCTGTTAAAGAAATCTATGAGGAAAGTGACAAAGGAAAAAACCATAAGATTCATAATTCACCTTCTGATCTGGGTTGTTGTTTTGGGTTTGCCTGTTTATGCAGCAAGAAGGTTCCAGATGGGAAGGCATTTCCTTTTAACTTACTACACCATCACGGCTATAAGCGCCATAATTTTTTATGTAAATTACCTCTTCCTTGTACCGGCTTTTTTCTGGCATAAAAAAAGATATTTATATTATATTTCAGTAGTGGCTCTTCTTTTCTGCTTTTATTTCATATCTGATTTTGCCAGCGAACGGATTTTCAGATTGATAACTAAAAATGGCAACTCAGATCAGATCCTCAGGCAACCTGGTGAAGAACAGCGCATGAGACAGCCTCCAATGCAAATTAGAAACCCCAGGTTTATAATAGCAATGCCTAATGCCCAGCTCATTGGTTACGCATCATCCTCACTATTTATGGTATTTCTTTCGCTGAGCTTCAGGATACTTGAACGTCAGTCAAAAAACGAAAAAATACAGGAAGAGATGGAAAAGGCACAGCTTAACGCGGAGCTTGCTTTACTGAAAAGCCAGATCAGCCCGCATTTCTTTTTCAATACGCTGAACAATATCTATTCTTTGATAGGAAGGAATAATGATGATTCAAAAGATGCCGTAATAAAACTCTCGAAAATGATGAGATATGTGCTCAATGAATCGGGAGAGGACAAGAAGCCGCTTAGTGAGGAGATTGAATTCATGAACAATTATATTGACCTGATGAAGCTGAGGATAGGAGCTAAAATGAAACTCGAAATTAACTTTCCGGCTGAATGCGATAATATTATGATCCCGCACTTGCTCTTTATCTCTTTAATTGAGAATGCGTTCAAATATGGGATCAGCGTTCAGGAAGAGTCATACGTAAATATTAGTCTGGAGTCACGTGAAGGTAAGATTTTATTTAAATGTGAAAACGGATTGCCGGAGAGTAAAAATGAGCACATCTTTGCTTCAACGGGTATCGGTCTTGACAATCTGAGAAAGCGCCTGAAATTACTTTACCCCGGGCGGCATGAACTGAAAATCGATAAATCCCAGAATAAATTTGAGGTAAACCTAATTATTCAATCATAATATGATATCAGTTGTTGCAATAGATGATGAACCACTGGCCCTTCAGCTGATTGTGGATTATATTCAGAGGACCCCTGATATGATATTAGCCGGACAATTTGAAAATCCCCTGGAGGCTGCACAATATATAAGTAATAACCAAATCGATATAGTTTTCACGGACATCCAGATGCCCGGTTTGAATGGTATTGAATTCACCAGGTCAATGGTCAATGGTCCGGTTGTGATTTTTACGACAGCTTTTGCAAAATACGCGATACAAGGTTTTAAACTCGATATTGCTGATTATCTGCTTAAACCTTTCACATATGAGGAGTTTCTTACTTCAGTTCATAAAGCTGAAAGGCTGATAAAAGCAAATTCGAAACCGGGAGAGGATGTTCTATCGAACAACGAATTCCTGTTTCTGAAGTCCGATTATAAAATTAAGCGCATCAATTTTCAGAACATCATATACATTGAGGGATTGAAAGAATATGTAAAAGTATACATTGTCAATTCAGATAAGCCGATACTTTCTCTTTCCTCCCTAAAAATCCTTGAAACAAAGCTGCCTGCCGACAAGTTTATGAGAGTACACCGCTCTTTTATCGTGAATCTTGAGAGGATTGAGACAATTGATCGCAGCAGGATTGTTTTCGGCAAGAGATACATACCAATTGGGGATCAGTACAAGGACAAATTCCAGGGATTTCTGGATAAGAATTTTTTGTAGAAGCTTTCCTCTGGATTGAATAAAAAACCCTCCTTCTCCGCCAATTGGCGGAGAAGGAGGGCGAAGGTGGAGATTGGGAGAATCGAACTCCCGACCTTGTGACTGCCAGTCACACGCTCTAGCCAACTGAGCTAAACCCCCGATAAGCCCGGTAAAAATAAGAATAAAATGAAAATAATCAAATCCGAGGCCTTTTTTCACCTCATACCTCGCACAGCGTACCGTAAATATTATGAAATCCTTAACATTATAGTTTTGCCAAAAAGCCACGATTTTGTAATTTTGCCTGACATTTTGAAAAACTGGCTAAAACAAACAACATCAGCCAGATTGAAATTAATGGTATTGTTTTAGCTAATCATTCTTACTAGATATTTTTAAAAGGGGACTAATCAGCGCTGTAAAAAATGTTCGACAATCTCAGAAAAGTGCTTGATTTTGATGATCTGCTATTCCAAAAGCGGAATAAGGATTATGGCGCTTATAAATTACGTAAGAGATATAATTCTGTTGTTGTCATCTCTATTGTAGTTGCTTCATTGCTTATAAGTTCTGCTGTTATACTTCCTTTCGTTATTACTCCGCATAAGGACAATATTCTGCATGGCACCGGTAATTTCGCTCAACTTGAGTTGGAAAACCTGCAACCCCCTGAAGAACAGATTTATGTTCCTCCTTCACCACCTCCCCCGGCCGTTCATGTTGAAGTACAAAAATATGTTCCCCCTGTCGTAGTCGACAGTGTTCCTCCTTTAGAGAAAGCTCCGCTTTCAACCGATGAATATATGAATCAGACTAACGACATGAAAGTTGATGAAAATGGTACAGGCAATGGCGATAATTTGATGGGGCAGGAGGGTACTGCTACTAATGAACCGTTTGCTCTGGTTGAGGTTATGCCATCATTCAAAGGTGGCGGGCTGGAAAAATTCAGGGAATGGGTCACGAAGAGGACCAATTATCCACAAGCTGCATATGATAAAAAGATTCGCGGAACAGTTTTTCTTACTTTCATCGTCGAAAAAGACGGCTCTGTCAGCAATGTAACTGTTGTAAAAGGTGTAGATCCTCTGCTCGATAATGAAGCTGTCAAAGCTATTTCTGAATCACCAAAATGGACCCCGGGTTTCCAACGAGGGGAACCTGTAAGAGTCAGATATTCAATTCCTTTGAATTTCATGTTTTAAACTTCCGGGGAAAACATAAGAGAAAGATACGATTAGTTGCTTTTTCAATGTTTTTATTATCTTTATCGCAACCTAAATTCTAATCACATGAAAAGATTTGTCCCATTCCTCTTTATATTATTGATGCTTGTATCCGGTTGTGGTTCGTCAAAAAAGCAACTTCAGAAAGGCAACTACGATGCAGCCGTGCAGAAATCCGTGAAACAATTAAGGAAAGATCCTGCTGATGCGAAACAGCTCGATATCCTTAACCAGGCTTACAAAATTGCTAACGACCAGGATAATGAAAGGGTTCGCCTTCTCAAAATGGAGGGCAAACCAAATAACTGGGATGAAATATATCTGGTCTATAAATCATTGAACGACAGACAAGCTCTTGTCAGAACTGTCAGTTCTGTCAATTATCCACAGGTTGATTATATGCCTGACATGGTCAATGCAAAACGAAAAGCTGCTGATTATTATTTTGGACATGGAAACGAATTGATGAAGAGCGGAATTAAAGAATCATACAGGCAGGCTTTTGCTGAATTTATCAGGGCAAAGGATTATGTTGGTGATTATGAGGGAATTGATAATAAGATAATGGAAGCTAAGAGTCAGGGGATGAGCAGGGTATTTGTCTCCGTTCAGAATAGTTCAGTATTGAAATTCCCAAAGGAATTTGAAGATGATCTTCTTACTCTCGATTTTCCAAGACTAAATTCAGAATGGGTAGAATACTATACTCAGAATCTTAATGGGAATACCCAGTATGATTATTTTGTTAATGTTAACATTAAAAATGTTGCAGTCAGTCCCGATCAGTCACTGCAGACAGATTCGGTCATAAAAAGAGATATTGAAGATGGCTTTAGCTATGCTCTTGACAAAAAGGGTAATGTGATGAGAGATTCTCTTGGAAACGACATCAAAATGAAAAAATATAAAACTGTGCAGTGCGCACTTGTCCAGACGGCACAATCAAAAGCATGCCGCATTGATGGGGATGTTGAAGTGATTTCTATGAATCCAAATAAAACCCTTTCAAAAGAACCTATCGGAGCACAATCAAATTTTGAAAACATCTCTTCACGGGCCCTGGGTGATGTTCAGGCACTTAATGCAAAACAGCTCGAAAGGACAAAAACTGCAATTGTTCCTTTCCCAACTGATATTGAGATGATTGTACGATGTTCAGAATCGTTGAAAAAAGCTATCAGTACATCTGTTCAAAGTAACAGAAGATATATTTTCTAAAAGAAAGAGGAATTTCTTTTTAACCACAAAGCACACAAAGGGCACAAAACTAAAACACTATTATACGTACCTTTGTGTCCTTTGTTATCCCGAGTACTCGGGATTGTGATCTTTGTGGTTAATGGATTTCGACTTTCTCAACTTCCCCAAAGTCGGGTTCCTTAAATGATTTTTCTAACATACAAATTTCTATAGTCCACAATTGGGGAGTGAGGGTTTCGAAGAGAAGTTTGTATTAACTTAAAATGATCTGAGTTGTTATCTTCATTGCAAACTTAGAAACATTAATGAAGCAGAAAAATTCGTTTAATTTATTCAAATGGATCGAATGATTGAAACTAATAAGCCGGTAGAAAAAGCAATTTTAATTGGCATCATTAATCATGGACAGGATGAGAGGGAAGTGGAGGATTATCTTGACGAATTATCGTTCCTTGCTGAAACCGCCGGAGCTGAACCGGTGAAACGGTTTACACAGAAACTTGATTCTTCAAATCCTCATACATTTGTTGGTTCAGGCAAGATCCAGGAGCTGACTTCTTTTGTCCACGAAAACAAAATTGACCTGGCAATATTTGATGATGAGCTGACACCCAGCCAGATACGTAATATAGAAGATGCTCTTGGTTGCCGGATACTCGACAGGACAAACCTGATACTCGATATCTTTGCAAAACGGGCACGCACATCTCATGCCCGCACCCAGGTTGAACTCGCACAGTACAAATACCTTCTTCCCCGACTCACAGGTATGTGGACACATCTTGAGCGCCAGCGGGGAGGAATAGGACTGAAAGGTCCAGGAGAGACTGAGATAGAAACCGACAGAAGGGTGATCAGGGACAGAATTATCTATCTCAAAGAGCAGCTCAAAAAGATAGATACCCAGATGGCGACTCAGCGTAAAAGCCGGGGAAAAATGATCAGGGCTTCTCTTGTTGGTTATACGAATGTGGGGAAATCTACGATCATGAATCTTCTGAGTAAATCTGATGTATTTGCTGAAGACAAACTTTTTGCAACACTTGATACAACCGTCCGGAAGGTTGTGATAGGGAATCTTCCATTCCTGCTGTCGGACACTGTAGGGTTTATCAGGAAATTGCCCACTGATCTTATTGAGTCATTCAAATCTACTCTGGATGAAGTGAGGGAATCGGATCTTCTTATTCATATAGTTGATATTTCCCATCCCACATTCGAAGAACAGATCAGGGTTGTCAATGATACACTTAAAGATCTAGGCGTATCAGAAAAACCTCTGGTGATTGTGTTTAATAAAATCGACGCTTTTTCTTATACCGTAAAGGATCAATACGATCTTACGCCGGCCTCGCGTGATAATTTTTCTCTGGCTGATCTCAAAAAAACATGGATGTCATCCGATAAAAATCACCCAACTGTCTTTATTTCAGCTAAAACAAAAGAAAATGTAGAGGAACTCCGGAAACTTCTTTACGAAGAAGTGAAAAAGATACACGTTAAGAGATATCCTTTCAATGATTTTCTGTTCGAAGCATAATTCTCTGCTTTGTGCCCACTGTGGTTGTCTGTGTAACATTTTTTAGGAACTGTCACAGAGTTACACAGAGAATCACAGAGGTCACAGTGAATCTAGTACAGTTTATTGGCCGCCATATACTCTGCAATCTGAACTGCATTCGTGGCTGCTCCTTTTCTTATATTATCAGATACGATCCATAGGTTAAGACATTTTTCCCTGGAAAGATCTCTTCTTATCCTGCCCACGAAAACCTCATCCCTGTTATGAGCCATAATTGGCATCGGGTATTTGTTTTCTGCCGGATTATCGTACACCACCACACCCGGGAAATGATTGAGCAAGTTTACCACATCCTCAATTTTGTAATCCTTCTCAAACTCAATGTTTACCGCTTCCGAATGGCCCCCGACAACAGGTATCCTTACGACAGTCGCAGTTACCTGAATTGTCTGATCTTCTAATATTTTGCGGGTTTCGTCAATAAGTTTCTGCTCCTCGGTAGTATAACCGTCAGCCTGGAAAGTTCCTCCGTGTGGGAAGCAGTTCTTATCAATCTGGTGTGCATATGCTTTTTCGCCGGTTATTCCGGCTCTTTCATTCTCCATTTGTGCAACGGCTTTTACACCGGTTCCGGTCACTGATTGATAGGTAGCTACAACCAGCCGTTTAATCTTATACTTCCTGTGTAAAGGAGCCAGCGCCATTACCATCTGTATTGTCGAACAGTTGGGATTGGCGATTATTCTGTCACCCTTTTTTATAACGTGACAGTTTATCTCAGGAACAATGAGCGGAATATTTTTGTCCATCCGCCAGTAGGAGGAATTGTCGATTACAACCGTACCATTTTTTGCAAAGGCAGGAGCCCATTCCTTCGATGTTGTTGCACCTGCTGAAAAAATAGCAAAGTCGGGTTTTGCATCGACTGCTTCCATGACACTTATTACTTTAACAGGTTTGCCTTTAAAAAGGACCTCTTTACCAACAGATTTCTCCGAGGCAGCCGGTAATAATGTTGAAACAGGAAAATTTCTCTCCTCGAGCACTTTCATCATGGTCCTTCCCACCATCCCGGTGGCTCCTACAACAGCAGTTTTCATCTTATTTGTTTGGAATAAATTAAGTGATTTATTAAATTTACTTTTATATTGATATTAAAACTGTCAAAATTAACTTTTTTTTTCAATCCGTCCCGCTGCATGAAAAAAGTTATTTTGTTGGCTTTATTTATTCCTTTTCCTGCGTTTGGCCAGATCTTCGAGAACTTTGAATCTCAAAGTATATCAAATTGGGTTCAAAGTACAGAAGGGCGCTGGAAAGCGGATGCCACACTAAGTCTCTCTGGCTTGTTCTCTCTGCATCATGTATTTGATAATCCGGATGCCGGAATTGATCAGATCGGAATTCCCCTGAAAAATCTCAATCCTTCCCGGGATTTAACGAGATGGTCTTTTCTTGTCAGGCATGGTTATGATCCCTCATCCCAAAACAACTGGGCCGTATTTCTTATGTCGGATAACGGACCCCCGTCAATGACAACCGGTGGTACTACCAGTGGATATGCAATTGGTGTAAACCTTATCGGATCAGACGATACGCTGCGTATTTGGAAGATTGATGGCAATCAGATAACAACAGTCGTTGATAGCCGTATAAACTGGCAGACCACTATAGGGATCGTTAATGCCACCAAAATTGTTGTAGAAAGATCAAAAGATGGTGTATGGACGTTATCCGTGACCAAACCGGACGGAACCTCTGTCGGGAATTCTTCCGGAGCAGATAGCCGGTTATTCAACCAGAGTTGGTTCGGGATTTATTATAAATATTCTTCAACCCGCGATCGTCTGCTTTGGATCGATGATGTAAAAGTTGAAGGATGTTTTTGCGAGGATCCGGAACCTCCGGTTCAATTTGGGCGGGCGCTGAGAGGTGATGTTGTAATCAGCGAGATAATGGCTGATCCTGCGCCAGTGGTATTGCTTCCCGACAGAAAATATATTGAAATCACAAACACAACTGATTCTTCATTTAACCTTAAGAATTGGAATCTGGTAATCGGGAACGATTCTTCAAAATTCCCTGAAGCAGTGATCGCCCCTTCAGGGATATCTGTTCTTTGTGATGTTCAGGACACTTTGTTCTTTAAACAATACGGGAAAGTGATAGGATTCAAACAGTTGCCTGTTCTTAATGAGGAAGGTGAATTGATATTTATTTCGGACAGCACAGGTTCCTTTATTCATGGCGTCGATTATTCGAAGGATTGGTACCATAATGAATTAAAATCAGGGGGAGGTTGGTCTCTTGAAATGATTGATACAGGTTACCCGTTCTACGGACCCGAGAACTGGATTACATCAGTGTCAGCAAATGGGGGTACTCCGGGTTCAGTGAATTCAGTAACTGAAAGTAATCCTGACACTTCATTTTACGGAATTCTGGATGTTACCCCGGAGGATAGTGTTACATTACTTTTGAAATTTTCAGAACCTGTCTTTAATTTATCCGGGGATATTGGTAAAATAAAACTGGGAGATATAGTAGTCACTGATGTTTTGCAGACAGATCCTCTCTTCCGGACATATTTTGTAAAATTACAAACCCCGATTGAAAGAGGGAAAACATATTTCGTTGAAATAGCCGGATTGTCTGATTTTGCAGGAAACATGATTCAGAAAGATTCAATCGGATTCGTTTTTCCCGAAGTTGAGCATGGAGGGATTTTCGAAAACTTTGAATCTCAGAATTTATCCGGTTGGGTTGAAAGTACTAAAGGGAGGTGGAAAGCGGACACAACATTAAGTCTCTCAGGCAGGTTCTCTTTACACCATATTTTTGATAATCCGGATGCCGGAATTGATCAGATCGGAATTCCCCTTAAAAACCTCCAGCCATCAGAGGATTTGACCAGATGGTCCTTCCTTGTTAAGCATGGTTATGATCCTTCATTACAAAACGGCTGGGCTGTATTTCTTATGTCGGATAACGGACCTTCGTCAATGACAACTGATGGTACTACAAAGGGATATGCAATTGGCGTAAACCTTACCGGATCAGATGACACGCTCCGGCTTTGGAAGATAGATGGCAATGAGATTACAACAGTCGTTGACAGCCATATTAACTGGCAAACAACTATTGGGATGGTTAATGCCGCCAAAATTGTTGTTGAAAGATCAAAAGATGGAATATGGACATTATACGTTAGCAAAAAAGACGGGACTCCTGCCGGAAATTCGTCAGGATCAGATAATCAGTTATTCAGCCAGAGTTGGTTTGGGATTTATTATAAATATTCTTCAACCCGCGACCGGTTGCTTTGGATCGACGATATCAAAATCGAAGGATGTTTTTACGAGGATTCAATATCCCCATTTATCACACGATGCGAGGTGATTGGAAAGAATATGCTGAAAGTCAGTTTAAATGAAGAGCAGGCTGAAGGAATAATAGATCAGGATAATTTTTCTGTTAATTCGGGAGAGAACAGGGCAACTTCAGTTAAAATTCTGAATAAGCTTTCATTTCAGATTCAATTTGCTAAAGACTTCATTAACAAATCATTGAACACTCTGTTTGTAAATAAGCTGACTGATCTTTCAGGAAACGATTCGACGGATTTGAAATCAGAATTTACACCTGTCTGGGCTGAAACAGGTGATATTGTTGTTTCCGAAATAATGGCTGATCCTCTGCCTGTTGTGTCGTTACCAGACAGAGAATATCTTGAAATAACAAACAGAACCGTTTTCCCTTTCAATCTTAAAAACTGGAATCTTACAATAGGAAGCGATACTGTAAAGTTCCCTGAGGCAATAATACTTCCTTCGGGGATATCGATTCTTTGTGATGTTCAGGATACCTCACTCTTCAGAAAATATGGCAGAGTTATTGGGTTAAAGCAGTTTCCTGTTCTTAATGATGAAGGGAAACTGGTATTTATTTCAGATAGCACATATTGTTTTATTCATGGTGTTGATTATACAAAGAATTGGTACAATGATGAATTAAAATCAGGAGGTGGATGGTCGCTTGAGATGAAAGATATGAATTTTCCGTTTTATGGTGAAGACAACTGGAGCGCCTCGGAATCAAAGCAAGGAGGAACTCCCGGCTCGCCGAATTCCAATTCCGAAAGTAATCCTGATCTTTTTTTCTATGGAATACAGAATATCTTCCCTGAAGACAGTGTAACGGTACATGTAAGATTTTCGGAACCCGTTTTTAATTTGTCAGGCGATTCATCGAAAATCAAAATGGAGGATATGAGAATTACTGATGTTATTCAGGCAGAACCGCTTTTCAGGGAATTTTCTATCCGTTTGAAGCAACCACTTGAAATAGGGAAAATTTACAAAATTGAAATACCTGATGTAAATGATTTTGCCGGAAACAAAATTCAGAAATACAGCCTGGATTTTGGTTTAGCAGAGACTGCCGCACCAGGGGATATCCTTTTCAATGAATTACTTTTTAATCCGTTCCCGGGCGATCCTGATTATCTGGAGCTATATAATTGTTCGGGGAAAATATTTGATGCATCAAGGCTCCAGGTGACTGCAATTAATGATTCAGGTGAAAGCTCTGAATTTGTTCCTGTGAGTGATGAGGCGAAATGCATTCTGCCGGGCGATTATTATGCAATTACCACCGATCCGGAGAAAATTCTGGCAAGATATTTTTCTGCAGATCCTGATCACCTTTACAAAACCGGGTCTTTGCCGTCGATGAACGATGATAAAGGACATCTTATTCTCTATAACAGAGAACTTGACAAAATTGATGAGGTAGTATACAGCGAGGATATGCATTACAAACTATTATCGGATTTTGAGGGAATATCACTCGAAAAAATAAATCCCGGAAGTAAATCAGAAGAAAAGGCTAACTGGCATTCTGCAACTGAAAGTTTCGGATGGGGGACGCCCGGAGCATCTAATTCTGTTTTTGTTGATTTGCCCTCAGACGGAGACAGGGTAACATTTTCATCAACAAAAATAACTCCTGATGATGATGGGTTTGAAGATTTTCTGACTATTAATATGAATCTGAATGGGACAGGGAATGTAGTTTCTGTAACTGTATTTGATGAAACAGGAAACTTTGTCAGAAAGCTGGCCTCGAATCTTTTTGCAGGACCGGTCTCCACCATTATCTGGGATGGAACAGCTGATGATGGATCTGCAGTTGATACTGGCATCTATATCATATTTATTACTCTTTATGCTGATACTGGTAAAACCGAAAAATGGAAGAAGGTTTGTACAGTAATTAGATAGAGGTTAAAAACAAAGAGGAAGGTTAAAATGAAATCCAAACCACTAAGGAACTCAAAGGAATTTCACAAAGGTACACAAAGGGAAGAATAGAAAATAAACTTAATATTGACATTATGAATAAGGAAGAAGTATTTAAAAAGATTTTAGATTGTTCATTTAAGGTACACACCGTATTGGGCCCGGGGTTGCTAGAAAGTGCTTATACTGAATGTTTGTATTTTGACCTGATATAGGCAGGATTAAAAGTTGAGAAGCAAAAAGCTCTTCCGTTAATTTACAAAGAGGTACATCTTGCAGCAGGTTATAGAATAGATTTATTAGTTGAAGATTGTGTAGTTGTAGAGATTAAATCTGTAGATGCTTTAGCGGAAATCCATATGGCACAAATACTTACATATCTTAAATTGCCTAATTGTCAATTAGGCTTACTTGCAAATTTCAATGTTATACACCTAAAAGATGGTATCAAGCGTGTGATTGCTTAAATCCTTTGTGTTCCTTAGTGTAAACCTTAGTGTTCCTTTGTGGTTTGGATTTGTTTTTGGTATTGGGATTGTTTAATGTTTAACTATGTATGTTTTCTTTTCTGGGCCTACTCCGGTTATTTTGAGGGATTTCCATGCTGAAGGTAAAGTACTTTTTATCTGGGTGATTCCGGAAGGAGTTATATCAAGGCCTCCAAATCCCATCAGTACGGATTGAAGAACACCTCCGGCCCCGGTCGCAAAATAGGGATTGGTGCCGCCCTTTGTTTCTGCTATTACCCTGAAAGGGGGATTTAAATTCGGAATATAAGCGTCTTTGAAAAAATGATAGGCTTTATCACCATTTCCAAGCCGTGAATAGAGCAATGCAAATATTGCCTGCGTCATTGCCGGCGTGCCTTCGTTGGGAACTCTGGTTTCATAATACTTCAGATCGGCCCTTACCTGGGTTGTATCTGTAATAACTTTCAGAGGATAACTGAGAAGGTTGACATCTGCCTGTTTTATTCCTCCTCCGTCATAGCTTGCAAATTCTTTTGTTACCCCACCGGCCATTTTAAGTATTGGAATATTTTGAGAAACAAGATCCCACTCAGGATTTGGCGTAATTCCGAGCACTTTGGCTGCAGAAATGGCATTCTGAAGATTAACCTTTGCAGCACCATTTGTAAATGCATCATTATCGATATTTTCAGCCCATTCATCTGCAGCCACGACATTTTTAATGTCATATTGGCCCGGTTTGGTTCTCTCAACACGACTTGTCCAGAAATCGGCGGTTGCCGACAGGATGGGCCAGCCTTTTTCCTTAAGCCATTCTTTATCCTGTGTAACGCAGAAATAATTCCATGCTGCCATGCTTACACAAGCTGAAATATGATGCTCGAACGGACCAGAAAGAGCCCAGACAGGTGTTTCTTCCCCGCCTGAACCAGCACTTTCCCATGGATACATGGCGCCCTGGTATCCATGTGAGAAGGCATTTTTTCTTGCCGCGTCAAGCCGTTCAAACCGGTATTCAATTAAGGAGTGAGCTATTTCCGGGTGCATTACCAGCAAAACAGGATACATCCACAGATCAGCGTCCCAGAAAACATGTCCGTTATAGCCTAAGCCTGACAGACCCATCGGAGAAAGCGAAAATGAAGTGCCTTCACGTGCAAAGGAATATAAATGATAGAGCATGCTGTGGATATCCTGCTGAACCTGATCGTCCCCTTCAATTGTGATGTCGCTTTCCCACAGTTTTTTCCATGCTTTTTTATGAAATTCCAGAAGACGGTCATGTCCTTCCAGTTTTGCGAAAATTGTCAGCCGTTCCGCTTCATTTAGCGGATCTTCATTGTGTGCTGAGGATATTGAGGTTCCCGCAATAGAAAAAGTATAGCTTTGTCCTGCTTTCACAGATTTATTAAATTTCATGAGATGCATATTGTTATCCCACATCTCATGTATTATTTTTGGTTCCATCTCCAGTGTTTCATTGAAAAGGAAACTTGTGGAAGCGCATAACTGCAACTTTCCTGTTGGACTTTTTGCAGTCGAAGTCAATAATGAAATCGAAACATGTGGTCTTTCGATCTGACTGAAATAATTTTGAACATCCTTCAGATCATCAGGCGCTTCCATAACACTTGATCCGGTGATTGTAAGATCTTTTTTTGCTTGAACTGTAACTTCTAATAAAACACAGAATGGAAGTTGACGTAATGAGTAATATGAATACCTGATACTTGCCTGATCACCATAATCAAATGAACTTGAAAAACCGGCAGTGTACATATCCAATTCCTGTTTAAAGTTTTTAATCGATTTGGAATCTATTTCTCTTCCATCGATAGCCAACCGCATATTTAAAAGGTTGAAACTATTTATGAAATTGCTTACCCTTCCTCGTCCATACAAGTCATACGTTCCTGCAAGTACTACACTTTTAACTTTAAATGGCTCAGGTGAAGAGGTCACTCCGATCATACCGTTTGCGACCGTAATCCCATAATAATCTGAGGGATCTATTTTATCGGCGCTTATTTTCCATGAATCGATCCGGACTTGAGCATAGCAAATACCAGATACAAACAAGAACAGGAGTAACAGCCTTATTTTCATGTATTTAAATATTAAATTTATCTTAAAAATCTAAAGTGAAGCAATCATCTCAGTCATGATTGTGGTCATGCGCGATTCAGTTTTTGCTGCTTCATTCTGTACCGATTCATGGGTTGTGTATTCAATTTTCCCTTCAACACCCAGATCTGTGATCACACTGACTGCAAAACAAGGAAGTTTCATATGACGGGCAATTATGACTTCCGGAGTGGTCGACATTCCGACTGCATCAGCACCAATGATCCTGAAATATTTATACTCGGCGGGAGTTTCAAAAGTAGGTCCGCTGGTTGATAAATAGACACCTTTATGAATTCTGATGTTGTTTTCTTCGGCTATTATTAACGCTTTGTTTACAAGATACTTATCATAAGCTTCCCCCATATCGGGAAACCTTGCGCCTATCCTTTCATCATTCGGACCAATCAATGGATTAGGCAGTAGATTAATGTGATCGGTGATTACCATAATATCCCCTATTTGAAATGAAGGATTCACACCGCCGGCAGCATTGGAAAGGAAAAGACATTTGATACCCAGATATTTTAAAACTCTGATCGGAAGAGCAATCTGTTCACGGTCATAGCCTTCATAATAATGAAAACGTCCCTTCATGGCAATTATCTTCTTCTTGCCGAATTCTCCAAATATCAGTTTGCCGGCATGACCTTCAACAGTTGAAAGAGGGAAATGCGGAATATCCCTGTAATCAATTTCAATCCGGTTACTGATTTTTGTTGTAAGTTCTCCAAGACCGGTACCAAGAATAATTCCCGCATCAGGATTTACCATCCCTTTAGTCTTCAGAAACTCTGTGGTTTCTATGATTTTTTCTAACATAATCAATTATCAGATTGTCAAACTCGTCCTTATCTTCATTCAAAAAAGATATCCCTATCGGTATATAATAAAAAGCCGATTTAACCGGTTCTGCAATATTAGTAAATTCTCTAAATCTAGCTGAATCTTTTTCGGTTGTAATCAGAAACCTGTTTTTTGATTTAAGATCGCTGTAAGCTTCAGAAATTTTAAAAAGATCTTTTTCATCATAATCATGATGATCAGGAAATTCGAGATGAATTATTTCACTGTGATATTTTTTCAGATATTCTTTGAGCGGTTCAGGATTGGCTATTCCTGTTACCAAAACGATCCCGCAATCCCTGAAGTCAACAATCTCTTTTTGAGTATCTCCAAAAACACTGACTGGAGTTTTATATTTAAGAGAAGTAAAATATAGATTCTGATAATCTGACTTATCCCATTCTTTTACAATCAGCCTTCTTTGTATAGCGGGAAGGTCTTCAGGAGACTTTGTAATAAGTATAACATCAGCACGTCGCATATTGCTTCTGCTTTCTCTCAGGTTGCCATATGGCAGCATGTGATCACTTAATAAAGGCCGGTTGAAATCACATAAAAGGATTGAGAAACCGGGTGTAATACTTCTGTGCTGGAATGCATCATCGAGAACAATAACCTCTGTATCAGGATGTTCCAGTAGTATTCGTTTTACGCCAGAAACTCTTTTTTCGTCGACTGTGACTAATATATCGGGATTATTCCTGAAGATCTGCAATGGCTCGTCACCAATTTCATTTACAGTTGATGACGGGGTGGCAATCATGAATCCATGAGTTTTTCTTTTATAACCCCTGCTCAGGGTTGCTACCTTAAAATTTGCCTTTAACAATCCGGCTATATATTCGGTATGAGGGGTTTTTCCTGTTCCGCCAACAGTAATATTTCCAACACAGATAACAGGAATGGAAAACTCTTTTGAAGGGAGAATCCCGGAGTCAAACAGAAAATTCCTGAACGCGGTAATTAAACCGTAGATAAGTGATAACGGAAACAGTAAGATATTACGCCTGATCATCATATTGATAAATACACGAGAATATGATTATAGAAAAGTTCAAAAAAAACCACAAAGGAAACAAAGGATAACACAAAGGACACAAAGAAAAATACTCTATAGAACCTTTCAAAATCTAATTTACTTTTATCTTTTTACTTTTATCTTTTATCTTTATCAATGTATATCAATGAAATATGGCAGTCTGGCCTGGATCCCTGACATTTCTTTAACTTCCTGGATCATTTTATAAAGCTTCACTGATTCACCGAGTTCATTTTTCAGAATGTTCATTTTAACATCTCCACCAAGCTGCGATAGTATTCTTGTATACGGATCTTCAATCTCGGGTAATTCTCTGATTGAATAAGATTTAATGCCTGCAAGTTCTGCGGCTCCTTTAATTGCATCTTCAATTCCGCCCATTTCATCAACAAGCCCGATTTTCAGAGCGCTTGTTCCGCTCCAAACTCTTCCCTGGCCGATGCTGTCAACCGATTGTGAGCTCATTTTGCGTCCTGAGGCTACCTTATTTACAAAATCTCCGTATATTTTTTCAATGCTCATCTGCATAAGTTCCCTTTCGTACGGACTCATTGCCCTTGTAACGGATGGAAAATCAGAGTTTTTATTTGTATTAAGAGTTTCTGTTGTCAGTCCGAGTTTTTGTTCGAGCAGCTTATTTGCATTCGGGATAAGTCCGAAGACTCCTATTGAACCTGAAATAGTCATAGGATCAGCATATATTTTTGTTCCTGGAGCTGAAATATAATATCCTCCTGAAGCCGCATAGTTTCCCATTGATATAACAACCGGTTTTACTTTGGAAGCAAGTTCAATTTCCCGCCAGATGATATCGGCTGCGGTTGCGCTTCCTCCCGGTGAATTGACCCTTACAACAATGGCTTTAAATGCAGTATCGAGCCTCACTTTCCTGATAACATCAGCATAATAATTTCCACCAATATTGCCTTCATTTCCTTTCCCTGTTACGATTGTCCCTTCTGCATATACCACAGCTATTTTTTTCTTCAAAGAATAGTTCATTTTATTTTCGGGTACTTTATTATATTTTACCAGGGAAACAAGGTTGAGATCTTTATTCGAACTGATCCCTGATAAGATTTTTAAAGTATCAATCAGCTCATCGCGGTACTTAAGGCCATCAACTAATTTATTTTCAAGAGCACCTGTTGCCAGGTTCCCATCAAGATCATCGGCTATCTTATTCAGCTTATCAATCGAAATATTTCTTGATTTTGAGATATCTGCCAAAACCTGATTCCAGACTGAACCTGTATAGTCCTTTATCTGGGCTTTATTTTCGTCGCTTAATTTATCGAGGATGAAAGGTTCAACAGCACCTTTAAATTTCCCGTGACGAATTACCTGAACTTCAACTCCGATTTTTTCCAAAGCTTTTTTGAAAAACATCACCTCACTGCTTAATCCTTTGAAATCGACCATTGAGCCAGGGTTAATGTAAATCTTATCAGCGGCAGTTGCAAGGTAATAGCACTCCTGTGTAAGTATATAATCAGAATAAGAGATGACAAATTTCCCGCTTTCCCTGAATTTTGCAATAGCATTCCTGATCTCTTCAGTAGTTGCCCAACCACCGGGAAGCAGTCCGTTCTCAATGAGTATCCCCTTGATTTTATTATCGTTAGCGGCTTTTTCAATGTTATGAAGTATTTCATTCAGACCCGGAGTGTAAGTGAGAGTCAGATTAACAAGGTCGATTCCGCTAAGAGGATTCTGATTTCCCCTGTCGGGAATCGGAACTCCTGCCTTGATTATAAGGATCGAATTATCACTTATCGAAACCGGTTTATTTCCTGATGAAATTAAAGCAGTAATACTTGCCAGCATTACGACAAAAAATAAAACCGAGGCAATAATTATTCCTGTAATTGTTGCGAGTGTGTACTTAAGAAAACTTTTCATTTTTTGAACAATTTGATTGAATGAACTTTAAATATATATAAACAAATTGAATTTGTAAAGGTATACATATTTAATACTTTTGATTTCAGAATATTGGTTATGAAAAATGTATTTCTTGGAATCGGAACCAACCTTGGGAAAAGGGAGAAGAATCTGGATGAGGCCATCAAAAGAATTGAGGAGAACGTTGGTCCGGTTCTGAAATGCTCATCGATTTACGAGACTGAACCGTGGGGATTTAAGACAAAAGATGAATTTCTGAATATGGTTGCAGAGATTGAAACTGATCTTGTTCCTGAGATCCTCCTTGAGCAGATACTGCATATTGAATCTTCGATGGGCAGGGTCAGGAGTGCAGAAAGATATGCATCTCGACTTATCGATATTGACATATTGCTTTACAACGGTTTCATAGTTGATGATCAGAATCTGAAAATACCCCATCCGCTGCTTCATGAAAGACGATTTGTACTGGTTCCATTGTGCGAATTCGCCCCTGACATGATTCATCCGGTTCTGAAAAAGACACTGGCAGAGCTGCTGGAAATATGTGAAGATAGGAGTGAGGTGAGAAAAATAAAACCCGGACCTCATTCAACTTTTAACAAAATCCATCAACCACAAAGGTCACAAAGGTTTACACAAAGATCCAAAAGATCAAATTTAGAGATAACTGCTTTGTGCCCTTTGTGATTTCTTTGTGTTCTGATGTTAAATGAACAGATTAAAGCAGTCCGTTATCCGCAAAGCTGTAATAATCTTTATCTGAAATTATCAGGTGATCGAGAAGCTGGATATCCATCAGGTTTCCGGCTTCCTTTATTTTTTGGGTGATTTTTGAATCTGACTCACTGGGATTCAGATTTCCCGAAGGATGATTATGGCAGACAATGATTCCTGAAGCGAGGCATTCGATGGCTTTCTTCATTACCATCCTGACGTCAGTAACCGTTCCGCTAATGCCGCCCTGACTCAGCTTCATCTTACTTATCACTTTGTTCGACCTGTTGAGATAAAGTATCCAGAATTCTTCATGAAGGAGATCGGATAGCAACGGCTGGAAAATATCAGAAACATCTTTCGAACTTCTGATCTGAGGGATGTACTCTACTTCAGTCAGCTTCCGTCTTCGTCCCAGTTCCAGGGCTGCGGCGATAGTTACTGCCCGTGCAGTGCCGATACCGTGAATTTTTTTCAGATCGGAGATAGTTAATTTTCCAAGACTGTTCAGATTATTATTTACAATCCCCAATAACTCGCGGCCAAGATCAACAGCCGATTTATCCTTTGTTCCGGAACTGATAAGGATTGCCAGTAATTCGGCATCACTAAGACTAGCAGTTCCCTTTTGAAGAAGTTTTTCCCTGGGCCGGTCTTCAAGGGCCCAGTCAGTAATTTTAAGTGACATCTAGCAGCAATTTAGAAATGCATATGCAAGATAAGAAGAAAAGTTTTAAGTGACTAGAGTTTGGGGTGACTAAAATTTGAAATCCTTTAACCGCAAAGGTCGCAAAGAAGGCGCAAAGTTCGCAAAGTTGTACTACTCCCGATTTCCGATACTCAAAGCCCAATACGTTTCTTCCTTTGTGTTCCTTTGTGCTTTCCTTAGTGTTCTATCGCCTATGATACATAATACATAAAATAAAAAAGACCGTACCTAATCGATACAGTCTCCATCATATTTTCGAATGAAATTATAAGCTGCTTACGTGCTTCACAATCGAAGATTTCAGATTCGAAGCTTTCTTCTTGTGAATAATATTCTTCTTAGCCAGTTTGTCGAGCATGGAAGTTAATTTCGGAAGCAGAACTGCAGCTTCCTCTTTATTGCTGGTACTACGCAAAGTCTTCAATGCATTACGCGTTGTTTTTGCATAATATTTATTATTCTCTTTTCTTACATCGATCTGCCTGATCCTTTTTTCCGACGATTTATGATTTGCCATGTATATATGAATTTATCTTCTTAAAAATTGTAGTCCATAGGGGAATCGAACCCCTGTTACCAGGATGAAAACCTGACGTCCTAACCACTAGACGAATGGACCGTACAAAGAACTTGAAAATGCGGATGCAAATAAACGATGTTTTTTTTGATCTGCAAAATATTTCGCCTTAAAAAACTTACGATTAAAATTACCTCCTAATCTATAAGGTGATTGACATCAAATCCATCAAAATCGCCTGAACTCATTAACAGATAAACCGGGCTCCGGTAATTTTGAGATTTAATATATGAAAACATTTCCTCACTATTATCATATACTTTAATATTTTCCCCGCCAAAAGCCTCAGTAACAGTATCTTTAGAAAGATAGTCAAGCTTTTTTAGTTTTATTGCATGCGGATTAAAATATACAAATGCATTTTGAGCGCCTGACAATGTGCCTCTGTAAAGGGGAAGAAAATTAGTGTTTAGACTTGAATAAGTATGAAGTTCGAGGCAAACAACGATTTCCCTGCCGGGATATCTCGACACGATCGCTTCAACGGTAGCTTTTACTTTTGACGGGGAGTGCGCAAAATCGAGAAACACCAATCCATTCTCAGTTTCCTTTACCTTCTGCAGTCTCCTTGAGGTACCCTCAAAACTTTGAATTGCACTATAAAAATCATCTTCTTTCACTCCTAATTCAAGACAAACTTCTTTTGCAGCGGAAAGGTTCTGCATGTTATGATCACCAAATATCTTTACTGGTATTACGCGATTATGAGTGGCAGCATAAAATCCTGTTTTGTTTTGAAAATACCCATGGACCTTATAAGGTTTCTTCCGTATATTTCCACGAGCGGAAAGAGCAATTTTTTTAACTTCCGGGTCGCCGTCAAAATAAATCAGTGAGCCGTTATCTGAAATCTTGTCAGCGAAAACCCTGAATTGTTCTATATAGTTTTCAAAAGTCGGGAATACATTCATGTGATCCCAGGCAATCCCGTTAAGCACAGCAATGTCAGGCATATAAAGATGGAACTTTGGTCTTTTATCGAGTGCTGATGTAAGATATTCATCTCCCTCAAAAACGGCAATCCGCGCATCATCAGATAATCCAACCATGGTTTCAAATCCCTCAATCTGAGAACCTACCATATAGTCGAACTTTATTCCCAGAAATCGTAAAACATGCATTATCATGGCGGTGGTGGTCGTTTTGCCATGACTGCCGGCTATTACTATGCGTTTTTTAACTTTTGTCTGATCATAAAGATATTCGGGGAAGGACATTATTTTTATTCCGAGCTTCTTTGCCTCGAGTAGTTCAGGATTGTCAGCCTTTGCGTGCATTCCCAGGATAACAGTGTCAATATCTGCAGTAATATTCGCTCTGTCCCATCCCCATTTTGAAGGAAGCAGACCATGTTTCTCCAACCTCGATCTGGATGGTTCAAATATTTCATCATCAGATCCCGAGACATTATACCCTTTGATTTTAAGTGCGATCGCCAGATTATGCATCACGGCACCGCCAATTGCAATGAAATGTATTCTCATATCAGACGCCACATATCAGGATGCCAAAAGTAGTAATTAATCTTAAAAGTTGGCAAGTCATCCGTTCATTAGGTAGATGCAAATAAAACTATATTTGTGTAAGATCTCAGAAATCCGGATAAACATGCAAATACCTTCACGACACGATTACCTGGATGGCCATTATATCGAATTGCTTCAAAGCGGAGAAAATTTTTTTGCTGCATGTGAAAAATCAATAGATGAGGCTCAGCAATATATCCATTTTCAAACTTATATTGTCGATGATGATGAAACAGGCAGGCGTATCGTAAATGCTTTAATAAGAGCAGCACAGAGAGGGGTGAAGATCTATTTTCTGCTTGACGCTTATGGAGGCACCAGTTTTTCTAAAGATCTGGTAAAAAAGATTGAAGACGCCGGTATCCTTTTTCGATGGTTCTCTCCCGGTTTGATTACCAATGGTTTTCAGTTGAGCCTCAGGCTGCATCATAAAGTGCTCCTGACGGATGGGAATACAGCCATTATCGGCGGGATGAATATTGCCGATCGTTATCACGGCAAATCAGGGGCTAGGCCGTGGCTCGATTTCGCGATAATGCTAAAAGGTCCCGAATGCGCTCATGTCCTTTTTATTCTCAAAAGGCTCTGGAATAAAGCATTTATATCAAAAAAGGAGAGAGCACGGGAAAGGGTTCATCATGTTTTCAGATACGAGGAAAATATTAAACTGAAAGTACT
Source organism: uncultured Bacteroidales bacterium (assembly GCA_963734885.1). GTDB lineage: Bacteria > Bacteroidota > Bacteroidia > Bacteroidales > VadinHA17 > LD21. The sequence goes on along the minus strand of CAVTIJ010000002.1, from coordinate 643,402 downwards.
TCAGAACAACTGGTCAAGAAACAAGATTGAGATATTGAAAAGTTATCGATCAGCTATCAAGCATGCCCAATTCCGAATGATAATTTTTGGCAGTTATTTTTTACCCGGACGTAATGAAAGAAGATTGTTGCGAAATGCGAGCCGGAGAGGCGTAGATATCAAAATTGTGCTTTCTGCAGAATCAGACGCACCGGTTTTTTCGAGAGCTACAAATTTTCTTTATGATTTTATCCTTCGGAATAATATTAAGATCTATGAATACCTCCCTTCGAACCTCCATGCCAAGGTTGCAATTGTTGATGGCAGGTGGAGCACAATAGGAAGCTATAATATGAACCACCTGAGTGATTATGGGAGTGTAGAAACAAATGTTGATATACTTGATGAAGAATTTGTATCGGGATTCGAGAATTTATTGAATAAAATTTTAATTAATGATTGCCGTCAGGTAACCTTTGAAGATTATTCACGACGGAAAACATGGCTATTTCAGCTTACTGACTGGTTTTCATATCAGATGATAAGAGGCATGATGAGACTGATGTTTGCAATGGCCCCGAAGAAGTCAAAACCAAAATCGCCCCCATAAAACCCTTTTTAAAAAAATCCATTAACCACAAAGAACGCTAAGGAAGACACAAAGGTCACGGAAAGGACCAATATATTAACTTTGTGTGCTTTGTGCCAGCTTTGTGTCCTTTGTGGTTAAAAAAACGCTGTGAGTTAGAACTGATGAAATCCCATCGATACAAACTCCAGTACTTTAGGTAATGATTCTCTCCAGTAAGTCCAGTTATGAGCCCCGTCACGGATTCTGAATTCATGTGGTATCTCTTTCTGTCTCATTGCAATATGAACAAGACAGTTTCCTTCGTACAGGAAATCATCATCACCGCAATCGATATACCATCTGACTGCTTTCTTCTGATCATCGGGCATATTCTGAATCAAATCCAACACACTGTACTTTTTGAAATATGCAGCTTTATCTGCATCTGAAATACCTTCAACACCCTGCCACAGTCTGTAATTTTTCATTTCATCCATGTTTTTAGGACCAGTTGCCGCACTTAAGCGGACATGCAGCAGAAAACATCTCAGGATGATGCAAAGTATAAATAAAAGTACCTTCTCCACCCATCGATAACCCGGCGATAGCTCTGTATCTTTTATCGGATTTTATACGATATTCTTTTTCTATAAAAGGAACGAATTCCTGAAAGAAAAAATCTTCATAACGCCATTCGCCTTTTATATCATTAACATATCCGCGTTTGCCGGTATTAGCGTCAGGCATGACAATAATCATAGCAGTTGCTGTTCCTGCTTTAATTGCAGCATCGGTAATATTCAAAACTTCGCCAAATTGTACCCAACCTGTCTGATCATCACCTGCTCCATGGAGAAGATACAGAACCGGATAGCTTCGCTGTGAGGTCTCATAATCGGGAGGAAGATAGACGGCATATTTACGATCCATTTTTAATATTTTACTCGGAACAGTAAGATCATCTTTTACCTTCCCGGTCTGTGCTGACAAGCAAATTGCAGTCAGCAGGAGAAAAAATGCTGATAAAGTTTTTTTCATGTTTGATAAATTTATATTAAGGTCATTTTATATATGGTCAATCCTTTATTTGATTTCAGATAACATCTGTTTCAAACCGTGTATTCAGATCTTTCACTGAAGCAATGCTTTCCATCAGTTCAGGCAGATAATCAGTCGATGCTATAAACGTCCACAGATAAGCAACAATTGAATAGATTTTTCCTGTGGTGAATTTATCTACATCAACACATATGAATAATACGCCTACAAAAATGATGACAAGCAAGATTTTCACAGTACCATAACCAAACGCATTCCATCTAGAGATCATAATTTTAGGGATAATTGTATTTCCATAGAATTTGCTGATCTGTGACACATCTTTAGTCTCAATAATATGAAAAAGCTCTTCCTGATTATCATGTATATCCTTCTGAAGACTGGTGACTTTTTTACGATTCAGATTATTAATAAATCCAATTGGGATAATAACAGCAAGGCATATAATGGCAATCCTGTAATCATAAAAAAACAAGGCAATTATCGCGCCTGCAGTTGCTGATAATTGCCACATAACTTCAGGCAATCGCTCTTTAAAAAATGTAATATATTCTTTGACCAGTTCTCCTCTGACAAGCATCTTTGAGAACTGATCTTCCCTGCAATTTAATTTAAGTACAACATCTGTTGCAATATTTGAATACATTTTGGAGTAGACTATCCCGTTAAAAAGTCTGTGAAGAGTACCACCTATAACGTTTATTATATATACGATTATCCAGATAGTAAGAGGAAGCATGTAATCTGCCTTTTCATGGTCGTAAAAATGATCGATCAGAGAGTCGAGTAATTTGCCAAAAAAAGTAGGCTCAATAATAAAAGATATGTTCTCAATCAAAACAAATAAAAGCACCAAAGCAATTGAATACTTATATTTTACCGCTGCTTCTTTGAAATTCATTGATTTTGAAAAGGAATAGTTAATTGCGAATTTAACAAATTACTGTAAAATAGCTATATTGGAACTCCATGATGTTGAAATTTCTAAAATTTCTTAATTTTATTGATTGCAGAAATAGAAGAAACCTGTATACGCTATGAAAAAAATCTCATTCATCCTGACATTATTTGTTATAATGAGTTGCAGTTCGCATAAGAAAGTGGATGGCGTTTACAGATATTACATGGGAAAAGTTCAGGACTATGATGTCTGGATCGTCGACGGGAATCAGGTAAGATCAAAAATCTACGGTTCATTTCTTTACGGTGGGAATGAACAGAGATATCCATTTAATCCCAAGGGTGAGATTTGGATCGACAATGCAATCTCCTGCGAGGAATATTATCTTACTCTTGCTCATGAAATGAATGAGCGTCATCTTATGGCCAAATTCGGATGGAAATATGTCACAGCTCACGATTCATCTTTGTCACTTGAACTTCAGATAAGGCGTTCCAATGAAGAAATTTGCCACTCGCATGAAGCTTCTTTAGGAAAAGTTTCAGTGAAAGACTACAGTAATCTTAAGGAAATCAATGATATTCCCGACAGCATAAAAATTCAGAATATATACCGCATGCCTGTCGGAAAACGCGATGGGATTTCAGTGTGGATTGTTGATGGTTATATGGTCAGGAAAAATATCTATCCCGATTTTGGTTTTAGTGGAAATGACCTTGCCTACCATTTTATACCTGTGCAGGAGATCTGGATTGATGGCCAGGTTTCATGTGAAGAGACCGAGTACTCAATTGTGACTGAATTGAAAGAAAGAAAACTGCTTGAAAAAGGGAAATCATACGACGATGCATACACTGATGCTTTAGATTCGGCTTTGATACTACGTGATAATATGATTAAACTTGCCAGATCTCATTTCAGGATTTCTCTTCCCGATTCAGTTGAAAAGTCGGTGGGGATTATTGATCCGAATGAAAAGTAGATTCCTTGTTATATTTATTAGTTTATCAACAAAAATCAAAAGGCAGCGTTAATCTTTGATGAATATGAAATTAAGTCTTTTCAATATAACCAATTTCAAGGTCGACGGCGGTGCGATGTTCGGTGTTATTCCAAAAGCATTATGGTCGAGAGCTTATCCATCGGATGAGAATAACCTGATAAATCTTTCATTAAGATCGTTGGTAGTTGAGACCGAAGGTCATGTAATTTTGTTTGATACCGGCTGGGGTGATAAACAGGATGAAAAATTTTTCAGGCATGCCAGTCTTAACGGAGGAGAAGGACTAATCAAAGGACTAAAAAAGAGAGGATATGATCCCGGAGATGTAACCGACATTTTTCTTACGCATTTGCATGCTGATCATTGCGGCGGAGCAGTGAAGAGATCCGCCGGGAGTAATAATTTTGAACTTACCTTTCCAAAAGCAACCTGCCATATAAGTGAGACACAATGGAATTGGGCCGTTAAAAATAACCTCAGGGAAGCAGATTCATTTTTAAAGGAAAATATTTTGCCATTGGGTGAAATGGGGAAACTGAACCTGGTAAAAGATGAGCACGAATTATTCCCCGGGATCAAAGTTATGATTTGCTACGGACACACTCCTGGCTTAATGATCCCGATAATTAAATATAAAGAAAAAACACTTGTTTACACAGGCGATCTGATGCCGACAGTAGCCCATATCCCTTTACTCTGGAACATGAGTTATGATATAGAATCACTGAAAACGATAGAAGAGAAACAAAAGATCCTTAACGAAGCTTTGAATAAAGGATATATATTTGTTTTTCAGCATGATGAACATATTGAATGCTGTAATCTGGAAATGACTCCCAAAGGTATAAGAGCTAAAGATAAATTTGATTTTTCAGGAATATTATAATTTGGACTTGCAAACACAATCGGTACAAAGCTATATAATTTATCATCTTTATGTTCTTTGTGCAATTACTTTGTGACCTTTGTGGTTAATGGATTTCAAGTTGCAAATAAATTATATCATCACATGGCAGAATTTATTTATGAGAAACCGGTTCAGCCAGAGAAAGATACTACAAAGTATAAATTTCTGACGAAAGATTATGTAAAGGTGGTTGAAGAAGGAGGCAGGAAAATACTTACCGTTGACCCAAAAGGTTTGGAATTCCTTGCAAAAGAAGCAGTTTCTGAAATATCCTTTTTCTTCCGTACGGCTCATCTCCAAAAACTGGCAAAGATCCTTGATGATCCGGAAGCAACTGACAATGACCGGTTTGTATCATATATGCTGCTACGAAACGCTGTGATTTCAGCTGAAGGAGACTTGCCGTCATGTCAGGATACCGGTACTGCAATAGTTATAGGAAAGAAAGGAGAAGACGTAAGGACAGGAGGGAAGGATGCTGAATACCTTTCAAAAGGAATTTTTGATACTTATCGAGAAAAAAATCTCAGATATTCACAGGTTGTTCCTTATACGATGTTTGAAGAGAAAAATACAGGCAGCAACTTGCCTGCGCAAATTGATATATATTCTACAGAAGGAAGATCATATGATTTTTTATTTATAACAAAAGGAGGAGGATCGGCTAATAAGACATTTCTTTATCAACAGTCCAAATCACTTCTTAATGAAGAGTCGTTAATAAAATTCGTAAAGGATAAGATCAGGGATCTTGGAACATCAGCATGTCCTCCATATCATTTGGCTCTTGTCATCGGAGGGACTTCAGCTGAGGCAACACTCAAAACTGTTAAAGAAGCTTCGGCAGGTTATCTTGATCATCTCCCTCTTACAGGTAATGCTAGCGGCCGGGCTTTTCGAGATATTGAATGGGAGAAGAAAATTGAAAAAATTTGTCAGGAGTATGGTGTGGGCGCACAGTTTGGAGGGAAATATTTTGTACATGATGTGAGGGTTATCAGATTGCCACGGCATGCGGCTTCCTGTCCGGTCGGGATGGGCGTCAGTTGCAGTGCAGACCGGAACATTAAAGCTCACATAACTGAGAATGGAATTTTTATCGAAGAACTGGAAAAGAACCCCTCGCGTTTTATGCCGGCAAAAGCTCCTGAGCTGGAGAAACCAGTTGAAATAGACCTCGATCGTCCAATGAAGGAAGTGCTTGCTGAATTGACTAAATACCCGGTGAAAACAAGGTTAAGTCTTAACGGGACTTTAATTGTTGCCCGCGATATTGCTCATGCACTGATAAAAAAAATGCTGGATGAAGGCAAGCCTATGCCGGAATATTTTAAAAATCATCCTATATATTATGCAGGTCCGGCGAAAACTCCGGAAGGAATGCCGTCAGGAAGTTTCGGTCCCACTACGGCCGGTCGTATGGATCCTTATGTTAATCTCTTCCAGAGTCATGGCGGATCAATGATAATGCTTGCAAAAGGCAACAGGACCCGTCAGGTTATTGATGCCTGTAAAAAATATGGCGGATTTTATCTGGGATCAATCGGAGGGCCAGCTGCCATACTTGCTGCGGAAAACATAAAGTCGGTTGAGCTTGTGGATTTTGAGGAGCAGGGAATGGAGGCTATTCGTAAGATTAGGGTTGAAAATATGCCTGCCTTTATTCTGACGGATGATAAGGGGAATGACTTTTTTGATGAATACAATAAGTAAGGCTTTAGAGGCTGTAGGGCAATAGAGGCTGTATAGCTGGTTGCTGTTTGCTGTGCTGGGTGCTAGGTGCTGGGTGCTTTATCAAACCAGCAACCAGCAATACTCTTACTCGATTTCTTCAATAATAAAGATATCGTGTCTGTCGAGATCCTGCCAATATTTTAGAGAGCTTTTTCTAACCAGTTCCCAATAGATATTATTATCCAGACCGTTGACATAATTTATGTCTTTTAATTCGGAAATGATCTTTTCAGAAATTTCAGGCTTAAGAGTTAATCGTATCTTCCGGTTCATATAGGTAAATTCAGCAGCAGGATTCGGCGGGATATCATTCACAATAGTCAATAACCCATGTCCGGCAGTTGATCCGGTGCTGACCTGCAAACCATCGTTCATGTAACTAAGGGGAGGATAAGAACCAGCATATGAAGTTGTGTTGAACTCATCAACTCCGGTATTAAAATATTCTCTAGCCCTGATTCCCATTTTGACTCCAATAATTGAAAAGACGCCCAATTGACGATGCAATTCATTTGTAATTACAGATGATATCCATTCATCCGTACCATATTTTTTAATGATTTCAGTGACAAAAGGTATTACATCTGCCGAATAAAAAGACGAATCGAGTGGAAACGATTTGATGACCTGATTTTTAGCTGAAGTCTCGCCTGCAAGTAACTTCAGAATGCTTTCGCGAAGTAAAGGGATGTTTTGCCTCGGACTAACAAAAAAATCTGCTATTGTATCGTGATGAAAAAGTTCCGGGAAATGTAAATATACAGCGACCATTTCATCATTTGCAGCATAAAGGAACTTGCGGTTTTTTGTCCTTTCTTTCCTGAAAAATTCGGAGAAGCTGGAAGCATATCTTGTAGGAATTTCTGAAATTGACTTTAACATTTGATCATTATAGAATGATTCTTCCATTAACCCCATTACAGACCTGAGAAGGATTCCTCCTTTTATGATTTTTTCTGCAGCCGCTATATCGACCTGATAATTAAAATGATTCATGTCCTTTGGTCCGTTTGAGCTCCAGATAATTTCCTGCACCTGCTGACTGAAGCCGGGGATCTCCTTCAATGCCCGGGCAACGGTCGACATTCCCCCCAGGCAAATAAAGCTGATCTTAGTTTTTTCAAATGAAAGAACCTCTTTGATCACACTGATGCAATCAGGGGCGTTTTTATCACTTAAATTATCTTCTTTACCCCATCTGGTATTCAAAGGAACTGCAAAATCAGGAGATTTAAACTTACTGTTTTTGTTTATTCCTACAGGTATTCCTTCATGCCAGTACGAATTGAGAAGGCTCTTCACCTTTAAATAAACATTTTCTGTGCTCAAAGTCCCTGGAGATATTGTAATAGCAAGAACTCTGACATCGGGTGAAGCAAGTAACAATGTAATCGCTCTGATATCCTCAATGCCGCCATCAGTATCAATAATTACATAATGCGTTGGCCTCGAGGAGCTTGAAAAGAGTGTAAGGTTCAGAGATATGATGATAATGCACAGAAAGAGTCTTTTCATCCAAATATATTTAGGCTGTAAAAATACACTTTTACAACACTGCAACGATTATTAGATATTTTTTTAACTTGAACCCCGCAAATTATGATTAATGAAACGATTTATTTTATGGTTCTTTCCAGGTCTCCTTATCGGTGCCCTGATTATACTTGGTGCGGGAAAAGCACTTCAAGTCACATCCACTAATAAATATTGTATATCCTGTCATATTCATCCTATGGCGGATGCTTCATGGAAAAAATCTGTCCATTATGATACACGATCGGGATACAGGATTGCCTGTATTGATTGCCACCTTCCTCCAAAAGGGCATGGATATCTTTGGGCGAAAGGCAAAACAGGGTTGCGCGATCTCTGGAGTAAATGGACAAAAGATTCTGCTTCATTCAACTGGACTGACAGAAAACGTCTTGAGGTTGCCCGTAATTATGTCTATGAAAGCAGCTGTATTAAATGCCATGAGAACTTATTTCCGGCCAGGCTCTCGAAAGCAGGGGAAGATGCTCATCTTTATTACACACAGACAAAAAAAAAAAAAAAGACCGATGAATTAAATTGTATAAACTGCCATCTGAATGCGGGACATTTTATTGATGGTTATACACATGGAAGCAACTTAACTTTTGGAAACACATCATCAGCTGCAAAAGAAATTTTCACCGAGCCGGCAAAAGTTATTGAATTCAAAAACTACAAAGAAAAAATTCCAAAGTCTTCGGTTTCTTTTAACATGGTAGCTATTCCGGGCGGAACTTTCCGGATGGGAAGCCCGATAACCGAACCATTCCGCAAAGAAGATGAAGGCCCGGTGAGGGAAGTTAGCCTGAGTTCTTTTTTCATGGCTGAGATTGAGGTCTCGTGGGATGAGTATCTGGCATTTTATGTTCAGACAGCCGCTGAAGGACGGTCGACTGATACGGAGGGACTGAGAAACAAAAAATCATCAGAAACTGACGCAATTTCAGGTGCCACTCCGCCTTATGGCCAACCTGATCAGGGCTGGGGTCGCGGTAAAAGGCCTGCTATCTCTTTTTCTTTCCACGCAGCTGAAACCTATTGCAAATGGCTTAGTAAAGTTACAGGAAAGAACTATCGGCTCCCTACCGAAGCCGAATGGGAATATGCATGCCGTGCAGGATCAGGCGGTCCATATTTCTTCCCTGGCGATCCGAAAAAGTTTGAAAAGACCGGATTCCGGGCAAAACTTTCAAAGAACGATACAACTGTCATTAACACTTTTGTTGTTTATAATGGGAACAGCCCAACCAGGACACAACTTCCCGAAAGAGTTAAACCGAATCCTTTCGGACTCAAAAATATGGCAGGAAATGTGGCTGAATTCTGTTCTGATTGGTATCAACCGGATGCTTATTCAAGATATCCCTCAGGAACTGTAACTGACCCGAAAGGACCTTCCGACGGAACTGAACATGTGATCAGAGGTGGTTCATTCAGGAGTTCTGCAGGGATGGTCAGAAGCTCTTCACGTGATTTTACGAAAACTGCGGCATGGTTGAAGACTGATCCTCAGATGCCAAAGAGCATCTGGTGGTATTCCGATTGCTTCAATGTCGGTTTCAGGGTGGTATGTGATTTTGATGACAAAACCGGAAATGGGAAAAAGTGAAATGAGGTTACATTATTTGTAGATTCCAAGCTAACGCAACTAATGACAACATTAATCAAACAGCTGTTTATCAGCCACATGCTTACTGACCTTTAATTAATTACCCCCTTCCCAACCTTCCCCCAAGGGGGAAGGAGTGAACAACCCTTTCCCCCTTGGGGGAAATAAGAAAGGGGGTAAAAGTATGAAAAAGAGCTTGATGTGAAATTTTGGAGATATAAAAATTGTAGATAAGCATCCAGAATTAGGCTGTAAAATTCCTTAAAAGGGATTCCTGATTTGCTTTTTTAAATGTCAATGTTTACATTTGATTACAATGAAAAACTAACTTATTGAGTTATATATTTATCAGTTGCCTAAACCTAACCAGATATGAAAAAATCAAGTATTTCAAGACGTAATTTTCTTGGAAAAGCAGCAACAGTAGGTATGGCTGGAGTAATAGTTCCTTCCATCATAACAAGTTGTTCGCGTGAATCAAAAAAAGTAGTTGCAATACCAACCATGCTCGATCAGGCACCCGACGGTCCGGTTATTAAAGCCGGAGTCATAGGTTGCGGTGGTCGCGGGACAGGAGCAGCAATAAATTTTTTAAGTGCCGGACCAAATCTTCAGATTGTGGCACTGGGTGATACATTTCAGGACAGGATTGACTCATGCAGGGCTGAGATACTGAAACAAAAGGGACAGGATGTTCCTCTTGACAAGTGTTTTGTAGGATTCGATGCCTATCAGAAAGTTCTCGATGCAGGTGTTGATCTGGTTATTCTTGCAACACCACCTTTCTTCCGTCCCGATCATCTTGCTGCAGCAATACAGGCTAAAAAACATGTTTTTGCCGAGAAACCTGTTTGCGTTGACCCTGTTGGCGCAAGATCGGTGATGGCTTCATCACAGAAAGCCAAAGGGATGGAATTGAGCATAGTTACAGGAACCCAGCGCAGGCATCAGCGCGATTATATTGCATCATGGCAGCAGGTAGGTCAGGGAACGATCGGAGATGTCATGGGTGGTAATGTTTACTGGAACGGAGGTAAACTATGGCATCGCGATCCTAACGCCAAATGGAGTGAAATGGAATATATGATCCGTAACTGGGTTAACTGGACATGGTTATCGGGAGACCACATAGTTGAGCAGCATGTACACAATCTCGACGTAATGAACTGGTTTACAGGGATGCATCCAGTGAAAGCAGTTGGATTCGGTTCAAGGCTGCGTCGTATTACGGGTAATCAATATGATAATTTCAGCGTCGATTTTGAATTTGAAGATGGCAGGCATTTTCATAGTATGTGCCGCCAGATAAACGGTTGCGCAGAAAATGTCTCTGAGAGAATTCAGGGTTCTAAAGGATCTGTATTTTTGTCCCAGAGTCAGGATGTTTATATGAAAGATCTCAAAGGAAACGTTATCTGGAAATATGATTATCCTGTTGATGAAACCGGGAAACCATCAAAATCTAAAATGGTGGATCCATATGTTCAGGAACATATCGACCTGGTAACAGCTATCCGTACAAATAAACCAATAAACGAGGCTGAGAATACTGCTATTTCAACAATGATGGCAATAATGGGACGAATATCGGCATATTCAGGAAAAGAGACGACTTATGAAGAGATGATGAACTCTGACCTTAAGCTTGGTCCGAAAGTATTTGACCTTGGACCAGTTGATGTTGACAAGATCGTGCCAGTCGCAGGATTGGCTTATGTTCCAGAAACCTAAAATAACCAAGATGGAATATTCCAGGAGAAATTTCTTGAAGAGAACAACTGTAACAGGAGCCGCTATTTTAGCTGCTCCTGCAGTTTTTGGCAATGTTTATTTGCCTAAGAGACAAAAAGCTGCAGACGCGAGTGCACCTTTTAAACTAAAGTATGCACCGGGCTTTGGCATGTTTCATGAACATGCAGGTGACGACCTTATCGATAATATCAGATTTTGTCATGATATGGGCTTCACCGCCATGTTTGACAATGGTTTGATGAATCGTCCCGTTGCTGATCAGACGAAGATTTCCGATGAGTTGCGCCGTTTGGGAATGGATCTCGGTCCTTTTGTTTTGTACGCCGATTTTTCAGTGACTTCATTCGTGCTTAACAAGCAGGAAACCCGTGACATGCTTGTCAACAAAATGAAAGAGGGAGTTGAAGTAGCTAAACGCACTGGTGCGAAATGGGCTCTTGTCGTTCCGGGCAGGTATGATGAGCGACTACACAGGGATTTTCAGACAGCTAATGTTATAGACAATCTCCGGTATTGCTGCGATGTTATGGAACCGGCCGGCCTGACAATTGTCCTTGAGCCGTTAAATACAATTCATGATCATCCTGGGTTGTTTCTTAACGGTATTCCACAGGCATATGCAATTTGCAGGGCTGTGAACAGACCGGTTTGCAAAATTGTAGATGATGTCTATCATCAGCAGATAACAGAAGGAAACCTGATCCCCAATATTGAGGCTGCATGGAGTGAGATTGCAGCTTTCCATTTAGGTGATAATCCGGGAAGAAACGAGCCAACCACCGGTGAAATCAATTTCAAAAATGTTTTCAAATATATTTATAGCAGAAAATACGACGGTGTCCTGTGCATGGAACATGGAAACCAGGTGAAAGGTAAAGAAGGAGAACAAAAGGTGATTCAGGCTTACCGGGAATGTGATAGTTTTGAAATTTAGGCATAACCACAAAGCACCCAAAGCAGGCACACCCCGTGTAATTTCTTTGCGACCTTTGTGGTTAATGGATTTCTACTTATTAAACACCTGCTGATGAGGTAAATAAATTAAATTAATTCTCACGTATGAAAAAATATTTATCGTCAATTCTTGTGACTATACTGATTATTTTAACATCAGTATCATCATTTAGCCAGCCCATTCGTTTATTTGCCGGCAGATATACCGACACCGGGGGGAAGGGATTATATCTCTTTGATTTAAACCGTGAATCAGGAACTTTTAAGGATCTGACTGAAGCAGATGCGGGCCCAAACCCATCTTATTTTTGCATCTCAAAGAAGAAGGGACTGATCTATGCTGCAAATGAGGTAATGCAGTTCAATGGTGTGAACGGAGGCGGAGTAACTGCATTAAAATATGATCCGAAAAGCGGAAGCATTGAAAAAGTAAAGGATTTAATGGTACCCGATGGCGGACCATGTTTTATCTCGTTGACACCCGACGAGAATTACTTATTGCTTGCTAATTATTCGAGCAGTTCGATTGCAGTGGTAAAACTCAACGCCAACGGAATCCCTGAAAGTGTTTCGGATAAAATTTCCTTTCCCGGGAATGACGGAAAAGTCTCTCATCCGCATATGATTTCTTTTGGTCCAAATGGGAAAAAAGTCTATCAGACTGACCTGGGTTTAGACAGGATTGTTATTTATGATTTTGATAGTCAGACAGGTAAGCTTACTCAAAGTGGAGTCGTTAACTTCCCAAAAGGAACTGGTCCGCGCCATTTTGTTTTTAATTCAGCCGGTACTAAAATGTACGTTATTTGTGAGCTTAATTCGACAATCTCTGCTCTCGATGTTGACAAGGACGGAGGACTTAAAATTATACAGACACTTACCACGCTGGCAGATGATTTCAAAGGCGAAAGTAATTGCGGAGACGTTCATCTTGGTAATAATGAACAATTTCTCTATGGTTCGAACAGGGGTGAAAATACAATCGTTGTATTCAAAATCGAACCCGACGGGAAATTAAAACTTGCCGGAAGAACTTCATGTGGCGGTGACTGGCCAAGAAATTTCGTAATCGATCCTTCAGGAAAATATCTTCTCACTGCAAATCAAAAATCTGGGAATATTGTCCTCTATAAAATTGACCAGAAAAGCGGTCTTCCTGTTGCAACATCCAGGGAATTTAAAATTGATGCGCCAGTGTGCCTGAAATTTTAGTTCTCCAGCAAAGATTTTTTTAAACTTTTATTTACCCCCTTCCCAACCTTCCCGCAAGGGGGAAGGAGCAGACAAACCTTTCCCCCTTGGGGGAAAATGAAAGGGGGTAAAAGGGAAGAATAAAATCTGTATTTGTCAACATAAAATATCTTTGTGAAAACTTAGTGTCTTTGCGTCCTTATGTCAGAAATTTTCTTTCTCAATTAGTGTATATTTACGCAGCTTTTAATAAAAAAAATATGAAAAATAGATCCAGATACTTTTCTGAGATTATTGGCTTATTCCTTGTTTCATTGATTTTGTTATCCGGCTTCAGAAAGGATACCAGGAAAACGGTAAAAAACTATGTTGTTCTTGTTTCCCTTGATGCATTCCGCTGGGATTACAGTAAAATATACAATACTCCTAATCTGAATAAAATCGCAAATGAAGGAGTGAAAGCCGAAAGAATGTTTTCATCATTTCCTACAGTTACTTTTCCTAACCATTACTCGATTGCTACAGGCTTGTACCCCGATCATCACGGGCTAATAAATAATAGTTTTCCGGCACCTGATCTTGGCCTGTTTTACAGAATGGGTGACCGTGCCGCTGTCGAAAATCCGGCCTTTTACGGTGGAGAGCCAATATGGGTAACAGCAGAAAAACAGGGAGCCAGAGCCGGATCATTTTTCTGGGTCGGATCCGAAGCTCCGGTTGGTGGAATACATCCCACATACTGGAAAAAATATGATGAATCGGTCACATTTGAAGCAAGGATCGATACCGTTATCAAATGGCTTGCTTACCCTCCTGAAAAGCGTCCGGAACTTGTTACCCTGTATTTTGATGAACCTGATGCAACAAGCCATAAATTTGGTCCAGTTTCTCCCCAGACAGGAAAAATCGTAGAGCGCCTCGATAGTCTTATGGGAGTTCTCAGGACTAAACTTTCAGCGCTGCCGGAAGCAAAAAAAATCAACCTGATAGTATTATCCGATCACGGTATGGCTGCAATATCCTCCTCCAGGTATGTCAATATAAAAGCTCTTGTTCCTGAAAGAATGATGGCTTCAATTTCAGGTGGAAATCCTGTTTATCTGATTAATCCTGCAAGTGGCAAAAAGGATAGCGTGTTGTTACTTATTAACAGAGCGAAGGGATTAAAAGCCTGGAGTAAATCACAGCTGCCACCAAAGTGGCATTACGGAACAAATCCAAGGATCCCTGAAATTGTTGTTGTTGCTGATAGTTCATGGAGTATAGGAACCAAACCTGATGGCTCTTCTCTCAGAGGAGGTGCTCATGGATATGATAATTCTAATCCTGATATGTTTTCAATATTCTATGCAACCGGACCTTCATTTAAAAAAGGTTATTCTTTCAAAGAATTGAATAATGTGGACGTTTATAATCTTATCTGCCGTATACTCAGGCTCACTCCTGCAAAAAATGATGGTAATCCTGCTCATATCAAGGGTATGTTGAAATAATTTGAAGACCAGGTCACAAAGTAAAGGAGGCAGGAAGGGCACAAAGTCAAACCTTGAATTTAAACCTTTTTGACCTTTGTGAAAGACCTTTGTGACCTCTGTGGTTAATGGTTTTTCCACATTTTTGTAAATTGGAATTTTCTCCGTATAATTATTATCAAAATCTTTCCGTTTTATGAACCGTCAGAATTTTGTTGAAGAATTAATAAAAAAAACGGACACAATCTGGGATCTTATCATAATAGGTGGAGGAGCCACGGGTCTGGGAATAGCCCACGACAGCGCTTCGCGCGGATATAAGACCTTATTGCTTGAACAATCTGATTTCGCAAAAGCAACTTCATCAAGAAGCACTAAGCTCGTCCATGGCGGCGTCCGCTATATGGCTCAGGGCGACCTGCTGCTTGTTATGGAAGCATTGCATGAGCGTGGAATATTACTAAAAAATGCGCCCCATCTTACTTTTAATCAGGAATTTGTTATTCCTGTTTATACCTGGTGGGATGTTTTAAAATATACTGCCGGACTTAAATTTTATGATCTCCTGTCAGGGCGTTTGAGCATGGGGAAATCTTATTTTATAGGAAGAGAGAAGACCACTGAACGTCTGCCCCTTTTAAAGTCAGACGGCTTGAAGGGGGGCGTTGTATATCACGATGGTCAATTTGACGATTCACGTCTGGCTTTTGCTCTGGCACAATCAAGCGCTGAGAAAGGTGCTGTTGTTCTCAATTATTTCAAAGTTACAGGACTTATTAAAGACAGTGCTGGTAAAATCAACGGGTTGACAGCAGAAGACAATGCTTCTGGGAACGTGTACAGATTAAAGACTAATCTTGTTATTAATGCAACGGGTGTCTTTGCCGATAATGTGGCCAGAATGGATGATCCGCAGGCTAAACCTACTCTCAGACCAAGCCAGGGGGTACACATTGTTCTTGACAAATCCTTCCTTCAGAGCGACTCTGCAATAATGATTCCAAAGACAGATGATGGGAGAGTTTTGTTTGCCATTCCATGGTATGATGAGGTAGTTATAGGCACAACAGATACTCCGCTGGAAGAAATAAGCCTGGAACCTATTGCCCTGGATAATGAGATAGACTTTATTTTACAGACAGCAGGAAGGTATTTGCTTAAGCCACCTCATCGTGCAGATATCCTGAGCATATTTGCAGGCTTAAGACCTCTGGCGGCAAACAATAAAAATCCTGGATCTACAAAAGAAGTGTCGCGCAGACATAAGATCACATTATCATCTTCCGGACTTCTGACAATTATCGGTGGCAAATGGACCACCTACCGGCTGATGGCGGAAGAGATTATCGATAAAGCAATTAAAGCCGGATTGCTGCCGGCATCAAAATGCATTACAGCGAGTCTTAAACTCACAAAACTAACATCTTTTAATGAACCGGAAAGGTTACACATTTACGGAGATAACTTCCCTGAGATAAAAAAAATAGTAGCTAAAAATCCAGCTTATGGAACACAAATCAGTCCTGATTTGCCGTACACAAAAGCCGAGATAATGTGGATCTGCCGGAACGAAATGCCAGTACATCTGGAGGACGTACTCGCCCGGCGAACACGTTCTCTTTTCCTGAACGCAAAAGCAAGTGCATTAGTTGCTGCAGAAGTAGCTGAAATAATGGCTTTAGAACTGGGTTTTGACAAGGAATGGCAGATGAAAGAAATAAAATCATATAATGAACTGGTGAAAAACTATTTATAGAATAGATATGAAAGAATTCATTTTAGCATTCGATCAGGGTACTACAAGTTCGCGTGCAATAGTGTTTAACCGGAATGGGGTTCCGGAAGCATCTGCACAAAAGGAATTTACTCAGTTTTACCCCAAACCGGGCTGGGTTGAGCATGATCCCGATGAAATCTGGTCAACACAGGCCGGAGTTGCTTTGGAGGCCATTACAAGAGCTGGTCTGGAAAGCACGAATATTGCAGGTATTGGAATCACAAATCAACGCGAAACGACAATTGTCTGGAACAGGAAAACGGGTAAGCCGGTCTATAATGCAATAGTGTGGCAGGACAGACGCACTGCCAATTTTTGCGATCAATTAAAGAACAGTGGGAACAGCCGTATCATACTTGAGAAGACCGGTCTGATAATCGATGCTTACTTTTCAGCTACAAAAATAAAATGGATACTCGACAATGTGAAAGATGCACGTAAACTTGCAAACGAAGGACAGCTGGCATTTGGTACTATTGACTCTTGGCTTATCTGGAATCTGACAAAGGGGAAATTGCATATTACTGATGTTTCAAATGCGTCACGGACTATGCTTTTCAATATTCACACCCTTAAATGGGATGATGATCTGCTCAGAATATTTGATATACCTTCTTCTATGCTTCCTGATGTGAAGTCTTCGAGCGAAGTATATGGAAAAACCGAAGGTTTATTTTCAACAGCTATACCAATTGCAGGTATCGGAGGTGATCAGCAGGCTGCTCTTTTCGGTCAGATGTGCATAGAGCCAGGGATGGTCAAGAACACTTATGGAACCGGCTGTTTTATGATGATGAATATTGGCAATAAGCCGATTGAATCAAAAAGCCGGCTTCTGACTACTGTTGCATGGAAGATCGGAAATGAAACTCAATATGCTCTCGAAGGAAGTATCTTTATTGCGGGTGCAGTAGTTCAATGGCTTAGGGATGGATTGGGGATTATTAAAAAATCGAGTGATGTGGAAAAGCTCGCATCAAAGGTAAAAGACAGCGACGGAGTCTATTTTGTGCCGGCGTTTGCCGGACTTGGCGCTCCATACTGGAATCAGCATGCCCGTGGCACTCTTGTCGGAATTACAAGAGGTTCCACTTCTGCACATATTGCGCGTGCAGCTCTCGACAGTATTGCCTTTCAGACCCTTGAGGTACTCCATGCAATGCAAAATGACTCAGGAATTGATATACGTGAATTACGCGTGGATGGCGGAGCTACCGTAAATAATAATCTTATGCAGTTCCAGTCCGATCTTCTTCAGGCAAAAGTAGTGCGGCCAAAAATTACGGAAACAACAGCTCTTGGTGCAGCATATCTTGCAGGTCTGGCTGTAAAATACTGGTCGGGTATTAATGAAATTGGGAAACAATGGCAGGTCGATAAGGTTTTTTCTCCGCAAATGAAAGAGGATGAAACACAATCATTGATTAAGGGATGGCATAGGGCTGTAAGGGCAGCGGAAGCCTGGGCGAATGATACGGATATATGAGAGGAAGCCCCTTCCCGGCCTTCCCCCAAGGGGGAAGTACCAGTCCCCTTGGGGGAAATGAGAAAGGGGGTAAAATCTTATCAGTAGAGAAATACATGAAATAAATACGTAATTAAACAATAGATATTATGAACGCATTTTTTGCAGAATTTTTCGGTACCGCAATAATTCTGGTTTTTGGAGGAGGAGTTGTGGCAAATGTTGTTTTGAGTAAAACCAATGGAAACAGCAGCGGATGGATTGTCATAACTTTCGGATGGGCAGTCGGTGTTTTTACAGGAGTTTTAATAGCCGCACCTTTCAGCGGTGCACATTTAAACCCGGCTGTTACTCTGGCGCTTGTACTTGCTAAGAAGTTTGATTTTAATCTTATGCCGATGTACATATCAGCACAGTTGCTAGGGGCAATGTTCGGTGCTCTTCTTGTATGGCTTGCTTATAAAAAGCATTTCGATGCCACTGAAGATGCAGAAAGTAAGCTTTCAGTTTTTGTTACCGGGCCGAATATACGCAGCTACTGGTACAATGTTATGACAGAAGCCATCGGGACATTTGTACTGGCTATTGCTGTACTTTACATGGCTAAACCAGAAGTAGGATTAGGCGCTCTTAATGCACTGCCTGTTGCACTAGTTGTGCTTGGACTCGGGTGTTCGATAGGCGGTCCCACAGGCTATGCGATTAATCCAGCACGAGATCTTGGTCCGAGAATTGTTCATTTCCTGCTGCCAATCCCAGGTAAGCGTGATAGTGATTGGAAATATTGCTGGGTACCGATTCTAGGACCATTTATTGGAGCAGCTCTGGCTGCCGGTGTATTCTTGATTTTTAATGCTATTAAATAGGTTTTTGATTCTTGTCTCTATTTTTTTGCATTCAGTCTCTCATAAAAATTTGCTTCTCATTCAGAGAAAGTGTTAAACATTTTTCTTTTCATAAACTAAATTGTTTAACTTAGCTTTGCTTTAGTATATCAGAAAAGATATGATTAATATTTGATAGCCTTGAAATCTGTGGTATAATGCTTTGATCATGGATAAACAAATTACTAAAAGAATTGTTAATCAATAAACTCATCTTTAAAAAATTAAGACTATGAAGAAACTTTTATTTGTATTGGTCGTTGCTGTCTTTTCACTAACACAACTTATGGCTCAGGAATCTACTTTTAAAAAGGGAGATAAAGTTGTCAATCTGGGTATCG
This sequence comes from uncultured Bacteroidales bacterium, assembly GCA_963734885.1. Lineage (GTDB taxonomy): Bacteria > Bacteroidota > Bacteroidia > Bacteroidales > VadinHA17 > LD21. The sequence goes on along the minus strand of CAVTIJ010000002.1, from coordinate 624,270 downwards.
GATTTGGTTCAACTTATTACAGTGCCTTTTATACATCCCGTACACCGGCTTTATCAGTATCTTTTGAAACAGATGTAAAGGATGGGATTTTAGACAAAGGATCAATCGGAGTTGGAGGTTATCTTGGATATTCTTCCGCTTCATATGCCGGCTATTGGAAAACCACTAACATCGTAATCGGCGCAAGAGGCGCATTTCACTATCCTCTTGTTAATAAGCTGGATACATATACCGGACTATTACTCGGATATAATATTTACAGTTTTAAATATGAATCCGGTTATCTTGGTACTGCAGGAACATCCAGTGGTCTTTTGTTAGCATGGTTTGCGGGTGCAAGGTACTATTTCACTCCTAAATTTGGCGTTATGGCCGAAATCGGTTATGGGATCTCATACCTTAATATCGGAGTGAATTTCAAGTTTTAGCATTAAGCAGAGGTTACAAATTTTGCAGAGCAATCCAATACGGATTGCTCTTTTTATAATTTGTATTAAGATTACAATAATGAAAATCGAGAAACACGATTATCTTTATTGAAAAAACTGTTATGAAAGCAAAGATTGATTTGTTCTTTCTTAGATTGAAAAACTATCTTCCAAAATCAGCCATTTCTAAACTGATCTTCATTGCGTTGGGCATCTCCTCAACAATCTGGTTTCTGATCAGGGTAATACCAAAACCACAAAGAGCTGCTTATCCCTGCATGAGAGCTGCCGCTCCTGTTATGTCGGGTTTTGTAATATATCTGCTCTCCCTGTCGGGATCTGTATTAGCGTTGAGGAAAGCTAAGGAACATTTCCTTAAAGCCAGATTCATTTATGCTTTCTCATTCATATTTATATCGGTATTCTGTGCATTTCTATTCCTGACAAATAAGACTGAGACTTTAAAAGCAGGTACTGTTGATATCAATAGTATGATATCTAATTCACCCATTGGAAACGGTCACGGAATTTTTCCTGGCCGGGTTATATGGGTATTTGATCCTAAAGTTGCTATATGGGACGGTACAAATAAATATTGGTGGGATGAAAAAAGCACGTCGCAGACTGAAGCAAGCGCAATGCTGACAAACGTTTTGAAATCGCTTACCGGGAAAAATTCCGAAGCTAAATCGTGGGATGCTCTTTTCAGGAATTTCAATGAAGAAAAGTTAAGTCAGAAGACCGGTTATGCTTCAAATCAAAAAATAGCTGTGAAAATAAATCAGAACAATACCAAACGGCATGCAGACACTACAGGTCTTAATGCAAGTCCTCAATTAGTGTATGCATTGATTTCGAGTCTCACAAAAGAGGGAGGGGTTTCACAAAAAAACATTACAATATTTGATGCCAGCCGTTTTATCTGTGACAATATTTTTAACAAATGCCATAAAGATTTTCCGGAGGTTAACTTTGTTGATAATGAAGGAGGCGATGGGCGGATTAAATCAACTTATGTTGCAAATGCCATTCCATATTCTGTCGATAATGGAAAACTGGCAACCGGACTGGCTTCATGTGTAGTTGAGGCAGATTATGTTATTGATATGGCTCTTCTTAAAGGACATATCGGTCAGGGTGTAACTTTGTGTGCGAAGAACTTCTATGGTGCAACAAGCATTGATAAGAACTGGAGAAATAATGCACATGACAATTTTAACCAGGATCCTCAGGGGAAGGATAAATACATGACTTTTACAGATTTTCTCGGGCATAAGGATCTAGGAGGGAAAACGATATTGTTTCTGATTGACGGCTTTTATGCAGCACGTTCGCAGGATGGTCCGCCATTAATAAAGGATAAATGGAAAATGGAACCATTTAATAACAGATGGTGTTCAAGCCTATTTGCATCGCAGGATGGGGTTGCCATTGATGCTGTAGGAATTGATTTTTTGAGGTCAGAATGGCCTGATCTTTCAGATATTGCTTATACCGAAAAATATCTTGTGGAAGCTGCTCTTGCAAATAATCCTCCGTCCAAAACCCTGTATGATCCTGAGCGGGATGGTACACGATTAGAAAGTCTGGGCATCCTTGAGCACTGGAATAATGCAAAGGATAAAAAATACAGCAGGAACCTTGGAAAGAATTACGGGATTGAACTTGTTTACGTGCCGATAGGCGAGAAATGAAATCCTTTAAAATGTCCGTTTTAATCACAATCCTGTTCCACCCTGATAATTGTCTTTACATCATATCCGTTATCAACTGCCTTCTTTAACAGCATATTATAGGTTTCATTATCCATTTTCTTTTCTCTTGCCAGTATCCACAGATATTTAAAGGATGGTTCTCCTACGAGAACATATTTGTAATCTTTTTCCAGGTACATAATCCAGTAATCGCCTGAGAATGGCCAGAAGAACTGTACCTTCAGCTTGGCAGGACTATTTTTATCAGGAATCCAGGCAACTCCTTTTGCACTGTTTACTTTCTTTGGATCGGAAATGAGATTGCCTTTGTTTATAACTGTTATTTTTCCATCATCGCGCAGATCATAAGTTGCAGAAGTACATTTTAATTTTCTTTCGAACCAGTTTGGCAACCGGGCAATCTCATACCAGTGTCCTTTATAGCGATTCAGATCAACCGAATTTACAACCAGGGGTTTGTTTTGGGCTCGTGCTGAATTAAAGATCATAACTACTATAATTATTAAGAATAAATATTTTTTCATCTCAGGTTTCTGTTATTAACAAATTCAGATAAAAATAGGTTAAATATTAATATTTTCTCAGAATTTATGTAAAACAATACTAGCGAGTACAATCGTGCCATATTAATTAACACTTTATTAACAACATTTCCACATTTTGTGAACAATCAGGCACAAATTTTGCGAGATATTTACTAAAAGGTTTTTAAAGACAGATTGAGGAGGAATTCAAGATGAAAAAACTAGTAGATATAAAACGGGTACTTCGGGTATTAATGATCATATCGGTGGTATTTATAGTACAAAGCTGTGTAGTATATCAACCGTATAGTAAATCACAGGTCCCCGTGTCTGATGTAATTCAGATGAGCAAGGATGGCGTATCGTCACGGGATATCATCGGCCAGATCAGACAAACACATTCAGTTTACGGGCTAAATGCAGGAGAACTGGCTAAGCTTCGCGACGAAGGAGTATCGGATTCTGTAATAAATTATATGGAGAAGACTCATTTTGATGCGATAAATCAAAGCCGGTATTATCAATCCTACGGATGGGATGATGGATTAGGTTATTATGGCGGATATGGTTTCGGCTGGCCTTATTACGGCTGGGGCTGGGGCTTTGGTCCAACTATTATATACAGAGGTTATGGAGGCTTCCATGGAGGAGGAGGATTTCATGGCGGATTCCACGGTGGTCGTGGAGGAAGACACTAAAACTAATAAGCCCGGCTCTATACCGGGCTTTATTTTTGGAAAGCTGATCCTGCCGTTTTCAAGACTTTTTCCATATTTATTCCTTTACCGAGCACGCCTTTAAAGAGGTCTCCCTCTTTGTTGAAACGTTCTATTGAATTGCGAAGCGTGAAATTTTCAGTTTTTAGCCCCTTCCTGACCTCTTCCCAGTGTAAAGGCATTGAGACAGTTGCTCCTTTCTTTGGTCTGACAGAATAAGGACTTGCAATTGTTGCTCCCGGCCTGTTCTGTAAGAAGTCAAGATACATCTTACCATTACGTTTTTTCACTATACGTTCAAGGGTGGTAAACTCCGGAATCTGCTGATGAACAATATTTACAATTAAGTTTGCGAACATTTGTGACTGGTCGTAGGTATATTTGGCGCCGAGTGGGATGTAAATATGCATACCTGTCGAACCTGAAGTCTTGGGATAGGATGGAACATCCAGTATATCCAATACCTTTTTTACCTCGAGAGCTGCTTCAACCACCTGGTCAAAAGTATTCTTATCCGGATCAAGATCGATAATACAAAAATCGGGATAATCCTCTGATTGTATACGGCTAAACCAGGGATTCATTTCAATACAGCCAAGAGATGCCATCCACAAAAGGGTAGCTTCATCACCACCTACCAGAAATTCCTTGTGATCACCATCGGGCGATGTGTAAGGGAAGGTTTTAACCCAATCGGGGGACTTCCCTTTTACATCTTTCTGATAAAAACTCTGACCATTAATGCCATTTGGGAATCTGTTTAGCGATTGAGGACGGTCCTTTAAATATGGAACTATATATTCTGATACATTATAGTAATAATTAAGCAAATCGCGCTTTGTGATATTATCCTCCGGCCAATAGATTTTGCTAAGATTTGTAAACTTTAGATCATGACCATTAATCGTTTTTACCTGCGTTTCATCAGTCGGATCCAGAAAGGTTTTCATTTCTGAATGCCGAGATTTTACGGGAGATTTCCTGGCGCGTTTATTGCCAGTTTTGGTTTTATCTATGATTGCAGCAGTTGGTGATTCTGATTCCCTCACTACATCTTTTGCCTTTTTGTCTGTTCTTAAACCTTTAAACGATGGTTGTCTGAATACGCCGTCTTCAGTTACCTCAGCAAAGCTTACTTCACATATGATTTCAGGTTTTAGCCACACAACCTTCGATTTACCTGGCTGTCTAAACCTTGATGGTTGATTAACATCCGGCTCAACATCAAAAGGGCTTGAATCAATGGTTATTGGTTTGAATTTCTTTAACAAGTCCTTTTTAAGTGTATCAGTGAATCCAGTGCCAACTTTACCCACATATTTAAGTGAGCCATTATCATAAACACCCAAAACAAGAGAACTTATCAGCTTACCTGAACTCTCATTAAGAGTGTAACCACCAATAATAACTTCCTGTCGTTTATGAACCTTTATTTTAAGCCAGCTTTTTGATCGCTTGCCGGGGCTATAAGTACTATTTGCTTTCTTGGCAATTATTCCTTCGAGTTGAAGCTTTTCGGCTGCATAAAAAAAATCTTTTCCCTTTGAAGGAAAAACCTCGCTTAATCGGATTATGTCATCGGTCGGGATAAAGATATCTTTTAAAATAGCTTGCCGCTGCTCTAATGGCAAGTCCATCAGATTTTTGCCTTCGTACCATAACAAATCAAAAACATATAATCTCAGGTCACCATCCGATTCTTTGTTCCAGTTCTGCAAAGCATTAAAATCTGAAACTCCTTTATCATTACTTACAATAAGTTCACCGTCGAGGATTGCATTGATATCCCATTTCTTCAACGATTCTGCTATCGGAAAATACTTTTTGGTGAATGATTTGTTGTTCCGTGACTGAAGTTCTACATTTCCTTTGTTCAGGAAGATAATAGTTCTGTAACCATCCCACTTTACCTCAAACAACCATTCAGGATCATCGAAAGGATTATCGACCAGTGTTGCAAGCATTGGATCGATACTTGCCGGCATTTTTGCTTTGACTGCTTTTTTTAGAAAAGCAGATATATCAGTATCCGGCATCTTGGATACAGTTTGGTTTTTTTGCTTTTTATCTGTTTTTTCCGAGTTTTCATCATTTCCAGCACCATATATATTCTTGCTTGTTGACTTTACTTTTTCGATTGTCTGTCCTGACTGAACTGATTTATCCTTAAGGGTAATGTCCTTTTTATCAGCAAATTCATCTTTATGTTTCATCAGTAGCCAGTTGTTTTCACTGTCTTTCAGCCTGAAAAGTGCGTAATCTCCCTTTAGCTTTTTCCCATAAAGTGTAATCTTGAGATCCCCATTGAATAAGCGTTGTAATAAATATTTTTCCTGCTCTTTCTTTGTCTTTCCTTTGAGACCCGATGCTTCATACGTTCCTTCATCCCATACAATAACGGTACCTCCGCCATATTCTCCTTTAGGTATGATTCCTTCAAAATTTCTGTAATCATATGGATGATCTTCAACCATCACTGCCAGGCGCTTTATTTCAGGATCGGTTGATGGGCCTTTTGGTACTGCCCAGCTTTTAAGTACGCCTTTCATTTCGAGACGGAAATCATAATGCAATCTCGAAGCAGCATGTTTTTGAATAGTGAAATGCAGTAATTCATTATCATTGCTTCTACCTCCAAATGGTTCCGGAGTTCTTGATTCCTTTCGTTTCTGTTTATATTTTTCAAGTGCCATTTGAAGACATCATCATTTCATTATGAAGAGGTTAACAATTTATTTGTTCAATAAGTTTAATGAATGAAGCAATTGTCCGTGGTTTATAAAAATATGGTTAACTTAGATGGCATAACCAGAATTGAGAGAAACATTTAAATCCTTTAAACATTTAAACCAACTCCATGAACAAAAAAATAGTCTTATTAATACCGGCTATTGTAGGGTGTATTTTCTTGTTTTTAACAGTACCCTCCATAGTCAAATCCATGAAACTTAAGAATCATGGAATTCCAACGGAAAGTACAGTAATGACCTCCAAAAGACAGAGCCACTCGCGGGGAGCTTCTACTTATAATGTTACGGTAACTTTTAACACAGCTGACGGAACGACAGTGACAACTTCCGGTATTAAAAGGAGCAGTGTCAGGGATGGAGAAAAGGTAAAGATTTTCTATGACCCGTCTGTTCCACAAACCATTGATTTTGGTGATAGTATTGGATATAATATGAAAGGTGCAATTGTTGGCGGACTATTTTTTCTTTTAGGTTTTTATCTGTTCATCCGGCAGATAGCCAGTGATTCATCAAACAATAAACTGATAAATGCAGGACGAAAAATAGAGGCAGAATTTACAATCGGCAGAGATGAAAGATTCAGGGCAGGAGACAATAACCCCTGGCTGATACAATGCAAATGGAATGATGTCAAAAGTAATACTGAATATGATTTTGTGAGCAAACCGTATACAATAGATCCCGCCCCATTTCTGGCCGGTAGACTACACGTTGATGTTTTTATCAATCCTGATGATCCTTTAAAATACTTTATGGATACATCATTTATGCCGAAAGGGAATAACACAATTGGTTGAGTCAAAGAATTAAATCATTTGCAATGCGAGTTGCTGTCACCGGCGCCAGCGGACATATTGGAAATTGCCTTGTAAGGGAACTGAAAAAACAGGGAGCCAGTGTAAAAGTGCTGGTTCATAATTTCAGAGGTGATCTGGAAGATCTGGATGTTGAACTTATCCATGGAAATCTGCTTGAACCTGAATCGTTGAATAACCTGTGCGACGGAACGGATATTGTATATCATCTTGCAGCTCAGATCGATATTGGAAATAAATCTCCTGCACAGATTTTTGACACAAACGTTACCGGTACTAAAAACATTTTAAGGGCTGCCAATTATCATAGAGTAAAAAGATTCATACACTTTAGCAGTATTCACGCCTTTCAGACCAATCCTCTGGATATGTTGCTTGACGAAAGCAGACCAAGGGTTGAAGCAAAGAAAATAATATACGAGTATTCCAAAGCGGAAGGTGAAAGGGAAGTGATGAATGCCGTGAAGGAAGGACTGAACGCTGTAATTTTAAATCCCACCGCAGTGATTGGTCCTTTTGACAAAAGAAACTCTTTTTTGGGCCGGGCACTTATCAAAATCTATCAGAATAAATTGCCTTTTATCGTGTCAGGTGGTTACAACTGGGTGGATGTCCGTGACGTTGTCTCCGCTTCGATACAGGCAATCGAGTCGGGGCGCAAAGGAGAAAACTATATTCTTTCAGGAAAATACAGTAGCCTTAGGGATCTGGCATTAATGATAAGTGAAATGTCAGGTTGCAAAATCCCAGGGATAATTCCTCTATCACTTGCACAACTGGCCTGCCCTTTCTTTAAGATTTACTCAACAATTTCAAATAAGGAGCCATTATATACATATCAGTCTCTTAATATTTTGATCAATTCCCCTAAAAATATTTCAAGTGTAAAAGCAAAAAAAGAGTTAGGGTACAATCCACGACCGCTTGAAGAAACACTCAGAGATACTTTTGACTGGTACATACAAGAAAAAATCATTAGCTGAAATGATACCGCACGAAACATTTAACATTATCTGTTGCATCTGGATAGCCGTCCCGCTGATCATATTTCCGATACTTCTTAGAGTAGCACAACCTTATGGCCGGCATTTGAAGAACAACTGGGGACCGATGCTTAACAATAAACTCGGATGGTTCGTAATGGAGTTGCCCTCCCTGGCAATTTTTGGATATTATCTGATTTTTAAGGCAAGTTTGTCAAATGTTCTTATTCTTGTACCTGCATTACTATGGGGAATGCATTATGTTCACCGCGTCCTCATTTTTCCCCTCAGGATTAGGACGGCGAGGAAAAAAATACCGATACTGATCGTAATTCTTGCATTTATGTTTAATGTTATCAATGGTTTTTTGAATGGATACTGGTTTGTGCATTTCGCTGCTGAATACAAACCAGGAGTGTGGATTGATTTACGCCTTATAGCTGGCACGATTTTATTTTTGACCGGCTTTGCAATAAACAAATATCACGACTTTTTGCTGATTAAACTTCGTCCGGCAACCGGTGATGGTTACAAAATTCCTTATGGCGGACTTTTTAGGTATGTTTCCTGTCCAAATTTCCTTGGTGAGATAATTTCGTGGGCCGGATTTGCACTTGTTGCCTTTAATCTGCCGGCGCTCTCATTTTTAATCTGGACTTTAACAAATCTTATTCCCAGGGCTCTTGATCATCATAAGTGGTATGTCAAAGAATTTCCTGAATATGATAAAGAGAGAAAAGCATTAATTCCTTTTATATTATAGCATATTGGAACTGGAGCCACTTCCTCCTTTTCATTTTTTTAAAACTTCAATGTAGTTTCATTTGTTATTAATGTAAGTGAATTGGAATGAATTAAATAACATTGAGCTTTGTGTGAATTATCGATTTAAAACTAAGAAAAATGAAGAAATTTCTTCTGTCAGTTGTCTGTCTTTTAGTGGCATTATCAGTGTACTCACAGGCAGATGGTAAGCTGATGCCGATTACTACTAATTCAAAAACAGCGCTGTTGAATTATAATAAGGCCATGAAATACTTCGACGAAGTCAGATTGAAGGATGCGCTTGAAAACTTTAATAAAGCCCTGGATCAGGATCAGGATTTTTTTATGGCAAATTACCAGCTTGCCTTTTACTACATTCTTAACGGGGATGGCAATAATTTTAACAAATTCGCAAATGCGGCTATTAATTGCGAAGAAAAGATAAGCAGTGCTGAAGGGCTTCTGAGAGAGGCAATTAGCAATCTGAAAAATGGACAGACCAATGTTGTGGATCTGGGCAAAAAGCTTGTTAGTATGTATCCAAATGATCCTGAATCATATAGCAATCTGGTTTCATTTCAATCACTCGCAGGCGATTCTACCGGCATGATTGAAACTTTAAATAAAGCAATAAAAATAGCTGCGAAACCCGCAACCTTTTACAACCAGTTGGGATATGCTTATATGACACTAAATCAGAGCGATAAAGCAGAAGCAGCATTCAATAAATACATGGAGCTGGATCCGAAAAATCCGAATGTATACGACTCCAAAGGAGATTTTTATATGTTTGTCAAAAAATACGATAAAGCTTATGAGTCATATATGACAGCAAATTCCATGGATCCTTCCTTCAGCCACGACAAAGCCGAAATGGCAAAACAATTATATGAACAGACTGAAGGCAAGACACTTGATATAAAGTCGTTGTAATTTGTGTAGTGTAATTTTTCTAATAGTTTTCCGTGACGTCAGGATGACTTTACTTCGACAGTTTTTATTTTTCTTTTAACTTTAATGGCGATTGTTTCTGCATCCTGTCATGGACCGTACGTCGGTTATAATCAATAAAATACTGCAAAAATCCGAATCCGAATTCTAACCGAGAGGCGACTTACTGAATTAATGGACAATACTTTGATCAAAAATAAAAAAAATCAAATTTTCTTTTGGTATTTATCTCATATGTACTACATTTGCACCTCGATAATGCGGGGTGGAGCAGTGGTAGCTCGTTGGGCTCATAACCCAAAGGTCGGAGGTTCGAATCCTCCCTCCGCTACAAAGAAAAAAACCCTGACGCGAAAGCGCCAGGGTTTTTTATTTCGAACGAAGCATCAAACGCAGTTTGAATGCGTGAGTGAGAAATAAAAAACCCGGACAGCCGACGAAGGAGGCTGCAGGGTTTTTTTCTTTGGGCTGTTAACTCCAGAGGATCGCGAGCGAAGCGAGCAATCCTCTGTAAACAAATCAAACGCAGTTTGAATGCGTGAGTGAGAAATAAAAAACCCGGACAGCCGACGAGGGAGGCTGCAGGGTTTTTTTCTTTGGGCTGTTAACTCCAGAGGATCGCGAGCGAAGCGAGCAATCCTCTGTAAACAAATCAAACGCATTTTGAATGCGTGAGTGAGAAATAAAAAACCCGGACAGCCGACGAAGGAGGCTGCAGGGTTTTTTCATCGGGCTGTTACCACGAATGATGAAGAGAGCGAAGCAGCTTAACCCTCACTGATTTTCTTAACAATCAATAATGCGGAATAAAATCTATTTCTGATTTGTCTTTATTTTATAATCCTTAAGACTTAATCTAATGACTAAAAAGAATTTGATTTCGTTGGCATTTCCAGTTGCTGCTTTTGTCTGGGCTTGTGCCGATGAAGATTTAGGCTTTCCCCTGGTTTTTTACTGAATTTATTGACTCATTTATAGCCTCCTGGTTGCCGAGATAGTTCTTTGTTATAACATCAAGGTTTTTGTCAAGGTCATAGACCAGGGGAATTCCTGTTGGAATGTTTATGTCAAGAATTTCTTCGTCAGATAAATGGTCCAGATATTTAACCAGAGCCCTCAAACTGTTTCCATGCGCTACTATTATGACTTTTTGCTGATTCTGAATTGAAGGGACAATAGTTTTGTGCCAATATGGTAAAAACCGGTCAATTGTATCTTTCAAACTTTCAGTGGCAGGCAATAATGATTTATCTACCATGGAATATTTCAGCTCATTAGCCGGATGTCTTTTATCAGCAATATCTAACTCCGGTGGACGTACATTGAAGCTTCGGCGCCAAAGCAATACCTGATCTTCACCATATTTTTTTGCAGTTTCGGCTTTATTAAGGCCCTGCAGTGCGCCATAACTTTTCTCGTTCAGCCTCCAGGAACGATCCACCTGAATCCAGGCCAGATCCATTTCATCCATCACATACCAGAGAGTGTGAATGGCTCTTTTCAGCACCGATGTATAAGCTATATCAAAAGTAAAACCCTCTTCTTTTAGAAGCTTACCTGCACCTTTTGCTTCTTCTATTCCTTTTGCTGTCAGGTCAATGTCAGTCCAGCCTGTAAAACGGTTTTCTTTGTTCCACTGACTTTCTCCATGTCGTAATAAAACTAATTTCATTGCTGTAATTTGTGATCGTTAATAGTGAATCGGTTTCATCTATAACAAATTAAAATATATTTTGATTGTTCTTTTTGATTTGCAGGGATGAAATTAACATTCCTGGACGTAGAATTCTACGTCGCTACTTGTTATAGAAAATGGTACGCATTCATTTTTTGTCCTTAATACAGCGGACAGAATTGCCTTCATAGACGCCGTTGATTCCACGGAATATCCGGGAAGAATTATAATCCAACTGCCTTATCCAGACGAAATCACCTGTGATCGAGGAGGACCAATACCTGGTCGATTTTCCAATATTCTTAAAATAGCCACCACCATTTCGCAACCCTGCGGGTAGTGCCATGAATCCACTTTCGTCAGTTGCCCCGGTATTTGGGATTTCCCATGGCGGGGATCCTTCATATTTCATCTTACCACCTTCATCATTCCCCCGCCAGTTTTCTCCATCAGCTTCCGCCTGGCTCATCCCCAGGAACATCTCAAGCTGTTTCCATTCATCATCACTTGGCAGATGCCAACCATCTGGACAAACACCCTGTACTATTCCGGTTGGAATATCGTTCTGTGAATTAATTTTCACTGCTGCCGGCCATGTGTACAAATTTCCATATGCAGCGGCTAAAGCGCTATAATTATCGTACCAGCAATAGACATTGTTATACCATGGCATGTTAAACCATGCAAGTTGATCCTCTACCCTTTGTATTATAGAACCGTCAGGATAATGGGTCGTCTTAAGATTTCCACTCATCCACGTCTGATCACCAATAATTACCGGGTAGTATATATTGTTGTCAATGTCAATTATCGGATGTATGATAGTATCGGGTGTAGTGAATGATTTCTCATCGCCGTAATAACAAATGGAGTTGGCTACAGCAAATGCTTTGATATAATAAGTTGTGCCATCCAAAATATCATATACTAGACTGCTGAAACTTCCTGTGAAGTTTTTAGGTCCTAGCTGTATTAAGGTTCCATCTTTTTCAGGATTTGTTGACCTGGACCAATAGAATCCGTGCTCATCGATATTTTCCTTTCCGATACTTACGATAGTACCTTTGAATGTGTAAATACCGCTGGCATAGAGTTCTACATCTTCAGTAGTAATTGCAAGGATTTTCTCAGGTTCATTTTTTTTGCATCCGCTTATCCCAAAAATAATGACAATTAATCCAACTTTAATTTTTGAATTTAAAAGGTACATCGGCCAAAAATTTTCTTGTCACTCTTATGACCGTTATGGTGTACAGTACCCCCAAAAAACTTATTCTTTACAATTCCCTGATCCAGATATTCCTGAATGTTGTCGGATTTCCATGTTGCTGCAACTGTATGGGCCCGTCACCATGTTCTTTGATTATATATTGAGGGATTCCGGGGAAGAAAGTTGGCCCTTCTATAGCTACGTTATTCTGAACCAGTACTCCGTTATAAATAATTGTAATTCTTGGCGGGGTAAAATATGTTGCACTGTCCTTAAAACGCGGAGCAGTATAAATGATTTCGTAAGTCTGCCATATTCCTTCTTTTCTGCTTGGGTTTACCAGAGGAGCATATTGCATATAAACAGCGCCAGCCTGCCCATTGCGGTATGTACGATTATTGTAGCTATCAAGAATCTGTACTTCATAGTTCCCCTGGATAATTACTCCGCTGTTACCTCTGTCCTGGCCTGTGACTGTTGCCGGTAAACCGGTTGGAGTCTTCCATTCTATATGCAACTGAAAATCTCTGAAAACACGCTTTGTCTGTGCCGAACCTGAAGTACTGGCAGGTTGCATACCGCCGTCTTTTATAACCCATGTTATCGGTTTTTTTCCGCCTGTTCCGCCCGGACCCCATGTAATCTCTTCCCACTCATTAAGATCTTTGCCATTGAATAGGACTATAGCATCTGATGGAGGATCACTGTCATTTATGCCAGGTTCAATTTTTGTAACTTCAGGATCCATAATATGTTTTATTTCCGTAAAAAACATATTTTGTTGCATCGGCGTCAACGAGTCAAATGATTTTGTGAATTTTTTTACAATTGCTTCCTGTTCAGCAAAGTTAATACGCATTTGGGCCTGTGGTGATTTTTGCTGGCCTGTTGGGGTTGCTTTTGATCCGGTAGTCTCCGGGTGCTGTGCGTTGCCTGTTGTATAAACAAATAGAAGCAACGTTAAAAGTAAAATGTGTTTCATTTTAAAAGATTATAAAATTGAATGACAATACAATGTAAACAATTTGATTCGGAAAAGAGTAAAATTATCTTAATTCGATATATGTGTCTGAATTAAACAAAGAATTTAAATATTCCTAAGAGGAATGTCATATTGAAACTACAGTTTCTACTGTATTCTGACTGGATCATACGACATCCAGTCGATCTCCAGTTCATAGGGATGAAGTGGTTTTTCGATTGAATTAGGGTTAGTCTCAACAGGCCAGTTGTTCGTATGCCAGAAATTCATCCTGTATTGAGAATGATTGAGAGGTATTCCTTCCAGTGATCCCTGGTAATTCCATAATACGACAGTGTCGGCTGTTTTCGGATGAATCATCCACCATCGGATACCATCATGATGCCAATCAAATCCATAGATGTAAAATTGTGAGGAAGCATCGTACCCTTTAACCGACGGAATAATTTCAGGTTGATTTTGAATACCAGTTAAAGGCCTGCTGTTCCCGCTGTGGTTTTCCCTATATATGGTGTTATAAATAATTCCTTTAGCTAAATTAATAGTCCGGCCAATTCTTTTCAGATTTCCTTCTGGACCTGTCCAGGTGCCAATATAGATAATTTCCGGATCTGCTAGAAGCCACTCAAAATCTATTTCACTAAGCCCCGGCACACTATCCATATGGTATGTAAAGTAGCCTACTACTGCCCCGACATCAGGTTGAATATTTCTGATGTCAGGAATTCTGAGTCGTGCCGAATAGGTGCCAAAATGGGTAAAATAGTTTGAAATAATTTCAGGCCCCCTTCCTGCTCCTGCTTCTTCTGAAGGATCTATCTTAAAGGACAGGATTTTTGTGTTTGGTTCTGTTGGGGAGTCTACTCCGAAATTGCATGTAAAATCAGCTCCCTTGCCTGCAGTGCCTGGATGAAAATAACTGGAAACAGGATTATTGAAATCTTCGAAAAACGAATCGTGATACTGATCTCGTTGAGCACTGACAGAAGTACAAACAACAATGATGCCTGCTATCAGGTATATTCTTTTCATATTTATTCTCATGAATGTTTTTACATTTTATTTAACTCTCTGGTCAGTTTTAACATTTAAACCTTTTTAAGGACTTTATATAAATCTTGTAACTCATTCACGATGTTGCTTAACATACGATGATTCTGATCAGCAAACCGGGCAGTTACATACTGAGCATAGAGTTCTAAATTTTCTTCAACATTTTTTACCCCTGTATCTTTAATGAAATCATCTCTGAATTCATTAAACCTGTTATGAGATCCTATAAAAGCCATAATTAATAAGTATTAGTAATTGATTTCTATAAATGAGCTCTAATTTAGATATTTTGGTGTCAACAGGACATACTTATAATAATTAAAAAATTAATTATTAAGTTTGACCCTGATTAGGTTTTTAAGTTATCTCATTAATATAAAACAGATTGCCATGCCAAGGGTTTTTAAAGCAACGGAAATAGAGAAGGAAGATAAAGAGGTAAAACGCGATTATCTTGACAGACACATGCCTCATGTTTTTTGCCCCGACAAAGTCAAAAGGGGAGAGAAATTTGAAGTAAAAGTGAAAGTGGGAGAAGAATATCCTCATCCCGATGAACATGATCACTTCATCAGCGTGATCCAGCTTTGGAACAGGGAAACCCTTCTGGCGGAGGCACGATACACAGCCGGCGTTTACGGAAATCAGCCATCACACGTTGAGATTGACTTTTACATCGTGGCACCCGAAGTTTCCATGAACCTTTCTGCTATGTCAGTATGCACAAAGCATGGCCTCTGGCAGAGTGAAGACAAAGCCGTAAAAGTTATATAACCCATTAAATTGCCATTTTTGATTCCTTTATCTGATATGATGCGGCAGGATTATTATCTTTGCAAGCCTATTAAATAAATCACAATGTCGAAGGACGAAAAGAAAAAGAGCAACTGGCGCGATAAATACAGGTTTTCCATAATAAATGATCATACATTAGAGGAAGTATGGAAAATAATACTCACAAGGTATAACGCATTCCTTCTGATTACATTTATTCTGTTATTTCTCGTTTGGGGTACAAGCACCCTTATCTCATTCACAAACTTACGCGAATTTATCCCCGGTTATCCCGATGTTAATATGCGCCGGAACATACTAATGAGCGCAATTCGTCTTGATTCTCTCGACAGGGAACTAAAACTGAGGGATAAATATTTTGAAAATCTGAATACAATTATAACAGGAGGGCAACCCATTGGAACAGCCCTTGTTCAGGACAGTACGAAAAATTATAAAACTATAAGTTTCATTACATCACCGAAGGATTCAATGCTCCGGGCAAAAGTTGAAAACGAAGAAAGATATAATCTGACACTTGGAACATCTTCTCCGGAATCTGTTTCAGGGTTGGCAACGTTACATTTTTTCCCGCCGGTAAAAGGAATTGTGTCAGGGAGATACGACTTGAGAACAAAACATTTTGGTACTGACATAGTTACAAAACCAAGGGCTCTTGTTTCAGCTGTTCTTGATGGTACGGTAATCTTTACAGGATGGACCATGGAAACAGGATTTGTAATTGAGGTACAGCATCAGAATAACATCGTTTCGGTTTATAAACATAACGCAGGTCTCTTAAAGGAAACCGGTGATCTTGTCCGTGCAGGCGACGCTATTTCCATTGTTGGTGATTCAGGTGAAATGTATACCTCCGGGCCGCATCTTCATTTTGAAGTCTGGTACAAAGGAAGTCCCCTTGATCCCGAAAAACACATTATATTCTAACCATGTAACCCGGTATGGGAGAAAGAATAGCTTTGTTGGGATCAACTGGGTCGATAGGTACTCAGGCTCTGGACATCATCTCAAAATATCCAGATAGATTCGAGGTAGAGGTTTTGGTCGCGGGAAATAACATCGATCTTCTCACACGTCAGGCTTTGGAATTCCATCCTGATGCAGTTGTGATCGCAAACCCCGATCATTACCTGCTGTTAAAGGATAACCTTCAAAATACAGATATAAAGATCTACGCCGGGGATGATGCAATAGAACAGGTAGTTGCATCATCTTCTGTGGATGTTGTGATTGCATCGATTGTCGGGTATTCGGGCGTTAGACCAACTATAGCTGCAATTAAGGCCGGAAAAAAGATTGCCCTTGCAAATAAAGAAAGCCTTGTTGTTGCCGGTGAGATAATAGGCAGGCTGGTAAGAGAATCGGGAAGCCTTATAATCCCGGTTGATTCTGAACATTCTGCGATATTCCAGTGTCTAGTAGGAGAATCAGGGAATCCTGTAGAAAAAATTACCCTGACAGCATCCGGTGGTCCATTTCTTAATTTTACAGAAGAGATGTTGAAAAATGTCAAACCCTGCGACGCTTTGAAACATCCAAACTGGAATATGGGCTGTAAAGTAACAATTGATTCTGCATCACTAATGAACAAAGGATTGGAAGTAATTGAAGCAAAATGGCTTTTTGATCTTACCCCTGATCAGATCTCGGTTGTTGTTCATCCGCAATCGATCATCCATTCATTTGTCCATTTTGCCGACGGCTCAGTCAAAGCTCAGTTAGGAGTTCCTGATATGAGAGTACCGATCCTTTATTCTCTTACATATCCCGACAGACTTCAATCAGATCTTCCGCGTCTCAAACTGAATGATTGCAAACCATTGACATTCAATGAGCCTGATATAAAAAAATTTCGGAACCTGTCTCTTGCCTACGAGGCGCTTTCACAAGGCGGAAATATGCCCTGTATATTAAATGCCGCCAATGAGATGGCAGTCAATGCCTTCCTTGACTCGAGAATAGGATTTACTCAAATGCCTGATGTTGTTGAGCATACAATGGAAAAATGTTTATACTCAGCTACACCCGATCTGGATTTCCTTGAAGTGACAGATAGTGAGGCAAGGAAAACAGCTCTCGGTTTTATTAATAAACTCCAAAAAGAAAAATGACAATACTTATCAAGATCCTGCAATTTGTAATGAGCCTTTCAATTCTTGTAATAATACATGAATTCGGACATTTTACATTTGCAAAACTTTTTAGAACAAGAGTTGAAAAATTTTATCTCTTTTTCGATCCATGGTTCTCCTTATTTAAATACAAGAAAGGTGAAACGGAATACGGAATAGGCTGGCTTCCTCTGGGCGGTTATGTAAAGATTTCAGGAATGATCGATGAATCAATGGACAAGGAGCAGATGAAACTTCCGCCGCAGCCTTATGAGTTCAGATCGAAAACATCATGGCAGCGACTTCTCATAATGACAGGAGGCGTTTTGTTCAATTTTATCTCAGCGATGCTGATCTATATTCTTGTCTTATATGCATGGGGTGAGACCTATCTGCCAACGTCAAATGTTAAATACGGAATTGTAACGGATTCGGTTGGATATGCAATTGGCCTGAGAAACGGAGATAAGATTATATCTGTCGATAACAAGCATATCGAGAATTTCATGGAGATCAGCTCAAACATTGCTTTGAACAACCGTAAATCAATCCAGGTTGATCGCAATGGTGAAATCGTAAACATTAATATCCCACCCGAATTTGTTCCCAAGATGCTGAAAGGAAAAGGCCAGATTGAACCAAGAGCCCCTTTCGGACCTTTTATCGTTTCTACCTTCGGAAAAGAATCACCAGGGAAAGAAGCAGGTGTTCATATTGGCGACCAGGTCCTTGGCCTGGATAATAAAAAATTCAATTATTTCGATGAATTTCAAAAATATGTCGCTGAAAATAAAGATCGTCCGCTTAATCTGAATCTTCTTCGAAAAGGAGATACCATCAACATCACTGTAAAACCCACTGCTGCCGGGTTGCTGGGAATAAACAGGACCATTTCCTTTGCTCAGATCTTTGATCTTAAAACATTAAAATACGGGTTCTTTCAATCAATACCCGCCGGCATTCAAAAAGGAGTTAAAACAATCAGGAATTACCTTAAGCAATTCAAGCTCATCTTTTCACGTCACACTAAAGGATATGAGTCGTTGGGCGGATTTATTACTATTGGAAGCATATTCCCCGGAGTATGGGACTGGCAGGCATTCTGGGATCTTACAGCGTTTCTTTCGATAATACTTGCAATAATGAATATACTTCCTATACCGGCTCTTGATGGTGGTCATGTTCTCTTCCTGTTATTTGAAGTAGTTACTGGGAAGAAGCCGAGTGATAAGTTTCTCGAATATGCACAGATAGCGGGAATGATTTTATTACTGGCGCTTTTGTTATATGCTAACGGGAATGATGTCCTGCGGCTATTAAAGAAATAGTTTTTTCGTAATTTGTAAATAAAGAAAGTATTTTTACCTTTGTATATAATCTAAAACTAAAAGAGATGGGCAATTTAGGAATGACAGAAATATTACTGATATTACTTGTAGTAGTGCTGCTTTTTGGTGGACGTAAGATTCCTGAACTTATGAAAGGCATTGGCCAGGGCATGAAGGAATTCAAGAAAGCTTCAAAGTATGATCCTGCTGAAGACGAGAAGGAAGTTGCGCACAAAGACTAAATCTGATATTAACAATATTTCCAAAAAACCTGCATTATCCGAGATGCAGGTTTTTTTGTGGCTGGATTTCAAATCCTGGCTTGTCGAAGTCTTCAGACTTCGCCAAAACATTTCGCCGTAAAATAAAAAGCGAAGTTTGAAAACTTCGCTCAGCCAGCTGTCATATCAATTCGTATTTCTGATTCCTTCTCCCCGGTACAAAACCTGCTTCTTTTATGATTTCCTGCATTTCACTGGCATTGAAGCGATTATGAGAACCTGCTACACTAACCACATTCTCCTCAATCATTATTGAACCAAGGTCATTCGCTCCGGAATGGAGCGACAGCATCCCAATATCCCTGCCTACAGTGAGTATGGATGCCTGTATATTTTTAATGTTGTTTAAAATTATCCTGCTTATTGCAATCATCCTGATATAATCAGGGGCATTATAGCTGCTCCGAATGCCTCTTTTATTTAACAACACTGTTCCTTCATCCTGGAAAGCCCATGGAATGAACGTGATGAATCCGAAATGTCCTTCAGGTTTAATTGCCTGCAGATCGCGTAAACGGATAAGATGTTCAATTCTTTCCTCAATTTTTTCAACATGGCCAAACATCATAGTTGCCGATGTCGGCAAATTGAGTTTATGAGCATCTTCCATCACGCTGAGCCATTCCTCCGTTGATGCCTTAGCCGGAGAAACAATCCGTCTCACACGATCACAAAGTATTTCTGCACCGGCGCCTGGCAGACTATCGAGTCCTGCATCAATCAGTGCACTTAATATTTTAGAATTAGTTGCCTTTTCCTTATGCGCAAGGTGGACAATTTCCGGAGGTCCGAGAGCATGCAGTTTGAGAGTGGGATACATCTTTTTGAGATTCCTGAAAAGGCCGGTATAAAATTCAAGGCCCAGATCTGGGTTCATTCCGCCTTGTAACAGAAGCTGATCACCACCAAGCGAATACATCTCATCGATTTTGGAAATATACTCCGGTATGGTTGTTACATATGCATCATCTGATGTTTTCTTCCTGCAGAAATTACAAAAGGAACACTGGGAAAAACATACATTTGTTATGTTCACATTCCTGTCGATCATCCACCCGACTATCTTTCCCGGATTATGTATCTGCCTGAGTTTATTTGCTATAAACATGAGCTCCTCTATCGGTGCTCTATAAAGTGAAAGTCCCTCAGAAACACTCAACGGTACCAGGTTTATTGCTTTATCGTATAGATGCTCTAGACTCATGTTTGATATGATTAATCAATTTGTTGGAAGTCAGGAGACCGAAGTCCGAAGCAAAAGTAAGGAAATCTTCCGACTTCCGTCTTCTGACTTCCCACCTCCGGCGCTTCTAACATTCAATTATTTATTTAACTTTACGTCCTTGTAAGCCAAAGGATAAAAAAATGAAATCTCAAATTCAAAAAATATCACAATTTACACCTGACCAATCTGTTGTATGCATCATGGGAAGCGATCAGATTCCTGATAAATTAAAACTAAATAAACAGGAAAAAGATTTTGTCAAAGCTAAAGTCGCAGCAGGAGACGAAAAGATCATTATTAATTCTTACAGCAGGTTTATTTATATCGTCACTTTGAAAAAGGATGTTCCGCATTACAAAGTGAGGGAGGAACTCAGGAAATCGTCATATAAATTGAAAAAGCTGATCAAAGATAACAATCACAAAGAACTTGTAATTACTTCGGATAATGCATATAAAGAAGCAGTCGAGGATTTTGCCGAAGGACTGCTTCTCAGTTTTTATTCATTTGATAAATACAAAACCAGGGAAGAAAAGGATGACAGGAAGAAATATCCTGAGACCCTTTTGCTCGACAGTAAAGCTTCAGATTCAGAAATAGCCTGGCTGGTTAACCTTACAGACGCAGTTTATTTTTCACGAAATCTGATCCAGGAGCCTGTGAACCAGTTGAATGCAACTGGTCTGTCTGAGGAAATCAGGAAGTCGGGCGAATCATCAGGTTTCAAAGTTGAGGTTTTGACAAAAGGAAAAATTGAGGCTCTGAAAATGGGAGGCCTCCTGGCGGTAAATAAAGGGAGTGTTGATCCGCCGGTTTTCTGTATTCTCGAATGGCATCCGGCAAACAGTGTCAATAAAAAGCCTGTTGTTCTCGTTGGGAAAGGTGTGGTTTATGATACGGGCGGATTAAATATTAAAACCGGTGATTTTATGGCCGGCATGAACGGAGATATGGCTGGTGCCGCAACAGTTGCCGGTGTTATGCAGGCGATAGCTAAAACGAAACTGCCGCTCTATGTTATAGGATTGATCCCTTCAACAGATAACAGGCCAGGAGGCAATGCATATACGCAGGGTGATATAATAACCATGTACAACAAGTCAACTGTTGAGATAGGAAATACCGACGCTGAAGGAAGAATGATTCTTGCAGATGCAATCAGCTACGCGTCGAAATATAAGCCTCAATTGATAATTGATATTGCTACCCTCACAGGATCAGCAGCTATGACATTTGCGAACCAGGGCATAGCAGTGATGACAAATGCCGACTCAAAATATATCGATTTACTGAGAGAATGCGGCAATGATGTGTATGAGAGAATTGCAGAACTGCCATTCTGGGATGAATACGGCGAACTGCTTAAATCGGATATTGCTGATATGAAAAATGTCGGAGGTCGTGAGGCAGGTGCAATTATTGCCGGCAAATTTCTTGAAAAATTTGCAGAATATCCATTGATACATCTGGATATTGCCGGGACAGAAATGCTGAAGAAAGATGATTTTTACAGGTCAAAAAACGGAACTGCGTCGGGTCTGAGGTTACTTTCGGCGTTTCTCAGGAGAATGGTATCCAACTATACTGAAAAGAAATAAGAACTTATGGAAAAGAAAACAATACTTGCAGGGATCTCACATGGAGATATCAATGGTATCGGATATGAGGTCATTATTAAAGCCCTCTCTGATCCGACAATTAATGATATTTGTACTCCCATCGTTTATGGTTCTCCAAAGGTCGCTGCCTATCATCGTAAAGCATTGAATGTTAATAATTTCAGCTTTAACAATATTAGAGTGCCAGAAGAAGCTCATGCAAAGAAGGCCAATATGATAAATTGTCTTGATGACAATATCAGGGTTGAATTGGGCAAATCAACTCCACAGGGCGGGGAAGCTGCATTGATCTCTCTCGAAAAAGCCGTGGACGATCTGAAAAACGGGAAAATTGATGTTCTCATCACAGCGCCAATTGATAAGCAAAATGTGCAATCAGAAAACTTTCATTTTAAAGGCCATACAGATTATCTTAAATCAGTGGCAGGATCTTCAGAGGCCCTCATGTTTATGATCAGTGAGAGCATGAGGATAGGAATTGTTACTGACCATGTACCTCTGAGTAAAGTTTCGGGATTAATAACAATCGAAACTTTGTTGAAGAAGATAAGATTGATGAATCAATCTCTCATTCTTGATTTCGGCATACGCAAACCAAGGATTGCTGTACTGGGGCTGAATCCTCACGCAGGAGATAATTCACTTCTTGGATCAGAAGAAGCCGAGATTATTGATCCGGCAATACAACAGTCGCAAAAAGAAGGTATTATGGCCTTTGGTCCGTTTCCGGCAGATGGATTTTTCGGTGCAGGTTCATTTTCAAAATTTGATGGAATACTTGCTATGTATCACGATCAGGGGCTCACTCCGTTTAAGGCTCTCTCATTTGATTCAGGAGTTAACTTCACTGCAGGTTTGCCTTTTATAAGAACATCACCTGTACATGGGACTGCTTTTTCACTTGCAGGGAAGGGCGAAGCGTCAGAAAATTCATTCAGACAGGCAATTTATCTTGCATGCGATATCTTCAGGAACAGGGAGATGTATAAAGAGATATCAAAAAATCCCCTGAAACATCAGGATATTGAAATACACAGTGATCGTATCGATGAACTTCCACCTGATATATTTAATCCTGAGCAATAAATTATGATAGATTATATTAATGGTGCAATAACCCGGATCACACCTACTTTCCTGATAATGGAAACAGGAGGGATAGGTTATCTTGTTAATATCTCGCTCTCAACTTTTTCCAGGCTTGAAAACATGAAAGAATATAAAGTTCTTATTCATGAAGTAATCAGGGAAGACAGTCACCAGCTTTTCGGATTTGCGGAAGATGAGGAACGAGATGTTTTCAGGTCACTGATCTCTGTTTCCGGTGTCGGAGCTAATACGGCAAGAATGATGCTCTCTTCTCTCAGTCCGGTCGAAATTGAAAAGGCCGTTCTGGGGTCCGATGTAAATCTCCTGAAAAGCGTAAAAGGAATAGGCTTAAAAACTGCGCAAAGAATTATTGTTGACCTTAAAGACAAACTCGGCAAGCATACCGGAAGCGGTGAAATATTTGCATTTGCAGACAATACAAAACGCGATGAAGCGTTATCTGCATTAGTAATGCTGGGATTTGCCAAAAGTGCTGTCTCAAAAGTCCTTGACAAGATAACCAAAGATGAGAAAAACCTTACGGTTGAGGATTTGATAAAGAGAGCGCTTAAAAACATGTAATTCTTGAATATAAGCCGGATTGGGATCAGGGATATCACATAAGAATATTCTGATATTTTCGTATCTTCTACTTTTAACTTCTTTCCTAATAATACCAACAGAAGTAAGTAGTCAAGCTGCGTCGCAAAATGTTGCCCGGGATACTACGACCCGAAAATCGATCCTGAAGCTGAATGACGACAAAGGAATACCCTGGGAACCTCAACAAAAGGCTCCTCTTTTCCTTGACAAACCCTCCAACATTAAAACTATTGCTATCTACGATCCCGTTAAGAATGAATATATCTTATATGAGAAAGTAGGAGCCTTCGATTATCGCCCCCCGGTTCACATGGATCCTGAAGAATTCAGGAAGTATGCATACGCAAAAGCAATGCGTGATTACTGGCAATCCCGTATTTCGGGTGCTGAAGCCGGATTTAAATCAAATCTGATACCTCAGATCGAAATTGGCGGAGCAGCATTCGATAAAATATTTGGCAGCAATACAATAAATATAGTTCCGCAGGGCTCTGCTGAACTGATCTTCGGAATTAATATTTCAAAGACGGAAAATCCCACCCTTCCGGTTAAGCTTCAGACGATTCCGACATTCGATTTCAAGGAAAAAATTCAGATGAATGTCACCGGAACCATCGGTGACAAAATGACCCTGGGCGTAAATTATAATACCGATGCAATGTTCGAATTTGAAAACCGGACCAAGCTTCAGTATGCAGGGAAGGAAGACGAAATTCTGAAGAAAGTTGAAGCTGGTGATGTCACTCTTCCGCTTGCCGGTACACTCATTACAGGCAGTTATAGTCTGTTTGGTCTGAAAACAGAAATGCAATTCGGAAAGCTTACTGTCACTACGGTTTTATCCCAGCAAAAAGGTCAATCATCAGTAATCCAGGCGAAGGGAGGAGCTCAGCTGACGGATTATGAAGTTTTTGCTGATGATTACGAAGCGAACAGGCATTTCTTTTTATCTCAATTCTTCAGGGATACATACGATGAATCGCTCAAGAATATGCCTGTCGTTAGTTCGGGAGTTAACATACAGAGGATTGAAGTATGGGTTACTAATAAACAAAGCAGTTTTGAAGACGCCAGCAACAGGAACATTGTTGCTTTCATCGACTTAGCTGAAAATTCAAAGCACATCTTCAATAAAGTACCGGCCTTCCAGGCAGCCGCAGGATCTTCTGTATATCCTGATAATGAGGCAAATAAGATGTATAATGAGTTAACTACTTCTTATGGAATGATCCGGAATGTCAATCAGGTTACAAATGCATTTGCCCCTTTATATCCCGGATTTCAGATTGGAAGGGATTTTGAAAAGATTGAGAACGCGAGAAAGCTTGATGAACGCGAATATGATATCAACACCAAGCTTGGATATATTTCACTAAATACTGCGTTGAATACCGATGAAGTACTCGCTGTTGCTTATGAATACACATACGGAGGCAAAATTTATAAGGTGGGTGAGTTTTCAACAGATGGTATAACGGCGCCACAGACATTGGTGCTGAAACTCATTAAGGGAACCACCCTGAGCCCAAAATTGCCGACCTGGAATCTGATGATGAAAAATATTTACTCTTTGGGATCAGGGAAGCTTGATAAAAAGGATTTTGTACTCAACGTGCTTTATCAGGATGATAAAACGGGAAATTCCATTAACTATATTCCTGAAGGAAACCTGGCGAATAAAGTTCTTTTGCAGGTATTAAATCTGGATAATCTTAATTCTCAGCTAGATCAGCAACCAGATGGTTTTTTCGATTTCATTGATGGGGTGACTGTTATGGTTGACAGAGGGAAGATTATTTTTCCCGAGATTGAACCCTTTGGGAGTTATCTGAAAAATAAAATCGGGAATCCTGCTCTGGCAAGCAAATA
Organism: uncultured Bacteroidales bacterium; assembly: GCA_963734885.1. Taxonomy (GTDB): domain Bacteria; phylum Bacteroidota; class Bacteroidia; order Bacteroidales; family VadinHA17; genus LD21. Next base: position 598,783 of record CAVTIJ010000002.1, on the reverse strand, counting down.
TGTTTTTCAGGAATTATATGATTCAACACAGACCATAGCGCGACAAATGGCTGAAAAAAATAAATTTACCCTTAAAGGACAATATTCATCTCAATCAGGTTCGGTAATAAGGTTAAATGCTTCGAACATCCCTCAAAATTCTGTTAAGGTCACTGCCGGGGGAGTTCCGCTGGTTGAAAACACCGACTATACTGTCGACTATAATATGGGAACGGTGACTATCATTAACAGTGCACTGATTGAGTCGCAGACACCGATTCAGGTTTCATTGGAGAATAACCAGTTCTTTGGATTCCAGACAAAAACACTCGTCGGGACTCATCTCGATTATCGTGCCTCTGAGAACTTCGACATCGGGGCTACAATATTGCATCTTACAGAAAGACCCTATACACAGAAGGTGAATTATGGAGAAGAACCGATCTCAAATACAATATGGGGCTTAAATACTTCATATAAGACAGAATCACAACTACTTACAAAGATAATTGATAAAATACCACTTCTAAATACAAAAACTCCTTCTTCACTCTCTTTCTTTGGTGAATTTGCAAATCTTATTCCCGGACATTCAAAAGCTATTACAAACGCTGGTAATGCATACATAGATGATTTTGAAGCAAGCGAAATTCCTCTCGATCTCAAATCATTTAATGCCTGGACTATTTCAAGCGTACCGCAGGGTCAGGATCAGTTCTTCCCTGAGGCTAAATTCAATAATAATTTAGTGAGCGGTTTTAACCGGGCTAAACTAGCCTGGTATGTAATTGATCCTCTTTTTCTGCGAAACGGATCATCCACACCCGATTATATCAAACAGCATCCCGATGAACAATCGAGTCATTTTGTACGCGAAATCTATGAAAATGAAATTTTTCCAAACATAGAGAGTCCGAGCGGAATCCCTACGAATATTGCAGTACTGAACCTTGCATATTATCCTGAAGAAAAAGGGCCTTATAATTATGATACATCCCCGGGCCCCTATTCAGCAGGAATGAATTCAGCTGGGAAATTGAATGAACCTCAATCAAGATGGGGCGGTATAATGAGAGAGGTGCTTACCAGCGATTTTGAATCTGCAAACGTGCAATATGTTCAATTCTGGGTTATGGACCCGTTTGTCGAGAATCCAAATGGGGCAGGAGGAGATCTTTATTTTAATCTTGGGGATATCTCTGAAGATATTCTTCGCGATTCCCGGAAAAGCTTTGAAAACGGACTCCCCAATTCGCCAGTTGTTAAAAATGTCGACACAACTGCATGGGGCAGGGTACCAACGGTGCAGGCGGTGGTCCATGCTTTTGACAATGCCCCTGAATCAAGACTGTTTCAGGACGTCGGGCTCGATGGACTGATGGATCAGGACGAACAAACTTTCTTCGCCAGTTATCTTCAGAAAGCATTGCTGATCACAACACCTGATGCCTATAGTGAAATTCAAAAAGATCCTTCGGGAGATGATTATCATTATTTCAGGGGATCTGATTATGATGCCCAGCAGCTTGGCATACTTGACAGGTATAAAAAATATAATGGAGAGGAAGGAAACTCGCCAACGTCGCAGATGTCGAAAGAATCTTATCCGACTTCCGGATCGACATTACCCGATATGGAGGACATTAACCGTGATAATACTTTAAATGAAACAGAAAGCTACTATCAGTACAAAGTCAGTATGCGTCCGGGAGACCTTAAAGTCGGTTCAAACTATGTAGTCGATGAAATTGAATCGCCTGTAATTACCTTTCCAAATTCCAAGAAATCCAGCGTAAAATGGTACCTGTTTAAGGTTCCGATCTCGGATTATCAGAAAGTTATTGGCCCTATCAAGGATTTCAAGTCAATCCGTTTCATGAGAATGTTTCTTCGTGGTTTCAGCGAACCTGTAATAATGCGTTTTGCAAAACTCGACCTCGTGCGTGCTGAATGGAGAAAATACAATATTTCTTTTATGGAAGGGGGAGAAAGGGTTACGGTTCCGGAAGCTACCGATGGCTCATTCGAAATCAGCTCGGTAAGTATTGAACAGAATGCAAGCAAAATACCTGTAAATTATACTTTGCCTCCCGGATTTAACAGAGTAACAGATCCTCAGAATCCCCAGCTAAGGCAGCTAAACGAACAATCGATGGTTCTTAAGGTCATGAATCTCGAAGACGGGGATGCACGGGCTGCATTCAAAAATATTAATCTCGATATAAGAGATTATCGTAAACTGCGGATGGAGGTGCATGCTGAGGCAATGATTGGTCAGCCATTGCACGACGATGATCTTACGGCATTTATAAGGATTGGCTCAGATTACAAGGGAAATTTTTATGAGTATGAAATTCCACTAAAACTCACGCCCCCAGGTCATTATGATAATAACTCGGAAGATGACAGGGCAAAAGTCTGGCCTGCAGAAAATAGTTTTATAATAGACCTTTCAGTTTTACAGGCGGCAAAACAGGAAAGGAACAGGCAGATGAATCTACCCGGATCTTCTTTGAGCGCCACCGACGTGTTTGTGTATCAGAATGGGACGGCCAGAGTTTCGGTTTCAGGTAATCCGAACATGAGCAATATCAAAGTAATAATGATAGGAGTCAGAAATCCTATTAAGACACGCAGCAGATCAACAGACGACGGACAGCCAAAATATGCTGAGGTATGGGTTAACGAACTCAGGCTCAGCGATTTTATTGAAGACGGAGGGTGGGCGGCAAACACCCACTTTCAGGCCCGGCTTGCCGACCTGGGAACTATCGATATGGTTGGTCAGGCAAGCACCCCCGGATGGGGAAGCCTTGAGAAAAAGATAAATGAAAGAAGCAAGGAAGATGTTTTAAAATATGATATATCATCAAGCGTTGAACTCGGCAAATTTTTCCCTGAAAAAATTGGTGTCAGACTACCGGTATACGTTGGTTATTCTGAAACCCGCATAAAACCTAAGTTTAACCCATTGGATCCGGATATACTGTTAAGCGATGCACTAAATGCCGCTAAAAACAAGGCTGTCAAAGATTCAATATTAAATATCGCCGAGGATTATTCAAGAAGAAAGACAATTACTATCAGTAACGCCGGCATAACAAAAAGAGGCGAAAAGCCTCATGTATGGGATCCGGCTAACCTTAGTGTGAACTACACTTACAATGAAATTTTCAGCAGCAATACCAATACTCAAATTAATCTGGAAAAGGACTACAGAGGTGGTCTGAACTATGATTTTCAGGCTCAGCCTAAAAATATTATGCCCTTTAGAAATGTAAGTTTTCTTAACGGATCAGCTTTCAAAATTATAAAGGACTTTAATTTTTATGCTTTCCCAAAAAGCCTTTCATTCAGAACCGATCTGAGCAGAACTTACAATGAATTAATAACCAGGAATATAGATAATCCATATCTAATGGTCACGCCATCATTCAAAAAGGATTTCGAGTGGAGCCGTATTTATGATTTCAAATACGATGTGACGCGCCAGTTAAAGTTTGATTTTACGGCTACAGATCTTGCGAGAATTGATGAACCAGGCGGAGGAGTAGACAGGAAAAGATACGCCACTACTTATAATAACTGGCGCGATTCAGTTATTGGTAATTTAAGAAGAGGAGGAAGAACCACCACCTACAATCATTTTATAAATGTAACTTATACACTTCCTGTAAATAAATTGCCATTGCTTTCATGGGTAAATGCAAATGCCCGTTATAGTACGGATTACACATGGCTGGCAGGTCCCCTTTTCCCTGATAGTCTGCATATTAATCTGGGAAATTCAATTAAGAACCATAGTGAGATGACATTTACAGCAATGGCTGCTCTTTCTTCTCTTTATACTAAATTGAAATTCCTGAAAAATATTGAAAATAATACCATGCCGGGGGCGGCGCAGAAGATGAAGTCGGAATTGCGCACTGTAACCTATACCAGGGATAATGTGAGCTTTAAAGCAAATGTTGCAAAAGCTATAAATCATAACCTGAAGTCTAAAGATCTCAAGGTCAAAATCGTTGGCAAAAATGGAGTGGAGGTAAAAGGGAAAATTGATATTATTAGTGAAAACCGGATAAATTTCACTTCAGCTCAACAGGTTGATGGTGCCAAAGTAGTTGTCGAGGGGAAGATTAAAAAGAACAGGGATCCATTTATTGTCGCCGGTGAATATTTAATCAGAGCTGTAATGGGGATAAGGTCAGTTAGTCTGACTTATATGACATCCCAGGGACAATTTCTACCCGGGTATGCGCCAGAAACAAGCTTTCTCGGAATGTCAAATTATAATGGAAATCTTGCTCCCGGATGGCCTTTCATTCTTGGATACAGTGACAGAAATTTCTTTGACAGGGCTGTTACCAAAGGCTGGCTTTCACGGGATACCTTACTTAATACACCTGCCATTTATGACAATAAGAGAGAACTTTCATTAAGAAGTCTTGTCGAGCCTTTCCCCGGATTAAGAATTGATATTGACGCCAATAGAAGATTCCTTGAATCAGAAAGCGCTTATTATATTGCAGATCATAATGGTAATTTCCCTGATAGTACACGCAACCGGATGATAAACGGAAACTTCTCAATGTCAATTATTTCGTGGGGAACTTCTTTCGAAAAGATATCAAAAAGCAATGACTATGTCTCACCTGCCTTTGAAGCATTTAAGAATGATATTGTAATAATTTCAGAGAGAAGAGCTGCAGCACGACAGAGAATTGATCCAAATTATGATCCCAATATTGATCCAATAACCGGACAACCGATTACAGGACCTTATAAAAGCGGTTATGGGCAAACTTCAAGCGAAGTCCTTATCCCTGCATTTATTGCGGCATATACAAAATCAAATCCAAATAAAATAGGGCTTGAAACATTTCCTTCTGCTTTCAAAATGATGCCAAACTGGAGAATTAACTTTGACGGACTCTCGAAATTCGATTTTGTCCAGAATGTTTTCAGGTCAATAAATCTTACGCATCAGTACAGAAGTACTTACCAGATTGGTTCATATACCACAAATCTGAATTATTCACTTGATGAAGACGGGATAAGCAGATTAAGGGACCTTCAGGAATAATTTCATTCAGCAATATCGAAATCAATGTCGTCACGATTAATGAACAATTCAGTCCGCTTATAAATGTGGACATGAACTGGAAAAACAGCCTCACTACACGGTTTGAATGGAGGAAATCACGGACTGTAACTCTGAATCTTACCAGTAACCAGGTCTCGGATGCCAGGATAAATGAACTTATTTTTGGTGCAGGATACCGGTTTGATAATGTTCAGATAATTCTCAAGACCATGGGCGGAGGACAAAAGTCGCTGAAAAGTGATCTTAATTTACGCTTTGACCTTTCTATCCGTGATAATAAAACTCTTGCACGTAAGCTTGTGGAGGATGTTGATCAGCCTGTTGTCGGACAGAAAGTGTTTTCTGTCGGAGCCACAGCAGACTATGTTCTAAGTGACAGGTTCAATCTTCAGATATTTGCTGACCGGACTATGAATAATCCATTCGTTGCAAATACTTTTCCAACTTCAAATACGAATTTCGGCTTCAGTCTTAAATTTACCCTGGTACAATAAATTTAACCACTAAGCACACAAAGAAGGACCTTTGTGGTTAATGGATTTTAGCTTTTTCAGCATCCACCTTTATATAGGGACATTTTATTTTAGCAGGGGAGCAGGAGGAAGGTTTAAAGAAAAATAAGGGAGGAAAAGTTGAGCAGGTTTCAGAAATCGAATGAAACATGGGGATTCTTTCTTCCTGCCTGAAAATCAGCGACAATGAGATAAAATAAAGTTGATTAGATGTATTATTATCGAAGCATTTTCATATTTTTGGTAGAACTCTAAATCCTTTATGAACCTTTGTGATCCTTTGTGTCCCTTAGTGGTAAAATATCGAATAAGAATAAATTAGCCACAAAGGGACCCTAAGGATACCCTAAGAATCACGAAGTTTAAATCAAATCTATCTACAATCTATGAAAAAATCAAAACCACGTTTAACCTTCTGGCAGATCTGGAACATGAGTTTTGGGTTTCTGGGAATTCAGTTTGGATTTGCGCTTCAGAATGCAAATGTCAGCAGGATTTTCGAAACTCTTGGCGCCAAAGTTGAGAATATACCCATACTATGGATTGCTGCTCCGGTTACAGGACTTATTATTCAGCCTATTATCGGGCATATGAGTGATAATACCTGGAACCGCCTGGGTCGCAGACGTCCATATTTTCTGACAGGGGCAATACTGGCATCTCTGGCACTGATCATTATACCAAATTCACCGGCTCTCTGGATTGCAGCAGGAATGTTATGGATCATGGATGCATCTATTAATGTTTCCATGGAGCCTTTCAGAGCTTTTGTTGGTGATATGCTTCCTTCTGATCAGCGTACAACAGGTTTCGCTACGCAGAGTTTTTTCATTGGGACCGGAGCAGTTATAGCTTCAGTGCTTCCTTATGTCCTGACAAACTGGTTTCATGTTCAGAATACAGCCCCTGCCGGCCAGATTCCTTTGTCTGTAAGGCTTTCATTTTACATAGGAGGAGCGGTTTTTATCTCTGCGGTGATATGGACTATTTTGAGGACAAAAGAATATTCGCCTGATGAGTTAGCTGAGTATTCCTCACAGGAAGATACTGTTAAAAATACTGTACGGGTTCCCGAAAAATTATATGAGTCAGGCGCATTTTTTAAGAGAGGCTTATACTGGATTTTTGCCGGGACCATTATCAGCCTGATAATTTATTACTTTTCACTTGAAAAGGAATTGTATATCCTGTCAGTGGGAATCGGTGCTTTTGGCCTGATACAGGTTATTTCCGGACTGTTTGTCTCGCAGGGCCGGTCAGAAAACGGACTGGTGATCGTATTAAGCGATTTGTATAATATTCCCAAAACCATGGGGCAATTAGCTATTGTTCAGTTCTTTTCATGGTTTGCTCTTTTCTCAATGTGGATTTATACCACTTCTGCCGTGACCAGTCATATTTACGGAACAAAAGATCCGACAAGTGAACTATATAACCAGGGCGCAAACTGGGTTGGTATTCTCTTTGCTGTTTATAACGGCTTTGCAGCCCTCGTAGCTTTTTTGTTGCCTGTGCTTGCAAAACTGACAAACAGACGCGTAACCCATTCAATAAGTCTTATTGCGGGTGGTCTGGGACTAATATCGATTATCATTTTCCATACCCCACACCTTTTAATAATTTCTATGCTTGGAATCGGACTTGCATGGGCAAGTATTCTGGCTATGCCATATGCTATACTCACCGGTTCTCTTCCTTCAAACAAAATGGGTACGTACATGGGAATTTTTAACTTCTTCATCGTTATCCCACAGATTCTTGCTGCAAGTATCCTGGGATTTTTTGTACGCGATATATTTGGTGGTGAAAGCATTTATGCCCTTGTTGCAGGCGGTATTTCTATGTTCATCGCTGCTGTGCTTATTCTGTTCGTGAATGATGTTGATGAAACCAAATCAGTAAAGTTATAATGCAAACCACTGCATGTATTTTTGACCTCGACGGCGTAATTGTTGATACCGCCAGGTATCATTTTCTGGCTTGGAAAAAGTTAACAGAGCAGCTTGGTATTCACTTCACCGAAGAAGATAACGAAAGATTAAAAGGGGTAAGCAGGATGGCTTCTCTTGAGATAATCCTCGAAATTGGCAAGGTAAAGGCAAATGAGGATCAGAAACATGAATATGCAACCAGGAAGAACAACTGGTATGTTGATTATATAAGCAAAATGACACCCGGAGAAATACTTCCGGGAAGTCTTACATTCATCAGGGAAATAAGAAATGCCGGTATCCGCGTCGCAATAGGGTCTGCAAGTAAGAACACTCCGATGATCCTCGAAAGAGTCGGCATCTCCAATCTGTTCGATGCGGTTGCTGATGGGAACATTGTGAAAAAAGCAAAACCCGATCCTGAGGTTTTCTTAAAAGCTGCCGGGATGGTACAAGCTAAACCCGGTCAATGTGTTGTATTTGAGGACGCTGTAGCAGGCATTCAGGCTGCACTTAATGCAGGCATGATGTGTGTCGGAATCGGCTCCCCTGAAATCTTAAAAGAAGCGCATTTTGTTGTATCGGGGTTAAATGAGATGAATCTTATGAAACTTAAAGAATTAGAAAATAAGATCCTGTCATGAAAAGTTATTACAAAAAGGACGTTTGGAAGATCATTGAAGAAGGATTTCATCCTGACATGAACAGAGAATCAGAAAGCATTTTCTCTATCGGGAATGGCTACATGGGCCAGAGAGCTAATTTTGAAGAACAGTATTCAGGGGATAAACTCCAGGGCAGTTATGTGGCCGGCGTTTATTATCCTGATAAAACCCGCGTAGGCTGGTGGAAAAACGGGTATCCCGAATACTTCGCTAAAGTTCTGAATGCACCGAATTGGATAGGCATTAATGTCTCCGTTGACGGAATAATGGCAGACCTGTCAAAATCCAAAATAATATCCTTTACAAGAACCGTGGATATGAAAGAGGGTTTTCTTGCAAGAAACTTCAAAATTTCAATTTCCGAAAATAAGAATATCGAAGTATCCAGCCGGAGATTTGTAAGCATGGCTGAACCAGATTTAGGGTTAATAAGATATTCAGTAAAATCATTGAATTTTAACGGGATCCTCGGATTAACAATATATATCGATGGTGACGTCAGAAATGAAGATACCAATTATGGCGAGAAATTCTGGGAAGAGGTCGGTAAGGAGATAAAAGGAGATACCGGTGTTCTTGTTACCAGGACTTTGAAAACAGATTTTCATGTAGCAACAGGCATGACCTTTGAACTGATAAAGGGAAACAAGGAAATAGGTGTAAAGCCTGATACAATTGAGAAAGGAAAATATATTGCATCTGAAATAACTCTTGATATTAAAGAAGGTGAAGAGGTAGTAATATATAAATATGTGTCTGTTCTTTCCTCATTAAATAATAAAAAAGAAAATTTAATTGACGATTGCAAAGCACGATTGAAAGAAGCAAGATCACAAGGGTTTTCAAATCTTTTCAAAGAACATGCAAAAGTATGGGAAAAGATTTGGTCGACATCCGACGTTGTAATTGAAGGGGATATTTCGGCCCAGCAGGCCATACGGTTTAATATTTTTCACCTTAACCAGACTTATACCGGCAGGGATGAACGTCTGAATATCGGGCCAAAAGGATTTACCGGCGAAAAATACGGCGGAAGTACATATTGGGATACTGAAGCCTTTGGTTTGCCTTTCTTTCTTAAAACCGCTGATAAGGAAGTGGGCCGGAACCTCCTGATGTATAGATATAAACACCTTGAAAAGAGCATTGAAAATGCCAGGAAACTTGGTTTCAAAAATGGAGCCGCGCTATATCCTATGGTAACAATGAATGGTGAGGAGTGCCATAACGAATGGGAAATCACCTTTGAGGAAATTCACAGAAACGGTGCAATTGCCTTTGCTATTTTCAATTACATCAGGCATACCGGAGACAATGCTTATATGTTCGACTACGGTCTTGAGGTCCTCATTGGCATATCTCGATTCTGGAGTCAGAGGACAACATATTCCGAAAACCTTAAAAAATTTGTAATTCTTGGTGTAACGGGTCCAAATGAATATGAGAATAATGTAAATAATAACTGGTATACTAATAAGCTGGCTGTCTGGACTTTATCATATACACTGGATAATATTGAAAAACTTGAAAAGGAGAATCCTTTAAAGGCGACTGCTCTCTTTTCTAAAACAAAATTCAGCCCTGAGGAGGAACTTCCCCGATGGAAAAGCCTGATTAGTGATATGCATCTTCCTTTTAATAGTTCAAGAAAGGTATTTCTTCAGCAGGATGGATTTCTTGATAAAGAGTTAATACCAGCCTCCAGTTTACCTGTTTGTGACAGACCGATAAATCAGCATTGGTCGTGGGACAGGATACTACGGTCGTGTTATATAAAACAGGCAGACGTATTACAGGGACTATACCTCTTTGAAGACCAGTTTGATACAGAAACAATAAAAAGGAACTTTAACTTTTACGAGCCATTCACAGTTCATGAATCTTCTTTGTCTGCCTGTATTCATTCAATTCTTGCATCACGAATCGGTAATATTGAAAAAGCGTATGACCTTTATCTGCGTACTGCCCGACTCGATCTCGATGATTATAATAATGAAGTCTCCGACGGACTCCATATTACCAGTATGGCCGGAACCTGGCTTGCTATTGTGGAAGGCTTTGGGGGAATGAGGATCCAAAATGATAAGGTTTTACTGAATCCGCTTATCCCCACCAACTGGCAATCCTATTCGTTTCATGCCCGGTTCCGTGGTATCCTGTTTAACGTCAAAGTTATAAAGGATTGTGTATACGTGTATAACCTATCCGATAAGCCTTTGAATCTGATAATCTCGGGTAAGGATTGCCAGGTTGATGCATCAGGTAAAACAATGATCAATCTAAAAGTAGATTTCTTTTCTTAACAAAATTTTATTTCGATTTTACACTAAAAATTAATATAATGGAAAAACTGCCGCTAAGCATTCTGATTCTTGTTCTATTTGTGCTAATTACATTTGCTGGTTGCTCAGTATCAGGAAAGAAAAATGAAATCAAGCCTTTCGTCTCAGAAGTCGTACACCCTGAATGGTCAAGGAATTCAGTGCTTTACGAAGTAAACGTAAGGCAGTATACACCTCAGGGAACCTTCAATGCTTTTGCAGAACACCTTCCAAGACTGAAATCACTTGGTATAGATGTTCTCTGGTTTATGCCAACTTTTCCTATAGGAATCAAGAACAAAAAAGGAGAACTCGGAAGTTATTATTCTGTAAGAGATTACCTCAATGTGAACCCCGCATTCGGAACGCTCGATGATTTCAAGGCCCTTGTTGGTAAAGCCCATGAAATGGGAATGAAAGTAATAATGGACTGGGTGCCGAATCATACTTCATGGGATAACAACCTTACTGTTGAACACCCTGACTGGTACGTAAAGGATAGTAAAGGAAATTTCACGCCACCGATTGGATTTGACTGGACTGATGTAATCCAGCTTGACTGGACAAAAAAAGGTCTTCAGGACTATATGATTAATGCTTTAAAATTCTGGGTGAATCTTGGAGTGGATGGATTCAGGATTGATCATCCTCATAATACACCGGTAGATTTCTGGGTCAGGGCACGTACTGAGCTTACCGCTATAAAACCGGTTCTTTTAATCGGTGAAATTGAGGACCCGGTTTATATGGTAAAAGCTTTTGATATGAACTACTCATGGGAATTGTATCACATGATGGTCAATATTGCACAGGGTAAAGATAATGTCGGGAAACTCATAAAATATTTTAAAAAGGAATGGCAGACTTATCCTAATAATGTATACAGGATGCAATTTCTGACAAACCACGATCAGAATACCTGGGAAGGAACAATTGATACTCTTATGGGGAAGGCACAAAAACCTCTGGCTGCTTTAATATTTACCGAACAGGGAGTACCTTTAATTTACAGCGGGCAGGAAGACTGCCTTAACAAACGGCTGAAGTTTTTTGTGAGAGACACAATCAAATGGGATACCTGCGCTATGACAGGATTTTACCGGAATCTCATAAAACTGAAACATGCAAATAAAGCAATCTGGAACGGTGATGCAGGAGGTCCGATGATCAAGATCAAGACTGATCAGGATAGCAGTATTTTTGCTTTTTATCGTGAAAAAGATGCAAACAGGGTTGTAGTATTTCTTAATCTGACAAAGAAAAATGTTGCTATAAAATCACTTCCGGAAGCCATAAAAGGTGAGTATGCTGATTATTTTGGCGGGTCGAAGATGGTTCTCCCTCTGGCGGATTCTTTGAGATTCGAACCCTGGGATTTCAAGATATTAGTAAAATAATTTTTTTAACACAAAGGGCACAAAGGATTAACACAAAGTGGCACAAAGGATTTTATTTCTTCTTTGTGTTCTTTGCGCCTTCTCTGTGACCTTTGTGGTTAATGGATTTTAAATACTAGGCATTTAATGAAAAAAGGAATTATTTTCCTAATTGTATTTTTTCTATCCATTTCAGGATGCGGAATAAAACAGACATCTGATCCAGTACAGGACACTAACAAACTTGCATCGGTTCCAGCATGGGCGAAAGAAGCAATCTGGTATCAGATCTTTGTTGAGAGGTTCCGCAATGGAGACCCAGGTAACGATCCTGCACCTGCAGATATGTCAGGCGGTTTTCCTGAAAAGTTACCTGCAAACTGGAAAATTACGCCATGGGGACATGACTGGTATGCGCATGAACCATGGCTTGATGATATGGAAGTGCAGGGATTTGATTCGAAAATTCAGGCCAGACGCTATGGTGGCGATCTCCAGGGGGTTCTCGATGAACTGGATTATCTGAAATCTCTTGGAATCACTGCAATATATTTCAATCCGCTTAATGATTCTCCGTCCCTGCATAAATATGATGCACGGAATTATGCCCATATCGACAGGAATTTTGGTCCTGATCCCCGCGGAGATGTTGCGATGATGGATGCTGAAATCCACGATGATCCTTCGACCTGGAAATGGACATCTGCCGATAAGTTGTTCCTGAAAGTTATAAGTGAGTTTCATAAAAGAGGGATAAAGGTTATAATGGATTATTCATGGAACCATACAGGGAAAGCATTTTGGGCATTGGAGGATATCAGAAAAAAAGGTAAAAAATCAAAATACGTTGACTGGTATACGATAACTCAGTTTGATGATCCCGCTACAAAAGAAGATGAACTAAAATATGTCGGGTGGGGAGGAAATAATCCATGGATGCCGGTTTTTAAAAAAGATATAGTACCGGATAATAAAACAATGCCTTTTGAAGGCAACCTTCATTCTGAATCGCTAAAGAAACATATTTTCGATGTTACCAAAAGATGGCTTGATCCTGACGGTGATGGCAACCCTTCGGATGGTGTTGATGGTTTCAGGCTTGATGTTGCGGGTGAGATCCCTATGGGTTTCTGGAGAGAATACCGGAAGGTGGTCAGATCCGTAAATCCTGATGCTTATCTTGTCGGGGAGATATGGTGGCTGGAGTGGCCTGATAAATTGTTTAACCCAGATGTTTATCTTCAAGGAGATCAATTTGATGCTATAATGAATTACAGATGGTTCCGTGTTGCCAGAGGTTTCTTCGGACATGCAGAACCTGTCCTGACAGCAACAGGGTTTGTAAATGAAATTAACAGGATAAATAAAGGAATTAAATCAGATAATCTTGAAGCGATGATGGATGTTGCATCCACACATGATACTCCCAGGCTGTCAACATCATTTTACAATAAGGGGATGGATAAATACAAGGCAAAGCCATCAGAAAACCCTGATTATAAGATCAATAAACCTGATCAGAGGACCCGGATGGAACAAATGATGCTGCTTATTAATCAGTTTACATTTATCGGGGCTCCCCATATATGGAACGGGGAAGAGATCGGTATGTGGGGAGCCGATGATCCGGATTGCAGGAAACCTGTTGTTTGGAATGATATCAGATATGAAGATGAAAGTGCGGCGTATGATCCTCAGAAGAGCAGGCCCGTTGATATTGTGAGGCCCGATACAGCCTTGAGATCTTTCTATAATAAATTAATTGCAGTAAGAAAGGAAAATCCTGTTCTCGTTTATGGCCAACTTCATTTCTCAGTTGCTGACGACAGTAAAATGACATTAGCTTATAGCCGGACAATGGGAAAAGATGAAATTGAAGTTGTATTTAACCGATCGGATAGTGTGAGAGTTGTAAACTTGCCGGTTGTTACCGATGGGAATTTCGTGGACTTACTGTCTCATTCTGTTTCATTTAAAAGTTATGATAAAAAAATTGAAATCAGGATGCCTCCATTATCAGGTGTTATATTAAGAAAGGAGTGAGATGCTTACTTGGTGAACCTTTGTGTCTTCGTGGTGGCATGTTTTTCGAATTACCCGTCTCCTCAAGCCGGTTGAAAAGTCGAAATCCATTAACCACAAAGGTCAAAAAGGGTTGTCACAAAGGACACAAAGTAAAATCACAGACATAACTTAGAAACAGGATGGAGTAAGGTATCTCTTTGTGTGCTTTGTGCCTTCTTTGTGAACTTTGTGGTTAAATGGGAGTTGTAAAACACTTGTAAATTAATTCAAAATGTCACAAGTCAATTTTTTTAAACAAAAAAAAACTTATTTTTGACAATGAAAGCAGGAAGAAACTAATCTAAAACTAACTAAATATGAATGTTCCGGAAAATTTATTTTACACAAAAGACCATGAATGGCTGAGAGTCGAAGGTAATTTCGGTTTTGTAGGCGTAACTGATTTTGCACAAGGCGAGCTTGGTGATGTTGTTTTTATTGAGATCGAGACTGTTGGCGAAACTCTTAAAAAAGAAGAAGTATTTGGAACGATTGAAGCAGTGAAAACGGTTTCTGACATGTTCATGCCGGTTGGTGGCGAAGTACTTGAGGTGAATCCCAAACTTGAAAAATCACCCGAAGTTGTGAATAAAGATCCTTACGGAGACGGCTGGATGGTAAAGATCAAGATTACTGATCCTTCAGAGGTAAAGAGCTTGCTTACAGCAGAAAAGTATAAAGCAATCCTGTAAAAATTTAGTGGTATGGAAATCCATTAACCACAAAGGTCACGGAATTTCACGAAGGTCACAAAGGCAAAAGAACGGTTTTAGCTTTGTGTCCTTTGTGTTTTTCCCACCGTAGCTTTGCGGAGGTGGGCTTTGTGTTCTTTGTGTTTAATTATTTTTTTATAAGGTTTTCTTGACTTCGAATTCCTGGTAACCTTCCACAACGTCACCGACTTTAATGTCGTTGAAATTATGAATGTTAAGACCGCATTCATATCCGCCAACAACCTCTTTCACATCATCTTTAAATCTCTTGAGTGATCCCAGTTCTCCGGTATAAATTACAATACCATCGCGGATAATTCTGACTCTTGTATTCCTGGTTATCTTGCCTTCCTTCACATAACAACCGGCAACTGTACCAACTTTTGTGACTTTGAATATCTCACGGATTTCTAGAGTTGCAACAATCTCTTCTCGCACTTCAGGCATTAACATACCTTCCATTGCAGATCTTATCTCTTCAATTGCATTATAGATAATTGAATAGAGCCTGACATCAATTTCTTCTTTTTCAGCGAGCTTTCTTGCACTCATTGAAGGCCTTACCTGGAAACCGACAATTATCGCATTGGATGCAGCTGCAAGCAGAACATCTGATTCAGAGATCTGACCTACAGCCTTGTGTATAATATTAAGTTGTATCTCAGGAGTTGACAGTTTAATAAGTGAGTCGCTGAGAGCTTCTACAGAACCGTCGACATCACCCTTAACAATAATATTGAGTTCCTGGAAATTACCGATTGCAATTCTGCGTCCGATTTCATCGAGAGTAATATGTTTCTGAGTACGCAAACCCTGTTCTCTCTGTAGTTGTGCTCTTTTGGTTGCAATGTCCTTGGCCTCACGGTCGCTGTCCATCACATTAAATTTATCACCCGCCTGGGGAGCGCCGTTAAGTCCGAGTATCAATGTTGGTGTAGCAGGACCAACTTCATCAACCTTATTGCCTCTTTCGTTATACATTGCCTTTATATGCCCGAAGCAGCTGCCTGCAAGCATTATATCACCGATCCTGAGGGTTCCTGCCTTAACGAGTACAGTGGCAGTAAAGCCGCGTCCTTTGTCAAGAGAGGATTCAATTACCGTTCCGATAGCTGGTTTATCAGGGTTGGCCTTAAGGTCAAGCATTTCTGCTTCAAGAAGGATCTTATCCAGAAGCACATCTATATTGAGACCACTTTTTGCAGAAATTTCCTGTGACTGATATTTTCCGCCCCAATCCTCAACCAGGTAATTCATGGCTGCCAGGGCTTCTTTTATTTTGTCCGGATTTGCGGTGGGTTTATCTATCTTGTTGATTGCAAAAATAATAGGTACACCAGCTGCAGAAGCATGGTTAATTGCTTCTTTCGTTTGTGGCATGACTCCATCATCAGCAGCAACAACAATTATTGCTATGTCAGTTATCTGAGCACCACGTGCACGCATGGCGGTAAAGGCTTCATGGCCCGGTGTATCGAGGAAAGTTATCTGTCGTCCGTCTTCAAGGATAACACCATAAGCTCCGATATGCTGTGTAATACCACCGGCTTCACCTGCGATAACGTTAGTATTCCTTATATAATCGAGCAATTTTGTCTTTCCATGGTCAACATGCCCCATAACCGTTACGATCGGTGGTCGTGGTTTAAGATCCTCTTCTTCGTCTTGTTCCTCTCGTACGGCTTCCTGTAATTCTGCACTGACGAATTCAACCTTGAAGCCGAATTCATCTGCAAGAAGAGCCATTGTTTCAGCATCCAGACGCTGGTTTATCGAAACGAACAGCCCAAGATTCATACAAGTTGAGATAATGTCGGTAACAGGAACAGCCATCATTGATGCAAGCTCGTTAACTGACACGAACTCGGTGACTTTCAGAATATTTTTATCCAGTTCCTGCTGATCAACAACCTCCTGATGTTTCTGACTGATTGCTTCTCTCTTTTCCCTCCGGTACCTTGATCCTTTTGATTTGCCTTTTGTGGTAAGACGGGCAAGAGTTTCCTTTATCTGTTTCTGTACTTCTTCTTCATTGACTTCTGCTCTGATAGGTCTCTTTTTAACAACCTTCTTAGCAGTCGGCTTTTCTTTTTTATCAGTTGTTACCGGTTTTACAACAGGCACATTTTCTTTTTCCTTCAAAATTCTTTTTCTTCTCTTCTTTCTCCTGAAATCAGAGTCGCCATTGACTCTTACAGGCTGGAAGGGAGTTGCTTTCTTTTTCTCTTCAACCGGCAGATCTATTCTGCCAACTACTCTTGGACCAACAAGTTTTTTAAAGTCAGTCTTGTAAAGAGCAACTATATCTTCTTCAGGTTCAGGAATAATGATCTCATCGATGAGATTTTCAATTGGAGCTTCCTCAGGAACCGGTTCTTCGACAGGTTCCACGATTTCGGGTTCCTTAACAGGTTCCGGTTTCTTTGGGATTTCTTTTTCTTTTAACTTTTCTTTAGCCGGCGCTTTTGCTTTTTCTTTATGTTCTTCTTTTTTTGCCGGTTTTGTCTCTTTAGAAATTGTATCAAGGTCAATTTTCCCAACGATCCGAAGGTCAATATTTGATTTCGATTTTTTTTCTTCTACTGGTTTCTCCGTTTCTGCTTCCTCTTTTTTGGCAACAGGTTTCTGAACTTTTTCTTCAGTTTTTTCGGGTTCAGAAATTGGCGCGGCTTTTTGAACAGGTTCTTCTTTAGGAGCGGGCGCTTTTTCGACTTTAGGTTTTAAAGTCTTTTCAAGATCGATCTTACCAACAAGTTTTACTTCAGGTTTCTTTACTTCAGTTTTAATATCAACAGTGGTCTTCATTCCGGATGAATCCTTTACCAGAACATCATCATCCCGTTCCGATTCTTCAGATTCAGATTTTTCCGAGAAGTCGTTTATAGACACAGTTTCTTTCTTTCTGTGAAGATCTTTCAGGATAAGCTTCTCAGATTCCTTCTTTACGCTGATATCTGTACTGTATTCTTTTACAAGCAAAATATAAGCTTCATGCGGAAGTTTTGTATTTGGGTTGGGATCAAGATCAAACCCTTTTTTATGCAGGAAATCCACAATGGTGGATATTCCCACGTTGAATTCGCGGGCTGCTTTACTTAATCTTGTAACCTTAATATCCTCTGTCATAAATATGCCTTGCCTTTATTATTTTCTTGTTGGGAATTGTTTAATATATTTTTTATTCAAATTCTGCTCTCAGAATTTTAACGACCTCTTTTACAGTTTCTTCCTCAAGATCGGTCCGTTTAACCAGATCACTGATCGAGAGATTCAACACACTTCTCGCTGTATCGCAACCGATTGCCTTGAGCTCTTCAATTATCCAGTCTTCTATTTCGTCTTCAAATTCCTCGAGGTTAACATCTTCCTCATCTTCACCACCTGGTTCCCTGTAAACGTCTATTTCATAACCTGTCAGCTGGCTTGCAAGTTTGATATTCAACCCGCCTTTACCAATTGCAAGAGAAACTTCATTCGGCTTCAGATAAATTTCTGCTCTCTTTGTTTCTTCAACAAGTTTTATTGAAGTAATCTTTGCAGGACTGAGAGCCCTCTGAATAAACAGCTGATTGTTTGAAGTATAATTAATTACATCAATGTTTTCATTTCTCAGTTCCCTTACAATTCCATGAATCCTTGAACCTTTCATTCCAACGCATGCACCAACAGGATCAATTCTTTCATCATATGATTCAACTGCAACCTTAGCACGTTCACCGGGAACTCTGACGATATTCTTGATTGTGATAAGGCCATCAAAAATTTCCGGAACTTCGAGCTCAAACAACCTCTCAAGGAAAACAGGGGATGTACGGCTGAGAATGATAAACGGAGTATTGTTTCTCATTTCAACTTTTATGACAACAGCCCTGATAGAATCGCCTTTACGGAAATGGTCAGATGGAATCTGTTCACTTTTTGGCAGTATCAGCTCGTTACCGTCATCGTCAAGAACAAGGATCTCCCTCTTCCATACCTGGTATACTTCACCGGTTACGATCTCGCCGATCCTGTCTTTGTACTTGATATAGATATTATTCTTTTCCAGATCGAGGATTCGGGCGGTAAGATTTTGTCTCAATGACAAAATTGCCCTTCTTCCAAAATCGAGAAATTTGACTTCATCAGAAACCTCTTCACCCACTTCATAATCTTCATCAATCTCTTTTGCTTTAGAAAGAGGTATCTGCATTACAGGGTCAGTCAGTTCTTTATCTTCGACGACTACCCTGTTTCTCCATATTTCAAAGTCGCCTTTATCTATGTTGACAATAATATCGAAATTATCGGCTGATCCGTATTTTTTGGTGAGCATACTTCTGAATACATCTTCAAGAACGCTCATCATTGTCGGACGGTCTATATTTTTCAGCTCCTTGAATTCCGAAAAAGTGTCGATTAAATTAACATTTTCCATCTGGTGTAATACTCTTTTATTATTTAATTATCAAAACAATTCTGGTCGATTTTATCTGATCGAAATTGAAAGATACGTCTTTCAGTTCCGCTGCTTTTCCTTTTGTTTTTACTTCTGTTTCCAGTTCAAATCCTCCGGGTGTAACATTTTTAAGTTTCCCGATAAATTTTGTTCCTTCATTATCAATCACTTCAACTTTCTTACCTTCATTCTTATTATACTGTTCGATCACGCTGAACGGCAGATCAAGCCCCGGTGATGAAACCTGCAATTCAAAATCTTCAACTTCACGGTCGAGTCCGTTTTCAATCTGCCTGTGTATAGCTGCGCATTCATCAATTGTTATGCCATCTTTTTTATCTGCAAGAACAACTATCCTGTTTGCGCTGCTTACTTTTACGGCTACCAGGAAAAGTTCTGTTCCTTTGATATACTCCTCAACCAATCCCTGTATTTTCTGTTTTTCTATCATTTAAAAAAAACCGATAATAAAATAGGGGACTCTGGTCCCCTAGGTCAAATTCCCCTCAATTCGCTTGCAAAGGTACATATTTAAATTAATTCACCAAAAAATTACCATTAATATTGAAGTATTAGGCTTGTGACTCAAATATGTAGCTTGAAAATTATGAAACATTCCGATCTTTGCGGATTACTTATTTCTTAGGGCAGTAGGACAAATGAAAGAATTTTATGACATAAATGACAGGAAAACCCTGGAGAATTGCACATTGTGTCCGAGAGAATGCCATGTAAACCGGTTTGAAGGCGGGAATGGATATTGTTCTATGGATGCCGGTTTGAACATATCATCTATTTGTATTCATCATGGAGAGGAACCTGTCATAAACGGTAAAGAAGGGATCTGTAACATCTTTTTTGCGGGATGCAATCTTCATTGTATATTTTGTCAGAATCACGAAATAAGCCAATGCGATAACAAAGGAGGAAGAAATTTTGCTGATTTGGAAACTGTTCTTGACAGGTTAGTAACGATCCTGTCTGAAGGGATACCCTCAATTGGCTTTGTTTCACCCTCACATGTAGTTCCGCAGGTAAAAGCCATAATAAAAGGTTTGAATGACAGAGGATTTAAACCTTTAACCGTTTATAATACAAACGGCTACGACAAGCATGATACTATCAGAAGCCTTGATGGATTGATTGATATATATCTTCCTGATTATAAATATGTCAGCCCGCATATTGCATCAAAATTCTCAGATGCATCAGATTACCCCGAAATAGCATTAAAAGCAATAAAAGAAATGTACTATCAGAAGGGGTCAACACTTTGTCTGGACGAAAACGGCAGAGCCGAGAGAGGTTTGTTAATAAGACATCTTATTTTGCCTGGTTATGCAGGGGAAAGCAAAAAGGTTTTGAGGACAATTGCTGAAGAATTGTCTCCCGGCGTGCATATTTCTCTGATGTCTCAATACCATCCTACTTCAAATGTAATGAATCATCCGGTTTTAAATCGGTCTTTGTATAAGCATGAATATGATGAAGTTGTGGCCGAAATGGAACGGCTTGGTTTCAGAAACGGGTGGGTTCAGGATTTGGATAGTAATGTTACATACAGGCCGGATTTCAGGAAGGAGAATCCGTTTGAATAAAAAAGTGAAATCCAATTAACCGCAAAGTACGCAAAGTAGGCGCAAAGTACGCAAAGTCAAAACATTATAATTCAGTTCTTTGCGACCTTTGCGTAATTTCTTTGCGACCTTTGCGGTTAAAAAAGTCCTTCTTAAGAACACCAGACACGAAGTGGCAGGAGTGTTACATGAACTTTTCTCTTTTCTGCAGATTAAATAATGCAACAAGCAGAAAAATTACCGACCCAACTGAAAGTATTACCCGGTTTTTGAAAGCAATTATTGCCCAGGTGGTTTCATTGACGTCCCATGGGAGAGAATAAGGATTTAGAAATATATTCCACTGACTTTTTCTAAGAGAATCGGCCAGAATCATGAAGATAAGTCCAAAAACTATCATCAGTACTGCAGTTCCATTTCCATTTCTTACTACTGTTGACAACATAAAGGCCATTAACCCAAGAAACAGAATAGGAAACATTAGCTGGGCGGTCATATTTACAACCGGAAATCTTACGATAAGAACTGAAGCCAGTAAGGCAAAAACAAGCATGATTATAAATGTTACTATGAAAATAAGGAAAATCCTTACCAGCCAGACTTTATACCGGTAATTTGGTATTCCAAACAAAATCTCAATTGTCCTGGCATCCTGGTCGTTCTGAATACTGAATACTGAAGGATAAAATATGAGTAAGATTCCCGAAAACAAAAGTACTTCATAAAGGTCATCCATCTTCGATACATCATTCGAGAGAACATATATCACCGATAAACCAAGGTAGAAAATGACCGATCCCGTTAAAAACCAGATGAACCTGTTTGCAAATATGATCCTCAGATTATATACTATTGTCTTTAAGATCAGGTCTGTGATGTTGGAAATACGATTAGATTTCATCTTGTATATTTTATTATCCCTGAACTTCTTTTCTTCTTAATAGCCATAGATAGGCATCCTCCAGATTAGGTGTTGCATTTATTGCACCATCCCAGGGTGAATGTTCAGCAATGACTCTTAATCTTACATTCTCACCTTCCGACATATGGTGCACAACAAGGTGCTTCTCGACAAATGTGCCAAACTCCGTTGCAGGGATCCTGAATTGCCATACATGTCCTTCTGCTTCTTTGGTCATGTCGATTGGTTGCCCGAAATACCTTAGCTTACCTTTGTTTAAAACAGCGACTTGCTTGCACGAACTTGAGATATCCTCAATGATGTGAGTTGAGAATATAACTACCCTTTCGCGGCTGAGCTCAACCAGAAGGTTTCTGAACCGGATGCGTTCTCTTGGGTCGAGACCGGCTGTTGGTTCATCAACAACAAGTATCCGGGGAAGATGAAGGAGGATCTGTGCAATACCCATCCTTTGTTTCATTCCTCCTGAATATGACCCGATCTTATCATTCCTGCGCTCTTCCATATGAACAGCTTTCAATACATATGTTACTCTTTCTTCCCGGGTCTTAACATCAATAATATTCTTAAGCATTGCCTGGTAATGGAGGTATTCATGTGCAGTCATATTCTCGTAACTTCCGAATTCCTGAGGCAGATAACCTATTAATCCCTGCAGTTCCTCTCTCATTTTTTGAGTATCCAGTCCGTTTATCCAAACCTTTCCATAGCTCTGCTCCAGTATTCCGCAAATAATTCTCATAAGAGTCGTTTTCCCTGCGCCATTGGGCCCGAGTAATCCAAACATTCCATTCCCAATCTCGAGAGAAACACAGCTTAACGCCTTAAATGGCTTCTTCTTTTTCCCGATAAGCGGAATAGCTGCTACAATCTTATAAATGTTTTTCCTGAGCCCTCTGAAGCGCCCTTCAAGTCTGTAAATGTCGATATTCTCCCGCGTAAGCTTTTGTCCGGTCTTATAAATGAACAACCCCGTAAACCATAGAAATCCAAGAATCAGGACCACAACAATATTTTCCCATTTATGATAAAGCCAGATAAGATTGATCAGCGGTATGATCCAGAAAACGGCAAAATCGAGAAATGAAGATAATCTGGTCAACCATCTCTTTTTGCCATCAGCTGTGACATTTGTTATTAGTTCACGGAATGTTGTCCATATTCCCGAAAGAAAGAACCATGTCCCTATACTGAATATGAAAATCCAGAATCCTTTATGAAGATAAAAATATGTGAAGTAGATAATATAGCCTAACAATGGAGCCTGCCAGGCAACCTGGCTCAGATCTTTTAATGTTTTATATTGTTTTTCGAGTCCCAGTCTCTTTCTTATTCTTGCGCCGGCTTTCCATTCACGTGCCCAGCGATTTTCCCGTTCGTATATTTTCACAAGACTCTGGATCTTTATCTTGATAGTTTCATCCGGTGAGATGACGGTCTCTTTTGCTTTTCTCAGACTATTCATCACAAACCAGGTGCTTGCAGGCACCAGTATTATTGCAAGAATTGTTGTTATAAGTTTCCAGAGAAATTTATCTATGTAAAAATAAATCAGGATAATCATCAATGTAAAAATGATTAATTGGATTAGCTTATTCCTCCAGTTGAGTGAATAAAACCAGTTTAACGCGTTCTCCAGACCAGTGTAGAAGGTTGGAATAAAAACCAGAGTCAGAAGAGTGCTGAGAGTTAAACCGCCAATGACCGTTATGGCGAAAGAAGCGCCAATTACGGAAACAAATTCTGCTTTTCCCATTGCCAGCGGAACCATTGCAATCACAGTGGTAGAAGCCGTTATAAGAATTGGCCGCAACCTTGATACACCTGCAGTCATGAGAGCCCTGTGAACATTGTTTCCTCTCTTCCTTAAAATATTTGTATAATCAATTAAGATTATTCCATTGTTAACCACAACCCCAAGCAGAATGAGAAATCCGGTAAGTGTGTTCAGATTTAAAAGCGAATTTCCTGTTAGAATCAGAGCGATAAGTGATCCGAGAGCAGCCAGCGGAATGCTGAACATGAGAACAACTGGAGTGGCAAGTGATTCAAATACAGCAGCAAGGATCATATAAATAAGCAGAAGAGCGATTCCGATGATATAATATAAATCCTGCCACTGGTTTTCTTCATGAACAACTTCTACTGCAATTCCCGGTGGGATATTAAGTCCGGCCACAATTGATTCTATTTCTGTTCTCGCTCCTTCAAGCAGATCTTTCGAGCTTTTAATCTCCTCGTTAAAATCATATGTTACTGTAATTCTTTTCTCCTGGTTCTCCCTGTGAATGCTTCCCATTCCTGTTGCGAAAACTATTTTCGACAGCTCTTCCATTTCCATTACTGAACCATTGCCGCCACTGACCGTGAGGTGCTTAAGATCATCAATCGATTTTTCTTTGTTTGCTTTTACAGTACCAGGTTCATCTGCGTACTTGATCATTATGTCATAATTGTCAGTTCCCTGTTTGAATGTTGTGCCTGATGAATACTCCCGTCCGAATGTTGACAGGGCAGAGGCAAGATTCATTGTAGTGAAATTGTTTCTTCCGATATAATCCATGTCGAAAATCAGATGGACCTCAGGCTTGTTTTCCTGTACATTTATATTAGAACCGTTTATAGATGAAAGATTTGATACATTTGACTTTATATCGTTTGCCAGGTTTTTCATCTGAACGAAATTCTGACCTTTAATAATGATACTTTCTCTTTTTGTTCCTATTCCCAGCAGATTCATAAAATCTGAACCCGGATTGTCTGTATCGCCGCCACCTCCATCACCTGAAAAACCACCGCTGCCGCCCGACTGATCGTCCATGCTTATTTCAGCCGATGTTATATGCTTCACTTTCTCCGAGATGTCATTTTTGATCTCCGGAAGTGTCCTCTTACTCTTTTTATCCCATCCTTTTGGCAGATTTATTGTCACAGTTGCCCTCTCTGCCTCAATACGGCTTACTATATCCTGTTTTTCAGGTATGGAAGCGAGTCTTGATTCAATCTCTGTAACTACTGCGTCGGTTTTTTGAAGCGATGATCCTCCGGGCATTGTGACTGAAAGAGAGAAATTTGGTGTCTGAACTTCTTCAGTTGTACTTATGCTTAAACCCAGACTTATCAGCAAAGCAGCGAAAAAAACGATTAAGGTGCCTATAATTGTGGAGGCTGGTTTCCTCATGCTTGCTTTCAATAGAAGATGATAACCCTGGATCAGCCTGTTGTGAATGGAAAGTTTTTTAAAGATTTCTGACTTTCCTTTGGAGCTTCTTGTCAGAAGAAAATAAGTTGCCATTGGAATAAACAGCAATGCGATGAACAACGACATCAGCAATGTCGAAACAATTGATACCCCTATGTTCTTACCAATAATTTTTACCATGAAGCTATTGGCAAAAATAAAAGGCATAAAAACGATGACAGTCGTAAGCGTTGAGGCAAAAACTGATCTCCATACTTCGATAGTTCCCTGTTTGACAGCTGTTTCGGGGTCCTTGCCCTGACCGGCAAGCCTGTAAATATTTTCAAGAACGACGACAGAATTATCGACCAGCATTCCGATAGCAAGAGCCATACCAACAAGTGTAAGACTGTTGATGGAAATATTGGATGCGTAGAAAAAATTGAACGCAGAGTAAACTGAAACCGGTATTGACACAGCTATAATAGCCACCAGACGAATATTTCTCAGAAAGAACCAAAGGATCAGAATTGCGAGCAATCCCCCGGTTATTGCCAGGTCGATAATTTGATTTATGTTTTTTTCCATTATCTCAGAACTATTATTCTGGATAACTATCTCAACTCCTTCAGAAACCAGGGATCTGTTCAGTTCATTTACTTCCTTTATTGCCACATGTGACAAATCAATAAGATTTGCCTGGTTGTCATTTGCAAGAGAAATTGTAACGGCATCAAGCCCGTTCACCCTGCTGTATGAACTCTGTTCTTTTACTCCGAAAATGATTTCTGCAACATCTTTTAGCAGAACGGGCCCGGTATTTTTTACGATGAGACTCCCGATATCTTTAACATCAGTATATTCTGAAGAAACATTAACAAAAAGCTTATTGCTGCCATCGT
This sequence comes from uncultured Bacteroidales bacterium, assembly GCA_963734885.1. Lineage (GTDB taxonomy): Bacteria > Bacteroidota > Bacteroidia > Bacteroidales > VadinHA17 > LD21. The sequence continues at coordinate 573,098 of CAVTIJ010000002.1, read as the reverse complement.
AAACCTTTCCGACAAAAGCTTTTTTTGCCCCGTTATTGTTCAGAAGTGTCCTGATCTGAGCTATAGAAATGCCGTTGGCTTTGCATGCTTTCTCATTCAGCCGGATCTCAATTGAGTTTTCCTTCCCACCATAAATCTGAACACCTGCGATGCCGTCAATATTCTCCAGATGAGGTTTAATCTCACGATCGGCAATGTTTCTTATTCTGTCAATTCCGCCTTCTCCCCGCACCTGAAGCTCCATGAACCGGTTTGTGAGTTCCTTAAGATCAATTTTTATTACATTGACGAAAAACTCAGGAGGAATTGTGCTTTTTACTATATCTATTTTCTCCTGCAGTTTAAGGTTAGCATATTTCAGATTGGCATTCTGAGTATAGTATATGAAAATATTACCGGTATTGGAATTAATATTAGATTCTATCTTTTCAATGCCTTCAAGGGTACCGATAGCTCCCTCAATAGGGATAATTGCCTGTGTTTCAATATATGAAGGATCCATTTCAATAGGAGTGGCAACCTGGACGATCAGAAACGGAAGCTGGGCATTAGGGAATAGTTCAACTGATAATTTCCTGTAAGACACATAGCCCAGCATCGTTATTCCGATGAATAGCATGCTTATGAAAATCCTTCTTTTTAAAATAAAATTCATTTTTATCTTCTAAGCAAAAATCAAAAATTTACTGTTTCCCTGTTTTTTCCGGTAATCCAATTGCTGAAATTATCAAAGACCCAGTATACACATGGAATAACTATCAAAGTCAATAATGTTGAGGATACAAGCCCGCCAATTACTGCAAGCGCCATAGGAGCCCGTAAAGATGCACTATCGCCAATACCTATAGTGAGAGGCAGAAGAGCCAGGATAGTAGTCAGACTTGTCATAAGGATCGGTCTGATCCTTTGAGTTCCGGCGATTACTATTGCATCTTTCTTCTTTACCCCGTTTTCCCGCAGCTGATTGATCCTGTCAATAAGCAGGATGGCATTATTAACCGCAATGCCACCCAGCATTATAATTCCGATGTAGGCCATCATATTCAGAGTTTTTCCGAGGAAGAAAAATGTCAGTACTGTTCCAATTCCTGCCATTGGAATTGTAAGCATGATGACAAATGGCTGGATTATTGATTCAAATTGTGCAGCCAGAACCATGAAAACAAGTATCAATGATAATATCAGTGCGAAGGTCAGATTCGAATTTGATTCTTTCCTTTTCAGTTCATCACCGGTAAATTCCATCTTGTAATCAATTGGTAATGTAACTGCTTTAAGGGAGGTCTGTGCATTTTTAATCACTTTGTCAAAGGCAAAATTTCTGTTCACCATTGCATTGATAAAACAGGTTCTCTGCTGGTTCCTTCTTGTAACCTCACGTGGGCTGATAATAGTCTTTATTTCAGCAAGTTCACTCAGAGGCACTTTAATATTTCCGGCTGTTATCATCAGGTCCTGAAGCTGATGCAAAGAAAGATCACCCAGTTTTATAGTGATATTTTTCATTTCGCCATCTTTTTCAAAACTGCCTGCAGAAGAACCGGCTAAATAGCTCTTAATCTGATTTATTATTGTCTCGGCAGTAACATTATAATAGCTTGTCTTGAATTTATCAATTGCAACCTCAATCTCCGGGGTGCCCTTATCAATCGATGTGGTTATGTTATAAAGACCGGGATTATTCGTCAGAATTGTTTTTGATTCATTTACAATCCGTTCCAGTTCTTTATAATCTTCACCTGATATTTCCAGGGAAAATGGAGCTTCATTTGTCCCAAGAGATGTCTGAAGAGCTGTTTCTTCACGAATAAAGCCTGATTCGAGATCAGGGATGGTTTTCATGTAATTACCGATAAGCGAAATTGCACTTTCAGTTTCAGAGGAATAGGCAGGAGCAAGCACAATTTTAAGCGATCCGGTATTTTCCCCTTTTATAACACCTGTGTTTAAAGATGAGGTATTATCAGCGCCTGCCTGGGAGTAGAGCGTTTTGATCTTTTCTCCCAAAAGTCCTTTTATGATTCCTTCAGTCTTTATAATGGTACTTGATGTGCGGGCAAGACTTGTTCCTTCTGGTAACTTAATATTCACAGTGAACTCGGCAGATTCCGATTTTGGCATAAATTCGCTTCCAAGATGAGGAATCATTAGTGCAGCTATGCCAAGAAGTACAACAGATAAAACAATTACCAGTATTCTTTTCTCAACAACCTTTTCAAGAAAATTTTTATACCATTTGAATTTGAGCGGTGTTGATGTATCTCTCTTCTTCTTGTCACTGAAAAGGGTTGAGACCAGCATGGGTATCACCAGCATTGCTACAACAAGCGATGACAATAACGAGAAAGCAACCGTCCATGCCTGATCCTTGAACATTTCTCCGGAAGCTCCATGCAGATATACTATTGGCAGAAATACCACTATAGTTGTTACAGTTGATGATGTTATCGCAGCACCTACTTCGCCTGTACCTCTTATTACAGCTTCTTTTAAGGGGACTCCTTCTTCACGAAGTCTTGTTATATTTTCAAGAACAACAATTGCATTATCAACAAGCATACCTGCTCCAAGAGCCAGTCCGCCAAGGGTCATTATGTTGAGAGTGAGATGATTAAAGTACATCAGGTTGAAAGTCGCAATAATTGAAATCGGTATTGCGACACTTATTACAAGTGTTGTTCCTATTCTACGGAGAAAGACGTACAATATGAATACAGCAAGAAGTATTCCGACGATAAGAGTATTCTTGACTTCTCCTATAGCATTTTGGATATACGCTCCCTGATCCTGAACTCTGATGAACTCATATCCCGGCAAAGCTTTTTCCAGGGTGGTAATAGCCTTTTGCAGACTTTTTACAACATCTACCGTATTGAATTTTGGCTCTTTGTAAATTGATAAGCCGACACATCGTTCGCCGTTAATTGTGACGATGTTTTCCGGATCCTTGTTTCCAAATCGGATCAGTTGCAACATCTCTCAGATATACAGGTACCCTGGCTGAATTTGCTGATTGCCCGGTTATAGCTGACTGATCTGTCACTGGTCCTGTCGGTGTTGCAGCCGGCTGTTTAAATCCTACCACTATATTTTCAAGATCGTTCAGGTCTTTTAAAACACTGACTCCCTTTACTACATATTTCAACCCCATATCTTCAATTGTACCTCCTGACACGTTTCTGTTATAATTCGATATCTGAGCAGCGATCTGCATCAGATGTAAGCCCGAATGATTCAAGGATATATTTATTTGTTTCTATGATTACTTCGCTTTCCTCGATTCCGGTCAGTTTCACGTCAGCTACCCCTTCAATACGCACTAACTCATTCCTGATATAATTCTGTCCGATTTTCCTGAGTTCATCCATATTGGTTATACTGGCATTCCGAAGCCCGACAATCATTACCGGAGAGGCATTAGGGTCATATTGGGAAATTGTAAAGCTCTCAAGATCAGAATTCTGCCTGAAGGTGTTGAGCTCTTTCTGGAGATCAAGAAATGCTTCATCCATATCTTTATTCCAGTCGTAATCAACTGTAATTGTGGCTGATCCGACCTGGCATACCGAAGATACCTGTAACACATCGCTCTGACGGGAGGAAAGGGATTCTATCTGTTCGACATAGTTCTTTTCAATCTCTTCAGGCGGTTTCTGTCCGGCTTTGAGTTCGATGAAGATCTTTGGATTATTCAGATCAGGGAATAGGTCGGTTCCTAGTTTACCAAAAGAAATAAATCCGAGAAGAACTATCCCCAGCACAAGCATCAATACGGTAACCGGGTATTTTACAGCAAATTGTGCGATCCTGTTCATGTCTTTTATTTAATGATTTTTACTTTCGATTTATTGCTGAGAGTCTCAAAACCACTTATTACAAGCCTGTCATTTTTAGCGAGCCCTTTTGTTACTTCTATCTTCAGTAATATTTTCAAGTCCGGTCTCAATTATTCTTTCAGCAGCTATTCCACGATCAACAATAAAAACTGTTTTTCCGCGCTGACGTGAAAGGACAATACTTTTGGGGATCACGATCACCGAGTCTTTATGATTAGTAATGATGTCGGCCTTTACAAACATTCCGGGACGAAGAGATACTTTGGATTATTGATTGCAATGTTGCCTTTAAAAGTTCTGGTATCAGCATTTATAGCAGGTGATAATTGGGTAATGTTTCCAATTATTGTATCATCAGGAATGGTATAGTTTGTAATTTGACAATCTGGCCGGGCTTAATTACAGAAATGTATTTCTCAGGAAGCTGGACATCCATGAACATTATCTGGTAATCCATTATTTTCGAAATTGTCGATCCGGTTTCGACCTGGGTACTCTGGGTATAGTATGGCAGATCAACAATCACTCCGTCGATAGGAGCAACTACTTTTGTTTTTTCGAGCTGCAGCTTTGAACTTTCAACAGTTGTTTTGGCATTCTCGTAATTTATACCGGCTGTCTTCAGTTCCTTAAGTGTTACGCCGCCTTTTTCATAAAGCGATTCCTCTTTTTTAGCTCGCTTTCAGTAAGTTCGAGATTTAGCTGGTTAGTCTCAAGCTTAATGGAATTTACGTACTCCTTATCCTCGAGACGTGCAATGAGGGCTCCGGCTTTTATTTTGTCTCCAAGCTGCCAGAATCTGCCTGTCTCCGGATTTTTTTCAAGATAATAGGAGGCTGTTATCTTTGATTTGACTGTTATCTCACCTTTCGGGAAGGCAGTGCCTGTGGTGTTTATGAATTCTTCAATGGATTTCAGTTTTATATTTTCAGCCGAAACAGGAATTTCAATATCAGCATTAAGATTCTGCTCCTGATTTCTGCAGGCATTAAGTATGACTATCGAAGCTGCAATTAGGAAGATACTTTTTTTCATCTTTTTATTGATTTAATATTGTTTTGTCTAATGACATGACTGGCGAAACTGCAATTTTTTTCTCAAAATCGTAAAGAGTCTGAATTTTAAGATTCAGAAGTTCAAGTTTGTATGAAATAAGAGAATTTGTATAAGCTAAGCTGCTTCTGCGAAAGCTGATTCTGGAATAAATTGAGGTCCATACCGGTCAGATCGCCGTTTTTATATCTTTCATTATTAAGATCATATGTTAACTGGGCATTGGTGACATTTTGCCTGGCAATTTCAATCTGATTCTCAAGATTTAGCAGATTCCTGTAGACTTTTCTGATATCAATAATTATGTTATTCTGTTCCACTTCCAGATCTATCTGAGAACTGGCAATACCTGCTTCAGAAGCTTTTATCATCGATTTTCTTCTGCCCCAGTCCCAAAGTGGTACCGCAAATGTCAATGAAACACCTTCATTATCAGTTCTGTTAGGGTTAGCATAAGTTTTTGAGAATTTTTCATTATAACCCGAAAGTCCCACTGATAAGGATAAATTTCCTTTGAATTCATTTACAGCTTTGGTCTGGATAAGGTCGAACTGGGAATTTTCAATATCAATATTCCTCTGCCGGAGTTCCATCCGGTTCTTTAGTCCCTGGTCAATTGCAAAGGAAATATTTACCGAAACAGTATCAACAGCGATATTAGGAAGAACGATCACATCGTCGTAAAGACTCATGCCAATAAGTTGTTTAAAATCATCTTTGGCATTCTCGAGTGTTACAAGGCTGTTTTCATAATCAGATTTTGCAGTGGCCAGGTTAAGTTCTGCCTGGAACATCTCTTCTCTTGGTGAAATACCCGCCTCTACCTTATTTTTAGAGACCTCGTGGTTCTTCTGCATATTCTGATAAGCCTGATTTGCTATTTCAAGGCTTTTTTGCTGCTGGTATACATAATAGAATGACTGTGTCACCTGTTTTTCAAGAGCAAGTAATTGAATGGCATATGATAACTGGGAATTCTCAAGCGCCAGCTGAAGCTGTTTTAACGTCAGTCTTTGTCCTGTTGTAAGTGAATAGCGGCTGATTCAAAGTAATCCCAAGGTTGTTGCTGAAAACTTTTTGTTTCAGATTTGCAAACTGACTGTAACTGTCAAGATAGCTGAATTCGTTTGTCAGGGAGATAGTTGCATCGGTAAAAATAATCGGCTGAACCACTGAAAAGGTACCTGATGAACCAATATTCCGTTGAGTATTGAAATTGGAAATAAGTTCATTGAAAACTTTTCCCTGGTTATAACTGATTGGGTTGAGAGACAGGGAAAACTGGGATTTAAGAGATGCATTTTGTGCATTCAGATTTTCCTGGTTCATTGTAAGGTTCAACCTTGTCTTCTTCATCGCCGGACTATTCAGTTCTGCAACGCGAAGGCTTTGTTCAAGTGTCATCCCCTGTTGTGAATAGGAAATTGTTGAGCTGATAATTAATATCGTTATCAGCAAACTGATCTTTATTATTTGGTTAAAATGTTCTCTCATATGGTGATTCTTTCATTTTATATCAATTTACTTAATCTTTTTTTTCTGCCCTCATGAACCCCCTGTTGAAAAAGTCGAAATCCATTAACCACAAAGGTCACAAAGGTAAATACACAAAGGTCACAAAGGTTTTATTTACAGAGTTTTAGCTTTGGGCCCTTTGTGCCTTCTTTGTGTGCTTTGTGGTTAAAAATATCATTTTCATCGTTGCAATACCCACTTAATCGCATCTCCAATCACAATTCTGCCTCCAGATTTATTTGTTAATATAACTTTTGCAGAATCATGCGATAGATAGAATCTTCCAAGGTTATTCCATCCGCCTTCAGCATGCTGATAATCAATGCTGATGTCATCAACACCCTCATCATGATATACCTTATAGTGCATATCTTTATACTGATTGTCATTCCCCGAATCCTGCCCTTCCTGGTTTTCCGATCCTTCTCCCGAAGTGACTTTTGACCGTTTATCTGTCTTGTCGACGTAACAATAGATATCGTAGTATCCTGGCGTCTTTAAAATGGAGTGCCAGCTGATAGACTTATCACCAGTTCCGGCCTTTGTATACAGAGCAGAACGGACATATTTACCATAATAATCCGTAAGAATAACCGGTTGCCAGTACTCAGGAGTGTTCCACTCACTTATCTTCATATATGTCGAAGAATTCCTGTTTTTTACCCTGAGAAGCTTTTTCAGCGGACTGGAATTAACCTGTTTGTTGTATATAAAGCCCTGATCTTCATTATCTACTATTATCTCGGACGGATCAGAATAGGGAGGTATCGAAGTCAACACTTCTTCACCGTTAAATTCCTTTGTTTCTCCTCTTGATTTAATGTACTTCATCAAAAGGCAAAGTGATCAGTCCTGGCAAGTTTCTGGCAAACAGGGTGTTTATGATTATAGTCCGTGGTTCATTATCTAAAACGATCCCTATTTCTTTTGCCTCATGCGGGCCCAGGAATACTATTCTGGAAATATCATCTGCATCCATTCCACGGCCACGTATATCAACAGAAAATTTGCTGCCTCCGCTGCCTTTTATCTGCATTGCATTTAACCTGATTTTTTTCTGATCCAGTAAAGATCCTCCTGTACTAAAAGCGATATTAAATAAACCTGCTACCGGTTCGGGATTTGAAGCAACAAAAGTTACCTGGTATCTCGATCTGTCCCCTACAATAATTTCTGTAGCCTTTAATTTGGTGAAAAGAAATCCGGGTTGCAGTTTACTGTTGAACCAGGGTTCAAGGGAAGAATAAAAATCAGAACCGAACTTTGCTTTAAAATCATCATTGAATGCCTTAAGATCAATTTTTTTAAACCGATGATTGTCGATATACTCCGAGAACCATGGCTTAAATTCCCGTAACCCTGCTTTTGATCGTAAGAAATTGAAAAACCAGTCTCCTTTGACTGTGAGAACAGTGCGTAGAGTATCTCCTGAGGGATTTTTTGACAATAGTTCCCTGAAACTCATGTTTTTAAGTATGAGGTTGGCCCTGTCATTCTCGGATAGTATTCCTAATCCCGACCTTAACCAGTCATTATCGCCCTGGTCAGTAATATGCTGGAGATGCGATTCAAAAACAGCATTAATAACAGGATAATCTTCGGAATAAAAGTTGTTTTTATAGAAATAAAAGCTGGGTCCAAGTCTGTATCTTAAAGGTTCATTTGACGGTGTCCCATTAACGAATCTGAAATTTTCGCCGCTTATAAACACATTTTTGATAAAATCATTAAATAGTCTTACCTGCAGCTCTTTATCAGTTAAAACCTCGTTATTCCTTGCCATTCTCTTTTTCTGACGGTTGAAACGCTTACCGAAACCGGCGTTTTCAATAGTCGATAATTTTTCAGGAAGAAGAACCATAGAAGGCTGTACTTCAGCTCTTGTCTGTGTATTTTTCTTGGGATATGAATAAAACTGGACCGGTACCTCAACCAGGCTAAGCGTTTTGAAAGGATATTCTGTTGAGAAACTCGTCTCAAGATCCCTCATAATTCCGGAAATCAGATTCGGCAATGTATCCTTTATCAGACTTAATTCTTTCTTATAGTAGTCGTGTCCTTTAAGACAATAACTTATATATTCAATTGAATCAACCTTAATCGATTCTGACATGTAATTGCCTATTGCAAGAGTCAGCCCTGTAAGAGGACTTTCGGATTTAAACCTGGTATAACCGTTTTCAGTTATCATCTTTCCCTGCGAAACGGAGGTAAGGCCTTTCTCATTTTTTACACGAAGCGAATATCTGGTAAAATCTATCTTTATCCTTGCAGGATCTTCCGGGTAATAGTTCAGAGAGGCGACAGGATACCAATGTGTTTCAGGTGTCAGCAGGACATATTTGTCTTCGAGAAAATATTGCCTTTTATTTACATTAACCATCATTATTCTGTATGGCACTTTCTTCAGATCGTCACTATAATTAGGATAGCAGAATGATTCATTAATTGTGCCGCTATATGATATCTGAAGGCTATCGCTTGTACCATGATCCAGTGATTTCACCGGGTCTATTTCAATTATCTGATTTGTTCTTTTAAACTTAAGCGGATGCCCGTCATTTGTAACATTTGTTACAATTAACGAGGGATTAAGTGAGAACAGATAGCTCGTCAGAGGTGCTTTATTATCATTTAATATACGGAGATTCGCTTTTGCCTCAAAGGATTTTCCTTTATGAATAAAATCTATGAAAGCATCTGTAACAGTTGGGAAATTAGAATTTTCGTACTTCCTGTTAGTATCAATTACAAGTTTTTTAGAGTTTTTATCTAAGCTGTAGATTGAATAAGTTTTGAATCCGCAGAATCCTCCGCCGATTGTAAAAACGGAAAGAAAAATAATTGTAAAAACTCTGTGTGTTCTTGACTGAGGTAATCTCTTGAACATTAAGACTGTTGCCAGAACAAGCGCCATGCCGAAGAAAAAATACATTAATCTCTGGTTGACAATAAGCGTAAGATTATCGAATCCGATAACATCCGATTTAAAAACAGGAATTCCAAAAGCCATGTAATCGAATAACGATCCCATCCTGAACCAGAGGTAAAATATATTCAGCGCTGCAATACCCAAAAGTATCAGGAAGGTTAAAGCCTGGTTTCTGATCAGCGACATCAGCAAAAATGCAAGCCCGAGACTGAATATAATAGTTGGTACGCAGATTATCAGCAGGTATGAGAAATAAGACATAAAATCGATTGTCATGCTTTTTGAAATAATATTCATAAGCATTCCAATCGACAGGATTACCAGATCAAGACTCAAAAATAAACGCAGAATGCCCCATGTTTTACCTATTATGTATTCAAAATTCGACATCGACCTGGTATACAATACTTCATTGGTGTCGAGCTTCTTGTCTCTTTTAAGAAAATCAGCTGCCAGGAAGATCACCACTATTGCCTGACCGATATTCAGCAGATAAAGGTTAATGAGCGGTACGGATGAGGAAATTGAAATCAATTCCCAGGGTTCATCACCAATAGGGGAAAAGAATCCGATGTTCAGAATTGTAAATATGAAAAGGGCAAAAATTGAAAAAAGTCTGAAAAACCAGCTTCTTCTTAAAGTTTTTGCTTCGTACCGGGCAACAGTAGTAATATTGTGAAGAAATGCCATTTTTAGTCAGAAATTTCAGTATGTAATTTATGCTCCATAAAATAAACGTAGGCATGTTCGATATTCGGCACGATCAATGATGAGCTAAAATCGGGAGCCTGATCAGAAACAATTTGAACTTCCCATCCTGCTTCAACAGGGATCGTTGAAATAACATTATAATGTTCTTTTACTCTGTCATAATCATATGGATTCAGAATAAGCTTAAACACATGGCCCTCAGCTTGTTTTACCAGATTTTCAGGTGAGCCTGAGAAAACAAGCTCACCTTTATTAAGCAGTGCCATTCCCTGGCAGGTCGATGAAATATCCCCTACAATGTGAGTCGAAAGGATGATTGTAACCTCGTGCTGACTGAGTTGTGACAGGATATTACGGAACCTGATCCTTTCATCGGGATCAAGACCGGTTGTCGGTTCATCAACCACAATAATTTTAGGACTTCCTATAAGCGCTTGCGCAATGCCTAACCTGCGTTTCATACCACCCGAAAGCCTGTTCGCCTGACGGTCGCGTACTTCAAGTAGTCCGACCTGATCGAGGAGTCTGTCCACCTCTGCTATTCTCGTCTTTTTGTTTTTTAATCCCGCCAAAGAAGCTGAATAGTCGAGAAACTCCCAGGTTTTGAGCGATGTGAAGAATCTGAAATCCTGCGGCAGGTAACCAAGAATGCTTCTGAGTTCTTTTCTGTGTTTTTGTATATCTTTTCCATCCACCAGGACGACCCCGGAAGTAGGTTTCATAAGTGTTACCATTATTCTCATCAGGCTCGATTTCCCAGCACCATTGGGCCCGAGGAGACCAAACATTCCTGTTCCGAATTCGATGTTAATATCCTTCAAAGCATGGTTCCCGTTGGGATAAACCTGATTAAGCCCCTGAATCTCAATTTTCATAAAAACACAATATGTTTCTTACCGATCAGCCTATCAATAGTTCTTTGACGCTATAAAGACGGAAAATATTACAAATGTGTCAATAAAAAAGTATGTTATACAACATAATTTATCGGAGAAGATGAATAATAATTAATGAAAGAGTTTACAAAAGTTTTTCACAATGGTCACAAAGGTCTATATTATAATGTTTTAACTTTGTGCCCTTTGTGCCTTCTTTGTGTGCTTTGTGGTTAAAAGAGGCCTATTATTGCATTCTTAAACTTATTCCTATTTTTGTACATAAAAAATCCCAGGTGGTTTATCTGACTAATAAAAGGAAAATAATTAATGACCCGGTTTATGGATTTATAAGCATCCCTGGCGATTTTGTTTTTGACCTTATAGAACATCCGTGGTTTCAAAGGTTAAGGAATATAAAGCAACTGGGATTGACAAGCTTTGTCTATCCCGGTGCAACTCACAGCCGTTTCCAGCATGGTCTGGGAGCGCTACATCTCATGAATACTGCCATTGCCACGCTTAGAAGCAAGGGAGTTGAGTATTTCACCTTCTGAGGAAGAAGCCACACTTATTGCAATCCTCCTGCATGATTCCGGTCATGGACCGTTTTCACATGCTCTTGAAAATTCAATTATAAGCGGAATAACTCATGAGGATATTTCCCTGCTTCTGATGAATAAACTTAATGAGAAGTATGACCGGAAAACTTGACCTTGCAATTGAAATCTTTACGGATGCTTATCCAAGGAAATTTTTTCACGAACTGATTTCCGGTCAGATGGATATGGACAGGCTGGACTATCTGAGGCGCGACAGTTTTTTCACCGGGGTAATTGAAGGGTCAGTCGGATCCGACAGGATAATAAGGATGCTTAATGTAGTGGATGATAGTCTTGTTGTGGAAGAAAAAGGCATCTATTCACTTGAAAAATTTCTGATTGCCCGACGCCTTATGTACTGGCAGGTATACATGCACAAGACGGTTCTTTCTTCCGAGAGTCTGCTTGTAAATATTCTCCGGCGGGCGAAAGAAATTGCAGTCAAAGGCGGTGACTTGTACACAACTCCTGCTCTGAGATTCTTTCTTTACAATAATGTTGGTAAAAGGGATCTTAAAGATGAAGGAAAATTTACCCCGGGAATGATCGCCGACATATTCACACGACTCGATGATTCCGATATACTGGTTTGTGCAAACTACTGGTCGGATGATTCAGATAAGGTACTTTCTGACTTATCGCGGCGTTTACTGCGCAGGGATCTTTTTGCCATAGAGCTGCAAAACACTGCTTTTGATGAAAAAAAGATGAATGATCTTCGCGATAAGGTTAAAAATCAACTTTTTGTTAAAGCCGGACTCGAAGATTATTATGTTTTTACAAATAGTATTTCAAATCTGACCTACACACCTGATGCACCGGTAGTAAAGATCCTTCTTAAAAACGGAAATACTGCCGATATCTCAACGGTATCTGACATGTTCGATCACAGATTCCTTTCGGAAAGAATTACAAAATACTTTCTTTGTTACCCAAAAGAATGCCGATAATTTAAATTTATTATTATGGAATTTACAGCGTCAACTATTGCCGGTTTTTTAAAAGGTGATATAATTGGCAATCCTGAAATAAAAGTCAATACGATTGCTAAAATAGAAGAAGGCCAGACGGGAGCTTTATCGTTTCTTGCCAATCCCAAATATGAACATTATATATATGATACAAAATCATCTATAGTACTTGTCAACAAAAGCTTCATTCCTTCCGCAAAGATCAGCGCCACACTTATCAAAGTTGAAAATGCATATGAAGCATTTGCTTCTCTTCTGCGACTTGTCGATCAATCGCGGCCCAGGAAAGAAAGGCATTCATGCTACCGCAATTATTGAATCAACGGCAAAGGTAGGCTCTGATGTTTACATTGGGCCATATAGTTACATAGGTGAGAATTGTATTATAGGTGATGGATGCTCCGTTATATCCGCAGGTTTATATCGGTGATAATACTAAACTCGGGAATGGTTGCACTATCAATCCCGGGAGTGAAAATTTACCACGATTGTATTATTGGTGAAGGATGTATTATTCATGCCGGGTCAGTAATTGGGAGTGATGGATTTGGTTTTGCACCGCAAAGTGAAAATGAATTTATGAAAATCCCTCAGCTGGGAAATGTTGTGCTTGAAGATCATGTTGAAATAGGGGCAAATGTTACAATTGATCGTGCTACAATGGGGTCGACCTTTATCAGAAAAGGCGTTAAGCTTGATAATCTCATACAGATAGGACACAATGTTGAAATCGGAGAGAATACGGTAATGGCTGCGCAGACTGGTATCTCAGGATCAACAAAAGTTGGAAAGAATTGTATGTTTGGAGGTCAGGTTGGTCTTGCCGGTCACCTTAAAATTGCCAACGGCACAAAAATAGGCGCCCAGGGCGGAGTGCTCGGAGATGTGAAGGAAGAAAACTGTGTTATTATAGGTTCCCCGGCAATTGAGCTGAAACAATTTCTCAAATCATCGGTAATTTTTAAAAAATTACCTGAAATGAAGGTAAAAATAGATTCCCTTGAAAAAGAGTTAGAGTCACTGAAAAAGAAGTAGTTTTACTGGATATTCGTTAATGAACCTGTTGAAATAAATTCAGTTAAGCAACATTTTTCTCGATTGTTCGAAATATTTTTATTTTTTTTGTACCCGATTTTAAATTTAAAAACAAGTTGATGAGTGAAAAACAAAGGACTCTTGCAAAAGAAATAAGTCTGACCGGAAAAGGATTGCATTCAGGGAAAAGTGTTACTGTCACATTTAAACCGGCTCCGGCAAATCATGGATATAAATTTTGCAGGATCGACCTTCCCGGAAAACCATTAATCGATGCTCTTGCTGAACATGTAACTGAAACTTCCAGGGGAACTACTCTGGTCCAGAATAATGCTTCCGTTTCTACAATAGAACATGTAATGGCTGCCTTTCATGGTCTTCGTGTTGATAATGCGCTTATTGAACTGGATGGTCCTGAAGCTCCCATCATGGGGGGATCTGCCTGGAAATTTGTGGAAGCAATTAAAGAAGCCGGTATTGTTGAACAGAAAGATGACCGGAATTATTTTGTTGTCAAACAAAAAATAACCTATTCCGACGAAGAGCATGGTGTTGACCTGATAGTTTATCCCGATGATCATTTCAGCGTGAATGTTCTTATTGATTATAATTCAAAGATCCTTGGAAACCAGTATTCAATACTTGATTCAATTGATGATTTTGAAGAAAAGATATCTAAAAGCCGGACTTTTGTTTTCTTTCACGAACTCGAACCTCTTTTTAATTCAGGTCTTATAAAAGGAGGCGACCTTGATAATGCAATAGTAATTCTTGAAAAAGAAGTAGAACAAGTCGAAATAGATCGTATTGCCAAGTTATTTAACCGTCCGGGTATCAATACCCACACCGCAGGGATACTTAACAACACTGAATTGCGGTACCCCAATGAACCGGCCAGGCATAAGCTTCTCGATATAATGGGCGATATGGCGCTTGTTGGCCATCCGATTAAGGGGAAAATTGTTGCCACCCGTCCGGGACATTATGCAAATACGAGGCTGGCAAAAATCATACGCCAGGAAATGAAAAAAACTATTTCGAAGCTCGATATCCCGGTATATGATCCTTCGAAACCAGCTATTTTCACTATTGAGGATATTAAAAAAAGACTGCCACACAGATTCCCTTTTTTATTGGTTGATAAAATCATAGCCCTTGATGAATCATCAATTGTCGGAATTAAGAATGTGACATTTAATGAAGCTTTTTTTCAGGGTCACTTTCCCGATGAGCCAATTATGCCTGGAGTACTTCTGGTAGAGGCGCTTGCACAGACTGGCGGCTTGCTTGTTTTAAGCGGAGTGGAAGAACCTGAAAAATATTCGACTTATTTTCTTAAGATCGACAAGCTCAAATTCAAAAATAAAGTAGTTCCGGGAGACACTGTGATCCTGAAAATGGAATTTGCAGATGTAATAAGAAGAGGAATAGCCACAATGTTTGGGCAGGCTTTTGTTGGAAATAAGCTTGTACTTGAAGGAGAAATGACTGCTCAAGTAGTTAAAAATAAATAATTGATTGATGATCTCTAATTTAGCATTTGTACATCCTAAAGCTCAGCTGGCTAAAGATGTTGTCGTTGAACCGTTTGCATACATATCTGACAATGTAATAATTGGCGAAGGAACATGGATTGGTCCTAATGCAACTATTATGGATGGCGCCAGGATTGGAAAAAATTGCAGAATATTTCCTTCTGCTGTTGTCTCCGGGATCCCGCAGGACCTGAAGTTCCGCGGAGAAGATTCAACCGCTGAAATAGGGGATAATACAACAATAAGGGAATGCTCCACGGTAAACCGGGGAACCGCCGCTGTAGGAAAAACTGTTGTCGGCAGTAACTGTCTCCTGATGGCCTATTCACATATTGGTCACGATTGCCTTATCAAAAACAATGTGATCATCGGCAATTCAACAGCTCTGGCCGGAGAGGTGGATGTTGATGACTGGGCAATTCTGAGTGCAGGAACAATGGTCCATCAGTTTGCTCATATAGGCGCGCATGTTATGATAGGTGGTGGTGGAAAGGTTCGTATTGATGTGCCGCCGTTTATTAAAGCCGACAGGGATCCGCTGTCATTTCTCGGCTTAAATTCTGTCGGGTTGACAAGAAGGGGATTTGTGAAGGAAAGAATCGATGAAATTCACGAGATATACCGGGCTATTTATCAGAAAGGCATGAATTTCTCCCAGGCATTGGAATATATTGAAAAGGAGTTCAAACCATCTGAAGACAGGGATTACATTCTGCAGTTTATTAGAAAATCCGAAAGAGGAATTATAAGGGCTAAAGTCTGATACTTTAATCCTTCCAGCCCTGTGCTGAAATCTCAACTTCAGATCCATCGTCCCCGACAATATAATTTCCTGAACCGGACAATGTCATATGACCGATTACCCTGATTGATTCGATGGTCTTGATCTTATCGACCAGTTCAAGAGGTACTGTAAAAAGCATTTCGTAATCTTCACCTCCGTTCAAAGCGGGTATCATCTGGTCGATATTGAATTCTTCGGCTACTCTAATCGTCTCGTAATCTATCGGAACCTTACTGTAAAATATCCGGCAACCTGTACCGGATAACCTGCAGATATGGAGGAGATCAGAAGCAAGCCCGTCGGTAACGTCTATCATTGAAGTCGGGATTATATCTTCCTTCCTGAGTTCATTTAAAACTGAAACAGGAATTTCCGGTTTAAGCTGTCGTCTGATAACATACTCAAAACCGCTTAGATCGGGCTGTTCCACTTTTTCTTTGATAAAGAGTTTTCTTTCTCTTTCCAGAAGTTGCAATCCCATAAATGCTGCCCCGAAATCGCCGGTTGTACATATAAGATCATTCGGTTTTGCCCCATTCCTTTTCACAATACTCTTCTTTTCAACTGTACCCATTGCTGTTACGCCAATTGTCATTCCGGTAAGTGAGCTGGTTATATCACCTCCCGCAAGATCTACATTGTATTTTTCACACGCAAGAGTAATTCCCTCGTAAAGATCTTCAACATGCTCAAGAGTAAATTTTGAGCTGATGCCAAGTGCGATCATTACCTGACCCGGGGTACCGTTCATGGCATATATATCAGAAATGGCTCTGATCACAGCCTTATATCCAAGATGTTTTAGCGGAGTATAAATCAGATTGAAATGAATACCTTCCAGCAAAAGGTCAGTTGAAACAAGTGTTAAATTCTTTCCGGAATCTAAAACAGCAGAATCGTCACCAATTCCTTCAACAGTCGATTTATTGATTGTCTTAACGGTTTTGGTTAGATGATTGATAAGCCCGAATTTACCAAAATCATTTATCGATCTTTTTTTATTTTCTGATGGCTCCATATCTTATTTTTAACAATTATTACTCATAACCCGCTCGAAATCCAATAACCACAAAGGTCACAAAGGTAATACACAAAGGTCACAAAGCTTTGAAATATTAGCTTTTAACTTTGTGCCCTTTATGCCCTTTATGCCTTCTTTGTGTTCTTTGTGGTAAAAAAGGAAAATTTATTTACTGACAATATCCCTTCCGAATGGCGATAATGCAATGGCAGTCAGTTTAAAATGCTGCAAACCAAAAGGAATACCTATAATAGTTATACATAAAATCAACCCGAAAATTGCATGAGTAATTGCAATCCATATTCCACCACAAAGCAGCCAGATAATATTCATCAGGATGTGAAGGCATCCTGCAGCCCTGGGTTGCACCACAGTATCACGACCAAACGGCCAGAGAGCAAGCGAAGCCATTTTGAGAGTCTGGAGCCCAAATGGTATTCCTATAATAGTAATCATCAATATGATGCTGCCAACAAAATACTCAATGGCAATTACTAATCCACCAAAAATCAGCCAGATAAGATTACCCAAAAAGTTCATGCTGCCGATTATTGATTATTCAAGTATTATAACTTTATCCTTAGGATATTTCACAGAGTAAGTAAACACTATCTGTCTGTTTTCCTGAGGCTTCAGTGCAAGATCCCATTTTATTTCCCCTGTGTCCTGATTCAATTTGCCTCCTGACAGTTCAATAGGATCAACATTTATACTGTTGTTTGAAGAAACCGGAATCTGATCATTAATTGTAATTTCAACCGGATTTGATTTATTATTCCTTACAGTAAGCAGGAATGAGTAAGTGTCAGTTTTATTTGATCCAAGCACCTTTTTGCTTGTAAAATCCTTCCTTTTTTCTCTTTTTACCAGGATACTGTTATCGGTTCCTAATGATAATGTAAGTGTATCTTTCAGCTGGTTAACTTCAAGAGTGGACTTACCTACGAACGAATTTTCGAAATAGAGAGTTGCTTCTCCGGTTTGCAGACTCAATTTTGCCCAATCCATAACATTTGCTGTCAGATAAGCTTTTTGCGATAACTTTGGAGTACTCATATATTTATAATCGGATGCGGCAGTAAGGCGTTGGATTTCCACTGTCTGGATCTTGCCATCGGAAGCCACTGAGTAAGGAATGCCAAGATCAAAAACGATTGTTGTTTCTCCAATTTGCTTCTGCACAATTACAGGAGCTGCTTCAAGTTCATCTTTGACAAGCATTTTGTTTTCAGCAACCCTCTCCATGGAAGCCGGGGCTTCACTCCTGAGACCGGAAGCTCTCGACTTCAAAGCAAAAGATTGTGGTGAATAAAAATCTATAAACCAGGGATATATTACGGGGATGTCTCCAGTTATCCACGGGGTTGCATTGGAAAAACTGAGTTTTACATCGTTCCAGTCATTACCTGAATTCTGGAAAACATTGGCTTTGTAAAAAATGGTCACAGGATTTTTGATATCATCAACCCTGATATCGTATGAAGGATACCATCCTGCGTTTGTTACAACATAACTGAAGGTCAGCTTTCCGGTTAATGTCTTGTCGGAAGCTATTGAAACGAGAATTTCGCCTGATGGAAGCTGTTGTTTCCCCAGTTTATTTGTTATTTGCTGCTGCAGAGCTGCAATTTGTTTATCATAGTCTTTTATCAGCCTTTGTTTTTTTAAAGTTGTCATCGTGATCTGATCCATGTTGCTGGTATACAAATCAAGAATGTTTTTAAATTGTTCGGCCGTTACTGAGGTTTCTTTAACGAGCAAAGCTTTATTTGCAATAAGAAATGCTTCCTTCTCCTTAAGAATTCCGATAGCGGCATTTTCATCCTCAACTTTTGTCTGCAGGTCCTCAATCTGGCTTCTGATACTCTTAACTTCGGGCGAATCTTCAAGATTCTGGAGGTAATTGTTCTGGTGATTTACAGAGAGGATAGTGAATTCTCCATAACCTTTCACCTGGATACTTTGCTCATCAATATATGGGGATAATCCTGAGAGCTTCAGAACAATTTTGCCGGGTAAAAGAGAAACGCTCGTTTCATGCTCAACCTGCGCTCTGTCGGGGAATACTGTGACGTGCTTTATTTCAGCTTTTATTGATTTTTCTGTCTGTGCACTGACGAAAAAAGTAAAAGCAAAAATAAATACTGATAATACCAGCAACTTTTTCATAGAATAGATTTAATGAACAGTTAAAGGTAAAAATTTTATTGAACTGATATCAGTTTTCCCGCAGATTACACAGATTGACGCAGAACAATATTAAATTATATCTGTGATAATCTGCAAGATCTGCGGAAATTCAATGTTTATTATATTCAATCAGCTTTGGGCCATTATGCCTTTACACCCTTTAGCCATTAAAATATGTTAAATAATGCGTTTTCCGTCGCTCGTGTTCTAAATAGCTTACCTTTGGGTCAACTATACTTTAACGATAATGAAGGGTTTAAAAATTGGGAATCTTGCAATAAAGGTGCCAATTATTCAGGGTGGGATGGGAGTTGGAATCTCTCTTTCCGGATTGGCTGCTGCAGTTGCAAATGAAGGTGGAGCGGGGGTTATCTCAAGTGCCGGGCTCGGACTTTTATACAAAGATTTTTCGTCAGATTTTCTTGAAGCCAGTATTTATGGACTTAAAGAAGAGATACGCAAGGCGCGTGAAAAGACCATAGGTGTAATTGGCGTAAATGTGATGGTTGCCATGACCAATTTCACCGATATGATTAAAACTGCCATCTCCGAAAGGGTGGATTTGATAACGGCTGGAGCTGGTTTACCACTTGATCTTCCTTCATTTCTAAAGAAAGACAGCACAACAAAATTAATCCCTATCGTTTCTTCGGCAAGGGCTGCAAAGATCATATGCGAAAAGTGGAAGACAAACTACGATTATCTTCCGGATGCTGTAATAGTTGAAGGACCAAAGGCAGGGGGACATCTTGGTTTTAAAGAGGATCAGATATTCGACAACGATTATTGCCTCGAAAAACTCGTTCCTGAAATCGTGGCTGAGCTGAAAACATTTGAAGAAAAGTATAATACTAAAATTCCTCTTATTGCTGCCGGTGGCATTTATACAGGTGAGGACATTCATAAAATTCTCTCTCTCGGAGCTTCGGGTGTCCAGATGGGTACCCGCTTTGTAACAACTGATGAATGTGATGCATCAGCTGCCTTCAAGCAGGCTTATATTGATGCTCTCCCCACTGATATTGAGATTATCAAAAGTCCGGTCGGAATGCCGGGAAGAGCAATCCTGAGTAATTTCATTACTAAAGTCAGGGAAGGTAAAAAACAACCTAAAAAATGCCCTTTCAAGTGTATCAAAACCTGTGATATATCGAAAAGCCCTTACTGTATCATTATTGCGCTTATCAGCGCTCTCAAGGGCAATTTTGAAAACGGTTACGCTTTCGCAGGCGCCAACGCCTTCAGGGCAACAAAAATCTCATCAGTTAAGGAGATCTTTCAGTCACTCTTAACGGAATACAAGGAAAGTAAATAGAATTTATCTTTTAACCACAAAGCACAAAGAAGGCACAAAGGGCAAAGTTAAAACCTCATATTAAAACCTCTATGACCTTTGTGTAATGCCTTTGTGTCCTTTGTGGTTAAAGGATTTCGGCTTTTACATCACCTGTTCCGCTTTCGCGGAATCTTCGTTTCACTTCGATCGCCCTATAATACATAGTACATTTCTCTTCTCTTTCCCCTTTTTTTTATATTTTTGTGTGTTTATTTAGATTAAATACAATTAACGGAATGGTTATTGTTATTAAGAAATAATAAGCATAAGTGTTTTTAGTTATTCTAAAATCAATCAATTTGCCCTACTGCCCAAGGGAGTAAATTGATTTTCTTCGCTCCCCTTGGGGCCGGGGTAAACGAAGAAAATCAATGGGGATTTATTCAGATTCTCTTTAGTTGTAGAAATTAGGCTCAAATAAAATAAGAAGATGGAAAAAGATCAGGATAAGATAATAAATGATGTAACTACCACAGAATACAAATATGGATTCTACTCTGATATTGAGATGGATAAGATCCCCAAAGGTCTTAGTGAGGATGTTGTAAGACTGATCTCTGCCAAGAAAAATGAACCCGACTGGCTTCTCGATTTCAGACTAAAATCATATCGTCACTGGCTTACAATGAAGATGCCAGCATGGCCAAATCTCAAAATTGCTCCGATAAATTATCAGGATATTATTTTCTATGCAGCACCTAGGGAGAGAAAAACAAACGGGAGCATCGATGACATTGATCCGGAGCTTAAAAAAACCTTCGACAAGCTTGGCATTCCCCTGAATGAACAAAAGCACCTCGCGGGAGTGGCAGTCGACGCGGTGATCGACAGTGTTTCAATCAAGACAACTTTCAAAGAAACCCTGGCTGAAATGGGGATAATTTTTTGTTCTTTCAGCGATGCGGTAAAAGAATATCCCGATCTGGTAAGAAGATATATGGGGTCGGTGGTCCCGTATACTGATAACTTTTTTGCAACACTAAACTCTGCTGTATTCAGCGATGGCTCATTCTGTTATATCCCTAAGGGAGTCAGATGTCCGATGGAACTTTCAACTTATTTCAGGATAAATTCCGCAAATACCGGTCAGTTTGAGCGGACACTTCTTATCGCAGACGAGGAGGCCTATGTCAGTTATCTTGAAGGCTGCACAGCTCCATCGAGAGATGAGAATCAGCTTCATGCTGCAATTGTCGAAATAGTGGCTGAAAAAAATGCAGAGGTAAAATATTCAACTGTGCAGAACTGGTATCCGGGTGATAAAGAAGGGAAAGGTGGTGTCTACAATTTCGTGACAAAACGCGGGATGTGCAAAGGCGAAAATTCGAAAATTTCATGGACCCAAATTGAAACAGGGTCAGCTATAACATGGAAGTATCCTTCATGTATCCTTCGTGGTGATAATTCAACCGGTGAGTTTTACTCTGTGGCCGTGACGAATAACCATCAGCAGGCTGATACCGGGACAAAAATGACTCATATTGGTAAAAACACAAAAAGTACCATAGTATCAAAAGGAATTTCAGCAGGAAGAGGACAAAACAGCTACCGTGGGCTGGTTAAGGTCTTGAAGAATGCAACAAATGCCAGGAATTACTCCCAGTGTGATTCACTGCTGCTGGGTGATAAATGCGGAGCACATACTTTTCCATATCTGGAAGTTGACAACTCGACAGCCATCGTTGAACATGAAGCAACAACCTCGAAAATCGGCGAGGATCAGATTTTTTATTGCAATCAGAGAGGAATCTCCACGGAAGATGCAATAGGTCTGATCGTTAATGGCTATGCACGTGAAGTAATTAACAAGCTTCCCATGGAGTTTGCCGTTGAAGCACAGAAACTTCTGCAAATAAGTCTTGAAGGGAGCGTTGGTTAGGTAAACAATTTTTCAAACATTTATATTATGCTGGTTATTAATAATTTAAAGGCATCTATTGACGGTAAGAATATTCTTAAGGGAATCAGTCTCGAAATAAAGCCAGGTGAGATACATGCAATAATGGGGCCTAACGGTTCTGGAAAAAGTACTCTTGCGGCTGTTCTTGCAGGCAGGGATTTTGTTGAAATAACCGAAGGGACGGTTATATATCTTGGGAAAAACCTTCTTGAAATGGCTCCTGAAGGCAGGGCTAAAGAGGGAATATTTCTGGGGTTCCAGTACCCGATAGAAATCCCGGGGGTAAGCATGGTAAACTTCATGAAGACCGCAGTCAATGAACACAGGAAACATAAAGGTCTTGATCCGCTTACAGCTTCAGATTTTCTAAAAATGATGCGCGAAAAAAAGGAACTGGTAGAGATCGATTCCAAACTCGCTAACAGATCGGTGAACGAAGGATTTTCCGGAGGTGAAAAGAAGAAAAATGAAATTTTCCAGATGGCTATGCTGGAACCAAAACTGGCAATCCTCGACGAAACGGATTCCGGCCTCGATATAGATGCATTACGAATAGTCGCAAATGGAGTGAACAAACTAAAACGCCCTGATAATTCATTTATAGTGATCACACATTATCAGAGGCTTCTCGATTATATTGTCCCGGATGTAGTTCATGTACTTTATGATGGCAGGATAGTAAAAACTGCAGGTAAGGAATTAGCCCTTGAACTTGAAGAAAAAGGATATGACTGGATTAAGAAAGAGATTGAAAATACAGTATCATGAACGAAAAGCCTGATATGACAGAAAAATATCTTGGCCTCTACCGGAATAATATAGATAAAATTTCCCATGGGTCATCTCCTTTTATTAATACATTCAGAGCAGCGGCATTCGATAAATTCAGTAAGCTGGGAATTCCATCCAGGAAAAATGAAGCTTACAAGTATACTAATCTGAGCATATTTTTTGATCATGATTACGAAAGTTATTTCATGCCGGTTCAGGATGATTTTCTGAAAGCCGAAAAGTTTCGTTGCGAAGTTACTGATCTTGACGCACATGGTATTGTGTTGTTAAACGGATTTTATCCTACACTGAATGAAAAAATGGTTCAACTGCCGAGCGGAATATGGATCGGCAGTCTCAATGAGGCAGCTTTGCGGTTCCCCGAAATATTTGAAAAACATTTCGGAAAGTATGCAAAGAGCGAAACCGACGGCCTGATACATCTCAATACTGCGATGGCTTCGGATGGTGTATTTGTTTACGTTCCTGAAGGAGTAACATTATCGCGACCTGTGCAGGTGGTAAACCTCGTTCAGTCGGATGACGACATGTTCAATCAGCACCGGAATCTGATAGTCGCAGAAAAAAATTCCAGCTTCTCAATAATTATCTGCGACCATACACTTTCTCCTCAGAAATTTCTGACAAATGCGGTTACTGAAGTTTTTGTTGGTGAGAATGCTCATTTTGACATTATAAGGGTGCAGAATGAACATAATAATGCATGTAAAATAACCAATACATTTATTCACCAGGAAAAAAACAGTATTTCTTCTTCCAATAATATCACACTCCACGGAGGACTTATCAGGAACAGTACGTATCATATTCTTGCTGGTGAAGGCGCTGAAAGCCAATCGTATGGATTATTTCTTGCTGATAAGTGGCAACATGTCGACAATTTTGTAAATGTTGATCATGCCGTGCCGCACTGTACAAGCAATCAATTATTTAAAGGCGTTCTTGACGATATGTCGACCGGCGCTTTCAATGGAAGGATTCTTGTTCGTCCTGATGCACAAGGGACATTCGCATATCAGAAAAATAATAATATTCTTCTGACGGATGATGCGAAAATGGATACCAAACCGCAGCTCGAAATTTTTGCTGATGATGTTAAGTGCAGTCATGGTGCCACAATCGGTCAAATCGATAACGATGCCTTGTTTTATCTCCAGAGTCGTGGTATTAATAAACGTGAAGCCCGTCTTATGCTTATGTTTGGGTTTGCACATGAAGTGATTCAGAATATTAAAATTGAACCTCTCCGTGAAAGGATGGATAATCTCGTAATGCAAAGACTGAAAGGGGAACTTTCGAGATGCGCCAGCTGTATGATCAAGTGTATGTAACTTTATGACCTAATGAGAGATATTGCTGAAATAAGAGCCGATTTTCCACTCCTTAACAGGGAAGTTTATAATAAACCACTAGTATACTTCGATAATGGAGCTACCACCCAGAAACCGAAATGCGTACTGGATGCTATAGATGAGGTTTATAATTCCTATAATGGCAATATTCACAGAGGTGTCCATTTTCTCAGTGATATGTCATCTGAAGCTTATGAACAATCGAGAGAAAAAGTCAGATCGTTCATTAATGCTGAAAAAAGGGAGGAAGTTATATTTACTTCGGGAACCACAGGATCAATTAACGGAATTGCGTTTTCATTTGGCGAACGATATATAAATAAAGGGGATGAGATAATTCTGAGCCGGCTCGAACATCATGCCAATATTGTTCCCTGGCAGATGATGTGCAGCAGAAAAGGAGCTGTTCTAAAAGTCATTCCGATAAATGATAATGGCGAAATTATTCTCGATGAGTTTTATAAACTAATTACTCCCAGAACAAAACTTGTGTCGGTAGCGCAAGCTTCAAATGCATTGGGTACGATTCTTCCACTCAGGGAGATTATCGAAGCAGCGCATTCAACTGACATTCCTGTTCTCATCGACGGTGCGCAGGGAGTTCAACATGGAATTGTTGATGTCAGGGCAATGGATGCCGATTTTTACGTTTTTTCGGGTCATAAAATTTATGGTCCTAACGGAATAGGGATTCTGTATGGCAAAGAGAAATGGCTCACAGAACTTGATCCTTTCCAGGGAGGTGGCGATATGGTCGACAAAGTGACTTTTGAAAAAACAACATATAATGAACTTCCGTTTAAATTTGAGGCAGGGACAATGAATTATCCTGCTGCAATTGGTCTGGCAAAGGCCCTCGATTATGTTTCGGATCTGGGACGCGAAGATATTGCCTCCAGGGAAAAGGAGCTCCTTAAATATGCAACAGACAGATTGTCTGATATAAAGGATTTAAGGATATTCGGTACTTCGGAACATAAAATCTCAACAATCTCTTTTCATTTAAAAAATATTCACCAGTATGATACGGGGATGATCCTTGACAAGATGGGAATTGCTGTCAGAACGGGTACGCATTGCGCGCAACCTGTGATGGACAGGTATGGGATTGACGGAACAGTTCGGGCTTCACTTTGTTTCTATAATACAAAGGAGGAGATTGAGATTCTTGCCAGTGGAATTGAAAAAGTAAAATCAATGTTTGCTTAAATTATTAGTATGACGATCGCAGAAGTTCAGGATAGTATTATTGAAGAGTTTTCACTTTTTGATGACTGGATGGATAAATATAACCTTCTCATCGACATAGGGAAGGATTTACCGGTTATTAACCCGAAGTTTAAAGTGAAGGATTTCCTGATAGAGGGCTGCCAGTCAAAAGTCTGGCTCCATCCCGAATTTGATGGTAGTATGATAACATTCTCAGCTGATAGCGATGCCATTATAACAAGAGGTATAGTTGCTCTTTTGATTAAAGTTTTATCAAAAAGATCACCGGATGAGATAATTACTTCCGATCTTTACTTTATTGATAAGATAGGACTCCGGCAGAATCTTTCACCAACACGTTCAAACGGATTGTTATCAATGGTGCGTCAGATGAAGCTGTATGCGATGGCCTATAATGCAAAAATCAGTAAATAGCATTCAATTATGGATCCGGACGAACAATTGGAAATTGAAACAAGAATAAGCGGAGTACTTAAAAGTATTTATGATCCGGAAATTCCGGTGAATATCTACGACCTGGGATTGATATATGAGATTTATATTGATGGTGATCATGTCGCACATATAACTATGACATTGACTGCACCTAATTGTCCGATGGTTGACGAACTTCTTGAAGAGATAAAATATAAGGTAAATGGCATAAAAGGTGTTAAAGATTGTGATCTTAAACTTACCTTTAATCCGCCATGGGACAAGAGTATGCTTAGTGATGAGGCAAAACTCGAACTTGGATTTCTCTAAAATCTCCTGATATGAAAACTCCGGCTGAAAAAAATAATTCCCGACTTATTAAAGAATATGCCGCAGAAATTGGTTTTGATCTATGTGGCATTGCGAAGGCAAGATCTCTTGAAGAACACAGAGAGATCCTGAAAAGATGGGCCCTGACAGGTATGAATGCAGATATGGCTTATCTGGGTCAGAACATTACAAAGAGAATTGACCCGCGTATTCTTTTGCCAGGTGCAAAATCTGTAATAGTTACCGGATTAAATTATTACTCAGAGGAAAAACAGGGAGGCAATGGTGTTCCTGTAATCTCAAGGTATGCTTACGGAACTAATTATCATTCAGTTATATTGGGGAAACTAAATAAGATACTTGCTTATATCCGGACAATACAACCTGACGTTATCGGAAAATCATTTGTCGATAGTGCGCCATTGCTTGAAAAAGCATGGGGAAGAGAGGCAGGTCTCGGATGGCCTGGTAAGCATTCCGTTTTGATCAACAAGGAGATAGGTTCATTTTTCTTTTTAGGAGTGTTACTTGTAAATATTGACCTCGATTATGACGCGCCAAATGATAAGGATTTTTGCGGGTCATGTACTTTATGTATCGAAGCATGCCCGACCGGGGCAATAAACAATAACAGAACAATAGATGCCGTCAAATGTATTGCTTATCAGACACTTGAGGCAAAAACACAAATCCCTGAAGAGATTATTATTAAACTGGAGGGGAGAGCATTCGGGTGTGACAGGTGCCAGGAAGTTTGTCCCTGGAATAATGCGGCAAAACCATGCAAAACACCTGAATTTGAACTTCCTGATGAAGTCAGACAGATGACTGCCGACAACTGGAAAAACCTTACAAGAAAAGATTACAAAAGACTTTTTAAGGATTCGGCTATAGGAAGAAGATCTTACTGCAGGTTTATGGATAACATTGAAGCGGCCTTGCAGATCATTGAATAACTCCTTTGTGTCCCTTTGTGTTACCTTAGTGTTCTTTGTTAGTGGTCTTCGATAATAGTTACAACTACTTCTCTCTTATCTCTCGGACCATCAAATTCACAAAAAAATATATTTTGCCAGGTCGACAATCCGGCATTGAAATCAATTATTGGAATTGTTTGAGATGCACCCACTATTCCCGCCTTTAAATGCGCATCTCCGTTATTATCCTGGTTATCATGCTCCCAAATACCTGAGGGTATAAGCTTTTTGAGGAGCATTATAACATCATTCTGGACCGATTGATCCCAGTTTTCCTGTATCATTATAGCCGCGGTCGATCCTCTCGCATAAACTGAAGCGATCCCGGTTTTTACTTTACTGAGTTTTATAAGTGATACGACATCAGAGGTTATGTCATACAGGCCATTTGGTTTATCGGTGCGGAGGGTGATGATCTTTTGCATGGTTCGGTGTCTATTTTCCATAGCCACGGACTTTGTTTCCTATAGCCACTGATTTAAGTCCGTGGTTAAATTATAATATTTTTTACCTTACATATAATTTGACGTCTTAATAATAACAATTAACAAATTATTTTGATAGATCTGAAACTTATAGAGCAATGCAGGGGAGGAAATTTTGCAAATTTCAGAAAACTTGTTGAACTGACTTCCCCGTTTGCTTTTTCGGTAGCCCTGAGGATGCTTGGAAATGAAGACCAGGCAAAAGATGTTGTACAGGAAACACTGGTAACGATCTGGCAGAAACTGGAAAAGATTAAATCAGCAGAGGTTTATAAAACCTGGATTTACAGAATTGTAGTCAACAAATGCTACGATCAGATGAGAAAAATGAAAAGGAATCCGGAATTCATTGCAGATGAGACTGTCTGGACAAAAATTTCGAATACCATTTCCCAGACGCCAAGTGCAGAACTGGAAAACAGTGAGTTATCTAAGATCATTACGGTTCTCACCCGAAAATTGAGTCCCAAACAGAAAGCAGTTTTTGTTTTAACCGATCTTGAGGGAATGACAAATGATGAAGTATCAGAAATTACCGGTATGAGTAAGTCAACTGTAAAGGCAAATTTATTTCATGCAAGGAAACGCATTTCTGAAAAAGTAGAAAAATATTTATAGAGATGAATCAGGAAAATGAAAAATATAACAAGGTCCTAAATCTGTTGAAGGCTTCAAAACCCAGATTAGGATCTACAGAAGAGATAGATAATGAGGTGTTTAAAAGAATTGCCAACAGGCGTCCATTATTGTCAGCTTTAACTGGAATCGTCGATTTTCTCTTCTCCTGGGTATACATTGGATGGGTGAGAAGAAGCCTCATAGCAGCTTCGATAGCAATGGTTGCGGTTTTTATTTATCAGCAGGGAGTTATACTGAAACAGATAGATTATCTGAGCAGACAAACTATTGTTGTTGGTAAGGAAAATATAACTGAACCTGACGGAAAGTTTGAGAAAATTCTGATGAATTATAAAAACAGATTAAGAAAATTGCCTTCAGGAAACATTACAATTTCAGAGAAACAAATGAACGAGCTCATTGAATCTGTTAATGAGCTGCAGCTTAAATACAAGGATCTTGAAAAGTTGATTGAGGATGATCCTGAAATAAGAAAACTTATTGAAAAAAAACTTATCGAAAGCAGTCGTACCAAAATTTAATCTCCTGAGCAATGAATAAAAAGTCAGTTAAGTTGGTTGTGTCGTTTATCCTGCTCTTTATTGTTTCATGTAATGATCCTGAAACTACAGTTACGGATAATGTTCATCCCGATGGTTCGGTAACCAGGAAAATTGAAATGAAAAGTAAGGAACAGGATAAGCAGAAGAGGTTCAAATTGTCAGATATTCAGGTTCCTGTAGACAACAGCTGGAACCTGAGGGATTCATGTGAGATCGATGATAAGGGTGACACTACCTGGGTACGAAGGGGTGAAAAGCTTTTTAAAAGCGTAAATGAAATCAATACTGCATATTCTACCGATTCAGGTTCAAATAAGGCCTTTGCCCGTCATGCAGGGTTTAAAAGAAGTTTCAAATGGTTCAATACTGAATACCGTTTCTCAGAAAAGCTTGATAAGCGATTATCGTTCGGATATCCGGTTAAAGATTTCCTGAATAATGACGAACTGAGGTATTTTTATTCTCCTGAAACTGTGCAGAATAATTTTTTGGCCGGTACGGATAGTCTTAAATATAAGGCCCTGAGGGATTCAGTAAAATTTAAAACCGATAAATGGACGGCAAATAATATGGTGTCAGAATGGATTGGGGAATTTTCTAAGCTCACAGCAAACAATGCAGATTCTGACATGAGCCTGAAATCACTGAAATCGCGCGAAGATGAATTAGCACAACTTATTTTGAAAGCGGATAAGGGTTTGGACAGTTTGTGGACAAATGGCATTTTACTCCGGGAGTTTATTGGTGAAACGAATGCTCAGAAATATAAGACTGAAGCAGATACTGCTCTTTCGGTTATAACAAACAGGATTTTTGCTGACTTTAAGAATTATTCAGTAAAAATAGTCATGCCAGGAAAGCTGATTGGCTCAAACGGATTTATTGACAGCACTAAAAAGATGACCTGGCCGGTAATTTCAGATTATTTCCTTACAGAACCATATGAGATGTGGGCTGAATCGAAGACAACAAACATATGGGCATGGGTTGTTTCCGGTATATTCCTATTATTCGTTCTTTCAGGTGTTGTTATAAAAAAACCCCGGACTTAAATCCGGGGCTAAGAGGTTATTATCTTGTATAATCCTTTAGCATAAGCATTAATTTCTGGCGTGTAAAAAAGATTCTGCTTTTTACAGTTCCTATTTTTAAACCCAGTTCATCAGCAATCTCCTTATATTTATAACCTTCAATATGCATCATGAAAGGAACCCGGAATTCATCACTTAATGAATTTATTGCGAATCCTATTTCACCTTCAGCATATTTTGACTCAGGTGAAATAAATCCTTTGTCATGAGGCTGGTTAATATAGAAAAGATCCTGAGTGCCGTCAATAATTGTATTCTCTTTAACATTTCGTCTGTAATTATTGATAAAGGTATTTTTCATTATAGTAAATACCCATGCCTTCAGATTAGTATAATCAACGAATTTATCTTTGTAAGTAATAGCTTTTAAATAGGTATCCTGAACCAGATCGAGTGCACTGTCCCGATCAGAGGTTAAGCTCATTGCAAATCTCTGAAGATTGGTCTTCATCTCTATCAGGCTATTATTAAATTCATACTGTGTCATAGTTCTTAGTTTTATTGTTCAAACAAATCTTTACAAATATAGAAATAAAAAAAGATAAACAAATCTTAATATCGTTAAATCTTATTATTTAACATTTATTTTAAATCAAAGAACTTTTATACAAATGGTCTCAAAAAATTTGACAGAATTCTTATCACTAATTCAAAAAACACTAAATCTCTTACTGAATATTTTCTCACGATATATCTGATCTGAGACAAATTTAAGCTATACATAAAGAGCCCGAGTTAATAATGGATTAAGCTTAGATTAAGGATAAATTAAGATTCTGAATCGGTCCTGCGGATTATTTGATCAACTTTCGTATTTTTAGAAAAAATTGACAATGGAGTTCAACATTAAATTGAGCAACAGCCAGATCCTGAACGGAGTAGTAATAAGTGCCGGGGAACACACAAAAGCGATGGTAATAATGGTTCATGGACTTGGAGAACATATACAACGATATGATTCGTGGGCCGGATTATTTAAAGAGGAAGGGATTGGTTTTATAGGTGTTGATCTTCCCGGTCATGGGCGTTCTCCCGGAAGGAGAGGCTATATCAGGAGTTATTCGCTCATGGAAGAAATGTTAGATATTCTTGTGGAAAACTGCAGGAAAACATTTCCGGGTTGTCCTTTATATATATATGGACATAGCCTGGGCGGAGGGATAGTTCTTGAATACCTATTAAAGAAGAACCCAAAAATAAAAGGGGCAATTGTGACCTCACCATGGCTTCGTCTTACATTCCAGCCTCCCAAAAGCAAATTGTTGCTAGCCTCAATAATGAAAAATCTCCTGCCAGGACTGGTGCAGTCATCGGGACTCAATGTGAATCATATTTCCCACGATGGAGCAGAAGTTGAAAAATACAAGAACGATCCTCTGGTGCACGGAAAAATTTCAGTCGGGCTTTTTGCAAGTGCAATGGATGCCGGAGAATACTCTCTGAAGCATGCTCCGGAGCTAAAGATTCACACTCTTCTGTTACATGGGAAAGACGATAAACTAACCTCTCCTGAAGCCAGCATGGAATTTGCAGGGAAAACAGGTATGGTGGATCTCAAGATCTGGAACGGGGGCTACCATGAATTACACAATGAACTATTCCGTGAAGAAGTGTTTAAGTATATATTGAATTGGATTAAAGCTAACTAATTGCGGATTTCGGATTGTTGATTGCGGATTGATTTTAAATCCGCAATCCGCAATCCGCAATCCGAAATAACATCATGGAACTAAGAACTACATTTCATATTGAGCCATCACCGGTAAAGATCACATATAACGATAGTGTGATGTTCGTTGGTTCATGTTTCGCCTCAGCAATGGGTTCTCAGATGGAAATGGGGCATATGCCGGTGATGATCAATCCTGCGGGAACTGTTTTTAATCCGCTTTCAGTATGCAATACTCTCGATTCCATCACAGCCAGAAAACAATTTCTAATCGATGATCTTCATTTTTATGACGGCACCTGGCTGAGTTTCTATCACTATACTGATTTTTCATCAGATGATCCTCTTAAAGTGCTTGAGAAGATAAATCGCAGGCTTGAACAAGCGTATGAGCATTTGAAACACAGCCGGTTTTTATTTGTAACATTTGGAACGGCAAGAGTTTACAAGTTGAAGAAATCGGGTCTTATTGTTTCAAATTGTCATAAGATCCCATCTGAACAATTTGAATCGATATTATTGACTGTAGATGAAATTGTTGCAGCATGGAATGCTCAGCTTGATAAATTGAAATTACTTTTCCCTGCCCTCAAAGTAATTTTTACTATTAGTCCCGTTCGCCACTGGAAGGATGGCGCTCATGGAAATCAGATCAGCAAATCAGTACTCTTTGTGGCATTAAATGAACTTCAGAAACATAAGTCGTCGCCTGAATATTTCCCAGCTTACGAGTTGCTGATGGATGACTTGCGCGATTACAGGTTTTATGGCGACGACATGCTTCATCCTTCACCGGAGCAATAAACTATATCTGGGAAGCATTTGCAAAAGTTATCTTGGACAACAGTACTCTAAATGCCTGGAGAGAAATTGTCAAAATAACCAAAGCATTTAATCACCGGCTTAATAACGATTCGGCGATAAAAATTAAATCTTTTGCTGATCGGCTTTTGAAACAGATTTCTGAACTGAAGAAAAAGTTCCCTGAGATTGATTTTTCCACTAGAAGAAGATTATTTTCTCAAAATGAGAAATATATAAAAAATTAGCCTCTCAGTGTATTATAAAATCTGAGCCGGATTGTTTCCCGAATTGAAACAGGTTAAAGCAAAGTTTCTATCGCTTTGATAAAGTTAGCCGGGTCTTTGACCATTACTAATTTGTCATAGGATTTTTTAGTTGCAAATTCCTCAGGAGAGTCAGTTAAGATGATCTTCTTGATCATCAGTGACTTACCGATGCTGCTGAAATATCCGATTTTCTTTTCTGCAAAATCAAAGGCACTGGAGTTGACAACAAGATAGTCAAAGGGTTTTATTTTATGCATTTCAATTACTTCGGATGCAGGAAGTATTCCTCCGGTAAAAATCACATCAAACCCTCTTTTCTTAAGTGCATATTTATAAAACAGGAAATTGTTATCTGTAAGATTATCAGATGTATTTATCATTGCAACAGCCGGTTTTGATTTCCCGGTAACCGGTTTCAGCTGATTATCTTCTATAATAATGATCTGTTTGATTGTGTTACGGACAAATTGCTCCTGTGCTCTTGAAAGACTGCCGGTTTGCCAGAGGATCCTGGCTTTTTCGAGCAGAGGATAGAGATACCTTGAATAAGCATCTTCAATACCCTGATGTTTTATGAATGGCGATAAGGCTTCTTTAAACATTGTCTCGTTAAACCGGATAGCTGACATAAGGATCTTTCCTGGTTGAAAATTCTGATCCAGATCATCATGTTTGCTGCTTACAGTCATTACCTGCTGAGTCAGTTCATCTTCATCAAGCCTTGCAATTTTTGATATTTTCAACCCATTACGGTTCAGATATGCTACATTAAGTATCTTCTTAAGTTCTGATTCACTGTATGTTCTGATGTTTGAATCAGTTCTGTCAGGTTCGAGTATCTTATACCTCTTCTCCCAAATCCTTATGGTGTGGGCTTTAATCCCAGAGAAATTTTCAAGATCTTTTATTGAAAATACATTTACCCCGTCTTCCATATATGATTAAGATAATAATGTTAACAATTGATCAATAATACAATGGTTTAAACAATCATTAGAGTAGATTGTTTAATGAAATCTGACCGGAAATTAGCGTAAATATCTTTTATTTTGCTTAACTATTTCCCAAAAAATCCCAACAAGAGCCGAAAGTAATCAAATTTTGTTTACTCTGTCTGTTCAACCATTATTTTTTTTACTATACTGAGACCATCGCTGAAAATGATAGTAACAAGATACATACCTCTTTTAGGATTTTCGAGAGAGATCTTTATTAACTGGGTGGGATCATTGTACTGGATTCTGAAGATATCCTGACCTATAATATTAGTGATCTTAACATATGAAATATACTTTTCACTCTTAATTGTGAAGCTGTTATCACGTACAGGGACAGGATATATAGTAACATTAGCAGCAATTGCAGCATCTCTGGAATAATCTTT
The DNA here is from genome assembly GCA_963734885.1 of uncultured Bacteroidales bacterium. GTDB lineage: Bacteria > Bacteroidota > Bacteroidia > Bacteroidales > VadinHA17 > LD21. The sequence continues at coordinate 538,827 of CAVTIJ010000002.1, read as the reverse complement.
TTGATAAAGAGTTGCTGTAACACGGGCACTATCCTTCTGACCATGAAGGGTTAAGGTGAAAATTAATAAGAAGAAAATAGTGGGTAAACTTTTCTTCATAAATTATTTGTTTCTTAACTTCTAACAAATATTGTGCTAAAGATAATATTATTTTAAAAAAAGTGTTCCAGTAACATATTTGCTTTCTCCAGATCCTCCGGTGTATCTATTCCAATACTCTGCCAGTTTGTAATAGCCGTTCTGATAGTATAACCATTCTCAATCCATCGGTTTTGTTCAAGAGATTCCGATAGTTCCAGGGAACTGCAAGGCAGCAATGTTATTTTTTTGAGTGTTTGGGTTCTGTATGCATAGAGTCCCAGATGTTTATAGTATACTTGTTTCTTCGACCATCCTTCTTTTTCAGTATCTCTTACATACGGTATTGCCGTTCTGCTGAAATAAATAGCATCACCTTTAAGGTTTAATATAACCTTTGGCTGATTTGGATTGAAAATATCTTCTCCCGGCTCAACCTTTCTGACGAGAGTTGCCAGTTCCACTTTATTGTCAGTGAAACATTTCATCAGAAGAGCAATTTGCTCAGGTCTAATAAAAGGTTCATCTCCCTGTATATTGATAACGATATCGATTTTTCGGCCGGTTTCTTCATTTATTTTAATTACAGCTTCTGCACAGCGGTCTGTTCCGCTAAGGTGATCAGGAGACGTCATTATGGCTTTTCCTCCGAATTTCAGAACAGCATCAAAAATCCTGTTATCATCCGTAGCCACATAAACCAGGTCGAGAATTTTACTTGCCTGATCATAAACACGTTGAATCATCGTTTTATTACCGATCATCACAAGTGGTTTTCCCGGAAACCTCGATGAGGCGAAACGTGCAGGTATAATTCCTGCAAATTGATATTGAGGAGACTCTTTCATATTGCGAATTTACGAAAAATGGATTTCCCAATGTTTTAAAAAAACCTTAAATTCGCAGGATTGTTAAAAGGAAATGAAAGATCTGCAAAATATTAAACAAAGATTTGGCATAATAGGCAACGATGAGATACTTAACCGGGCAATTGATATTGCAGTTCAGGTTGCTCCTACAGATCTTTCTGTTCTTATAACCGGTGAAAGCGGGACAGGGAAAGAAATTTTTCCGCAGGTAATTCATAATTTCAGTACACAGGAAGCATGGACAATATATAGCTGTTAACTGCGGAGCAATCCCTGAAGGAACAATTGACTCTGAACTTTTTGGTCACGAGAAAGGCTCTTTTACAGGCGCATCCGACAGCAGAAAAGGTTATTTCGAAGTTGCTGACGGCGGAACCATCTTTCTAGATGAAATAGCAGAATTGCCTCTGTCGACCCAGGTAAGACTTCTCAGAGTGCTTGAAACCGGTGAATTTATCAGAGTCGGTTCATCAAAAGTTCAGAAGACAAATGTCAGGGTTATTGCCGCAAGTAATGTCGATGTGCCTAGGGCAATAGACACTGGGAAGTTCCGGGAGGATCTTTTCTACAGGCTCAATACGGTACCGATAAAAGTACCGGCTCTGAGAGACCGGGGAGAAGATATATCCCTTCTGTTCAGGAAATTCTCTGTTGATTTTGCTGAAAAGTACAGGATGCCTGCAATAAGACTCGATTCTGAAGCGAAAAATCTTTTGCTGAATTATTCATGGCCGGGTAATGTGAGGCAGCTTAAGAATATAACCGAGCAAATCTCAATTATCGAAAGCGAAAGGGAAATCAGCGCGGCTAATCTTCGCAATTATCTTCCCGATTATGGCGGAGTGAAACTGCCTGCAGTTATAAGGAAAGATGATGACAAGTCATTTTCTTCTGAAAGGGAGATACTGTACAAAATACTTTTCGAAATGAAAAGTGATATGAATGATCTTAAAAAGCTTGTATTTGATCTCATCACGGCATGGAGAAATTGATAGTTCCCATTCACGAGACAAATTCCAGGGCTATTAAGAACCTGTTCAGGGAGGTAAGGGAACAATCGGAAAATCATGAGACGAATGATCCAAAAACTGATGATTTTCCATCTCATAAAACAATAAACAATATTCAGGATACTGAGGAAATTATTGAAGAATCACTCTCACTTGCCGACAAGGAAGTTGAAATGATAAAAAAGGCTCTGGGAAAATATAATGGAAAAAGGAAAATGGCCGCCGGGGAACTTGGGATATCGGAACGGACCCTTTACAGAAAGATTAAAGAATATGGAATCGAATCATAACAATAAAATCAGATTAAATAAGCACAGACTTTCAGCTTTTTTTTAATTGCAGTAATGACACTTTTTTATGGGTGCGGTGTTACTGTAAAATACTCATTTACAGGTGCAAGTACCAAAGGATTAACGACTTTCAGTGTACCATATTTTCAAAACAGGGCGCCAATTGTTCAGCCGGGATCTGAGCCAGTCGCTAACCGATGGACTCATTGACAAATGCAAGGCACAGACCAGTTTAAAATATACAACCTCTACGGCTGATGCCAATTTTGAGGGAGAAATTACTGATTATAATACTCGTCCGCTGAGCGTTGGAGCTGATGCTCAGGCCGCAACCAACCGATTTACTATTGCAGTGAAAGTGAAATTCACAAATGCGGTTGATCCGACCCTCAGTTTCGAACAGACATTTTCGCGTTATGAAGATTATAGCAGTAACCTCGATCTCAGCGCAGTTGAAGGAGATCTTTCCACACAAATAGTACAAATGCTTGTTGAAGATATTTTCAACCAGGCCTTTGTTAACTGGTAAATGAATGAACAGGAATGACTTTTTAGATATGATCGGAGAATTCTTCCTCCATAAATCGCCAGATGCTTGGTGAGATATATGAGTTGATAGATATTTTTCCATATTTTCAAAGCGCCCATTTGCTTCTTCTTAAAGGGTTATATTGCAATTCAGATGTAAAATTTGAAAACCAGCTAAAAAATTCTGCCATTCATGTAAATGACCGCGAAGTTCTTTACTGGCTTCTGAAGAACAATAGTGCTGTTCCTGAAAACAAAGCTATTAAGCCTGATGAAGATAATCAGGCCTCAGAGTGGGTTTCTGAACTTAAAGAGCCGGTCTCCATTCATACAACCGAAATAGTTACTGATACACAACAAACAGTTATTGAAGCTGTAAACAGCGATTCTTTAATAAACGATATCGAGAAAGATTCCGGTGTGATCAGGTTAGATGAAAAAACGGGATCAGCAGAGCACATTTCGGGTCACGGCATATTAATCGCTGCAGAACCCGGAAGTAATGAAGCTTCGGGTGTTATTTTTCTTGCCCGATGAAGACAATACTCCTTCCGACGATAAAGTATTCTTTATGGATCCGGGATTTTCGGTTCCCGGCAATTCGGAACTATTGGAGCTCGATTTGGAGGAAGAAACCCTTGATATAGAGAATGATTTTCCTCAAAACGGAGGGAGCTGGGATTCAAGACAAACAGTTACAATCAGAACTGATTGATAAATTCATAATATCAAATCCGCGGATTGAACCGCAGAGAGAAAAAACGGATAACCCCAATGAAGATATCTCACGACCGTATGTTGAGCAGACAGATGGCTTAGTTACAGAAACTCTCGCCAAAATTTATGTCTGTCAGGGTTACTACTCGAAGGCAATTGATATTTATGAAAAATTAAGTTTGAAATTCCCGGAAAAAAGCAGTTACTTTGCGACTCAAATCGAAAAAGTTAAGGAATATATAAAAAAGTAACCAGATGGGAATTTATATTTTTGTTTCAGTATTAGTAATTATTGCCTGCATTCTGCAGATTTTGATTGTACTTGTACAGAACTCCAAAGGCGGAGGGCTAGCTGCAAATTTTACCTCAGCAGGTCAATCCATGGGAATCCGTAAAACTGCAGATTTTCTTGAGAAATCAACATGGACGCTTGCTGCTGCTATCTTGATTCTTTGTGTAGTGGCAACTGCTTCAATACCTCGTGGCGCTGTTTCGAGTCACTCCAGACTTGAAAATGAGATAAAGAATACTGTTGATCCGAATGCTATTCCAACCCTGCCTACAGCTACTCCGCAAAGTAGTAAGGATAGTACCGGGAAGTAACGGAAGGTTCAGGGTTTAAAAATATAAGAGTGTCAGTTTGTCACATACTGACACTTTTTTTATTTACCTCATCTTATTGTAATATTGGATTTTACGTATATTTTTAATTATTTTGAAAAAAATTGTGTCAGTCGCATGGAGCAGGAGAATGCCTGAAAACATCAAAATGGCATTTTTTTCGGTCTGGCATGGAATATGCTCAATCAAGGCAAGTCGGGAAATGATGTTTAACTTTAAAACTAAATAGAAATGGCACAATTAAAAGGAAAAATTTTAGCAGGTAAGGTTCTTGTTAAACCTAATGAAGCTGAAGAAAAAACCGCAAGCGGTATTATTATCCCTGATTCTGCAAAGGAAAAACCACGTCAGGGTAAAGTGATTCTTGTTGGCGCAGCAAAGAAAGACGAAGAAATGGAAGTAAAGAAAGGTGATACTGTTCTTTACGGAAAATATGCAGGGCAGGAATTGACCATCGACGGTGAAGATTATCTTCTTGTTTCACAGACAGATATCCTTTTTATAGCTTAATTTAAAAAACTTTTAAAAATCATATTGATATGGCAAAAGAGATTAAATTTAATATCGATGCACGTGCCCTTCTTAAAGAAGGCGTTGATCAGCTGGCTGACGCAGTTAAAGTAACCCTGGGACCGAAAGGTCGTCACGTGGTTCTCGAAAAAAAATATGGTGCCCCTCAGATCACCAAAGACGGTGTAACCGTCGCAAAAGACATCGAACTTTCCGACCCTTATAAAAATATGGGTGCACAGATGGTTAAAGAAGTTGCCTCAAAAACAGGCGATATTGCCGGTGACGGAACTACCACAGCTACAGTTCTTGCTCAATCTATAATTAATGTTGGACTGAAAAACATCACAGCTGGTGCAAATCCCATGGATATTAAAAGAGGTATTGACAAAGCAGTTGAAAAAGTTGTAGAGAATCTAAAATCACAGGCTAAAGTTATCGGTGATGATCTCAGCAAGATCGAACAGGTAGCAAGAGTTGCAGCCAACGATGACCAGGAAATTGGTAAGCTCATAGCTGAAGCAATGGGTAAAGTTCATAAAGAAGGTGTAATCACAGTTGAAGAGTCAAAAGGCACTACCACATCAGTTGAAGTTGTTGAAGGTATGCAGTTCGACCGTGGATATATCTCAGCATATTTTGTTACAAATGCAGAGAAGATGGAAGCTGATCTGGAAAATCCCTACATTCTCGTATATGATAAAAAAGTGTCAACAATGAAGGATATGCTTCCTGTTCTTGAAGCTACCGCCCAAACAGGCCGTCCTTTATTAATTATTTCTGAAGATGTTGAAGGTGAAGCTCTTGCAACACTTGTTGTAAACCGTTTACGCGGATCACTCAGAGTTTGTGCAGTTAAAGCTCCGGGATTCGGCGACAGGAGAAAAGAAATGCTTGAAGACATAGCAATTCTGACCGGCGGAACAGTTATTTCAGAAGAAAAAGGCCTTAAACTTGAACATACTACGCTTGATATGCTTGGGACAGCAGAAAAAGTTACCGTTAATAAAGAAAATACAACTATTGTAAACGGAGCAGGTGACAAAGAGATGATCAAAGCACGTGTTGCCCAGATCAGACAGCAGATGACAACTACTACATCTGATTATGACAAGGAGAAACTGCAGGAACGTCTGGCTAAACTTGCCGGTGGAGTCGCAGTTCTTTATATTGGCGCTTCCTCAGAAGTTGAAATGAAAGAAAAGAAAGACCGTGTTGATGATTCATTACACGCAACGCGTGCAGCAATTGAAGAAGGTATTGTACCGGGTGGTGGCGTTGCTTACATACGTGCACAGAGTGTTCTCGAAGGTCTTAAAGGTGATAATGAAGACCAGACAACTGGTATTGAGATCATTAAACGCGCAATCGAAGAACCTTTGCGTCAGATCGCTGCAAATGCAGGCAAAGAAGGTGCTGTTGTTGTACAGAATGTAAAAGGTGGCAAAGGTGACTATGGTTATAATGCCCAGACAGATAAATATGAAAAACTTTATTCTGTTGGTGTTATCGATCCTTGCAAAGTTGCACGTGTTGCTCTCGAAAATGCTGCATCAGTTGCCGGTATGTTCCTTACTACAGAAGCTGTAATTGTTGAAGAAAAAGAAGATCATCCTGCAGGCGGTCCTCCACAGGGAATGGGTGGCGGAATGCCGGGAATGATGTAAGAATTACTTCATGATCATACATAGACAGGCCCTCAAGGCCTGTCTTTTTTTCAATTGCCGTTGGCTTAAGCCAACGGCAATTGAAAAAAATCCGCAATCAATTGATATCTTTGCACCTTATTAAAAGCAACCTCAATATTAAATGAATAATATCCGCAATTTCTGTATTATAGCTCATATTGATCACGGCAAGAGTACTCTGGCTGACCGACTGCTTGAGAAAACCAATACCATCACGGAGAGGGATTATCAGGCACAGATACTTGACGACATGGATCTTGAAAGGGAAAGGGGTATTACTATTAAGAGCCACGCTATACAGATGGAATATTTTCATGACAGCAAGAAATATATTCTAAACCTGATCGATACACCCGGACATGTTGATTTCTCATATGAAGTTTCACGTTCAATTGCTGCCTGTGAAGGAGCTTTGCTGGTGATTGATGCCACCCAGGGTATACAAGCCCAGACGATTTCAAACCTCTATATGGCCATTGATCACAACCTCGAGATAATTCCGGTCCTTAATAAAATGGACATGGCTGCAGCCATGCCTGATGAGGTTAAAGACCAGATAGTCGATCTGGTTGGGTGCAAACGCGAAGAAATTATAGAGGCAAGCGCTAAAACCGGGATGGGCGTTGAAGAGATATTACGTGAAATAGTCACCCGCATTCCGCCTCCCAAGGGAAGTCCTGATGCTCCGCTCCAGGCTCTCATCTTTGATTCGATCTTCAATTCCTTCAGGGGAATTATTGCCTATATTAAAATTGTGAACGGTACCATCAAAAAAGGCGATAAGGTTAAATTTGTGAATACCGATCATGAATATAACGCTGAAGAGATAGGTGTTCTGAAACTTAAACAGGCTCCACGCGATGTTATGGGCGTGGGTGATGTCGGATATATTATTACTGGGGTAAAAGTATCGGCTGAAGTAAAAGTTGGAGATACCATAACTCACGTGAAGAATCCCTGTGAGCATGCTATCTCAGGATTCGAAGATGTAAAACCCATGGTATTTGCAGGGATCTATCCGGTTGATGCCGATGATTATGAAGATCTTAGAATCTCTATTGAGAAACTTACAGCTTAATGATGCCTCCCTCACATTTATTCCTGAATCATCGGCTGCCCTGGGTTTTGGCTTCAGGTGCGGATTTCTGGGTTTACTGCATATGGAAATTGTACAGGAACGTCTTGACAGGGAGTTCGACATGGACGTGATAACTACCGTTCCTAACGTTTCTTTTAAAGCGTATACGACAAAAGGTGAAGAAATAGATGTACATAACCCTTCGGGTTTGCCTCCTGTAAATCACCTCGAGCGCATAGAAGAACCATATATAATTGCACAGGTCATAACTTTGTCGGAATACGTGGGTTCGATTATGAATCTTTGTATCGATAAACGGGGTATTATAAAGAACCAGGTATATCTTACCCGTGACAGGGTTGAACTGACATTCGAGATGCCTCTGGCAGAAATAGTTTTCGATTTTTATGATAAGCTTAAAAGTATTTCCAAAGGTTATGCATCCTTCGATTACTATTATACCGACTATCAGAAAGCTGACCTTGTGCGGCTTGATATTCTTTTAAACGGTGAGATGGTAGATGCTCTGTCAACTCTTATTTACAGAGGTCATGCACAGGAATTCGGACGCAAGATGTGCGTAAAGCTTAAAGAGCTTATCCCCCGTCAACAATTCGATATTGCCATTCAGGCTGCCATTGGTGCAAAAATCATATCACGTGAAACGGTAAAAGCCGTAAGAAAAGATGTTACAGCAAAATGCTATGGTGGTGATATTACGCGGAAAAGGAAACTTCTTGAAAAACAGAAGAAAGGCAAGAAAAGGATGAGGCAGGTCGGAAATGTGGAAGTTCCGCAACAGGCATTCCTGGCAGTACTTAAACTCGATTGATTTTTGTCCCCTGTCGAATTCGAAATCCATTTACCATAATGGTCACAAAGGTATTTCACAAAGAGATTTAATATAATGTTTTAGTTTTGTGCACTTTGTGCCTTCTTTGTGTTCTTTGTGGTTAAAAAAATGACTTCTTCAAAAAATCAGCTTAACAGTTTATATCCCTTACCATGTATATTCAGAATTTTGATTGAAGGATCCTTCCTGAAATATTTTCTTAAGCGGGTAATATAAACATCCATGCTTCGCGCATTGAAATAATTATCGTCGATCCAGATGGTCTTCAGAGCGAAGTTTCTTTCGAGTATCTCATTACCGTACCTGCATAACAATTCAAGAAGTTCTGATTCTTTCGTTGTAAGTTTTCGTGATTGATCCCCGAAAGTAAGCAATTGTTTCAAAGGATCAAAGGTATATCCTCCGATTATATAAGGACCTTCTTTTTTTACAGGAGTAGAAGACGTTGATCTGCGGAGAATTGCTTCGATCCGGTAAAGAAGTTCTTCAATAGAAAATGGTTTGGTTATATAATCATCTGCGCCCGATTTAAACCCGTCGAGGATATCCTCTTTCTGATTTTTTGCGGTAAGGAAAATAATTGGTATTTCGGTATTTTTTGCACGGATTTCCCTCGCGACGGCCAATCCGTCCATTTCGGGCATCATGATATCAAGTATACATAATCCGAAGGTGCCTGTCTGGTAAGCCTCAAGCGCAAGAGTTCCGGTGACAAATAATTCAGTCTCATAATTCTTGGCCTTTAGGTAATTCCTTAACAGTAGGCCAAGATTATTATCATCTTCAGCAAGAAGGATTCTGATCTTATTCATTTGCATTTTTATTATTTAAGAAATAACCAAGCGGACTCCTGTTATTATTCTGAGGAAGAAATAATATGAATTTAGTTCCATGGTTTATCTGGCTCTCAACCTTTATTGATCCGTTATGTTCTTCAATGATTTTCTTTACATAGCTTAATCCCAGACCAAATCCCTTGACATTATGGACATTACCAGAATGAACACGGATAAAACTTGTCAAAAATCCTTTTCATATTTTCCTTACTGATACCAATTCCTTTGTCTTCAACAGTTATAAGGATACCCTTCTTATTGTTTCGGGTTGAGATTGTTATATCAGGATTCTCTTTTGAATATTTAATTGCATTATCAATAAGATTTGAAACTGAGTTTAGAAAATGAATTTCATCGATCGGAATAACAGTGTTTGTTGCCTGAAGATCAACGTGGATAGCACCATTCCTGTTTTTTATCTGGAGGCGGAAATTCCCGACAACCTTATCAATAATGATGTTTATATCAGTCTCTACCAGTTTGAGTTTCATTTTCATCCTTTCAAATATTGCCATTTGCAGAACCTTTTCAACCTGGAATTTCAGCCTCATGCTTTCATCCGATATAACTTTAGCGAGGCTTTCGATATTTTTATCTTTTTCAGGGATAGTCTTATCGGCCATCATCTGCGAAGCCAGGGAAATTGTTGATATTGGCGTTTTGAGCTCGTGAGTCATATTATTGATAAAATCGCTCCTTATCTCTGAAATCTTTTTCTGGCGGAATATCACGATAAATGTACCTGTAGATAGTCCAAGCAATAACAGAGTAAAAAGCAGCGACAAAAAGCCAAGTATTCCGATTTTCTCGAACTTGTATTGCTGTTCCTGGAGGCAATATAAAACAATCTGGTTCTGGCTTGGAACCGGGTCATTCGGGAAAAGCTGAATTATAAATTTATTTGTACCGGGTTTATCGGTAAATCCCGGGGTCTTCCAGATATTACCATATTTCCCTGATCTGATTGAGTATTCAAAATCAAGAAAAATTCCCACATTATTCAGGGCAGTACGCAAATCATCCTTGAGTTTCTCCGGATTTATCCTCTCACGAATATCAGGAGTGTTTCGAAGGATCTTCTCCATTATTTTCTCAAGGAACACTATTTTATTTGTCACCCTTCCTTTTATTTCTGAGTTCGACAGTTGTGGAGAGGGTTCAGTAGTCACCTCCGATGATAATGAAGAAGCATCTTCTGAAGATATGTAAATCTTATGTCCCGAACTGGTTATTGCAATAGGTTCCTCCGGACTATTTAGTCCATACATCTCGAGTAACGCGGAGTTTGGCTGATATCCGTGCAGCTTTTTGGCAAGCGGGGAATTTGCCGGTACTATTGCAGTTACTGAATCAGTTGACGAAGGGTCGATATCCTCAACAATGTTTTTAATTAATTCTTTTTCTTCAAGGTTAAGTACAACAGATTCGAGCGCTTTATTTGCGAGATACCGGAATTGCTGGTCGGTCATAACAAATGCTTTCCTGATCCAGTATAATTGTATAAGGATCAGGCCTGAAATAGCCAGAAAAAAGAAGATTGCAAGTAATACTATTGTTATGCGTTTCATTCCGTCAGCAAAAGTACTTGTATAAAATCTAATATGTCATACTTTAACTTTCTTTAACAAAAAACGATTAACTCTGGCCTGAAAAGAAATTAATTTTAACTTTTCATTAAATTATAGTTAATTTTCAGGTTATTACGTTAAAATGTTTTTTTATCCCGGGAATGCGCTTTATATTTGTAAAGGATTTGGCACGATATTTGAATCACACGATATAGAGGTTTTTTTCATAGGTTAGGTTAGTTTTAGGGTTATCAAAACTGTGGGCCGCGTTCGCGGCCCACTTCTTTTTATCACCCTTTGGAAAGTGTCACAACCTTTATCACATTCAGGTCTTTTTCTCTTGCGACATGGTAAATATGCTTTCTTATGTGACTCGATTTCTTCCTTTGGATCCATGTGAGATTGATAACAAAAGATGATCCGTCTTTAAAAACCAGTTTTACCTTCTTCTGTTTATGGGGCATTACAAGTTCCTTGACATCACACCACATGAATGAATGAGTTGTTGGTTTCATAACGCCGAACTTATATTCGATTTTATCAAGATCGATTGAAAAAAACAGGTTGGACCCTTTAAACGTGGCAAAAATTGCAATAAGGCATACTACCAGGCTTATACCGAAAGGTGCTACTGATAATACCGGCGCAATACTTTGCTGGCCTAATATCAGGCTAACAAACAAAACATAAATTCCAGCCAGAAAAAATAACGCGGAAAAACCCCATAACAGGATTTTTCTTCCTTTTGAAAACTCCTCTTCTGAGAGATTATAATACAAGTTTTCCATATGCTACAGGTTTAGGTAAGGTAAATTTTTGTCTTTTAAAGATTTAATATCGATATTAAAAACAGCCGAAACAACCTCAATTTCTCTGAGTTTAGAAGCAATATCCTTAAGATCAGATTCATTTTCAGAAACCATTATTTGCAAAAGATAATCAATGTTTTTGAGTTTATTCAAAAGATATACTTTATCTGTACGGTTTGATATAAGGTAAAAAACAATATTCCCGGGATTATTTGCATTTGAAAACCTGCTGAATACCTGCTCAGTTGCGGGTATTTTCAGAGGAGAAATATTTTTAAGAGAGATGCCGAATTTTTTATTTAACGACAGTGAAAGTTTATAGTCTGGTTCAGCGGATACCAGTCCAAGCAGGATATAATCATGATTCTGGTCATTTTGAAGCTTTAGGCGGGTGACTTTTTGAATCTTCTTCATTTTAATTCCTCAGAATGATAAAGTTAGAAAAAAATAAAGAACTGGATGATTAACCGCTATAATTATCTTTAAGTCTTTTCCAGGCCTGACTGGCCGCTTCCTGTTCTGCTTCTTTCTTTGAAGAGCCGTGGCCTTCTCCAAATTCCTGTTTATCTATAAAAAGTGTTGTTGAGAAGACTGATTTTTTAAGAACGAAATCATATTCTTCGTTGTAGGTAAAAATCAGGTTTGATTTATTTTTCTGGACCCATTCAAAAACAAGGCTTTTATAGTCGGTATCTGTTTTGACAATCAGATCGAGGTCGAGGTATTTGTTGAGAACATTCTTAATGAAAAGCTTTTTAGTCTTTCTGAATCCTTTATCGAGAAATACGGATCCTATAAGCGCTTCGAGGGCGTCTCCGTAAAGATTCTTTGTGAGGTGCGATGAGTTTATCCTGCTGAGGAGTATTTTGTTTATCCCCATAGATAAGGAGAGATTGTTGAGCACATCGCGGTTAACTATACGCGATCGTATTTTGGTTAGGAACCCTTCATTAGCTTCCGGGAATTTTTCGAAAAGATAATCAGACAGAATTGCATCAAGAACTGCATCTCCAAGATATTCGAGCCTTTCGTTATTAACCTTTTTACCGTCAGGCAGAGTAAAGGTTGCAGAACGGTGAATAAAGGCAATCTCGTATAATTCGAGATTGCCTGGTTTGAAACCCAATATTTTTATTAAACGGGAACGGAATTCCCGCTTATCAGGCAGATATGTACCATTTAATTTTTTCCGAAAAAGAGACACTAAAGTTCTGCTTTTTTTACAACAACGGAAGCGTTATGACCACCAAATCCAAATGTATTACTGATCGCATAATTAACTTTGCGTTTCTGAGCTTTATTCAGGGTCAGGTTTAGTTTTTGATCAATAAGCGGATCAGGATTTTTGAAGTTAATAGTAGGAGGAACGATATCGTGAACAACAGACATGATTGCGGCGATAGCTTCAATAGCGCCGGCAGCACCAAGAAGATGCCCGGTCATGGATTTTGTCGAACTGATATTAATTTTATAAGCATGTTCCCCAAACACGCTCAAAATAGCTTTTGTTTCAGATACATCTCCAAGCGGAGTAGCTGTTCCATGAACATTAATGTAATCAATGTCTTCAACCTTTAGTCCGGCATCCTGAACAGCAAGTTTCATTACATTTCGAGCTCCGAGACCTTCCGGGTGAGGAGCTGTAAGATGATATGCGTCAGCTGTTAATCCGGTTCCGACTAATTCGGCATATATTTTTGCACCTCTCGCTTTCGCATGTTCATACTCCTCGACTATCAGTGCACCTGCGCCTTCTCCAAGAACAAACCCGTCACGGGTTTGATCAAAAGGTCTTGAAGCAGATTTAAACTCTGTATTATTCGTGGAAAGCGCCTGTAATGCATTAAAACCGCCAATTCCCGGTTCATTGATACTTGCTTCTGACCCACCTGTGACAAATATATCTGCCTTCCCCCAGCGGATATAGTTTATTGCATCAATAATTGCATTTGTTGATGAGGCACAGGCAGATACTGTTGCAAAATTTGGCCCCATGAAGCCGTACTTTATTGAGATTGATCCGGCCGCAATATCCCCAATCATCTTAGGAATAAAGAAAGGACTGAACCGGGGAGTCCCATCACCAAGGACATAATCTTTAATAGCCAGATAAAAGGTCTCAATTCCCCCGATTCCGGAAGCCCATATAACGCCTACTCTCTCTTTGTCAACTTTATCGAGGTTTAAACCCGAATCTTTGATCGCCTCATCAGTTGCAATAAGTGCATATTGCGAATACAAATCGAGTTTATTTGCTTCCTTCCTGTCAAAAAACTGTTTTGAGTCGTAGCCTTTTAGTTCACAGGCAAATTTTGTTTTGAACTTTTCAGTATTAAACCGGGTTATCATCACTGACCCGCTGACACCGTTTATTAATCCTTCCCAATATTCATGCAAATTATTACCTAAAGGAGTTAAGGCTCCTAGTCCTGTTACTACAACTCTTCTCATAAATGATTTTTTTTGAATGCAAATTATTTTGCATTCTCCTCAATGTACTTGATGGCATCACCAACGGTACCGATGGTTTCCGCCTGATCGTCAGGAATTCCGATGTTGAATTCTTTTTCGAACTCCATGATTAACTCAACAGTGTCGAGAGAGTCCGCACCTAAATCATTGGTGAAGCTGGCTTCAGGAGTTACCTCTGATTCATCTACTCCGAGTTTATCAACTATTATTTCCTTTACTCTTGTGGCAATGTCCGACATAATAATAAATTTTAATTAATATTAATTTTTGAACATGCAAAGAAATATATTTGTACCATATTTTTCAAGAGATTTGATGTTTTTTTATTCATGCTACAGTTTAATGTGTTGATAATTAGAAAAATAATCTTACTTTCAGAGATTATAAAAAATTGTTGACTGATATGCTAATTATCAAAATATGAGGAACATAGCTATTTTTGCTTCCGGTACCGGTACCAATGCTGAAAACATAATTAAATACTTTTCGAACAGAAATACCGCGAAAGTAAGTCTGGTTTTATCGAATAAGCGTCATGCTGAGGTTTTGAAAAGGGCAGAAGCAAATAATATACGGACCGTTTTTTTCGAATACAAGGAATTTTATAACACAGGTAAGGTGCTTCGTTACCTCTCACTCTATAAAATTGACTTCATAGTTCTTGCCGGATTCTTATGGCTTGTACCGGAAAGTATAATTGAACAATATCCAGGACGAATAATAAACATTCACCCTGCTTTATTACCAGCTTACGGAGGAAAAGGAATGTACGGGGAAACTGTGCATAAAGCTGTTATAGAAAGTCGCGATAAGGAATCGGGAATTACCATTCATTACGTAAACAAACTTTATGACAAAGGCGATATTATTTTTCAGTCACGCATAAAAGTTGAATCCACTGACACACCTGCTTTGCTTGCCGAAAAAGTTCATGCGCTTGAATATCTTCACTACCCTGAAGTAATTGAGGATCTCGTTATAAAACTGCCGGACATGTTAATTAAAGGTCCCGAGCAGGCTTAAGGTCACAGTTCTGATCTGTTCAAATTTAATTTTGTTCGCCTCCGAAATCGGTTCAACGGGAGGAGCTTCAATTTTCAGCGGATCGACAGGCGAACCATTCTTATAGAATCTGAAATCGAGATGAGGACCAGTTGAGAGACCACTGGTGCCAACATAACCGATTATATCACCCTGCTTAACGAATTTACCTGCTGAAACGCCATCGCCGAACCGGCTTAGATGCATATAAGCTGTTGCATAGACACTGTTATGCTGAATCTTTACCATCCTGCCTGCACCACCTTCATTTGTAGCTGAGATGATCCGTCCGTCACCGATAGCATGAACCGGAGTTCCAACAGGCGCCGCGTAATCAACACCATAATGGGGCCTTATAATTCTCAAAATTGGATGCATCCTTGCGGATGAAAAATGTGAGCTTATCCTTGAGAACTGCAGAGGCGCTTTAAGAAATGCCTTCCGAAGGCTATTCCCATTTGAATCAAAAAATGATTCCTTATCATCCTGGATAAAAGGTATCGCTGTAATTGAAGTGCCCGATCGGTTGAACTGGGCTCCGTAAATCTTGCCTGAGCCCAATGACTTGCCATCAATGAAAAGCTCCTCATATATTACTTTAAAATTATCGCCTTTCTGCAGACCGAAGAAATCAACAGTCCATGCAAAAACTTCTGACAGGGCAACAGCTAAAGTAGGATGCATTCCGCCATTGATCATAGCATCCCACAGGGAAGTTTCGATGGTCCCCGAAACATATTTTATTTCACTTGTAATAGCTTTCCTGAAAATGGTAATGTTAAGTGAATCATTAAAACTGAATACATAACTGTTCGTAGGATCATGGTCATACACAAGATACCTGGCTCTTGCTACACTATCCTTATCACAAAAAAGCATGTAATTGTTTCCCGATCTTATTGATCTGACATTGAATACTTTACTCGAGTTTTTGAGTACCTGATCAATTTCCTGCATGGAAACTCCGTGTTTGAGTAAAATCTCTGAAAGGAAGCCATTACGTTTTATTCGGCCCGAGGTCATATCGAATGAATCCGTTGGTATGCCGTACATATAAACCGGACCATTCGTTGCTTTTTCCGAAATAGAATCGGTGGCTAATGCAACAGGTTCAATTTTAATAGTTTTAGGGCTATTGCATGAAAATGTGAACAGCAGAAAAATGAATAATATATATTGAAACCTGATCGATCGGGATGGAATATTCTCAATGTTAAGACGTTTTATATAATGCATATAATGCTTTTTTGATTGATTCTGAAATTTGCTGGCGCGGATTTTTAATCCGTGCCCTTTATGTTTTTGGCACCGATTGCAAATCGGCGCCATCTTAATGTGTGCTGGTTGGCGCAGATTTGCAATCCGTGCCTTCCGTCCGCGCCTTTTATTTTGGCACCGATTACAAATCGGCGCTATCTTAATGTGTGCATGCTGGCGCGGATTTGTAATCCGTGCCTTGTTTCCTTTTGACACCGATTGCAAATCGGCGCCATCTTTTTCATTTGTATGCCTTTGACGCAGATTGTTTTTTACGCTAGCGCGGATTTGCAATCCGTGCTTTATATTCTTTTAACCTTTTATAACAATATTGACGATCCTGCACGGTACTACAATTATATTAGAAGGTGTTGAATTCCCAATCCATTTTTTTGATCTTTCATCCGAAAGAACAATTTTTATTATTTCTTCTTTAGAAAGATTCACAGGAAGTTCGATGTTGAACCTAGTTTTTCCATTAAACGAGACAGGGTAGTTAAAAGTATCTTCCTTCAGAAATTCTTCATTGTAATCGGGCCATGGTTCATAAGCAAGCGTTTTAGCATTGCCGAGGGAATTCCACACTTCTTCTGCAAGATGAGGGGCGAAAGGTGACAGGATTTTTGTAAAAATGGCAGCCGTCTCAGATGTTATTTTCCCTTTTTTAGTTGCAAGATTCATGAATATCATCATTGCCGAGATCGCAGTATTAAAATGAAGACTCTCGATATCACCTCCAACTTTTTTTATTGTCTGATGCAGGCTTTTCAGCACTTCGGGATCTTCTGTTCCCGAACAAATATTCTCATCATTTGTCAGAAATCTGCAGGCTCTCCCAAGAAAGCCAAATACTCCTTTTACGCCTTTTTCATCCCAGGGTTTTGTAACATCGAGCGGCCCCATGAACATTTCATAAAGCCTTAAGGAATCAGCCCCGTATTTGGACGTGACATCGTCAGGGTTAACCACATTTTTAAGCGATTTTGACATTTTTGCCACTATCTGATGCAGTTCGGCCCCTGTTTCTTTATGAAAATATTTACCTTCACGTTCTTCAACAAGATCACCTGAAATTTTCGCTCCTGTTTCTGATTCATAAGCAAAGGCAAGGATCATTCCCTGGTTGAATAACCTCTGATATGGTTCGTCAGTTGATACAATTCCAAGATCGAACAAAACCTTATGCCAGAACCGGCTATATAGCAGATGAAGGACAGCATGCTCAGCTCCGCCGATATAGAGGTCGACCGGCATCCAGTACTTTTCCTTTTCGCTATTAAAAATAAGCTTGTCATTTTTTGGATCGATGTAGCGGAGATAATACCAGCACGATCCTGCCCACTGGGGCATTGTATTGGTCTCCCTCCGGCCTTTCCGGCCATTTTTATCTACAACGTTCAACCATTCACCTGAGTTTGATAAAGGCGACTCTCCCGAATCACCCGGAAGATATTTTTCAAGCTGAGGCAATTCGAGTGGAAGATCCTCATCATTCATAACTGATACTTCACCATCTTCCCAATGAATTACCGGGAATGGCTCACCCCAGTATCTTTGTCTGCTGAAAAGCCAGTCGCGGAGTTTATAGTTGATTTTTGACGTGCCCAGTTTTTTGGATTCAAGCCATTCCGTTATCCTGGCAATTCCTGCTTCTTTGTTAAGTCCGTTTATATCTACCCCGGTTGTTTTATCAAATGAATTTATATATTTCCCATCCTCTGTCCAGCACTCTTTACCGGCAAGGATTTTCGTTTTTCTTTCCTGATCATCAACATCCGGATCCTGGATACACAGAATCGGGAGATTGAATTTCTCAGCAAACTCGAAGTCGCGTGTATCGTGCGCGGGCACCGCCATGATTGCTCCGGTACCGTAACCCGTTAATACATAGTCCGCTACCCATATCGGGATTTTATTATTATTTACAGGGTTAATTGCATAACGGCCGGTAAATACCCCGGTTTTTTCTTTTGCAAGGTCAGTTCTGTCGAGATCTGATTTAAGAGATGATGTTTTAATATAGTTATCGACAGAACTCTTATGATCTTTGGTAGTAATTGTATCAGTGAGAGGATGTTCGGGTGCTATTACCATATATGTTGCACCAAAAAGAGTGTCGGGACGGGTTGTGAAAACAGTGAGATTAATATCCAGTCCATCGACTTTAAAATCCACCTCAGCACCTGTTGACCGTCCGATCCAGTTGCGTTGCATGTCCTTAATACCTTCAGGCCAGTCGAGTTTATCGATGCCTTTCAGAAGCCTTTCAGCATAAAGAGGTATCCGAAGCATCCACTGTTTCAGATTTCTTCTTTCAACCCTGTTCCCGCATTTTTCGTGAGTACCGTCATTAAGAACTTCTTCGTTGGCGCAAACGGTACAGCAGTGAGGGCACCACCATACAAGAGCGTTATCGTAATATGCGAGTCTTTTTGAGTTAATAAATTTTATTTCTTCTTCAGGGCCCAGCGCGTTTATTTTGGACGGGATAGACAACTCCGCAATTGGTCTTCCTTTCTGAAGTTTCTCATCAAACCAGGTGTTATACAGACGGATGAAGATCCACTGTGTCCATTTGAAATAACCGGGATCAGTAGTATTGATTTCTTTATCCCAATCATAACTCAAACCAAGTTCCTTTATCTGTCGTCTGAAAGTATCGCAGTTATTTTTTGTGGTGATAGAAGGATGAGTGCCGGTCTGGATTGCATATTGTTCTGCGGGAAGGCCAAATGCGTCCCATCCCATTGGATGAAGGACGTTGAATCCTTTCATTCTTTTGTATCTGCTGAAAATGTCGGTTGCCGTATATCCCTCAGGATGACCTACATGTAATCCGGCGCCTGATGGATACGGAAACATATCGAGGATATAGCATTTTTTTGGATTAGTTAAATCTTCAGAAGTTTTGAAGGTTTTATGATCCTCCCAGTATTTCTGCCATTTCTTTTCGATATCGTGGAAATTGTAGTCCATTATGTCTTACTTAAGTTTATCATTGAATAAATAAGTGACTAGAGTTTGGAATGACTAAAGTGACTAGAGTTTTTCGAATTTTAAAATCTTAACACAACTTTTGTCACTTTAGCTCACTTAAGTCACTTTAGCTCACTTTAGTTCACTTTAGTTCACTTTTTAAGTTGGCAAAAATAGGAAAAATTTCATTGATTACATTGTTGCGGAAAGCATTTAACCACAAAGGACACTAAGGGAACAACAGAGTGCACAAAGCTTAAATTCTTTGTGACCTTTGTGCCTCCTTTGTGATCTTTGTGGTTAATGGATTTTAATTTTAAGGCGTTTAATGATTATAAGTTGTAAAACCCGGCAATTGGTTATACTTTTGCGATATTGATCCGGTCCCGTAGTTCAATGGATAGAATGACAGATTCCGGTTCTGTTGGTTGGGCGTTCGAGTCGCCCGGGATCACTAAAACAAAGCGCAATTAACTTGAAATACAGTTGATTGCGTTTTTATTTTCTCCCGTTTATTACAACAATTCTACAACAATCGGCAAAACTGATAATAAATCAGCTATCCTGTAATTCGGCTAAAAGATGTTTGAGCTTGAGAATAAAATTGAAGTAAATAAAATACTTTTTTTGTTCTTAGAACATTTAACTATTAAGTATATTCGTTTGCTTACCAGCGATCCCCTTTCCAATTGCGATACGCCAAGGGATAATTATTTTAGCGTCAGTCGAAACAATTAAATGGTTAGCCTGGATACCATGCACATGAGAAAATTTGAAATTACTCCTAATGTTATTCTTTTATCGAAAAGCATTTCAATTGTTTTCGCTTCTATCTCATCATTTAAATTTAACTTTGACTTAGAACAAACTTTGTAAACTTTAGGCATTAATTCTTCAGTAATATTAACAATTGATCTAAAGGTGCCTTTATAGTTTAAAAAAGGTACCTATATCTTCAATTTTTATGAGATAAGGGCACTTATTTCGCGTATCTAAAAATATCTGATTCTCTACCCTCTATAGATTCACCTTCTTTATGAATGTTGTCAATCTATCTTAGTGATATCTGAGGGATACAACTTGGCTTATCAATGACTTCCTTCTACTGAAAACATTTCAGCTACCTCGCTAGTGGAAAACTCGCGTACTCATATCCGATTTTATCCAGTAAATCAGCTATAATATGATCTGCCGGTGAATGAAGGTTTCGAAGTGTAATGCATATTTATCTCTATTATTTTCTAGAGCCAAATTATATTCTTCTTCTGATATTTCGTTTTCTTCTAAAGATTCATTCAGTTCAGAGAAATCAATTTGCGTATAAATTCTGACAGCTTCATAAGAAATAGTTCACTCTTTCGAGTTACTCGGGATTGGACGCCTTTTCTAGCACTAGGCGTAACAGTAATAACTTGGTAGCTTCTAGAGTACCAAAAACATTTTTAAAAATTCATTATCACTTTTTGTAACCTCCTGGTACCAAGGTTTTAAAATTCTTATCACTGTTATTTAGACTACTAAATTGTTTTAAATCCGTTCCCATTATTATATATTGAAATATTTTCGCTTTCTTGCATATAAAGGATATTCATCGAGAATGCATAGTTCAGCACTATCATTCTATTTTTATATCAAAGTGAGTTAAATCCAACGATAAGACCTCTGTATTAAATTCCCGAGATGTCATGTACCTTGTTCGGCTTTATATCAAGTTTTAGCCGAGAGTCTCTAAAATTAATACTTGCATATGCTCCAAACATTGAATCATCAGTATTAAAATATTTTGAAAATAACTTTATTTTGTCATTATAAAAATATTCCCTAGATATTTTTTCCAATGATTAGTTTTTATCTTCTAAATACCAATGAAAATTCATTCCTAAGGCAGTAACAGTTGATATCTGGCCAGCATTAATAGCAAAGAAGTAATTTTACTTATTTCATCCTTGTCAGTTAATGGAATTGCTGAAGAAATTACGATTTGATTAACACTAATAATTATATAAAACGACTGCAAATTAATTGCATGCCACCAACAATACCGAAAATTGAACCATCTAATATTTCCTCTTCTTTAACAATTCCATTTTTAATAAATAAGTATTTATCAAAAAATGATGGATTGAAAAGTCCGACTAATACGATATTTTTAATTCTTAAATCCATTATTGTAATGATTATTACATTTTGAGTTAATCAGTAAAGATACAATATATATTTTAATGACACCAAATATTAATAAGACCGGTATAACAGCATGAATAAACAAATTGTTCTGCAAACATTTAGAGTTCCTAAAACAAAAACCCGGATTTCTCCGGTTCCTTCCTACGGTTTGGTCTTGTGCATTACCTCATCCCCGAGATTTGATTAAGCCAAATATAAAATAGCCCAGGGACAAAGTCAAATTTAATTTATTTAATCTAAGATTTCATAAGGTTTTCATTTACAATTTTACCCGACTTATTTATTTCTTGAATTTTCTCCAAATGTTTTTTTAGTTGCAGGATAATAATTTCCATCTATTCCATTTTTAATCCTTTGAGTAAGTAACCAATGATAAACATGCGTTGAACCATCTGAGATTGTGTATGCTTGTGCAAAATCCCAGCCTATATTCCCCATAAAATTCATTGCATCAACCATGCTATTAAATTTCTTCGGTTTGCCATTTTCATCAACTATGTATGATGTATTCAAATTCAAAAATCCTGTTTTCTGGCCCATATCCACTACTACAGTAACTTTTCCAAATAACTGAGTTCCTACAAGTTCACAGTAAACAATTTTGGTACTATCAGTTTGAGCAAAACTGCTTTGAAATAATTGCACAAATAAGAAGAATAAAAATGTTTTTTTCATAATTCAGGTTTTTGGTTTATTCAAATTTAATCGGTAACTGACTACGAAACAAATCTTTCATCCGATTTTAATTTATTCCAGTGATCTGTTATTTTTTTGCGTTCTGGAGCTGTTATTTTAGGATCTTTTAACTTAGCAATACATTCAGCCTCGTTTATAGGCAAATCTGATAATTCAAAATATTTATCAAATTCAGATTTAATAAACTGATCAACTGTCAAATTATATCCGTGCGGATCTCTGACCTCAAATCCTTTTGAATCTAAGGTCACTATTTCGCCATTATGGTTTTGATAGGTGAATTTTTCAAGAGAATCAATAAAGATACTTTTCTGATTCCCTGCCTTAATCTGATCATCCGGCAGTTTAGCACGTTTTAAGAGTTCCATAGCCTTTGGCCTGATAGATTCATTAAAAACATTATTTTCCATTATCGTAAATATTTGATTTGCTGACTTAATTCCATTGAATTCACTATAAACATGCCGTTCAATTGCAGTAGCTTAAAAGTTTTGCAAATTGCTTCAAAGGCAGTATTACCAACGGGATATTTTTTATTATGTGAATTTAATGTATCGCAAAGTCCCTGCCAATGGTTATATAAAGCTATTTGTTCCGGGCTTTCTGCATAAATATTGAATTTGTCGCAATGTTCATTTATTGCATTGCTATTCAATTGAAAAGATCCATTAATAAAAAACAGATATTCAGCATAGGAATAAAATTCTGCATTGGATCTGATATTCTTTACTTTGATTGTTTGCGCTTTCTTTGCACAGTCGGGGCAATCCGCATCTTTAACAAATACACTTTGTCCGATTGCCGTCATGTATCCGGGACGGTCAATCTGAAATAAAGCTGATAACACAGCCGGATCGGGTGTTTTATCCCCTTTGGCTTTTATATCAATGTTATCAACTATTGTTTTATCGAATTCTCCAAGCGGATCGCTGTAAAGGTTCTCAAAGTCCTCTAAAGTTGTTATCAGCTTAAAGTCCTGAAATTCATTAAAATTCTGGATCAACTCGTTTGCCTTCTGCATGCTGTTGTTAACTGACTTGACAAAATCAGTCTTTTTGCCTTTGTCCTCATAAATCAAAATACGTTCTGTTTTCATCTTTAATTATTTCGTTTGTTAATATTTGCTTGCGTATTAATCGTAACAATTTTCCCATAATCACCAAGCGGATTAATTTTCCTCCATTCATCAGGAGTTATAAGATTGCCTTCATAATCAAATTTCCCATCAGCATCCAGTATTGCCATTGTTGGCAAATCCGTTTTTGCAACGATTTTTTCAATAGGTTCGCCGGTGTCGTGCGCTTCCTTTAAGATCGCAACCTTTTGCTCTTTACTCATTCCTTCAAAAATTGCTTTATTCATGTTTCTCGTTATTAGAAAGTTTTTCAATTATTTTATCGATATCCTCATCAGTAAGCCGTTCAAAGTTTAAATCGATATCCTTTTTTGTCACCAATTTCCCATAGGCACGATCTAAAAGCAGCTCACACGCCCTGACATCACCAGATGCGGCCTTTTTTCTTAATGCTAACAATACTACTTTAAGAGCTTCTTTGCCCTTCATGTTTTCACTAAGTACATCGATGAGTAATTCGTCTAAGTCTGGCAGTTTCTTTGGCCTGCCAGCTCTATTAATGCGCGGATCATTCTTTTTGAATGGTACGCCGTCCGCACCTGTTATTTTTCCTTTTCCTCCTGCCATTTACGACTGTTTTATGAGTGTTATCTATATATGTTAATCAACTAATTTTTACCTTTTAATTCCGCTATTTTCAAGCTGGTGATAATGCTATCCGGTAACCTTCCTGTTTTAATTGCAACTTCCCCTTCCTCTGGTGAAAGAATCCCAAACTTCACACACATAAGAATTAATCTCAAAACACTAATTTGTTCTTCTTTTTTCGCCATTGATTCAAATGTTGTTATCCTGCAAAAATTTAAAGCCCTCATTTTTTAAACTCTTAATTCTGGTTTGTAAATCTGGCCTGATAATCTGACATTCATGTGTCGTTTTCCCATTAACCAGATATCTCAGATCAATGAGCCAGTTGTCCCCTGAAAATTCAACCCTCGTTCTTTTCTTTGTCAAAACAATATTTTTGAACTTCTTTGCCATTTTCAATTATTTAAAAAGCTCTGGGATGAGATACCCCCACCCCAGGAGCTGAAACATACCCCGGTACACCAGCGACGGAAACCGGAATTGTTTTTATGCTGTCAATATTCTTTTCTATTAAAAAAAATAAAATCAAAAAAGAGAAATACATACATGAAATCCCTTTCATGTTAACTCTTGTATTATTGTATTTATAAATAGTATTAATAAAGAGTATTAATATAGATGTACCCTTGATGTACCCCTTGATGTACCCCTTGATGTACCCCTGATGTACCATTATATAGATGTACCTCTTTATCATATCATCTTACTTGCTTCGGAAATTTGTTTTTTAAGGTCATTATCTTTTCTGTTTTTAAGTATTGCTGAGGCAAGCTCAATAGGGGTTTTTAGCTTAATAGAAACATAGATCCGGGATTCATGTTTTTTCGATAGCATCATTATAAATCCCCGATCAATTAATTTGTAAAGCAGATTATCCATTCTCTTTCGCCCTGAATACTTTTCATAGGTTTCCTTTGCGTTCTTATTTACTTTTTTAAAGGCATTTAATGAGTCATTGGATTTACAGCCTAGCATCCGGGAAAGGATAACTGTTTTATGCGTGCTTACATAGTTATTTTGACCTATCAGCGACTTAATGCCTATATATGCCTGAAGTAAATAAAGGTCCTTGCCTGAATCTCTAAACTCCATTAACTGTAAAGGCTTGATACCCGGACAACAATCAGGACCGTAAATCTTTTCAAAACTATTCTTTGAGGCAAGACCTTTGTTATAATTGGAAATAGTTGAATCGATATTACCCAGATCGATACCTAAGAAACTAGCGGATTGTGCAATTTGATAACGGAATATCGCACCCTCTTTAAACTCCTGGTCATAACCAAATATTTTCAATAATTCCTCAATGCTATCATCAGGATAAAAAGAAGCTCCTGCAAAACCGTTATAATCTTCATCAGTTGTTAACAACCCATCATCTAAGTACTTACAGAACATACTATATAAATGATCCTGAATCATTTTTCTATTTCTGTAATACGCATACATGAGTTGCCTTGCAACCTCGGTAAGATCGTATTTGAATGACTTTGCATACTTAACAATTCCATAGTCTAGTATTATGTTTAATGCCTGATATTGATTTTGATATGTTCCCTGTAATAAGCAAAGCGGAAATTGTATATACCTATCATCCCTTTTTCCCTCTTTCATTTTTCGCTGGTGTAAAAATTAACTATATAGCATCAAACCATTGTTTGAAGTCTGTAAAATTTCGAGCTGTAAACCATAAACCCCCGGATGAGGTTTGTTCATTCCTGATCTTCTCTTGAGATTCACTCATCCGGTCTTTTTTATATTTTATTTCAATCATCAAACTTTTAGCCTTATAAGTACAAATTACGTCAGGTAAGCCCTTCCGGCTGGTTCCTGGCCTGTATCTGTTTAATCTCTTATCAAATATGCCGGTATTGTTCACACGACTGCAAAAAGCCCCTTTTAGCCTCAAATAAGTAGTAATAGCCTTGGTTAAACTGTTCGCGCTATCATCCCTGAAGGTCCGGGGTGCTAAATGCGGGCATGTCGGATGCAATTGTCGTGCCTCAGAATCAGCAAGTCGTTCTAACTCTTTTATGCTGTCTGGCTTCCGATAAGCTGGTTTAGGCTTTTTGCGCTTAATTTCAGGAAGTTCAAACATTACCCTAATTTTTGAAGAGCAGAAAGTAGTTCACTGGGTTTGTAATAGATGCGACCCGAAAGCCGGTAAGCCTGGATTACGCCTTTTTTTCGCCAATTAATTAGCGTAACTCTGGACCTCCCGAGAAATTCACAAGCTTCTGTTTGACTTAAGGCTGTTCGACCTTCTACCCTGCCGGGATCTGCTTAACAGGTTGCATTGCCAAAATCAAACTTTCAATGTTCTCTAACTTTGCGTTTAATTCATCAAATGGGTTCGACATTGTTTTATTTATTGATTAGGTTGTATATATCTTAACTTCTGATGTTAAAATTATACATACACTATCTCAGACCTATAAACTTTAAATTAAATCTATTTTACATAATAAAAAAACCGGAGCTAAGTGCTTCCGGTTCATGCTGATACAAATATTAATTAAACTGCTTTTAATCTTGTAAAATATGGGTGCGTAGCTAAATTACGGGCGTTTTCTTCTTTTGTGACCCTGATATACCCGAGAAACGCATCCTCGGTCTTGTGACCACTGATCTGCATTATAGAAATTATCGGAATTTTCGCCAGATACATGTTCGTGCAGGCACTCCTCCGGGCGGTATCACATGAAATCAGTTCCCATTTTTCCGCCGTTCTCTCAAATGTTTTTCCGTATTTATCATCCTCCCATCTTACCACTTCATTAATCTCGCAGTCCCTAGCGATTTTTTTAATTTCACGTTAATGTATTGATCCGGTAATTTTGGAAGTGTGTTATTGTATTTTGTCAATATCGCTTCCAGTCGTGCTGAACATGGGATAATTACTGCTCCTCCTGTCTTAGTCTGGGTGAGATATATTAACTTCGTACCGTCAGCACTCATTCGGATACTTACATCAACCTTCCTGTAATCACTCACTCTTAATGCCGTTTCACAAAGTACGAGAAACGCGTCCCTGCTAACATCTTGTAAGGGAATAGGAAGATCAATATTATAAATCTTATCCAGTTCAGTTGTCGTTAAATAGACTGAGAATGATTCTCTCGATAATCCCCTAAATTCAGAGTGCATAAATTCACGGTTCTGATGAATCTTACCATCTAAAGCCTTTCGCATAAACATTTTTAGACTCCTGATAAATCTCCCCTGAGTACTTATTTTATACCCCTCATCAGATAAAAACTTTACAAATTTCACATAGAAATCAATATTAATTTGATCAAAGTCCACCTTCTTTAATGGTCGTAATGGTTTCTTTTTACCATCACGCTTTTCCTTGTCTTCGTGCCACTTTAATTGATCTTCCGTATAGATTCCCTGATATTCATTAAAGACGTGCTTAAACCCCCTTAAAACGTTTACAGTACCAAATGCCAGCTTCATACCCGCTTTGTTGGTTTTGTCTCCCTTTTCAGCATCATCAATGAATCTTTGAATGTAATCATTCAGGGTCTTTGCATCCGTAGCCTTCTTGTTATGAAACTTATATACTACTTCGGTTAACCACTCTTTAGAACATTCCCCGGAATAGTTTTTAAATTCACTCTCAATATGATCCTTTAAGTTTGCAAGGCTTTTAAGGAATTTAGAATCATCGGTAGTTTTAATCCTTTGTTTAATTGACTGAGTGACATTACTCCAGGTGCGAGGATCTATAAACATACCTGACTTAACTATTAAATCAGTTTTCCTTCCTGCCGAAAATCTTACATAAACAGGAACCAGTTTTCTCTTTTTAGCACTTACAAAATAGTTTACTGTTGGCATGATTTGGAGTTTTTACTGAAAAACTAAAAATTCAATTTCTACAACAAATCTACAACTAATAAATTACATATCTTTACACTTCTTTAATGTATATTACTTAATATACTGCAATATACGGCATTTAGCCCCAAAGTCTGTAAAGTGTAGTTTAGATAAAAACAGTGTTTCGAGTCGCCCCGGGATCACATAAGAGGCGCTGAGAAGCGCCTTTTTAATTTTGTGCATATTTAGCTTCAAGAACAAAATTAAATTTATTATATTGCATAGTATATTACTAAACATAAGTTCATTAGGATTAAATTCTAATCAGAATTCAGGGAACATATGTTGTCCTTTATTGTTCAGAATATAAGAAGTTCAACATTTTGTTTATTAATACTTTAAATATGAGTACTTCAAAACCTCCCGTTAAATTTCCTGTTGTAGGTATTGGCGCTTCTGCGGGAGGTCTGGAGGCACTTGAACAGTTTTTTGAGAATATGCCCGTTAATACCGGAATGGCATTTGTTGTAATTCAGCATCTTGATCCCAATTACGCAGGAATCCTCCCGGAGCTTCTTCAGCGCACAACCTTGATGAAAGTGATACAGGCTACTGATAAGCTGAAAATCAGACCAGATTATGTTTATGTAATTCCTCGAAACAAGAGCATGTCGATGCTGAACGGATATCTGCATCTTTTTGACCCGGTTGAGATAAGAGGACTACGGCTTCCTATAGATGTATTTTTCCGGTCCCTCGCGGATGACATGAAAAATGAAAGTATAGGTATTGTTCTTTCCGGTATGGGTTCCGATGGGAGCATGGGATTAAAGGCTATCAAAGAGCAAGGGGGACTGGTTGTCGTGCAGGAACCTGAAACTTCAAAATTTGATGGCATGCCTAACAGTGCATTGGAAGCAGTAAACGCAGATATAGTTGCTTCTGCAAGTGAACTTCCTGAGAAAATTATGAACTTCCTTAATAATATTCCGGCTATTTCAAGGAATCTTATAACGGATGACAGAAACAAAAATAATCTTGAGAAAATTGATTTACTCCTGCGGAGCCATACCGGTCACGATTTCTCACTATATAAAAAAAATGCACAATACAGACGCATTGAAAGGAGAATGAATGTTCATCAGATTGACAGGATTGCCAGTTATGTTCATTTTTTGCAGGAAAATCCAAAGGAGCTCGACATATTATTCAGGGAATTGTTGATCGGAGTAACAAACTTTTTCCGCGATGCAGCTCTCTGGGAAAAACTGAAGGTGAAAATTTTACCTGACCTGTT
The DNA here is from genome assembly GCA_963734885.1 of uncultured Bacteroidales bacterium. Taxonomy (GTDB): domain Bacteria; phylum Bacteroidota; class Bacteroidia; order Bacteroidales; family VadinHA17; genus LD21. The sequence goes on along the minus strand of CAVTIJ010000002.1, from coordinate 509,898 downwards.
CAATGAACTTCCGGGTGGACACATCATACGTGTTTGGATAACAGCATGTTCTACAGGAGAGGAAGCATATTCCCTTGCTATTGTTTTTAAGGAAGCATATGAAAAAATTGAGCAAACTAAAAATTTAACTTTCCAGATATTTGCTACTGATATCGATAATGATGCAATAGAAATTGCACGCAAAGGAGTTTTCAGCCTGAATATAGAAAACGATGTTTCGCCTGGAAGATTAGCCAGATATTTTACAAAAAAGGATTCTGGTTATTTTGTTAATTCATCTGTTCGTGAAATGATTGTATTTGCTCCGCATGATGTTGTGAAGGACCCTCCTTTTACTAAATTAGATATTCTGTTTTGTCGGAACTTGTTGATATACATGGAGTCAGATCTTCAGCAGAAGTTAATGAGCCTGTTTTATTACAGTCTGAATTCAGGGGGTCTCATGATTCTTGGTACAGCAGAAAATGCGAATTCATCTGAAAAATTGTTTTTACCTCTTGATACAAAACTAAAAATTTACAAACGAAGTCTGGTACAAATGGAGATTGACAAGATGGATCTTCCGAATTCCTTTTCTCGCATTAAACATATTAAAGCAGAAAGCACAACCATCAGGGAATCAGGTAATCTACAAACCTTCGCAGATCAGTTGTTGCTACAAAACTATGCACCTGCCAGCGTATTAATAAATCAGGAAGGGGACATACTTTATATTACCGGACGAACCGGCAAGTTTTTAGAACCTGCTGCCGGGAAAGCAAATATGAACATTTACTCGATGGCTCGTGAAGGATTGCGCAATGTTTTGATGAAATCAATCAGGAAAGCTAAACAGAACAATGAGACAATAAACTTGAGGAGCGTAAAAGTTGGAAGCAATGAAAGTTATCAGTTAGTAGATGTTACTATTCAACCGGTGTCAAGGCCTGAAGCATTCAAAGAAACCATAATGGTTGTTTTTTCAGAAGTCGCACACATCGGAATAATTCGAAAAACAACTTCAAAACATGAGAAACATGCGACACCTTCGCATGAGAAGGAGCTTGAATCTGAATTGCAGAAAGCTCTTGAGGAATTACAAAGCAACCGTGAGGAAATGCAAACTTCCCAGGAGGAGCTGAAATCTACTAATGAAGAGCTCCAGTCTGCAAATGAAGAACTGCAATCGACTAATGAGGAACTTATAACGTCAAAGGAGGAAATGCAGAGCCTTAATGAAGAATTACAGACCGTAAACAGCGAGCTTCAGAACAAGGTCTCAGAGTACATGGAATCAAACAGCGATATGAAGAACCTTCTCAATAGCACTGATATAGCTACATTATTTCTTGACAGAAATCTGAATATCAGAAGGTATACAGATCAGCTGACTAAATTATTTAAACTTCGAACAACTGATATAGGTCGTCCGTTTACCGATATAGTATCCGAATTGTATTATCCTGAAATAGCTGAGAATTCAAAAGAGGTATTGCAGACACTGATATACAGGGAAAGGGATATTACTACAAAAGACAAAAGATGGTTTAAAGTAAGGATTATGCCTTATCGCACACTGGACGAAAGAATTGATGGGGTGGTGATTACGTTTATCGATATAACGATTGCAAAAAAGCTCGAGAGTGAGCTAAAAGAAACTATTGATATTCTTCGGAAGCACAATCTGTATGGTCATGAAAAAAATACCTGATAATATTAATGATGCTGAATTGCTTCGCCATAAGGCAGAAAAGCAACTCAAAAAGCAATCAAAGATACATCAGATTTCTTCCGATGCCGACATTGTTAAGCTTAATAATGAACTTTCAGTACATCAGATCGAATTAGAGCTTCAGAATGAGGAGCTGATAAAAACAAAACAGGAATTAGAGGCTGCTGTCGAAAAATATGTCGAGCTGTATGATTTTGCACCATCAGGCTATTTGACAGTTACGAGGAGCGGCCAGATTATACGGTTGAACTTCAGTGCTGCAAACTTACTTGGAAATGACCGGAAGAAGTTAATTAACAGAAAGCTTGAAAATTTTGTAAGATCGGATTCGAAAAGTTATCTGAATCACTTTCTCTCAGAGATTTTCGAATCTGATACTGAAAGGTCATGCGAAGTTGCATTAGTTTCTGAAAAAGAACTGCCTGTATATGCTTATCTTCTCGGTCTCGTTACAAAGGATGGTCAGTTTTGTGACATCAGCATGATAGATATTACTGAGCGCGTGCAGGCCGAAGAGAAAGTAAAAACCACTCTGCTGGAACTGACCGCTGCAAATAAAATAAAGAAAGAGCATGAAAATGAATTAATAAAAGTCAACAAGGATTTGGAACGGGCTCTTCAATCCAATTCAGATGCAAACAGATTTATTTCAATACTGGCACACGATCTGAGAAGTCCGTTCAGCGTCATCCTTGGTTATTCTGAATTATTATCCGATAATCTGCATAAGTTCAGATCTGAAGAAATTGAAAAACTGGCCAATGAGATTAATAAGTCAACACAAATGACATTTAGTCTGCTTGAGGATTTGCTGAAGTGGGCAAGAGTGAGATCGGGAAGAATTCCCTTTAAGCCACAGAAGCTTAATTTTAAAGATATCTGGGCAGACATTAATAAAATTCTTACTCCATTTGCATGCTCAAAAAATATAGAAATTACGTACTCAATACCCGATGCGGTTGAAGTAATTGCCGATGCTGATATGTTAAAAACAATTTTACGAAACCTCATCTCAAATGCAGTAAAATACTCAAATCCCGGGGGACTGATTAAGGTGACTGCTGAGCAGACAATTACTAATATAATGTTCTCAGTATCAGATAATGGAATTGGAATTCATCCGGATAATCTTAATAAATTGTTCGATCTTTCAGAACTTCATCCAACACCGGGCACCGACGGTGAAAAAGGAATGGGATTGGGGTTGTTTCTATGCAAAGGCTTTGTCGAAAAGCATGGAGGCAAAATCTGGGCTGAAAGCATTTACGGTAAAAGTTCAATTTTTTATTTCACCATTCCCGTCAATGTCAAACCCGATGAAGAGTATGTTTCAGTGAAAACCATCGGAGAAAAAAAGGCCAATAATCTTAAAATTTTAATTGCAGATGATAATGAATCACTAAGGATCATTCTTGGCGAGCTACTGAAAAAATACAGTAAACAAATGTTATTTGCCAGAAACGGGGCTGAGGCAGTGGATCTCTTTAAGAAAAACCAGGATATTGATCTTGTCCTTATGGATTTTTTCATGCCCGAAATGAATGGATATGAAGCCACGAGGCAGATTAGAGTACTGAATCCAGATGTAATTGTTTTCGTTGAAACTTCAGATACTCTTTCAAATATTACTGAAGAATTTTCAGGCGTTAAGATCGATGATTTCTTTCCTAAACCGTATAACAAGAAAATTCTTGATGAATTGATTATAAAGCATTTCGACGGGAAGACAAAGAAGGAGGAGTGAGGGGTAAGGACCGTAGAAATCCCTCACTCATCCACCCTAAACCCATAGTTTAAGAAAGTATCAAGGGTGGATGAGTTACTTATATTATTTTCCCAATTAAAACAATCACCAGGAATAATACTAAAAAGATCAGTAACGCATATGCCAACACAATGCTGATTCCGGCCAACCCTCTTCCTTTCAGCTTGTAAGGACGGTTTTTTATCCTGTTGGCGCTTATCCAACCAAGGAGGCCACCGGTTAATATCAGACTGATAAATGGAAACGACAACGATCCCAAAAAGAGCAAACCTGCAATTGAAAAAACAAATCCAATTATCCCCACCGGATCCGATGTCCTTTTATAGTTTTTATACTCCTGGCTGATATTGCTGTAACTGATAGATCTGACTTCTGATTTTGGAATGGATAATACCGGACCGGTTAAGTTATTACAGTCTCTGTATCTGATCCTGTTCAAACCTTTTCTTGTGATTTTTGCATTTATCGATGATCCAGACCGGAGAAAAATTGTATCGCAATCATTCAGGCTTATCGCAATTGAATTATTTTCTGAAACTGTCAGCCTGTTTAAAAAATCCGTCTTGCAAGGAAGGTACGCTGAAACTGATTGAACTGAATTGCGATTTCCCGTATAGTTGTATTCACTGCTATTTTTTAAGTGCATTCCCGCTCCCGATCTACCTTTATTAATCATTAAATTCGGGTTTTTGAAGAATGCAGTTTTATTATGGCCTCTGATTCCCGTTTTAGTTTTACTAAATTTGTGAGCAGGTAATTCAGGACATGATACAGCTGTTTTTTCGGCTGTTTTGCATTGCTGAAAGGAAAGAGAAACAAAAATGATCATATAAGAAATCAGAACAGCTTTCATGGTGACCTGGAAATTATAAAAACCGCTTTCTTAATCCTTTTTGTTGAATATTTTTCAAAATTAAGCTTTACAAAACTTTTATGCAATAATCCATTTGTACCGGATCCAAAACTTTTCTTTGAACCAACAATCAGTTCAAAAACATGTTATAGTGAATATAAATACTACAAACCATGATAGAAAAAAGCATATCTACCAGTAACATTCGGGAATCGATGATTCATGAAATGTCGGACAAAGGTATCTTTAACCAGGTTAAGGAATACGCCTTTGAATTCGCTGATACTTCTTTGAACCGGAATGTTTTTCCAACACCGGATGCTATTGAGGGGTTAAAAAAGTTCGATGAGGAACTGCCTGTCCTTCCCTCACAGGCCAAAGATGTCCTGAAACAACTTCATGAATATGGATCTCCTGCAACCGTTATTGAAAATGGAGGAAGATTTTTTGGATTCGTAATCGGTGGTACAATACCGGCAGCTCTTGCAGCCCGATGGCTCGCTGACTTCTGGGATCAGAATGCCGGAATGTATGTAACTTCACCAATTGCTTCCAAACTTGAAACTGTTGTCGAAGGCTGGCTGCGGAAGATATTCGGATTACCTGATAATGTTGTTTCAGGATTTGTAAGCGGCACAACTCAGGCCGTATTTTGTGCACTTGCAGCTGCCCGTTACCGTATACTCAAACAAATGGACTGGGACGTAAATACAAAAGGATTGTTTAATGCTCCCAAAATCAGGATCGTTGCAGGGATGCAGGCGCATGGCGCAGTTTTGAAGGCAATCTCGATGCTTGGTCTGGGAAGAGACAATATCGAATGGGTGGATGTTGATGATCAGGGAAGAATGATCGCTGATAAGCTTCCCGGACTGGACAAGAATACCATTCTTATTCTTCAGGCCGGGAACGTTAATCCGGGTTCATTTGACCCATTTGATGAAATATGTGATAAAGCAGTGAGGGCAGGGGCATGGATTCATATTGATGGTGCATTCGGATTATGGGCTGCATGCTCAGAAAAACTGAGATACCTGACGAAAGGTATTGAGAAAGCAAACTCCTGGTCGGTCGATGGGCACAAAACATTAAACACCCCTTACGACAGTGGATTGTATTATGCAACGACAGGGACGCATTATTCTCAGCTTTACACGTTACAGGCTCGTATCTCATGCACAGCGAAGAGCGTGATGGATACTCCTATACTCCGGAAATGTCGCGCCGGGCCCGGATTATTGAATTATGGGCAGCTATTAAATATCTGGGCATTGAAGGCATGAGAGACTTGGTCGATGGCTTATATGAACGTACCAGACAATTTGCTACCGAAATAGAGCAAGCCGGTTTTAGTGTTCTGAATGATGTGGTCTTCAACCAGGTTCTGGTGGTTTGTGAAAATGATGACATAACCGGCAGGACACTGGAACTGATTCAGAAGTCGGGTGAATGCTGGTGCGGTGGAGCACAATGGGGAGGAAGGAAAGTCATAAGGGTTAGTGTCAGTTCCTGGGTTACGACACCTGAAGATATTTCGCAATCAGTCAGAGCATTTGTGAATGCACATCAGGAAGTGAAATTAGTCGGGAATATCGCCAGATAGGGAATGAAAAATCTATATTTTCCCGCAGATCGCGCAGATTTACGCTGATTAATTCTTACTGTCTGCGATAATCTGCGAGATCTTCGGGAAATTTTATTGTACATTTATCAGATTAACTTCTAAACCCAATTTTATGAAAATGACCGGGAGCAAATTCGGCTATGCATTATTGTTTTTGGTTTTACTCAGTGGATGCAGGAATGAACAGGCAGCTATTACCACATCGCTTCCACGAAGTATACCTGAAAAGGAAGGTGTCTCTTCGCAGGGAATTATTGATTTCCTGAATGCGGCGGCAAAAAGTAAAAATGAAATGCACAGCATAATGTTCCTGCGTCACGGAAAAGTTGTGGCTGAAGGATGGTGGAATCCATATAAACCAGAGCTTCATCATACATTATATTCTTTGAGCAAAAGCTTTACTGCGACCGCTGTAGGTTTTGCAGTCAGTGAAAATAAAATGTCTGTTAATGATAAAGTCGTATCATTTTTCCCTGAATCGTTGCCTGATACAATGAGCGCTTTTCTTTCAAATTTGAAAGTCAGTGATCTTCTCAGTATGACAGCCGGAATGGAACCCGATCCCACATTTAAAATCGTCGCAAATGACAGTAACTGGGTTAAGTCATTTCTAAAAGTTCCTATCGTGCATGAACCCGGCACAAAATTTCTGTATAATACGCTGGCTACTTATATGTTATCTGCCATTGTCCAAAAAGTAACCGGTGTAAAGGTGATCGATTACCTGAAGCCAAGATTATTTGGACCTCTTGCTATTGAAGGAATGGATTGGGAAGTTGATCCTCTTGGAATAAATTGCGGAGGTTGGGGTTTAAGACTGAAAACTGAAGACATGGCTAAGTTCGGTCAGTTTTTTCTTCAGAAAGGCAAATGGAACGGAAAACAATTACTGCCAGCATCATGGATTGAGGAAGCTTCAACAAAAAAAATTGATCAGGCTCCTGAAGCCCGGCAATCTCAAAAAGATTCCAGTGACTGGATGCAGGGATATTGCTACCAGATGTGGCGTTGCCGTCATAATGCATATCGCGGAGATGGCGCCTATGGACAATATATTATTGTAATGCCCGATCAGGATGCAGTAATCGCAATTACCTCCGAGACACCTGATATGCAGGATGAACTGAACCTTGTATGGGAGTATTTGCTACCGTCAATTAAGGAAAATAAATTACCTGAAAATTCCGCACTTTACTCAACTTTAAAACAAAAGCTTGATTCACTTGCACTTCCAATGGCAGTCGTTGGAAAAAGTCCGGATATCATTTCGAAAATTTCAGGTAACACAATCAGCCTCGATCCAAATGATAAACAAATAGAGACAATTAACTTCCAGTTTGTTGACAACACATGTAAAGTTCTGATGAAAATTAGTACGGAGAATTACAGCTTTAATTTCGGAGCAGGCAAATGGATAACTGGGGAAACAACACTTCGGGGACCGAATTTACTGCTTCAGGCTAAAGCGCATTATGTCGGACTGCCACCCGCAAAAGTCGCCGGAAGTTTTGGTTGGAAAGATGAAAATACGTTGGAATTGATTCTTCGGTATATAGAAAGTCCTCATACAGAAACTATCACCTGTAAGTTTGACAAGAATAAAGTATTGATCGGATTTCATTACAGCGATATGCCTGGATATAATCCACCCGAGATAATGGGGACAATCAAGAACTAAAACAAATTTTCTTCTGAGTCAGGGTGGCTAAAGAAGCCACTAAACTCATTGAAGATACTGAAGTATCGCCCCTTTAGGGGAGATGTTGCGAAGCGACAGAGGGGTTTCTTTCTCTGCACAAGGTTTTGGAAATAATTTACCCTTGAGACTCCACATATCTATTTGCCAACTCCGAGCATTTAACCCATTCGAATGAAGAACCAAATACCTTTTGTATTCTTTCAGCGAGTGTGGCGAGTCCTTCAAGACCTAATTCAGTGCCTTGTGTATAAAGTGATTGCCAGTGTGTGACTATAACGACAGGATAACCTGATTCAATCAGCTGATGTATTCTCCCGGTTTTTCCATCGGGTGAAACAAGCCTGTCGATGCCATCCTTTATGAATTTTGGACGATCTTTAGTATCGGGCAGATCCATCGACCAGAATATATCTCCTGCATTAGCAGGCACGCTTACCACTGACTGTCCCCTTTCAGGATTTTTAAATTTTATGTTGCACTGATAAGGCTTCTCGCTGTCTGAAGCTGCATAGAGGAAGTACCAGGTCAACTTCCGTTTGAAAATATTCCATTGTGCATCAGCCAGCGACTGCGCATATTTGTCTTCAACATCGACGCCTGATACCCAAGGGGAAGTAATTCCGGTTGACTCAATTCCAACGTTTTTTAAGATCTGAAAAGCAAGAGTAAAATACTCGACAATCTCTTCTTTCGGAGCCTTTGTTATCCAGTTATCCTCGTACAAATGGCGATTATAATTACCTGTTTTAAGATCATATGAACTTAAATGAGTAAGAAACTCAGGGGTGATATCAAATCGTGGGGCAACCCCTTCACGGATAATTTTCAGCCATTCATTAAGGTGTTCCTGGGGAACGCGTTTTAGTGACTGATCAATACGGCCAAGGCAACTTGGCATTGGGATAACCGTAAATTTTCCCTGGAGATTATATTTCTCAAAAGTATCGGCAACACGCCGGGTAAATTTTGCAGGAACGAGGAATGGTGTCTCATAACCAGGCAACTCATAAAACAGGGGATCAACGGGAGCCCCGTCGTCAATTATTAACGAAAATGGAATTTTTCTGGTGAATCCCCTTCCGGAGGATGGTTCATTTGATTTTGGCAGATTAGGTACCATAGCTTTCCCGATTGATCCGGATAAAGCTCCGGCAACCATACCCGTACCTGCATATTTTAATAGCGTTCTCCTGTTCATGCCAAATTTTTATAAGATTAAGGTCGATGAATGTAAGTGAATTTTTAATATTTTCCACTTAATCTCTAAATTTACTGTTTTGGGCGAAATCCATTAACCATAAAGCACATAAAGAAGTCACGAAGGGCACAAAGTAAAAGTCATGTGTTTCAACCTTTGTGACCTTTGTGGTTAAAAAGGACATTTCCAACATCAACTTATTCGGGGATCATAATGGATTAAATTAAGGGAGGCCAGATATCAGCTATGCATTTTACTTACAGCAACGAGCAACCCTCCTGTTATATATGCAATAACCCACCATGTGAAAGCTATCCTGGAGTACAGATGCAATCCTTTGCTAACTTCTTTAATCGGACCTTCATTTAAATTATATTTCCACAGCAAAACTGTATCAGTGAGCATGCCCAGAAGCGAAGAATAGCCTATTAAACCGTGAAGCGTCACCAAACCCTTACTTGATCCGATGATCATGAATATTGTAGCAGTTATGTCGAGAGAGACACCAAGGGTATAAAAGAATAGAACCCTGGAGCTGACAATCCTGGCTTTCCTTTCCTTAGCGAACCCTATGGAATAAAAGATCAGAGCAAGCGTAACTATCATTGAACCTGTTATCGATGCAGTTTTCATATTGTTAATTTAAATGAAATGCAAATATACTACCATCTATATAAAACATTCAAAAAATGATTAATTCAAGTTTCCCGCAGATTTCGCAAATTTGCGCAGATCCTGTTTTCAGACTCTTTCACGTTACATCGCCTATCGCCAATAATACATAATACATCCATTTAATCGCGAAGAATCTCTATCATCTCCAGAATAGCTTCCGTATCGATGGCATCCTTTACCGGGGACAGTCCCAGAAATGGCCTTACTCTATTCAAATCATCACTGGTAACAAGGTCTTTTCCAATAATTATAATGTATATCAAAGCAGATTTTAGTGTATTTGCCTTTACCCTGAAGGTATGAGGACTGTTTCTTGCAGGGAATAAATGCACAAATTTCTGATGATCGTCGTGATATTTTAAGGTCCATTGAGATTCGTCCGACAATGCTATGAATTTGAAGCTATCAGCCTTTATGCCTGTCCAGACAGAATATGCATTCTTTTCCAGCAGGCCCCTGAAATTCAGAAATCCCAAAGCCTCTGAGCAAATATCTCCAACCGGCATTTTCCCATTATATATGTCCATGACTGACGTTCCAAGATGTCTGATTTCTCTTGAGAGCGCTTCAATATTCAATCCTGATTTATCAATGTGCCGATCGATGTATTCTTTAATATATCCTAAATGATGTTTAAATGGATTGAATAAAATTGGCTCAGGTATCTGATAATCATCATTCATAATGCAAATATAACAAGTAGAAAAAACAGTTCAAAAGTCAGAGTTCAATTTGCTTCGCCGAATATTCTTTTTCAATTTTTTTTTGTAACAATATAATTTGTATTTTTCAAGGGGAATTATCAGTTGAATTACAAACCTAAATTTAAAACCAAATTTTATGAAAAAGCTGAAAATGGGGATATTGCTTTCAGTATTGATAGCTGTTATGCTCTCTTGCGGAAAAGTCGACAAAACTAACCCTAATGCATTGTTTGACGATGTTACAAAGAACCAGACGCCAAATACTCTGACAACCAGAGAAAAAAATCACGGCTGGCAGTTATTATTCGATGGAACAAATACAGCCGGATGGCATGGTTATAACATGAAGGAATTTCCCGATTGCTGGAAAATCGAAGACGCTTCTCTGACAATGAGTACAACCGGGAGTAAAGAAAGTCAGGATATTATTACAAATGACAAATATCGCGATTTTGCAATAAGTCTGGAATATAAAATGACAAAGGCTTGTAATAGCGGAGTTATTTTTCAGGTTGCAGAAGACACAATGTATAAATTCCCATATGAAACTGGTCCGGAGTTCCAGATTATTGATCAGGATAACTGGCCTGATACACTTCAAGACTGGCAGATCAACGGCGCAAATTATGCAATGTATCCTCCGATGGCAAAACCTTACAAGCCTGTAGGAGAATGGAATCAGCTTTTCCTTTATGTTAAGGGGAATAATGTTACCCAGATACTGAACGGTGTAGTTGTTGTAACATATGTGAAAAACTCAGAAGAATGGACCAAATTGAGAAACAGCGGTAAATGGTCACAATTTCCCGATTGGGGAAAATATGACGAAGGATTTATATCCCTTCAGAACCACGGTACAAAAGTCTGGTTCAGGAACATTAAACTCATGAAGCTGTAATTATCAAATTAGTTTATAACTGACTTTTTTTTTAACCGAAAAGGGCGCAAAGATTTTACGCAAAGGTCGCATATTATCGATGGATTTAACTTTGCGTACTCTGCGGTTATTAGTTAAAATTTTAATGTTTCATTTTTAATAGATCTAAAAATATGGACCGAAGAAAATTCATTCAGAATACATCTTTATCACTTCTTGCTCTTTCTCTGACGAAACCCGGATTTTCACATTCTGCCGGCAAGAAGAGTACAAAGATACCAGTAGGAGCCCATGTATGGGTTTATGCTGCCAGCCAGCCGAATTATGATGTTTCACCTATACTTAGCCAGATATTTTCCGATATGGCATATGCCGGATTTGATGGTGTTGAGACAATGGAGCATCCTTTACGAAGTACAGTTTATACAGCACAGATCAAGGAATTAATCGAAAAACACAAAATAAAGCTTACCGGAAGTTCATATGGCGCTGACTTCTGGAATAAGGAAAAACAGAACGAGATTTTTGAAGATGTTGATCTTATCTTTACAAACATGGCTTCTGTAGGTGGCAAAACATTTGGCGTAAGCGTCGGGGCACCTGAAGGCCGTAAGAAAAATGAAGCTGAATTTGATAATCAGGCTGCTTTGCTGAATAAGATTATCCCTCTTGGTTTGAAAAAGGGCATTGTCATTAATTTACATAATCATACAGGTGAAGTTGCCGATCATATGTACGACCTCAGGGGAACTCTTAAAAGGATCCCCGATGTTAAACTTGGTCCCGATCTGAACTGGCTTCTGAGAGCAGGAATAAATCCGATAGATTTTCTCAGGGAATTTAGAAAACAAATAGTCTTTATGCACCTGCGCGATCAGCTCAGTAACGGAAAATGGCCTGAATCGATGGGTGAGGGGAACGTGGATTTTAAAGAAATCGCTGATGTTATCCGCGAAATTAATTTTGAAGGTACGGCAGTTATTGAATTAGCTCATGAGAATGGCTTCGTCAGGACAAGGCCTCTTAAGGAAAGCCTCAAAATAAGCAGGGATTTCATGAGAAAAACAATGGGAATCTAGGTAAGAAAGAATGGGGGAAAGGGAGAATCAGGAGAATGGGAGATCAGGTAATTTTAAATGAATTAGCTCTGTGTAACTCTGTACCTCTGTGTCTCGCCGTGTAAGTTCCTGGGTTACTATAATATATATTTGAACCTAATACTATTTACCTGATCTATTAATATTACGCTGAATGAAGAAAAATTCCCTGTTTCTGTATTTTATTTGCCTGATAGCAACAATGGGCGGATTAATGTTTGGTTTTGATGTTGCAATTATATCAGGAGCCGTTCCGTTTATCCAACCCTACTTTGGCTGGAATGAACTCGAGCTTGGTTGGGGCGTGAGTTCTCTGCTGGTCGGAGCGATAATCGGCGCCTTTGGCTCAGGAGTGCTTTCAGACATATACGGCCGTAAAAAAATACTGATTTTTGTTGCTCTCTTCTTTGCAGTCTCATGTGCATTTACAGCCCTTGCGACTTCATCCGTAATATTTATTTCTGCACGTCTTTTTGGCGGCCTGGCAGTGGGAGCAGCTTCAGTGTTATCTCCCATGTATGTTGCGGAGGTAGCTCCTCCCAAAAACCGGGGCACCCTGGTTGCAATTTATCAGTTGGCGATTGTTCTTGGAATATTATGTTCATATACAATAAACTATGGTCTGCACAATATTGATAATAACTGGAGGTGGATGTTTGCTACAGGGATAATTCCTTCGGTTCTCTTTTTTGCTGGATTGTTTTTCATTCCTGAGAGTCCACGCTGGTTATTTAAGGCAGGTCGTAAGGAAGAATCACTTATGGTTCTGACGAGGATTGGAGGTGAATCGCTTGCAAAAGTTGAGATACAGGAAATATCTGAATCATTGCAGGGAAACCATACATCGGTTGCGATCAGTGAATTGTTTAAACCTTCTGCAAGGAAAGTTATGCTAATAGGATTCTTACTGGCTGTCCTGGTGCAGGTAAGCGGAATAAATACAATTGTCGACTATGCCCCTAAGATTCTCCTTGCCGCCGGTGTTGAAATCAATAACGCATTGCTGCAGACATCGCTTGTCGGTCTTATCAACTTTATCTTCACATTTGTCGCCATCCTTTTCATTGACAAAGTAGGAAGACGGACTCTTTATCTTATAGGATCGATGGGAATGGTTGTGACGCTGGTACTGCTGGCAATATCATTCTATCTTAAAATGGAAGGTATCTTCACACTTGTATGCATTCTGGCTTTCATAGCTTTCTTCGCTTCATGTATAGGTCCTGTCTTCTGGACCCTGGTATCAGAAATATTTCCTAACAGGATACGTGGGAAAGCAGTGGCATTTGCCTCCTTTACCCAGTGGATATTCAATTTTCTTGTCGTTTTGCTATTCCCCCATTTTCTGGCTTCGGTGGGCGGGACAAAAACATTCCTGTTTCTTGCTGTGATGTCATTTTTACAATGGCTGTTCACTTTTCTTTATGTAAAGGAAACTAAAGGAAAATCTTTGGAAGAGATTGAACAGACCTGGAATAAATAAAAGAAACCTTATTTTCCCCTGAGCCCTGTACTCTGTGCCCTGATCCTCATGAAAGACACAAAATATAACTGGAACTATCTCCTCGGCATCTCTCTTATTTCCGCAATGGGAGGACTTCTTTTTGGATATGACTTTGTAGTGATCGGTGGTGCAAAACCATTTTATGAACCTTTTTTCGGGATAACCGGTCATGCATTTCTGCAGGGTTGGGCAATGGGGTGCGCACTTGCAGGATGTCTGGCAGGCGCAGCATTATCAGGGTGGCTCAGCGACAGGCTTGGCAGAAAAAGACTATTGATAGTGTCTGCTGGATTATTTATAGCGGCTTCAATTGGCACCGGATCGGCAGGTTCATTCGACATCTTTATCATTTTCAGGATACTTGGAGGCGCGGGTATCGGACTTGCTTCAAATTTGTCACCTATGTATATCGCTGAAGTGACACCTGCAAACGTGCGTGGGCGATTTGTTTCTATAAATCAGCTTACAATTGTAATTGGCATTCTAGCTGCGCAACTGATCAACTGGAGAATAGCAAAACCCGTTTTGCCAGGAGCGACAACCGCAGATATTCTGGCATCGTGGAACGGACAAACCGGATGGAGGTGGATGTTCTACGCATGTTCCATCCCTGCAGGACTTTTCTTTATGATGATGTGGTTTATTCCTGAAAGTCCAAGATGGCTTGCAAAAAATGCAGCGAATCATGGAAAAGCTAAAAGAGTCCTTACGCGGATCGGTGGTGAAGATTATGCATTATCCGAATTGAATTCCATAGAAATGACGCTTGAAAAGAAAAGCGGTACACACATCAGATTCCTTAAGCAGCCTGGCGTAGTAAAGCTGCTTGTTCTCGGTGTTGTGCTGGCAGTTTTTCAGCAATGGTGCGGCATAAATGTGATATTTAATTATGCGCAGGAAATATTTGCCGGTGCCGGTTACAGCGTTTCGGACATTCTGTTCAATATAGTTATTACAGGTTGTGTGAACCTGATCTTTACTTTCATAGGTATGTTCACTGTTGACAGGCTTGGGAGAAAAGCTTTGATGCTTTTCGGAGCTGGTGGTCTTGCAGGCATTTATGCTGTTGTGGGCGCTATGTATTATTTTCATATTCAGGGTCTTCCACTTTTGATAATGGTAGTGGCAGTGATTGCATGCTATGCAATGTCTCTTGCGCCTGTTACCTGGGTTATTCTTTCAGAAATATTTCCAAATAATATAAGAGGTACCGCAATGTCGATCGCAACATTTTCGCTATGGACCGCTTGCTTTGTCCTTACTTACACATTCCCATTGCTGAATCAGCTTCTGGGAGCATCGGGTACATTCTGGCTATATGGAGTTATCTGCCTCGGTGGATTTGTTTTTATCTTTAAGCGATTACCGGAAACAAAAGGTAAATCGCTTGAAGAGATCGAATTTGAGTTGACAACATGAAATCCTTTACCACAAAGGACCTTTGTGTTTTTGTGGTTAAAAATTCTTCAACAAACCCGATTCCAGGATGCAGGCATGGGTCAAGTATTTTTATAACTTAGCGTCTTAGGATCTTGGAAGAAAATTTTAAACCGGATGAAGAAACTCTTATTTTTATTGCTCATCGTTGCCGGTTGTACCAGCAAAAACATCGAAACCAGAAGCAGTCTGTCTCTTGCAGGTGAATGGAAATTCAGAATCGATTCACTTGATAAGGGTGTTGAAAACAAATGGTATGATACCCTGGCAACAGATTCGGTAAGGCTACCCGGATCGATGGCCGAAAATGGTAAAGGTGACGAAGTAACACTGAAAACAAACTGGACCGGGGAGATTGTCGACAGGTCATATTTCACCGATAAGAGATATGAGAAATACCGTAAACCGGGGAATATTAAAATTCCATTCTGGCTCAAACCTGTAAAATATTATAAAGGTGTTGCCTGGTACCAGAAAGAAGTTGTTCTGCCCCCTGACTGGAACGAAAAGAATATCACCCTGTATCTTGAACGGCCTCACTGGGAAACGACGGTTTACATAAACGGAGAAAAGGCTGGTATGAGAAATAGTCTTGCGACAGCGCATCAATTTGATGTAACAGGACTGCTTGTTCCCGGGAAGAATCTCATCAGCATCAGAATTGATAACAGGGTGGTTGTACCAGTTGGAATTAACTCTCATAGTATAAGCGATCATACCCAATCAAACTGGAACGGAATAACGGGTGATATAAGCCTGAAAGCGACTTCAAAATTCTTTATAAAAGAAGTAAGAATCTATCCCGACCTTCATGGGAAAAAGGCAAAAGTAATTGTCGTGATGGCAAATAAGTCCAAATCTGCCTTCAGTGGAGAGTTATTAATTCACGCTGAAAATGCTGATTCTGCCAATATTCAAAAGCTTAGAACTATCAAAGTTTCAGCCAGAACAGATTCGAACGATCTTCAGATTGTATATGACTATCCGATGGGTAAGGGAATAAAATTATGGAGCGAATTCAGACCTTCATTGTACAGGCTGGTTGTGGATCTGAAAGACTCAAAAGGTAATTTGCTTGACTCCTACGCAGAAAAATTCGGCATGCGTGAATTTAAAACAAACGGAACGCGATTTGAAGTAAATGGTAAGCAGGTTTTCCTGAGGGGTACTCTGGAATGCTGTATCTTCCCGCTTACCGGATACCCGCCAACTGACATTAATGCATGGATAAGTGTTCTTCAGACTTTTAAAGATTACGGGTTAAATACAGTGCGGTTCCATTCATGGTGTCCGCCTGAAGCTGCTTTTGAAGCTGGCGACAAACTTGGGATGTACTTTCAGATAGAGTGTTCATCATGGGCTAACTCGGGTACCTCAATTGGTGATGGAGGGATTATTGATAAATTCATTTATGAAGAAGGTGACAGAATACTAAGTTCTTACGGGAACCATCCTTCGTTCTGTATGCTGGCTTACGGAAATGAACCAGCAGGTGATCATCAGAATGAATATCTGGCAAAACTTTTGAATTACTGGAAAGCTAAAGATAACCGCAGGGTGTATACTTCAGCTGCAGGTTGGCCGGTCATTCCTGAAAATGATTTCAATCTTATAGCCGATCCAAGAATACAGCACTGGGGAGAAGGATTAAAAAGCATAATAAACAGGGAAGCGCCACAGACGATGTTCGACTACCGGGATATAATTTCAAAATATAAGGTCCCTACAGTCAGTCATGAAATCGGGCAATGGTGTGTTTATCCCGATTTCAAAGAAATGAAGGAATATACCGGTGTTCTGAAACCCACAAATTTTGAAATTTTCAGGGAATCGCTTGTCGAAAACCATATGGGGGATCAGTCAGAAGCATTTTTAATGGCTTCAGGAAAACTTCAGGCCCTTTGTTATAAGGCTGATATTGAAGCTGCTCTCAGGACTCCCGGATTTGCGGGGTTCCATTTGTTACAGTTACACGATTTCCCAGGACAAGGAACTGCCCTGGTTGGGGTGCTTAATCCATTTTTCAAGTCAAAAGGATATATAACGCCTGAAGAATTCAGGATGTTCTGTGGTCCGACAATTCCGCTTGCCAGAATGCCAAAGATGGTCTATAAAAATACAGAAACATTCAAAGCCTCTGTTGAAATTGCACATTTTGGCGAAAAACCACTTGAGAATTGCGAGATTATCTGTCAGGTTCAGAATGAAAAAGGAGAAATAATCCACAAGGAAATTTTTAGCAAGGACAGGATCAATATCGGGAACTGCACAGAAGTGGGATTGTACCAAATGGACCTGTCAGCTCTGACCAGAGCTCAGAGACTGACACTTGTAGTTTATTTGACAAATACGCACTACAAGAATAGTTGGGATTTTTGGGTATATCCTGAAAATACAGTTGTGAAAAATGACCATGTACTTATTACGGAAAATCTCGATCTGGAAGCAGAAAACGAACTTAAAAAAGGAGGTTCTGTATTGTTATTAAACTATGGAAAAATGACCAGTGACGGAGGTGGAAAAGTTGCGATAGGATTTTCAACAGTATTCTGGAATACTGCCTGGACAAATAATCAGCCTCCTCATACTCTTGGGATCCTGTGCGATCCTTCTCACCCTGTCTTTAAAGATTTCCCCACTGAATCTCATTCAAACTGGCAGTGGTGGGATCCGGTCTTTCATTCACAAGCCATGATAATTGATAAATTTCCGGCTGATCTGAAGCCATTGATTCAGCCGATAGATACATGGTTCGAGAATCGGCGTCTTGCCCTTGCTTTTGAGTCAAAGACGAACGGAGGGAAATTGCTTGTTTGCAGCATTGATCTCAAAAATATCTCTGAAGACCGGCTGGTTTCAAAACAGTTGCTTATATCGATTCTCGATTACATGAATAGTGGATCTTTTAATCCGGGGACTGAAGTTGATATAGCCAAAATCAGGATGCTGACTGGTAACTGACCGATTTCATTATTCTGTCCACTTATTGAACTAAAAAAGGACATCTCATTACGGGATGTCCTCTCATTTCTGTGAAGAATTAGTTATGATTAAGATAATCGTTTAATTAGTGATACTGCTCCGAAAGGAGTTACCTGGACCACAATTTTATCAGGTCCTTTAGTCAGCTCAACAAAATAAAGACCTTCGTCAACATCCTCGCTTGACCAAAGAATCATATCAAGTTCATTTGCTTCATTATTATCATAATACGTAACGGGTCCTATAGAGTAATCTCCATATTTACTGAGTATCTCTTTCTGGCTCCTGGAAGGCAAATCTGTGAAATTTTTGTCCTGAGTAGTTCCTATCAGTTCTCCCGAGGAATTATAATATGCTTTCATATTCTGACCATTTAAGGTAAAAGAAGCTTCATCGAGAGTTCCCCAGGTGTCCCATTCTACTTGTCTGGGATCAATGAAGTCAGATTTAAAATGATTTTTCGTTATTATATCCACATCCCTGCTTTTAAGTTCTTTAACAGGTATTATATCAGATTTTCCCTGACTTATTTCATTTTCAGAATTTGGAGTTGTCCTACTTTCACTTAGCAGATCCTGAGTTCTCGCTGCTGAGAAAGAGAAGAACGATATAATTAATAAAAATGTTAACTTTTTCATAATCATAATACTTAATGTTAATAAATGAATTTAGGTTTAAAAGTAAAAAGGACATCCGGAGATGTCCTTTTTTTCACTTTTGGATTATTAGATCTTTGTGAAGTACGATACATCCCCTGAAGGAGAGATTTCAACGACAATTTTGTCGCCACCTTTATCCAGCTCAGCAAAATACAGATTCTGACTGTCAAATTCAGTTGCCCATAGAACCATATTGGCATCGTTCTGGTCATTGTCCTCGAAATAGAGGATTGGTCCTACGGTATAATCAGAATATTTATTCTGCAGTATTCTCTGGGCTTTTTCGGGTAGATCTGAGAGTTTTACGCTTGTAGTTGTCCCGACCAGATTGCCGTCCATATCAAAATATGCTGACTTTTTCTGGCCATTTGAAACAAAATTAGCCTGGTCAAATGAACCGGTTTTTTCCCAAGCTACATCTGAAGCTTTCGGATAGTCAATATCAAAGTTGTTCTCCGATTCAAAACTAATGGATTCATTTCCCGTGTTTAGGATTGGAGCTTTTTCTGTTCCTGCTTCTCTTCCTGAGGTCCTCGATTCATTTCCCGAAGGAGACTGGTTCTGTGCCTTTAAGAAAGTAAAAGCGAAAAACGATGATATCACTAATATTGCTAACTTTTTCATAATCTAAAATCTTAAGGGTTTATAAAAAAAATAATTGATTTAATTAATTAACATTCTTTAAAATCGTTGTTTTACTTATTGAATTATACAAATACTTACTAATAAATTGATAAAATAAACTATCTAATCATATTTTAATGACAAATGAGAAAAGATATTATTCCGAAATATGACAACTTTAACATAGAATTAACAATCCTTTAAATAATATTAATGACTCATGGGTGCAGGAAGAAGGAGAGGATCACAAAACAGACAAGGGTGACAACCTTATAATTGTCACCCCTGTATACTCTCCTGATATTATTTAAAAGAATGGCCTGAATAAAATATGGACCTCAGGAAATTAAGGTCGCAGTACCTTATTCATATCTTAGAGCATCAATCGGATCGAGGCTTGCAGCCTTTCTTGCCGGATACCAGCCAAAGAATATTCCGATGACTGTACAGACCAAAAAGGATAACACTTCAGAACTTGGAAGTACAACAACGGGCCACGACATGGTAGACCCGATTATTTTTGATGCGGCTAGTCCGAGCAGGATCCCGATGATACCTCCTGTAACACTTAGTAATATCGATTCTGTAAGGAACTGCAATAATATATCGAAACCTTTACCACCAATTGCCATACGCAAGCCAATTTCCCTTGTACGCTCTGTAACCGATACATACATAATGTTCATGATCCCGATGCCTCCGACAAGAAGAGAAATTCCGGCTATTGCCCCAAGTAATATTGTAAGAATATTGCTCACAGAACTGAATGTGGTCAATAGTTCAGCCTGATTCCTTATCCTGAAATCATCATCGGCGGATGCTTTAAGTTTATGGGTTCTCCTAAGGGTCTCTTCTATCTGAGTCTGAGCATCATCAGTTGACTTGGAATCAATTGCAGAAGTATATATACCCTGAATATAGGGAATTGCAAGCACTCTTTTCTGTACAGTTGTGTATGGTGCCAGAATCAAGTCATCCTGATCCTGGCCAAAAGTATTCAACCCTTTTGAATCGAGCACACCAATTACCAGGAACGGTATCTTTTTGAACCTTATTATTTGTCCGACCGGATCTGCCCCTTCTCCAAACAAATTGGTTATAACTGTTTTGCCCAGAAGACAAACTTTTGCTGCGCTGGAAATTTCCTGCGAGGTAAACATGCGTCCGCTGACGACCGAGCGCTCTCTTATCTGAAGGTAGCTTTCATTTTCACCGTACAAAGATGTTGGCCAGTTCAATGCTCCAAATACAACCTGTCCGCTGCCCCTTACTTCAGGTGTCGCAGCAAGCACAGCGGGACAATCTGCAAGAATTGCATCAACATCAGTCTCTTTCAATGTTTGTTGTGTTGAAAATCCGAACTGAACGCCTCCTCTTTCCTGTGATCCCGGGATAACAGTAACGAGGTTTAATCCCATCCCTGCGATTTGCTTCTGAATACTGAGTTTCGAACCCTGACCAATTCCAAGCATAGCGATAACAGATGCAACCCCGATTATAATACCCAGCATTGTCAGAAAAGCTCTGAGTTTATTTCTAAGCAATGCATTCATTGCTATTTTCAAAAGATTCTTAATATTCATTGTTCCTGTATTTACTAATCTACTTCAAGAGGTATACTTGCGAGCATCTCGATTGCGATAATCCTGTCTTTTACCGGACTTTCTCGAAGTATAACACCATCTTTGAAAATAATATTCCGTGTTGCGCATCGGGCTATGTCAGGCTCATGTGTAACAAAGACAATTGTTTTGCCTTTGTTATTAAGCTCCTGAAACAAGGCCATAATTTCATAAGAGGTCCTGGTATCAAGGTTTCCCGTAGCTTCATCAGCAAGAATTACTACCGGATCATTTACAAGCGACCGGGCAATTGCAACTCTCTGTTGCTGGCCACCCGAAAGCTGGTTTGGTTTATGATGCATCCTGTCGGCAAGACCAACTGATTCCAGAGCAGCCTTAGCTCTCTCAACTCTCTCCTTTGTTTTAACATTTTTGTTGTAAAGAAGGGGCAATTCTACATTATCGAGAGCGGATGTTCTTGGCAGAAGATTGTAAGTTTGAAAAACAAATCCCAGTTTCCTGTTTCTCAGATTTGAGAGTTCGTTTTTGCTCAACGCTGAGATTTCGACACCGTCAAGAATATATTCTCCGCCTGTTGGCTTATCAAGACAGCCGATAATATTCAGCATAGTTGATTTCCCTGATCCGCTAGCGCCCATAATAGCTACGAATTCCCCTTCGTTCACAACCATATCAACTCCCCTGAGGGCATGAACAGTCACCTCACCAACATAATAGTCTTTCTTAAGCGATATTATTTCTATAAGTTTTTTCATTGATGTGGTTTATTTATCTTCTTACAGGGGGTGTCTGAGGTCTACGTTGTGGCATGAAAGGACTTGTCGTAGGTGTTGAAGCCGGTGTTGCTTTGGTTACCGGAGTCATGGAAAGTATAACCTGATCACCTTCTTTTAGTCCAGATTTAATTTCAGTATTTGTAGCATCAGCTGCACCGGCAACTACCCTTACCCGGTGGACTGTATCCTGACGCATTATCCATAAGAAAACAGGTTTCTTTCCCTGCTGTCCGCCAGCCTGAGATCCTCCGCCCTGACCCTGAAAACCACCCTGGCCCTGGGAACCTCCCTGACCTCCGGTTCCTCCGGTCATTCTTCCCTGAGCGTTACCACCCTGTGCGGTCGGATCACCCTGGCCCTGAGCCCGGTTCTGTCCTCCCATTCCCGTCTGACCACCTGTTCCTCCCTGCCTGCGTTGCCCAAAAGGACTGTTTTTCATATATTCAGCAAGAAAGGTAGGATCGGGAGTGAACCTCAACGCTTTACCAGGCACTGTCAGAACACTGTCAACTTCCTGGGTAAGTACTGTAATATTTGCCGTCATTCCGGGCATCAGTTTCTCTTCCGGATTGGGAGCATTAACGATAACGGTATAAGTTACTACGTTCGAAGTTACAACGGGTTGAAGTCTTATCTGTCTTACTGATCCTTTAAATGTCTCGTTCGGATATGCATCAACAGAAAAATCAACCGGCTGGCCGTTTCTCACCTGACCAATGTCTGCTTCATCAACGTTAGCCTGAACCTGCATTTGTGTAAGATCGTTACCAATAGTGAAAAGGTTTGGGGTATTGAAGCTCGCAGCAACGGTCTGACCCTGATCTACTGCCCGGTTTAGAACTACACCTTTTATTGGTGAATAAATAGTCGCATAGTTGAGATTAACCATTGCTTTGTCATAACCTGCCTGGGCTGTTTTCAGATTTGCAAGAGCTTTATCATAATTGTATTTTACCTGATCATAATCAGCCTGGGCTACAAGTTTTTTATCAAGCAATGCTTTATATCTTTCATAAGTTGCAGTCTGAAAAGCCACCTCGCTTTTTGAATCGTCGAGAGATGCCTGTGCCTGCTGTACCTGTGTCTGGAGAGGTGTTTTATCCAATTCAAGCAGCAACTGCCCTTTCTTAACATGTGAGTTAAAATCCACATAAATTTTCTGGATTACTCCCGAAACCTGGGTCCCGATTGCTACGGTAGTATCAGCCTGGACAGTACCGGTTGCTGTAATAGTGTTCTTTATTGTCCCCTTTTTTACAACTGCAGTTTCGTAGGTATATGACTTTCCGCCTTTATGACAGGAACTTGCCATAAAAAGTACCAGTGATGCGATTGTTATTAAAACTGTCCCGTTGATCGTTCTTCTGCTTTTCATTATTGTTTGATTTACTTTATTACTATTTACTTGAATGAAAGAGGTTGTCCTGAATAAAAATCAAGCACTTTATAACTGAAGATTAAATTGTATTTGGCCTGGAGAAATGAGCTTTCTGTTGATATAAATGTCGTTTTCTGTATCAAAAAATCTACTGAACCCATCAAACCCTGTGTGTATTTTTCTGATGCAACATCATAAGATTCCTTTACGGCATTATATGCCTCGAGACTGGCTTCGTACTCAATCTGATTTGAAACGACATTCTGGCATGCCTGTTCAATAGCTTTTCTGAGAACATCTTTTGTATTGAACTCATTCAGTTCAGCGGTATTTAAATTCAACTTTGCTATTTCCACATTTGTCTTAATCTGCCTGTTCAGATAAATGGGAATTGAAGCAGAAAGGCCGATGGACGGGCTTATGTTTCTAGAAAGCTGACTCCCGAAGGATCCGGGTTTATAGCTGGTGGAAAAACTCGTCTGGTAACCAGAATAAGAAGACGATACTCCTCCGTTAAGGGCTATATTAGGATAATGCCCTGCTTTTGCAAGATCAATACCAATCTGTGAACTGTTTTTAAGGAGTTCAGCATTTTTTACTTCCGGTTTAATGCCAAGAGCAGTCTGATATACTTCAACAGGATCGGGAGTCCTTTTCTGATTGATAAGGCTGTCAAGATTAGGATACTGAATCTGGAAGTCGGCGGATATTGGATATTCCATCAATTGCATCAAAGCAATCCTGTTTATGGCAAGCTGGCTCTGAGCCGTGGCGAGGGTTTGTTTTTCCGTGGCAAGTTGTGATTTTACCGTCAGATAATCGGAATTTGCAATTGCGCCTAATTTTAATCTCTCGTCTGCAAGGTTCAGTTGTTCAGTGAGTGAAGAAATCTGGTTCTCATCGTTTTTGACCTGTTCTTCAGCAAAAAGTACCTGCAGATAAGCATTCAGCACATTTAGACTTACAGTTTCCTTGATTACCTCTGTGTTGTACTTATCCGCTTCCAGATTGGTTTCAGATTGTTTTATTGCATTACGGATCTTCGAACCATTATAAACGGTCATCCCGGTACTGGCAGAAACATTTACTCCGTTGGTTCCCTTGAAAACTGTTGCACCTGTTGTGTTATCAGTCACGTTGTTCCAATTAAAATTCTGTCTTACCGAACCGCTCAATGAAGGATACCTTGCTGCCCTCGACAGATACACATCCTGACCGTAAATGCTGTTGCTTACAAGCGCTTTCTGAACCTGAATGTTTTTTTCAAGAGCATATTGTATGCAATCATCGAGAGACCAGACTTTCTTCTGGGCGCTTATTAAAGTCCCCGCAGGAATGCTTAGGAGTACTGTTAATAGAAAAGCTGATAGTTTGATTTTCATTTTTTTTTGTTTTGATCTGTCAGTATGAATTGGAACCAGGTTCCTTTGAATTGAGAATTAGTATTTAGTATTTTAATCTTGTTAACAGACATAACCGAAGTCAGTTTTATTCCTGAACGAATAAAAAAAACAGAAGTTTAACTTTTATTAACATGTTTTGTCATTGTTAAAGAATTAACAAAGAGCCGGTAGAAAAGTTTAATCTGGATAAAACAGAAATGTAGAATCACGATGCATTGTGATTCTATATTGATCCTGTTCTTGTTAAAAGGCCATTAAACATTTAATTATATAAATATCTGAATAATTTGATTTCCTTTGTTGAATCAGGAAAGGATTATTTATTAATTTAAAAATTATGAAAATATTAAAATCATATAAGTCTCTGATCTTACTTTCGCTCGTCCTGTGCACCGGAAGTTGCAAAAAAAACAGCAGTGGAAGTTCTCTATATTCACCTACAAACGCCGATATCACTTCAACGGCGACCTTACAGGATTTACAGCAGGGACGCACACTATATATGAATAACTGTAATAGCTGTCACTCATTATATTCCCCTGATGATTATACCCCTGCTCAGTGGAAGAGTATTCTGCCTGTCATGGCTCCCAGAACAGGAATGTCAACTTCAGAAGTCATTCTGGTGACAAAATATGTCACCCGAGGCAACTGATTCTTCAATACATTCGGGTTATTATTATATTTGGATATTAAAGCAGATCCGGATGTTAGTAAAGAAGAATTATAAGTGTGACACTATAATAACTTTTTTGTTGTCAATAGCTTTTGTATGGTTATTCTTTTACTGGAAGCACAATCCGCAGCTATTAAAAGTTAACGTATTCAATGTCGATCCGTTTGATGCTGTCGGTTCAATTGCAATACAGCTTTCAGTGGTTGCATCAGGCTTTTCAATACTAAGATTATTTCTATTTTTCACTGATGATGGAATTCATTTTTCTAATCTAATTTTAATATTAAGAGGAAACGTTCTTTCACTTTTCTCTATTATTATAACAATGATCTCCAATCTGATTGCTATGATCAGATTTTCACCTGCATGGATGAACTCTTCATCAGGAATTTTACTGGCAGGTATGGTGATGTTATTTCTGATTCTTACCATCTTAGTTCTTTCCAGGGTTGTAAACTTTATGGCTGCAAATAATTTAACTATAAAGTTCAGGCTGCTTTCTTTAAGGTTTTTTCTGACTCTTTCAGGATTTACAATACTTTCTTTCTATCCGGTCTTAAGAGATGTTTCTGTTCCATGGGCTCTGTTTACGGCATATGCTGGAATTATCATTCAAATCGCCATTTTGAGGAACCTGACTTTTTTAGTATTTAATGACGAAGAAATAGTTTTCGAGGATTTAATTGATGTTATTTTTAAATTGTATCTCACCACAAAATCTCATTTGAAATTCACAAAATACTTTACAGATAAAATGGAAAAATATTTTCTGTCCCGCTGGATTCGTGCTACGATTATTTGGATGAATCCACGGAAACATAAATGGAATCTGATTATCTTTATTTTCCTGCTTTTAGGTGCTCTGATGGCTTTCCTGGAACTTATTGACGATCAAAGTGGAGGATTAAGTTTGAAAACGCTTATGGTGTTTTCTGTATTTGTGGCAGGAGAAGCTATTATAATTATATCATTTTATTTATTATTCAGAAAATTCCTGGGACTGGTAAAATGCGATCAAAATTGAACGCGATTCTACTTTATGGTTATCTTTAGTCAGACGAAATTAAATTCTAATGATACATAATTTGAAAATGCTCAGGATTATTCCGGCGATCACTTTGTTGCTTTTTCTATTCAGTTGCACTGAAGAAAAAATCAATAATTCAATAAATAAAAACAGAGTTATAGAGGTCATGCCTCCTCACCTTGAAAAACATGGAACTGCTACAAGACTGGTAGTTGAGAACAAACCATTTCTTTTAATCTCGGGAGAGTTGCACAATTCGACCTGTGGAGGTTTTGAATTTATGAGACCTGTATGGAAACAGATGGCGCAAAAAAATTTGAATTCCGTAATAGCTACGGTGTCATGGGAATTGGTTGAGCCTGTAAAAGGGAAATTTGATTTTGCTCTTGTCGACAGTATCATAACGGGTGCAAGGAAAGAAAATCTGAAGCTGGTTCTTATCTGGTTCGGAAGCTGGAAAAATAGCGGGTCAATCTATATTCCGTCATGGGTAAAGAAAGATTATGAAACTTATCCAAGGGTGAAGGATGAGAATGGCAAATCCCTTGAGATTTTGTCGACTTTCGGAGATGCTTCATGTGAAGCGGATGAGAAGGCATTTGCCGCCCTTATGCGACATATTAAAGAAATTGATTCTTCACGGCAGACAGTAGTTATGATACAGGTAGAAAATGAAATGGGAATACTCGACCATATGGGCGAAACTCCTGGTAATGCCCGGCGGGATTTCAGCGATCAGGCAAATGCTGCCTTTAATGGTCAGGTGCCAAAAGAACTTATCGGCTATCTGACTGCTCATAAAGAGACACTATTCCCGGAATTGTACAAAGTCTGGAGCCGTAACGGATTTAAAGTAAACGGTACCTGGGAAGAGGTCTTTGGAAAAGGTGAATTGAAACCTGACAGGAAAGACTGGCAGTTTTATTCATATTATACAGAAGAACTATTTATGGCCTGGAATTATGCCAGGTATGTTGGAAAGATAGCAGCCGAAGGTAAGAAAGAATATCCGTTGCCGATGTATGTAAACGCTTGGCTTAAACAGCCTTCAACTTCATGGCCGGGAAGGTATCCATCGGGTGGTCCCCTGCCGGAAGTCATTGATATGTGGCGGGCCGCGGCGCCTTCAATAGATTTTATTTCACCCGATATTTACATAGATGAGTTTGCCTGGGTCTGCACCGAATTTACAAGAAGTTCCAATCCGCTTTTCATTCCTGAGACCAGAGGAGGCGCTGTCGGCGCTGCAAGGGCATTGTATTCTTTCGGAGAGTTCAGTGCAGGTTGTTTTGCTCCTTTTGGAATTGATGAAGAAAGGTACATGATAAATGATCCGCTGGACGACACCTATTCAATTTTGCAAAACATGGCGCCGGTGATACTTGAAAATCAGGGTAACGGGTCAATGAGAGGAATTATTGTTGATTCAATAAATCCGGAATCAGAACTTCAAATGGGAGACTGGCGGATCAAAGCAGTTTTAGCTTCAAATGCAAAACCCCGGATTACCGGAGGGATAATAATAAAAACCGGAACTGATGAATTCATAATCGCAGCCAAAGGATTGGAAATTTTCTTTTATCTCGATCATTCTGCATTACGACCGGGCATAGAGGCAGCCGATGAAGGGATATTTAAAGATGGCGTGTGGGTACCAATGAGAAGATTAAACGGAGATGAAACACATGCGAGCACTTATGATGGGACAGGTGTAAGGTTTATCGATCAGAAGACCGGAATACAGAAGGTCTCGCTGTACAGGTATAAATAAAAGCGTAAAAGCGCAACGGCGCAATGGTGTAACGGTACGACGAAGTCTGAAGACTTCGCCGAGCCAGGGGGTCTCACTGATACAGGTATAAATAAAGGCGTAAAAGCGCAACGGCGCAATGGTGTAACGGTACGACGAAGTCTGAAGACTTCGCCGAGCCAGGTACCAATGAGAAGATTAAACGGAGATGAAACACATGCGAGCACTTATGACGGGACAGGTGTAAGGTTTATCGATCAGAAGACCGGAATACAGAAGGTCTCGCTGTATAGGTATAAATAAAAGCGTAAAAGCGCAACGGCGCAATGGTGTAACGGTACGACGAAGTCTGAAGACTTCGACCGAGCCGTAAGGTTTATCGATCAGAAGACCGGAATACAGAAGGTCTCGCTGTATAGGTATAAATAAAGGCGTAAAAGCGCAACGGCGCAATGGTGTAACGGTACGACGAAGTCTGAAGACTTCGCCGAGCCAGGGGACTTCGCCGAGCCAGGGAAGTCTGAAGACTTCGCCGAGCCAGGTCTGATAACTGGCGCAAGCAGGAAACAAGAGTGGTTTATCTCAATCCAAAGATAACAGACTGAATCTGAAATTCAATGCTGAAAAATGCAGGTTCACTTCATATTTAAGCTGTTTCACCTCAATTCCTTTCTACTTACTATGTCCCAGATTCGTATCTTTGGGTTTATGCAGAAAAGTCCTTTAAAAAATTATTTCCTTATCGCAATATTGTTGTCGATAGCAATAGGTATAATGATCCATTTCCAAAAAGTGACCGACCTGTTGTTTGGAGATGCAGATAGTCATCATCATGGTCAAATAATCGTCGATATCTCACATATGAGCCTCGAGCTTTTTATAACAGTGCTGATTGCATTCCTTATGTTTGCTCTGAATTTTTATATTTTAAAACCCCTTGAGAAACACCGCAAACTTAAGACTCCTGCAATTTTTGCATCAATCATACTTACGGTAATTTCAGTTTTTGTCCTTAACGATCTCCTTTTTTCGCTTTTAAATACTTTGGACACTGAGCCAAGAACAAGAGTGATCCATAATGAATTCATCTACAGGAATTTTTTTGTATCAGGTCTTGTTATCGGGTGTGTCCTTATAATACGCCTCATAAATCAGAAACAATACATTCAGGTTGAAAATGAAAGTTTGAAAAGCAAGGCTCTCCAGAGTCAGTTTGAGTCGCTTAAAAACCAGCTGAGCCCGCATTTTCTTTTCAATTCGCTTACTGCCCTGAAGACATTGATAAACGAATCGCCTGAAACTGCGCAAAATTATATTAATAATCTTTCAAAAGCGCTTAGGTATACTTTGCAAAGCAATGAAAAACAGCTGGTCACTCTGAAAGAAGAACTTGAATTTACTGAATCATATTTGTTCCTTATCAGGATGAGATTCGATACAAACCTCACTGTAGTTGTTGAAGCGGACGAAAAGTATATGTTGATACAAGTTGCCTCCATTGACAATTCAGACTCTGGTTGAGAACGCTGTTAAACATAATGAAGTAAGTAAAAGGAAACCGCTTACCCTGATTATCAGAACCACAGAAAACGGATCTCTGATTGTGCAAAACAGTATCCAGGCAAAACTGACAGAAGAAGACGGGCCCGGAATCGGTTTGACAAATCTTTCAAAACAGTTTCAGCTGCTTCTGGGTAAAGAGATAATAATCAGTAAAGACAACAATGAATTTAAAGTTGAAATTCCTTTAATTAAGACATGAGAATGAGAGCCTTGATTATTGAGGATGAGATGCTCGCTGCAAAACACATGCAGTCGGTACTTAAAGAAGTAGGAGGTATCGACGCCATCGGAGTTCTCGAAAGCATATCGGAAACTCTCGAATGGTTTAAAGTCAATCAGCAGCCCGACATTCTCTTCCTGGATATTCATCTTGCCGATGGATCAGCCTTCGAGATCTTTAAGCATCTTGATATAAATTGTCCGATAATCTTTACCACTGCTTATGATGAATATGCCTTAAAAGCCTTCAAAGTAAACAGTATAGATTATCTTCTTAAACCGGTAGATGCTGAAGCTGTAGCGAGCGCATTAAATAAACTTAAATCTATTTCGAAATCGTCCGGGATGAATTCAGAGATTCAAGACCTGGTTGAATATTTCAGGAAAAGTTCTTCATATAAAACTCATTTTCTGATTCCGTTAAAGGGTGATAAGCTGTTCCCGGTTATGGCAAGTCAGATTGCATGTTTTTATATTGATTCAAGCCTTGTTAAAGCAAAAACTTTTGAAGACAATGTTTTTAATTTTGAATATACTCTCGATGAACTTGGTACTATGTTGAATCCGGTAGATTTTTTCAGGGCAAACCGGCAGTATATTATTGCACGGGATGCTGTAAAAGATATAGACTTCTGGTTTAACAACAGGCTTTCCGTAAATCTTAAAGTATCAGTTCCTGAAAAGATAGTTATTAGTAAAGCCCGGGTTCAGGAATTTAAGAAATGGTTTGGGGGAGAGAATTGAAAAAGATTGAAAAAGATTGAAATAGATTGAAACAAATTGAAACAAATAGAAATATGCAGGAACGTTGAATTCAACCTAAAAATGTAATCAAAATAATATGGAAACAAAGTCTTTTTTTATTCAGGAACACTCCTTGATGATCCGGATCTGGCACTGGCTGGTTTTTGTTGTTATTTCAGGAATAATTATAACAGTGCTGATAAATTCAACAATAATAAATCAGCGTATGAACGCAGGAATGGTCAGGGAACAGCTCAAAACAAGAGGAGCGACGATTACAGAGGAACAGGCATTTTCCGTATCAAGGGAGTATGAAGATAAATTCTGGGGCATTCATAAAATTCTGGGTTACGGGCTTGCATTTCTTTTAGTTTCACGGATTATTATTGAGCTGACCCAACCAGGGGAAGAGAAAATACGTTCAAGGTTCAGGAGTGCATTGGGTCTTTACAGACTGAACAATAGCGACAGAAAGGTATTCAGGCACTACCTCGGTGTTAAAACAGGATACCTGCTTTTCTATATACTTGTGGTTTGCATGGCGCTGACCGGACTCGGGCTTGCTTTTGGGCGCGACCTTGGTTTTACGAGGGAATTCTCCAGAACCATCAGGGAATTCCATAGCTTCGGCCAATATCTTATGTATGCATTCGTCGCTCTTCATATCGGAGGTGTTATTATCGGAGAAAACATGAAGATAAGAGGAATTGTTTCAGGCATGATCAATGGGAATGTCAGGGGTTAATTGAATCAACTCAGGAATTAGTCAGAGGATCAGTTATTTTTCTGTGTAAGTATTTTTATAGTACTACGTCGATAATAATAGCTTTTCCGACTTGAATATTACCCTGTTTGTCGTGTTTCGGATAAAAAATAAAAAACTTCGTATAGATTCGCAATTGTTGAAAAAAGTAGATAGTTATATATGCATAGGTCATTGAAGGTTCTTCCGGTAATTTGTTTTTTCTTGTTTGGTGGTGCATTTGTGCATGGTCAGGGACAAATTTCAATATCCGCTATTAAAGGCGATTTTAAATTTGATGGTGTAGTTGATGATCCCTGCTGGCAAAATGTGGAGCCGCTCAGGATGGTTATGCATACGCCAACTTTTGGCAATCAACCGACAGAGAAAACCGAGGTAATGATCTGTTACGATAATACATATCTGTATATCGGAGCAAGGTTATTTGACAGAAATCCTGCTGAAATGCTGATCTCCTCGAAGAAGCGGGATGAATCTGAAGTTGCCAGTGAACAGCTGATGCTGATATTTGATACCTTCAATGATAAAGAGAACGGACTTGGATTTGCTACTACCCCGACCGGGCTCAGAAGTGACTTTACTATTTCAAAGGATGCAATGGGTCAGGATGACCCGTCACAGGGACCTTTTAATATGAGCTGGAATACATTCTGGGATGTGAAAACAACTAAAAACAATGAGGGTTGGTTCGCCGAGATAAGGATACCCTTTTCAAGCATAAGGTTTAAAGAGAAGGATGGAAAGATCATTATGGGATTAATTTGTATCAGGGACGTTGCCCATAAAAATGAAGTTGATATATTCCCTGCTATACCGCCAAACTGGGGACAAACAAGCGCCTTCAGGCCATCAAAAGCTCAGGAGATCACTTTCGAGAATCTTAAATCGAAAAAACCCTTTTATATAGCGCCTTACATAATCGGAGGCAACCAGGCAGATTATATTTTGAATAGTTCAGGAGATGGATATGATCTGAAGAAAAGTCCCAAACTCAATGCTGGTCTCGATATAAAATACGGGCTAACAAATAATCTCACAATGGACCTCACTGTGAATACTGATTTTGCGCAGGTTGAGGCAGATGATGAGCAGATAAATCTCACACGTTTTTCACTCTTTTTTCCGGAAAAAAGAACATTTTTCCAGGAAAGATCCAGCGTGTTCGCTTTCGATTTTGAACCCGGTGGAAGTCTCTTTTACAGCAGAAGGATCGGTCTCAACAATGGGGAACAGGTTCCCATTTATGGTGGAGCCCGTGTTACCGGCATGATAGGCAAATGGGATCTCGGGTTCCTTGATATGCAGACGCATGCAGTCAGCCAGGCAGGAGCTGATGCGCTGACTTCCGAGAATTTTGGGATCCTTCGCCTCAGGAGGCAGGTCATAAATGAGAACAGCTATGTTGGGGGAATCATTACCTCACGGGTTGGAACTGACGGGACTTACAACACAGCTTACGGGATGGATGGTATATTCAAAATATCCGAAAATGACTATCTGAATATTAAACTGGCACAGGTTCTTGATAAAAAAAATACAAATAAAGTACTCTCACTGGACCCTACAGAATTGTTTGTAACGTGGAGCAGGTTTAACCAGAAGGGTTTGAATTATAATTTTACCTACGCCAGGAATGGCAGGGATTTTAATCCGGGAGTTGGTTTTTTTGCCCGCAATAACTATACTCACTATTACGGAGGTTTAGGTTATGGCTGGATCCCGGGGGAAGCTTCTATAATTCAGAATCATCAGATCGGGATCAATGCAATTACTTATTTCGACAATAATAATAATGCTGCCCAGTCTCTTCAGACAGGAATTATGTATGATATTACAATGAAATCGGGATACAGCGGCATGCTGTCAATAAGTCATTTATATGAAAATGTTGCCGATACTTTCAGCTTTTCAAAAAATTCATTTGTCCCGACAGGCAAATACGGGTTTAACCAGCTGGAATCTCATTTGAATTCTCCAAGGACAAATAAACTTGTTTGCGGAATCGACTTTTATGCCGGGTCATTTTATGATGGTACACGATTCGGTATAGGTGCAGAACCCTCATGGAATGTTGGATCGAGCCTGCAGCTGGGTCTTAAATATGAGCACAACTTTCTGAATTTCAAAGACAGGGGCCAGTCATTCAGTGGGGGAGTAACAGGCATTAAGGCCCTTGTTATGGTAAACACTAAGTTGTCATTAAGCACATTCATACAGTATAACAGCGCTGAAAAATCTTTAATGACTAATTTCAGATTCCGGTACAATCCTCGTGAAGGGAATGACTTCTACATTGTTTTCAACGAAGGCAGGAGCACTTACAGAGACATTGAAAATCCTCGACTACCATTGTACAATAACAGATCTGTTCTGCTGAAATATACTTATACGTTTACATTGTAGATTAATTCCCATTTTGGTATCTGAAGAATCTTTTAACCACAAAGGACACAAAGTAGGCATGAAGAACACAAAGATATTCCATCTTAGAAATCAGCACTTTATGGAATAAAAATAACTCCTTTGTGACCTTTGTGTCCTTGTGGTTAAAAATCCTATAAGCTCTTTCTGATTTAATTCTGTTATCTTTACCGGCTTTAAAAATCTATTTAAGAAACCTTTAATAATTAAATTATGACAGTAATAATTGTTGGGATAATAATTCTCATCATAGGTGTTGTATCTTCAAAATCAGATTCCCCTTTTCATCCTTACAGGACAATGATCAAAACAGCGGGAGTAGTCGTGGTACTAATCGGTATGTCAATTGCATGTGTTGTTCAGATTGAACCCGGTGAAGTTGGGGTTCAGAAGCTGTTCGGGAAGGTAAACACAAATATTCTTGAAAGTGGTCTGAACATCATAAATCCAATGGTTCAGGTTGTCAGATTTGATGTAAAAACTGAAAATTATACCATGTCAGCAATCCAGGACGAAGGTGTAAAACAGGGCGACGATGCCATTCGGGTTCTGACCGCAGATGGTCTGGAGGTAGTTATTGATCTCACTGTATTATATAAAGTAGTTCCGGCCGAGGCTCCGCGTATATTGAAAGAAGTAGGCACAGATTACCGCAACGTTCTTGTTCGTCCTATCTGCAGAACAAAAATAAGGGACAATGCAGTTTATTATGATGCGGTGGCTCTGTATTCAAGCAAACGTGATGAATTTCAAAACAGGATCTTCTCAACAATTGAAGCAAATTTCAAGGAAAGAGGCTTATTGCTTGAGCAGCTTCTCGTTAGGAATATTACACTCCCTGCATCTGTAAAAGCATCTATCGAATCAAAAATTAATGCTGAACAGGATGCTCAGAAAATGACATTTGTCCTGCAAAAAGAGACTCAGGAAGCTCAGAGAAAAAGAGTTGAAGCACAGGGGATAGCAGATTATCAGAAGATATTGAGCACCGGCCTTAGCGACAGATTGCTTCAGTACGAGATGATAAAAGCAATCTCCACCTCACCTAATGCTAAAGTTATATTGATGACTAATGGAAAAGGACTTCCAATGATGTTTGACAGTAAATAGTCTGTAAAAATATAGAAATTATAAAGACGCCAATCCCGGCGTCTTTTTTTTAAAAGTAATCCGAACTAGTAAGGGCATAAGAGTCCATAGAAATAAAGGGCCAAGCGGATCACGTCTAATCACTTTTATCAAACTTTAAACAATTTCCTGTTTTTTGTTGTTATTATACTGACAGTTGAGATTTCTTCAAACATGATATATACCATTATAGACAAAAGTGCCGTTAAAAATTTAATATTTTTGGCGTTCGAGATGAAATCAGTATTGAATCCGCATTCAGATACAGAAAAGCCGCTTTATCACTTTAGTTTTCTGAAGGATATAAAGGTTCATGGGATCTATTTTAATTCCCTTATGAAGTTTTTCAATCTTTACTGTGTCGCCAGGAAAGAGCATGCCAACGATTTCTATTCAGTTATTTTATTTACCGCCGGAAACGGCAGTATAATGGTAAATAACGACAATTATCCTGTCCATCCGCACACATTATGCATAGTTGCTCCTCATCAGATGCACTCCTTTGAAGGTCTGACTGACGGAGAAGGGTATGTTTTTTTCTTTTGTCAGGATTTTTATGTTGAGGAATTCAGCTTTATAAGACTTCTGAATGCTTTTGCCTATACTTCTCTAACCGCAACAAAGGTTGGAGTTCCGTGCGTTGAATTAACTGATAATGAATTCACATCTTTCATTTCGCTTTTAAATTCAATACAAAGTGAATATGAATCTTACACACAGTCGAATAATTCTGCAATCATAATCAGGTCGCAGCTAAATATCCTTATTTTAAAGCTCACTGAATTGTATGAAGCAAAATCGGGCAAAACAAACAATAATGACAGCATTGTAATTCATACTTTATCGCATCTGGTCGATTCATATTTTATAAAGGAGCAGCACCTGGGATTCTACACATCAGCGTTCAATATGTCGGAGAGCCAGCTAAATGACATATGCAATAAGCATTTTAACAGCGGACTGAAAAAAATATTGCAGAACAGGCTGATGCAGGAAGCCAGGAAATTGCTGTTATCTTCTGAGCTCTCAATCTCAGAGATTGCTTTTAAGCTTAACTACGAAGATAATTCCTATTTCTGCAAGGTTTTTAAGAGCAAAACGGGTCTCACCCCTAAACGGTTTCGCGATATTCACAAAAGATTAGTACCACAAAAATCCTGATTCTTACCATTTTCAAAAATTTTACGATTCTACTTTTACAGGAAAATTAATTGTAAAATTTATGAAGAAAACAGCTTATTTGTCAGCAATTGTGCTTCTATCATTTTTTGGATGCAAAAAATCAGATAACAAGCAGCCAATTCAATCACAGGTATTTGAAGTTAAATCAACAAGTTCAACTGCATGGAAATATTTTAGTTTTGTCAGCAATGATACTGTTACAGTAAATGATCCGGCAAATTCTTCGGCATGGGATCTGGCATTCCAGCGCTACAGGATAAAAACCAACGGTGGCTTATCAGGAAATGGTGAAGGCAGCGCTGCCATTTCCTATCTTAAAGGGCAAACAGGATTTGATGCACTTAAAGTGATTCCTGATACAACAACTTTTAAGGCTGACGAATCAATGTCGATCGCAATCCAGCAGGGTTATGCTATGTATATTGTTAATCCGATCCTCTACAATTGGTTCTCGCTTGAATTTGCGACCCAGGGGACACAGATTGTTCCTACCGATGATATTTTTATTGTTAAAACTGCTACCGGGAAATATGCAAAGGTTTGGTTCAAAAGCTACTATAGCGCAACAAACCTGTCAGGTTATGTTACTTTCCAGTACAAATATCAGGCCGACGGAACAAAAACTCTTGAGTAGATGATGAGATTTCTGCTGAGTCTTTCCTTCCTGTTATTTTTTCCAATCGCTATCTTTTCACAGACAGCGAAACTGTCGGGACATGTTACCGGCAGTGACACTACAGTGGTCACCGGGGCAACAATTTCGATTCCGGGCACTACTTATGGAACTGTGACTGATAAAAACGGATACTACAATATAAATAAGATTGCTCCGGGTGACTATACGATCCGGGCATCATTTGTCGGGTTCGAGACTCAGGAACAAGCTGTTTCCATGAAAAATGGTCAGAATAATCTGAATTTTTCGCTGAAGGAAACAAATTTTGATTTGAATGAGGTTGTGGTAACCGGTACAAAATCGGAAAAAACCCTCAAGAATGTGCCGATTCTTACCCAGGTTATCAGCGCCCGTAAAATGCTTGAACTTGGTATTACAAATGTTACTGATGCTTTGCAGACAATGGTGCCTGGTCTGAATGTAAGTCATAACGGGACACTGGTAACAGTAACACTCCAGGGAATGGATGCAAAATATGTACTGTTTCTTATCGACGGGGAAAGAATCGCAGGTGAAGTCGATGGTGATGTAGATTATTCGATGCTCAATCTTCAGAATATCGATCATATTGAGGTGATTAAAGGCGCTTCATCATCGTTGTATGGATCCAATGCCATTGGCGGTGTAATAAATATTATCACCAAAAAGATCAATGAGCCTTTTGACGCGAAGATCTATACACGCTACTCAAAATACAATGAACTCTATTCCGGAGGAACTATCGGATTGAAAAAGGGAATTATCGGATCACAAACCAGTGTTAACTATAGTCGTACCGATGGGTATGACATAACTCCTGAAAGTGCCCATGACTGGACGCAGAATCCATATACATCGTACCAGGTGAACCAGAAATTTGAGATCACGCCTTCATCGAAATTATCTTTAACTCCATACTTCACTTATTATCAGTTTGAGCGCGGGAATGTAAGCGCACGTCCTGTCCACGATCTTTACACCGATTTGAGCGGAGGTTTGAGGGGACAATATTTTCTGGGTAAAAGCTCAATTAATTTTTCCTATTACCGCGACCGGTATAATACCTATTCAGTTCTTGAGCAGTTAAACAATAAAAGAGACACTGCATCTTACGATTTTATACAGACATTCAGGACGCAGGGAAATTTTCACTTGTCAGACAGGAACAATTTAACAGCGGGTGTTGAATATAACACAGAACGTCTTTTCTCTACCAGGGTGGAAGGCGGGATAAAAAATGCCTCGGAAGGTGTGGCTTATTTACAGGAAGATGTGCGTTTCGGCGATCGTTGGGACCTGATTGCAGGTATCCGCGCAGGTTCTCACAGCAATTACGGATTTAATGTCGCTCCGAAAATCTCTGCAATGTATAAACTAGGTTCTCTGAATTTCAGAGCCTCAGCCGGAACAGGTTTCCGTTCACCTGCTTTAAAGGAATTATACTTCAGCTTCGATCATTTCGGCGAATTCCTTGTGGAAGGGAATCCGCAGTTAAAACCTGAAACTTCAAAATATATCTCCGGATCAGCAGAGTTTTCAAGACCATGGAATAATTCCTCGGTTACAGTCTATAGAAACTCACTGTCAAATATGATCACAACCAGTATACTGAATCAACCTGATGCTGTTGAAACGACATATCTTTATCAAAATGTTTCAAGTGCATCGGTTAGTGGAGTTGATGTCATATCAAAGCAAAAATTGTTCAACGGATTATGGATGAGTGCGGGATATAGTTATGTTCATGGTCTCGATAATGAGTCCCATCAGCAATTATATGGAACTACAAAACACTCAGGCAATATATCCGCTGATTATAATTTCAGGAAAAAGAATTACTCATTCACGGCGCAAATTTATGGTCAGTTAGTGGGTGAACGGGTCTATCTCAACGCCGATGGAACAACCGGGTATGACAGGCCTTATAACAGCTGGCGCTTCACTATTTCCCAGGAATATAAATGGTTACGGATATCAACCGGGCTCGATAATATATTCGGAGTTGTGATCCCTCAGAACTATGATTTCATCTCCCCGGGAAGAAGGTTTTTCGTGGGGATGAATATTGATTTCGGAAAATTAAAATAGTTTTTTTTTAGTTCATTTAACCACAAAGCACACAAAGAAAGCACAGAGGGCACAAAGCTAAAATTCTATAATATAGACCTTTGTGTCCTATGTGAAAAGTCTTTGGACCTTTGTGGTTAATGGATTTCTTTTTAATTTTTTTCTTCCCCTTCTTCAATATTATCCAGTTTTGCAAACTGAAGCGGTTTTTTGAAGAAATTCGTTCTGTAAGCACCATAAATCAACCCTACAGTCAGCCAGCTTATTCCAACGAGCTTTGCTTTAATTCCCAGACTGAACCAGAGATAGAGACAAATCGAAAATCCGAGAACAGGTACAATCAGGTACGTGAATCTTTTTCGTTCCCCGCGCAGGAAATAATGCATGAATGATGACACATTGACACCCATAAATGCCACCAGCGCCCCGAAATTAAGCAATTGCGCTCCAAGCGGGTAACTCAGAACAAAAACTCCACCAAGTACAATTATTCCGATCAGGATTATATTATTTGAAGGTATATGAGTTTTTGGATTAATATGTGCAAAGAACTTCCCGGGAATTGCATTGTCTCTTCCCATTCCATATAAAAGCCGTCCTGCCCCGAGGTGAGCCCCGGCGCCTGAACCAACAGTTGCAACGAGCAAAGCAATGTTGACAGTATTGAAAAGCCAGTGACCGCCTGCTTTGCCTGCAATATAACAAAATGCTGTATCCTGATCGGGGAAATTTGTTCCCGGCCATACGAGCTGTGCAAAATAAACCTGTACTGAGGCAAGGATACCTGTAATTACGCATACTAATACTGTTGCAAGCAGGATATTCCGGCGGGGATTGTGAACCTCTTCCGATAAAGTTGAGATACCATCAAAGCCTATGTAAGTAAGGACTGCCAGCGAAGCCCCTGCTGATACTGAAGGAAATGAGAATGTTTTCGGATCATAAAATGGCCTGGTCCATTCGGCAGCATTTGCAGGGGGGTTTAAAAACAGATATCTGATTGCAGCTCCAAGGAAAAGAACGATAACAACTCCTAAACCGGCCGCAATTATTGAGTTTGTGCGTGAACTTGATTCAATTCCCCGAAGGTTCATTGCTGTAAACAGACAGGTAAAAGCAATCGCCCAAACGGGATAAGGTATTTCAGGGATCATATTTATCGCTGCTTTGCTTATCCATATCACACATATTATTGGATTCATAACATAATCGAAAATCATTCCCCATCCAACAAAGTATCCCAGAGACGGATGAATCTCCCTGCTGACGTAGGTATAAGCCGAGCCGGCGCTCGGATATGCATTTGCCATACGCCCGTAAGAAATAGCAGTAAACAACATTGCCACCATACCGATTATTATTGTCGTAACAACATGACCTCTGGCCAGGGTTGCAGCGGCTCCGAAAAGGGGCATTGGCGCCGTAGGCTGAATAAGAATAATCCCGTAAAGTACCAGTGATGATAATCCGAGAACGCGTTTTAAGCCTGGTCCCGACGGGGAAGAAGATTTGATGTCACTCATATCGTTTCATTATGATTATGGATAATGACCATAAACCTAATAATTATTCATCTAATTCAAATAGCCGCCACAAAAAATATGATAAGATTTACAGGAATTCATTCAGTACACATTCGTGTTAAATTATTTCAATTAACTTTAGTACCTGCAAAAAAATATTTTTTACCTGTAAAGCCTGATATATGAAAACGACTGTTTTTTTTACAATTATTTTACTGGTGTTGCTTCCAATCGCCGGACTGGCGCAAAAACCAGCCGATGGGAAACTTATTTTAAAAGATAACTGGACGATCCAGTCTTCGAAAGAAATCAAGTCAGATGCAAAAGCCATTTCAACGACCGGTTTCCGTACCGAGGGTTGGTATCCAACCTCCGTTCCAACTACAGTTCTGGCTGCATTGGTTGCTAACAAGGTTTACCCGGATCCTTACTATGGAACTAATTTTAACAATCTTCCGGGTATGATCCCTTATCCAAAAAGGGCAATGCCTGACGACAGTCCTTTCAAGGTGGCATGGTGGTACCGCACGGAATTCAAAATCCCTGCAGGATATAAAAGCATGCATACCTGGCTCAAGTTCCACAGCATAAATTATAAGGCAAACGTATGGCTGAATGGAAAGCTTATTGCCGATACAACTGCTATTGAAGGAGCATACCGTTTGTTTAACCTCGATATTTCCGGCGCTGCTCTGCCGGGCGCCAATAACTGTCTGGCATTGCAGATATTCCCTCCAAAAGGTCAGGATCTCACAATTACCTGGGTAGACTGGAATCCAACCCCGCCCGACAGGGGAATGGGTATCTGGTATGATGTCACAGTTAATGCAACTGGAGATGTTGCCATTGAAAATCCACAGGTAGTTACAAAACTGAACCTTCCGTCAACCGATCAGGCAAAATTGACCGTATCGACCGATCTTCATAATGCAGGATCTAAAAAGATTACCGGCGTTCTGAAAGGAACAATTGAAAATATTGCAATCTCACAAAATGTCACTCTTGAACCGGGTGAAACAAAAGCTGTGAGCTTTTTGCCGGAATCATTTCCGCAACTTGTCATTGCCAACCCGAAACTCTGGTGGCCTCATACAGTCGGTCCACAGAACCTTTATAATCTTAATCTGAGTTTTGATGTATCGGGCAAAGCAACAGATACCAAGAAAGTACGCTTTGGCATCAGGGAGATATCATACTGGATGAATAGTTTTGGCAAACAGAACGTAAAAGTTTTCCAGGTAAACGGAAAGAACATTGTTATAAGAGGCGGAGGTTATGTACAGGATCTTCTTCTCAGACCTTCAGATGAGAGAGTCGACGCTGATCTTTTGTATGCAAAGCATATGAATCTGAATGCACTCAGAATGGAAGCTCCACGCGGGTCAGATTACCTTTTCGAGAGATGTGATGAAGAAGGTATCCTGCTGATGGTTGGATGGTGTTGCTGCAGCGCATGGGAACAATGGAAAAACTGGACACCTCACACAGGTGATGTAGCGGAAGCAAGCTGGAAAGATCAGATCCTTCATCTGCGTAATCACCCTTCTGTATTTACATGGCTGTATGGGAGCGATAATTACCCTCCGGCAGAGGTTGAATCAAGATATATTAAGGTTCTGGACCAATATGATCCGACACGTCCGTATGAATCCTCTGCAACACAGGCTCTGAGTAAAATTCAGGGAATAACAGGGGTCCATATGGGTCCATATCCTAATGTTTATGCTTATGAGACTCCAAACTACTGGTACACAAAACTTGAGTTCAATACCGAAGCTGGTCCTACAGGTGAACAGATACCACCTATAGAAACCATGAGGTGGATGATGCCTGAAAAAGACATGTGGCCTATGAGCGCATCGTGGGATCTTCGTCTTCATAAAGCATTTTACCCTATTGCAAGAGCGGCTTTCGAATCGAGATACGGGAAACCGACAGGTATCGAAGAATATTGTATGAAAGCACAGGTTTTCCAGCAAGAGTCTGTAAAATCTATGTTCGAGGCATTTGCAGGGAATAAATACAAATCGAGTGGTATAATTTACTGGATGTATAATTCAGCCTGGCCAAAAATGTACTGGCAGCTCTATGATTATTATTTCATGCCAAACGGCGCTTTCTACGGCGCAAAAACCGCATGCGAACCTCTTCATGTTCAGTACTGCTATGGCGACAGCACAATAAAAGTCGTGAATTGCTTTTACAAAGATTTCAATGGTTTGAAAGTAAATGCAGAAATCTATGATTTTGACATGAAACTTGTCAATTCCCAGAAAATGGAAACCAATGTAACTGCCGATGCAAGCCAGAAAGTCTTCAAGCTGGAATATCCGAAAGAGACTACAAATGTTTTCTTCCTGAAATTAGGGTTGACTGATGCATCAGGTAAAATTGTTTCCTCGAATTTCTACTGGCTTAGCTCGAAAGGTGACGAGAAAGCTGACTTTACTGATCTGAGTAAACTTCCTGCTGCAACAGTAAATGTTACTCCGTCGGCTCTCAAGAAAACAGGAAATAAATATTTTATGACGGTGACAGTTGAAAATACGGGAAAAACGCTGGCATTTGCAGTCAATCCGAAGATATTAAAGCTGAAATCCAAAGATCCTGTACTGCCGGTCTTCTGGGAGGACAATTATTTCTCACTTCTTCCGGGTGAAAAGAAAACAGTGCAGGTTGAATTTGATTCAAAAAATCTTGAAGGAGATAAACCTGTTTTGAAGGTTGAAGGGTGGAATGTGGCTGCAAATGAAAGGGAAATAAAATAAGAATTGACTCCCCGCCCCCTTTTTAACCACAAAGCACACAAAGAAGGCGCAAAGGGCACAAAGATAAAACTCTATTAATAAAATCTTTGTGAACTTTGTGTCTTACCTTTGTGAACTTTGTGGTTAAATTTAAAAATTATAGTAGAAATCTGGTTATATGTAAAATGAAAAATTTTACACTTACTATTTTTAAGCTATTCTTATCAGGAATTCTTCTGATATCAGGTCTAAATGCTTCAGCAACAAAGATACTGGTTTCTGAAAAGCATAAGATCACTGCAAAATTCCAGGTCCTTGTATTAGCCCAACGTGGCGGCGACCATGAAGCATTTGTTGTTGCAGCTCTCGACTGGCTCGATGCGTTTGCTGCAAAGAATAACTTTGACTTCACTGTTGTCAGTCAGGCCAATCAGATGAATGATGAGATGTTATCAAAATACCAGGAAATCATTCAATTGAACTATGCACCGTATGCCTGGGGAGATACTGCAATGTCGGCTTTTGTAAAATACATTGAAGAGGGGAGGGGCGGCTGGGTTGGTTTTCATCACGCATCCCTGCTTGGTGAATTTGACGGCTATCCGATGTGGGACTGGTTTTCAGAATTCATGGGAGGGATAAAATGGAAAAACTACATTGCTGCAAAGGCTTCTGCCACAGTGAATATTGAAGATAGAAATAACCCGGTAATGAAAGGAGTGCCTTCATTATTTGTCATTCCTGATGATGAGTGGTATACATTTAATATAGATCCACGGCCAAATGTACATGTGATAGCAACTGTGGATGAATCGACATATAATCCGGCGTCAGATATAAAAATGGGCGATCATCCAGTTATCTGGACAAATGAAAAGGTGAAAGCAAAGAATATTTATTTTCTGATTGGCCATAGCCCGGTGCTGCTAAAATCGGATGCATTCAAAATGATGTTCGGGAATGCGGTAATTTGGGCTGCGGGGAAATAGTGAAACCTATCCCCAAACCCCTCCCCCAGGGGGAATGGGCTTAGTTCTCTTCGCCAATAATACATAATACATTATTTTACTCCGTCAATATACCTGTTCCCGTTTATGAGCTTTCTCATTTCGGTCATATTGATTGGTCCCTGGGTACGGTATATGATTTTGCCACCCTGTTCCACGAGCATTGTATAGGGAAGTGCACCTGACCATTCCGGATCAACTGCCTCCACAAGATCACCGTTATTATCGCTGCTGAAAATGTAATTTTTGTTTGATGCCTCATTCTTTTGCAGGAATTTCAGCACATTGTCTTTCCTCGATAGCTGATCAGCATTTATAGACACGAATTCAAACTGGCGGCTGCGATATATACGATCGATAATTACAAAATCAGGAAATTCCTGTACGCATGGTCCACACCAGGAAGCCCATACATTTATAAGCCTGAGTTTATCCGATTTATTCTGAATGATTTTTCTTATTCCTGCCGTATCAATGTTTTCAAGAGTAACCGGAAGCTGGGCCCATTCTTGGTAAAGCTTTTCCGTACCATCAGTTTTCCATGCCCATTTGGTTGAGCATCCGAAAACCTTTGTTACGGGTTTCTCAATTTTCCTGTCAGTGAGTACAGCATCGATAGCATTACTTAGTGTTTCAGCTTTTCCATTTTCCATTGAAGGGTCTATGCATCCCACATATTGAAGCTTACGGTTTTTGTCAAAAA
Organism: uncultured Bacteroidales bacterium; assembly: GCA_963734885.1. Lineage (GTDB taxonomy): Bacteria > Bacteroidota > Bacteroidia > Bacteroidales > VadinHA17 > LD21. The sequence continues at coordinate 465,174 of CAVTIJ010000002.1, read as the reverse complement.
CATACGCATGGGGAGTTGCCTCAGGTCCATAAGCAATTGCAGTTTTCTGGTCATCGCCGTCGTACAGGTAGGGAAACTTGAAACCCTTGTCTTTAGCGCGGATCTTCATTGCTTCAAATGAGTCATCAAGGTCCGACCAGCCCTGTTCCCATAAGTTGAGAGACTTCATGCTGTTTGATGAAATTACTAAAAGCGACACTCCTTTTGGAGCGAATTTGTCATAAATACTGTTTAACCTGTCCTGGTAAGCCTGGGCCGTGGGGCAATGATTACAACTGAAGACTATTACGAGCACTTTCGATTTAGCAAAATCTGATAATGAATATATTTTATCATCAATGCCTTTTAGTTTGAAATCCGGAGCCAGGCTTCCTATTTCGAGGGTTTTTGGTTGGGGATGGCTTTCCTGGCCGGATGCCGTAAAGCATGACAGTAATATTACAGTCAGTATGAATAAAATTCTTTTAATCATCAAATCAGGTATTTCTTAGTGGCAATTTATCAATAAAAATCAAAAAACTGAAAATTCTTTAACCACAAAGCACACAAAGACCACTTCACTGAGCTTCGGTGGTTGAAAAAAGGCACAAAGGACACAATGTAAAATCATGAGGTAGACCTTTGTGACCTTTGTGCGAATTCCTTTGTGACCTTAGTGGTTAAAAATGGTTTAGGATTTCAGATTAAATCTGGGATCTCAGATTCTGAAGGCTGAAAAATGATCGAAAGAGGAGTACTGAGCCATATATTTATCTGAATCAGGTTTATAAACTGACCTTTCCATTAGCAATGACTGCAGATACTCTTTAATGTCGTTAAGAAATTCAACCTGCCTTTTTGTGAGCACTCCGGTTGCATTGTAATTTTCTTTCAATGAAGCTATAAATTCCTTCTCCAATGTATTCAGATGTTCCTGATTGTTCTCCAGGTAATTAAGGAGGGTTTTGAATTCCTGACGGTCCATAATAAATGAGTATTTAAATAAACAATTTTAAATACCTAAATTATGGTATAGCCCGATTTGGAAAGTTAAGATTGCATTAAGATGATATTAGCTCCGGATTAATCTTTCAATCCGCCTTGGGATGAGGCTGATTTTATTTCGATTTTGAGGTTTAAGTAGCAACCTGACGGATGTTTTTTCTGAAATGTTTTGATATCAGCTGGTCCAGGTAAGCTTTGTTAAATGGTTTTGGAAAATAATCATTAATTAAAGTTCCCGAGAAATCTTCAACCAATTCAGATAATGAAGCAGCTGTCATTACAAAGATGACGACCTTTTTATTTTTCTCCCTGATTTTCCTTGCGGCTTCAAACCCGTCCATATTATGCATATAGACATCCATTAAAATCAGATCTATGTCGGCATTTTTCTCAACAGCGCTGACTGCTTCTTTTCCATTATCGGCAAAAAGAATATGACTACCGTAAATCTTAAGCATCTCGCCAAGAACGACTCGTATATTGCTGTTATCGTCAACTACTAATATTTTGAGATCGTATGTCTTCTTTTCCTGGTCTGAAATCATGACTACTGTTTTGGGTTCAAAGAAAGCTTAAAGTTACAATTAGGGCAAAATTACTTTAATAAAAAATGAATGCAAAATTTGTGTGAAGGAGAAAGGTGTAAGTGGACAAGAAGGCTTCAGAGCTTCTTTCCCGCAATTGGCCACATGCGAAGATCCTAAAGCTGTCAGATGATAGAGACTTTGGACGGAATATAGCCTTTGATGCCATAAAGAAATTCAGTCTGTTTTTCTGTCAGGACTCCTGTTACATTGTATTGTTTCTTTAGCGTAGAAAGGAATTCGTTCTGCAAGGTATCCAGATGTTCCTGGTTATTGTCCAGGTAACTAAGAATGAATTTGATTTCTTTGCGATGCATAACTCTAAAAGTGTTTATAACTATAATTACATTAGCAAAATTATAACATAATGTAACTCTGTCAGTTAAAACTGAATTAAGATGGGGTTAGCGGAAGATTAATTATATGGTCTAAGGGTCTTGCGGTCATGCAGTCTTGCGGTCATGCAGTCTTGCGGTCTTGCGGTATTGCAGTCTTGCAGTCGACAACAGGATGCCCGAAGTGAACGAATCTGCTTCCTCAATGTTAAAGGAGTGACGAATTATCTGATCATGGAATCAAAAGACATAAGAGCATATGAACTGGCATACCGGCTGAGCCTTTTCACCATATTCTACAATATTATCGAAGGGTTAGTTTCGATATTCTTAGGTTATGAAGATTCGACGCTAACACTTTTAGGTTTCGGGGTCGATAGTTTCATAGAAGTAATGTCGGGGATTGGTATTGCAATGATGATCTTAAGGATTAAACAAAATCCGGATAGTCCGAAAAGTTCTTTTGAGATAAAAGCATTAAAAATTACAGGCACTGCATTTTATCTTTTGTCTGCCGGTTTACTGGCAGGTATTATAATAAATCTCATCCACCATCATAAACCGGAAACCACTATCTGGGGAGTGGTAATATCATTGATTTCAATATTAGTTATGTCCTGGCTGATGAATGCCAAGATGAAAATTGGCAGAGAATTGCATTCAGAACCAATAATTGCTGATGCAAATTGTACAAAGGTTTGTGTTTATATGTCGCTGGTATTGCTTATATCCAGTCTCATATATGAACTTACAGGATTTGCATATGCTGATGCAATTGGCGCAGCAGGACTGATCTACTTCTCGGTAAATGAAGGGAAAGAAGCTTTTGAAAAGGCTAAAGGGAAGGAAGGTTGTTGCTAGTAACACAAAGGAACACAAAGGGTAAAAGAGGAAGCACTATAGTTTTAAGAAAAGTTGAATATTATAAGGTTAGTGATTAAGAAAAAGTGATAATAAAATACGTTCACCGGTTCTGAATATCCTTAGTTTCCTCTTTAGCCCTTAATGGCGTATTCATCCAGAATCTGCTTGTATTCTCTGAAAGGGAGATACAATTTTGCTCGAGTGGTTTAGCATCAATAAAACAGCCATTTTGAAATTCCACCGGTTTATCATATTCCTGTACAAACATCTCCCTGAACTGCCGAAGCACAAGGTTTCTCTTCATGTTAAGTATTTTGCCATTAACATCTTTAAGGTTTGTAATATTTATTCTGCAGGAATCCAGCGCTAATTTAAATTTATCGTTATACAGAGTCAGAAGAAGGTTGGGACCATCGACTGAGATTTTTTTTATTCTTACCTTTTCATCTTTGATCTTTATATCATAGTTTCTCCTGTCTCTTGCCGAAATCGGATCAATTTTATTATTGAAGGTAACTTCTGTTTTAAAATCGGAGAAAGCATCTTTGTAAGGTTCTTTTGATATCCATCGACCGCCTGTGATTTTAAAGTAATCAGTGTCAGATGAATCGGGTAAAATGAATGAATTATTGAAAGAGATATATTTCAGACACATCTTTGAATTCAGCGCCGGTTCATGTCCGTATTCTATCTCAATATTGAATATCTCCTGTTTCTTCTTATCCGAATCAAAACATGAAGCTGAATACTCAAGGCGGTGTATCGAATAGTCACTGACCTGGATAAAAATCGCGCCATGTGCCTGATAGGTGCCTTCCGTTATTTTAGGTCTTGCCTCGAATTCTATCTTGTATAATAATGTATTACCTTCATATATCCCCTCGGGTAGGGAAAACATATGGTTCTTGAGGAACGACTCTGACAGGTTATTTATGAAGAAAAATGTTTTCTGATCGAAATTTCTTATTGCATCATGCGTAAGTAAAACAAAGAACTCATTCCCGTTATGGTCACCGACAAACGCCTTAGGCATCTGTTTAAATGAATAATCAGAGTGAACAGACCCGGGTATATTATAAAACGGAGTTATTTTTATCCGCCTGAAATCCATATTCTTTTTGAATTCGAGCAGTCTGTATCTGTTGGAATCTGTCGTAAATTTAAAGCCCTTATCAAGAGTCTGGATGATAGCTTCGTTCAGGTTAAGATAAGCACTGCTGTCCTTCAGATAATCGCGGTAATATGAAACATAGCTATATGGCAAAACAGGATTGTTCTTTTTGATATTATTAAGCGCCCTGGCTATAATAATCTCAGGGCTGAGTCTCTTTTTCCGGGCAGTCACCTTGACCTCAGTCAGACCATAAACATTCGGAACAAGCTTCAGGCTGTTCATTTCAGATGTTTTCATGGCAGCATACGCTACTGAGAGCATCCGATAACCAATACTGGTAACGATAAGGCTGTCGGATTTAAACATGGGATTGTCAAGTATTCTGAAATCCCCTTCAGCATTTGTATGGATGCCGACACTTGAGTTTTTGAGACGAACTGTAGCGTACGATACAGGCAGGGAAGTTTTAGAGTCGATCACTTTCCCGGTGATGTAGGCAGACTGCTGACAGTAAATTCCTGTGTGATTGATTATGAGAAGAAAGACCAGAAATATACAATACCGTTTCATAATATGAGTAATATATTGATGTTAATTTATAAAATGAAATCTGATCGCATGCATCAGCCCTCTCACTTTACTGATCAAGTGAATCCTGTTGTTTTTCTTTTTCTTTTAATGGAGTATTCATCCAAAACCTTCCGGTATTTTCAGAGATTGAAATACAATTCTGTTCAAGTGGTGCCGCCTGGATAAAACAATTATTCCGGAATTCAACAGGCTTATTGTATTCCTGAACAAAAAGTTCCCTGAACTGGCGAAACGCAAGCTCTTTCCGTTTGTTAATTAAATTGCCATTAATGTCTTTTATGTTTTTACAGTTAATATAAGTGGAATCAATTTCATTTGCCTTGAAATTGCTATTTCTGACCGTTATAAATAAATTTTTCCCATCCACTCTAATGTTTGTAATCTTTGGCTGTTTTTTCCCAACATAAAGGACATAATTTTCTTTCCTGTTTCCTGAAACCGGATCGATCTTCCTGTTGAATACGGCTAATACAGTCGTGGGTTCTTCAGGCATCAATTTTGATGTCCACCATTCGGTTTTCTCAATTTTAAAGAAATCATTGTCGCTTGTATCCTCAACAATGAATGAGTTATTGAATGAAATGTATTTAAGACACATTTTCGAGTCAATTGCCGGCTCATGCCCGTATTCAATATCAATATTGAAAATATCTTTTTTCTTTTTTGTTGAATCCAAGTATGCGCCGGAGTATTCAAGTTTGTGTATAGAATAATCATCGGGCTGGATGAAAATAGAACCCTTGTAAATATCCTCTGTGACTCTGGGTTTTGCCGTGAAGTCTATTTTATATAATAATGTACTTCCGTCATAAATTCCCATTGGATTTGAAAACCAGTGATTTTTGATAAAATCCTGCGCAAAAATATCAACAAATGAGAATGTTTTTTTATTGAAGTTTCTGATCGCATTATGAGCAAGCAACACATAAAACTCATTTCCGTACTGATCACCGACTGTTGCATGGGGTATTTTTTTGAAAGACTGATCAGAATGATCCGTTTTCGGAAGATCATAATAGGGAATTATGTCCCTTCTTAAGAAATCCATATTCTTTTTGAAAGCGAGTAACCGGTATTTGTTTGAATCAGATGTGTATCCAAAGCCTTTATCCAGAGTCTGGATGATCCCTTCATTCAGATTAAGATAGTTGCTGCTGTCCTTCTGATAATCGCGGTAATAGGATACATAACTGAACGGTTTAGCCGGATTATTCTTCTTAATATTTCTGATCGCCCTGGCTATTATGATTTCAGGGCTGAGCTTTCTCTTTCGGGCAGTTACACTGACCTCTTTCAGACGATAGATATTGGATACAAGCTTAAGATTGTTCATTCCGGATGTTTTCAGAGTGCTGAAGATCAATGAAAGTCTGTGAAATCCGATACACGACACGATCAAACTGTCGGATTGAAACATAGGATTGTTTAGTATTCTGAAATCACCTTCAGCATTTGAAATTACTCCAAACTGAGCGTTCTTAAGTCGTACTGTCGCAAAAGGTACCGGCCGGGCTGTTTTAGAATCTATTACTTTCCCCCTGATATAATCAGGCTGCTGGCAATAAATTCCGTTGAGTTTTATAGTGAAAAGGAAAACCAGAAAGATGAAATATCGGCTCATATCAATGGTAAATTTTGAATATCAGGCAAAATTCTCCCTAATTTATTAAAAAAAAACGACATACGAACGAGCAAGGAGTGAGAAGTAAGGAAACGAAATCCTTTAACCACAAAGGGACACAAAGGAACACAAAGGATGTCACAAAGGGACGGACACAAAGGAAATCACAAAGGATCACAAAGGTGGAAATTATTTAAACAGTGTTACTCTGTGTCCTCCGTGGTAAAAAAAATGTTAAAGTAAGATGAAGAGTAAGGTGTCCTCCGTTGTCAAAAAAAATTTCTGTTGTATTCCCGGCTTTTTCCCCTAAACAAATTCACTGTTTTACTTGTTAATACTTCATAGACTAAAACCTAATCTTTAACTCAAATGAAAGGGAATTCCGATTTATTATTGTCATTAAATTCGCTTCTGGCGGATGAGCTCACGGCTATAAATCAATATATGGTTCATGCCGAGATTTGTGAAAACTGGGGATACTACAGACTCCATAAGTCTATCGAAAAACAAGCCTTCGAGGAAATGCGTCATGCTGAATGGCTCATTAAGAGGATTATTTTCCTTGAGGGAGTTCCTATTGTGTCCAGATTAAATCCGATGCATATCGGAAAGACTGTTCCTGAAATGGTAAAAAATGATCTTGAAGCCGAAATTGTTGCAGCCCGTTCTTATAACGATGCAATAAATCTCGCTCATAGTGTTAAAGACCAGGCCAGTGTGGATTTTCTGACCAAGATCCTCAAAATGGAGGAAGACCATATAGATTGGGCTGAGGCACAGCAGGATCAGATTGCACAGATGGGGATACAGAACTATCTGACGAATCAGCTTATTAAGGAGGGGTGAGGGTACGGAGTTGTCCTCCGTGGTAAAAAAAGAACAGTGTGAGGACAGCACATTACTCATACCGTAATGCCTCAACCGGATTTTTATTTGCTGTTCTGTAGTAGTTCATAGCAGAAACAATCGCTACCAGAAGCAGGACTGAAACGCTGCACAGAACAAATATTCCCCAGTGCAGCGGCACTTTTACCGCAAAATTCTGCATCCATTTATTTACTGTAGACCATGCCCCAATCAATCCTGCAAGAACAGAGGGGATGGCAATGTATTCCAGCTCGAAAACAAAGATCCGGAGTATCTCCGGAAGGGTAGCGCCGCTGATCTTCCGTATGGCTACTTCTTTCTGGTGCCTGTTGGCCTCATTTGTTGTATAACCGAGCAAGCCGATAACAGTAATGAGCAAAATGACAAGGTTCCCTGCCATCAATGCGTTACGGAATCCTTTTTGATTGTTATACTTGCCCTGGAGCTCATCTTCAAGACTGCTGATAGCAGCATCTTTTTGCGGCATACCCATATTAAAAACATTTGTAATCTTTTTTATAATATCATCTCCAGCCTTATCATGGACTTTTACAAGTATCAGAAATGAAGACGAAGGCCTGTCAATTTTCATCTGCTCGAATTTTGCCTCGGGCAGATAGAAAAACACCGAAGGCCGGAAATCGGGATCTGCCATTGAATTGATAATAAAATCGGGGAAGACACCGCATACGGTTGCAGGGTTATGTTCGGTTATATCGACTTGCTTCCCGACAACCCCGTCAGTCCAGCCATTATTCAATTTCAGCAGTCCTGCTCCTTTTTCGCTGATCATAACATCGTTAGCAGCAGCATCCTGTGGCGAAAAATTATGCCCCATTGACGCCCGGATATTTAAAATTGAGAGGTAATTCTCGTCGACCGTGTAAAAATCAGCAACATTGAATAAATCACTTTTTTTATCTTCTGAACGTACATTATTTCCCGAAGCTCCATGCATCGGCACATCGAATCCCATTCCAACCTTTTCCACTTCAGGCATTGCCCGTAATTCATTTAGTACGGCAGAAAGCTTGCTGCCCTCCATCCCGACAGTCGATCCAAAATAAACTCCCTTTACGTGGTATCCGTGATCTGCATTCTTCATTTTGCTGAACTGCATTGTAACAATGATCATCAGAGTAAGGATAAACGAGGCGCCAATGAACTGAATTGCCAGCAATGCCAGTTTCCATGTCTTGTTTTTCAACTTGTACGACCGGAAAATTGTAGCCACCGGTATGCGCGAAAAAAACCGTCCGGGCAGATAACTTGTGATTACAATTAATAGAGCAATTATTACCAGCAATGGCCAGATAACGTAAGGGTTCAGTACTGCCAGGATGCTGTGTTGCAGTTGTGATTCGGCAATTGGCCGCAATACTGTAATGATAAGAACGGCTCCGATAACTGAAATGGTGAACAGCAGAAAAGTTTCGATGAATATCAGCTGATGTAAATTCTCCGGCTGGGCGCCGAAGGTTTTATATATAGCTGATGATTTTGCACGGTTTACCAGCGCACTCAATGTCAGCAGGATATAGTTCATCAGTGAAACAAAGAGCACGGCAATTGCAATAGTGCTGAGAATGATTATCATATCTTTTACACTATCAGAATACATTCTTCTGATTGGCTTAAAGGAGTATTTTAAAACGAGGCCACCCTGTTCCTTTTCTATTTTCACAATGTCCTGGTGCAACTCCTGCATTTTCCTCACTGCAGGGGCAAGACTTTCAGGACTGACTCCGGGAGCCAGTTTTACGCATGCAAAATACCGGTCGTTGCCAAGCCAGTTATCAGTTCCATCCCATGTAAACTGTTTAGTTGAAACCATTGAGATGAGAATATCGTATTTATTGTTTGTATTTTCAGGAAGATCTTTAAATATCCCGGCGATTGTCAGTTTTTTCCCGGGATACATCTTTAATGTGATCACTTTTCCGACTACATCTCCTCCGATAGCCCTGGCAATTTTATCGGAGACCATGCACGCATTTGGTGTTTTTAAAATCTCCCGCGGGTTTCCGCTGACCATCGGGCGGGGGAGAACATCAAAAAGAAATTCATCGCTCAGAGAGAATTCGGCTTCATAGCTATTCAGATTCTCGGTATAAAATACTTCTTTCCCGATAGGGTTCAGCCGGCAGGCAGCTTCGATACCCGGGACTTCCGACTTCAGACCCGGCGCTATTGCACCACTTACTGCAGGGTAGCTCATAATCTTGTTCACTGACTTATCAGGTTTGAAGTTTTCGTGAACAACATAGATCCGGTTTGCATCGGGATAAAAGCTGTCGTAACTGTAATAGTAAAACACCTGGGCTAAAAGCAATATGCCAAAAGCCAGTCCGGTTGCCAGTGATATGATACGGGTAGTCGTATGCTCACCCTTCCGGGACAGGTTGCGGAATGCCAGTTTAAATGGATTCATATGGATGATGCGTTTTCAATTTCTCTTAATTATAGACGGATAAATTGCCAGATTGTTGCAGGGAGAAACTCACCCTCAGGGCTGTTGAAAAGTCTTTTTTTAACCACAAAGAACACAAAGACCACCTTCGCTGAGCGGGAAATTTAAAAATTAGAATGTTTCTCCTAACTGTCTGAACAACCCCATAGCATTTATAAATGTAACTCCCAAAGCATCGCAGGCTTCTGGAATTTTGATTTTACTTTTTCTATTTGGTTCAGAAATTTCCTGAGTTACGATAATCCGATTGGTTGGGTCAGCGAGAGCATAAGCAACAATGAATGCATCCGCTTCATCGGCATCTAAAAATTCATTTAGCGCATTTGGTATATAGTGTGTACTCATTGAATTTGCCCAAACTGAAACTTGGCCGTATTCAGCCATTACCTCAGATGATTCTCTAAAAAAATCTTCTGGCAAGTTTCTTCTACACCAATCTTCTAGTGTGTCATTTTTATCATAAAGCTCGTTTTTTACTTTATCGATGCTGATAATCTTACCTTCCTCAGCTAACTGTTTTACCTTATTCCAAAAACTATAAGCAATATCTAGTGGATAGTTAGCTCTATGCGCCTGTATAAAAAAGTTAGTATCAATAACATATATTCCCATTCTTTATTAAAGGTGCTTAGAGAAAAATGTTTCAAAAGTATCACCTTTTAGACTAGTGAGTTTATATGCATCCCGATATAGTAATTTGCCTGATTTAACTGCATTATTTATATGTGCGGCAAAAGTAATACTTAACCTCTTCCGGGTAGTGGCATAAAAATCTCCACCAGGAATCTGACTCTCTTTTTTTTGAAACTCCCGGTTGGCGTATTCTTCATAAAAGTCGAAGAACTCTTTTTTTGTGAACATCCCTGTATCTAATGCTCTTCTTGCGATAACTATTTCACTAACTTTAAAGTATCTAGATGCGTATTTTATAGTTGGATTAATTTGCCATATTCTAATGAAGGTATCTTGTGGAACTAAAAATTCTGCCGCAATCTTATCGCATATCAATTCAATAGGTTCGTTGGCGGGTTGAAGTTTTCTGAAATCAAATCCAGCACTTTTGCCTGTCCAAATGTGAGCTAATTCATGAACAATTGTGAACATTTGAGCGGCTTTGCCATCGGAGTTATTGACAAACATAAAAGGAGCCATATTGTCAACCAGGACGAACCCACGACATTCATCGACAAGAATTTTTCTATGTCCATTATTTTCAACAACGCCATTAAAAACTGTAATTATTCCTTTGTCTTCAATGACCTTTACCAGATAGTCAAGTGCTTCTTGCCAAGTCCTGAAATTACTTGCCCAGTTTTCATTTAAGTCTAGTGTGTCTCGAATGTCGGCAACAATTTCCTGTATGTCTAAATGATTTTGGAACTTTCCTACAAATGGTAAAGCTTCAAATTCAATATCCTTCAAATAATCTTTAAGCCAATCTTGCCTCTGTTGCATAAAAAGGATAGTATCATATACATTTACGCTTACCCTTTCTGCCGGGGTATTATTTGTTCTATAAAATGGAATTGGTAATTTTTCTAGTGGCGGGTGCGGTAAAAAAAGGTAACCAAAGGGGAGATGGACTTTTTTAGAAAAAGTCTCCAGCTGCTTTACTGTGGGCCTTTTAGTCCCATTTATCCATTCCTGAACTTTGGGAACCTGATCACTAAACTCCTGCAATTCAAAGCCTGCCCGGGTAATGGCCCAGGTAATCATGTCAGCACCAACAACTACTTCAGATCTCATAATACAAATTTACTCAATATTATGGTTTATTTTGGTTAATTTAAGCTGCTATCATGTATAAGCGTGACGATGACTTACGAACAGTAGTCCTGTATTTTTTTATTTTGCAAATTCCCATTTGCTCTCGGTTTTGTCATAAAAGCCATGGCAAAGATTATCCTTTTCAGAAAAAAGTTGGCCGAAGTTACCTGTGGACGGACTAATAAACACTACAAAATCTGTCGGACCATGATAAACGCCATTTATACCGACAATATTTTTGTTTGATATACCTGAATATATGATCATACCTTTCATTGGATTTTGTGGATTCGGCAAGCAGGTTATGAATATTGTATTTTTATCCTTATACTCTTTATCAGCATAGATTGTATTGTTTTCAATTTTAAACGGATACGAAGACTTGTAGTGTTTCAGGAATAAGTTGCTTTCAATTGTGCCATAGACCAAAAGTCCATAATCTGATAATGGTTTGGAAAGAGCAGTCGAGTCGGGCAATAAAATATTTTCCTCATTTTTAAGACTCTTAAACAGCTCTGATGCATAATTTTTTATATTGTTTAATGTAATGGCATCATTATCAGCTGTAGGATAAATCAACGCTAATTTTTTTTCATCAAAAACAGTGTTTATTGGTCCTGAAAAATTCTGTTTACCTGAATTATCAATCTGTGACCATGCATTAACAAACAATGAAAATGCGACAATTGAAATTAGTAGTTTTTTCATAATCTGTTGATATTAAGGGTGGAAGGATAAAGTTAGTAAAAAACCGGGAAATAGTCCTGGTGGTCTTGCGGTTTTTCTTAACCTTAACCTCAATCTCAACCTTACCCGTTTTATGGTTAGTTTTTTAGTTCGAACAAACCAGCCTTAATCGTAGTTAAATGAACTAAAATGGAGGTTCTATGCGTCATCTTGCAGCTATTTTAATTATCGGAAGTTTTTTTATCGGATGCAACCGGGTTAAAACAACCGGGGATAATAAAACAAAAAATCAATTGGAACAGGAGTCTGTCCTTGTTCTCAAAAAATTAATTAAAGCGATGAATGAGCATAACCTGGATGCGATGATTGATTGTGTTGATCCGGGATATACCAGCGAACAGCCTTTTATCCTGATCGCAATTTTAAAGGCAGTGAACAAATGCGAAAGAACTGGACCCAGATTTTGAGTGACTATCCTGATTTTGCCCCAAATCTGAAAAGATATTCAGTAAGCAATGATACCATTTGGTTAGAATGGCATTGGACAGGTACAAAAGGAGACAGTAGTCATCTCAATATGTTGGGAGTTGCAATTTTTAAGGAAGCAGGAGGCCGCATAACTAATGGAAGATTATTCATGAAATCAGTCGAGTAAATCCCAGATTAATTGCCATTCGAATCCCTTTCAAAAAGATTAATCCCGACTCTGTCGATGTGATTAATGAGATCTGATTCTTTGATCCGGTCGTAAATGATTAAATCTATTTTATAAGGCAAAGACAGATTTTCAAGTTTTATATTAGATTCAAGAATATCGTTAATATTTAAAAGCTGACCTTTAATTGAGATGTCAATGTCTGAACCTGGGTTATAGTTGCCTTTAGCCCTTGAACCAAATAGTATTATTTTATCAATTTTATGATTTTCACTTAATACTGATACAATTGAATCAATATCCTTTTCCAATAAACCATACTTTCTATTTTCCTTTATCAAGTGTTTCACTTTGTTTACCATACAATTCTTTCTCGAGGGTAATTTTTAACTGAGTAAATAAATCAAAGTACTCTTCCAGTATTTTTTCAACAATCTCATCAGCAGTGTCCTGATCGTATGTATGACTTGTCAGATTTCTACTGGCATGCATTCGCATCCAGGCTTCTCCATCCAAAATATATGCATCCTGGAAGCTTTGTTCGATGACGGGTTTAGGACCAACGATATTTTTATAGCCCTTCTCATTTAACAAATCCTGAAGAGTTTTCCAGCTCAATTCATATGTATATTCAAAGGCTTTTATCAGCCCCTGTTCCTCTAACTCATTCAATTCTCCCTTTGCAATGAACTTTTCGAACTGTAAATATGCTTTTTTAAAGTTATTAAATCTTTGTTGCCATCGTAAATCCTGATCTTCAGTGTTCATTAGAATTTATTTTTTGTATAAAGATAATATATTCTGATGCACAATTGAAATGATTGGTTTTTCCACAAATTTAAAAGTAAATCCCGTTTTGACTGATAGATTTGCGATCTTACAATCAAAGTTAAAGTTGCAGTCAGCTTGTTGAAAATCGCAGTAAGCACCTCGTACCTCTGCGGAAGACAATTAACTAAACCGTCCGAGTCAGCAGCCTTAAATGAAGAAGAAGAGATTATAATTTAAAGAATATTAATTAATATTATTAAAATAACCAAGGGTTAACCTGCTCTATTGAGGTCTATTTAATAATCACATAAAAACTTAAGTCCATGACATTGTTTGGAAAATTACAGACTCCTTTCCTGAGAGGATTCAGGACAGCCTTATATTATTATGGATTTACAATTATAGTTTTTGTGGTGCTGAAAACCGGATTACCCTTACGCCATGAAGCATACCTCTATTTTTTATTTATCCCGGCCGTGTTACTGATTGGAATTTTCTGGGCATTGGGTTGTCTTGTCGCCAGTTTCAAACGGAGGATTTCAAGCCATGCTGATTGCACAACAGAATCTGCGGTCATGCGGTCTTGCGGTCTTGCGGTCATGCGGTCTTGCGGTCTTGCGGTCTTGCGGTCTTGCGGTCTTGCGGTCTTGCGGTCATGCGGTCATGCAGTCTTGCTGTCTTTTTAAATTCCGAATTGTTTTGAGTCGATCCAGTTCATAGCAATCAGAGACCAGAAATCGAGGGCAAGGTTATCCAATATATAATCATAGGGAAGCCAGCCATATCCTTTATCGCCCCAGTCCTTTCCCCAGGAATTACGGATAAGAAATGCTCCTGTTGTCTGCCTGTTATCGACAAGATTCTTAATCTTTTTTGAATCATCATAACCAATAGCTACTACTAGCATGACCCCAGGCAGCTTTCTCTCCTTCGGTGGGATAAGGAATTGCTCCTTTTACATCTGATTTGTCGTATGATGGAAATCCCCAGAAACCAAACATCGACGGGATTCCGGCTTCGAGATATTTCTTCACAGAATCGAGGAGTGCAGGGTAGGGGATCTTGGCTCCCTGAGGATCGTGACAGAAATATTTAACTGCAGAATAATTGTGAGCAATGGAATAGATAAATGCATCCGGTTCTTTGTCAAAATCAGCAATATTATAAGGCCAGTATTTTTCTTCAGCTACACCACAGAGAGCCAGAGCGCTCATTGTGGACCTCGACCATGCTCCTGCATCGCCTTTTACCTGCATAAGGTTTCGAGTGGTCTTATAAAGGAAGAGCCGTGACCCTTCCATATATTTATTGAAGGATCTTTTTTCATAGTATTCTATTATTCCAATCCCGGCATTAGCAGTACATGAACCAAGATTTCCCTGATTTTCCACCGGCGAGCACCACTGCCTGAGATCAACAGATGTGGCGGCTTTCTTCTTCGCTGATGTTAAACCAAGTTTCTTATTGAATTCCTTTATTTCAAATTTATGCCGGGTATAATCACGAAGATCAGGCTTTGGAGGAAGCCAGCCGGTTCCGACTATCTGATTTGAACCAGATAATATTAACTTTCCATATAATGTTTCCATAATTAATTTTGCTTTAATACTAAACTGCCGTTTTGTACTTTAATCTGCTTTTAAGTTTTCTGAACATGTTGCTTGCTTCAATGCGGTTCTGAGCATCGAGTTTTGGAAAGATATGTCGCAAATGTTTTTTGATTGTATCTTCTTTCCGTTTAAACTTATCTGCAATTTCTTTATTCAGAAATCCGGCAGCGACCAGTTCCATGACCTCATATTCCCTTCGGGACAGAATCATTTTTTTTCTTTTTGCTTTCATTTTGCATTGGCTTAGAAGTTGAAATTAAAGAGATCACTTAATTTCTATCTTTCTGACCGAGGTTACCCCATTAGCCATGATGATATCATATAGTTCAGTAACTGTAGTTTGAGCTGTAGCACCCGGTATAGCTTTAAGACTGTTCAGATCTGCGATTGATGTGGTGGTTTTTGAGATCAAACCGGCCAGAGCAGTAATAGTTTCAGCTATTTGAGGGTCTGACTCGAAACCAATAGTATTTATGGAGCCATCGGTAAGTTTCAGATCAAGCTTTCTGGATCCAAGACCATCTTTTACTGCGATATATTGCGGATTTTCAAGATCAGGAAGATATAGTAATGTCGCTTTAACAATGCTATTGTTTGCAACATCGCGTTCGACCTGCAAGAAAGGTTTAACGGTGTAGTATTTTAAACCTGATTTCTTTGTTAATTCCGCATTCGAATAAATTTTAACTGGTGAACAACCGGTAAGAGCCAGGATAAATACACCAGAGAGTAAATTCAATAATGCATTTTTCATAGCGTAATCTGTTTTAGTGAGACATATTGAAAATTAAGAAACTATTGACTAGCACAAAAAATCAGAGTACGATCGTGTTCTTCAGGAACGGCAGCAAATCTTCAAAAACCAGTTTAGGCTAAGCAGCATATTTTTCCTTTGTTCAGTTTAACCGCAGACAGGTTTATCTTAATCGTGATATAAAATTATGAAATGTTTTTGTAATTGACTATGTCTCAAGGGGATTATTTTTATTCCACTAAAGTGGAATTGACTCATGTTGTTCGATTGAATAAATTTGTATTGGAATTTATGTTTCAGATCGTGCTACAAACAATAAACAATACTAAAGCTACGGATCAAACTACAAGTATCAATTTGCTGGTATGTATTATGCAGTTTTGTTTAAGCGAGCACGAAAATATTTTTGAGCTTTCGATTATTTCATCTGCCGGAGCTGAAAATCCAATTGCCGGAATCAATCTTTCAGTTAGGGGGACCAATCTTTCAGTGAGGGGGAACGATCTTTCACCGAGGGGGATCAATCTTTCGGTGAGGGGGAACGATCTTTCACCGAGGGGGATCAATCTTTCGGTGAGGGGGAACGATCTTTCACTGAGGGGGACGAATCTTTCGGTGAGGGGGAACAATCTTTCACCGAGGGGGACGAATCTTTCACCGAGGGGGACGAATCTTTCGGTGAGGGGGAACGATCTTTCACCGAGGGGGACGAATCTTTCACTGAGGGGGAACCATATTTCAGAGTATAAGACTAAGACTAAGAGACTGTCCAAAAATCTGTGTAAATGATAAAACAGTATGTAGTTTTTAATTATTAACCTAAAATTTTGAGCTATGACAACAAAACAGAGAATTAAAGTCAGAATGTACTTAGCAATCAGGAATTTTGTGAGTATTAATGAAGCAATTGCCAAAATAATTCCGAAATTCATGGAGAGCTATGGCGTATTAAAGACCGCAACTGATGACATTCAGCTAATTGGAGAGATCCAGGGAGTTGACAAATCAGGTGTGGCCATGGACAAAAACAAATTAAAGGATAACCTGATTGCCCTGGCTGTTAAAAATTCAAAGAAAATAACAGCCCTTGCCAAATTCGCCAACAATGACACTCTATTAAAAGAAGTTCGTTTCAATGAATCTGATCTTATAAGAAATCAGGAAGTCGCATTGAAAGAAAATTGCCAGATAATTTATGACAGATGTCAAACTAACCTTCAGTCGCTGGCGGAACATGGGATAACCGCTGAGACACAAAAAGTATTTCTGGATGCCATCACTGCTTTCAATAATGCGCTTGAAAGTCCAAGAACAAAAATAGGGGAGAAGAAAAAAGCAACAGAAAAGCTGGCTTTGCTATTTGATACGGCAGATAATGCGATTGAACTGATGGATTATGCCGTCGGGATAGTTGAAGATGAACAGCTTGATTTTGCTACAGCTTATTGGACAAACCGGAAATTAGTTGAGACCAACACAGGTAATATCTCTTTAAAAGCCAAGGCAATTGATTTGCTTAAAGGAACTCCACTTAAGGGAGTGACATTCACCTTTAAACCGGAAAGCGTAAAAATGAATCTCCCGGGGGGCATGACAGAGATGGTCAAAAAGACAGCAGAGAAAGGCAGTTTTCATATTAAAAACATGCAGGCCGGGACATATAAAGTTGTAGTTAGCAAACCGGGATATAAAGATAAAGAAGCTTCAGTAAGTATCTCTGATGGTGAAAGAAGTGAACTGAGTGTTGAACTCGAAAAAGTATGACAACATGAAATCAAAAATCTTTACACTCGACTGGAGAGATTTAATTAATGGTCTGATTGTGGCTGTTCTGACTGTTCTGCTTACAGGAGTTATTGATATTCTTGGAAAAGATGCAGTTTTTGACTGGATCCATCTTAAACCGTTATTAATTGCCGGTATAAGTGCAGCATGCGCTTACCTGCTTAAAAGTCTCTCGACGAATTCTCACAATCAGTTATTTACAAAAGAACCGGGATAGTGACTTATCCCGGTTCTCAAGAAAATTGTATATTTATAACACAGGCGGTACATTTAGCATTATTCCACTTCGCACGAGAGGAAGCCTTCTTCTACAAAGGAGAAATGCAGGGAGAAAATGTACCGCCTATTTTATTGTTTAAGGAAAAAACTTTAATTAATAAACTGAGCGCTATTCCACTTCGCACGAGAGGAAGCCTTCTTCAGAGAAATGCAGGGAGAAAATGTATCGCCTTCCTTTATATAAATCATTCGATAACCTATTACATAATCTGCTCTCATGTCCGAAAGCTTTTTGCGTTAGAATATTGAGGTTCAGATATAGAAAATAAAATTTTAAGGAACACTATAGAGTTAATTCTTTTCCACAGTGCGGGCACTTGGTTTGGTTTTTAGTTTGTTTTATCTTTTCAACGAAACCTGCGCTTAGTATCCCAGTTGGAAGTGCAATAAGTCCTATACCTAAAACTGCAACTAATCCATTGATAATTTTTCCAATTGAGGTTATGGGATATATATCTCCGTAACCAATCGAGGTAAGAGTTGCAATGGCCCACCAAAGTGAAGAAAAAATATCTGGAAATTTATCAGGTTGTACCGGATTTTCAACATGATAAATAAGAAAGGCTGATATGAGAAGAAAAAGCGCTGCTATAAAAACGGTCATTCCTAATTCAGCTCTCTTATCTTTAATAACATCACGAATAAGTTTTAAGGTGCTGTTGTATCTGCTTATTTTAAAGATCCGGAAAAATCTAATCAATCTAAGTATCCTTAAGAATCGGAGATCTGCTTTGATTATAAACGGAATATAAAAAGGCAAAATAGCTAACAAGTCTATCATTCCGAAAGGGGAGGTAATAAACTTAAGTATAGATCCTATTTTAGTTCTGGAAGGATGTGTGATATCTGAAACATATACCCGCATCAGAAATTCAATTGTGAAGATACCAATAGAGATAATTTCAAAATTTCTTAAACTCTTTTGAAATGATGTCGATAATCCAGTTATTGTATCAATAGCAATTGCAATAACATTTAGTATGATGAGAACAATAATAAGATAATCGAATAACAGATTAAACGTGGACCCATGAGAGCCTTTCTCGACCAGATTGTAAATTTTTTTCTTCATGTTAAATAGAATTACTTTTCTACCAGAAAAACGCGTTCATCTTCGGTCTTTGCGAATCCACGCTGAACAGCTTTTTTAATACCCTCTATCATAGACGACTCAACATTACCACCAATACGGTTAAAGCCAAATAAACGGGCCGTTTCTTTGATGAGATCTCCTTCATTGAGACTAATCATGTTCTCAAGTATTTCATGGACTGCATTCGAAGACTCCTCTGGTGAAATATCAGATGCATCTCGTCTTTCAGATTCAAATTCTGAAAATCGATAATGAAAGTAGGTTTCGGGATTCTGATTTTCATTCCAATAGAATCGTCTTTCTCCATCTGAAGATTTGAGGTTCATCTGCTTGAAAAGAGAATTAAAATACGCATCAATTCTTGAACCAAGACGACTGACAGACCATGAGGCCAGTATTCTACGACATAACAAATCTTTACTAATTGGAGCTTCTTTTTGGAGGATAGTCAGAATATCATTTCTTACCGTTTCCTTAAATTTGGAAAAGTTCAACAGTTCTGTTTGGGGAGGAAGACCTTGAACCGAGAGGCAACAAACTATATAACTTAGTCTATACTTGGATTGAGGTGTAATAATACTATTATTTTCAACAGTGTCAATTAACTGTTTTGAAATTTCGGCTGCTTTTTTGGACTCTGTAATTAATTCAGGCTGACTGTTTTGAGATTTTAAGTTTTTCGTAGCTTCAATAATTTCCTTTGTTACTTTATCTTGATTATCCCACCAATCGCATGACCATACTTTGTGTGTATTCCAACCTAATAAACTGAGAATATCCGATTGAATTATTTCACGATCTTTTGCAGTTTTTGAATCTCTGTAGTTTGGTCCATCACATAATACGCCTAACAAGTATTCAGAAGGTACCTTTGGATTTATTATTCCCAGATCAATCTTAAAGCCAGAACTGCCTATATTTGTTAATATATCAAACCCTTCAGCTTTTAATTTTCCGGCCAAACTATTTATTAACCCTAAATCATGAGATTTTTCATTGACTTTAGTCGTTAATAATGAATTCTTTCCTTTTTCGGCATACTCCAGAAATGCTTTTAACGAAGCTACACCAATGGATGACGTTTTTGTAATGTCTATTTGTTCGGCTTTTAAAGTAGAAAATACTTTCATTTCATATCTTGCTCTGGAAACAGCTACATTGAGTCTTCGCCAGCCTCCTTCTCGGTTCAATGGTCCAAAGTTTAGGTTTACTTTTTTTTCCTTATCAGGTCCATAGCCAATTGAGAATAGAATAACATCACGTTCGTCTCCCTGAACATTCTCGAGATTTTTAATAAAGATGGGTTCATTTGATTCAGTTGCTTTTATTTCTAAATCGGGTCTTCTTTTAAATGCTTCATTGAGCATGTCTTCTATGAGAATTTGCTGAACTGAACTGAAGGTTACAACTCCAATACTTTTTCGGAATAGTTCAGGATCTGAAAGTCGAAGGACTATTTCTTCAATAACTGCCTTGGCTTCAAAAGTATTTTGTCTTGTTTTACCTCGATCGTAATAACCTGGGATGTTTATGAATTTAACTTTAGTTATCAGATCATCAGGGGAGGGGAAAGTTAAGAGACTGTTTTCGTAAAACTGAGAGTTGCTGAAAGAAATCAGACTTTCATGTTTACTTCGATAATGCCAAAGCAAATGAACTGATGGTAATGATAATGCTAGACTATCATCCAAGATACTTTCCATATCCTCCTTCTCGATATTTTCTTCATCAATATTATTTGTAGAAAAGAAATTAGTCGGAGGCATTTGTTTTGGATCCCCTACTACAATTAAGTTGTTGCCTCTTGCAATTGTACTGACAGCTTCACTTGTAGGCATTTGGGAAGCTTCATCAAAAATTATTAGATCAAATTTGAAATTATTTACATCAATATATTGAGCGACAGATATAGGACTCATAAGCATACAGGGGCAAATACGTGTTATCAAAGTAGGAATTGTGTCGAAAAGTTTACGGATACTCATTCCTCTACCACCATTTCGGATGTTTCGCTGTAAAATTCCAATCTCTGAACTCTGAGCAGCTTCTTGGGAGAACGAGGGAACTTTGGATGCTAACTTTGCATATAATTCATCTTTTGTGAGTTTCTCAAAATTCTTATTGAACTGCCGGAATTTGCGAATTTTTTCTTCAAATAATTTTCCGTTGAAAGATGAAAGTTGAGAATCTTGTTCTATGATATAATCTGCACAATTGTGATACAGATTTTTAATAAAATAGTTTACGATAGCCTCATTTTGAATGGTACCATTTTCAATCTGCTTAAGAAGTTGGCCCAACCCATCTTTTTTTGCATTATTTTTAGTTTGATTCCAACCAACCCAGTCACGTAATGAATCAATACCGCTAACCCAATTGTTGCAATGTGCGAGTAAATTCTCTATATATTTTTATCATTGAGGACTTCAGTGTGTTCAAAATCAATACCAAGTAGATCAGCTAGCATTTTATGTATCTCAATTACAGTGTTTAGCGAAACTTGATAGTTATGAAGTACCGATTTATATGCTGAGAGAAAAGCTATATGGCCTTATTTGCGGTTTGATGCAAGTGACTCTTTAAGTTCTGCATATTTGATAGGATTAATTGAAAAAGTCAATAAAAGACTATTTAATTTTAAAACGGTCTGACAGACATTTTCGATTTCCATCCAGTTTCCGTCTCCGCTTTGCACCTTAAACCTAATATAGGAGCTATGAAATCACCATTAATTTCTATCTGGCTTTGCTCCTTTCTGTACTCAATTATATTGTTAAGAATTATTTCAATCAAGGGTTTATTTAATGTTCCATCTAATGAAAGAATCTTTAAATTCTTCACTATTTCATATTGACTGAAGAATCTGGGATTAAACCATTTCCTTTTGGATTTGTCCCAATCTAACTTTATTTTTTCTGCCTCTATTGTTAGTATATCCTTAGTAAATATTTTAAGTAATTTTTCTCTGAATTGGTTGCGATTTTTCGCATGTTGAGAAATGATTACGATGAGCTTTAGAGATTCATCCAGATCTTTTAAACGTAAAAATGCTGAGGGAATATGGGGTGGGATTCTAAGAAGTTTGCAAATTTCATTTAAAGCTTCAACCTGAAATTTTTCCCTAATCTCAGAGCCAAAGTTTATAATATTTGTGAGTTCAATAGTTTTTTGTTTAAATTCACTTAGAGCAGACAGGAACTTGTCGATAAGATTTTTTCCATCAGCTTTAATCTGTGTGGAATATGATAATGCGGTTATTTCACGCAAAGGATGATTATGGACTTGCCCACACATAATTTCTGCAGCTCTTAATTCTTCAGCAAGTTCAGTCCAGATTCTGACTTTCTCTTTTGTAAGAGAAGCAACTACACTTTTTTCCAGTTTGATATCGATTGGAAATTGCTGAATTGATGCATAGCCAGAAAATGCTTCAAATAGAGAAAATCCGAATGGATACTTTTTATGAACGCTTAGACATAAAGATTTAATTCTTTCCTAATTTGAAATATCCTTTCAGCTTCGGCCTTAAAATCTTCAGTAGAAATTTTACGGTGATTTTCAGTAGTCCTTTTCAATTGTTCCAATAAAACTGATTTTTTAGTTTTTTTGGAATGCAATTCCAGACAAAACGGGGCTATTCGAATTGCTTCTAGTTTTTTTTGAACAACTTCCAATTCAGCCATTTTTTCTGCTGCAAAAAAAACCTTTTTACCATTATACAATGCGTTGGCTATAATATTGGTTATTGTCTGAGATTTCCCTGTCCCGGGAGGTCCGTGCAGAATAAAACTTTTATTTTGACCAGCAGCGCATATTGCTTCAAGTTGAGATGAATCCGCACTTATAGGTAAAATTATTTCTGAGGGATGGTATTTCACGTCTAAGTCTACAGGCGTAAACTGGTTTGATTCAACATCCCATTGAGCTCTACCAGAAATTAAGCTTGAAACTATTTTATTTTGCGATAGCTTGTCTGCATTGTTGTGGATGTCATTCCACATTATGAATTTATTAAAAGAAAAGATTACAAGAATAGCCTGTTCCTCAATGTCCCAACGGCTCTGTTGCATAATTACCTGCCGGATATTGTTAAAAATTCTTTTGACATCAACACCACTTTCATCTTTAGGCAAAGGATCGAGACCTGTAATATTTATCTTGAATTCCTGCTAAGCATTTCAAGTAGTGTAATGTTCATTAGTGTACTTCTTCCCTGCTTCTGACCACAAATCCTTTAAGTGCTGATTTTCTGATAATATCAACAGGAATGAGCAATAAAGGCGAAAACCTCGGTTGTTCGCTAACAGGTGTCTCAAACCATTTCAGAAGGCCTAAGCTTAAATATAATGTGTTCGCCCCATTTTCTTCCATCGATAGTTTGGAAGAACGGTATAGGTTGGTAAGCCCATTTACCAGATCGCTTTCTGAAAGATAAGTTCGAAGCCGTTTTTGGGAAAGTTCATTTTTTACTAGATCAATTATAGGATCTGTTTGATTTAAGGCTTGATATACTCCAGCCATTCTTAAGGGATTATCCCAGTCAGAAGGTTTTGGCAATAATTGAAATTCTTCCCCAGCAGCGAGAGCATCTTCTAAAATATTCAAGCTGACTGAAATTCATTGAATAGTGTTTTTGGTAATCCTCATATTGAGCATATTATTTCTGAGGCTAAGATCAAGAAGTTTACATTTCCCATAATTGTTGTTTTGAGAACTCCTTTTGCTCTTTATCAAGAATGATTTTCTCAGACAATATTTCTTCAGGAGCAATAGTGAATGTTACAGATTTCTGATCTTCAGAAAATTCCCAGCCTGTTTCAGTTTTAATTCTTTGAGGAAGAGGCCTTATCCCAGCAAATCTGGCTCGTTTTACATCAACAAAAAGTATAAAATCTTCAGTTTTTGCAAGATGATAGTTACCAGACCTAACAGCATCATCAAAAGTGTTTGTATTCCCTTAATTCCATGCAGGTAGTTTCAACTAAAAGGATTTCATTGATACCCTCTGCAATTCTCTTTGGACAGAAGTGAATTGTCATCATTAATACTATCAGGGAATGTATCTTCAATTAGCCAAGCACCTGCAAAAGCATGACCTTTAATGAACACAACAATAGGATTAATTCCAATAGCTTCCAAACACATTGAATATATTAAAGACAGGTCGAGACAAGTGCCTAGTTTTTGACTCACCAGAGTATCAACCATTCTGATTCTTTGCCCGGACTCTTCGAAACTTGCTGGTGGTGGACAGTATACTATTTCAAGTTCGCGGATAGATTCAAAGATAGCCGCCATCTGCTTTTTGACCCTATCAGGATTCCTGCTCTGGTATTCATCGAGAGATGGATTCCCTGTCCATTTATTTAATATATCAGAGGCTCTGGAAATAATTTTTGAGATATTGGGATTATTTGGAGTAATAAATGAGCAAATTATTTCGGGCAGCATGGTCATACCTTGCCATTGATCGAATGCTAAAACATCTATTAAATAATCATTATTAAATAGGACCAGATCTACACTTTGAATTGTAAAATGAATTGCACCGGAAATCCTTTCAGTTAATTCTGATAGGAATTTTGGTGATAATTTTAAATCAAAACTTTTAATTTCAAAAGCTTCTCCAGGCTTTAGCAATGAAATTCTAGTGGAAACTGGTGCTGAAAACTCCGGATCAAAGGTTAAATTAATAATGATGTTTTGGATATCACTTTCAGATGAGTTTGTTATGATTAGCTTCCGGATTATTGGAATATGATTCTGTTGTAATGAAAAGCTGATTACCTGAGAATAAATGAAATCAACTTTTAATGCTTGCTGAAGTTGCGTTTCCATATCGGATTGTATTTAGTGCTTTGCTTGAATATATAAAGAAAGATGAACTTTGAATTGTTATAGAATAATATCGTCAAATACTAAATTAACTTATTAGAAGTTTATCAAGGCTGAATACACTGTAAGACCTTGTCATTAATCATTTTGGCAGGAATAAGCGATTTTTAGAGGGTACGAGCGAATTGTAAATTGGTAGTGTAAAGAATTTTGTGTAAATGAATTGGTAGCTGATTAGGGACCCCAACCGATTTGGAGCCGGAAAACGAGCTCAAAAATCGGTTGGTTAGAACGAAAAAGTTTAATTTTAACCTAATTAGCAATCAAATGAGTGAAAAAGAGCTTTTTAAGATCCCTGAGGAATCTTTAAAGAAGATAAAGACTCAGGCAGAATTTGAATCCTTTTTTCAGGAGCTTTACAAGCAAGGAGTGGAAGCTCTCCTGAAAGCAGAAATCGATGAACATCTTGGATATCCAAAGCATGATCCATCAGGTAATAACAGCGGCAACAGTCGGAATGGGTTCAGTAAAAAGACCCTGAAGACTAATTTGGGCGAAGTTCCTCTTGACATACCCCGCGATCGCAACTCGTCATTTGATCCGATAGTCGTGCCAAAACATGATCGCATGTCAGCCAAAATAGAACATGCTATTATTACAATGTATTCAAGAGGCATGACTACACGTGATATCGAAGCCACCATTAAAGACATATATGGTGTGGATGTTAGCGAAGGGTCAATATCTAATATAACCAGCGTCATTCTGGAAGATATTAAGGAATGGCAGCAACGTCCGCTTGATCCCGTGTATTTTGTTGTATGGATGGATGGCATTGTTTTTAAAATCCGTCAGAATGGAAAAGTCCAGGGAAAAACCATTTACCTGATGATCGGTCTCAAGCAAACCGGAAGGAAAGAAGTCCTGGGCATGTGGATCAGTGAATCAGAAAGTGCATCATTCTGGCTAGGTGCTCTTACTGACATCAAAGCAAGAGGAGTTAAGGATATCCTAATCGCCAGTACGGATAATCTGACTGGCATTAGGCAGGCAATAAAATCCGCTTTTCCTCATACAATCACCCAGCTTTGTGTTGTCCACCAGATAAGAAATTGCTGCAGATATGTCGTTTGGAAAGATCGCAAACAGTTCATTGCTGATCTAAAGATGGTTTATGGTGCAATCAATAAAGACGTAGCTTCTGATGCCCTTGATGATTTTGCCAAAAAATGGGGATCGAAGTATGCCTATGCAATAAAATCCTGGAGAGATAACTGGGATGAACTCACAGCATATTTTGACTATCCCCAGGAGATCCGTAGAATAATCTACACTACAAATGCAATTGAGAGTCTTAACAGCTCTATCAGGAAATATACAAAAACCAAAACAATCTTTCCTGATGATCAGGCTGCCTTAAAGGCTGTATATCTGGCTATTGCAAATGTTGAGAAAAAATGGACGTTCCCTGTAAGAGACTGGGGTGCAGTTATTAACCAATTAATCATTAAATTTGGTGACAGATGTGGTATTGTTTAACCTGTAAGCTACCAGTTTACACAAAAATATTTACAGGCTCTGCTTATGACTAGTCAAAAGTTATTTATTCCAATCATATTTCGTATAATCACAACCACATCGAATTTTCTTTGCAACAGTATCATAATTATTTAAGCTAACTCTAGGTTTCTTACAATCTTGATGCGGGCAAATAAATAATTTTTCTAATTCTTTAATATCATTCCAAAATGCTTTGAGATCACCAATCTTTGGATTAAATGGATTGTCATGCGATAGTAGATTTCCCAATAAAGAAGAACTGGCTACTCTATCAATTATATGCATTTTAGCTTTAAGCTCCTTGCTTTTCTCATTAATCCTTGATTTTAATTCATTCAAAAGCTCATCAGGCATACGCTTTTCATTAATATCATTATACCTGTAACTTACCTTTACATCAAGATGAAAACAAATATTTTTTAACGAATGCTCAAGGTATCTACGTATTGGATTACCTAAATTATCAACCTTTCCTTCCTCCAAACTTTTCTCTATCAATTCTTTCAAATCATTTGGGTTTTCATCAATGAAGGACCCTTTTGTTTCATTCCAAAGTATTTCATTTATTAACCATCCTTTTTCCTTTGCCAAAGGTCTTACAATGTTAAAGAACCAGTCTCTTTCATGAGTTAGAAGTAATATTTGATAAGCTGAGAATTTCTCAAATAGCAAATCTGCAAATCTTTTTCTATGTGATGTATCAAAGCTAGAAATGACATCATCTAGAAGTATAAACTTATTGGTTTCGTTGAATGCTTCAACAGATGCCAGGAAGAATGATAATCCAAAACAGTTTATATGCGACTCACTAAAGTATTTTTGAGGTGGAGAAACCCATTTTCCATTAAATTTATATTCAATTGTTATGCCATTAAGCTCATCATCTTCACCAATTGTTACAATCTTGATTTCCTGAAATGGTTCATCAGGATTCATATATTGGTAGAATTCGTTTATCTTTCCTGAGAATGTAGAAATAAAATCTTCAAGGCCTTCTTTTTGCTTTTTTATGAATTCATTATAAATTATTTCTAAAGATTTGCGTTGTTTTTCAAGTTTCACTTTTTCCTTTTCAAAATACTTTATTTTCAGGAAGGCATCTTTTGAAGCTGAAATATTTGAATACAAAACCGCAGAGTTGTCATTCTTAAGTATTTCATGAATTTGTTTTATCCTTTCGGCATTTTGGCTTTGAAATTCAAAATCAATGTTTAACAATTTAATATCCTTCAGATTTAGGTATTTTAGTGCCTGAAGTAACTTTAATTGTACAAGCATTTTGCATTGCAGATATTTTATTTTTTAGCGCAATAAAACCTGATTTAAGAGCCTTATTTTGCTCTTCATTAATTAAATTTTCAGTTAATATGGCATCTAACCTTTTTAGACGTTCTGATGCAATGTTCGCAACCAACTGCTTTGCTTTATCAAAGGATGCTTTTTGTTTGGAAGATTCTTCGATCTTCTTCAGCCTTTCTTTTATCTATGACGTAATTAGTCAATTTTTTTTGGTTGAAGGCATAGTGGACAAGTGTCATCTTTGTGGTATTTCTTTTCCAAAACGATGTCTCCGGTTTTAAGCCATTCTCCTAAAAAGGTTTGCATAATGCTTTGAACATCATTAGCTATCTTTTCAAATTCTTCAAAGTATTTTACATATTCAGAATCGATAAAATCTGTCTCATTTTTTAGGTTAGTTATGACGGTATTTGCACCTTCCAGATATCTTAAATCTGTTATGAGCTTGTTATTCACAGGTTTTTTAATGTAATCGAGAATCTTGTCAATATCATTAATTGATTTAATTTTAATACTCGTTTTAAGAGGCTTAATCTTTTCATTAATTTTTTCAAATAAATTTTGTTCCTGGCTTACTGCGGCTCCAATTTTTTCAATCAGAACTTGCTTCTGAGTATTTATTTGTGCTTCAAAATTCTGATTTTTGATCTCTGATTTTATTGAATTGTAGCTTTTTTGCAAAACTTCTTTTTTCTTGGTTACTTCTGAAAAGCCTATTATATCAGATAAATATTTGAGTTTTTCTCCTTTCGTATCATCGATAAAATCAGAGAGATATTGATAACGCAACAAAATATTCTCATTACTAGACTTTGATATATCATCATTAAAAGCGCTTAAATTTGAACATTCAACTGTCAGTTTATTACGTCTATTAAAAAGTGTTTTAGAGCAATCATATTCGCTTTTTGTAAATGACAAGGAAACCTCGGATACTTCCGTTTCAGCAAGAGTTGAATTCCTTAATGCATCTTTTAAATCGATTTCATTACCCGATAAATGGGTTACCTATCTGTGTAAGCCACTCTATTGAATCTGAAATACTGCTTTTTCCCACTTCCATTATCGCCATAAAGCAGAAGAGACTTGCCACTTAATGGTAAATCAATTCTATTTTTAGCACCTCTTATACCTCGAATACTGATATTCTTAATCTTTATTGACATCTTTTTCTCTTAATATATCAAGTTCATTTTTTATTGCTTTTTCAGTTAAGGAATCTTCCTTGTAAAGCTTTGACAGCATTTTAGCGATTCCAGAATCTACATTTTCAATATTTTCGATCCCGTTAAAAAAATCGTCTAATATCTCTTTACCCGATTTTACTTCATCCGCCATGATGAATTATTTAAAATATTTCCAATCAATTTTAAAATGGGTTGTAACTGTATTTTTTAAAATTTCAAATCCGGTTTTGTTGTTGCAAATAGGATAAACACCATAATTCTGTACAAAATCAAGTATGAAATAGCTTTCTAAATTTTCAATGCGGAATTGCCAAATATTTTTCAGGATTTCAAAATTGACGTAAGTAAACAATAGAGGTTCGATTTTCCTATAATTTGTCAATCCAACATTCTTTGATTTTCCATCGAAATGACCTGATAATCTACTACCAATGCTATTAGTTTTGCGTTCGCTCATACCAATATACAAGAGCTTTGACTTACCGAATGGATATTGAATTTTCATAGTCTGGGTAAAGATGAAATACAAACCAGTAATACCATTTAATGGTCTTATTTTTTCTTGCTCAAATAACAAAGGACTGTCAAAATATATTGTTATTTCTTTTTCCATTACTGGGATCAATAAAACTTGAAATTACTATTTCTTCAGGAAACGGCTGAGTTAACAATTTACTAATTTTCTGTCACTTTTGGGAGTATCTCCTTGGCCAGACTCTCCTCTTTTTTGGACAATTTTAAAAACTTTATTAATTTTTTTCCTTGCGTCAATAGCTTTCTCATCTTCAAAGAGTTCTCGCTTAAGAACGTCCAAAATCAAGACCTCTTTTATTTCATCTGTAGTTACTTTTACGTCTGGACAAATCTTTTAATTGTCTTTCTAAGACTATCAAGGATTGGGTCAGTAATTAGTACTTGCCCAATGAAGAATTTATTTAAAGTTTGTTTTTGTAGTCTAAAATCCTCCAGTGCAGATTTGTCTAAACTTTCTTTGCTAACATAGTATAATAGATCAATATCAGCTGGCTTTTTTGAGTTAAGAGAAAGAAAGTCAAATTCATAAACAAGGTCATTTCCAATTGGTTTTCCGAAAATAATTTTGAATACTTTCCAGTTTATTCCGTTTGTCAAGATGATCCAGTCAACACCTTGATTTGCGCCATAATCAACTACTTGTTTAATATGATCCACTTTTAGATCAAGGCCAATTGCTTTAATCTCGATTAGAAATTTAAGTTTATTTTCAATTTTGATCGCTAGATCACAGTAAGTCTTTTTTATCGCATATTCAGACGTAATTTCGGAACACTTGTTGTATCCAAATAGTTCAGCTAACATGTCCATAATTATGGTCACTGTATCGGATTCGTTAATGTCTTTTGCTTTTGCAGACTTTAAAACACCTTGGAATTTTTTAATCCCGATAGTTAATCTTGTTTGTACTTTTGATGAAATTGTTGTCATAATACTTAAAGGATTAGGTTAGGTTGGATTCTTATGACTAAGTTATATAAAATCAACGAATTATTCTCTGGACGTGATGAGTAGCCAAGAACTAGACGCTGTACAGAAATTTAAATTTTCAGCAAGTCTAATTCCGGATTGCCATTTTTTATCGAGTTTGTTAACCATATCCTGATATACTTTTAAGCAATCTTCTTTTGAAAGTGTAATAAAAGTTTTTTCACTCAGGATTAAATGTTTTACAGATAATGTTCTCACAAAGGAGAATACCATTCATTGATTTATAATGAAAGTTATGTTCATAAGTTACTTAACAAATGTAGGGCAATAGACTTAAATGCAAACTAATATGGAGATAAAGAATCAGATTCTACACAGATTCGGTCTCCTTCACTTTCAAAAAATGATTTTGGTAAAATACTTTTATGACAGACTTATTATATATTTATTATTTGGGTATAGGTTTTTTAGACTTTTTATCTTGATTTGATTAATTGTTTTTTCTTCTTTTTTTTCAATATTTATATTCCCATTAGAAGTGATAGCGGCAGTGTAATCTGGGAAGTCATCGCTTTTGCTTCGATTATTTTGCCAATGAAGAGCTCTCAAATTAGTTGTATGGTCTGTTCCCCCTTTGCTAGTGGGTAAGATATGGTCAATTTCCCATCCATAAGTAGAATCTTGTCCATATTGATTCCGGTGCAACCAGGCTCCGCAAGAATCTTTTCTCCAAGTATTAGAGTCAATTCCATCCGCTTTTTGAGCATTTTGCCAAACTGTTAAAATTTCGTCCTCAGTAAAGTCTGCCATTTTGTTAGATCTTAGTTGGTTTTAGATATTCTTTAAAGTTCGGTAATCAATTACAAAAAAAGTATTAAATGTTGGCTGAAGTGGAAGGAGATCGTATGTAATATTTTGGTTTATTCATATTTTAAGTTCGCTACAGGATTAACAGTTGATGATATAAGATTTGGATGCTAATTGGAATCACTACGATAAACTGGCCCAATAAGTAAAAACATAGATATGTGAAATGACGCTTTAAGGAATGGCTTTTTTTAATTCATTTGTTGCTGATTCTGGCATGTTTTCAGATTCATATTTCTTAGTTTGATATTATCTCTTTAAAGTATAAAACTTTATCTTCCTTGTATTTGGGTAACCAAAAACTGGGAAGACCTTCTACAGCGGTATAAAAGTAATCCTTTAAGCTTGTGCAAAAAAAATAGAAGTTATCAATGATATATTTTTCAAGTTCATAAGAGGTATACACTTTACCATTGATAATATTCCAATATTTAAAAATTCTGACAAGCTTACGAATCTGATAATCACAATTTCTATTCTTTGAATTTAAAAGATCCTTCGCACCTGAAGGATCTGTAGAGAATCCAATCTATAAAATTAGATGAAGGAGCAGGAATATAAATTGTTCCCCAACTTTCATAAGCAGGAGCAAGCTCAAACTTAATGTGTCCTAACTCTAAGACAACAGTGGGAGAAGATTGGTAAATTTCATTTTTTAAATAATTTGCTTCTGCAAAAGATTTTAACCTTGTCATTAATGTCTGTGGTTTGTAGTTTGACCCATCTTTAAAAATAACCATATAATCTACATCTGAATCAGGATCCTTGCTTCGTCTTAATATCGTTTTTCGATCATATGAACCAAATACAAATCTTGATTCTATGTTGTTGAAGTGTCTCACCAATTTAAAAGATAAAGTACTTATAGATGTGTCGATTAAGAGTCTTTCCCACTCTTGAATTTTAACTGCTTCAGATGTGTCAAGTAAATGTGTTAAAACTGACATTTGAATTATTCTTTTAGTTTAATCAAGTTTTAAATTAATTGACCCAATATAATTTTATGATTGTCAAGTTAAGATACCTCATTCTCCAATTATTTATAAGGCTAGTTCCTTTTCTGAGTAAACTTCTTCACCACCCTCAATGCCTTGTTTTGCTCTGTTATAATCATTATTAGTTGTTGGAAACTGCTCGGCATCTTTATTGATCTCGTCCACTTCTTGTGCAACCGTTTCTAGTTTTGGAATAATTTCAGCTGAATCCAATAATCTATCATCAATATATCCTTGAAGTCGATCAATTTTTTTCATCGTAGCCAAATATCTATTGCCAAGACGTCTGTGTCCTTCTGCACTTTTGTTGAAATTAAAATAGGTTTGTAAACCACTTAAGAATGATGCAATGAATGCAAATAAAATTGGAATATATTTAACCATTCCAGTTGTATGGTCTGTTAATACATAGAATAATACTGTTCCTGTTAATATGTTTACAATCGTCAATGGTATTCCCAAACTAAAATGCCTCTGTTCATGTCTATCTGCGGCATTGAAATGTTTTTTCTTACCATATAGGCAGTCTACTTTAATTCTTTTGAGTTTCTCTAATGTAGTTTCCATGACCTAAGAGTAATTAATATACTGAGCGAAAATAATTATAGTTAACGAAGTTATGAGTTTGTCCCTATGTTATCATCAATTTTCAATTTTATTTAAATGCTTAATGTTTTAACAAACTAAGCATTAGTTACATATTTTACAAAGTCCTCTTCGCTTTCATTAATTTTCTTTAAGGCTATTTCTGACTCAGAGATGATATTATTTATATCATCTTCTTCATAACCGCTAGTTAAATTTCCTGAAAGTTTTGTAGGATCCGGGCAACTTTTTAAGTACCCGCAATAATTTATGTTTTTTAATATGGTTTCTATACCGTTTTTGTAGCTGCTAATTAAATAAGGTGTTTGATTAAAGTAATAGTAGCACATTGCTTCGAAGTGATAGGATCTAATTTTTTTAATTCTCTTCATTTTGAACCAATACTTGACAATTCGAATGGTGTTTTTTAAGAGTAAATTGTGTTTCGTATTTAGTTCTTCAAGTATTAATTTATCCTTGATAGGGTTTGATTTCTTCCAATTTGTATCAAGCCCACCTGTGGGGATTAAATAGTAATCGAAACTCGGGCAATAAAAGGAAGGAATGAGGTCAAATCCTGTATTATAACTAGATAGATATAAGTTTATTGCCTCGTTGTTTCTGATTAGTTCACTTTTTGAATATTTCAGTTTGATATACTTTTTATATAATTCAAGCATTTTTTTAGATGAAATATGGTCCTCATTATTATAATGATCAGAATTAAAATTGAAATCACATTTTATAATAGAATGATTATCGTCCTCATTTTTTTTGACTGTGCCTATTACAATCATAATATCAACATCATCCAATGGAGCAATTTTTGTATCTCTTGAATATGAACCTATTAAAAAAGTTTCAATGGCAGTTGGTAGCTCATTTAGTTTGGATTTTTGTATCAAATACTCTAGAAGATTGTCTTTTGCTTTAGAAACACTCATTATCTCTTGTTGAGATAAACTTATGTTGTTTTTAATTAGGTCATTGATTGTTGCCATATGTCTTCTTGGATTTAAAGTGCGGTTATCAAAATAAAGAATAGCTCTGAAAATTATTCTTGTGATTTCTTAATTTT
This sequence comes from uncultured Bacteroidales bacterium, assembly GCA_963734885.1. Classification (GTDB taxonomy): domain Bacteria; phylum Bacteroidota; class Bacteroidia; order Bacteroidales; family VadinHA17; genus LD21. The sequence continues at coordinate 431,473 of CAVTIJ010000002.1, read as the reverse complement.
TTATCAATCAACCTGACAATATTCCGGGCAGTGCTCATTTAATTTAGGCACGAGACTTAAACTTTGAATAGTGATTGATCTTTATCTGTTACTGTACCATAATCAGCAAAAACCAGAAGGAACCTTGGATGTGGTTTTTGCCAGTCCCGGCAGATGGCTGAAGAGTCCGGGTGCATGATGAAATAGTCTAGATGGAATATTTAAGGGTTGATTACTAAGTAGTCCAGGCTGTGGAAGCCAATTGACTTAACTGTCCGAGTTAGGTAACGTAGTGTGCCCTGTGTTACTCAAGGGTACAGAGAAGAATAAAGTTCTTTGAATGAGTTACATAACTTTAAGTAAGATGGTAGTCATCTGATCAGTTGTCAAGTCCTGGAAACGAGTCGAGTCCCACGGGTAATATCGGAAGTCTTGATGCGAGAGTATCAAGTACGGTTCTGTGAGAGGTTCGGGGGTGTAACTCCCCCTTACCTACTCGACTATTTTAAAAAGAAATTAATAGTAAAACACTTAAACCTATTGCGCCAATTGCTATAAATGTATTCCTAACATGATCTGCAGAAACACGGTTATTGATATTTCCTGAATTGTATTGTTTATCACTTTGATATGTCATTTTATCATCAACATTAATGTAAAATTCAGCTCTACAACGATAGCATGAGCTTATTATATCAGGTCTAGATTCTTCAGCAATGTTTATAATGCCAGCATTTAAAGAGCAAGCTTCTTTCTTAAGTATTTCTAAAGCTTGGTCTTCACTACAGCTGATTGAAAATCCGCTATCACCAAGTTTTATTTCTCCTACTTTTTTTAATGTGGATGGAATTACCATTTGTTTTTTTATGACTACTACGCAATTTGAATTTTCAGGATTTACATCACTATAACCAGTTCTCACAATCCTGTGAGAACAACTTGAGAATAAGAAAATTAAAATCAAGAAAGGAAATGTTCTGTTCATGTTATTCAGGTTTTAAATTTGGTTAAGCTTTGCTGGAGGATGGAGTTCACATTATTTGGTACCGACGGCTTTGGGGCGGTGTGTTTTTTGAACGGCAGTAACAAAGATAATTTCGTCATTGCGAAGACGTGGTTTTTGCAAGTCCTGGCGGATGGCTGAAGAGTCCGGGTGTACGCATGCGGGATAAATGTCTTGCGGTCATGCGGTCTTGCGGTCTTGCGGTCTTTTTGCGTCAAAATGGTGGATTTAACTCCGTGTTACTCCGTGATGAACTCCGTGTCACTTCGTGGTTAAAAAACGCAAGTATTCGCTTTTTGCTAATATTTCTGATAATGGCAAATCATAAATTTCTTTCCAGGAATCTTTGCCGTTCTTCTCTACATATGCCTGGACAATCCTGAAGCCAATGAAATATGCCAGCCGGTCCGGCGAATTTTCCCAGATATAACAATGCCATTTATGAAATTTAGCTATAACATCATAGTCAGTTGATTGTAATTTATCTTTCGCAAAATCAAATATCTTCGACTCATTTTTCACTGAATAGTCCCATTCTTCATTTGTAAAACCAATATTTCTGGCCGGGGAATACTTTCTATCCCAATAAATATAATTCAGATAAGTTGACAGACCTTCGTTAATGATTACCCGAAACAAGCTTAACGGTTCATGATTGCATTCATCATAGATCTGATGGTTTATTTCATGGGGCAGATTAAATAAAAAATCTTTCCCGCCATCATTTTGTCCAAGAGTTATAAAATTCGCCCACATAAAATCATCCGTGCCACCCATATCTCCTCCGGTGCCATAAAACAAGACCCATTCTCCTTTTGGCTCTTTCTGAGTTAATGATTTTACCTTACCGGCAGCTGCAATATATGCCGAGTCAAAATTTATTTTAAAAGGCAACCGGATTCCGGGATGGTCGGGATTATGCAAGATATCCCAAAAGTTATTTAACCATCCAACAAACTGGTCTTCATTGAAAAACGCTCCCCAAAATGAAGTATAAGGGGAATAAACTTCATCAACATATTTTTTAATAAATGCGGCGCGGTCCAGATATCTTCCTTCATAAAGCGTTCTGATCTGCTGTTTATAGAGATGCGTTACCTGTACACTTCCGCCCAGTATTTCTGTTTTCAGATTTGGAGACTTCATTACCTGATCGTAATATTTTTCAAACTGAGCATTCAAACTCAAAGGGGTAAACATTAACAGGAGGAAGAAAATCAGCTTAATTGGTTTCATGGTGCTTAGGGGATAAATGTCTTGCGGTCATGCGGTCTTGCGGTCTTGCGGTCTTTTTGCGTCAAAATGGTGGATTTAACTCCGTGTTACTCCGTGTATAAACTCCGTGTCACTTCGTGGTTAAGACTGCGCGCCACACACCGGATTCCTTTCAGTTTACTTATGCTTCCGCCCCGTCAGTCACAGGATAAAATTAGACTGACAAGACTGCAAGATGCAGTAATACAGTATTGTGTAACAGATCAGGTATCCTTAATCCATTCGAAAATAGGTTGAGAAGATCAGGTTGCTGATAATGTGGTTTAATAGGAATGGAAGGGGAATTGTTACGTGGCTAAGGGAGAGAAGTAACGTTTTTTTCAGAAAGAAATCCTTTAACCGCAAAGGGACACAAAGGAAGTCACAAAGGATCACAAAGGTATATCTTTTACCTGTGCACAGGATCCATAAAAGAAAATCTGCGTCAATCTGGGGAAATTTCTCACGAAGACGCAAAGTCGCAATGGAAATATCTCAACCTTTACCTCAACATCAACCTTAATTTCCCCTGACAGTAATAATAATCCTCTGATACCTTGTCAGCGATGGGGTTCCGTTATCTGTTGCTTCAAGAATGATATGAATGGTTTGTCCGGCTTTTGCATCATTTGGCATAATAACTTTGGTCTGATCCGAAGCTGTATCAGTGATAACGACTTTATTGGGATATGTACCTGACATGAACTGCCACCACCTGAGAGTCGCCATATCTCCATCAGGATCTGAAACTGATCCGCTCAACCGTATTTTTTCTCCAGGAGATGCCAGTACATTTAAGGGTCCCTCAATTTTTACAACGGGTTGGTGATTGGCATTTGAATAAACGGGTGTCACAGACCATTTCAAACGGGCAGCAAAATCACGTTGTGCCTGGGGAAAGAAATCAGGGTATGCGAGTTCCATGGCATTTTTGTTCATCGTACCGTTCAATGTACTGAGTGTGCTTGCCATTGCACCCGCACCTGTTGAGTCGGCTGACGGTAAAGAAAAAATCATACCATCGTTGCTGCCTGTCTCACGGCCTCCCCAGCCACCATATGATCCTTCTGTATATGCACGTAATCCATTCCCCAGCATATTCATAAATGTATGATTGTCCCCTTCCCCCAGCCAGGAGCCTTTTGGCTGAACAGGCATCCAGACAACATATCCCATCTTCTTAAGTTCTGCATTGGTATGACCTGCAATTCCAAAATAATCCATAATATCGCCTTTTACCATCTGTTTTCCGTCACCCCATACCCGGTATATTGAGCCTAATGGTCCGCGGTCTGATATATTTTCCTTCATCCATGATGAGGTCATATAAACAGAATCCTCCTGTCTTGCACCCAGCTGTGCACCATAACCATAGTTTGGACCACCTCTGAATTGACGGTAATCAATGTCGGGCCAAAAGGGTTTGATATAAGTTGCATAGGTATCATCCTGGTCGCCGGAAGGAAGGAGCACCACTTTTCGCGATATTTTCTTTTTTAACGACTCCCATCCTGCTGTGTTTTCATATTGCTCCTGTATTGATTTGAGCGCACGGGCAATCGTGCTCTGTCCGCCCCAGGCTGTTATAAACAGCTTCCCTGGTTTGTCATCCAGAATCAGCGATTTTATGAGGTCAGACCCGGGCGAGTCTTTTGAAATATCGCCATCAAATTCAATGTTACCGAACCGTATTTTTGATTTAAGGTCATCAGGAGCCGGGTAGTCTGAGTTGTGTATTTTCAGATTCGGATACACTTTTCCGTAAGCTTCAACGGCATCATCAATGAAGCGTTCATTCTTCGACCAACGCCACGATGTACACGGACAGGTATCAAGTCCAAACCGGTTATATTCTCTTCCCGGGACAAACCACTTTGTTCCTTTTCCATCACCTTTCCAGTGGAAACCGCTGCTGGCATAGATAAGTCCTTCAATCTGAAGGTCGCAGCTGTAGAGCAGAAAACGGATAAGTGAATTATTATCATCGAGTTCCGGATCAGCTGTGATAACGATGCGGGGTCGCTCCTGTGTGAGAGTTGACTGTGCTCCTGTACGGATTGCCGTAAAGCATAATATTATCAATGAGGTCGCCAAAAAGCGGACCATTTTATGCAGATTAGGTTTATTTGAACTCATATTTGTAATGTTAATGTTTCCCACAAACTACTTTGCAGCTGCTCCGAGGAATGAAACATCCATAAAATACTTTTCAGGATCGTTTCGGTCAACATAAACATCAATGCCGTTGCGTCCTGACAGAAGGATTTTCGGATCTTCCCAGACATACCGTATTGTATGAGTATACTCCCTGAACCTGAACTTTCACAATTCTTAACAAAATTTAACAGCTAATTTTTCATGAATAATAAAATTAATGAGACTTTTGCTATTATGAAAGGATTAAGAAAAATAGTGATAAGGTCATTTTTTCTCCTGGCTTTTTCTTTATGCCTGGGGATAAACTCATATTCGTATTTTAATCTGCATCATCTTAATAGTGAAATTTCAGCTTGTACCAATATTGAAAATAGTCTCAGCAATCTAACTGATTCTTTGAATGATGATCAGATATTCCAATCAGATAATTCAAATGACTCTCCGGAACCATTCATCTTAATTCCACCACACCTTGTGGTTTTCCCGATTCATAATTTCTGCTTTTCAATCTGGCAGCCTCCAAAGGTTTCATAGCGTTATTTCATAGTCATATTACAGGTTCTTGCATAACTTAACACTTATGCTTAAAGGACATGGCTATTTATTGTCAAAGTAAATAATTGGGATCTGTTTAATTCACAAATTAATAAAATAAATATGAACCACCTGGATTTTTTCGATCACCCACAAAAAAAGCAGAACAAAGATTATTTTGTTCATCTTGTGCGCATCGCGAAAGCTGATGATATAATGAGCCCCTCTGAACTGGATTTACTCCACCGTATAGGCAAAAAACTTGGGTTGACTGAGCCCGAAATTGACAAGCTGATTGAAATAACAGACAAGTCAGATTACCACCCGCCATATGAATTATCCAAACGTTTTGACCAGCTTTATGAAATTGTAAAGATGACCCTGGCTGACGGAAAAATCGACAATCAGGAAATGCGTCTGGCGACTGCATTTGCCGTGAAATCGAATTTTAATGAAATCGAAATTCCTTCCTTACTGGCGTTGCTAATACATGGCATCAAAGAAGGTAAGGATGAAGAAGATCTATTTGAGAAATATAAAAAAAACAGGAAGATTTAATACGAAACGCGGTCTATTATCCTTACCTTTACCGATCTAATACCTTTGGATGTTTAAATTTAAGACGGATTTGGTGAAGTAAATAACCTGTGGTAGTTTCCATTGGTTATCCTGATATTAATCTCTGACATATTCTTGCCAGAGAAATTTTCTTTTCATTATTTTTAATAACGGTTTGAATGCAGGCAAAGTATATTTATGCCATGCTTCACCAAAATAAATATTTAATCATCATGAGTGACGACAATAAATCAATTCACGAATTCGACTTTAATTTAATATGCGAATATTTCTCAATGTTTGAACGGCAGGGTCCCGGCAGTCGGGAGGTAACAATCAAAGCCCTGAGCTTTATTGAAAATCTTAACGGCGAATCGCGCATTGCCGACATTGGATGCGGCACAGGCGGTCAGACTATGGTACTGGCGAAAAATGCTCCCGGACATATCACAGGCATCGACCTGTTTCCCGCATTTATTGATATGTTCAACACTAATGCCGGTAAACTTGGTTTTCAGAATAGAGTGAAAGGAGAGGTTGGTTCAATGGATAACCTTCCTTTTCAGAATGAGGAATTAGACCTGATCTGGTCGGAAGGTGCAATCTATAACATTGGTTATGAACGTGGTTTGAGGGAGTGGCGTAAATTCCTGAAAAAGGGAGGTTATATTGCTATTTCCGAAGCTTCGTGGTTTGCAGAAGAACGTCCTGCAGAAATTGATGAGTTCTGGAATGACGCTTATCCTGAGATCGACACTATTCCGAATAAGGTCGCCCAGATGCAAAAAGTCGGATATATTCCTGTTGCGACTTTTATCCTGCCTGAAAACTGCTGGACAGAACATTTCTATGCTCTTCAGGTTGCTGCCCAGGAAGCTTTCCTGAAGAAATATCCAGGTAATAAAACTGCTGAAGAGTTCATAGCAAGCCAAAGGCATGAGGCTAAGTTGTACTCAAGGTTCAAGGAGTTTTATGGGTATGTATTTTATATTGGATTAAAGGTGTAAAGCGCAAGGGCGTACAGGTGTAACGAGGAAGAGGTTGAGGTGAGTAAAGTAGTCTATACCTCAACCTCAACCTTTACCTATATAATCTATATTCATAATTTCAAAAACAATATCTCCTCCGGCTCGCTTCAGAATAACTTTTTCTCCAATTTTTTTATTTATTAAATTCTGGCCATAGGTGACAGGAAGGAGATCTTTCCTTTGGAAATGGCTGCTTCATCAACACCTGTTATCTGAAGAGTCTGAATAGCCCCGGTCGACTCTGTTTTGAGAGTCACCGCAGCCCCGAACCTAATTTCATTCTGTGGCTGTTCGTTCAGATTAACAATCCTGGCTTCAGCAATCCTGTTATTCAGCAGTTGTAATTTTGCATTAATAAAATTAAGCGCTATTCGATTCTCATTCTCGTTTGCGCTGACCAGACTATCTTTTTCATCTCCCAGCATCTGCTTTTCCGTCAGTAACTGGTCCATGCCGGCAGGGGTAACAAAATTTGTTACTCCATCGGGTAAATATGCCCTCTGCGGCACCATTGGAATTTCTTCCTGATCGTCTTCTTTGACAAAGCCCCGGCTCATATAAGCAAAGTTAATCAATAATTTCCCGCAAACCTTTGATTATAATTATGACGTTGCCCTGAGCTTCTGGTATCAAAGGTATCTGCGGACATTTCTCTTAAAGACTGAATATTGTTCTCCAAATCTTTCTGCCAGGAACTTTTCTTCTCCGAGAATAATAAAATGATATATAATTATACTGTAAGCTCCTAAGATAATGATAATCCAATTTGAAGTATAAATCATCGATGCAAGAGTCACGGCATTGAAACCTAAATACATAGGATTTCTGCTGATCCTGTATATTCCTGATCGTTTTAAAAGAGTTTTTGTATTTGGCAATCCAATTCTGAGGGAGCTGCCCAGATTAATGGAACTCATAATAAGGAAGAATATTCCGAATGCCAGTATTGCCAGAGCTGCCATCTTTGCCAAAGAACCTGAGTGAATTGGAAGGAAATTCAACATTAATAAACTCAGAATAAGGAATACCCATGTCAGATAACCACTTGTTTTTCCTGTTACAAATAGGAAAGGATTGATTGGAGTTTTACCAAATACTTCCATTTCTCAATAAATTATATTGAAATATATTGAAATATTTAGAAATAAGAAAAATATTGAAATAGGAAATATGTAGAAATAAGAAATATTTAGAAATAAGAAAAATATTGAAATAGAAAATATGTAGAAATTAGAAATATTTAGAAATAAACAGAGTTCCTCAGATCCTGAGTAAGCCACGGAAGGCTCTGGCACTGTAGAACGAGGACGCCCCGTTATGATAAATGAATACATTGCCAAAACGGTAGTCAGCAAAGATAGCACCACCGAGTTTCCGGATATCAGGAGGTGTTTTCACCCAACTTGATGTTTTTGCATCAAATTTCCCAAGCTTTTGCAAATCGCGGTATTGTTCTTCATCCAATAATTCAATGCCCATGGCTGCTGCCATATCTATAACATTACCAGCCGGATGTATACCCTGCTTTTCTCTTTCCTGCTGCGCTACACGATTGTTTGGAGGGAGGTCTTGCAGTCGTGCGGTCTTGCAGTCTTGAGGTTATGCAGTTAAAAAATTAATAAGGGGATAAGCTTTACAATTAGTCAGTTGCGCGTGATGCTTTAATCCGGTAGAAGACATAGATGATAATCCCCATGAGGAGCATGCCAAGATCGGTAACTAAAGCTACGGTGAAAGAGTGATTATAAAGGCCAAGACCTAACCTCGCAGAGCCATTGAAGAAGAGTGGCAGATCGGGGGGCAATGGTTTCCCACCCAATATTGCACCCATCGGATGAGTGATAAAGTCCACCACCCAATGACTGAAAACAAGAAGTCCGATTATCATGCCAGAGCGTTTGTCATGATAGATGCGGGCACTAATCAGTCCAGCCAGCACAGCCCAGAATACAGACATAAAGAGACTGTGCGACCAGGGTGATGTATCAATACCCACTTTTGTGGAATCTATTCCTGTAACATAAAAAATGCCCCAGAGTATATCAATCAGTTCTGTAGCAAGCAGCAGCACTAAAATATGTACTTTGGGTGCAAAAGGTTTTGCCGCAAAACCTAATCCCATGTGTCCTAGACCGGCCATATGAAGGGAAATAAATTGAAATAAGTTGAAATTTATGGAAATAAGTTGAATAATTGAGGTTGCAAAGGTGTAAAAAGTGATAAGTTATTTTTAGTTTAGGTTCAGGCTTATTATGCTTTTTTCATGTGCCTGGCAGGCATCAAAAAGTGTTTATCGTTTATCAGTTTATCGTTTATCGTTTATCGTTTATTGTTTATCGTTTATCTTTTTTCGTTTATCGTTTATCGTTTATCGTTTATCGTTTATCGTTTATCGTTTATCGTTATTTTTGCCCTGAGCCCGATGAGCCCAAGGCAAAAAAATCAATTACCGGGAATTTTGACTGGAAGGTTTCAGAGTTTTTTTACTATCTCCACGCGCCTGTTCTGAGCTCTCCCTTCTTCGGTTCTGTTATCGGCAACAGGTTTTTCGCTGCCCCAGCCCACAAACGACATTCTTGTTTTATCAATTCCTTTGGTAACCAGAGCGTCCATAACAGCTTTTGCCCGGTCATTTGAGAGCTTTTTATTGCTTGCAGCATCACCAACATTATCGGTGTGACCTTCGATACTTATATTAAGAGCAGCATTATTTCTCATCATATCGGAAATCTGGTCAACCATTGTCAGCGACTCATTCTGTATTGTTGACTTACCTATATCGAAAAGTATATTCAATGCAATATAACCGTCTTTGTTCAGAGCATCCAGAATATCATTTGCAGTAATTTCCTGTACCATAAGCTGAACATCTATTACTGCCAGGGTATGATCAATATTTCCGTTAGCCATTTGCACACATATAATATATTCCTTGGAATTCTTTTTTAATGAATAACTTAAGTACTGATTATCGACATAGATTCTTTTGCCTCCCAGTTTGGTGATCGCATTTTCGTAATTTCTGATAATTTGTAACTGACTTGGAACTTTAAGCGAGGCATCGTCAGGAAATTTATAGGAAATTGTCGTTAAATCTCCTTCCTTGCTATCCGTAGCTTCAGCCGAAATATAATATTCGAGTTTATCAAAGCTCTGAGTACAGGCTTCAATATAGAAATTAGGCATCCTTGTAAAAAATGGATGGTCTTTACATCCTTCGACGTCATATGGATTCTGAGCTACTGCAAAATTGAGACTGGAGAACAGTAATAATCCAAAAAAAATCAGTTTTTTCATTTAGAGTTTTTCTAGTTAATAATTTATTTGACTGAGAAATTTAAGTAAATCAAAGATTTTAATTCTTCAGGCAACGCACAGGGTAATCACAATTCTTTGCTGGTACATTCCATGACAAATTACCAGTGTCGTAGCTTAATTCCCGGATATATGCGCCAGCGTCGCCATACACCGTGGAAGACCACCATGCACCATAACTGCCTTTACCCTCACATGATCCGAAAATGCTTCGGTAACCACCGGGTAGTCCGGTAAAACCAGTTTCGTTTGTTGCTCCTTTGTTAGGATTATCCCAATGAATTGTACCGGTCTCCTTCAGTTTTCCACCTGATACCTTTTCACCACCAAGGGCAGTTGCTAATTCTGACCATTCTTCATGGGAAGGCACATGCCAGCCTGCGGGGCAAAGCTTGCCGGTATTTACAACGTACCAGTTGTATAACAGACCATATGTCGACTTATATGCAGAATCATTATTATACAGGAAATAAGAAGGAACGGGATCTAATAGTTGTGTAGTGTCAGCCAGATACGAAATGGTTGTTCCATCACAGTACTTTGTTGTTTTCAGATTTTCGGCCAGCCAGACCTGTTTTCCTATTTTTACAGTCTTATATTTGTTTCCGTCGGTGTCTTTTACTGTCAGTTCTGTTTGAGCTTGTAATCCTGAAACTGTGAGACCTGATAAAAAAACAATTACTAAAACTAATTTCATCTGCTGTAAGTTCGATGTTTAATGATGCTCGTTTTGCAAACGGGATTATTTCGATCTGATACCTATTGTTATCAAAGTTACATTTTGTTTAATTTAAAAGCAATAATACTTTTACAGTCTTTCGTCAGGTTTGCAGGTACAGCTACCATTTTTTCATCTGGCGATAGAGAGTAATACTAAGAGTTCCTGGTACGGTGAGGGGAAAAAACTCATCAAATACTTTATTGTTTCGCATTTTTTCGCCGATTGCTTTAACCTTTTCGAAGCTTTCGTAATGGTAAATCAGACACCATGCATTTTCGTTGGCATCTTTTACGATTTCCCCGTCAATATACCCATCTTGTTTTTTCTGGAAATCATTCAAGAAATCAGCTTTTAATAAAAGTTGTTCATCTGTGGTTGTTTCCAACACATTGAATTTTACAAATTCAGTAATAATTGCGTCTTTCATAATCAGTTTGATTTAAAGTTTATGAAGACAAAAATAGGCGCCTGAAAGGTGAAGAAATAGTATAAATACGACAGCTATGTCAATTTTCCAATATTAAATATGGAATTTTTTTGATTAATAAATCCTTTAGGGGTACTTCCTGCAAAGCGTTTGAAATCTTTGATGAAATGCATCTGATCGAAATAACCATTATCGTATGCCAGGTTTGATAATTTGGAGTAATCGCTGTAAAGAAGCTGATTCAAGCTGTTTTGAAAGCGGTTTATCGTGCCAAATGTATTTGCCGGCACTCCGACATATTTATTATACATGCGTTCAAGTTTACGAACGCCAATATTGTTCCGCTGGCAGAATTCAGAGATCTGCAGTGAGCTTTCACTTTGTTTTAGCACATTAAAGATCTGCCGGAAGTTTTCAGGAGTATGATTGCCATTATTGAACAGCAATACCAGCTCGGTTTCAATAATCTCTAACCTTGATTTAACATCGGGAGCTTCTTTTAATCGTTCGCTGATCGTGCTGGCCAGCTTAAAGCCAACTTCACGGGCTCCTAATAATTGATTTTTAAATTCAGAAACAGGGATTTTTAAAAAAGGGAAAAATCCATCAGGTAAAAAACAAACTCCAAGCATATCGACCCTGCCATCAAGTTTTAAATGGGCGTTCCCGAAATGATCATGCAGGCCCCAGAAATATACATTCTCAAGTAAATGATCTTTATCATTCAAACATACATATTGGGGAGTTTCACTCAGATTGAATCTCAGATTGATGTTTCTCTGTGGTATCAGCTTGTGGTTGAGTTGTAAATGATCAACATGAATCTCCCAGAAGAATTTGATATAATTCCTGAGTAAAGGATGTTGGACCGGATATCTTTTTATTTCATTCATTTCTGAATTATCTTACGCAGCTCCTTAAATGTCGAGAAAGGTACATTTACGATGAATGGGTTTGCCAGCCAGGCTGGGATTAATCCGCCTGGTTCTACATGCATCTGATAAGTTACCGAAGTCTTGTTTTTATCAATTGAGTTTAAAAGCCAGTATCCGTTTGCTTTTGCCAGCCTGACGATTCCTTCTTTGTGTTGCATATAGTCTGGAATTCCGGTCACAGTAACTTTAACCTGTCCGCCTTCAGTATTTGTATATTGAAAGTGATAAACCATATCTCTGTTTTTAAAAGGAAAGGGGAGAGAAGTCTCGATATAATAGTACTGGTCATTATTGTCTGTTTTTAGCAGTTTTACTCCCTTGCAATTGACAATCCACTTGTTAATATTCTCGCTGTTTTTTAATACTTCAACAATATTTTCAATTTTGCAGCTAACCTGCATTTCAGCTTTAAATGCCTTATAATCAGAGCCTGATTCATATTTTGTATATACTTTAATCCCGGCTTCTTCTTTCACAAGTTTCCAGTTTTCCTGTGCAGATGAATTAAGGGATAATAACATGATTATTGAGATGATCCAGAATAATCGTTGTTTCATTATAAAAGAAATAAGTTGAAATAAGATGAAATAAGTTGAAATCAAAGACCAAGGACAAAATAATAAAAAATTCCTTTAACCACAAAGGTCACAAAGGAATACACAAAGGCCGGAAGAAATTAGTAAACAGTAAACAGTGAGGTATAGTTAGAACTTTTGTGTAAGTGATGGGATTAAGAGAGAATGATAATATTTTACAAAAAACAGAACTGATAAAGCAAGTGTGATCAAAATATCAATAAGAGGTAGTCCCCAGAATAATCTTAATGCAGGATTCGAATAATTTCCCGTTTCATATGATTCTGTGACCTGAGGCACAATAAATTTGTGATCGGGATACCAGATGAAAAGAAAATAGAATATCATAGGTGTGATCAGGAAACCAAGAAATGTAAGTAGTCGTTGCTTATTCCGGATAGATTTAAAAGCTGCAGATAACGGAGGGATAATTATTAACAAGATAATTAAGAGGCTTATTAAAGTTGCATAACTTAAATCAATTCCCAAAAACCGGCATATCCATAATCCATAAAATCTTTCATCTCCACCATTTACAGCTGCAAGCCGGGCAAATGGTAAACTGGCAAAGATTAAGGTGAACCCCATAAGATTAAAACGTTTACCGGCCAGCATAAATAGCCCGATCCACATCGCAAGATAATGACTTAGTAACGGACCTGTGATAGTAGCAATTTTATAACCAGAATCCGAAAGAACCTCTGAATAGTGATGCCTGTCAAATGTCAGGTAGCCAACTTTCCCGCACAAAATTCCACCCATGGCATGATGCAATAGCTGATGCATCTGCATAAGCAGAAAAATAAGGATCACAAAAGCAATTAAGTAGTTAATATTGAACGGAACATGTATCTTCTGTACTTTTAAAACCATGGGTTAATTTAATCCAATGACGATAATTTTTCCAAAATGTTACAAACCCTCGGGATCCAGACCATTACGGCATTATGCCCTGATGCCTTTAATTATAAGTTTACCTCAGAGAAAACTAATTCACTGTTATCAATACCTTTTATTTTAAAATCTCCTGTTGTCAGGTTACTGAGCATCAGCAAATCACCTTTATTTATTGTGGTTATTATTTTATTTGTGTTTATGCAGGCTTTCCCACTGAATAAATAGATAAAAAACCAATTACAGCTTTCTTTAAGTTTATAATTGATACTTTGATCTCTCTCAATTGCAATTGCACCAAGTTCGCCAGAAGTTTTACCGGATGTCATCAAATTGAAGTCAGTGCACTTTCCAACTGACGATGTTTTCCAGCCACCATCAAATTCATCAACGTCAAATTTGTTAAGCTGTCTGGAATAATGATCTTTATGATTTAGGGTAATTTTTCCTTCCAAAACCATTAATTTTCTCGAAACACCTTTCAATAAGGTAAACTCGGAATAGTCTGTTTCGACTTTAGCTGTACTCAGTCTGAACTCGAAATTCCGTTGACTGTAACTAGCTGTAGGCGGAAAAATGAAAAGTTCGGTTGTTGTTCCGCCAGACCAGGGAACCGGCTGAAAATGATCAGAAGTAATGATAGTTAAATCCATTTATTTATTTCATAACACATTTAAAAGTTTCCGGATATTTTGCCAGCGAGTCAAGTTCAGCAGCTTTCAATTCAATATTTAAACCCCACCCCTTATAGAATGTGAAAGCCTTGTCAATGAATTCTTTATTTATGTCAGTTGAATAAGGTATAAAGTACTGATTTACCACTTTCTCATGATCACAATTGATATCCAACACTATAATTTCTGAACAATCGAAATTCAAAGCTTTAAAATCGATGATCTTTGTTGCAGGATCATATGGGGGTTGTTTCAGGAATATTTTTCTTTCACCATCAATTACAGGCGTCTCAAAGACCTTAAAGTATATACGCATATTGGTGATATCGTACACGATACTCCATTTTGTAAAGAGTACCTGGCTAACCATGTTTAAGGTACCAAAAGCGTAATCAATGATCGAATCATCGGCTGAAACGGGTGTACTATTTGTCTGCTTTGCAGCGATACAAAAATGAGAGAGTGAAGGATTGTATTGTGTATTGCCATTATTGTAATAGCAACTCACAGATTCGTCATATGTGCTGTTGGCCAGAGCGCGGAAAGGAAGATCATTCCCAGTGTGACTTACCATCTTTCCGTTAAGGAACTCTATCGAGGCTGACCTTCCTGTACGATCGCAGATTAAGAAATGTATTTTACTGTTATCCTCAATTCTAAGGAATGAATCGCTATTTATCACTTCTTCAATTGTAGAGTAATTATCTAATTGAAATTGAATCCACTGAAAAGCTCCTATCACATAGCGGTTGTCTTTGGACGGATATTGTGTTTCATCTAAAGTCATGTGTTCCACAACTAGTCCTCTTTCATTTATACCGCCGAACGGAAGGTCTCTTCCTATCTGGTTAAAGGTTAAACTTCCGAATTTTGAGACCCATTCTGCGGGATTTTCGGATGAATTTACCAGAGCAACCTTCCTAAGATTCCTGGAGTTAATCATTACCAGACCTGTACCGGAATACCAATCGAGATTACGTCCAAAGACCAGTCTGTTTCCCTGGCTAAGCACAAAAGTTGTACAGGGATATATAGCACAGGGAGTTAATATTGTCATAATGATGACAAAGATGATAACTAAATATTTTCGTTTTTTCATGGCGTATCTTATTAAATAGTATTCTCGTTTTCAGGCCGCTTTGATTTAA
The DNA here is from genome assembly GCA_963734885.1 of uncultured Bacteroidales bacterium. Lineage (GTDB taxonomy): Bacteria > Bacteroidota > Bacteroidia > Bacteroidales > VadinHA17 > LD21. The sequence continues at coordinate 416,271 of CAVTIJ010000002.1, read as the reverse complement.
CTAATTCAATTACTTTGAATAAGATCACAATCTCCAGAAGTTCAACCGGTATTGAAATGATCTCAGCAACAAAAGATAACAGGATTGTCAGGTAGAAGCATGCAGCGAAAATCTCAAAAATGCCTGCAACAACAGGAAGTTGTCCAAGCCCCTTTTGAAGTTTGATAAGTGAGACTCCAAATAGTACACCAATTCCTCCAAACGTCAAAGCCTCTGAACCAAGAATAAACTCCCGCTCAACGGAGCTGTAAAATACCGAAGCGATATCATAGCTTATGACAAGGAACATTCCAAAAATCAGAACGAACGACATTATCTTGAGCAGATAATTCTTAAAGATATGACCTACCATGATGAAACCGCGCTGAAAGAAAAAGAATGCGATCAGGACAGATATCTTCATGCATACATAAAAGGGAATGCTGAAAATCATCTGATGCTCCTTATATCTGTAATATTCTGCAGCTGCCTCAGGAAACCCTAAGATGAAATAAATTAGTCCGGCTAACCATGCCATGTTAAGCTGTTTTACAATATAATCGGCCGGTTTATCCGGATTAATTTCGATTAACAGGAGCTCTTTGATCCATTCAGAAAAGCCACGGGCAGTTTTATCATCAGTGTATGTTATTTTATTTAAGTCATAATCGAGGGCCGCAAGAATAGTTTTTACAGTATAGCTTCGTGGGGTTACTTCTCCTGATTCGATTCTCTGTAATGTCCTTACACTTATATTACATTTGTCTACAAGCTCTTCCTGAGTAAAGCCTTTATCTTTTCTTAATTCGGAAATTTTTTTACCGAGTTCTGGTTGTTTCATGGTATCGTAATTTTTGTTTCAACAATATTACGATTGAAAAACTTATGCAGAAAATATTTGGGATGCAGTTTACACGTCATTCACACGTCGTTTGATAGAAATTGCATTAAAAAGAGAATATCTGAACCTAAGATAAGAAATACATGGAAAGTGCGAATCCTGTTTTGAAGAACTTACACAGAGAAAGAGCTGGCGGACGGGAGTAATTTGATCTGCGGAGAGAGGGGGATTATTTTCAATGATCCCTGGGGGAGAACCTTGCATCTCAAATTACTCCTTTATTCGTTTCACTCATAAAGGTTTTTAATTCATATCTGTCCTCATTCAGGCGAGCCTGATTCGTCCAGCTATGAATTAAAAATCCCCCGGCTTCGCCGAGGGAGTAATTTGATCTGCGGAGAGAGGGGGATTATTTTCAATGATCCCTGGGGGAGAACCTTGCATCTCAAATTACTCCTTTATTCGTTTCACTCATAAAGGTTTTTAATTCATATCTGTCCTCATTCAGGCAAGCCTGATTCGTCCAGCTATGAATTAAAAATCCCCCGGCTTCGCCGAGGGAGTAATTTGATCTGCGGAGAGAGGGGGATTATTTTCAATGATCCCTGGGGGAGAACCTTGCATCTCAAATTACTCCTTTATTCGTTTCACTCATAAAGGTTTTTAATTCATATCTGTCCTCATTCAGGCGAGCCTGATTCGTCCAGCTATGAATTAAAAATCCCCCGGCTTCGCCGAGGGAGTAATTTGATCTGCGGAGAGAGGGGGATTCGAACCCCCGGTACCCTTTTGAGGTACACACGCTTTCCAGGCGTGCCAATTAAACCGCTCTTGCATCTCTCCAAAAAAAAAACAGGGCCGCAAAGTACAAAAATATTTTTACAATTTGACCTCTCAGGAAATTTCTCCCGCCAGTGATTCCTTCAACGATTCCACAACCTGATCCTTTGATTTGAACCTGCCAAGAAGATGCATCAGCTTTGTAACAGAAGCTTCAGAGGTAATATCCTTTCCACTCACTACTCCTGCAGCAAGCATCTGACGACTCGTCTCATAAAGACCCATCTCCACACTTCCTCCATGGCACTGCGTAACGTTCAGGATAATTCCACCTTTTTCCATATACTGTTTCAGATCTTCAATGAACCACTGATATGTCGGTGCATTTCCCGATCCGAATGTCTCAATGATAAGTCCCCTCAGCCCTTCGGTTTTTGTTACTGCATTTAAAAGCTTTCTGTTAATACCCGGGAAGAGTTTCAGAATGGCAACATTAGTATCAAACTCCTTATGTACAATCAACTTCTTTTCCTTCGCGGGGCGGTGGATGAGGTTATTATGATATTTCAGATGCAATCCCACCTCTGCAAGTGCGTGATAATTAGGAGAATTAAATGCATCGAAGTGCTCAGCACTCATTTTTGTTGTGCGGTTGCCGCGGGTAAGTTTATTATCAAAAAAAATACAAACCTCAGGTACAGCAGGCGCACCATTTTCCCTCGCAGCAGCAACTTCAATTGCTGTGATCAGGTTTTCCCTGCCGTCAGTGCGCAACATGCCAATCGGCAATTGAGAACCGGTTAAGATAACCGGCTTCGCAAGGTTTTCGAGCATAAAACTGAGAGCAGATGCAGTATACGCCATAGTGTCGGTGCCATGCAGAATCACAAATCCATCGAAATCGTCATACCCTCTTTCAATTATTTCGGCCATTTTGATCCATGTTCCCGGATCGATATTTGAAGAATCATTTACAGGATCAAACGATATTGAATGAAGCTCATAACCGAAATTCCTGAGCTCCGGCACATGATCGGTGAGATGGCGGAAGTCAATGGGGACCAGCGATCCGGTTACCTGATCGTGCACCATACCAATCGTTCCGCCGGTATATATTATAAGTATAGAAATGTGTTCGTTATTTTCCATTTTTTCTTTACAAATTGAAAAGTTCCACTGAATTCGAATAAGTTATTGCTGCCATCTTTTCTTCGCTCATATTAAAAATCTCTGCCAGTTTTTTATTTATAATGCAAATATAGGAACTCTCATTCCTTTTTCCTCTGTACGGAGCCGGAGCAAGATAAGGAGAATCGGTTTCCAGTATCAGATTGTCGGGTCCAACTTCGCTGATAATTTTATCGAGTCCGGAATTCTTAAATGTCACTATTCCGCCAATCCCTAACTTAAACCCCATGTTTATTGCTTTTTCTGCATCTTCCCTTGTTCCTGTAAAAGCGTGAAATACGCCAGCCATTTTTTCCCCTTTGAATTCATCCAGTACAGAAAAGACTTCAGGGAATGCATCACGCGAATGAATAACAACCGGAAGATTATTTTGATTAGCAAATCTCACTTGTCTTCTGAACGAAATGAGCTGTTCTTTCAGAAATGTTTTGTCCCAGTACAGGTCTATTCCGATTTCGCCGATGGCAATAATCTTGTATCTGGTGATCAGCTTTTCAAGATCGTCAAGTTTATGAAGATAATCTTCTTTAACCGAAGTGGGATGAAGGCCTGTCATAGGAAAACAAATACCAGGGTATCGGTTGACAGCGGCAATCATCTGTCCGACAGAGTCAGTGTCAATATTAGGTAGCAGCATCATAACAATGCCGCTACCTGTTGCTCTTTTGACTACTTCATCCCTGTCGGCATCGAATTCCGGCAGATAAAGATGCGTATGAGTATCAATAAGCTCCATCAAACCACCCCCTGGGCTATCATGGCATTTGCCACTTTTACAAATCCTCCGATATTGGCGCCGTCGACATAATTTATGAAGCCGTTCTCCCTGGTACCGTATTTAACGCATGTTTTGTGAATGTTTTTCATAATTGTATGCAGCTTTTCATCAACCTCCTCACGCGACCATGGAAGCCTCATCGAGTTTTGAGTCATCTCCAGACCTGATGTGGCAACTCCACCGGCGTTGGCAGCTTTGCCAGGACCATAAAGGATCTGTGCATTAAGAAACACTCCGACAGCCTCGATTGTTGAAGGCATATTGGAACCTTCTGAGACACATTTGCAACCATTTTTGATAAGTAATTTTGCTTCTTCTTCATTTATCTCATTCTGGGTTGCGCAAGGCATGGCGATATCGCACTTTATCATCCAGGGGCGTTTTCCTTCAAAATATTCAACACCAAACTTATCAGCGTACTCTTTTATTCTTCCCCGTCTTACATTTTTAAGATCCATAATAAATTTCAACTTGTCAGCATCAATTCCTCTGGGGTCATAAACAAAACCGTTTGAATCGGAAGCTGTTACAACTTTTCCGCCAAGCTCGGTTACTTTTTCGGTTGCATATTGCGCAACATTTCCCGATCCTGAAATACATACAACTTTCCCTTTCATGCTTTCTCCTCTGGTGGAAAGCATCTCTTCAGCAAAATAAGTAGCACCATATCCTGTTGCTTCAGGACGGATCAGAGAACCCCCCCATTCGATACCCTTGCCTGTGAGAACACCGGTAAATTCATTTTTCAATCTTTTATACTGACCGAAAAGAAATCCGATTTCTCGTCCGCCAACACCGATGTCACCGGCCGGTACATCGGTATCGGCGCCAATATGACGGAAGAGTTCGCTCATAAAGCTCTGGCAGAACCGCATTACTTCATTATCTGATTTACCTTTCGGATCGAAATCGGAGCCGCCTTTTCCACCACCCATTGGCAGTGTGGTTAGACTATTTTTGAAAACCTGTTCAAAAGCCAGGAATTTAAGAATGCCAAGGTTGACTGTGGGATGAAGTCTGAGTCCGCCTTTATAAGGACCAATAGCACTGTTCATCTCAATTCTGAATCCACGGTTAATCTGAACTTCTCCTTTGTCATCCAGCCATGGGACCCTGAAAATTATTGTTCTTTCAGGTTCAGCAATCCTCTCAAGAATCTTTGCATGTTTATATTTTGGATTTTCTTCAATAAATGGAATAAGAGATTCTGCAACCTCCTGAACCGCCTGATGGAACTCGTTCTCACCAGGGTTTCTGGCCTTGATCATAGCCATAAATTGTTGAACTTTCGGATCCATAGTAATAAATATTAGTTTAATAAAAGGTTAATTGGAGGCATAAATTTATAAAAACTTATCGTTTGTCGTTTATTGTTTGTCGTTAATCGTTCACCGCACATTGAATTTAGTTATAAATAATTGAAACATTGAATATCTGGGTTTTCAGGAATGTTTGTCGTTTATTGTTTATCGTTAATCGTTCGCCTTTCATCGATTTTAGTCATGAATATTTGAAACCGTGAATGTCCGATGTTCTGAGATGTTTCATCAGATTAAACGTTTTTCTGCTTATACTGTCAGTTCTTTCAAGAAGTTCGTTCAGTTTTTCTTCATTTATATATTCATAATCATAGGCTCGATAGGATTGCGAACGTACCTCACCAGCCGAACCTTGAGAAAATGAGAGAAACTGGGAGAACTCTTTATTCCCTCCTCGGTCAAATCCTTCGACAATATTATCCATTATCGATCCGGAAGCGGCCCTTATCTGATCACGAAATCTGAAATCACTGCTGAATGGACTAACAGAAGTAATCTTAAAAATTACTTTACATAGGATTCTTGCTTCCTGCCAGATCTCCAAGTCTTCAAATCTTTTGATATTCATATTATTTATTTTTCGATAAACGATAAACGATAAACGATAAACGATAAACGATAAACTGATAATGTTAAACTTACACTGTTCTGTAAAGATTCCCCGGCGCACATTTCACCAATCCCTTAAATTCCATCTGGAGCAGGAGAGAAGATAATTTGTAGACCGGCATATCAAGTGATCTGCAAATCGTATCGATCGTTAGTTCACCTTCTTTTGAAAGCAGTTCAAAAATAACTTTTTCAGTTTCATCGAGTTCAGAAAAGAGTGTCCTTTGTATTGCAGGTTTCTCCTTCTCAGGTTTCCAGCTGAGGAAATATTCAATGTCGTCGGAACATTCAGTTAGGAAAGCTTTGTTGGTTTTTATCAGACTGTTGCAGCCGGCTGACCATTGATCATCGGGGCGGCCGGGAACCGCAAAGACATCCCGATTATATGAATTTGCTATATCAGCTGTTACAAGAGCCCCTCCGGTTATTCCCGATTCCACTACAAGAGTTGCATCGGCAAGTCCGGCAATTATTCTGTTTCTTTTAAGAAAATTATTTCGTTCAGGTAAGGCATCTGAAAGGAAATCGGTGACCAAACCTCCTTTATTTACCATTGACTTAGCAGTTGAGGCATGAATTGCAGGATAGGTGGTTTTAAATCCATGCGCAAGCACACCGATGGTTTGAAGATTGTTTGATAGTGCTGACTTATGTGCTGCAATATCTATTCCATATGCCAGTCCGCTGACAATTATCAGTTCAGGATGCCCCGCTGCCAGACCGCCAATGATTTTTTCGCATAATTCTCGACCTCTTGTGGTAGCGTTACGCGTGCCTACTACGCTCAGTATCTTTGAGGCATCCAGATCACAATCCCCCTTAAAGAAAAATACGACAGGAGAATCATCACATTGCCGCAGCCTGAACGGATAATCATTGTCAAGATAAAAATATGTCCTGATATTGTTTTTCGTGACATATTCAGCTTCCTTTTCAGCTGTTTCAAGATATGTTCTGTCACATATGTATTTTGCCAGTCCTGATCCAATTCCCGGTATTTTGATAAGATTACCGTATGGTTCGTGAAAGATCGCTTCAACATTGCCAAAATGAGCTACAAGCTTCCGCGCGTTAATATCTCCGATGCGTGGAATCTGACCTAAAGCAATTTTATGCTTAAGTGAAACCTCTGACATAGCACAAGAAATTGAGACAAGTAAATATAAAAAAAAGAGCCGGGTTAACGGCTCCTTTATTCATTAAAAATTTAGAAATATTATCAATTGTTGCTGGGTGCTGGTTGCTGGGTGCTAGTTGAATTGCCCCCTGCTCTCTGCTCCCTGCCCCCTGCTATATCACTCCCATGTCGAGCATTGAATTTGCAACCTTCAGGAATCCTGCAATATTGGCTCCTTTTACATAATCAACATATCCATCTTCTCTTTTTCCATGTTTGACACACTGGCCGTGAATATTACACATGATCTCATGAAGACGATCGTCAACTTCCTGCCTGTTCCAGCGCAATTTCATTGAGTTTTGAGTCATTTCCAATCCTGATGTAGCAACGCCACCGGCGTTTGATGCTTTCCCGGGAGAGAACAACAAACCGTTTTTCTGAATGATTGCCACTGCTTCGGGTGTGCAGGGCATGTTAGCGCCTTCACATATACAGATGCAACCGTTACTGATCAGTTTCTGAGCATCTTCAGCTGTGAGTTCATTCTGTGTTGCACAAGGAAGAGCGATATCAGCTTTTACTTCCCAGGGGTGTTTTCCTTCATGAAATTCAACACCTTCGAATGCATATGAATATGGTTTGACAATGTCTTCATTTGAAGCACGGAGTTCAAGCATATATTCGATTTTTTTACCGGATATTCCTTCGGGATCATAGACATAACCGTCAGGACCGGAGATTGTAACAACTTTCCCGCCTAACTCGGTTGCTTTAAGGGCAGCTCCCCATGCAACGTTGCCGAAACCGCTTATTGCAACTCTTTTCCCCTGGAATGATTCACCTCTGGTGGCAAGCATTTCCTTGGCAAAGTATACACAGCCATAACCTGTTGCCTCCGGACGAACTAAAGAACCGCCCCAGTTATTTCCTTTTCCGGTCAGAACGCCTGTATGTTCACCGGCAAGTCTTTTGTACATACCATAAAGGAACCCGATTTCACGTCCGCCGACACCTATATCACCTGCCGGTACGTCAGTTTCCGGTCCAATATATTTCCAAAGTTCAAGCATAAATGACTGGCAGAATCGCATAACTTCTGCATTTGATTTTCCTTTTGGATCAAAATCAGAACCGCCTTTTGCACCACCCATCGGAAGAGTTGTGAGGGCATTCTTAAAGATCTGCTCAAATCCCAGAAATTTCAGGATCGAAAGGTTAACACTCGGGTGAAAACGTAATCCGCCTTTATAAGGGCCGATAGCATTATTAAACTGAATCCTGTAACCAAGGTTTACCTTAACATTGCCTTCGTCATCTACCCATGGTACTTTAAAAGTTATCGCCCTGTCCGGCTCAATTATGCGCTCAATGATATTAGCGGATTCGAATTGAGGGTTTTCGTTGTAAACTTCCTCAATTGATTCGAGAACTTCTCTGACTGCCTGCAGATATTCAACTTCCCCGGGATGCTTTTTCTCGAGGTTGTTCATGATTTTATCGACATTCATTATTTTAATTTTTAGTAAGACTAAACTGTAAATTGAAGCGTCAAAATTGACATTGTTTAAAGTGATTAAAAATGATAAATCTCATGTTATCAGATGATAACTACGATGCAGGAGAGTACTGGTTCAATATTCTGATGAGTTTGGTTTTTTCTTCATTTGTAAGGGCACTGATATATATCGGCGGATATTTTGCTATACCCTGCTGAAGCTTCTGAAAAAGTGTGATGCTCTGTGCCATGCCAAAAAACCTCGAATCAATCTTATAACCTGCAAAAGAAACTTTATTAATTTCCACAGAGTTCTTTTTCCCGCCTACAATTCCGGCTGTAAAATATCTGAAGACTATGAGATCCTCCTCATCAGAAAAACTGATATATTGATAACTGAGGAACACAGGCATCAGGGCAAGGACCAGCCATATCCCGACGAAGAATATTGTCCATACCGTGTCGTTCATTCCCAGAAGAGGAAACTTTATCATTTTAATTACAAATGCAAGAGCAAGATAAGCAAGTAATAGTATTGTTGCACCAAAGAGTTTGATTCTGAGACTGATAATGGTCTTGCTGTTATCGAATGTCATGGCAATAATTTTTGAATAAATGTAATGTTTTTTATTAGGTTTGGCCCCCCTGCCCCCCTAAAGGGGGGTAAATCCTCTGGAAATAATGAATTCATTGATGACTCCGAATTACTCCCCCTTCAGGGGGACACCGCGAAGCGGAGGGGGCCTCTTCCCTTTAAAAAACCTTATCAAAATTTCTTTGCATTCTTTTTCCAGTACTCCCGATTCAACTTTGGTTTTAGGATGAAGTAATGAACCGGAAATTGTCGTAAAACCCTTTTTCTCATCACTTGCACCATAAACGAGTGCACCAGCCTGGCTCCATCCAAGGGCGGCAGCACACATGGCACAGGGTTCGAGAGTGACGTAGATTATGCAATCGGTCAGATATTTTCCTCCAAGCCAGCCGGCTGCTGCAGTTATTGCCTGCATTTCAGCGTGAGCTGTCGGATCCCGCAGGGTTTCTGTGAGGTTATGTGCACGGGCTATAATTATATCATTACACACAACCACTGCGCCTACAGGGACTTCCTGCTTTTCAAAAGCTTTTTGTGCCTCGGCAAGCGCGGCCCTCATGTGTTGTTCTTTAATATTCTCAATCACCGGGAATAATTATTAAGCCTTAAAAGTAAAAAGAAATTCACATTTAATAATTCCATCAGGTATTTACTGAACGACATATCGGGTTCAAGCCGTCAATATTAATATTTTGGGGCATTTTTATTTTTGTTATTTTTGCGTCAACTTAATAATTATAAGATGTACAGGACTAATACATGTGGCGAATTAACGATGTCCAATGCCGGACAGGAAGTTACAATATGCGGATGGGTTCAGAAATCAAGGGATCTTGGCGGAATGACATTTGTTGATCTGCGCGACAGGTATGGAATTACTCAGCTGGTTTTTAACATGGAAACCAATAGAGACCTCTGTGAAAAGGCCAGGAAGCTTGGCCGTGAATTCGTTATTCAGGCAAAAGGGAAGGTTCGCGAGAGAAGTAACAAAAATCTGAAGATGCCAACCGGTGAAATTGAAATAGAGGTAGGAGAGCTTAATATCCTCAACAAAAGTGAACTTCCACCATTTACAATTGAAGACGACACCGACGGAGGCGAAGAATTAAGAATGAAATACCGTTACCTTGATCTGAGAAGATCGCCTGTAAAAAACAATATTTTGCTTCGTCACAAAGTTTCCCAGGAAGTACGTAAATATATGGATTCAATCGGCTTCGTTGAAGTTGAAACTCCGGTACTCATTAAGTCTACTCCTGAAGGCGCGCGCGATTTTGTCGTTCCTTCAAGAATGCAACCCGGGACTTTCTATGCACTCCCGCAATCTCCGCAAACTCTTAAGCAATTGCTGATGGTAGCAGGTTTTGACAGGTATTTCCAGATTGTTAAATGCTTCAGGGATGAGGATCTGCGTGCCGACAGACAGCCGGAATTTTCACAGATAGATTGTGAGATGTCATTTGTTGAGAGAAAAGACATTCTCGATACATTTGAAGGTCTGGCCAAATTCCTGTTCAGACAAATAAAAAATATTGATTTCACCGAGCCGTTCCTTAAACTCCCCTATAAGGATGCAATGGAATTCTACGGCTCAGATAAACCTGACCTCCGGTTTGGCATGAAAATCGTTAATATGACTCAAATAGTAAAGGGTCACGATTTTGCTGCATTTGATACTTCAGAATATATTGGAGGAATCTGTGCTGAAAAATGCTCCGAATTTACAAGGAAACAACTTGATGAACTTACCGAGTATGTTAAAAGACCTCAGATAGGAGCGAAAGGGCTTATTTATTTAAGATATAATATTGATGGTACTCTCAAATCCTCCGTCGATAAGTTTTATTCCCAGGAAGATCTCAGGAAATGGGTTGACATCACCGGCGCAAAACCGGGCGATCTGATATTTGTGATGGCCGGAGACAAGAATAAAACACTTACTGCCCTATCGGAATTGAGGCTGGAAATGGGAAACAGGTTGGGGTTGAGGTCAAAAGATAAATTTTTTCCGTTATGGGTAGTCGATTTTCCTCTCCTGGAATGGGATGTCGAGACTAACAGGTTTTACGCAATGCACCATCCATTTACATCACCTGTTATTGAAGACCTTGCCCTTATGGAAACAGATCCGGGAAAGGTCAGGGCTGATGCATATGATCTTGTGATCAATGGCACGGAAATAGGCGGAGGATCAATAAGGATTCATGATGCTTCCGTACAAAAACTGATGTTTAAAGTTCTGGGATTCAGTGAAGATGAAGCAAACGAACAATTTGGATTTCTGCTGAATGCATTCAGGTATGGGGCGCCGCCTCATGGTGGTATCGCTTTCGGTTTCGACAGATGGGTGGCCATGTTTGGTGGACAGGATTCGATCCGCGATTTCATAGCATTCCCGAAAAATAATTCAGGGCGTGATGTTATGCTTGATACACCCGCCCTGATATCTTCAAAGCAGCTGGATGAACTCCAATTGACTCATGTAAAGAAATAGATGTTAGTGCATCTTCGTTTTGATAACGATTGCGCCACCAAATGCGCGGCTGCCATAAATTGATGCAGACGTCCCTTTAAGTACTTCAATGGAGCTGACAGTAACCGGCGGGATATCTGGAAGCTGATCGAGGTACGTACCATCAAGAACAATCAGTGGATGAACATTCCCCATCATGTTTTGCGATCCCTGAATTACTATATCACTACCATTTACCTGAACTCCCGAGACTTCTCTCTGTATCATTTCCTGAAGTGAGGCGTAACTCGAGTACTTTTCATTATTCCCGTCTATCTTGTTTACATCGGTTGTAAGATTTTTCTTTTTAACTACGCCATACCCGGTATTGACGGCCTGTTCTCCGCCGCCTGTATTAGAATTTGGTCGTGAAACGCCCATTGTACTGAAATTGAAGTTAATCACATTTCTGCCATTTATGGCGGTTTCAATTGTGCCGTTTCCGAAACTGAAAACGCCAATTTTTGAGATTCCCCGGTCAACCCTTATCCTGTAATGGCCTTTTGAATCAGTTACTGTACCTGTTTTCTGGTCATCGAGGGTGATTATTGCATTCGCAACCGGACTATTATAAACATCCAGCACATGCCCTTTTACTTCCAACCTTCTTGTGGTTCTTTGTGCTGATATACTGCTTATACTAAAAACAGCTAAAATAAAAAACAACAAAAGTTTCCGCATATTATTGAGTTTATAATTTAATAAATCAAAATTATGAGGAAGATAATCCTTCAATTATGAATTGATATTTGTTGAATTTTTATGAGTTCCTCATCCTTAAAAATCAACAAAATATCATGCGTTATGTTCGTTGGTTGGAATAAATCATTTATGCAGAATCGCGACGCATCGTGATCCTGCATTTATATCTAGTCTGCCTGGAGTTTGGTTTTAATAATTATTACTCCTCCCGATCCTCTCGAACCATAAATTGCGGCAGATGTACCTTTTAGAACTTCAATTGATTTAACATTTACAGGAGAAATATCTGCAGGTAATTCATTCATGTACACACCGTCAACAACTATCAAAGCCATAACAGGGCCCCATAGATTCTTTGAGTTCTGTATATTTACCTCTCCTCCGCTAACTCTGACACCGGAAATTTCATGTGTTATCATGTCAGCAATGTTCGCGTATGAGGCGTATTTCTTATTTGTGCCATCTATGCTGCCGGATTCGTTGATCACGTTTTTCTTTTTAATGGTACCGTAGCCGGTGCTAACACCTTTCTGACCCTCGGGGATAATTTCCTCAGATTGATTATGGGTTTTGGCAACCGCGAATTTAAAATCAATCTGAGTTCTTCCTTTAATAGAATCTTCAAAAGTCCCGTTGCCAAAAGTAAAAACACTGATTGTTGTTGCGGTCGGTTTGACTTTTACGGAATAGAATCCCTTAGAATCGGTGAGTGAATTGGTTTTTGCGTTGTCAATCAGTATTATTGCATTGACAATGGGTAAGTTAGTGGCATCAATTACAGTGCCTGTTATGGTGATCTTTTTATTTTTGTTTTTTTGTGCAGAAAGGTTATTTAAACACAGTACAGACAAAAGGATAAGGCAAATTATTTTTACTTTCATTTTATATAATTAAAATTAACAATACGATTATTTTTCATTACCATTTTTAAGGGTTATGCTGATTACCCCGTTTGAGCCGTTTATGCCATAAATTGCAGCTTGTGTTCCTTTAAGGAGTCCAATTGACTTAACCTCCATAGGATTTACATTGTCTATGCTTTGGACAATTACTCCATTTACTAAAAACAAGGGTGTGCTGCTGCCGAAAAATGAATGGCCCTGCTGGACCGTTATAGATCTTCCGCTTACCACTACTCCTGGCACTTCAGCCTGGATCATTTGATAAATATTATTATAGGTATTCATTTTTTTTGCCCTTTGTTTAGGAGCCTCCTTTTCAGATTTTTCCGCAAGACCGGCTTTAGTTGAGTCGTTCACTTCAGTGCCGGCGCCATTTAGCACAAAATCGATACTTGTCTTGCCATTTATTGCAGCGCTGCCATTGCCAAACTCTGCAGAAGATACCTCAAGGAATGTAGCTGACGGGCTTACTTTAATTTTGTAGCTGCCATTGCTTTTTGTTATAATGTTAGTTTTGATATTGTCAACAGAAAAAACTGCGTCCGGAACGGGTTTATTATCTGAGGTCCTGACCTTTCCGGTAATGGTAATGAGCTTATCAGATTTTTTAACATCCTGTCCGTAAACTATTGTCGACAGACAAAGTGCAACAGTCAATGCGAGAACATTATTCCATTTCATTTTAGCAAGTTTAGGATTAAAATGCAAGTTACTAACTTATTACATGAGAATCAAAATATACCTGAACATTAACAGACTTTAACATATATTGGCCTCCCGATCAGGGTAGCGGCGGTACATTTTTCAATCAAAACATGCACATAATCACCTTTCTTGTAGTCACCAACGGGAAAAACCACAACTTTATTTTGCGTGGTGCGTCCTGAAAAATATTCAACCGATCTTTTTGAAAATCCTTCAATTAAAACCTCAAAGATCATGCCAATATCGTTCTTTTTTGATTTTACAGAGAGACGGTTTTGAAGTGCTATCATTTCGCTAAGCCTTGAGGATTTGACAGATTCGGGCACATCGTCCGACAGCTTCCTGGCAGCTTTAGTACCAGGTCTTTCGCTGTATTTAAACATATATGCAAAGTCAAAGCCTGTCCATTCCATCAGCGTGAGTGATTCTTTATGATCTTCCTCCGTTTCTGTACAAAATCCCGTAATCATATCGGTGGATAGTGAACATTCAGGAATTATTCTGTGGATTGCATTCACCCTGTCCATATACCATTCCTTGTCATATTCCCTGTTCATCAGTTTCAGGATCCTGCTGCTGCCACTCTGTGCCGGAAGATGTATATGTCTGCAGATATTTTTATTTCTGGCAATTGTAAACAGAAGCTCATCCGAGATATCTTTAGGATGTGAAGTGGAAAACCTTACCCTTAGCAAAGGATCGATCATGGCTACTTTTTCAAGAAGTCCGGGGAATCCTAATTCTGTTCCATTATTTTTCCATGAGTAAGAATCCACATTCTGCCCGAGAAGTGTTACTTCCCTGTATCCCATACTAAAGAGTTCCTGAGCTTCTTTTATAATGGATTCAGGATCCCTGCTTCTTTCCGCTCCGCGTACATACGGAACGACACAATATGCACACATATTATTGCATCCCCTCATAATGGAAACAAACGAAGTAATCCCATTTTTATCCATTCTCACAGGGGAGATATCTGCATAAGTTTCTTCGCGTGATAAAAGCACATTTACACCTTTGTGACCCGACTCAGCGTCCATTATCAGGTTTGGCAATGCTCTGTAACTGTCAGGACCAACGACTATGTCAACCAGCTGATCTGTTTCAATCAATTTCTCTTTCAGCCTTTCAGCCATGCATCCTATTATGCCGACCATCAGGTCATTTTTTTTCTTTTTCAGATGACTGATTGCCCTCAAGCGACCCCAGATTCTCTGTTCGGCATTGTCGCGTATTGAACAGGTGTTAATCAGGATCAGACCAGCCTCTTTAATATCTTCAGTGGGCTCATATCCTGAATCTGACAAGATCGACACAACAACCTCACTGTCAGCTACGTTCATCTGGCACCCATATGTTTCGATATATACTTTTTTAATCATTAAAACGTTTCTCGTTTTTTGTCTCTTATTTATCGTCTCCATATTTATCCCCCCATCACCCTCTCACCCTTTCTCCCCCTCGTTCTAAATTCCGCCACAAATCTATAAAGTATGACCGAGGTTTGAAAGAATTATTTAATTTTGCATACTGTTAAATAAAAATTGTAAGTATGTCAGGACATAGCAAGTGGTCGACCATCAAGCGTAAAAAAGGGGCAATAGATGCTAAAAGGGGCAAAAAATTCACAAAAATCATTAAAGAAATTATCATTGCTGCAAAAGAAGGTGGCGGTGATGCAGAATCTAATGCCCGGCTCAGGCTCGCGGTTCAGAACGCAAAGGGAGCCAATATGCCAAAAGATAATATCGACAGGGCGATAAAAAAAGCTACAGGAGCTGATGCTGAGAGTTTTATTGAAACATCGTTTGAAGGTTACGGCCCGTGCGGTGTTGCCGTATTTGTAGAATGTCTGACAGATAATAATAACAGAACCGTTGCATCTGTCAGATCAGCATTTAATAAACATGGTGGTAATCTGGGAACAAATGGATCACTGACATTCCTTTTTGAAAGGAAAGGCGTTTTTACCATAAAAAATGAAGGGCTCAAGCTTGAAGATGTGGAGCTGGAGATGATTGATGCAGGCGCTGAAGATTTTGAAGTTGACGGGGATATGATAACAGTTACCTGTGCCAAGGAAGATTTTGGCAGCGTGAACAGGAAGCTGAATGAGCTTGATATTGAGCCCGAAGAAGCCGGATTGAAGAGAATTCCGCACGACACTAAAAAACTTGACATTGAGTCGGCAAGAAAAGTACTTCGGCTCGTTGATGCACTGGAGGATGACGATGATATCCAATTTGTATATCATAATCTTGAAATGACCGACG
Source organism: uncultured Bacteroidales bacterium (assembly GCA_963734885.1). Taxonomy (GTDB): domain Bacteria; phylum Bacteroidota; class Bacteroidia; order Bacteroidales; family VadinHA17; genus LD21. Next base: position 400,473 of record CAVTIJ010000002.1, on the reverse strand, counting down.
AGCTCGCAGCAGAATTGGGATAGAAATTTTTGCTACCTTTGCGGCATGTTCAGAAAAATTTTCTTGATACTATTTATTTCAGGTTTTACTGCGGTTTTTGTCAATTCACAAACGGTTATCAAAACAACTGATCTGTTTAAAAGAATTGACAGCAACGCACAAACCGGAAGGCTGAATATTATTCAGGATCCTGCCGTAGATACGCTTATTAGCAGGTACATTCTGACTTACAGAAATCTGGCTGAGAAAGATGGCTATGAAGGAATGGAAGGATTCAGAATCCAGATTTATAACAGTTCCAACCGTGATGCAAAAGTAGAATCAGGTAAAGCTTTACAGGATTTCCTGAATAAATTTCCTGAAAGCAAATATCCCGAGCTGAAAACCTACCAGCAGTTTGCGCTACCCGGCTACTATAAAATCAGAGTCGGTGACTTCAGAACAAAAACTGAAGCGATGAGGTTATATTTATTGATCAGCAAAGCATTTCCAGATGCATATATTGTCCCGGATATAATAAATTTCCCGGACATGAATACCAGATAACTATGAGTGATAATATAAAACATGAATGCGGCATTGCAATGTTAAGATTGCGTAAGCCGATGGAATACTATATTAATAAATATGGTACCTGGAACTATGGCCTGCAGAAAATATACCTGATGATGGAGAAACAGCACAACAGGGGACAGGATGGGGCAGGCCTCGCTGGAATTAAACTAAACGTTGCACCCGGTAACAGATATATTTTCAGGCAAAGATCAAACAAAGCAAATCCTATAAAAGAAATTTTCGGTCTTATCTATGCCGACATAGATGCATTATCTGGCTCACATCCTGATTCTTTCAAAAATGCAGACTTTATTAAGGAAAATGTCCCATTTGCCTGCGACATTTATCTGGGTCACCTGAGATATGGCACATACGGAAGTTACAATATTGATTATGTTCATCCGGTCAGCCGTGAGAATAACTGGCGATCGAAGAATCTTGTTATGGCTGGTAATTTCAACCTTACAAATGTAGGTGAAGTCTTCAGCAGCCTTATTGAATTGGGCCAGAATCCTGTGGATTTTTCAGATACTGTTACAATTCTTGAAAATATTGGTCACAGGCTCGATGAGGAAAATGAAAGACTTTTCAGGAAATTCAAGGAGGAGGGATTTTCAAAAAAAGAGATATCTCCGATGATTGAAAAAAATCTCGATGTAACCTCAATCCTTAAAAAAGCGAGCCGCAACTGGGACGGAGGCTATGCAATGGCGGGAATGGTTGGTCATGGTGATGCATTTGTTATGCGCGACCCTGCAGGAATCCGTCCCGCTTATTACTATATTGATGATGAAGTTGTTGTGGTCGCGTCCGAAAGGCCGGTTATCCAGACAATCTTTAATGTAAGGACCGATAATGTAATGGAGCTTCCTCCGGCGAGTGCAATAATTATTAAAGCGTCGGGAGAAACTTCAATTGAAAAGATAAGAGAACAGACAGAACTCAGAAAATGCTCATTTGAAAGGATATATTTCTCGCGAGGTACAGATAAAGCAATATACCGGGAAAGAAAAAAACTGGGAGAACTTCTAGCGGATAAGGTTCTGAATGTCGTTGATTATGATCTTGACCACACCGTATTCTCATATATTCCGAATACAGCGGAAAGCGCATTTTACGGTCTCATAAAAGGCGTTGAGAATTATCTCAACCAGGTTAAGACCGATCATATCCTCAGCAGGGGTAATTATCTTGAAAGAGAAGAACTTGAGAAAATTATTAACCAGAGGCCGAGGGTAGAAAAGATTGCGGTGAAAGACGCTAAACTCAGGACATTCATAACGGAAGATACCAGCCGCGATGATCTTGTAGGCCACATATACGATGTTACTTACGGAGTTATTAAACGTGGAGTTGACAACCTGGTCGTGATCGATGATTCGATTGTAAGGGGGACTACGCTTAAAAAGAGTATAATAAGAATACTTGATAAGCTTGACCCGAAGAAAATAGTAGTTGTCTCATCATCTCCACAGTTAAGATATCCTGATTGTTACGGAATTGATATGGCTAAACTTGGTGATTTCATAGCATTTAAAGCTGCTATTGAGCTTTTAACAGATACCGGCAGGGAGTCTGTTATCAAAAAAGTATACAAGGAAGCTCTGGCAGAACTTAAAAAGCCTGTTGAGGAAATGAAAAATATTGTCCGTGAAATCTACAAACCCTTCACAACCGAGGAAATATCTGCTAAAATTTCTTCAATGCTTAAATCGGATGAAATAAAAGCTGAGGTAAGTATTGTTTTTCAATCAATTGAAGGGTTGCATGAAGCTTGTCCCGGACATCTTGGCGACTGGTATTTTACAGGTAATTATCCAACGCCTGGCGGCAACAAGGTTGTAAACCAGTCATATGTAAACTACATGGAAGGAAGAAATGTGAGGGCTTATTGATTTTCGTGCGAAAACCAGGTTATTTCGAAATCCTTTTTGTATGATGCAAGATGCCTGTTGATCTTTTCCACATAAATATCCCTCAATGTTATCATGATTCCCGTTTCTTCCACATCTCCGAATTTGTGATTTATGAAAGTCCCGAAAGTCCTCATTGTGGGCGACAGATTCATATAGGCGTTAATTAGCGGCGGTATATTTTCACCAAGGTTTCTGACCTCTCTTGACAGAATTTTATAGTTTTCCTTATATCTTCTCCATCCCCATGCCCTGAAGATCTTTTTCATCTCTTCTTTATGCAGATCAATCTTTGCGGGATCTATCGGAATTACGAGGCCATCGGGATCATTGAAATGCTTCTTCAGAAAATAGAGGATCATGTTTCTGGCTTTCTGGTTGAAATGAGGATACATGGTCACCTTTCCGAAAAGGTATTTCAGATGATGATTATCAATTATTACTGCACCAAGCCCATCCCAGAGATTGTCAAGCGCAAAAAGACTTTTTCTTCCCATGGAGCGCGATTGATAGTCGGGATGTACAAACGACCGTCCAAGTTCCATCATATGCGGATAATACTTTGTCAGGAATTTATCCGAGAAATGGAAATATGCGGATGATGCCAGTTTTGTAATATCACATTCAGTACAGCCTTTTTCAGGAAAATAGAACCTGTAGCCGCCAATAACCTCCTTATTTTCGGGATCCCACACAATGAGTTGTTTCTGGGGATCGTTTTTTGCAGTATCAAACTCATCGATATCAATTTCTTTTCCGGTTCCTCCGCCTGCATGTCTGAAGGTAACTTCCCGGACTCTTCCCACCTCATGCATGAGCGCCGGAGAATTATTATTGTCAAAAACATAAACCTCATTGTTACCATTGTTGGTTCTGCGCAGAAGCTTATCGCTGGTAAGTTCAGCAATTATCTGATCCTTTGGTAATTGAGCAACAATTGGTTCCATTGAATAATAGAAGTGGGGGTAAAATATCTGAATTTTTAAACTTTACAAACTGCTGCAATTTAACCTTTTTTTTTGTTTAACACTTATAAGGCAATAAATGATTCCAGAGCATAAGATTTTGTCTTAATCCATTCTGCCCATTCCGGATAGGTTTTTGTTTTGTCAAATGTTTCCCAGGATATTTTCTTCCCGAAAACCAGATTAATCTCCTTGTCTTTCTGTTTGAACATTTCATCAGCCAGATACAGCATCTCAATATTAACTTTAACACCGAGCAACTTTCTTATGTTTGCCAGATTGTAAAAGAAATTTGAGTTCCGTCCCGAAAAGTATGCAGGCACAATATCTCTTTTGTGCTGAACTGATTTTGTAATGAAACTTTTTTGCCATTGCAGATCCTTTATTATCCCGCTCTTTTTACGGGAACAAAGACCGGCAGGGAAATAAAGGATCTGACAATCAGAGGCATAAGCTTCCTCTATTTTCCTTGCAACTTCCTTTGCCTGCGCCCCGTGTTTATTTATTGCAAGAAAAATACCTGATAAGTTCTTTATGTTAGTCAGTATATCATTTACAGGGAACTTAATATCGGGAAAATGATCTGAAAGCTCGTTGATAAAAACGAGTCCGTCGAGACCGCCAAGGGGATGATTGGAAACAAAAATATATCTGCCCGACGAAGGAATATTTTCCCTGCCAAAAACCCGATATTTTATTTCGAAATGCATTAATCCAGCTGCAATTAGATCAGAGTCCTTTAAATGTCCGTATTTCCCCAAAAATTCATTCAATTCATCCTGATGAACAATTTTTTTGAGATAATTGATTACAAAGCCAGGAATCGCCTTTGAAAGGGCAGGGTTCTTGGAGTGAATGACACTCTTAACGTCAATTTTCTGATTTTCATTTTTTTCTGAAGCAGACTCCATTTCCGGCAATTTTATTTGGATAAGAAGAAGGCAAAATTACCAAAAAAATATCACGGCGATAAATCCTTAGTTGAATGTCAAAAGATTCAGCTGACTTTTTAACCGTAAAACACGCAAAGCAGGCGACCCCCTGCCGATGCCCAGCTGTCCCCCTAAAAGCCCCTAAAGGGGGACGAATCCAGAGTCATAACAATTTGCTGATATTCTGAGAATTTACCCTCCTTTAGGGGGCTAATCTTGCATCACATTTTTTTTCAGGATTGCAGAAAAAGAGAAGGGGATCCTTCATTTCACTGGTACTCCGCAAGCTACGTACCAGTGCAATTCAGGATGACAATGCAATTTAGGGTTTATCGGGGAAGGAAGCGTCGCCTTTTGAACCAAATTTTCTAAAGAGACAAATATTAGAACAAAAGGCGCCGCTTCCTTCCCCATTTTATCTCATAATACCCTGTCATCCTGAATCTTCCGCAATAGTAAATTTGGAGTAAATGATAATTTTTATCTTGCGGAAGATGAAGGATCTTCCAGGGATTACCTGAATTTTAATAAATGTGATGTAAGATTAGTTTGGGGGGCCGGGCGCGACCTTTGCGGTTAATGGATTTCTTTTTCTCATTTCAATATAGTTCCAATCTCTCATTGATTTATGTATTACCCACTTCAAAAAGTTATTAACAACACACGAAAAATGTGGAGTAATGTGGAGCAAAGTGGAGAATTTTTCTTATTTTAGCCGTTTAATCAGAAAAAGCAGGATGGCCACATTTATTGGTGATTATACGTGCAAAGTGGATGTCAAAGGAAGGATAATTCTTCCAATGGCATTTAAAAAGCAGATGCCTGCCGATGCTGAGGATCATTTTGTGGTTCGCAAAGACATCTTCGAAAACTGCCTGGTTCTGTATGCAATTGAGGACTGGAACAGGCAGCTTGACAAGATCAGGAAGAAGATAAACCCGTTTAACCGTGAACAAAACATGTTCCTGAGGAATTTTTTTATGGGCACAGCCGAACTGTCTCTCGACAATAATAACCGTATTCTGGTCCCAAAGAGATTAATGGACCTGATTGGTGCAGGAAGGGATGTTGTTCTGGCAGGGCAGGATGGGAGAATAGAGATATGGCCGGCAGACGTTTATAATAAACTTGCTATGCCTGCTGAAGATCTGGCCAATCTGGGCGAAAAGCTTTTGGGTGGGAGTAATAGTGACTTTTAAGAATTATGGTTTACCATATACCCGCATTGCTCAAAGAGAGTATTGACGGACTGAAAATACAGCCTGACGGGATATATGTCGACGTGACTTTTGGAGGAGGAGGGCATTCAATGGAGATTCTTAAAAAACTCAGTACTGGAAAACTGATAGCATTTGATCAGGATGAAGATGCCGGACTGAATATCCCTTCCGATGAAAAGTTCATCTTTCTGAACCAGAATTTCAGATTCCTGAAAAACAACCTGAAATTCAATAATATCGATTCTATTGACGGACTGATTGCCGATCTGGGTGTATCATTCCACCAGTTTGATGAACCCGGACGAGGTTTTACCTTCCGTCAGGATGCCCCTCTCGATATGCGCATGAATAAGAGCAGCGTAGTGACGGCAGCCCATCTTCTTAATACAATTGAAGAATCACAGTTGGCCGACATTTTTTATAAGTATGGCGAACTCACAAATTCAAGAAGAATAGCAAAGGAAATTGTTAATGCAAGAGGTGCAAAATCCTTTGAAACTGTGAACGATATTTTTAATTCGATAGGGAAGCTTGCTCCATTCAGGCAGGAACATAAATTCTATGCAAAAGTGTTTCAGGCTCTCAGGATTGAGGTAAATCATGAAATTGAATACCTCGGCGAAATGCTTGAGCAGGCCCTTTCACTTTTGAAGTCGGGCGGAAGGCTCGTAGTGATCAGTTACCATTCTCTTGAAGACAGACTTGTGAAGAACTTTATGAAAACGGGGAATCTTGAGGGAGAAGAAAAAAAAGATTTTTACGGAAATGTGCAAACTCCGTTCAGGATTATAAACAGGAAGGGAACAACCCCCGGAGATGAAGAGATTGCAATAAATAACAGGGCAAGGAGTGCCAGGCTCAGGATAGCTGAAAAGATCTGACAAATGGAAGAGATTAAGGAAGACGTTAAGGAAGCCGGGAAGCAAATAAAGCCGGGCAGTATCATCAAGGAACTGCTAAGCGGGAGCATGGTGTCAGAAAAGATCATCCTTAAAAACCTCGCATATATTTCTCTGATTGTCTTTCTGGCAGCAGTCTATATCGGTAACAGGTTTCACGCTGAAAAAATAACAAGAGAGACTACGAAACTTTCACGAGAGGTAAGAGACCTAAGGTCTGAGTCACTTTCAACATCAGCTGATCTGATGTACATCAGTAAACAATCGGAAGTATTCAGCCTTGTAAAAGAACGCGGGCTGAATCTTGAAGAGCTGAAAACTCCGCCATATAAACTTATAGTTGACAAGAAATAATCAATGGCAGCACGCGAAGAAATAGTATGGAGAGGTGGTCTGATTTATATTGGAATCGGTCTGCTGGCAGTTGCTTTGCTCATCCGTATTATTATCCTTCAATATGTTCAGCGTGGCAAATGGACAGATATGGCGGAGAAGTTTGTATATAAGACCGGCGAAGTACAGGCCAACAGGGGAGATATTCTGACAAATGACGGGAGGCTTCTTGCAAGTTCGGTTCCATATTATACAATCTATATGGATACACGCAGCAGCGGTATGTCATCGGCAACCTGGTCGAATGGAATTAACGGTTTATCGGCAGGTCTGGCACAGCTTCTTGGTGACAGGTCAGCTTCCGGATGGAAATCGGTTATAACTGAAGCCCGCAAAAAAGGTGACAGGTACTTCCTCATACAACGCAAAGTCAATTACGAAACTCTGAAGAAGCTGAAGGAATTGCCGATATTCCGCGAGGGACAATACAAAGGCGGAATGGTCGCCATGGCTGAAAACAGGAGGATACTTCCGAACAGCGATCTGGCTTCGCGTACGATAGGTTATCTGAATCTGGGTGAAGGTAATGAGGTGGGGGTTGAAGGCGCCTTTGATAAGGATCTGGCTGGTAAAAATGGCGTGGCAATAAAACAACGCCTTACAGGAGGAGACTGGATAGCTGTAGATGGTCCAAACAGTGTTGAATCACGCGACGGGAATGATGTTGTTACCACTCTGGATCTTGATTTGCAGGATGTTGCATCAACAGCTCTTCTTAATCAGCTCAGGAAAAATGGCGCTGATCATGGTTGTGCGGTATTGATGGAAGTTGCTACAGGGAAGATCAAAGCAATTGCAAATCTGGGTCTGCAAAGTGACGGGGATTATCACGAATCTTACAACTATGCAATTGGAGAGAGCACAGAACCTGGTTCTACTTTCAAGCTTGCATCTCTTATGGCGGCACTGGAAGACGGGGTTATTGATACAGGTGATTATGTCGATACGGGCGACGGTACCGTAAAATATTACGACAGAATAACAAGGGATACAAAGGCACACGGGCGGTTGACAGTTAAACAGGTTTTCGAGGAATCTTCAAATGTGGGAACCTCCAAACTGATCTATTCTCATTATAAGGATGATCCGAAAAAATTTGTGAACCGTCTGTATGCAATGAGATTGAATAAACCACTTGAACTGCAGATAAAAGGTGAAGGTGATCCTCTTATCCGTTATCCGGGAGATAAATTATGGTCGGGGCTTACATTACCGATGATGTCATATGGTTATGAAGTTCAGTTGACTCCATTGCAGATACTATCATTCTATAATGCCGTGGCAAATGACGGAAAAATGATGCGTCCCTACTTTGTGACCGCGGTGATGAGAAATGGCAGCATCGTCAGAAGCTATGAGCCGGAGGTAATAATCAATTCGATTGCATCGCGTTCGACGATCAGAAAAGCAAAAAAGATGATGGAAGGTGTTGTTGAACATGGCACTGCGACCAATCTCAGAAACCCTAATTACAAAATTGCAGGTAAGACTGGAACAGCTCAGATCGCTAAGGATAAATACGGGTACAGGACAGGCGCCCACATTTCATATTCAGCATCATTTGTCGGTTATTTTCCGGCTGAGAACCCTCTTTATTCCTGTATTGTTGTAGTTAATTCCCCCTCGAACGGGGTTTATTTCGGAAATGTGGTAGCCGGAACTGTGTTCAAGGAGATTTCAGACAAGGTTTATGCAACAAGGTTTTTCAGAGAGTATAAGCCTGAAAATAAAGATGATGTAAAACCATCTGCACCCGATGCCGGGAATGGTTACAGGGCGGATATTAACGAAGTGCTTAAAAATATGGATGTAAAGTACCGGCGTACCGCTGATGATGACTGGGTTGCAACCCGTGAAAGCGGCGACACGGTGAGGCTTGCAGGTGTTAAAATACAACAAGGACTTGTTCCCGATGTGAGAGGCATGAGTCTGCGTGATGCAATCTACCTTCTTGAGAATTCAGGATTGAGGGTAAGATACAGTGGTAAAGGAAGAGTGCTCAGACAATCTCCCGAGCACGGGGCAAGATATAATGACGGTACAATTGTTTCACTGGAAATGAATATGTAGAAATATGAAAATTGAAGATATACTTAATGGAATTCAGGTCATCTCGGTGACCGGCAAAAAGAGCGGGGATATTTCCGGTGTTGTATTTGATTCACGCAAAGTGGAAAAAGATTCACTGTTTGTTGCAGTTAAAGGATATAAGACGGATGGCCATGAGTTTATCAATTCTGCAATAGCTTCTGGTGCAGCTGCGATCATTTGTGAAACACTTCCTGAAAATCCTTCTAAGGATATTTACTGGATTAAAACGGGAGATTCAGCAAAGACCCTTGGTATGGCTGCTTCAAATTTCTTTGGCAATCCTTCTTCGTCACTCAAACTTGTTGGTGTTACAGGAACGAATGGCAAAACGACAATTGCCACTCTTTTGTACAGGATGTTTTTACAACTTGGGTATAAATGCGGACTATTTTCTACGGTTTGCAACTATATAAACGAAAAAGAATACGAAGCAACCCATACAACTCCTGATCCTGTTCAGCTCAATTCCCTTTTAGCAAAAATGGTTGCAGCGGGATGCGATTATGCTTTTATGGAAGTAAGTTCCCATTCTGCCGACCAGAAACGGATAGCCGGGTTGAAATTTACAGGGGCAATTTTTACAAATCTTACTCACGATCATCTTGATTATCACAAGACATTTGATAATTACCTGGCTGCGAAAAAGAGTTTCTTCGATACCCTTCCTTCAGATTCATTTGCACTTGTGAATGTTGATGACCGCAACGGAAGAGTTATGCTTCAGAATACAGCAGCCAGAAAGTATACATTCTCAGTAAGAGGGATGGCTGATTACCGCTGTAATATTCTTGAACAGGGTTTCGAGGGTATGCATATAAAAATTCAGGGAGAGGAGATATGGACCAGATTAATAGGCGATTTCAATGCTTCAAATCTTCTTGCAGTTTATGCCGCATCGGAACTACTCGGCGCTTCGGCTAAAGAAATCCTTACGATCCTCAGCGATCTTTATCCTGTAACCGGACGGCTTGAGATAATAATATCTCCGGGTGGTATTTCAGGTATTGTCGACTATGCTCATACTCCCGATGCGCTTTTAAATGTGATAGATACTATAAATAAGATCAGGGAAGGAGGGGTACAGCTCATTACGGTTGTTGGTGCCGGTGGTGACCGTGATAAAACAAAGCGTCCGAAGATGGCCGCAATTTCAGCAGAGGGCAGCACCAGGGTTATTCTGACCTCCGATAACCCGAGAACTGAAGATCCTGAGAAAATTCTGGATGATATGGAAGCAGGAATAACTCCTGATCTTAAAAGGAAAACATTGAGGATAGCTGACAGGCGTGAAGCTATTAAAGCTGCCGTTATGTTCGCTAATAAAGGTGATGTAATTCTGATAGCCGGAAAAGGACATGAAACCTACCAGGATGTAATGGGCGTCAAACATCATTTTGATGACAGGGAAGAACTAAAGAGTGCATTTTTACTAAAATAGAACCGTAAATGCTGTACTACTTATTTAATTATTTAGATTCGCTTAATTTCCCGGGAGCCAGGTTATTTACCTTTATCTCATTCCGTTCCGCTGCTGCGATAATAACTTCGCTCATTATCTCTCTGCTTATCGGTAAGAGAATCATACAATACCTGCAACTCCGGCAGGTTGGCGAGGTTGTGCGCGATCTCGGGCTGGAAGGCCAGTATAAAAAGCAGGGAACTCCCTCAATGGGCGGAATTATTATCCTCGCTTCCATAATAATACCTACATTATTGTTTGCCAAGCTTGGGAATGTTTATATCATCCTGATGCTGATAACAACAATCTGGCTAGGGCTGATAGGTTTTCTCGATGATTATATAAAAATATTTAAGAAGAACAAAGAAGGCCTTGCAGGGAGATTCAAAATTGCCGGACAGATTGTTCTGGGAATTATTGTCGGGTTGACATTATTCTTCAGCAGTGAGGTCAGGATTGTCGAAAAAGTAAATGTTGCTGACCTCACACTGCGGGAAAAAAGCGAGTTGCTCGATCCCGGTATCGTTACTCCGATAGAGGGAAAGGTGAATATGGAGCGGAAGTCTACAAAAACAACAATCCCATTTGTAAAAAATAATGAATTTGATTATGCTTGGCTGGTTTCATTTATAAATCCTCAATACAGGAGGCCATTTACATGGATTGTCTTCGTGATAATCGTAATTTTCATTGTTACTGCGGTATCGAACGGAGCAAACCTGACTGACGGCCTCGATGGTCTGGCGACAGGCACTTCAGCTATTGTAGGAACAGCTCTGGCAATACTGGCCTATGTTTCCAGTAACATTATCTATGCAAGGTATCTTCAGATAATGTATATCCCCGGAACTGAAGAACTAGTTGTTTATGCGAGTGCATTTATCGGAGCAACAATAGGATTTCTATGGTACAACTCTTTCCCTGCCCAGGTTTTTATGGGGGATACCGGAAGCCTTGCCCTGGGAGGTATCATTGCTGTATTTGCATTTATAATAAGGAAGGAACTTCTGATCCCTGTTCTCTGCGGGATATTCCTGGTTGAGAACCTCTCAGTCGTTCTTCAGGTCGGTTGGTTCAAAAGAACAAAAAGAAAATATGGTGCGGGAAGAAGAATTTTTCTTATGGCTCCTCTGCACCATCACTACCAGAAAAAAGGATATCCGGAGCCCAAGATTGTCATCAGGTTCTGGATTGTGGCAATAATACTGGCAGTTTTAAGCATTGTAACGCTAAAGATAAGATAACATGAATAAGAGGATAGTAATTCTCGGAGCGGGTGAGAGTGGTGCAGGATCAGCGATCCTGGCACAGAAAAATGGATTCGATGTTTTTGTTTCAGACAAGGGTCAGATAAAGGATATTTATAAGGAGATTCTTGAAAAAAGCAAAATCAAATGGGAGGAAGGAACTCATACAGAATCAGCAATACTTTCAGCTGATGAGATCATAAAAAGCCCCGGGATACCGGAAGATGCTCCAATAATAAAAAAGATCAGGGAGAAAGGAATTCATGTAATCTCTGAAATAGAATTTGCGGGAAGATATTCTAAAGGCATTAAAATATGTATAACAGGAAGTAACGGCAAAACAACTGTTACCAATCTGATCACTCACATCCTGAAAAAAGCAGGGAAAAAAGTTGCCATGACCGGGAATGTGGGCAATAGTTTTGCAATGGCTGTGGCTGAAAGTTCATACGATTATTACGTCATAGAATTGAGCAGTTTTCAGCTGGACGGGATGTATGAATTTAAAGCAGACATTTCGGTACTAATGAACATTACTCCCGATCATCTCGACCGGTATGATCATAACCTGCAGAATTATATTGATTCCAAATTCAGGGTAATTCAGAATCAGGGTAAAAAGGAATTCCTGATTTTCTGGGCAGGCGATCCGATTATAAAAAAAGAATTGGCCAAAAGGAAACCCGAAGTGACGCTTCTGCCTTTTTCTGATGAGATAAAAGAAGGTATGACTGCTTATGTAGAAAACGATGAATTATTAATTGATTACCAAAATAAAACTAAAATCATGACCATCCACGAATTTGCGCTTAAAGGTCGCCACAACACCTACAACTCAATGGCTGCAGCTGTTGCAGGTAAAATTCTAAATATCCGCAAGGAGGTAATCAGAGAAAGTCTTGCTGATTTCCAGGGGGTTGAACACCGTCTGGAGCCGGTCATAACTGTCTGTGGGATTGATTTCATTAATGATTCAAAAGCCACAAATGTCAACTCAACATGGTATGCTATTGAATGTATGGAAAATAGTATCATCTGGATTGTCGGGGGAGTCGACAAGGGAAATGATTACTCCGAGTTATTCCAGGTAGTTAAAAAGAAGGTCAAAGCGATTGTCTGTCTGGGGAAAGATAACCGGAAGATAATAGAAGCTTTTAAAGATAAGGTTCCAACTATCGTTGAAACATCATCTATGGAAGAGGCAGTAAGATCATCGTATTACCTCGCAAAAAAGGGTGAAACGGTGCTTTTATCTCCGGCTTGTGCAAGTTTTGATCTTTTTAAAAATTATGAAGACAGGGGACGTCAGTTTAAACAGGCAGTAAGGAATTTATAAGATATGCAACAGGGCTGGCTTACAAAAACATTTAAAGGTGACAGGGCGATTTGGGGTCTTGTGGCTCTTTTTATGTTCTATTCGCTCCTGGCAGTCTATAGTTCATCAGTGGGTGTAGCTTTTATGAAATATGGCGGAAATACCACATATTTTCTTAAGAGTCAGTTTTTTATGCTCGTCCTTGGTCTGGCTATAATTGTAATTGTTCATTACCTGCCTTACAGGATATACTTCTCAATGGCTGGTCTGATACTTCTTGTTTCCATTGGATTGTTAGCTCTTACTTTAGTTATTGGATCGAGGGTTAATGAAGCCATGAGATCAATTACAATCCCGGGAACCGGATTCAGGCTTCAGACATCAGACGTTGCGAAAGTTGCGCTTGTTCTGTATCTGGCCCGGTCACTTGCCAAATATCAGAAGGAACTTAATGATTTTATACTGGTATCTAAATATTTTATTGTTCCCGTCGGGATTGTCTGCGGATTAATAATGCCCGAAAACCTTTCAACGGCGCTTATGATATTCGGAATGTCGATGGTAATCATGTTTATCGGCCGGGTCCCGGTTAAATTCCTTTTTGCTTATGTTGGAATTGGGGTTGTTATGGTTCTCATCTTTGCCATGGCTCTCACAGTGATCAAGAAAGATAACAGGGTACAGGTCTGGAAAAACAGGATTGAGCATTTTGTATCGGGTAAAGGTGATGAAGACGGCGATTACCAGAGTAACCAGGCAAAAATTGCAATTTCCACAGGTGGATTATTCGGCAAAGCTCCCGGAAAAAGCACGCAAAGAAATATGCTTCCGCAATCAAACTCCGATTTCATATTTGCAATAATAATAGAAGAATACGGACTTATTATTCGGCGCTATTCCGCTTATATCTGGCATACATGATATTGCTATTCAGGGGAATAACGATTGCCAAAAAATGCGAAACAGCATTCCCGGCCTTTCTGGTGCTGGGACTTATTGTTATGATAGTGATCCAGGCTATGATAAATATGCTTGTTGCTGTAGGTCTGTTCCCTGTGACAGGTCAGACGCTTCCCCTGGTAAGCTGGGGAAGGACCTCCGTGCTTGTAATGAGCTTTTCAATCGGAGCTATATTGAGTGTAAGCAGGGTAGTAAATGCAAGAATAAAAAATGAAGAATTGCCTGAAGAAGAAGTGACAGACGAAGGAGAAAAAATATATGAGCCCGCAAAAACATAAAAGGATAATAATAAGCGGAGGCGGAACAGGAGGACATATCTTCCCTGCTATTTCTATTGCCAATGCTCTGCGGAAAATAGATCCGGAGATTGAGATCCTTTTTGTGGGCGCGGAAGGCAGAATGGAGATGGAGAAAATTCCGGCAGCCGGGTACAAAATAATCGGATTGCCCGTTGCAGGATTATACAGGAGTCTTTCGCTGAAAAATTTTACGGTGCTTATAAAACTTTTAAAGAGTCTCAGGAAAGCAAGGAAAGTAATTAAAGGAATTTGCACCTGATGTGGTTGTCGGTGTGGGCGGATATGCAAGTGGTCCGGTGTTACGACAGGCTGGAAAGATGGGTATACCTACCCTTATCCAGGAACAGAACAGCTATGCCGGTGTAACAAATAAGCTTCTGGCAAAAAGAGCTTCTACAATCTGCGTTGCCTATGACGGAATGGAGAAATACTTTCCTCGCGAAAAGATTATAAAAACAGGAAATCCTGTGCGTCAGAATTTTGACAATCTGAAAAGTATACAGGATGAAGCCCTGACTTTTTTCAATTTAAAGAAAGAATTTCCTGTTGTACTTGTTCTCGGAGGATCTCTTGGAGCAGGTACTATTAATAAATGTCTTTCAGAAAATATTAATATTCTCCGCGACTCTGACTGCCAGTGGTTATGGCAAACAGGCAAATATTATTTTGAAAATGTAAAGGCCCTGGTTTCATTATCATTCAGCGAAAATATATCCGTGCATGGATTTATCAACAGGATGGATTATGCATACGCAGCAGCGGATATTATTGTTTCGAGGGCGGGAGCGGGAACGATCTCCGAGCTATGTCTGGTAGGTAAACCGGCAATTCTTATCCCTTCTCCGAATGTAGCAGAAGATCACCAGACAAGAAATGCTGAAGCACTGTCAAAAAGAGACGCAGCCTTGTTGATTCCCGACAGCAAGGCGGGTAAGACACTTGTTGATGAGGCAATTAAGTTGATTTCGGATAAGAAGAGAAGGGATAGTTTTTCTGAGAATATATTGAAAATGGCAGACAGGGATGCTGACATCAGGATTGCTGAAGAGGTACTAAAGCTTGCAGGCGAATGATAGAATTCAAAAACATAGAGGGATTATATTTTGTAGGTATCGGAGGCATCGGAATGAGCGCCCTTGCTCTCTACTTTTCAAAAGGAGGATATTCTATTGCAGGTTATGACAGATCGGAAAGTAAAATAACCAGATCTTTGACTCAGAATGGCTGCTCTGTTACTTATACCGATGATGTAAATGTCATACCCGATCTTTTCAGGAACAGTTCGTTAAAAAACAAGGTTCTGATAGTTTATACGCCTGCTATTCCTGCTGAGAGCAAGATCCTTTCGTTTTTCAGGGACAATGGCTATACGATATATAAACGATCAGAGATCCTGGGCGAAATTTCTTCACATACCGATACGCTGGCAGTGGCAGGGACACATGGCAAAACAACTGTATCCACAATGATTGCTCATCTGTTGAAACAGTCTCATGATAGATTGTTCGGCATTCCTGGGAGGTATATCAAAAAACTATGATTCAAATCTTCTTCTGGGCGAAAGCAGGTACACAGTTATGGAAGCAGATGAATTTGACCGTTCATTCCACCGGCTCTCGCCACTTAATGGCAGTTGTGACATCACTTGATGCCGACCATCTTGATATTTATGGTGATCATACCACGATGATTAAAGCCTATAATGAATTTTGCGCAAAGATCAGGAAAGGAGGGAACCTGATTGTGAACAGCAAGATCAGAAAAAAAATTATTGCTCCTGAAGGTGTTAACTGCTTTACTTACGGATCTTGTTCCGGGCAGTGACTTCAGGTCAACTGATATTAAGCATACAAAAGATTATTACAGTTTCAATTTTCATTCATCCGTTAGCGACTATTAACGATTTGCATTTTGCATTTCCGGGTATTATCAATATTGAGAATTTTACTGCTGCCATAGCTGTCGCCCTTTTGTGCGGGGTTACCGAATCAGAAATTAAGAAAGCCGTTCTGCTGTTCCAGGGAGTGAGACGCAGGTTCGACATTAGGATAAATGTCCCGGGACTTAGCTTATGTTGACGATTACGGTCATCATCCGGAAGAGATAAGGGCATGCATAATGTGCATGAAAGAATTTTTTGCAGGACGAAAGATCACCGGGATTTTTCAACCTCATCTTTTCTCGCGGACCCGCGACCATGCTGAAGGATTTGCCAGGATACTCGACGAGCTTGATGAAACAATCCTGCTTCCCATTTATCCTGCACGTGAAAAACCAATTGATGGTGTAAGCTCTGAAATGATCTTTAATAAAATGAAATCAGGCCGGAAAAGAATGATGGCTAAAGAAGATATTCCGGGGAAACTGGATACAAGCAAACTGGACGTACTTCTTACAATCGGTGCAGGCGATATTGACAGTCTGGTAGAGCCTATTGAAGAAAAGCTAAAAAGCGAAAGAGTAAGATGAGGAAAGTGCTGAAAATATTATTTATCCTTCCTGTATTATATCTGTTTATAGCGCCGGTTTTCTTTGCCAGTTCTACAAATATCAGACCTTGCGGGGGAATAAATATTGATATAAGCGATTCTTCAGATTATCATTTTGTTACAAGAAAGCAATTATTAAATCTTGCTTATGGCAATGGAGCAAGAATAGCAGGCAAACCATTTAAAGAAGTACCTGTTTCAGAAATTGAAAACAGGATAAATGTATTAAGAGAATTAAAGAAAGCTGAAGTGTATATGACAATCGACGGTATCGTCCATGTTTATGTCGAACAGCGAAATCCTGTCATGAGAGTCATGCCGGATAATGGTGGCGACTTTTTTGTCGATGAAGAAGGAGTTGTTGTGAGAAGAAGAAATCTCTATAATCCCCGTCTGCACATAGTTGAGGGCAATATAAATATCAGCAATGCAATGCTTAACGGGGTCAGTGTTTTGGATACGAGCATTAAAAATTCAATTCTCAAAGATATTTTCTACCTGGTGAATTATATTAATGACGATAAGTTCTGGTCAGCTCAGATTGATCAGATTTATGTGGATGGGAAGGATGAAATTGACCTTATACCACGAGTTGGCAATCAACAGATACACCTTGGAACAACCGAAAATTTCGAAGGTAAGCTCAGAAACCTTGAGGCCTTTTATGACAAGGTTTTACCGGAGGTCGGATGGAATAAATATTCAATGATAAACCTTGAATTTAAAGATCAGATAGTTTGTAAAAGAAGAGATAATCAGAAATAACCATATTATGAATAAAAAGGAACAGTATGTAGCAGCCATCGACATCGGAACCACAAAAATTGTGGCAATTGTCGGCAAGAAAAACGAGAACGGGAAAATTGAAATTCTCGGACTGAGTAAAGCTTTGTCAAAAGGAGTAAAGAGAGGTGTTGTTCTTAATATCGAGGAGACAGTAAATGCTATTCAAACTACTGTTGAAGATGTCCAGAAAAGGTCAGGCGTATTATTTTCTGAGGTCTTTGTAGGTATTGCAGGACAGCATATTAAAAGCATGAAAAACCGTGGATATATTATCCGCGACGCTTATGATGATGAAATCCAGAAAGAGGAGGTCTTCCGCCTGATTGAAGACATGCATAAAATCCACATAGACATCGGGGAGGAGATTATTCATGTTATCCCTCAAAATTTTATAGTCGACAATGAGACAGGAGTTAAGAGTCCGATCGGGATGTGCGGACGCAGGCTTGAGGCAAATTTTCATATTGTTATCGGACAGGTTGCAGCTGCCAAGAACATTGAAAAGTGCATAAGGAAGGCAAACCTGACAGTTAAGGATATGATTCTAGAGCCTCTGGCTTCTTCAGATGCTGTGCTTACCGACGATGAGAAAGAAGCAGGAGTTGTGCTTGTAGATATCGGCGGCGGAACGACTGATGTAGCTGTATATTATGATAATATAATACGCCATACCGCTGTAATCCCCTTCGGAGGTAATGTGGTGACAAAAGACATTAAGGAAGGTTGCGCAATTCTTCAGCGTCATGCTGAACAGCTAAAAATTCAATATGGTTCAGCGCTGGGGGATATCGCTCCCGAAGATAAAGTTGTATCGATACCAGGTATCAGCGGACGTGAGCCAAAAGAAATTTCATTCAAGAGTCTGGCATATATCATTCAATCGAGAATGGAGGAGATTATTGACGCAGTTAACTTTGAAATACAAAATTCGGGCTACGCCGATAAACTTGCTGCAGGAGTGGTAATTACAGGCGGTGGTGCAATGCTGAAGCACCTCCCTCAACTTATGAAGTTCAAGACTGCAATGGATGTCAGAATAGGTTTGCCGAATGAACATCTGGCCGGAACTGCAAAGAATGAAATTAATCAGCCGATGTATGCAACAAGCGTTGGTCTTATAATGCGGGGCTTTGAATACCTCGAGACATACAAAAAGACATTTAATGCAGGAAGCATGGATGAATTTGTGAAACCGAAAACTGTCGTTGCCGATAAATTTAAGGAGACAGAAGAAGAGGAGGAGGATACTTTTACAGCTCCAGTTCCGGAAGAAGAAAAGATTCCACTTTCCGAAAAAATAAAAAGTATGCTCTCAAGAATGTTTGAGGTTGAAGATCAGCCAATTAAATAACGAGTAAGTTTCAGTTAAATATATACCTTTCATAATAAAATAAATAACTAGCTATGTCAGACGATATAATGAATTTCGATCTTCCTGTTGAAAGGTCGTCGATTATAAAAGTGCTCGGAATAGGCGGGGGTGGCAATAATGCCGTTAACCATATGTATGAAAAGGGTATTACTGATGTTAATTTTGTTATTTGTAATACTGATCATCAGGCTCTTTTAAAGAGCCAGGTGCCGATAAAAGTCCAGATCGGGGAGTCTCTTACTGAGGGTCGTGGTGCAGGTAGCAAACCCGAAATCGGCAAACAGGCGGCTATTGAGAATCTCAAAGATGTAATGGAAGCTTTGTCGGGGAATACAAAGATGGTATTCATAACAACTGGTATGGGCGGAGGTACAGGAACAGGAGCAACGCCGGTCATTGCAAAAGCCTGCAAGGATGCAGGATTGCTTACCATTGCGGTTGTTACCATTCCTTTTAAGTCTGAAGGAAAAGTAAGGATAAGACAGGCTATTGATGGTGTAACGGAGCTTAAGGACTATGCTGATTCTTTGCTTGTAATAAACAATGAGAAGCTTCGCGAGATCTATGGAAATCAACCGGTCTCCACGGCTTTTGCAAAAGCTGATGACATTCTTACTACAGCGGTGAAGGGTATTGCTGAGATTATTACGGTTACCGGTTATATTAATGTTGATTTTGCTGATGTTGAAACCGTAATGAGAAATTCAGGAGTGGCTATCATGGGTATGGGCAAGGCATCAGGCGAAGACAGGGCCAGAAAAGCTATTGAGAATGCCCTGGCCTCTCCGTTATTAAATTCAAACGATATTACCGGTGCAAAAAGCGTTCTGATAAATATTTCGTCCGGAAACGGGGAACATGAGATCACAATGGATGAACTTGGTGAAATAACTGATTATATGTATGAAGCAGCATCGGAAGATGCTTTGATCATCAGGGGATTATCAAAGGATGAGAATCTTACAGAAGAAATATGTGTCACGATTATCGCTACCGGATTTGAATCAAACAGTATTTTTCAGCCGTATAAACCAAACAAGAAAAAGATAGAATTACTGGCAAATAAAACTGCCATACCACCTGCAATCTCCCATGGAACTGGTGATGACGTTTTCTCTGTTCATGATAAAGGGAAAAAACCAATTATCACCGATTTTGAGGAAGAATCGCAGGGGATAATTGATTTCAGTCTTGAACATAATCAGGAGATGAGTGAGATAAGAAGCCGACGGAGCAAAGATAATGAAGAGAACAGCGAAAAGCCTGAAGCAACATTGAGAAAGGTGAAGCATATGCAAAACCTTCTGAAAAGGGAGGGCCTCTCTAATAAAACCATGAAAGAAAACATCGATACTTTTGAAGACGTACCGGCATATGTGAGAAGAAACCTTTCCCTGGGGACACCTGAAAGCGCCAGCGAAAGTAAGTTGTCAAAGTTCACTCTCAGCTCTGACGAAAACGATGGTCCGGTTTTGAGGGAGAATAATGCTTATCTCAATGATAATGTAGATTAGGGAGAAGACAAAAAGGATTGCCATTAAGAAGTGAGATTTTTTGTTGTATCTTTTTCGCTATTTACCCCCTTCCTAACCTTCCCCCACGGGGGAAGGAACAAAGCCATCCTTTCCCCCTTTGGGGGAAATAAGAAAGGGGGTCGTCCCGTCAAATAGAATGCTCAAGTCTAAGTCTGAGTTTGTCCTTTGTGATTCTTGTGTCTTCGTGTCCTGGTGGCATAAGAATCTATCATATATATCGTTGTTATAGGGATGACAGCAATTCTTTGCACCCATTACGCAAACCTTTGCATCCTTAGCGTTTAATTTATATTCATAATTTCTATATTTGCACCTGATGATGAGATTTTTTTCAATTATACTGCTTCTAATCATATCTTCAGGTTTGTATGCCCAGAACCAGGATGTCATTCCTCCAAAGTCAGGTTTACAAAAACAGAATGTCGTTTCAACCAGACCGATTTCACAAAAACCCGATTCAGTTAAAATTCCGGTTGTCAGGCGTTCCCGTAAGCAGGACACTATCAGAGGTCCGCGTATCCTGAAGGAATGGACACTCTCCCCTGATTACTCAGAGGAAGTATCTAAACCTATTGATACAGTATTTTCACTTTCACAACGGTTCAAGAAAGCTGACACATATTCTCCTGTAAACGCTGGTCTCGGGAATTACGGACTTCCATTTTATCAGCTTAGTTTCTTTGACAGGGTTACTGATCCAGACAGATATCTCTATAAGTATTTGTATCCTTTAATGCATACCCAATACAACCCGGTATTCATGAATACGCAGACTCCATATACAGAATTAGACTGGGCTTTTGCGGGGCCAACGGAGACATCGGAACAAACGTTCAGGGTAAAACATTCACAAAACGTGAACAGGTTTTTAAATTTCGGAGCTATTTATGATATTGTTTTCAGTCTGGGACAATATAATTTCCAGCGCTCAGCTGATAAAATGTTCACTTTTTACTCCTCCTATACCGGCGATAAGTACAAGCTCTACCTTTCATTAGGTATAAATAATATGCATACATTTGAAAATGGAGGCATAGCTGACACTGCCAAGTTTAAAGAGGCGAATGTTGTCAATCGGGATATACTTACACACCTTGGAACTCTTGATAAGGCAAATAGCTTTTTGAAGAACAGGAATTTTTTATTGGTTCAGCGTTATACATTTGGTGGCCTGGCAACTTCGAAAAAAGATAGTATTCCAAAAAAGACAGCAAGATTTTTTGGTATCAGCGGGACATTTTCCCATATTCTTACATTTGAAAAAAATATTCGCAGGTACCAGGACCTTTTGCCAAATTCAGGATTTTACAGAAATATTCTTGTGACTCCCGACATGACATGGGATTCTATATATTCCCAGACAATAAAAAATACAATAAGATTTGATTTTTCGACTGATGCTTCCAGAAAAGTAGCTCTTGGAGGAGGGGTTGGGATCAGAAATGAACTTTCAACCTACAGTTATATCAATCCGGTCCCATACACCCTTAAACCAGATATGCCCCGGCTAAACGAAAACAGTAATGTTTTGTTGGGCAAACTATATAATAGTATTGGCGAAAAGTTCCGTTGGGTAGCCACAGGTGAATTATATCTTATAGGATACAGAGCCGGCGATTTTAATCTGAATGGTGATCTTGAAAAGACATTTGACCTGAAAAAAGGAAGGGCAGCTTGGCTGATTACAGGAGATATAATCAATATGCAGCCATCTATCTGGTATAATCATTGGGGAAGCAATAATTTTGAATGGGACAATAGTTTCAGAAAGCAATTCAGGATCGATGTAGGGACTTCGTTCAAATATCCTGCAAGACATACCGAATTAAAATTCAATTATGCATTAATTAAAAATTATGCTGATTTTGATACTACTGCGCATCCTTCTCAATTTACAGGAGGACTTTCCGTATTAGCCGCTACCCTGAAAAATGAAATCAGCTTCTGGAAATTTCACCTTGCTTCCGATGTGATCGTTCAGAAAAGTTCAAATTCGGAGATACTCGACCTTCCATTGGTTACACTAAGAGAGGCAGCTTATTTCGAACATTTATTCAGGTTCAGAAAGACCGGAGGTAAACTGAATGCCCAACTCGGAGCGGATGTGACTTATAACACGCTTTATTATCCATATTCATATATGCCAGCAACAGGTGTTTTTTACAGGCAGACCCTTGTGACTGCCGGAGATTATCCTTATATTAATCTTTTCCTCAATCTAAAGGTAAAACGGACGAGAATCTTTATAATGTTCGATCATTTCAATGCAAAACTTATGGGCGGAAACCTCAAATATAAGTACTATTATGTGCCTGATTATCCTATGAATATCAGGATGTTAAGGTATGGTCTGTCATGGACATTTTACGATTAAAAAAATTGTTGTATCTTTGCGGCCAATTTTAAAACAAAAGGTTTGGTAAAGAAATCAAAATTTCTATTCATTTTTTGTGTGACGGTAATCACTGCCTGCTCACCTCATCGCACCCCCAAAACAGAACAAAGCAATACAATTTCATGCGACCTTGATTCCATCAGAAAAAAAGGCAAATTGGTCGCTGTAACTGATTTTAATTCTACAGACTATTTTATTTACAGGGGTGAACCCATGGGATTCAACTATGAGCTTCTGAAATCATTTTCAGATAATATAGGCATAGACCTTGAAATTATTCCTGAAAATCGGCCTGATGAGGCACTGGGTATGCTTAAATCGGGAGCAGCGGACCTGCTGGCTTATAACCTGGATTCTTCCTCGAACAATGATGTTCGTGTCACAGTCCCTATCGGTGAAACAAGGTTGGTGCTCATTCAGCATAAACCAAAAAACTGGAGCACATTGTCTCCTGAAGCTCTCAGCAAAAAGCTAATAAGAAGTCAATCGGATCTGACAGGAAAAACTATTTATGTACCTGAAGGGTCGGCTTATGCGAAGCATCTTATCTCCCTGGCAAAAGAAACCGGAAATCCCATAAATATTATTGAGGTCCCGTTTGAATCAGAAAAACTTATTAAGAACGTCGCAAGAGGTATAATTGATTATACGATCTGTAACGAAAATCTTGCATTGGTGAATTCAATGTATTTTCCCGAAATTGATGTCAGCACACCTATAAGTCTGACGCAGAAGATCACCTGGGGTGTCAGAAAAAATAGTTCTGATCATCTTTTGTATGCTTTAAACCGATGGATGACAATTTATAAGCTGACCGGTTCCTATGAACTTTTATATGCAAAGTATTTTAAAAATGCGCGTTCCATTGCTATTGTCAACAGCGATCTGTATGCAATAAATACAGGAAAAGTGTCACCTTATGATGATCTGATAAAAAAATTCAGTACCAGCATCAATTGGGACTGGCGATTACTCGCTTCGCTTATTTGTCAGGAGTCTCATTTCAACCCAAATGTGGAATCATATGCAGGTGCATTCGGATTGATGCAGATTATGCCTGAAACCGGCAAGAGTTATGGTATTGATATTACCTCATCGCCCGAAAACAATCTGAGGGCAGGAATAAGATACATTAAATGGCTTTCATCGATATTCAGTCCGAAAATTTCCGATGAAAAAGAAAGGATCAATTTTATTCTGGCAGCGTATAATGCTGGTCCCGGACATGTTCTTGATGCCATGAAACTTGCAGAGAAAAACGGAATGGATCCGGAGAAATGGGATGGAAACGTAGCTATTTGGCTTCTTAAAAAATCACAGCCTAAGTATTATAATGATTCTGTTGTTAAAAGCGGATATTTTAAAGGGATTGAATCAGTAAGGTTTGTTAGTCAGATCATGGAAAGGTATGAACATTATAAGAATATCATTCCTGGCGAAAAAGTTCGCCCCTTCTGATAATCGCCAGCAGTTCCTGGAGTATCATAGCGGTAGCGCCCCATATAGTATTGCCGTCGTAATCAAAATATTTAATAATAATCTTCTGGTCTCTTATTTCGAATGGTTTTGATTTCACAATTGAATTATCAAGGAACTTTTTGAGCTCAGCATCGATTAGAAATGAAACTTCCTCAGTCCGGAAATTGAAAGGTGGTTTTTCATCCAGCCATCCCACAACGGGAGTAACCAGCATGTTACTTATCGGGATGAACAAAGGAGTAAGGGTACCGATAATATTTATTTTCGTTGGATCGGCTCCTGTTTCTTCCCATGTTTCGCGTAAAGCAGTCTGAATAACGCTGTCATCTTCAGGTTCCTTTTTCCCCCGGGGAAACTTATTTGTCCTCCATGAATTCCATCATATTCAGGACGTTGCATAAAAATGGTATGTATTGAACCATTCTCGGGATACAGTAATATCAAAACTGCCGCTACCCTGGCATCCTCTCCCGGAAATAGTGGGAAATTCATAAGGTTGCGATCGCTTGAGGACATTTGCCATTGTACATTTGTTCCGGGCAGACCTCTCAGAATTTCATCCTTCAATTTGGCAGCAAAAGTGTTCATAATGATTTTCGCCTTCAATAACTAAAGAATAAACCACAAAGGTCACAAAGGGTTTACACAAAGGACACAAAGGGGTAATTTCTTTGTGTCCTTTGCGCTTTTTCAACCACAAAGCTTCAGCAGAGGTGGTCTTTGTGTTCTTTGTGTTTAAATAAATGAATTAGCTTATTCCTTATAAAAAAGCACTTCTTTCGGCAGTGGAATAGCCTGAAGATCTTGCTTGCCTTTTAGCCATCCCAGTGTAATTGACTGGTCCCCGGTTCTTTCAAAATAATCTATCCTTATCGGGTAATAACCAGGATTAAGAGGAACCAGTTTTACAATCGGGTTATCAGCTGAATGAAGGCCGTCATTGTCAAGCAACAATTCATTATTGAAGTATACCTTTGCGCCATCATCCGAGACAACCCAGAGATCGTACAGATCTTTATTTGTTACGTGAATATATCCTTCAAACCTTACAGCAAAACTGTCTTTTTTTTCAGCAAAATTCAAATCTAGATTGCTGGTAATACCTTTGCTTTTTGGAGTCAGTTTTGACATATCAGGAACTGAATCCCATACTCCTTCATAATATGAATATTTAAGACCCTGTTTAAAGTTGCCGGTTGATTCACCATTCATGTAATTTCCGGAAGCAAAAACCCTGGTCACAGCCGGAACATTTTTGTAATTAGATGGAACAGTTTTAACTTTTAAGGTACAGGGTTTAGCTATCTCAATTTTTTGTTTACAGATCGGAGAATTAATTGTTGGTTCGGTACCGTCGAGTGTGTACCTGAGATTTGGATTAATATTTTGAATAAAGGCAAAAGTTGAGGCACCTTTTGGCAAAGTTCCTGCATTTGGCAACACCAAAAAATTACTTCCGCCATCAAAAATATAACGTAACCCGTCATATACACTTTTAAATGGCACTGACCCATGATCCTCATTTGCATAAGCAACTATTTTCCATTTCAAAGCTGAAGGAGCAGAACGCTTAAGTACCTGTTCCATGGATGTAATACCCATACTTATCATACCTTCTCCTTCGCGTCCCGATATGAAAATCGGTTTATTCCAGTTTTTGTTTTTAGCGAATTCAATCTTCGCAGATTGAACCTGGATCTGGTTTTTATACCAGAAACTTGGATCTATGGCTATATAAGCATCAAAGAGATCGGGATCATTTAAAAGCGCGTGCATTGCAAAGACACCACCGAATGAATGACCTATCAGAACATTGAAAGGCTCGGTTTTGAAGTTTTTATTTATATAGGGGATAAGCTCATTTTTGAAAAACCCGAGAAACTTATCAGCACCGCCACCCGTAACTGCATTCTTACTTGAATCGGGCAGGAAATCGTGATTTCTGTCTATATTAAACAAGCCAACAACGATTGCTTTAGGCATTTTGCCATTAACAAACAGAAACCTTGCGGTGGGGACAACATGCTGATCGCGTCCGTCGGCGTCAAGAACATACAATACTGGGAATTTGGCATCTTTTGCATCATAACCCTCGGGGAGGTAGATATTTAATTTCCGGGTCTGATTTAAAATGTCAGATTTAAGTGAATCGTTCTTTACTGTGTATCCATCCTGAGATGAAACTTTAAATGAAATACAGAAAAGCAGGGATAAAATGATTATTCTGGTTTTCATAAAATCATGATAAGATTAATAGTATAAATATAGGGAAGATCTTTTGTAAACAGATATTTCAGGATTCGTTTTCAATTTTTTTTAACCTCAAAGATCCACAAAGGGTTTTACACAAAGGACACAAAGGGATAAATTCTTTGTGTCATTTGTGCCTTCTTTGTGTTCCTTGTGGTTAATGGATTTATTAACTCATTCGTACCGTAGCGCTTCCACCGGGTTCCTTGAAGCAGCTCTCCAGCTTATCCAGCTTACCGTAAGCAAAGCTATTCCCAGGGCCAGTAATCCGGCCAGTCCAAATATCCACCAGCTAAGCTCAGTCCTGTATGCAAAGTTCTCAAGCCATTTATGCATGGAATAAAAGGAAATTGGAGTTGCAATGATAAACGCAATGGAGATCCAACGGACAAAGTTCTTATTAAGCATTACTAATATTTCAGAAATCATTGCTCCGTTAATTTTACGAATACCAATTTCTTTCACACTAAGTTGCATGCTAAAAGCAGCCATAGCAAATATGCCAAGTGAGGACAGAATTATAGCTATGAGTGCGAATAACGATAGTGCATGGGTTTGTGCATATTCTACTGAATAAACTTTTCGATAACTGCTGGTTATGTATTCGTATTGAAACGGGAATTCAGGATTTATTTTTTGCCATATAGAAGCAATAGTCTTTATGGCTTCTCCCCGTTGAAAAGGATTTGTGCTTATTATGAAGCAATAGTTGAATAATTTTCGGGGAGCGATAACCAGAGGTTTTTCAGGGTTATGCAGGTCGGTATAATGAAAATCAGGTACTACTCCTACGATTTCTCCTTCAGGGAAGAGATCCGGCAAAAAGAAATTAATTCTGAAGCGCTTCCCGATAGCATCTTCCGGTTTATTTATCCCAAGTAATCTGAGTGCACTTTGATTAAGAATGTATTTTTCGTGGTAATTCCCCAAACTTTTTTCCAATTCCGCCAACTTTTGTTTGTCGGCATTTTTGCTCTGTCGCAGATTACTCAGATTAATTGCATCTTCTTCCCATTTCTGCGATGGAGTAAATCCCAGTTCAGTAGTTCCGGCCAGCGGATGAATTCCAAGTGTACTGAAAAAATTTGAATCAGTCGTGAAGATATTTATTGATTGTCCTTCTTTTTTTTCGATACCTTCCATCTCAAAAGCAGAGCCATCTAAAATATCACCGCCAGGTTCTTCCATTGCAGCCGTTACGTTGGTTATCGAAGAATTCTTGAGTAATTCTGTTTTAAAGATCTCATATCGTTGTACCGATTGCCATGGATTATCGGCAATTACTACCATGTTTGCATTTTGTGAGGCCGGGTGCCTGGAATTTATAAAATCAATTTGCCGGTTTAGTATCACTGTACCGGCTATTGCCACTATAGCAAGGGTAAATTGCAAGACAAGAGGATATGTATACAATCTCTCTTTCTTACTTGTCATTTTAATGTCTGATACGATTTTTGAAGTGAAAAGGGGGAGAACGGACAGGAAAGCAATAGCGACAATAAAACCGATACAAATAATTCCAATTCCAAAGATCCTGCCTGACTGCAGAATGGATATCTTAAGTGATTCTCCCAGCCAATCCGCTATAAACAATCCTGTTAAAATTGATGAAGCAGAAAGAAATAATGATTCATATACCATCTCGTATGCTATAATCCGTTTCGACGCTCCGTTTATTAATTTTATTTTTACAGTTTTCATCCTGGCGATTAATTGTACACGACTCAGATTAAGGTAATTAATAAGAGCAACGAACAGAATTAGCAAAGTACAGCTTACAAGAAGGATTATTGAACGGATATCTCCATTTTTCTCCATTTCACGGGTTTTCTGACTATACAGATGAATGTCGGTAAGTTTTTGAAGGTATAATATTGGCACAGAATCATTTGTTTTACCTTCAGTTTCCCAATTGTGCTGAATAGTGTTTCTGAGAGCACCAACGTCAATACCTTTCTTCATTAATAAGTATGTATAAGCCCATGTAGTTCTGTCCTCAACACTGGTAAAAGAAGTTAGCAGTTCAGCATGGAAGTGAGAATTTTCAGGAAAATCTTCTATCACCCCATCAATCGTAAAAACCTTTGGATCAGGGTCCTGCTGGTGCAGGATTGTAATCTCCTTACCGACAACATCTATGCTACCGAAATATTTCATAGCCAGACTGCGACAGATAAATGCTTTTCCGGGCTGAGAAAAAGCATTTTCAGGGTTTCCGGATAAAATTTTAAAATCAAAAATTTTAAAAAAAGAACTATCAGTTGAATAAGCATTTCTCGAGTAAAACTTTTGATCCCCGATTTTAATAACTGCATTTCTGAATGGTACAATTCGAACCATGTTTTCAATGGCTGGATATTTAGCTAACAATTTTTGGACATCTCCGTATACTCTGGCCGGGTGAATGGAAACAGCACCACGATTTGTATCGGTTGTCATACGGTAAATCCTTCCGGCTTTTGTATGGAATTTATCGTAGCTTAATTGTTGGCTGGTATAGATAAAAATGATAATCACACACGAAAATGCAGTACTCAGTCCGACAACATTTATCAAAAACCATTGCCAGTTCTGTCTTACTCTTTTTAAAATTCTCATGTCCATTCTGTTTGTTAACATATTACTTTTCTCCCCTCACACCTCGCACCTCATACCTCTACTCATACCTCAGCGCTTCCACCGGGTTCCTGGTTGCTGCTCTCCAGCTTTGCATGCTGACCGTCAATAGTGCAATAATGAGCGCCATCAGACCTGCCAGACCAAAAAGCCACCAGCTTAATGAAGTTTTATATGCAAAATTCTGAAGCCATTTGTGCATAATGTAAAAAGCCACCGGACTCGCGATAATGAAAGCAATAGCGATCCATTTTATGAAATTTTTATTTAAGAGGATCATAACTTCCGATATGCTGGCTCCATTCACTTTCCTCAGACCTATTTCTTTTGTTCTTCTTTCATTCATGCTAAGCGATAATCCCAGGATTCCAAGTATACACAGAAAGATAGTGATTGAAGCAAAGAGGAGAAAGAGATTCAGGGCCTTGTGTTCGGCCATATAATAACCTGCTATCATGTCAGTCAGAAACTGATATCTGAATTCCTTTCCGGGGAACATTTTCTTCCAGTTTTTGTCGATGTCAGATATCTCTCCTGCCAGAGCAGTTTTTGAGTTTATTGACGAAACCACAAGCTTTATATTTGCGATGCGGAATGAACCAGGGTCATTAATAAAGACGCAGGGCCTTATTTTTCCATGTATTGAACCTGAATGAAAATTCTCCACAACACCCTTGATAAATGCACCGTTTCTTCCGATTCCAGGCATCTTTAAACCAATAACCTCATGCGGATCCGTAAAACCGACTTCACTAAGGAATTCCCTGTTTAAGATAACAGAAGCCGATGTATCCCCTGATGAAAAATTTTGCCCCGCAACCAGTGTAAATGAGTATAGCCTCAGGTAAGACGAGTCAATTGATTTAAGCTCAGCATCAATGCGCTTCTCCTCGTTATTTTTGAATAAGCGAAAGTCGCTCCATTGTTGTGATTCTGCTGGTGCCACCGAGCTGTAAGAAACTCCCTGCACACCCGGTATGGACATTAATTCACCCGTGAGAGAGGTCAAAGATTTCTGATTACCGGGTAGTTGTGCAAGTATAACATTCTCACTACTGTATCCAAGATCCTTATGATTGATGAAGTAGATTTGTTTCATTAGCACCAGTGTGCCGATTATCACAGCCTGCGCAACAACAAACTGAAGTATTACGCTTGTCTTCCCGAATACATTCTCCTTGCTGGAGTCTCCAGAATCACTTTTCTTTAAAAGAGCCGAAAGTGACTTCAGATTCAGACTGAAGATTGAGAATATTACTGATAGAAAACCACCTAAAAAAAGTAAAATAAGAATGAATATAACCATTGATAATCCTATTTCCGGGAAATAGCCTTTAGGGATATCAATGAAGGAATAGAAGTTTTTTATAATTGGCGCTGCCAGCTGAAGACTGAACAGTAAGGCGCAAAAAGTGACAAACAATGCCTCTGTAAAAAACTGAAAGAAGATTAACCGTGGTTTGCTGCCAAGTATCAGCTTTAAAGCGATTTGTTTTCTCTGTTTTAAAGTTTCTGCCAGAAAAAAGTTACTGTAATTGAAACATGCTATGAGGTAAATAAATGTACCGATCAGGGTTATTGCAAGAAGCAAACCACTGCTTACCGTACGATTGTTATAATTTCCATATTCACCTTCTTTGTGAACACTGGAAAGAGGTTGAAGCTTGAATAGTCTTCTTTCAGCCATATCTCCGTCGGCATGTGGTTTGTAAATTTCTTTGAATTTCGATTCAATTAATTTTACATTGCTTTTGTTGGTTAGCACCACATAACACTGGTAGTTGTCCGAAAGTGAATTCCAATCAGCAAAAACACCCGGATAGATCACCTCAGTGAAGGTGCTCAGAGAGGCAATCACCTTAAAAGGAAAATCAGTATTGACAGGAAGATCTTCGATAACGCCCTGAATAGTAAACTTTTTACCAAACATGAAGATTTGCCTGCCAACCGGATCCTGATCAGAAAAAAGTCTTTTGGCAGTCTCTCTGGTTATGACAGCCTCAAACGGTTTATTGAGTACGTCACCTCTCTGTCCGTTTAACCACCTGATTCCATTTTTTCCATAATCAAACACTTTAAAGAAGGAAGGATCGGTAAGAACTAATCCGTCATCAAAATCAAATGTTTTTCTATCCGTAGAATCTTTACCATCAACCGCAATCTTCTGCCCTCGCAGGTAGAACATTGGTACCACATCCTGCAATTCAGGGATGCCTTTTTTAATCTCTCCCGGGAATGGGAAATGCACACCGGTTCTGTATTCAAGTCCTCCGTTTGTATATTCAAGTCCGGAGGTGACTCTTACAACTCTGTAAATATTTTTGCTTTTAGTATGAGAAGTGTCGAAACTTAACTCATATTTAATTTTTGTATATATTACCAGACAACTTGTCAAGCCTATAACCAATCCTGTAAATATTATCAGATTCGATCTGTAATTCCTCAAAATCCTCCGCACTGCCACCTTAAGATATTGTCCGTTCATAATTTTTAGTATATCGTTTTTTGGTTTGTCATTAATCGTTTATTGTGTTTTCGTTTTCGAGTCTCTAAGTCTCAAAGTCTCTAAGTCCCTTTGTCTGCCTTCCCCTGCACCTACTCATACCTCAGCGCCTCCACCGGGTTCCTCGTAGCGGCTCGCCAGCTTTGCCAGCTAATTGTCAATAAAGCAATTACCAGAGCAATCAAACCGGCTAAAGCAAATATCCATAAACTTAGTTCCGTATGATAAGCAAAGTTCATTAACCATTTATGCAAAATGACCCAGCAAACAGGACAGGCAATGATAAAAGCGACAGATATCCATTTAATATAATTCTCTGAAAGAAGGAGTAAAATGTTTGTACGGGTAGCTCCATTTACTTTCCGCAAACCCACTTCTCTGGTACGCTGGACAGCCAGGAATGAAGCGAGACCGAACAAACCTAAGCATGCAATGAATATTGAAAGGATAGCAAATAAAAGAAAGAGCTGCTGTGATTTGGCCTCATTCCGGTAAAGGTTATCATATTCCTGATCGAGGAATGAATAATTGAATGATACACCATTTGATAACTGATTCCATGAATTCTTAATAAAATCAATTGATTCAGGAGGATTTCCGGGATTCAATCTTGCCAGGATGAAATTTGCAGAGGTATTTTCATCATTCTTAGCCACCCCGTTCAGTAAAATAATAGCCATAGGCCTGATCTCAGTCTGCTTCGATTCGTAGTTAAAATCCTTCATGACGCCTATTATCCGGAGGTTCTTAGAAATGGTATATAAATTTACCTGCTTATTTAAAGGTTCCTTCCAATTCAGCATTTTCACTGCGGCTTCATTAATGACAATTGCAGAAGAGTCTGACGAATATGCTGATGAAAAAAACCGGCCTGAGGCCATTTTTAATTTTAGCACAGCAGCATATGCAGTGTCACAATAAAATGTGTTTAAAGTAAATGTCTGTTTCCCTTCTGCACCGTAACCCCAGTTAATAAAGTCAGAGCCAAATATATCAGAGGTCATAGAAACGCACTGAATATGAGGGTTTGATGATAATTTCAGAATGAAAGCATTTTTGTTGCTTCCGAGTCCCGAAATGTTCTTAACAACCACTACATTTTCTTTATTTACGCCAAGATTTTCATATCGCATATACTGCAATTGCTTATATACCATGATAGTCCCTGCAATAAGACAAATTGATATCGTAAACTGAAGTATAACCAGAATATTCCTGAAATTTATATTCCTTCTGCTGTTGCCGGATTTCTGTTGAAGGATTACTGCAGGCCTGAAAGATGAAAGATAAAGCGCAGGGTAGCTTCCGGAAAAAACTCCTACAATCAGAACAAGTGCAGCAAGCAGTAATAGTGTACCTGGACTAAAATAGTGAAATTCAAGTGATTTACCTGTAAAATTTCTATAAAAAGGCAGCAATGAATCGACTAAAATAACCGCCAGTCCAACCGATAAAAATGACAGGATCGTTGATTCAAGCATTAGTTGTTTGACCAGGCTTGCACGGGTTGAACCAAAAGATTTACGAACGCCAATTTCTTTGGCACGGTTAAATGATTTTGCCGTGTAGAGATTCATATAATTTATACAGGCGATTACAAGGACAAATATTGCAGCAAGTGTAAGGATATAAACATAAGATGAATTCCCGTTAGCTTCAAATTCGCCATTAAGTTTTGAGATCAGATGAATCTTTGTAAGTGGTTGAAGAGAATATCTCCAGAAATTTCCATTCTTTTCAAAATCTGCGTATGATCCTCCCTGAAAGAAATATTTTGCAATAAATGCGGGAAATTTATTTTCCAGACCTTTTACATTTGTATTTGGTTTCACCATAAGATACGTTGCTGCAGGGTTGTGAAACCAGTTTTTATTATCGTAGAGATCCTTAAAAGTAAGGATTGAGATGAGAAAATCGGGATGAAAATGAGCATTTTCGGGCAGATCTTTTATAACACCTGAAACCCGTATGTTGAATGAGGTACGCTCGTTCTTGAATATTATTGTTTTATTTATGGGGTCCTCGCCAGCGAAATACTTTTTTGCAGTTTTTTCCGTGATAAGCATTACCCCCGGTTGATTCAGAGCGTATGCCTTATTCCCGCTTGTAAGCCTGACAGAGAAAATGTCAGGAAAAGTTGAGTCAGCCAGAAAAATATTATTCTCAATAAATACTTTCTGTTCGTAGGTCCCCTGGAGATTACCAATTTTCATAACCCTCGTCACGGATTCAACCTCGGGGAATTCCCGGTACATTGCTGCCGGAAGGGGAGGTGGCGTGCCTGTCTGATGAATTTCAGTGTTACCCAGCATTCCATTAACTGCAATACGGTAGATCCTGTCCGCATTTATATTGAATCTGTCGTAGCTCAGTTCATATTTTACAAAAAGAAGAATAAGAATAAAGCAGGTTACCCCGGTTGCCAATCCGAGTATATTAAGAATTGTATGGAGTTTGTTCCTCCAGAGATTTCTCCAGGAATTAATAAAAAAGTGACTGATCATAATAACCTCCCTTACAGTTAAAGAGTATTTTTAATTTATATAAATTTTATTCATATCTCAAAGCTTCAACAGGGTTTCTCGAAGCCGCCCTCCAGCTCTGCCAGCTCACGGTCAGTAATGCTATACCTAAAGCCATTAATCCGCCCAGAGCAAATAACCACCAGCTTATATCTGTTTTATAAGCAAACGATTTGAGCCATTTGTGCATGAAATACCATGCAATAGGTGTGGAAATCAGAAAGGCAATTACAACCCATTTCACGAATTCCATATTCAGCAATGCCAGGATCTCTGAAATTTTTGCACCGTTTACTTTCCGTATTCCAATTTCCTTGACTCTCTTCTGACAAGCAAAAAGCGACATAGCCAGAATACCCATACAACACAGGACAATCGCACAACCAGCCAATAGAGAGAATGCACGGCGGAAATTCATCTCCGATTGATACATGTTTCGTATTGCCTGATCAAAAAAACTCACTTCAACAGGGAATGAAGGCGATAATTCCGAAACAGTTTTTTTTATTTTATTAATTGTTGATTCAAGCGATTTGAAATTAGCTGTTCTAAGATTTAGCAGACAATATGATGCCCAGGTAGAGGAGGAATCGCTTCTTATCACAAGTGAAACTATTGGTTGGTTTATAGGTTTGTAATGAAAATCTTTTAAAACACCAATTATCTCATAACCATGATCTCCACTTAAAATCTTGCCACCTATGGGATTTGCTATTTTATTTTCACGAATGAAAGTCTCATTCACAACTGCCTTCCTGTTATCTGTTTTTAAATCAGAAGAATAAAAACGTCCCGATACCAGCTTTAATCCCAGTAATTTGAAAAATACAGCGTCGGCACTGAATGTGTAAAAATTGAGGTCTTTCTTTTCCCCGTTCATATCAAGTTCATTTCCCCATTGTGAAATTGTTTTCCCGGGATAATATTGTGTAAAGGAAATCTCACTTATTGCCGGTTCTTTCTGAAGCAAGTCTTTCAGAACATCTTTCTTCTGACTCAATTGTTCCGTTAATTTTATGCCAATGATATTATCCTGATTAAATCCGAGATTACTGCTTCCAAATCTGACCTGTTTCTGCACGAGTAAAGTAAATGCGATGAGTACTATGGCAATTGTAAACTGCATTACCACAAAAAGACCCCTTAAAGAAAAGTTGGTTTTGTTGGGTTTTACTGTTTTTTTCAGATTATCGATAGCTTTTGAATATGATATATTTATGGCGGGAACAATACTGAATAATACACTTAGCCCGATTATAATAAACAGAGAGGTAATTATAAATTTGGGAGAATAAATTATTTCCTGACTATAATGAATCCCGGTATAGTTTTGGATAAATGGATTGATGGTGTAAACAAAATAGAGAGCAATCAGAAGTGCGGCAAAAAAGAAAAGAAATGACTCGGCAAGAATATCACAGATTATAGTCGACCTCAATGCTCCAATAACTTTCATAACCCCGGTTTGTTTGATTCTTTCCTGCCATTGGGAAGATGAAATATTGACAAAATTGATAAGTGCAATCATTAAAACCAGGGTAGCTACCAATAAAAGGATCATAACTTTTTTCTTATCCCCGTTTACCAGATAATTACTTCCATAAAGTGTAAAATTTGAAAAGTAAATCTTTTTTAAGGGAACCAA
Organism: uncultured Bacteroidales bacterium; assembly: GCA_963734885.1. Lineage (GTDB taxonomy): Bacteria > Bacteroidota > Bacteroidia > Bacteroidales > VadinHA17 > LD21. The sequence goes on along the minus strand of CAVTIJ010000002.1, from coordinate 364,633 downwards.
TGACTCACTTTTGAATCTCTCATGGTACTTTTCAGGGATAAGCGATAAAATGGTTTTTGAGGTTTCTACCGGATTGATCCCTTTTTTCAGGAGAACGAATGTTTGGAAATTGCAATTACCCCAATGATCATATTCGCCTATCATCGTACTGAACGATCTTTCGTGTTGCGATTGAAGTAATTGCACTGAAAGAGATACAGGAATTGGCTTCTGGTTCCTCAATAACAGCACTCACATTCAGTATCTGGGCGTTGTTCAGTTTTACCGGTTTATTTAAGCCAGACTGGGTTCCGAAAAGTTTCTCCGAAAGAGTTTTTGTAATAACTATCTTCATCGGATCTTTCAGAGCTGATTCCAGATCTCCCTCGATAACTTTGTAAGTAAATAGTTTAAAGAAGTTTTCATCGACAAAAATCAGATCAGAAGTTATTGGTTGGTTGTTTTCAAACTGGAATACCGGGGCTTCCCATGATCCACCCATCCTTACAACCGACTCTACTCCAGGGATATTCATATCTATCTGGTCTTTAAGAATTCCGGGTGTATAGATACGGTCTTGAGTAAGACCATATAAATAAACGCGATTACCATTAATTTGATGGCTGTCAGTTGTAAGCTCACTGTAACAGTAAACAGATAGGATGATAACAAGCGCCAGGCTAACAGATAATCCCAGCAAATTTATGATGTTGGTTGCCGGTTTCCTTCTGAAATTCCTGATAATCGTTTTAAAAAGATATTTCATTTTCTTAATATTTTTTCATTACATAATTTCTTCTCCTTTATTATCTTGTTTATCGTTTTTCGTTTATCGTTAATTGTCTCTTTGTCTCGTAGTCTCCCAGTCCCTAAGTCAACACTTCACACATCGCACCTCACACCACACACCTCACACCTCGCACCTCATTACTCATACCTCAGCGCCTCCACCGGGTTCCTTGTTGCGGTTCTCCAACTCTGCCAGCTTACAGTTAGTAGTGCTATAAGAATTGCTGATAATCCGGCTAATACAAAAATCCACCAGCTTATTTCAGTTTTATAAGCAAATTTGCTTTGCCATTTTGTGACAATGAAAAATGAGATAGGTAGTGCAACAATTAATGAAACGATTACCCATTGCATAAAATCCTTATTTATAAGTATAAGTATTGCAGCTATCGAAGCTCCATTTACTTTTCTTAAACCAATTTCTTTTGTTTTTCTACATATAGTCAGCAGGGCAATACCGAATAATCCCATTACTGCAAGAATTGCTGCAAGAATTGAAAATGCACCGGTCAGTCTTGCCTGATTTTTGTCGGCAGTGTAGAGATTAGCAACACTTACTGATAAATATTCAGGAAGGAATACTTCATTAGGGTCAATTTGTGTATATAATTCTTTTAGCCTTTTCATTACTGCCTTATCGTTCTTCCCATCTGTTTTCACTGCAATAATGCCATACTTTAAAGGGTTTTGTTGAATTATTACCATCGGTTCTATTGTTCTCAGTGTTGAATGTGCATTAAAATCCCTGACAATACCAACTACATTATAGACACCCATATATTTTTCCCCGACTTTAATATTAAATTTTTTTGCAGCTGACTCATTAAAAATGAGATCGGTGACAGCTTTAATGGTTCCAAACCCGGTGCCTTCCACGAACTCCATGCCCAGCACATCTGTCATTCCATCGCCCACCATCAGACCATCGAAAGTATTTTTTTCGCCTGTGTTCAAAGCTATAGTAAGCGGTACATTGTTGGGAGAGGGTGGTATGTTTGACGCTCCTGCTGCCTTTATTACTCCCGGTACCTTTTCTATTTCACTTTTCAGCAAAGCGAAACCAGCTTGCATTGTTTTTGTACTAGTGCCGTTGATAATGATATTATTAAGATCCATTCCTTTTATATTATTCTGTGAGTACCTGACCTGTTTATTCACTGTCACTACACATACTGCCAGAATAATATACAGAGCAAAGTGAATCAGCAGGAAGGAATAATTCCATTTCCCGGATCCTGATCTTTTAGAATTTTTACCTGAAAGCAAAGCAAGTGCGGGGGTCCTCGAAATATTATAGCTGATAGAAAGACCCGAGACAACGCCGATGAATATCACTATCGAAAACATTGCGAGCCACGTCAGGGGATTGAGGAAAACCTCATTATTCAGCGTCCTGTTCAATGTCGAGTTTATGAATTTCATACCCGGATCCATGAGAAAAGATGCCGGGATAAGACTTAGAATGGTAATGAATGTTGATTCAATGATTATCTGTCTGCTGAGACTGTACCGGGATGCTCCCAGGGTCTTCTTTGTGCCAAGTTCTTTCAACCTTCCGGAAGCTGTTGCTCTTGTAAGAAATATATAATTGGTTGCTGAGATCAATAAAATCAGGAAAGAAATTGCCCAATAGTACCTTAGTTGATTGGAATTTCCGGCACGAAAAAAGGTAAAATAGTCTTTATTATTGGATGAATTTAAATATATCTCCTTTACCGGTTGAAGAGAGTATTTTAACGACTTTTCCTTTTCATCTTTTATATGTTCAGTATATTTCTGCATTTTAGAAGCCAGGGCCTGGGCGTCAGTGTTTTGATTTAATACAACATATGTATAAAATGTTGTGGCTTCCCAGTTTAGAGTTAGTTTGTAATCTTTACCGTATTCACCCCATACATTCCTGACAAGCATAGTGTACAGATCTGCAAAAAGGTCTGGAGTGGTGATAAACCCGGGATAAAGAGTTGAATTTGCAGGGAGATCATTATATACTCCAGTTACAGTCAGATTAATGAGATCATTAATCCACATTATCCGTAGTACTGACCCAATTGGCAAAGTTTTTCCAAAGTATTTCCTGGCCATGCTTTGAGAAATAGCCACTTCTGTCGGTGAAGAAGCAGGAACACCGGCTATGAACTTAACCCCAAGTATCTTAAAAATTGAAGTATCTGCAAAAGCAAGATCGTGTTCCTGTACCATCTCGCTTGCGGAATTCTTAATTACAAAATTTGGAAAATCTGCTATCCGGAAAAAATTCTTAACCTCAGGAAAATCTTTTTTCATTTCCTCGCCAAGCGGATAAGGCAGAAGAGACCTTTGATCAAAGTTTAATTTATACACATTTTTATAATCCGGAATGAATTTGTCAAAAGTTGTTTCATGAATTATTAATGCTTGTAATAAGATCAAAGATCCCAAACCAATACCTAAACCAATTATGCATATTATGGAGGTAATCTTATTTCGAACTATGTTCCTGATTGCAGTTTTAAGGTCGGTTAGTATCATCGCTGGGTTTTTTAAATACTATGCCATAATTATGCCATACATATAAGTGTAAGATATACAGGTGCATACTAAAATGTCTTCAATTAATTAGTAAATTATTTTTACGGTTAGGTGTAAAAATAATTTACAGTTTATTGATTTATAATCTTATATGAATTACATTTGATAGAAGGAATTAACCATCTGACACTATGCAGAAAGGAAACATACTCGTTATTGATGACAACAAAAGCATTCTAAGCGCCCTTGAAATACTTCTGATACCTGAATTTCATGAGGTAACACTGCTTTCAAATCCAAACCAGATCTTAAACGAACTATCCAAAAAGGATTACAATCTGGTAATCCTCGATATGAATTTTAAAGCAGGAGTCAATACAGGTAATGAAGGTATTTACTGGCTCAAGAGAATAAAAGAGACAAAACCTGAAATATCGGTGGTTATGATAACCGCTTATGGTGATATTAATACCGCGGTAAATGCTCTCAAATCAGGAGCATCTGATTTTATCCTTAAACCATGGGACAATGAAAAACTGCTTGCAACATTAAAACTTGCAATCCAGCTCAATATTTCAAAAAGCGAGGTACTCCAGCTCAGAGAACGGGAGAGCGGTTTGAAAAAAGAAATTAATCGTGATGAACGGTTTATAATAGGTTCATCTCCAAAGCTTACAAGTGTTCTTAATCTTGTAAAGAAAGTTGCAAAGACTGATGCCAATGTATTGATTACAGGTGAAAACGGAACAGGGAAAGAATTAATTGCACAGGAAATGCACCGTTTATCGGGCAGATCAAAAGAGGTACTTGTGAGTGTAGACATGGGCGCTTTAAGCGAAACGCTATTCGAAAGCGAGTTATTCGGACATATGAAAGGCGCTTTTACTGATGCACGTGAAACCCGTCAGGGTAAATTTGAAGTTGCAAATAAAGGGACACTTTTCCTTGATGAGATCGGAAATCTCTCATTTCACCTCCAGGCTAAACTTCTCGCAGTTATCGAGAACCGCCAGTTCTCCAGGATTGGATCAAATCAAATGATCCCAACCGACATCCGTCTTATCTGTGCTACAAACAGGAACCTTGAGAGTATGGTTAAAGACGGGCTTTTTCGCGAAGACCTGCTATACAGAATAAATACCATCCAGATTGAAATGCCACCATTGAGAGAACGAGGAAATGATATTTTCATTCTGGCTGAATTCTTCCTGAAAAAATATGCGCACAAATACAATAGACCGGAGCTTAAAATTAACCAGCAGGCACACGAAAAACTATTGAAATATACATGGCCAGGCAATATCAGAGAACTTCAACATACAATTGAAAAGGCGGTGATCTTAAGCGAATTAAGCGTAATAAAACCCGATGATTTCTTGTTGCGCCATCCAGGTTCTATTAGTAATAATAATTCTTTCACCACACTCGAGGAAATGGAAAAACAAATGATTCAACAGGCTCTTGAGAATAATAATGGTAACTTCACTGCTGCAGCAGAACAACTGGGGATAACCAGACAAACTCTTTACAACAGATTTAAAAAATCGGGTGATGTTCAGTAAAAACCTGTATTTTAATATCGTAATCAGGGTCTTTTTCATTGTGTTAATGGCTTGTCTTTTAAGCTATTCCGCAATAATTGAAAGGTCATTTCGTTTTTCAATCATTTGCATACTGTTTATTACAATTCTGACAATTAATCTTATATCATATCTGAACAGCACAAATAAGAAAATCAGGTTCTTCTTTGACTCCGTGAGAAATGATGATTCGAACCTTTTTTTCCCTTTCGAAATCAGCAATACTTCTCTTAGCGATCTGTATCAGAGCATGAACAGGGTGAATAATCAGATACAACAATTAAAAATTGAGAACAGACAACAGGAACAGTATTTCCGAACATTACTCGAACATCTTGCTGCGGGCATAATTACATATAATGATAAAGGTTTCATTTTGCATGCCAATTCATCTGCAAAAAAATTGCTTTCACTGGAAGTTTTAACCCACCTTAACCAAATCGAACGCAAAGACAAAAAGCTTTATCAGACAATAAACAGTATTAAGCCTTACGAACGTCGTTTGGTGGCTATTTCAGCCGAGGAAGGCGAGATACAGCTTTCATTGAAAGCGACATCTTTTAAGACAAACGAAAACGAGCTTGTGATTCTTTCAATTCAGGACATAAAAAATGAGCTCGATGAAAAAGAGGTTGAATCGTGGATGAAACTCATAAGAGTGCTTATGCATGAAATAATGAATTCGATCACACCTATTACTTCTCTCTCGGAGAGCCTTTCAAGCATATACAGCGATGGAGGAAAACCAGTGTCGCCGCAACAGGTAAATGTCAAAACAATTGCAACCACCCTTCAGGGGCTGAATGTTATAAAAGAGCAGGGAAAAGGCTTGATGTCGTTTGTAGAATCTTACAGGAAACTTACCCGGGTGCCCGAACCGCAGAAAAAGACGTTTAAGGTGGCTGATTTAGTGAGCCGGGTGCAGATACTTTATAATTCACTCGATAAGAGCGACAAAATGAAACTGTCTATTTCACTTCAAAACCCTGACCTGGAAGTTTTTGCTGATCAGAATCTTATCTCACAGGTCTTGTTAAACCTGGTGAAAAATGCCCTGGAAGCTAACGAAAACAATAACAAAGGTAAAATTACCATTTCTGCATCGGAGGGGATTAATAATCGTCCGGAGATCTGCGTGATTGATAATGGTCCGGGAATTCCTGAAGAAAACATCGATGAAATATTTGTTCCTTTTTTTACCACAAGGCAAAATGGATCCGGCATAGGACTTAGTATATCCCGACAGATAATGAGAGCGCATGGAGGGAACCTTAAAGTAAAATCTCAGCCCGGTAAGGAAACTGCATTCTGCCTCAGCTTTTAATCGTATTTAATTGCTTTTACGGGCGTGATCCTGCTGATTAATTGAGACGGTACGAGAAGCATCAAAATTATCGCTGCCATTGTTCCGGCATTCAATAACAGAATATGAGATAGCTGAAGGTTCACCGGTACAGTCTTTATATAATAAGAGGATGGATCAAGAGTAATTAACCCGGTTTTCAATTGAAGAAAAGCCAAACCAATACCAATTAAATTACCCCAGAACAATCCTTTTCCGATAAGATATGTGGCCTGGTATAGAAAATACTCTTCTTATTGTATTATCCTCACTGCCAAGGGATTTCAAGACTCCAATCATGTTTGTCTTTTCAAGAATAAGGATAAGGAGCCCTGATATCATATTGAATCCGGCCACAATAAGCATCAATAGAATTATAATGACAACATTAAGATCCTGAAAATTAAGCCAATCGAATATCTGCGGATATCGCATTCTGATATTTGATCACCTTAAATTTGGTATCCTCTTCAGTTAACTTGTATCCGATTGCATCCCTGACTGCTTCCGTCATCTCATCAAGTTTATCAAAGTCGCGGATAAATATTTCAAAACCACTTACCTGATCGTCTCTCCATCCGTTAAGCTTCTTAATATGCGCTATATCGCAGAATACATACATCTTATCAAATTCCTCAAGACTCGTTTCATAGATACCGCTTATTGTGAATTTTCGCATTCGAGGAGGATCCTGAATAAAGAGCATCGTGAAAGAATCACCGGTTTTGAGTCTGAGCATGTCAGCGATCTTTTTTGATATTATCACTTTATCAGTTCTCCCGGTATCTGTAACTGTAAATACTGATCCTTCAACCATATTGCTTTTAAAATAGCTCCAGTCAAAGTCGCTTCCAATCCCTTTCAGCACTACTCCCTGGATATCCTCTTTAGTTCTGATAATCCCGGCTTTGGTAGCAAATACCTCAATGTGTTCAATACCGGGCAATTGTTTTATTTTAGGAATAAAAGATTGTGTGTCACTTATTGGTGTCGTCTCAAAGGAAATATTTGAATCGAAGTTCATAATCTGAATATGCGATCCAAATCCAACAACCTTATCTCTGATCTGTTGTTTGAAGCCGGTGAGTATAGCAACTGCCAGTATCATAACCGCCAGGCCCATCGCAATACCAATTATAGCAATTATATTAATAGGGCGGGAGAATGAAGTTCCTTCACGTCTTCCTTTTATGAGCCTGTTCGCTATGAAATATGGTAAATTCATCTTTCATGAAAAGTTCCCAAATTTAAGAAAATATAGGTTAACTCCTCTGTGTAACTCTGTGAAACCTCTGTGTCTCTCTGTAGTAATAAATTAATAAGTCCAGAATTTCTTTTACCGATTTAACCCTTTTCATTTTCCCCCTTCGCCTTCGCGAAGCCGCTTCGGCGAAGCAAGGCAAGGGGGGAAGATTGGGAAGGGGGTAATTCAAAAAATGCGGACCACAGAGATCGAAAAAAGTAATAGCTTTACATATAAAACATTAAGAAGATGACCAGAGCACTTTTCAGTTCAGCATTTTTTATACTACTTGGTATATCCCAAGCTTGCACAGCTCAGCAAGCTCCTACTCCTGGTGCAGACCAGATTGAATTATACAAAAAGCTTATCCAAGGTAGATCCGTTGCAATTGTTGCAAATCAGACATCCATGATCGGGAGAACCTATCTAGTTGACACTCTTTTGTCACTTGGAATAAATATAAAAGAAATTTTTGCACCGGAGCATGGATTCAGAGATCTGGCAGATGCAGGTGAGACAATAGAAAACGGAAAAGATACCCAAACAGGCATACCGGTGACAAGTCTTTATGGAAAGCATCTGAAACCAACCAGTGCCGACCTGGACGGGATTGATGTTGTAATATTTGATATTCAGGATGTTGGGACGCGTTTCTATACTTATATTTCCACCCTGCATTACATTCTGGAATCATGTGCTGAGAATCATGTAAATGCCTTATCCTCGACCGTCCCAACCCAAATGGTTTTTATTTTGACGGAAATATTCTGGATACAGTCTATAAATCATTTGTGGGTTTAGATCCGGTTCCTGTGGTTCATGGCATGACAGTGGGTGAATATGCAGGAATGTTAAACGGAGAAGGTTGGCTTAGAAAAGGAGTAAAGTGTGAACTGACTGTTATCAAATGCAAGAATTATACGCATGCCACATTATATAATCTTCCTGTAAAACCTTCACCAAATCTGCCAAACCAGAACTCAATTTATCTGTACCCTTCTTTATGTTTCTTTGAAGGAACGAATATCTCACTTGGACGCGGGACAAAATATCCTTTCCAGGTTTTCGGAAGTCCTGATCTGCCTGACAGAGGATTCAGCTTCACTCCGGAGAGTGTTCCGGGTGCAAAGAACCCTGTTCTTCTTGGTGTAAAATGCTATGGAACTGACCTGCATGATGCGATGCAAAAAAACCTTGTCCCGAAACCTGAAATTAATCTCGACTGGGTGATAAGCGCATATAATGATTTCCCTCAGAAGGATAAATTTTTCACACCGTATTTTGATGTTCTTGCTGGTGGTCCTGTTTTGAGAGAACAAATTCAAAAGGGAATGACCTCAGAAGAGATCCATAAAACATGGAAGGAGGGACTTGAAAAATTCGGAAAAATAAGACAGAAGTATTTGCTTTATAATTAAGCAATGCTTTCTTTGCTTTCAATTGCCGTTGGCTTAAGCCAACGGCAATTGAAAGTTAAACTCTCCCCGGATAAACCTTCAACGCTTCCTCGAGGATCATCATCGCATTCTTCAGATCTTCTATCTTCAGAACATACGCTATACGAACCTCATTTTTGCCAGACCCCGGAGTTGAATAAAAGCCCGATGCCGGAGCAACCATAACTGTCTGATTTTTATATTCGAATTTTTCCAGCAGCCATTGTGCAAATTTATCGGCATCATCAACCGGCAATTTTACTACTGTATAAAATGCTCCTTTCGGTTTTGGACAGTAAACACCAGGTATTTTGTTAAGAGCCTCGACCATGTAGTTTCTACGGGCGGTATATTCCTTATTGACTTCCTTAAAATATTCATCAGGAGTATCAATTGATGCTTCACCTGCAATTTGTCCAAGTCCGGGAGGAGACAGCCGTGCCTGGGCAAATTTTAATGCAGTGCTGATAACCTCTTTATTTCTTGTTATTAAAGCGCCAATCCTTACGCCACATTCGCTGTAACGTTTTGAAACAGAGTCGAGAAGGACAACATTATTTTCGATACCCTCAAGATTCATTGCTGAAAAATGTTCAGCGCCATCATAGCAAAACTCACGGTAGGCTTCATCTGAAAATAGGAACAAGTCATGTTTCTTTACTATTTCCTTCAGATGGAGAAGCTCTTCTTTTGAATAGAGATATCCGGTTGGGTTATTAGGATTGCATATTATAATGCCCTTGGTTTTTGAGGTGATCTTTTTTTCAATATCTGCAATGGGAGGCAGTGCAAAGTCTTCTTTTATATAGGATGTTACCGGGACAATTTTTATCCCGGCTGTAGTTGCGAAACCATTATAATTTGCATAGAAAGGTTCGGGAGTAATAACTTCTTCACCCGGATTTACGCACGACAGAAGAGCAAAAAGTATCGCCTCCGATCCGCCTGTCGTGATGAGTATTTCACTATGATTGATATTTATGCCAATTTTCTGGTAATACGCTGCCAGTTTGCGGCGGTAAGATTCATTACCAGCCGAGTGACTGTACTCAAGCACTTTAAGATTTAAGTTGCGAAGGGCATTAAGGGCTACTTCAGGTGTGGGAATATCGGGTTGGCCTATATTTAGATGATATACTTTTCTTCCCTGGCGTTTTGCTTCTTCAGAGTAAGGGACCAGCTTCCTTATTGGTGATGCAGGCATAATTTTGCCTCTTTCTGATAATGATGGCATAGATATTTTGAATTGAGACTTGATTTTATATGAAGCAAAAGTAAGAAAAATCATTAATTAAATAATTTATAAAGTCAGTTTTAGAAAAGTATTGTTTCCCGCAGATTACGCTGACTTTCGCTGATTTGTCTGCGTTAATCTGCGTGATCAGCGGGAAAAATTTCTATTTTTGTATTTGAATTTAACATTTTATAATTTCTTTATGGACATTCCTTCAAAATACGAACCCGGGAAAGCAGAGAACAGATGGTATAAATACTGGATGGACAATGGTTTCTTCAAGAGCACTCCTGATGAGAGAGAACCCTATACAATTGTAATACCTCCGCCAAATGTGACAGGAGTGTTGCATATGGGTCATATGCTGAATAATACCATACAGGATGTCCTTATCCGCAGCGCAAGAATGCTTGGAAAAAATGCCTGTTGGGTGCCGGGAACCGATCATGCATCAATTGCAACAGAAGCTAAAGTGGTTGCAAAACTTAAATCGGAAGGAATTGAAAAACGTGATCTGACAAGAGAGAAATTTCTTGATTATGCTTGGGAGTGGACTCATAAACACGGAGGTATAATCCTTGAACAGCTGAAACGCCTTGGAGCCTCATGCGACTGGGATCGCACACTCTTTACAATGGATGAAAAACGGTATGAATCTGTAATTAAAGTATTTGTTGATCTGTACAATAAGGGCCTTATTTATAGAGGAGTACGCATGGTCAACTGGGATCCGGAAGCTATGACAGCTGTTTCTGATGAAGAAGTTAATTATACAGAAGAAAATCCAAACTTTATTACGTCCGCTATAAAATTGTTGGGGAAGAAGGGTATGTAATGGTCGCTACAACACGACCCGAAACTATTCTTGGAGACACTGCTGTTTGTGCACATCCTGATGATGAAAGATACAAGCATCTGAAGGGGAAAATGGTGATTGTCCCGATGGTTAACCGGGAAGTCCCTTTTATTTTTGACAGCTATGTTGATCCTGAATTTGGTACAGGATGCCTTAAAATTACTCCTGCACATGATATTAATGACTATGAGATTGGTATCAGACATAAGCTGCCTTCAATTGATGTCTTCAATCCTGATGGCACAATGAGTCCACGGGCCGGATTATTTATCGGAGTAGACAGGTTTAAAGCAAAGAGATCTTGCAGAAGCTGAACTGAGAAAAAGCGGAAATCTTGTAAAAGTTGAAAATTATGATAATAAAATAGGTCGATCTGAGCGGACAAATGCTGTGATTGAACCAAGACTTTCGCTTCAATGGTTCCTGAAGATGGAGGAGATTTCTAAACCGGCACTGGATGCAGTTATGGATGGAGATGTTCATCTTCATCCGGCAAAATTTAAAAACCTTTACCGTCACTGGATGGAAAATGTCCGCGACTGGTGTATCAGCCGGCAGCTCTGGTGGGGGCATCAGATTCCTGCATGGTATTATAATAATAGCGATTTTGTTGTTGCTGAGAATATTACTCAGGCTCTTGAACTGGCAAGAAAAAATAGCGGAAATCCTGCATTTGAATGAAAATGACCTTGCATCAGGATGATGATGTGCTTGATACATGGTTCTCTTCCTGGCTCTGGCCAATAACTTCATTTGATGGGATTAATGATCCGGATAATAAAGATATCGACTATTATTATCCTACAAATGATCTCATTACTGCACCGGAAATCATTTTTTTCTGGGTTGCCCGTATGATAATTGCCGGATATGAATACAGGGGGAAGAAACCATTTGAAAATGTATACTTCACCGGATTGGTCCGCGACCAGCAAAGAAGAAAAATGTCGAAATCTCTGGGAAACTCTCCTGATCCGATCGAACTTATTGAAAAATACGGAGCTGACGGAGTGAGGGTAGGTATGTTGTTGTGTTCACCCGCCGGTAATGATCTGTTGTATGAAGACAGTCTCCCTGAACAGGGCCGTAATTTTGCGAATAAGATCTGGAATGCATTCCGGCTTGTTAAAAGCTGGACTGTGGATGAATCTATTGACCAGCCTGTTTCATCAGCATTGCCGTAAGCTGGATGGATGAGGCTCTGAATAAGTCAATTAATGAGATTGATGGGAATTTTAAAAAATTCAGGATCTCTGAGGCTCTGATGTCAACCTACAAATTATTCTGGGACGAATTTTCGGGCTGGTATCTCGAAATCATCAAACCTGAATACCAGAAACCCATTGACAGGAAGACATTTGAGGCCACGGTAGTATTTTTTGACAAGCTTCTGAAGATAATTCATCCTTTCATGCCGTTTATCACAGAGGAAATCTGGCATCTGATCTCTGAACGGAAAGATGGTGATAGTATTATGATTTCCAGAATGCCTGAAATTAAGAAATTCAATAAGGAATTCATTTCCCGGTTTGAATCTGCCAAAGAGTTGATAAGTGCAGTCAGGTCGGTAAGAAAAAATAAAGAAATTCCGCTGAAAGAGAAGATTGAGCTTCTTATTCTTTCCGATAAAAATGGTTATGATAGTGAACTGCTTCCTGTTATTAAAAAACTCTGCAATATAGAGGATGTGCAATTTGTTGCTGAAAAGCAGGAAGGATCAACGTCATTTATGGTCGGGACTACTGAGTATTTTATACCTCTTACAGGCAAGATTGATATTGAAAGTGAGATTGCGAAAATTCAGGAAGATCTGAAATATAACAAAGGGTTCCTTATGAATGTAATGAAAAAACTCGATAATGAACGTTTTATCAGCAATGCACCAGCAAGTGTCCTGGAGTTGGAAAGAAAGAAAAAGAGTGATGCGGAATCGAAGATAAAATCGCTTGAAGAGGCTTTGAAAGCTTTGCAGAAATAACCCCCAAATCCAATTCGGATAATTACACTAAGGTGCACGAGATGTAAATTGGAAAATCTTTAACCGCAAAGGAACACAAAGTAATGCCAGAGGAACACTAAGGAAATGAACCGAGGCTACAAGGTTATATGCCTTTGTAACCCTTTGTGAAACCTTCGTGTACCTTTGTGGTCATTGGATTTCTAATCCTAAGCCAGGATTTAGGGGTAATGATTACGGTATCAGCTTCCTCACAAAATAATTCTGATCCACAGGTACCAGTTCCCAATCGTTATTCAGGATCATATGCCATCCATCGCCTGAAATGCGGTTTTTATCGGCCTTAAAGGATTTTGCTGTGATGCGGATGAATTTAAGATTATTTGAGACCAGGCATCCGCCTTTCTCAACAGTCAGTTTTCCCCAGTTATCTGATACCCTGATCGTATTATACAGAGTTCCAAGTGAATCGAGAGAATGAATGTCTTCAGGTTCGAAATCAAAAGATGGACTTTCTAGCTCAAGAAAGACAACAGGTTTTTGAGTAAAGATATTTGCCTGATTTTGAATGCTTTCTTTTATCTGGGTATCCCTTAATGTCTCTTCCTTCAGAATCGCTTCCATGTCATAATTTACTGCCAGGCTTCCGCCAACATCTCTGCAGATTGTTGGCAATTCTATGTTATACAGGTCTTTAACGGCACTGCCAAAATCGAAATCATTTGTTTTTATTTTCTTAATATCAAATCCCTTTTCGTAAAGAAGTGTAGTATACATTGCACCTTCAATTGATCCATATGATCTTGAATACGATTCCATGGAGTAAGTACGATCAAGATTTTCAAAAAGCCGGCTTTTAAATTCGTCAGGCGATTTGGTGCAAAGCATTGTATACGTAAAAGTTGCAAGTCCTTCGAATGTTTCAAACCGGTTTTCATCATTCACATATTTATGGTATTGTTCGCGGTTTGACCCTCTGAAAATAAGTGCGTCCCTGATTGCCAGCTGCCGTTTCTTCACCGTCCGACTCAATCGCCTTCCGCAAAGCTTTCCATTCAAGTTTGATCCAGAACCGCGCTTCCCTTTCATCCATATTGTTCACATTGAAAATTGAAGCTGTGATGCCTTCATTTTCCTGGAAGCGGTGAAAAAGACTATGAATTGCCCTTGTCTCAATCCGGTATTTATCATCCTCTGCAGGCGGAGTTGCAGTGGCAGGCGGAGGCGGAAAAGTCGTCATTGCAAATTGCCTTCCTCCGAATTTAACAGGAGCATTGCTTAAAATAAGTTCTTTAGGATAAATACCGGTAAACACTCCCTCATCCGATTTAAGAATGCCCTCATTATCAGGTTGATTGGTTATAATTCTTCGTGTGCCTCTCTCGACAAACATTAGCGGTCCGTACAGGTTTTGTCCCCATAGTTTACCGCTGTCGCGATTACAAATTTGCTCAATATCTTTGAAATATGCTGATGCTATTCCGGGAGTGAAATAAGTATCACTATTTTCCCCTTTACAACTAAAGAGTGTAAGAATAATAGCTAAAAATGCCCATTTCTTCATTACAAATAATTTGAAGCTTCGAAAGTACTGTAAATATAATAGAATGTCAAAGGTAATCCTTGATGCGTCATAAAAATATTAATAACTTTGAAAAGCTTAATCATAAAGTTAATAATGAATTAGTCTGAATTTCTTATGGAATAACGCTCTTAATCATTAATAATTATAATTTTAAGGAAGAAAATGAACGCTTTTTTGTAATCTTTTGTTTAGTCCTTAGAATAAATTCCAATGGTAAATCCTTCAGACAATTTATCTCTTCTTTTTCGGTAAGTGAAGTAGTAGCAAAAAGTTCTGACCTTGAGGAGGCAATCCTGCAGGTGATGGATGAGATGGCTCAGAAATTTGGAATACTGCAGGCATTTCTTACTGTTCTAAACAGAAATTCATCTAAAATATACATTGAGGTAGCTTACGGTCTCACACAGGAACAAAAAGAAAGAGGTGAATACAAAATAGGAGAAGGGATAGTGGGGGAAGTCGTAAAAACCGGGGAGCCTGTTATAATTCCACATATATCTGATGAACCCCGATATCTTAATAAAACACGGTCAACAAGTAAAGTCGATGATGAAGATTCCTTTATTTGTGTGCCGATCAAGGCAAAAAATCAGATTATAGGAACACTCAGTGTAAAACTGAAATATTCTCGACCGTTCCTTCGAAGATGAGCTGCAATTTCTTACCATAATGGCAGCAATGTTCGCCAGGCTGGTCAGATCGAGGCAGGACAAAATTGAAGAACTTGAAAAACTTCATTTCAGGAAACTGAAGGAACAGGGCTTATACAGCTATAACGACCGCATTTCTTCACTGGTTGGAGAAACAGGGAAGATGCAGGAAGTTTACGACATGATCTCAAAAGTGGCAATGACAAATGCTACAATCCTTATAAGGGGAGAAAGCGGAGTTGGCAAAGAGCTGGTTGCAAAGGCAATTCATGAACAGAGCCCCAGGTGCAAGCAGAAGATGATAAGCATTAATTGTGCCGCAATTCCGGAAATGCTTATAGAAAGCGAACTTTTCGGATATGAAAAGGGAGCTTTTACAGGAGCAGACAAATTACATAAAGGCCGGTTTGAATTAGCTGAGAAAAGTACAATTTTTCTTGATGAAATAGGTGATTTGTCTCCTAACCTTCAGGTCAAACTATTAAGGGTTTTGCAGGAAAAAGAATTTCAACGACTGGGAGGACATGAAACAATTAAGGCAGATGTAAGAATCATTACCGCTACAAACAGGGATCTTGAGGAGCTGATGCTTAAGAACGAATTCCGGGAAGATCTCTACTACAGGCTGAATGTATTTCCGCTGTTTCATTCCTCCATTGCGGGAAAGAAGAGCTGATATTCCTTTACTTGTGAATCATTTCATTGAAAAATATAACAAAATTCATGGTCTCGAAATTAAACGCATCAGTTCAACAGCCATTGACCTGCTGATGACGTATCACTGGCCGGGCAATATAAGGGAACTTGAGAACTGTGTTGAACGTGCAGCTATTCTGAGCACGGATAAAGTTATACGGTCACATAATCTTCCGCCAACACTTCAAAGTGCAGCCTCTACACATTCCCGTGTCGACGGAGGCCTGGAAGCTATTCTTGAAAATGTTGAAAAACAGATGCTTATTGATGCATTAATATGTCCAAAGGAAATATATCAAAGGCAGCTGAACAGCTAAAACTTACGGAAAGTATGATGGGTCTGAGAATCAAAAAATATGAGATAGATCCTGCCATATTCAAAAAATTCAAAATATCCTGATATTTCAGTTTCTCAGGCAAGTATCCCTTTGTTTAAGATAAATCCTACAATTATGTAGGATTTTTTATTGATTCCTACAGGATCGTAACCTTTTCGTTTTCCGAAAAATATGCAATAATTTATTTCTATTTATAGAAGTATCAGTAAATCAATAATATACATTCTGTCATTTTGCTGTTTTATTCTTTTCTGTCTGAAAAACGGCACGCGATTGGCCTTATAATATTACTGATAGAAAAAAATACAACAATGTATCTTTTTAATTAATCAGGGAATAGTAATAACTAACAATCAGAGTTGTATGAAAAAAATTGAAGCAATTATCAGGACGACAAAATTTGAAGATGTCAAATGCCAGCTTAAAGCAATAGGCATTGACTTCTTTTCCTACTGGGATGCATCGGGGTAGGAAATGAACATATGCGGGGTCATCATAGCTACCGTGGAACAGAGTATGACACCCAATACATACCACAGAATATTTATTTCTCTTGTGCTTCGTGATATCAATGTCGCAAAAACTATTGATTGCATCGAGAAAGCCGCATTTACCGGTGAGATCGGCGATGGAATGATCTTTAGTTACAATATCGAAGAATCCGTAAGGATAAGCAATGGAGCCCGCGGAGAAGCATCAACTGCCGGACCCGGGGACAAAATATTAACAAAATTATCATAATTAAAAACTCAAAACTATGTCTAAAAAAATTATATCATTCGTCGTCTTCTTTATCATATCAGTAGGGACTCTTTGTTATGCCGACGGACCAAAAAAGCCTGATCCGACTGGAACTGAAACAGGCAAAGCTTCAGAAATAACATGCTGCCACTCCTGGCGTCTCCGACAATTTTGGAAGTAGCAGATCAGGTTGGTCATAATAAAGTTGCGCTCAATATTATGTGGACTCTGATCACTGGCTTTCTCGTTATGTTCATGCAGGCCGGATTTGCAATGGTAGAGACTGGTCTTACCAGAGCAAAAAACGTTGCTCATACGATGGCAATGAATCTTATGATCTACCCTCTCGGAATGCTTGGTTTCTGGTTATGCGGATTTGCAATTATGTTTGGCGGAATGGGGGCATATAACAACAATGGGAGGTTTTGATGGATTAAACCATGAGTTGACAATAAAACTTTTCGGCCATACTTTTGGCCTTCTCGGTTCGAAGGGATTTTTCCTGAGCGGAACATATGATGTGGCTGTTTTTTCATTATTCCTTTTTCAGATGGTTTTTATGGATACAACTGCAACAATTCCAACTGGTGCAATGGCAGAACGATGGAAATTTTCAGCTTTTGTATTGTATGGAATTGCGGTAGGAACGATCATTTATCCTGTTTATGGAAACTGGGTATGGGGTGGTGGCTGGCTTTCAACCCTTGGAAAAGAGTTTGGTCTGGGACACGGGCATGTTGATTTCGCAGGCTCATCAGTTGTACACTTAACCGGAGGTGTTATAGCCTTTGTGGGAGCCTGGATATTAGGACCGCGTCTTGGAAAATACAATAAAAATGGTTCCCCAAATGCAATACCGGCTCATAGTATACCTATGGCTGTAATAGGAACTTTTATTCTTGCTTTCGGATGGTTTGGTTTCAACCCCGGATCTACTCTTGCCGGAGGTGATCTGAGAATTGCAATTGTCGCAGTAAACACAATGATAGCTTCAGCAACAGGCGCTTTGGCTTCAATGCTCTATATGTGGTGGTTTAAAACAAAAAAACCCGATGTCAGTATGATATGCAATGGATTATTGGCCGGGCTGGTAGCAATTACTGCACCATGCGCTTTTGTTACTGTTGGAAGTGCTGCCCTGATTGGTTTGATTGCAGGAATACTGGTAGTCGAAGCTTCATTTTTCTTTGAAAGAAAAGCAAAAATTGATGATCCGGTAGGTGCGATTTCAGTACATGGCGTAAATGGAGCATGGGGAATTATTTCACTTGGTTTGTTCGCCGATGGTACATATGGTGATGGATGGAATGGTGTAGCCGGAACAGTGAAAGGTCTATTCTATGGTGATCCGGGCCAGCTGTTGTCTGAGTGTATTGGGTTGATCGCTAATGTAGTATATGTGGGTTTAATTTCATTTCTTGTGTTCAAATTAATTGAAATGGCAATAGGTAACAGGGTATCTGCTCAGGCTGAACTTGGAGGACTTGATATTCCTGAAATGGGTACAGATGGATACTCAGGTATAAAAATGGATAAAAACATGGAAACACCATTATCGAAACACAACGGGGAGATACCACATATCGCGATAAAGGACATTCCGGAAAAAATAACACTTAAATAGAACGATAAAATTAAATAACTCTTAAATCTCAGGTTGTGAAAAAACTTATAGTAATAGCATTTTTCGCGGGTGTTTTTGGCAGTGAGATTTCATTCTCAACCCCATCAACCCAACTATGGATTCCTTCCACAGACTTTCAGAAGTGGAGAACAATGCACCTTGGTCTCGATAATTACATAAGGACTTCAAAAATCAATGGTGTCAGGGGCTCTGGTATATTCGATCTTGGTTTCACTACGGGCTTATTGCCATTTGAAAAGTTTCAGGGAGAGATTGGCGTTGATTACTTATCAATGGGCGATAATAATTATGATGATTACCCAATTTACTTTAATGCAAAATTAGGGTTGCCTGAAAGCGCATTGTTCAAAAACGCTCCTGCCATTGCTGTTGGCGCTTACAACTTCGGATTGAAGAAGAATCTTACAAATTACAATATCATTTACGGTGAAATTGCTAAAACCATCCCTGTGATAGGAAGAATTTCAGTTGGATATTACTCTGGTAATAAGAATGTACTTGTAGATGAAAATATGAAAAAAGCAAATAGCGGGATTTTATTATCATGGGACAGAACAATGACGGAAATATCCGATAAACTATGGCTGGCCGTAGACTATCAGGGAGGAAGAAATTACCTGGGTGCTTTTAATTTTGGCGCATCCTGGTCATTCTCTAAAAATGTTTCGGTAATTTTTGCTTATGACATATATAATAATAAAAAGGCTTACTATAACACAAACAACCAGAATGCCAATACTTTTACGGCACAGGTTGATATAAATTTCTGATGAATACCCAAACTTAAATCCATGATCTGGTTTTGTTAGTTAATTAGTTAGTTAGTTTGTTAAAAGGGCTGTCTCGGTTGAGGCAGCTTTTTTTATTGAAAATACAAAACCTTGAATCTGTCCGACTTTACAGCAAGTGAAGCGATGTGGTTGTCGGGAACTTTTAAAGCGATAGTTTTCCAGAGTTTCGATTCAGCCGGATTTTTCATTATAGTCAGATTTTCGTAGCTTCCTGAAGGATCAATTTCAATACAAAATGATTTTAAGGGAAAATAAATGCCATTTCCAACAGCTTTAATGAATGCCTCTTTCCTTGTCCAGATTTTAAAGAATGCAGTTTTTTTATCCGGTTCACTATTAAAATATTCCAGCTCCGGTTGTGAAAAATTATCATAAGCAATATCTTCAAGATTGCTTATTTCACGTACCTTCTCTATATCGATACCAACGTCATTTTGTTTACTGATGCCAACAATCATAAAGTCGTCAGAATATGACATATTGAATTTATTCTCTTCCGGTTGAGGCAAACTAATGAAGGGTTTTTGATAGTCATTGAACCTGAATATAAGTTCATTTGGCTGACAAGTGCAATATTTACAAAGAATCAGTCTAAGCAGGTAGTGTCTGAGAATATATTGATCCCTGTCGTGAGTGAACTTCAGCCTTTCAGCCTTCTCTTTTTCATTCGGAGACAGGTACTCTGAAAAATTCTTTGGGTTTTGCGACAGTCTTTTAAGATTTGCCTGCCATATGTGAACCTCGTCATCAATTATTGTTTGCATCAAAACTAGTTTTGCAGCTGACAAGGCGATCCGTTCCAGCGGGTGTGTTCGGGCAACGATTCACCTTTCATTATAAGCGAAAGTCCTCCCAGCTGGGATCTGTCATGCATATTTGTATCGTATAAAATTACAGATAATGAACCAAGAGTGCATGCTTTTCCCACAACAACATTGGACATTTTCATTACACGATCCTCAAACAGATGAGTCTGAATTGTACAACCGTAATTCAAAGCCGAATCTTCGCCAACTGAAACTAAATCAAATTCAGTGATTTCAGTTGTTTCCATGAAAACTCTTTTACCGAATTTGCAGCCCATAATCCTGAAATATGCCGAAGCAAATGGCGTTCCCAGCAGCATTGTTTCAATCATAGGATAAACAAGGTTTTCCGATATTGAGTTGATAAACTCATTTCGCCAGACAAATGTGCTCCAGAGCGGCTTTGCATCGGGTCGGTATCTGCCGATTAAAATAGTTTTGAAAAACCAGGCGATAAAGAATGTTGAAAGACTGAGAATAATGAGTCCGAGGGGAGCTTCATAAATGAGTTTCAGGTAATTTCCTGATCTGAAGAGAATATAGGAAAAATTGTAAAATACTAACATTAAGATAGTTGCAATTGCAAAAGGAAGTGAAATCTTGAAAAATTCTATGATTCCCCTGATCAGAAACAGTGAAAATGTGGGTTTGAAGGTATATTTTTCGGGAAACTCAGGACTTTTCTGCCGATTGGGAAGGTACATTGGAGGTGAACCGAGCCATGAAGCATCTTTCATTTTTGCATCCTCTTCAAGCGATGGAATTATGGACAGGACACCAATCAGGCAGCCATCGGAAACCTTGCTTCCTGACGGCAGTACAGCGCTGTTTCCAAGAAAAGATCTTGTACCTATTTCTGTGGTACGAATGATCATATAGCCATTAATTACAACTGGAGGACCGACGTTGACCGAATCAGCCAGGAAGCTTTCGCTACCTATCTTTAATAAATCTGTTGAAATATAGTTTACGGTTGAAATCTCGGCCCGTTTGCCTATTTTTGCTCCTGTAAGTCTCAGCCATGGAGGGAGATACAGGGTTGCATATAGCGATTTTGTCATAAGAAGGCTCAATGTTATCATTGAATCGACAAACCATTTCCTGACGTATAAAAAACTGCTTATTGGAATATCTCCCGGTTTTAGTTTCCCTAGAACTATCCATTTCAAAGCTGCTGAACAAAGACAAAAAGTCAAAATGTACAAAGCTGACAGAGGTATTATCATTAACATAGTCAGCCATAAACCGTGGAGCCTGTTTAAGAAATACAGTGCCATAGAGTAAGGTACCAATAAAACCCATGGGAACAGAAGTACAAACAGGAGAGCCAGGGCATGAAGTATTGTCGATCTGGTCTTCTTAATAAGGTTTGGTGAATCGGGTGACTTTTGTCTGGCTGCAACGAGCAGGTCATATTCGTTTTTAAAAAGCTTTGCAGGAGATCCGCGCCAAACCTGACCTGCCGGGATTGTGCAATTCTCTGGTATCATGGAAAGTTCAAGAAGTGCAGAATCGTCCTCCATTCCGCAGTTTTGATGAAGAAGACTGCGGGCCCCGACAAAACAATTATTTCCGATTGAGATCCTGCCCAGTTTTAACATTCCTTCCTCAACAACATAACCCATTATATATGCTTCTTTTGAAATGCTTGAATTATTGCCTACTGAAACAAGATCAAATATTCTTACCCTGTCAGACCCCAAATACACATTTTTACCAATTTTCATTCCCATTAACCTGTAATAGGCAGCTAAAAAAGGAGTTCCGGCAAGAAGAACCACAGGAGTAATATCAACACATTTCTTCACAAGCCAGAACCTGAAATAATAAAATCCCCACAGAGGATAAACACCCTCTTTGAATTTTCCAATCACAAGCCATTTAACGATAATTGAGATCAGCAATAATAACGGATAGCTTAAAAGAACACTTTCGAGACAAATCACTGCCAGACCATTATAGCTTAAATCGGGGAAAATATGTTTAATTATAAATGGTGAGGCAATAAATAATGTTGCCAGGCTATAGAAAAGGAGTAATGATAAGGCCTGCAGGATCACTACAGAATAATACACTACTGGTTTAACTTTATCTTTTGCAGAATTCTTTTCATCGGAAGGAATAGTATTTGTATTTAATGCTTCTATATGGGCGGCCAGTTCTCTTATAGTCGGATGATCATAGATGTCCCTCACTGATAACATTTTCATTTGCAGGTCCTTGCGTAACTCAGAAATCATTTGGGAGGCAAACAGGGAATGCCCTCCCAGATCAAAAAAGTTGTCCTCAAGACCAAATTGGTCAGACGAAAATAGTTTTTGCCATAAATGAAGTATTTTCAGTTCATTCGCTGAACAATCCATGAGGTCAGCCTGACCATGTCCGTCAACCAAAAATTGAGGATCCTTTAATTTAGTCCTGTCGACCTTTCCGCTTGGCAACATAGGCAGATCGTGTAACGACTTCAAATATGTTAGGGATCATGAAAGGTGCTAACCTTAATTTTAACTGTTTTTTGACTGTAGAAACATCAAAAATTTCAAAGCTTGATGGAATGATGTATGCAACCAGCAACTGAATGCCATTAAAACCATTTTTTACTGTTACCGCAGCGCTCTGAACCCCGTTGCACAGCATCACCTGTGATTCTATTTCAGTCAGCTCAATCCGGAATCCTCTCAGTTTAATTTGTGAATCGATACGGCCCAGAAATTCGATTTCTCCCGATTCATTAAAACGGCACCGGTCACCTGTCCTGTATAATCTTTTCGGAAAGTCGGGATTGGTTTCGAAATCAGGAATAATAAAATTTCTACTTGTTAATTCCGGAAGATCTATGTAACCATCTGATAATCCCAGCCCTCCGATGCACAATTCACCAGACATGCATACCTGCACTTTCTGTAAATCCTGATCGAGAATATATGCTGAATAATTAGGTATTGGTTTGCCGATATTGACAATTTTATCGGACGAACATTCACTATATGTTGCAATTACAGTTGTTTCAGTCGGGCCATATGTGTTGACCATTCTTCTGCCGGGAGTTGCCCATCGTTTTGCAAGCTCTGTCGGGCAAACCTCTCCTCCCAGAATCAGAAGTCGGAGTAGCGGTACGTCTTCATTCAACATTGATAAAAGAGTAGGAACAGTTGAAAGGACGGTAATACTGTTCTCGTAAAGGATCTTTGAGAGATTCGGACCACTCTGCATCATACTCTCCGTACCGACGAAGAGAGTTGCTCCTGAAAAAAAAGCAAGCCATATTTCTTCAACAGATGCATCGAAGGCAATAGAGAAACCCTGAAATACTTTATCATCGGGTTTCACACCGAATATTTTTCCTTCGGATCTGACAAGATTACAAGCAGCGCGATGGGAAATTTTAACACCCTTTGGAGTACCTGTTGTGCCAGAAGTGTATATTGCATAGGCGATATCTCCAGGCTTTGTTCTGATCTGTAATTCTGAACCCTTTAATAATGCATAATTATCAATTTTGTTCCGATCCTTATCTAACTGAATTTTTAAGCATGATGAGTATCCGATTGTATCGAGGATTGCGGAAGTTGAAATTATGGCTTTGGCCTTGCAGTTCTTAAGTATAAATTGTACTCTTTCAGCGGGATATTTTGTATCAATCGGAATATATGCTGCTCCTGCTTTTAAGATCCCGAGCATTGCTATGTACATGTCAGGTGTGCGGGGCAGACAAATACCTGCGAAATCATTTGTTCCGACACCAAGAGAGATTAAATAAAGTGCAAGATTGTCAGCACTTTTGTTTAGTTCTGCATATGTGATTCTTTCTTCATTATACTGAACAGCTATACGTTGAGGATATTTTTTTGCCGTGTCTTCGAATATTTGGTGCAGATATCCACTGGCTGCAAGTAAGGGTTCATAATTCCCTTCATAACAAAAAGATAATTGGTTCTTTTCATTAATTGAAGACTGTTCCAGGGACTGATAATTATTGAGGATATTGTTCTTCATTGTGATTTAGCAAGTAAGCTGTATTTTCCAAAGTAGTGTTAATTAAGATCTTTTCTGTTCTACAGACAAAATAAGCAGTGCTTTTATTCCTGAAAATTAAAGCATTAATGTCGATTTAATTCTGCAGTGAGTTTTGCGTTTAACTAAACATCATCTTTATTCCAAGTTTCAGAAAACAGCTTTTAATCATAATTCAACTTGAGTTATTTATATATTTTTGACATCTCAATAAAAAGTTAAACCAAATGGCTAAGAATAATGATATTCTCATGAACCAGAATGAACTGGTGCAGTTCCTCAAGAAACCGGCAAAGGATTTTACGCACGATGACATAATAAAGTTTATCGAGGCAAAGGGCATAACTATGCTGAATTTCAGATATGTTGCCGATGATGGTAAGTTAAAGTCGCTGAATTTTGTTCCTTTTAACAGGGATCATCTTGAATCGATTCTGATTGCCGGAGAAAGAGTGGACGGATCGAGCTTATTTTCATGTATAGAATCAGGAGCAAGTGATTTATATATAGTTCCACGGTACAGAACTGCTTTTGTCAACCCTTTTACTGAAATACCCACACTCGAAATCCTTTGTTCATTTTATAATAATGAAGGAAAACCTTTTGAGAATGCACCTGAGCAAATTCTCAGAAAGGCATATACGCGTTTTAAGAAAAATACCGGTAGTATAATGAAGGTGTTCGGCGAGCTGGAATATTATATTAAATCGTTTAAGGACGATCTTTATCCCCTTATTGATCAGAAAGGATACCACCAATCGGGACCATTTGCCAAATTTGAAGCACTCCGAATTGAAGCACTCGAACTTTGTGCAAAGGCTGGATGCAGAATCAAATATGGGCATTCAGAGGTAGGAAGCTTTTCAAAAGACGGGGAAGATTTTGAGCAGCATGAGATCGAATTTATTCCCGTAGAGATTGATGAGGCAGTCGATCAGCTTCTTATTGCCAAATGGATTATTAGGATCCTTGGTTATGAATATGGAGTCGAAGTAAGTTTTGCGCCAAAAATTACCGTTGGGAAAGCAGGATCGGGAATGCATATTCATATGATGCTGGAACGTGATGGGGTGAATCTGATGGTCGAGAATGGAAAACTGAGCGACACAGCCAAAAAAATGATTGCAGGAATTCTTGATCTTTCAAAATCACTGACTGCTTTTGGGAACACCATTCCTACTTCATACCTGCGCCTTGTACCTCACCAGGAAGCACCGACAAATATTTGCTGGGGCGACAGGAACAGGTCAGTTCTGATGCGTGTTCCGCTTGGATGGAATGGCGCAACAGATATGATAAAAGATGCAAATCCATCAGATATAACAGCCTTTCGCGAACTGCCTTCAAAACAGACCGTTGAATTGAGATCACCCGATGGTTCAGCTGATATATACACTCTGTTCGCAGGTCTGGTTGTTGCTACAGAACGCGGACTTGGGATGAAAGATGCGATATCGAGGGCTCAGGATCTTTATGTCGATTATAATATCTTTCACAACCAGAATGGTGGTAAGATGAAAAAACTCGAGTCGTTGCCGTCCTCTTGTTGGGAATCAGCCGAGTGTCTTAAAGAACAAAGAAAACATTACGAGAAAGACGAAGTTTTTCCTGCCTGCGTAATTGATAATATCATATCGAAGTTACAGTCTTATGACGACAAGGGACTCAGTGAAAAGCTGTATAATAAAAATGAGGAGATAAGTAAGCTGGTTCGAAAGTATTTGCACTGCGGGTAAAGCAAAACCTCGCAGAACATTTGGAATTCAATAAGGAATATTATCTGATTGCTTTAAGACTCATATCAAGACTATTGACATGATGTGTCAACGCGCCGACGGAAACATAATCAACTCCGCATTCTGCGTATGCCCTGATGTTTGTAAGATCAATTCCGCCTGAAGATTCTGTTTCATATCTTCCGGAAATTTCCTTGACGGAAATTCTGGTTTCTTCAATACTGAAGTTATCAAGCAGGATACGGTCTATTCCACCTGTCGCAATTATTGTTTTGACATCCTGGAGTGATCGGGCTTCAATTTCTACTTTGAGATTAAGATTTTTCTTCCTCAGGTATTCCTGGGTTTTGCGGATTGAGTTCTCAACTCCGCCTGCATAGTCAATATGATTATCCTTTATGAGGATCATATCGAACAAGCCCATCCTGTGATTTATCCCTCCACCAATTCTTACAGCTTCTTTTTCGAGAAACCTGAATCCGGGGGTCGTTTTGCGGGTATCGAGTATCCTGGTTTTTAAACCCTTAAGCTCCGTAACATATTTATTTGTACTGGTGGCTATGCCGCTCATCCTCTGCATGATATTCAGTACCAATCGTTCCGATTTAAGAATTGACTGCTGCTTTCCTGACAGATTAAAAGCGATATCCCCTGAAGTGACGGAAGTTCCATCATCAAGTACCGGATCAAATTTTAAATCTTTATCAATTGCCGGAAAAAGTACAGCAGCCACTCTCATTCCTGCCAGTATCCCATTTTCCTTTATAAGCAATTTAGCTTTTCCTTTAGCATCGGAGGGTATACATGAAAGCGATGTGTGATCGCCATCACCCAAATCTTCAGTAAGGCTTTTTAAAATAAATTCGCGCAGAATTCTATCTTCCATTGTCAGTTTCGATCCGTATCTGATGAATTAATAATTCCTGACCTACTTTCTTTAGGAGAAAATAAACGCGAAAATCCCCTTTTTCTGTTTTAAGGTTTCCGATAGCATATTGTGCATCATTTTTTGCTCCCTGATGGCGGATTGTGAAATCTTTAGTCTGATATTCCGCAAAAAAGTCCTTTAATATAGTCTCGGCTACATTCTTTTTGTAAAAATCCTCTTTATCGAGGAGAAGAAGTTCTATTGTCGAATTCATGTATTTTGAAAGTTCAGCTGCATTTCCGGCTTTTATTGCCATTGATATACCTTCGGGTATTTTTGCCTGATCCTGCGCATTAGCCGGCAGAGCACTAATAGCAATTAATACTAACAGAATAATTTTTGCCGATTTCATATCAATTCAGTTTAATTATTGCGGACAAAAAAATCAAAGTATTACAAATTTAACAATATTTTGATTATTAAAGGATTTTGGGAAGGTCATTAAAGTTATCAACCCAGGCAACCCCTTACCATTCTATTAAATACTATTTTTGTATAAATAGTTATATAAGGTATGAAGATTGCATTACTGCAAACGGGGAAAACTACTGACAGGAACTTATCAGAACTGGTTGATCTTTATTCAAAACGGATAAAAAAGTATGTTTCTTTTGAAATCATCACGATTCCGGAGCTGAAGAATACCAAAAACATGCCGGTTCAGGAACAGCAGGCGAAAGAAGCTTCAAAGATCATCCAGGCGCTTTCTGATGACGATTATATCATTTTGCTTGACGAGAGAGGGAAAGAATACAGGACTGTGGAATTTTCATCATTTTTAGAAAAATCATTTCTTCTTCCTAAAAAACGCATTGTCTTTATTATTGGCGGACCGTGGGGATTTTCTGAAGCTGTTTATTCAAGGGCAGACCAGAAGATCTCCTTATCAAAAATGACTTTTTCGCATCAGATGGTACGATTATTGTTCATTGAACAGCTTTACAGGATATTTACAATTATTAAGGGAGAACCGTACCATCATGAATGAGAATATTAAAAAAGTATTATATAATGAATTCATTATATTAAAGCATCTTATATATACAAGTATCTTATATATATAAAAATATAAATATGAATTTCCGTCGATATCCGATTATCCTTGCAATTCTTACAGTTGTACTGATTCTGCTTGCGCTCTTAGCAGAATCGGTTTACTTCAGCGATTTTGAATATCGTTTCAGAACAAATATGTTCAACAAAACTCTCAGAGCAGAAGAAACAATACTTGACGACTGCCTCAATTCAATGAAACCTATTCTTGCAAAGGAGAATCACCACGGATCTGTAACGGAAAAAGATCTTTTTTCACTGGCAGAAAAAAATAATATCAGCATCATTGAATATGTTGATAATAAGCTTGTTTACTGGTCGGATAATGAATTCGATGTTCCCGTTGTATTTGCTGATTCCCTCGTTACAAAACCTCTCGTATTTCTGGAAAACGGATGGTTCATGACCAAAACAATACAAGCCGGAAATGAGAAAATCCTAGGCCTTCTGCGATTGCATACCGACTACAGCTTTGAAAATAATATAATCAGGAGCGGATTTCCCGGGAAATTCAAAATGCCTGATAATATCAGGCTAAGCCTTGAAAAAGGCGCTTCATCATATCATGTTTTTAATAAAGAAGGCAATTTCCTGTTCTCACTTATTTTTCCTGAGATCAAAGGAAGCACCCTCTTTCTTCTCATACCACTGTGTTTATGGGCAGGAGCATTTGTTGTACTGATCCTTTTTACTTTCCGCCTTGTACGCATATTGGTTGTCAAACGAAAAGTAGCGGTTGCTGTTTCATTGTCCTTCTTCATCTTCAGTGCTATATACATTTTCATTCTTCTTACCGGGAAACCACTTGCCATATTTCAGACTGAACTGTTCTCTCCCTATCGTTTTACTCTGAATTCCTTTATTCCGTCACTGGGCCACATGGTAGTGTTAAGCATTCTTGTGGCAGCCTTTTCAACGATATTGTTTCATTACATGCCTGTCAGGAAACTAAAAGATACAGCCGGTGCACAGGATTATGTTATACTTTCGGTCTTGCTGATAGCCGGAGCTCTAATTATTTCATTGTACCACTGGCTCTTCAGTGAGCTCATATCAATATCCAACATTAATTTTGAAACTTATAAGGTACTGGAATTGAATATGTTCAGCGCGGCAGGATTTGCTTCAATGTTTCTTCTTCTGCTGTTGCCTGTGTTGTTTCTTTCAAAAATATTCAGGTCGCTTAAACAGTTCGGTTTCCGCGATGTAATACTTGCTGATCTTACTTCACTTGTTATTCCGTTGTTTTTTTATTATAAATATCCTGCAGTACTGTTTCCACTCGCGTTGTTCTATTTTATCCTTGTTATCAGTCTCTGGTATTTAATGAAAGGCAAAACAGGAATGTTTAACATGACTGTCATTTTTTCGCTTATTTCAGGCTTTTATTTTCTGTATTTTATAACAACTCTTTCAGAGAAAAAGATAACAGATGATATTAAAATTCAGGCTGTATCATTCTCAACGGAAAACGACCCTGAAGCTGAAGCTCTTTTGCTCGATATGTGGCCTGCAATACAGAAAGATACGGCTCTGTCAAATATGATGCGGACGAATTTTTTTGATAAGGATAGTTTTGATAAAATATCTAATTATTTGCAGGAAACATATTTCACAGGATTCTGGCAAAACTATCACTTCAGCCTTGTTCTTTGTCAAAATGATCAGCCTTTACAGGTGGCAGATGAAAAATACCAGGATTGTTTCAGTTTTTTTGATGAAATGATCAGAAGGAACGGTCATAAATTAACCGGAACTGATTTTTATTTTATTGATAATCAAGGCGGAAGATCACATTATCTAGGTAAGATTTTCTATAAATCGCCTGAAAACAAGACTAATGGTTTGTTTATTGAATTATATAGCGACATAGACATTTTCACACCAGGTTACTCTGAATTACTTCTCGATAAAAGATATCATGGATACGCCGGACTTAAGGATTATTCCTTTGCCAAATATATTAACGGCGAGTTGGTACTAAGAACTGAAGGATTTCCGTTTGACAAGACTGACGCTGAATATGTTGATAAATTCTCTGATTTCAGGATTTTCAAAACCGACGGATTTAAACATGTTCTTTACAAAAATGGGAATGCTACAGTTATTATAAGCAGACCTGAACTGACAGCAGGTGATATTATAATCTCTTTTGCATATATTTTTGCTTTTATACTGCTGTGTTCGAATCTTATCATTCTTCTGATCCAGAGGCCATCGGTAAAAGGAGTTATTATATTCAATTTCAGGCAAAAGCTTCAGTTGTCTTACATTGGTATATTGCTTTTCTCCTTTGCTTTGATTGGTATTGTGGTGGCTTATTTAACAATTAGCCAGTACCGTACCAAACATTACGAAAACATAAAGGAAAAGCTTAACTCAGTTTATCTTGAACTCGACAGCAAATTATCGAATGAAAAATATCTTTCCCCTGATTGGAAAGGGAGTGGTTATTCTTCATTGAATGAACTTCTTATTAAGCTCTCAAATGTCTTTAATACCGATATCAATCTTTACAATCTTAACGGTTTCCTGATCGCCACTTCCCGGCAGGAAATTTTTTACAGAGACCTTACAAGCCAGCGTATTAATAACATGGCTTTTACGAGTCTCGATCATCAGGCAAAAAGTGAATATTATCAGAAAGAAAGAATCGGTAAACTGGAATATTTGTCGGCATACATACCATTTTTCAATACTGATAACCAGGTGATTGCATATCTGAACATACCATATTTCCGAATGCAGAGCGTACTGGCTAAAGAAATTTCAAATCTGATCGTGGCGGTAACTAATTTTACATTGTTGCTGATCGTCATAACCATGGGTCTCGCTGTGTTTATAAGCGGTCGTCTTACATCTCCGCTTGCGATGCTTGGCGAGGGACTTGCTACAGTCGGGGTCGGGAGGAAGAGCGAACACCTCACATACAAAGGGAACGATGAGATCGGTCAGCTTGTTAAACAGTATAACAGGATGGTTGACGAGATAGAGGAGAGCAGTCATAAGCTCGCAAACTCAGAAAGGGAATATGCCTGGAGAGAAATGGCTAAACAGATTGCGCATGAGATAAAGAATCCGCTCACTCCTATGAAGCTCAATGTTCAGCAGCTTCTTAAATCGTGGAATGATAAAATTCCGGGGTTTGAAAAAACCATTGAACGTTTCACAAAGAATCAGATCGAATACATTGATAACCTCTCTTCAATTGCTTCAGCTTTCTCCTCATTTGCTAAAATGCCGGCGACAAATCCTGTTGAAGTCAACATTCTCGATCAGATAAGGATAACTCTTGAGCTATTTAAGAATACTGATAATGTCACCTTCCGTGTTCATTGGCCACATGAAAGTAAAATTGTCATATATGCTGATAAAGAGCAACTTAATGGTATTTTTTCGAATCTCATAAAAAACGGGATCCAATCAATTCCCCCGGAACGCGAAGGGATTATCGCATTAAACCTCGAAGTAAAGGGCGATAAGGTTTTAATATCTGTCACCGATAATGGTTCCGGTATACCTGCCAGTTTAAGGAAGAATCTTTTCACGCCTAATTTTACAACTAAGACTTCAGGCATGGGATTGGGATTGTCAATAGCCAAAAAATATATTGAAAGCGCTAACGGCAGGATATGGTTTGAATCAGAGGTTGATAAGGGTTCGGTATTTTATTTTGAACTGCCTGTGAAATATACTGTTGAAAAACCCGGATAGTTTATCATCTCCGGAATCCGTTTCTAATTAAAATAATCTGTTTCGGAACTGTGAGTATGAGTGACTTATAGTTGATACTAACGCTTTAACTCATTTTAACCATATCAAAGCAAAAATTTGCAAGATAATAGTTATATTAGCAGACCTGATATTGAAATGATGGCCCGCAATATTTTACGCGATTGCAAGAGGATTATATTCGTATTGCTGATACTAAGTTTTAGCAGTAGCTTGTCATTTTCCCAGCCATTGCTCTCAGGTAATCTTCATGGTAATCTTAATCAGCCCAGTTCACATGTTGTATCGTTGGCAACTGGCTCCGTTATAGTAGACAATGTTACAGGATTTAGTGTTGGTGATACAGTTCTACTGATTCAGATGCAGGGGGCTAAGATTTATTCTTCATCGGGGTTATATGGTGTTTACCTGGATAAATATGGAGAACCTGGCTTGCACGAGTTTCTTATAATCCAGTTTGTTGATGTCGGTTTAAAAAAAATAACCTTTTGGAATGATATTATAAATTCTTATGACGATAGGGGCAATGTTCAGGTTGTCCGTGTTCCCTATTACAACAGTGCTACCGTAACCGGTAAACTCACCTGTGATGCATGGGATCCTTCAACTAAAAAAGGCGGAGTTCTTGCGATGATTATAGGCCGGACAATTACACTTAAAGACGACATTGATGTTTCAGGGAAAGGTTTTAAGGGTGGGGATGTCTTTTCAGGAGCTACAGGAATCTGTCAGGTAACGGATCCGTTGTCCTATAGTCTTGATTATTATGATCAAACCTATCTTAATTCGGGATATAAAGGAGAAGGTGCGGCAAATTATGTTGAGTCCGGGAGCCTGATATCTCCTGGCTTTCTCAAGGGCCAGGGTGCCAACTTTAATGGAGGTGGAGGAGGAAATGGCAAATATTCGGGTGGCGGTGGTGGGGCGCATCGTGGGGATGGTGCTATTGGCGGAAGCGAGGACCCTGATCCATGTCCATCTTTTACAAGTCATCCTTACCCCGGGGGATTCGGTGGATCCATCGCTGAGGGTCCGGGTCTGACGAATAGGATTTTCCTTGGAGGTGGAGGTGGAGCCTCTACTTCTGGAACCGGCACCACATTGCCAGGTGGTGATGGAGGAGGGATTGTAATAATTGTTACTGATTCCATTATCGGAAAGGGCGGGAATATCATTTCAGATGGAAACGACGGTGGTTCAGCGACAGGTTCAGCTGGTGCCGGAGGCGGCGGCGCCGGAGGTTCTATTGCTCTGTCTCTTAACTATTATGTGAATCCTTTAAATCTATCCGTGGCTGGAGGTAATGGCGGTAACAGCCTTGGCTCTGGTGGTGAAGGTGGCGGCGGAGGTGGTGGTCTTATTTGGCTTAGAACAAATACAACCTCAAATGTCTTGAATATTTTGGATGCCGGTCTACGTGGATCTCCGGGTGATCCTACCAATAATCCCGCCGGTGCAGGCGAGAAAAAAGCAGGATTTAAAGCCCTTCTTAATGGATTTCTCTTTAACTCGATACGTTCTTCAATTACAGGTGATCTGGAAGATTCTATCTGTTCCAACATGGTACCTCCAAAAATAACAGGGACCACGCCGGTTGGAGGCACTCCACCATATACCTATGTTTGGGAATCAAGTCCCGATGATGCTACCTGGTCCATATTGACTAATGATGCTGATCCGGTAAATTATACGCCTTCTTCGCTTCCTACAGGACCTACAATCTACTATAGGCGAACTGTTACTTCAGCTGCACCAGGAACACCTGATGTAAGTAAGTCTGTAAAAATTATTGTACGACAAGCAATTTCTGGTAACCTGATTGGAAAAGACAGTATTATTTGTTTTAACCAGGATCCAATGAGCCTGATTCAACTTAATTCAGGCCCTTCTAATGGCAGTTATATGTCGGATGGGATTACACATTACTATCTATATAAATGGCATCAGAATAACACAGATTCAAACTGGAATAATTCACAGGTCGCTGTGGGAAACTCTTCCTCCCCGTCGTATGATCCTCCGGCACTGACAAGTTCTACATTTTACAAACGTTTTGTTACATCAGGACGATGTATCGATTATGGACCTACAGTGAAAATTACAGTTCTTGACACAATAAAAAATAATAAAATACTCAATTCACCCCCGGATATCTGTTACGGATCCACTTTTGCCGATCTGACGGCAACAACATCCTCCTCCGCACCGGCTTTGTCCGGAGGAGATAATACCTACCGTTTTAAATGGGAGAGCAATATAAACGGATTGGGCTGGGCGTTGGCAACCGGGGAGAGCAGTACTGCAGGCTATAATCCAACAGAATTACCCCAGAGAATTCCATCTAACCAATACATCTTCAGACGAATAGTATATTCAGGAGCTTCAGATGTCTGCGCGTCAATAAGCAATTCAGTGCTTCTGAAAGATTTTCCTGTAATAACAAACAATACTATTGCACCTGTCACGGCTATTTGCTCAGGTTCAAAGCCGGCTGATATAACAGGATCTGTAATACCCACTCTTTCGGGCGGGAATTTAACATATTCATATAGTTGGGAAGACAGTACGAAATATCATTCCTGGACTTCAATATCAGGAGCGGCATTATCTGATTTTTCTGCTCCGAGTCTGACTGATACTACAAGTTACAGGCGAATCGTAACAGCTGTCTGCACCGATGTTAGTAAATCGATACAGGTAGTCGTTCACAAACCAATACTGAATAATAATATTACCCTGCTCACAGGAGGCATAGCTCAGACATTATGCAACAACCAGACACCTGTGTCATTCCAGGGAACAATACCAACTGGCGGAACAAACCTGCCCGGAGATTATGCCTATTTGTGGAAGTTTTCGACTGATAACTCAGTTTATACCGCTGTTCCGACAGGAGCCACGGGGGTTAACTACATTCCTCCGGCACTAACGTCAACCACTTACTTTAAGCGTGAGGTTACTTCAGGCACTTGTACGGTAATCAGTGATCCACTGACAATTATAGTTCTTCCTGATATAACAAACAATACGATATCTGGTATTCCGAGGGTTTGTTATAGCCTTATTCCTGGTTCAATAACCGGAACTCCATTATCAGGAGGATCAGGATCATATAAGTATCTGTGGGAACAGAGTACCGATGGCGGAAATATCTGGTCACCGGCAGTATCGGCAAACAGTTTACCGGATTATCAGCCACCGGCACTGACAACTGCAACCAAATACCGGCGATCGGTATCTTCAGGTTTAAATGATTGCTGCAAAAGCGTCTCAAATAATTTTGATATCACCGTTGACCCTATGCCTGCGAGCCCTATAAATGCCGGACCCGATACGATAATTTTCTCTGTTGAAAAGTTGTACCATATGAAAGCCATTGATCCCGCACTGGCAGGGACAGGCGAGACAGGTGCCTGGAACTTATTGAACGGGGGTACAAGCACCATTGATGACACTACCCGGTTTAATACTGTGGTGAGGAATCTTTCGGAAGGGAAGAATTCATTTCTCTGGACTGTATACAGAGGTCCATGCAAGCTTAAGGATTCAATTGAAATACAGCTGCTTAAAGATTTTATACCACAGGGTTTCTCGCCAAATGGCGATGCATGGAATAATACCTTCGTCATTGAAGGCTTAAGTCCTGATGATCAGCACCTCGACCTGAAGATAGTTAATGGTGCGGGTACCGAAATATACAATTTCAGCGGCGAAGGTGATGTTCTCCGCGAATGGGGAGGATGGGACGGAAAGAATTCAGGTGGCCAGGACCTGCCGGAAGGAACCTATTATTACTTGATTAAAATATCTGGAAAATCGGGCCAGGTTTTCAAAAGAAGCGGATTTGTTATTCTTAAAAGATATTGATGTTGCGGTTATTGCATTTTTATTATGATCTTCAGCGGATGAATAAAATCAAAACCTTATTCTTCTTCTGCTTTTTATGGATATTTAAAAGTGTTCCGGGACAAGCAATTCCTGATTCTACTTCTATAAGTCTGGGATATCCTGTATATAGCCAGTATCTCCAGAATGGCCTCTTAATAAATCCAGCATATGCAGGTTCACGAGGTGCATTAAGTACCTTCCTGTCATACAGGATGCAGTGGATGGGAATACCAGATGCTCCTGTATTTCAGACTGTTTCACTTAATGCCCCGATGAAAAATGACAAGGTCGGACTCGGATTGATGGCCCAGTTTATGAAATTTGGATTTACTAAATCACAAAGCATATATGCAAGTTACGCTTATCGTATAAAACTGGGGAAAGGCAAGCTCTCTTTCGGGCTGAAAGGCGGATTCGACAGATCGAATACCGATTACTCAGGGATTCTGACTACAACACAAAATGATCCTGTCTTTATTTCAAGCGATAAACCCTATCTTCTTCCAAATGTGGGCGCGGGCATATATTACTTCAGTGAAAAGATATTTGCCGGAATCTCTGTTCCCTCGTTTCTAAGTTACCGGAAAAATGCCTCCACAGGTTCCGTTGAAGCCTATCACAGTTTTAACCGGTACGACCTGATCTTTTCCGGTGGTGGTCTCATTGTGTTTTCAGAAGCTTTTAAATTTAAACCTTCTGTGCTTATCGATTACTCTCTTGAAAAGACAAAGAAGCTGACGCAATTTGATATAAACGGAAATTTTATTATTCAGGATCTGATATGGGTGGGAGGTTCGTGGCGGACAAGTGAACAGGTAGCAGTTGGCATTCTTCAGGTTCAGCTCAATCCACAGCTTATGTTCGGCTTCTCTTACGATTATCCTGTCGGGAAGATGAATTCCTATTCAAAAGGATCAACTGAATTTATTTTGAGATACGAATTCGGATACAAAGTAAGCGCAGCAAATCCGAGATACTTCTGACAATGAATGAACGCAAATTAAATATTATCATTTTTTTGCTTTTCTGTTTCATCACGATTCAGCTGAAGGCTCAACAGCCATCAGTTTATAAGGTTGAGATAATGCCTTTCAATACAGCCGGATACAGTAATATTTCTCCGGTTATTGCCGGAGATGGAATTCTGTTTTGTTCCGACAGACGATTCAGTGGGTTTAAGGATCGGACAACATTTGATGGCCGACGTTTATACAGTATTTACCTGGCCGGAATAAAAGATTCTTCATTTGAGAAACCAACAGAAATAAAGAGTGAGCGTAGCAATAAATTCAATAATGGTCCTTTTTGTTTGACACCTGACGGTAAAACAATCTATTTTACCAGTGAGACAGAAACCGGGAAAATCGCATTGAATAAAAAGTTCAAAAACCACAGCGGCATTTTTATTGGCGAGCTAGCAGGTTCAGAGGTATCTTCACTGCATCCATTCAAATATAATGATCCGAATTATGATGTTGGTCAGCCATCAATAAGCCGTGATGGGAAATATCTGTTTTTTGCTTCAGATAAACCTGGTGGAAATGGCGGGTCTGATTTATACTATTGCGAATTTATAAATGGGGAATGGTCAGAACCTGTAAATCTTGGAGCTAAAGTTAATTCCTCCGGATCAGAAAATTATCCGTTTATGCATCCGTCGGGAAAATTGTATTTCACCTCTGACAGGCCCGGTGGATTTGGCAAGATGGATATTTATTTTACCACTTTGAGCAATGGATCGTGGAGTGTTCCGGTTCATTTACCTGAGCCGATCAATTCAGCATCAGATGATTTTGCTTTTGTTGCCGGAGGTGATCTTCAAAATGGTTACTTTTCTTCAAATCGCGGCAAAGAAGATGACATCTACAAATTTACGTCTACTATAATCAGGAAAACAGTATGTGATACTCTTGAAGAAAATAATTATTGCTATCGTTTCCTGGAAGAGAATGCTGTAAAATTTGACACTATGCCCTTCAGGTATGAATGGAAATTCGGTGATGGAGATATGGCTACCGGTTCGGTTGTTGAGCATTGTTTCAAAGAACCGGGAACATATACATGTTTCGCTTGACGTAGTAAACCTTGTTACCAAAGAAGTAACGTATAATGAAAAAACGGAAACTGTTGTTGTATCTGAAATTGAACAACCTTATATCTCTGCACCTGACAAGGTAAATGCAAATACAAATATATCCCTGAATGCCGACAGTACAAATCTTCCCGGATGGAAGATAGCTCGCTACTACTGGAACTTTGGAGATGAAACTGTCGCGGTAGGAAATGAGGTTACTAAAAGTTACGAAAAGCCGGGGACATATAATATTCAACTTATTGTAACAGCAGAACCAGAACCCGGAATGAGTGCAAGGGAGGCATGTATTTCGAAAAATATAATTGTTTTACATTAACCTTGATTGCAAAATAACTAAATTTAGCATTAATGAAATTGAGAAAATCGATATATAAAATACTTCTCCTAATATGTCTCCTTGGCGCTTCTTTTTTTGCTAGATTATCTGCACAACCTGTGCCTGGGAAAGATGAAAATATTCCATTCCTTGTTACATTCGGAAAAGATGGTCTGACTTCATGGGGGGATGCCGATTTTTTCCAGATATTTTTCTTTAGTATACCAAAAGATTACACCAAATCTTTTTATATAAGAGTGTTTGACCCTGATTGTGGCGGAGAGAATGATGAGATACAGGGTGATTTTAATACTAAAACCAAGTTTTCAGTTTATGGTGGCAAGGGAGTCGATCCGGAAAAAAATGAAGAATCAAGAGGGCTGGAAAAGGGATTAAATTATAAAAAGGGTAATCTGCTGGCATCCAAAATATTCGGATCCGAAGCAAAGTATGATAATAAGTACTATACCTTTGGTCCCTTCAATCCTGCAGAAGGTGATTTTAATGCAAAATGGAACAGTAATATGTTCAAGATCGTTTGCGAAGGAATAAGCGGTGATGATGGTAACCTTTACAGGTATTTTCTGAGCAGTGACCCCGATAATAATATACCTATTGAAGGCGCAAATGCATTTACATACGGATATCATTTCAGGATGTGGAATGACTTTAAAAGCGTATCTCACATTTATCCGTATGTCGATACGGCTGTTATCTATATTAAAGTAAGCAACTTTGACTGGGATAATGATGGCAGCATTTTAGTTGTTTCACGTTACAGGCAGGGAATTTCAGTGCCTGTCTCCAATGAGAATAATTGGGAATACTTTAATATACCCATTGAACCACCGGAAGTAGGATCTTCGCTTGACTTTCAATTCCATAAAAGACAAGGTGAGCTGGTTAAAAATAATAATGTCGTTATAAAACTTGAAAACCAGAGAGGTGATGCTATAAAATTCTTTAGTTCTCCTATTGGTGGCGTACCAATATATCAGCCTAAAATGGTAATTGAAAAAGTTAAGCCCAAGAAATAACTGAAACCTGATATGAGATTTTGTATCAATTTTAAATTATTAATCTGTATTACCGGGTTTGCGTTTGCATTTAGTCCATTATCAAACGCCCAAACATTCAGTTTTGTAAACTATGGCACTGATAAGAATAACATTAACGGGTTTGTTTATACCATTGTTCAGGCAAATGATGGCTTCCTTTGGGTAGGGACCGCCAATGGGCTAAGCAGGTTTGATGGATATAATTTCTTCCCCGTGCAGTATCCCGATTCAGCATCCGGGAGGTATCCTACAAAGAGTCTTAAAGATAAAAACGGAGTTCTCTGGTTTGGTTTCAGCGATGGTTCGGTATGGTATGAAAAAGAAAACAAACTTGTTGCAGTAGCACTTGCAAATACAAAAAGCATAAGCGAGCTTCTGGAAGGCCCTGACGGTCTTATTTATGTAATACCACAGGCTAAAGCAATCTATTCAATTAATCCAAACGAACCCGCAGATATTCATCAATATTCCGATCTCAACGGACCCGGCTTTGTATTCAGGTTCTTTTACTGCCACCGGTAAATTGCTTATTGGTACTCAGGAAAACCTCCTTCTTTGTAAAATTGAGAAAGATTCAATAGCAATAATTAAAGTGATCAATGGAGCTGATTCTTACGGTATTACTTCAATTCACGCAACTGGAGATAAATCACGGTTCCTGATAGGTACAGACGGAAATGGTTTCTTTCAGTTGAAAGTTTCTGACTCAGACGCGGAAATAATCCGGTTCCCCGATTCGGAGAGATTCAATTCACTTAATATTCAGTCAATTACGGAAGATTCTGAAAAATCTTACTGGATTTCGACGACCGGATCAGGAGTTGTCCAGTTTGAACTCACGGAGAATTTTGATAAACTGAAATCAGCTAAATTATATGATGTTAATTCAGGATTGAATGGCAATAATGTAAAGACCGTTTATCAGGATTTTGAGGGAAATTACTGGTTTGGTTTATATGGCGAAGGCATATCGATGCTGACTTCCTATGCAATCACTTATTATTCGCCGGGTAAGACTTCTCAGGAGAATAATATTCTCTATATTAAGAATTTCGGAAACAATTATATTCTCGGTACTCCGACAGGTTTTCATATATTTAATTCCTCTTCCGGAAAATCATTATCATTCACCGATCTGAGCAATCAGGTAGGACATTCAGAAATTAAATCCTATTTCCTCGACCGTGAAAATAATCTGTGGATCGGGACAAACGGAGATGGTCTTTTTGTCAGGAACAGCAATGGATCTGTCAGAAGGTTTTACAGATCGGGTGATACCGGAGCAGATGACATTAAAGATATAGAAATGGATGATAAGAATATCTGGCTGGCAACGACCAATGGCGTTATCATTGTGGATAAAGCGGGAAATATCAGGAAGAAATTTGATATAAATACACGATTGCCGCACAATAGCATTAACAAGATTTTGCTTGCAGGCAAGGGAGATGCTTATATCGGTACGGAAACAGATAAATTGTATAAAATTGATGCCGACTTCAATGTCTCAACAAGCAACTCTGTTATGACAGGAAGTACTCGAAACAGGATACTTTCACTATCCCAGTCTGGCGATGGGGCGATCTGGGTTGCAACTGAAGGAAATGGCATTTTTAAATTCCTTGGCGATTCTGTTTCTTCAATAACCCGTTCAAATGATCTGATGTCAAATTATTGTTACAGTATTCTTGCTGACGCTGATAATAATATCTGGGTAGGACATAATAAGGGATTTTCGAAGTATGATACCAATACTGGTACTGTAAGAATACTGGGAAATGATTTTGCCAAGATCGGTGTTTGTAATACTGGCGGAATGTTTGAATCTGATGACAAAAAGATCTTTATCGGAACAACAGAAGGTTTAATAATTTATGACAGGATGAAAGAACGGAAGAATGAAATAGCTCCGTTCAATAATATTAATACAATTGAGATAAACGATGTGGCATATCCTTACCAGCCTGCATTTGTGCTCCCTTATATGAAATACAAAATTAAAATCTACTATTCAGGCATTGATTTCAGTTCGCCCGACAAAGTATATTACAGCTCTTTTCTCGAAAATTTTGATCTTGACTGGAGTAAGATGACCACTTCGCGGGAAGCTCTCTACAGCCTCAGTGACGGTAAGTATAAGTTTAGCATGATTTCGATAAATCAGGATGGCTTATCGCAGGGTGTCCCAGTCACATTTTCCATTTTAATAAAGAAACCTTATTACAGAACATGGTGGTTCATTCTTTGCTGTATTGCTGCGCTTACCGGTGTTATTCTGCTGATAATCAGGGAAAGAGATAAATCGCAGAAGAAAATTCAGGAATATCTTGAAAAAGAACTCGATGCAAGGACGAGTGTTGTGATGAAGCAGAAAGGAGAAATTGAGCTTCAGAACATTGAAATTACTGACAGTATAAATTATGCCAAACGGATTCAATCATCTATCCTGCCTGATATTAACAAACTGAAGGATACATTTAAGGATGCATTTATTCTGTTTCATCCACGCGATATCGTAAGCGGTGATTTTTATTGGTTTGATAAACTTGAAGAAGATAAATTTATCCTTGTATGTGCTGACTCAACCGGGCATGGAGTACCCGGCGCATTTATGTCGATGATCGGATCAACGCTTTTGCAGGATATAGTTACAAGAAAAGGTATTTCAAAACCATCTGAAATATTAAGCCTGCTTGATAAGCAGATATTTTCCACACTCAATCAGAATGTGGAATTAGGAGTTTCAAACGATGGCATGGATATGGTCATTTGCGAATTCAGTATCTCAACACGTCATATCAGATTTGCGTCTGCAATGCGTCCCGTAATTCTTGTTCTTGATGGTGAACCATTCTATATTAAAGGTAACCGGTCTTCAGTTGGGGGTGAGTCAGTCGTGGAAAAGTACTTTGACGATCAGGAATATTATCTTAAGGAAGGAGATACTATCTATTTGTTCTCCGATGGTCTGCCCGACCAGTTCGGTGGAGCTGATGGCAAGAAACTGAAAATTGCACGGCTTAAACGATTGATTGAGCAGATATCAAAACTTCCAATGGAGGACCAGAAGGAAGCTATGACAAAATTCTACTTCGACTGGAAAGGTGAATATGATCAGGTAGATGACGTTTTGCTAATGGGTGTGAGGGTCTGAAACTCTATTTGTAAGTGTTATTCTTCGATAAAACAATATCCGTAGTTGAAACCACATTGCTTTGATTGAAGGCTCTGTCTTCGATATAAAAATCATAGGATATTGTATCCCCGGGGGAATAAAATAAATATAGAAATGTTACTGAAATAGTCCCTTTGAGTATTTTGTCTCTGCCTAATCTTTCCATATAGGGAATCCTGTAAGCAGAGGGAAGTATTGGATCCGTTGGAGGAGCTGCAACCCTGACTCCGTTTTTAATCCTATAAAGCGTCAGGAACAGATTTGTAGAATCAGGTTGTCCCGGAGTGGGATTATTTAATCCTACATCCCCGTCACCATCTTCGAAATGGAATCTTAATCTTCCACCCTTGGAATGGTTGCCAAGAATATCGGTAGTGTCAAAAATTGAAAAATTTGTAAAATCAATATGAGGAACACCCGACAATTGCTGGATTTTCTTACAGGCATAAACAAGGGAGATGACAATAAAAATAAGGAGCAGATATTTAATTTTCTTCATTACTCTTAAATTAAATATACATTACAAACAAAATCTACCCCAAATTTGATCATTTTTTTCGGAAAAATATCCTTATTGGCACGCCCGTGAACTCAAATTTCTCTCTCATCCTGTTTTCAAGGTACCTCTTATATGGATCTTTCACATATTGAGGAAGATTGCAGAAGAATGCAAAAGCCGGTGTATATATAGGAAGCTGGGTAACATATTTGATTTTAACATATTTCCCCTTTAATGCCGGAGGCGGATTATTCTTTATAACCTGCAGCATCACTTCATTTAATTCAGATGTGCTGATCTTTCTGTTCCGGTTCTCATTTACCTTTTCAACAAGTTCAAGAACTTTGTGAATGCGCTGTTTATTTATTGCTGAGATAAAAAGTATAGGGTAATCAGTGAAGGGTGCTGTTTTTTCCCTGATGTCATTTTCGAAAATGATTGTTGTATTATTCTCTTTTTGGATCAAATCCCACTTATTGACAAGTACTATCATGCCCTTGTTGTTCTTTTGAATAAGAGACATAATATTGAGATCCTGCGATTCAATCCCTCTGGTCGCATCAATTAAAAGAAGACATATATCTGAGTTCTCAATTGTTTTAACAGCCCGCATTACTGAATAAAACTCGATATCTTCGCTTACTTTCCCTTTTTTGCGCAGTCCTGCTGTGTCGACCAGAAGAAAATCATGCTGAAATTTATTATATCTGGTGTAAATTGAATCGCGGGTTGTTCCGGCCAAAGGTGTTACAATATTCCTTTCTTCGCCCAGTAATGAATTTACCAGCGACGATTTACCTACGTTTGGCCGGCCTACAATGGCAATTCTTGGCAATTCCGGCATGAGCCCCGGTTCTTCTTCAGGCAGGCATTTTACAACTTCATCCAGAAGTTCTCCTGTTCCGCTGCCATTCATCGAGCTTAGCGGGAAATAATCACCGAGACCAAGATTATAGAATTCAGCTGCATCAAGCAGCCTTTCACCATTATCAACCTTGTTTACCACTACCAGGACCTTCTTGTCAACCCGGCGTAGCAGTGAAGCGACTGACGTATCCAGTTCATGAATCCCCGAAGTTACATCAACCATAAAGAGGATCAGATCCGATTCTTCGATCGCCAGAAGTACCTGTTTATTTATTTCTTCTTCAAAAATATCATCCGAGTTCTGAACATATCCTCCGGTATCGATAACCGAAAAATCCATGCCATTCCAATGCGACACTCCATAGTTGCGATCGCGGGTTACTCCGCTTACTTCATCAACAATAGCTTCCCTCGAATCGGTAAGCCTGTTGAAAAGTGTCGATTTCCCAACATTTGGTCTTCCTACTATAGCAACTATCCTGCTCATACGGTATTTAATATTATTATTCTATTGATAACCAAAACGTTTAAGTACCTGTGGTTTATCTCTCCAGTCTTTTGATACTTTGACGTATAACTCCAGGAAGACTTTCTTCCTGAAAAAATCTTCCATATCATGTCTTGCTTCCGTGCCAACCCTTTTTAGCATTGATCCTTTATGACCTATAATTATTCCTTTCTGGCTGTCGCGGACCACATGGATCAAAGCTCTGATTTTAATAATGGTCTTTTCGTCCTTAAATTCTTCAATTTCAACTTCAACGGAATAGGGGATCTCTTTCTTGTAATTTATAAGAATCTTTTCGCGAATTATTTCCGAAGCAAAAAAACGTTCGTATTTGTCTGTCAGCTGATCTTTAGGGAAAAACGGAGGACTCTCCGGCAGTTTGGCCAGAATTGCATTCAGAAGAGAATCGAGATTGAATTTTTTCAATCCTGAAACAGGAATAATTGGCGAATCAGGAAATGCAACATGCCAGGGTTCAACAATTTTTTCCAGATCTTCCTGTGTTGTAAGATCCACCTTATTCAAAGCAATGATTACAGGAATACCCGATTCTTTGATCTTGTCAATGTATTCTCCTTCGTTTGCTGAGCGTTCACCGACATCAGTAACATAGAGGATCATATCTGCATCCGACAGGGCGGAATTTACAGAGTTCATCATTGTCTCCTGGAGCTTGTACTGAGGCCTTAATATGCCGGGAGTATCGGAATATACTATCTGAAAATCCTCTCCATTCACAATCCCCATTATCCTGTGCCGGGTGGTTTGTGCTTTTGCGGTAATGATTGAAAGTTTT
Organism: uncultured Bacteroidales bacterium; assembly: GCA_963734885.1. Classification (GTDB taxonomy): domain Bacteria; phylum Bacteroidota; class Bacteroidia; order Bacteroidales; family VadinHA17; genus LD21. Next base: position 319,789 of record CAVTIJ010000002.1, on the reverse strand, counting down.
TCACCCACAAGAGCATTCATAATAGTCGATTTCCCGACATTAGGATTTCCCAATATATTAACAAAACCAGCTCTGTGATTCATTTTGAAAGATTAAAAGATTCCGCGCTTGAGCATGCTTATTTCCTTATCATTAAGGTAGCGCCATTTTCCGCGTTGCACATTCTTTTTTGTGAGTCCGGCAAAATATACGCGATCGAGTTTCTTAACTTTATAACCCAGCGTTTCAAACATCCGGCGTATGACCCTGTTCTGACCTGAATGTAGCTCAATTCCTATCTGACTCTTGTCATCGGGATCAGCGTACGAAACTGCATCAGCGATAATTGTCATCCCGTCAAGTTCAATGCCTTCAGTCAGTTTAAACAGATCATTCTTTGTAACAGGATTATCGAGAAAGACATGATATATTTTTCTTCTTTTATATTTCGGATGAGTAAGTTTCCCTGCAAGATCTCCATCATTAGTGAGAAGAAGCACTCCCGTGGTTGCTTTATCAAGACGTCCCACCGGATAGACTCTTTCAGGACAATCATTGCCTATAAGCTCCAGAACAGTATGCTCAGCATGAGGATCCTCGACGGTGGTAACATAGTCTTTGGGCTTATTCATTAAAATATATACCTTTTTCTCTGCTGAAAGTTTTTTATTTTTAAACCTTACATCATCATCATAGCTCACTTTCGTTCCCATATCGGTCACAACATTCCCATTGACAGTAATCAGACCGTTCTTAATATGCTCATCAGCATCCCTGCGTGAACAGACACCACTGTTCGCGATGAACCTGTTAAGCCTGATCAGTGTTGACCTGCTTTCACCTGTCGTTGGGTCAGAATTACCTTTTCTTTCCGGTTTGCCTGAAGGTTTACGTTTCTTTGGATCATTTGCTTCAGGTTTCATGTATTTTCTTGTTCTTCCTGCAGCGTTTTGGTTCTCCATATCAATAATTTATCAGGGTGCAAAGGTACAATTATTTGCTGATATTAATCTGACGATTTTTTTGCACCTTTGCATTGATTGAAATCCTTTGAAAAATGGCCTTAATAAAATCTATATCAGGTATTCGTGGAACGATAGGTGGAAAGCCTGGTGAAAGTCTTTCTCCTCTTGACATTGTTAAGTTTGCAGCCTCTTTTGGGACATGGCTGCAAAAAAGACATAAAAAGAACGGGTTACTTGTGATTGTAGGTCGCGATGCCCGCAAATCAGGAAGTATGGTGAATAGTATGGTAGTCACCACATTAAGAAGTCTTGGAATAAATGTGGTCGATCTGGGGCTGGCAACAACACCGACTGTGGAAATTGCAGTTACAGGCAACAAGGCTGACGGAGGAATTATTATAACCGCAAGCCATAATCCGGCAGAATGGAACGCACTGAAGCTTCTGAATGAAAAGGGTGAGTTCCTTTCCGGTCCTGACGGAATAGAAGTTCTTGAAATAGCTGATAAAGAAGATTTTAACTTTATAGCGAATGACAGCACCGGCACTGTGACCATTGATGAATCTTGGGGGAAGAAACATATGGACCAGATCCTGGCTTTAAAACTGGTTGACATTAAAGCTATAAAAAGAGCAGATTTTACAGTCGCGATAGATTGTGTAAATTCAGTCGGCGGAATCATACTTCCTGCATTGCTGAGAGCGCTGGGTGTGAATAAAATATTTGAGCTGAATACCACACCTGATGGTAATTTCGCACATAATCCGGAACCTATACCTGAAAATCTTAAAGATATTTCTGCATTTGTTGTAAAATCAAAAGCTGATATTGGATTTGTTGTCGATCCGGATGTCGACCGATTAGCTATTGTGTGTGAAGACGGATCGATGTTCGGTGAGGAATATACTCTTGTTTCAGTCTCTGATTATGTGTTAAAGGCCACTCCCGGAAATACAGTATCAAATCTCTCATCTACAAAAGCCCTGAAAGATATAACCTCAGGATATGGCTTCCAGCGCTTCTCTGCATCTGTTGGAGAGGTAAATGTAATAGAGGAAATGAAAAAAAGGAATGCGGTTATTGGCGGCGAGGGTAATGGCGGGGTAATCTATCCAGAATTGCACTATGGTCGCGACGCTCTTGTCGGAATCGCTCTTTTCCTTTCTCATATTGCTAAATCAGGACTAAAATGTTCCGCTTTGCGAAAGACTTATCCTCAATATGTTATAGCAAAGAAAAAGCTTGCCCTGGATCCGGGGAAAGAATTCAGCAAGATAACAGACAGAGTAAAAAGTTATTTTCATGGACATCTTACTGATGACCGTGATGGCTTATGGATTGAAGATAAAAACGGTTGGGTCCAGATACGGAAATCCAATACCGAGCCAATCATGCGTATTTATGCAGAAGGCAGAACAATAACAGAAGCTGAAGAACTGGCAAATACTGTTATTGAGATTGTTAAAAGGACCTGATCCTCTTTTGCCGTTGGTCTAAACCAACGGCAAAAAGAGTACCCGTAAAGTATTCTTGTTAAAAATTGTTAACGACTGTAAAGGGAGAACCCTTTTTAATACTTTTGTCTTTATTGCTGATACTTGAACCTTCAAAAATAAAAAGCCTGATGAACCTGACCCGTTTTGAGTCTCACAACTTTTGTGTAAAATTCCTAAACATGAGAGTTTCATCACTTAGTTAATATTAATTATATGAAAAGAACCGTTATTATCGCAGGCATCATAGTTGTTGTCGCAATCATCGTTTTGATTGTAATCACGAAACTGACCTCAAAAAAGGATATTGCAAATCTCTACGCTGAATCTGAGAAAGGGCAGTTCGATATCGTTGTTACAACAACAGGTGAGCTTCAGTCAAAAAAATCTACTGATATTATCGGTCCTGAATTCACGCAGAGCAGGAACATCAGAGCCATGGATATTAAAATAACCGATATAGTACCGGAAGGTACTGAGGTTAAAAACGGAGACTACGTAGCAACTCTCGACAGGACTGCATTCGACAATAGTCTTAAAGATGAACTCGAGAGGCTTACGACCTATGAAACAAACCTCGAGATGAAGATTCTTGATACCGCCGTCACATTGAGCAATTTAAGAGATAATATCAAAAATATGCGATTTTCTGTTGAAGAAGCTGCCATAACACTTCAACAATCTAAGTATGAGCCTCCAACGACGATCCGTGAAGCAGAAATAGCTCTTGATAAAGCTAACCGTTCTCTCGATCAGAATATAAGAGGCTATTCACTCAGGGTTGAGCAGGCTAAATCAGATATGCGTACTGCCAAAACAAATCTTTCGGAACAAAAAGTGAGGGTAAGTGATCTGCAAACTGTATTGTCGAAATTTATTATTAATGCTCCATCATCGGGAATGATAATTTACAAGCGCGACAGGATGGGAGCCAAGAGGAAAGTGGGCTCTTCAATTAGTCCATGGGATAATGTTGTGGCCACCTTGCCTGATATGTCGTCGATGATATCAAAAACTTACGTCAACGAAATTGACGTCAGCAAAGTAAAACCAGGACAGCACGTTGAAATCGTTGTTGATGCATTTCCTGAAAAATCCTACACAGGTACGGTAACAAGTGTGGCAAATATCGGTGAACAGCTTCCGAATGCTGATGCAAAAGTGTTCGAAGTCCTGATTGAAGTGGATGGATCAGATCCGATCCTGAGGCCTTCAATGACAACAGGTAATAAGATCATCACTAAAACAATTAACGATGTAACTTTTATCCCGCTTGAAAGTGTTCAGGCCGGACCCGACAGCATACCATTTGTATATCTTAAAAACGGAACCCGTCAGGTTGTTGTGCTTGGAGAATCAAATGAAAACAATGTCGTTATTGAAAAAGGGTTGGTGCCAGGTGTTCCGCTTTACCTGAATACACCTGAAAAACCTGAAAAATTCAAGCTCGTTGGTCAGGAATTGATATCTGTCATACGTGAACGTGAAGCTGTTAAAAAAGCTGAGGAGCTTAAGGCACGCCAGGAAGCAGAAAAAGCTAAAATGACAGGTGGGGAAATGGGAGGCAGCATGGGACGCGCGGGAATGAACGTTAGTCCTGAAATGATGCAAAGGTTCCAGAGCATGAGATCAGGAAATGGAGGTAATCCTGACACTGCTGCAATGAGAAGATTCCAGAAGATGCGGAATAACACTCAGGGAGGGGCTGCTGATACTACAACGCGCCGGAGAACGAACAGACAGTCTGAACAGGGTCAGAACGGACAGGGACCTTCTCAGAGAACTATTCAGAATTAATTAATTTAACAGGAATTAAAATGTTCAAATTTATACTTCGGTATGCCCACGACATTGAAATTGCAGTAGAATCGATCGTCTCGAACAAACTAAAATCAATGTTGACAGCCCTTGGGATAATCTTTGGTGTGGCAGCAGTTATTGCAATGCTCGCTATTGGAAAAGGAGCGAAGCAGGAGATAATGGAGCAGATGAAAATGGTTGGGGTCAATAATATCATTATCAATCCGGTCATTCCTGACAAAACTTCTTCAACGACTGAAGGAGAAAAACAGCAGAAGAAATTCTCAAGAGGCTTAAATCTCCTTGATGTCGATGCCATAAAGAATGTCCTTCCTTCTGTCAAAAGAATCAGTCCTGAAATTTCTTTTAACTCAACCGCTATGCTTAACGGAGTTAAGTACACTGCCAAACTGGTAGGAGTTTCAAATGATTATTTCCATTTGTATAATTTGCCACTGGTAGGCGGTGCATTCTTTAATTCATTTCAGGAAGATAATGGTATCCAGGTATGTATTATCGGTGCAAATATCAGAGCAAAATTTTTCAGCAAGATCGATCCGCTGAACCAGTATATTAAATTCAATGGTATCTGGCTGAAGGTCATAGGGGTACTGCAGAAAACCAATGTGAGTCTGACAGGATTTGAAGAAAAAGGAGTTAACGTTTACAACGACAATATCTATATTCCAATCCAGACAATGCTTCTGCGATACCAGAACAGAGCTCTTCTGAATACGAAACTTGTTTCTGAAGCATCATCAATGCAGTTTTTTGGGGGAGGACCGGGTATGTCGCGTGTTGTAGTCAGCAGCTCTGATGCATCAAGTGATGCGGAGACCAATTATAATCAGCTTGACAGGATCGTTGTCCAGGTCACTGAGACTGAACAACTTCAGCCAACCACAGAAATATTAAGCCGTATGCTTGCCAGAAGGCACACTGGAGTAAAGGATTTTGAGATAACAGTTCCGGAATTACTGCTCAAACAACAGCAAAGGACAAAGGACATTTTTAATGTTGTTCTTGGTGCAATTGCGAGCATTTCGCTGATTGTCGGAGGGATAGGCATTATGAACATAATGTTTGCCTCTGTTATGGAAAGGATAAAAGAAATCGGAACAAGAATGGCAATTGGGGCTAAGAAAATGGATATTGTAGTCCAGTTTCTGTCTGAAGCCGTGCTGATAAGTGTTTCCGGCGGTTTTATAGGCGTTTTTCTGGGGGTTATTATGGCTAAGCTGATAGAACAGGTGGCGGGTATTATGACTATTGTTTCGTTCTTTTCGGTATTTATTGCATTTGGCGTTTCAGCGGCTGTTGGAGTGATCTTTGGTTACTCACCCGCAAAAAGGGCATCTGAAAAAGATCCTATTGAATCATTGAGATATGAATAGGTTCGCATGCCTGCAACTTCCTTCACGTGGAAGGGAATTTGGTATAAATTTTTATAAAATTGAAATGAAGAAATTATTTGCATTGTTCATTATAGCATCTTTTGTGTTTTCAACTTTGAAGATTGATGCTCAGGATATTAAAAAGCTTACATTCGATGAAGTGATAAAACTTGCCGAAGAACAATCGCCGAATGCCCTGATGGCAAAACATCGTTTCCGTGCAAGTTACTGGCAATTCCGGTCATACCAGGCTCAATACCTGCCTTCGCTTACTCTTTCAGGAACCACACCAGCTTTCAGCAATGGTCTTGAAAAGGTTTATGATTATGCCACCAACACATATTCCTATCAACGCACAAACACGATAAGCAATCTCGGGACCTTATCACTTGCTCAGAATATAGGCCCGACCGGAACTATTATTGCTCTTTCATCTGATCTGACCCTGTTCAGGGATATCGAAAAGAATTCACCAATAAACTATATCACTGATCCTGTAAGTATCAATATCACTCAGCCCATAAGAAAATATAATACTCTTAAATGGCAGGCGAAGATTGAACCGGTTAAATATGATGCTGCGAAGAAAACATATCTCGCAAATATTGAAGGGGTTCATTCAAGTGCCGTCCAGAACTTCTTTTCTCTTGCCCTGGCCCAGATAAATAAGCAGATATCCGAAATGAATTATTCCAATGCCGATACTTTATACAGAATAGCTAAAGGAAGATATCAGCTCGGGACAATTGCTGAAGATGAACTTCTGCAAATGCAATTGTCATGGCTTAATGCCGAAACATCCAGAAAACAGGCAGACATGAATTTGCGCGACAGGGAGATCAGGCTCCGGTCATTTCTTGGGTATAATGAAAATGTGAGGCTTGAACTGATTATCCCCAATGAGATACCTGATTTGCAGGTTGATATTAAAGAGGTTCTTGATTTGGCTCTTCAAAATAATCCGGATCTTATCCAGCAGCAGATCAATGTTCTTAATGCTCAGAGTAATGAAGCACAGGCCAAAGCTTCAAAAGGATTGAATGCCAGTCTTAATGCATCGCTTGGATTATCACAGCAGTCAACTGTCCTTAGGGCCGCATATCAAAACCTGAGCAATTCCCAGATGGTGCAGGTTGGTTTCATACTGCCTATACTCGACTGGGGGCTGAGCAAAGGAAAATATCAAATGGCAAAATCGAGCCTTGAGCTTACACAGGTTACTGCTAAACAGGCTATTACAGACTTTCAGCAAAATCTTTTTCTCGATGTTGAACAGTTTAATTTACAGAAGAGCCAGGTGGCAATTGCAGCCAAATCAGATACAGTTGCAATGAAAAGATATGAAGTCACAAAACAGCGTTTCCTGATCGGCAAGATCGCAGTACTTGATCTGAATGATGCCGACAGCAGGAAGGACCAGAACAAGAGAGCTTATATACAGTCTTTGCAGGATTACTGGAACTACTTTTATAATATCCGCAGTCTAACGCTTTTTGACTTTATAAACAGGAAGCCGCTGGATACCGACTACGATAAGCTGGTAAAATAGACCCACTTGGCCTTGCTGTGCGGGGCAGGCTCTTCGGGCACTCCCTTCGTCGGAGGGCGAAATTTCTGGAGGGAAATAATTCTACTAAAAAAACGGGTATTTTCGCCCCTTTTGAGGAGATGTCGCGCAGTGACTGAGGGGTTTTCACGTTAGACTGAAAGACTTTTAATTGATATCCTATTAATTTGAATGTTTTTGTAAAATTTTAATATCTTTGCGCCTCAATCGTAGAAGAATAAAGAAAAACTCGTAATAATCCCAAAAGAAAAGACAAATGCAGAATAAAGCAGCTATTATCTTTCTGTCAATTGCACTAGCATTGGTATCAATATACCAGCTTTCATTTACAGGCGCAACTTATAAGGTAAAAAAGGAGGCTAAGGCGTACGCTAAAGGCAGCCTTGAAAAAGAAACAGCATATATTGATTCTATCTCCACTTTGCCAAAGGAAAAATGGAGCTTTCTGGGTTACACTTTTAAAGAGTGCCAGAGGAAAGAATTAAATCTTGGACTCGACCTCAAAGGAGGTATGAACGTAATCCTTGAAGTATCAGTTGAAGACGTTTTAAGAGCTCTTTCTAATTATAATCCTGACAAAACTTTTAATACAGCTCTGGCCCGTGCACGGCAGCTTCAGACATCCAGTCAGTCAGATTATCTTACTCTTTTTGGAAGAGCTTTTCAGGAAACTGATCCAAATGCCAGACTTGCTGCCATATTCGGAACAGTGGAATTAAAGGACAAAATAAATTTCAATTCAACTAATGATCAGGTTTTAAAGGTCCTCGACACGGAAGTTTCTTCAGCCATAACAAACGCATTTAATATTTTGCGTACAAGGATTGACAGATTTGGAGTTGTTCAGCCTGAGATCACTATGCTTGCTACCAAAGGAAGGATATTAATCAACCTGCCTGGTCAGAATAATCCTAAAAGGGTCCGCGAACTTCTTCAGGGAACTGCAAACCTTGAATTCTGGGAAACCTATGAAAATAGTGAGATATTGCCATATCTTTCTCAGGCAAATAATCTTCTGAAAGAAATTCAGGTTAACACTGAGACTAGTGCCAGCAAAACACTTGAAGCAAACAAGAAAAATTCAGCTGATACCACTAAAAAAGATCAGTCATTGCTTGATCTTATAAATAAGGATACAACAAAAGTTGAGGCAACTGCAAGCACCAGGGAAGGATTTACCCAGCAGAATCCATTATTCGGAATACTAATTCCACGAGTAACTCAACAGGGACAACCCTTGCCTTCTTCTATGGTAGGGCTGGCAAGTTGGAAGGACACTGCAAAAGTTGATTCATATCTGAAAATGACGAGGATAAAAGCTCTGTTTCCCAGAGATCTTAAACTCTTATGGAGCCAGAATCCTTATAAGGAGGATCCCACCAAGTCGATGTACGAACTTCACGCAATAAAAATTACTACACGCGACGGTCGGCCACCTCTTGGGGGAGATGTCATTACATCTGCCAGAACATCAACAGGGGTGACAGGTGACGTGAAAGTTGATATGTCCATGAACTCTGAGGGCTCAAAAATCTGGGCAAGGATGACCCGTGAAAATATTGGCAGATGTATCGCTGTAGTACTAGATGGTTACGTTCGCTCTTATCCGAGAGTTCAGAATGAGATAACGGGAGGAAGTACCGAGATAACAGGCGATTTCACTATTGAAGAAGCTGATGACCTGGCAAATATTTTGAAATCGGGTAAATTACCTGCACGTATAAATATTATATCTGATACAATTGTTGGTCCATCTCTTGGTAAAGAAGCAATTCAGTCAGGATTTGTATCATTTATTATAGCATTCGCCCTCGTACTGGCCTTTATGATTTTCTATTACAGTAAAAGCGCCGGGACAATTGCTAACATTGCCCTTATAACCAACGTATTCCTGTTATTCGGTGTATTAGCTTCACTTAATGCCGTACTGACTTTGCCTGGAATTGCGGGTATAGTGCTCACAATGGGTATGGCCGTGGATGCAAACGTACTTATCTATGAACGAATAAGGGAGGAACTAAGAGCAGGAAAAGGGATGAAGCTGGCAATAGCAGATGGTTACAGGCATGCTTATTCTGCTATTATTGACTCAAACGTAACCACAATCCTTACGGGTATCGTACTCTACGTCTTTGGAACAGGACCAATAAAGGGATTTGCTACAACTCTTGTGATTGGTATCCTGACTTCAATGTTTACAGCTATATTCATTACCAGAATAATTTATGAAAGCCTGCTGAAAAGAGACAGACATCTTACATTCTCAATAAAGATAACCGCCAACCTCTTCAAAAACACGCAGATCGACTTTATCGGAATGAGAAAATACTTCTATTTTATTTCCGGTGGTATTCTGCTTGCAGGAGTTGTTTCACTTTTTGTCAGGGGACTAAATCCGGGTATCGATTTTACCGGAGGAAGAACATTTGTCATCAGATTTGATCATCCTGTTAAAACAGAGGATATTGCAGCTAAACTTAATGTTGCATTCGGAGAACTGCCTCAGGTTGTTACCTTCGGAAACATTGACCAGGTTAAGATAACGACAAAATATAAAATAAATGAAACCGGTGTTGACGATGAGGTAGATACCAAATTATATGAGGGATTAAAGAGTTTTCTTCCTGCCGGCGTAACAGAAGATGTCTTCCTTACTGACAAATACAGGGTCAGTTCTGAAACAGTTGGCCCTGTTGTTGCAGCTGATATTAACATAAATGCTTTCTATGCAGTAGGTATTGCCCTTGTGCTTATATTCTTCTATATTTTCATGAGGTTCAAGAACTGGCAATATGGATTTGGCGCAGTTATGTCACTATTCCACGATACTCTTCTCGTTATTGGAGTGTACTCAATATTCTGGGGAATAATGCCATTCTCAATGGAAATTGACCAGGCATTTATAGCGGCCATTCTTACAGTTATCGGGTTCTCAGTGAACGATACGGTTATTGTATTCGACCGGTTACGTGAGTATATACCAATGTATAGGAAACGGCCTATGAAAGAGGTTCTTAATATGGCTATAAACTCAACGCTAAGCCGTACCATAAACACTACGCTTACAGTTATCCTTACAATAGTGGCGATGTTCATCTTTGGTGGCGCTGTGATCCGTGGATTCATGTTTGCCCTGCTTGTTGGTATCGGAACTGGTGTTTACTCCTCAGTTTTCGTTGCCACAGCTCTGATGTACGACACTACTCCTAAAGTAGGTGAGGCAGCAGAAGAACCTAAAGCAAAAATTAAAGCATCTGTTTAATCAGATACATCATTATAACAAAGGGTGCCGGAAAGGGCACCCTTTCTTGTTTTAAGAGTTCAGGGAATTCATTCTGTTTTGCACTCAATGGTGTACAAAAACTAGTGGAGATTCCTCATTTCGCTGCGCTACATTTGGAATGACATTGGTATTTAAGAGACAGGGAGGGGAGTAGAAGGCGATTTGCTCGGCAAATCGCCTTCTACTCCCTTCCATATTTATATAAAATGCCAAAGTCATCCTGAGCGGAGCGAAGGATCTCCAAATGCGTATATTGTACTCCCTTATTCGATAGAGTGTTAAAAAGTAATTAGTCGAGTGTGAGGGAAGCTTTCACTTTAACTATTATTGCGATTTCATTGTTTATGAATATCATTAAACTTTTCTAACTTTGCCAATTCATTTGGGAGAAAACATTTATTATAAAATTGTTATGAGCGGACCGGAAATATTTGTTATTATCATAGTTGCACTTCTTCTTTTTGGCGCTGAAAAGTTACCCGATATTGCTAAAACAATCGGCAAGGGGATGCGCGATTTCAAGAAAGCAACTGATGAGATAAGGCAGGAGATTGAAACAAGCACAAGTGATTTCCGTAAAGATCTGACCGATGTATCAGATACGATAAGAAAGGATGTTACTACTTATTCGGAAAAACTTAAGAATGATATGAATGATGTTTCCTCATCGATTAAAAATGATATGAATGATGTTACATCGGATGTTCGTCAGAGCATGAATGATATGCAGACTGGTATACATAATGATCTGAATGAAATTAAGGATAATATTCAAAAGAATCCTGATGAATTTAAAGCTACGGTTACAGAAGCAACACCAGATGCTGTTAAAGAGGCTGCATCAGAACCGGTTAAAGAAGTTACACCCGATGTATCGAATGAATATTATAAAGAGGTGAAAGATTAGTAACGAAAAAATGCAGGGACGTAGGATTCTACATCCCTGCTTCCTGCCTTAAATTATGATCACTACAACCGGAATCACTAAAGCCTACGGCAACCTTAAGGTACTTAAGGGAATCGATATCCGGATACCCGATAAGGAGGTGGTCACAATTGTAGGTGCCAGCGGAGCTGGTAAAACAACTCTTCTGCAGATTATAGGAACGCTTGATCGTCCCGACGGAGGAAGTGTTTACTATAACGATTCTGATATTAGCCGGCTTAAAGGCAAGGCTCTTGCAGCGTTCAGGAACAGCCATATAGGATTTGTCTTTCAGTTTCACCAGCTTCTTCCTGAATTCACGGCACTTGAAAATGTCTGTATACCAGCATATATTGCCGGAAAAAGTAAAAGTGAAGCTGAAAAAAGAGCGTCCGAATTACTTGGGTTCCTTAATCTTGAAGACAGACTCGAACACAAACCGTCAGAATTAAGTGGAGGTGAACAGCAAAGAGTAGCAGTCGCCAGGGCTCTTGTAAATAATCCTTCCGTTATACTTGCCGATGAGCCATCAGGGAATCTTGATACCGAGAATAAAAATGAGCTTCACAAACTTTTTTTCAAACTCAGGGATACATTCGGACAGACAATAATTATTGTTACACACGACCGCCAGCTCGCAGCTATGTCGGACCGGATACTTGAGATTAAAGACGGTCTGATCGTAAATGAGTCTTAAGAGCTAATCCTCCTTTTTAGTCGGAATAATTAAAAGCGGGATTGTTGTATGGTGTAGTACTTTTTCCGTAACACTCCCCATTACAATATTTTCCAGCCATTTCCGGCTATGTGATCCTACGACAATAATATCCGCATTCAACTCTTTTGCCGTCTCCAGTATGGATTCTGCAAAATCACCTTCTTTAACAAAGGTTTGTATAGAACTATCACCGAGGTGTTCTTTTGATTTATCAAGATATTGAAGTGATGCATTCTTCAGTCCTTCAACACTATCTAAAAGCACTGGAGACATGTCCATATAACCGTTAAAACCCATTATCGGTGAATATGCAGCAGAGGAATAAAATACAGGATCTGTTATTACATGAAGCAGCGCTACTTCAGCATTCATTGATTTTGCCATTGAATATCCCACCTCTGCTACTTTCTGCGCAGTCGGGTCATAATCTAATGCAATAAGGACTTTCTTTGAAATCGTATTTTGGGCTCATAACTTTATAACTTAGTGTTTATTTGTAATTCATTATCATATTAATTCTCAAAGATGGAAATCAGGGATTAAATGCTCCCAGAGTCCAGATATCCTCAGCTGTTACACGCAGATGATAATTTGGAAAGGATAAAACAGGAATAAGAGCTTTGTTAATCATCTGGTGAGCAAAGTTGCCTAACAACAAATTTGAAGCACTCTTCTCCTGCTCTGTCATTATTGAAATCAAATCAGCATTGATTGTTTTCGAATAATCCAGTGTTAAATCAGTCAGGTTACTGCCATGAAGATATGAGAGTGTACATGGGATTTTATTTAATTCGAGATACGCTGCTACCTGTTCTCCATATTGATGAAGCTTTTTTTCAACACTCCTTAAATTTGATAGACTGATTGTGATGAGATGAATTTTTGAACCGAAAGCTTTCGCCAGTGCAGCGGTATATGGAACCTTTTCTCTGGTCTGAAAAGTAATATCAAGTGGTAATACTATATTATTAATACCTGAAGGTATCTTGCTGCTTCGGACAGTTATCACCGGATTTCTCGAATGTGAAGTAATTTTGTAGGCATTGCCACCAATAAACAATTCTTCAAAGCCTGATGTACCATGTGTTGAAAGCACAGTCAATGCATCTTCATAGTTATCTGAGAGATCTGCTATTTCCCTGAAAATATTGCCAGTTTTAATTTTATAGCTTATAGTAAATTTTGAAGTGACTTTGTTTTTATACTTTTTGATTATTTCTTCAAGTTTTGCTTGTACATGTTGATTCTCCTTTTCAATTTGTGCGTGATATTCGCCGGAATATTTGCTGATAACATGGACCAAAAGAATATCAGCTCTGGTTTTAGCAGCAAGCATTATTGCCAGATTCAGACCATTTAATGACTCATCTGAAAGATCGAGCGGAACAATAATTGTTTTCATAATATGATGATTTTATTATCAATGCGCTGAAAATTCCGGTTCCTTCATCTCCTTTCCACACAGCAGGTAATAATGTAATTACTGCAATACTATACCAGATGAACATTATTCATCATATTAACATGCTAAAGCTTAATTTGTTTAATAAAAACAAGTCAGGAATAATACAGAAATAATACAGATATTATTAAAAGTTTTCAAAAACCCCCAGCCCGAACAGGGCAAAGTCGTACTTAACAGGATCATTCTTATCAAAACTTCTTAGAACTATATCCAACTCTTCGACCGCCTTTGAGTCATTCTGATTTCGCTTCAACAGGCCGAGTTTTCTGGCTACATCGCCTGAATGTACATCCAGCGGGCATGATAATATCGATGGCGGAATTGAATCCCAGATTCCGAAATCGACTCCCTTATTATCTTTCCTGATCATCCATCTCAGATACATATTCATTTTTTTTGCTGCTGATCCCTTCCGTGTATCCGATACATGACGCTCGGTCCTTTTCTGATGAGGCAGCTCAAAGAATACTTTATGAAGTTCATGTATGGCCGGCTGAAGTGAATTTGCTGTCATATGTAACCTGAAGATGGTTTCAAGTCCTCCTTTATGCCTGTATATGTTTTGAAGGGCTTTCAGGAAGAATGTCATATCGGTCGAATTAAAAGTCCTGTGGACAAATCCCTCCATTCTTCCTATATCATCTTCCCCGAAATTCATTATGAATTCATAAGGTGAGTCATCAAGCAGCTCCATCATCCGGTTGGCATTCCTGAGTATCATCTTACGATTTCCCCATGCTATGGTGGCTGCAAGGAAGCCGGCAATTTCAATATCTTCTTTACGGGTGTAAATATGTGGAATACTTATAGGATCCGATTCTATGAATGCAGGTTGGTTGTACTTTTCGACCTTTTCATCTAAAAACTCTTTCAGCTCTTCCTTTTTTAACTTCATATCTGTAATTTGGCCACAACAAAGTTAACAGGTTTCCAGGATTGATAATGGCCAATAGTTATTTCAGTTTTAAACAGTTTACAATTTTCCAGGATAAATCGGCTTTTAAAGTCGGAACAGATGGAGTATTGCTTGGCGCCAGCGCTGATCTGACCGGAGCTTCAAATATTCTTGATATTGGCGCCGGGTCAGGTCTGATATCTCTTATGCTGGCCCAGCGGTGCAGTGCGACTATTACTGCTATCGAACCTGATAACGATTCATACATTCAGTGTTGCGAGAATGTAAATCGAACTGATTGGCGCAACAGGATAAAAGTAGCGAATACAGACCTGCGGAATTTCGATCCTCCCGTCGAAAGGTTTGATCTGATAGTGACAAATCCTCCTTATTTTTATAATTCACTGAAAAGTCCTGATCCCCGAAAATCGGCAGCCCGGCATAATGATTCATTGAGCTCCGACGAAATTCTGGAAGGTGTCATCAGATTAATGAACGAGAATGGAAGGCTGGAGTTAATAATGCCCTATGTTGAGGGGAATGTTTTTATTGCAGATGCCAGTAAATATGGATTATATTGCTATAATGTGTTGAAAATAAAACCTTTGCCGGAAAGTGAGATAAGACGGTTAATACTTTCTTTCAGTAAAATCAAAAGAGCACCTTCAGAAAAATTTCTTACTATCGAACATGGCAGGCATCAGTTTACAGAGGATTATATCAACCTGACGAAAGATTTCTACCTAAAATTCTGACAATGAAATCCTTTAACCACAAAGGTTACAAAGGGGTTTACACAAAATTCACACAGATGGTTTATCCCCTAGCTTAGTGTGCTTTGTGGTTAAAAAAATCTATTTTATCATTTCACTTTCAGATAATCCGTATTCTTCCTTCATTTCGATTCCCAGGGTTTTTAATTCATCCAGGACGGGATTGTATATTTCAGGAATTACAGGTCTGCGGACACCCTTTGCTTTTATTCTGTTTTCAAGAATCATCCTTACACATATTGCTGCAGGCAAAGCAACAGTTCGCGCAATCGATGTATTCGTAGCCGGAGATCCGTAATCAAGCATGGATGATTTTATGACTTCCCTGTTGCCGTCAGGATAAGATGCCAGAACTATATGTTGCAAAACAACCATGTCGCGTTCATTGGCAGACAGAAACATCTTTTTTATCATTCTGTCGGATGTTATTTCAAAAGGTGATGTCTCATGATACTGAAGCTTTTCATCGCTGAAAAACCCCAGAAAATCAAGAGATTGGATTACTGTTGCTGTTTTATCTGATCTGCCCAGTAATTTAGCCAGATTGGGTTTAAGATCTTTATCCCCTAATCCTGCTCTATCTGCTAAAAACTCTGCATAACTCATATTCTGGTAATTCTTTACAGAATCATCGAGCATGCCAAGACTTTTCATCACATCGAGAGTTTCACACCAGCCTTTATACCTGAATGTACCACGGTACATCGTCATGGTTTCCGGGATACCATAGATGTCGATATAGCTCACGGAATCTCTGTTTGGATAAACCTCCAGATCTCCTGTTCCCGGAAAATTATAGATGAATGTATCTTTGAAGATATCAGATGTATCAATATGCACTTTTTCCCCTTTTTTAAAATATAGTGCACTGTTCCTGCTGGCAAGTATAACGCCTTTCGGACTCCAGCTGAACTTATATTTCAAGGGATTGTCTGCGGCTTCGGGTGCAGGAAGCGCCCCGCATAGTGAATAGAACTCCTCCACTTTGCCACCTTTACCATGGATATGGTCGATTATTCTCATGGCTGTCATGTGATCTATTCCCGGATCGAGACCAACCTCATTAAGGAAAAGCAAACCTGCTTTTTCAGCTGCATGGTTCAGCTCCATCATCTCCTGTTGTATATATGATGTTGTAACGAGCGGTTTTCCATGAATCAGGCAAATCCTGGCAACTGCGGAATGATATTTATATGGCAAAAGGCTGACCGTGATATCATATTCTTTGATAAGCTGATCAAGCATCCGCGGGTCATCCATTGACCAGTCGACTGAAAAGCCAAGCGGATTCCCGTTGATCATTTCGTCGGCCCGATCCTTCATTGGTGAGGCGATCATCAGAGTTATATTGTTTTTAAGCAGGTACTCAACCATTGGTTTAACCACAAGACCAGCTCCAAGAATTAAAACTCTTCTTCATATTTCCTTAATTTCTTCTTCAGCAAGTTAAATAAACGTACTGAATGATTCTATGAGATTTGCTATATAAGTGAATTCTTTCTTGCGACAAGGATTGCAACCGCGAGCTCAATTCTTTCTTGCTACCACTAAGACACAAAGTTACAGTATGTTCTCCATAGTTCCTTTACCCCTTCCCAACCTTTCCCCCAAGGGGGAAGGAGTGGACGCAACCTTTCCTCCTTGGGGAAAATGGAAGGGGGTAAATGGGGAAAAATGACAAGCATAATTACTTTAGGTCATTTCTTCTTTGCGAGAGAAAAAATTATCTTTGTGATTAATAAAATCGTCCTTCAAAAACCATATTAATCCGACGACCTGGGATGTCTGATTTTCCGAAGTATGCAGAAACACCGCTGATGAAGCAGTATGATAACATCAAGACTAAACATCCTGATGCGATCCTGCTTTTCAGAGTTGGTGATTTTTATGAGACATTTGGTGAAGATGCAATCAAAACTTCTGAAATTCTTGGGATTACATTAACCCGTCGGGCCAATGGTTCAAAAACCTTCATTGAACTTGCCGGATTTCCTTATCATGCTCTCGACACTTATCTGCCGCGTCTCGTAAGGGCTGGCCAGAGAGTTGCAATCTGTGAACAGCTTGAAGATCCGAAGCTTACAAAAAAAATTGTAAAAAGGGGTATAATAGAACTGGTGACACCGGGTGTATCACTCAATGAGAATGTATTGAACCACAAGGAAAACAACTTTCTTGCATCAGTTCACATTGATAAGAAAATTGCGGGAGTGGCATTTTTAGATATATCCACAGGAGAGTTCCTTACCTCGGAAGGTACTATAGAGTATGTGGATCAGATGCTAAATAATTTTCAGCCAAAAGAAGTTTTGTATGAAAAAGCAAAGAAGGAACAGTTCCTTGAATATTTTGGTCCTAAATTCTACACTTTTAAGCTTGATGACTGGATCTTTACCCCTGAAGCAGCAAATGACAGGTTGCTTAAACAATTTGAAACCAGTTCTTTAAAAGGGTTTGGAGTACAGAATCTGAATTTTGGTATCATCGCCGCAGGAGCAATTTTGTATTATCTCGATATAACCCAGCACGATCAGCTTGGACATATTACCAATCTTACAAGAATAGAAGAGAACAGATATGTGTGGCTCGATAAGTTCACTATTAAAAACCTTGAACTGTTTCACTCACCTTATGAAGGGGCCAAAACACTCATTGATGTGATGGACCGCACAATCTCGCCGATGGGAGGGAGATTATTGAAAAGATGGATTTCGCTACCTCTTAAGGATATTCAGCCGGTAAATGAAAGACTTGATGTTGTCCAGTATTTTGTCGAAAAGGGCGCTGTAAGAGAAGAGATTGCAGGTTTAATAAGGATGATCGGCGACCTTGAAAGACTGATCTCAAAGGTTGCGGTAAACAGGATTAATCCGAGGGAGGTTGTTCAGCTCAAAAGGGCTTTGCAGGCAATAGAACCGCTGAAGGAGATTTGCAATAAAAGTGAATGTATTCCGCTTACCAAAATTGCCGAACAACTAAACCCATGCAAACTTATAGCTGAACGTATAGAAAAAGAGCTGAACAACGACCCGCCTGTTCAACTTAATAAAGGAAATGCGATTGCATCGGGAATATCAGATGAACTTGATGAACTCCGCCGGATACTTTATAATGGAAAGGACTATCTTGCTGAATTACAGATGCGTGAGAGTGAACGAACGGGGATAACCTCCCTCAAAGTAAGCTTTAATAATGTATTCGGATACTACATTGAGGTAAGGAACACACATAAGGATAAGGTGCCGGCTGAATGGATAAGAAAGCAAACTCTGGTGAGCGCTGAACGTTATATAACAGAGGAACTGAAGGAGTATGAAAGTAAGATTCTGGGTGCGGAAGAAAAGATCATTTCACTCGAGGCCAAACTTTTTTCCGACCTGGTGCTAGCCATCCTGGAGTACATTCCGCCAATTCAGTTAAACTCAACCCTTGTTGCAAAACTTGATTGTATCCGGTCATTTGCTGTGATCTCTTCTGAAAATGATTATATACGACCCGAGCTTAATGAATCAAGAATACTCAATGTTACAGAAGGGAGGCATCCTGTTATTGAAAAGCAATTACCGGTTGGCGAGTCATATGTTCCGAATGATATAATTCTCGATGATGAAGATCAGCAGATTATCATACTTACCGGACCCAACATGTCGGGGAAGTCTGCGCTTTTACGACAAACAGCCCTGATTGTGCTGATGGCTCAGACCGGCTGTTTTGTTCCTGCTAAATCAGCAAAAATAGGTGTCATCGACAAGATATTTACAAGGGTTGGCGCATCGGATAACATAAGTCTCGGCGAATCGACCTTTATGGTTGAAATGAACGAAACAGCAAGTATTTTGAATAATTTATCGGACAGGAGTCTTGTATTGCTCGATGAAATAGGAAGAGGAACAAGCACTTATGACGGAATTTCAATAGCGTGGGCAATGGTTGAATATCTGCATGAGAATAAATTTAAAGCCAAGACTTTATTTGCCACTCATTACCATGAGCTTAATGAGATGGAGAATTCATTTTCAAGAGTTAAAAACTATAACGTATCAATAAAGGAACTTAATAATAAAGTAATATTTTTGCGGAAGTTGAAAAGAGGCGGTAGCGAGCATAGTTTCGGAATTCATGTTGCCAGGATGGCGGGCATGCCCAGAAGTGTTGTAACCCGCGCTGATGAAATACTAAAAGAACTTGAACAGAGTCACGATAAAAAAGAATTGTCAAAGCCAATTGCCGGTCTGGCTGATCACAGGGAAGGAATGCAGTTAAGTATTTTCCAGCTCGATGATCCGGTTTTGAAACAAATCCGTGATGAAATTCTTGAAATTGATATTGATAATCTCACTCCGGTTGAAGCGCTGAACAAACTGTATAATATTAAGAAGGTGCTTAAATGAGTGTCGATTGCGTAAACAAAATTCACATTAATTGCGAATAATAAAACTTATCTATGCTTCACGGATTAAATAGAAAATTATACATTATACTATATTTTGTTGTCATTCATATCTTTACAGGATCAATCCTTTCGGGTCAGGAATATCGTCCTGCCGGTTTGACATTATTACCGAAGATTTTTTCACTTAAACAGGATACCGCTAAAGAGAAACAGGTTTATACGGTAGCTCCTGATACAAATTTTACTTGGCAAAAATATGCTTCGTTCCTAAAGAAGATATCTGATACAAGCAAATATGTTGTTCTTCCTCTTAACGAATTCCGGCAGACTATAAATAGCAAAAAGATAGTTATCGGTTTGAGGCATGATGTTGATGTTGATCTCAACGTAGCTTATGAATTTTCTAAAATTGAGTCAAATCTTGGTTTCCGTTCCACTTATTTTATTTTGCATTCCGCTCCATACTACCTTGCAGATCAGAATAATATGGCCGTCCATTCCGACAGGATCATTCCAATACTGAAAAAGATGCAAAATGAAAAACATTTTGAAATCGGTTGGCATAATGATCTGGTCACATTACAGGTTATATACAATATTGATCCTGTTGTTTTCCTTCATAATGAATTAAACTGGCTCCGCTCAAACGGCTTAACTATTGTGGGGACCGCCGCTCACGGATCGGGTTACTGCAAAACATATCACTATATGAACTTCTACTTTTTCCAGGAGTGCAGTTATCCAATACTTGTCGGGCGCGAAAATAATATAACAGTACCAAAGGATGGGAATATGATAAAAATAAAGAAAGCTCATCTAAGTGATTTTGGTCTTGAATATGAAGCATATTTTCTGAATAACAACAAAGCTTATTCCGACGCCGTAATAACTGAAGGAGTGCGATGGAATATAGGAATGCTCGATCTGAGTCAGCTTAAACCGGGTGACAGAATCATTATTCTTCTTCACCCTATTCACTGGCATAAAGCATCTGAGAATGCTAAGATTGAAAAATTCAATATCCCCGGTCAGAAACTGAGTTATATTGACACAGTAAACTACAGGATAAGCGTGGAAATGCCTGCAGGTACTGATCTGAGTTCTTTGAAATCAGTATTTCAACTTTCCCCGGGTGCTTTCGCTAAAGTCGCAGGCAAGCTGCAGATCAGCAACAAAACAGCGAATAACTATGGTAATCCGGTAATATTTACAGTTTATGCTGAAAACAGGGACATTAGAAAAGACTGGACTGTTGAAGTATTTACGGGGAAACCTCTTTTGAATATTGTTTCAAATGCCTTGCCCGGGCTGATTGAACCATCAAAACCGGAAAACGCAGAAAAAATAATTGACAGAAAGCGCCAATAACTTTATTTACTTGTTTAGTAATAGTTTTAAACTGCATTAACTAATTTTTAATATTCCGCTCATGAAAAGACATGATCAGTACATTCTGCTTTTATTATTGTGTTTACTCGCTTTTTCTTTACCCGTAAATTCTCAGCCAGGCACAGTAAAACAGAAAAAGCTCACAAAATTTGAATTGCAATCATCCTCATTAATCAGTTCTCCGGGAGCTGAGATTTCAACCTCAGCTTATAAATCAAAAGTATATTGGTTTCCGGTAGATGTTCCATCCACAGTTCTGACGGGACTTGTAGCAAACAAAATTTATGCTGATCCTTACTCAGGATTAAATAACATGCTGATTCCTGATGCTTCTGATGAATTTAACAAGAAATATAATCTTGAACAATATAGTTTCCTTCCCAATGATCCAAATCCATGGAAGAAACCTTACTGGTACAGAGCGACTTTTAGTGTACCTGAAAATGATAAAGGAAGGTGCTTTCAACTGATA
The DNA here is from genome assembly GCA_963734885.1 of uncultured Bacteroidales bacterium. Lineage (GTDB taxonomy): Bacteria > Bacteroidota > Bacteroidia > Bacteroidales > VadinHA17 > LD21. The sequence goes on along the minus strand of CAVTIJ010000002.1, from coordinate 298,278 downwards.
TTCAAGGGAATCAATTATCGTGCAGCAGTATGGGTAAACGGCAATCAGATAACCGACTCCACCCAGATGGCAGGTATGTTTGCAGAATATAGTCTTGATATCAGTAAACAGGTTATCCCAGGCGGAGAAAATGTAGTGGCCGTAAAAATCTATCCTCTTGATTTTCCTGGGTCACCTGCAACGGAACAACTGAAAGCGCTTGGCGATTTTTTTGAAAACGGAGGTCCCACAGGCGATATTGGAAAGAATGTTACGATGCTTTGCTCTGTCGGCTGGGATTGGATACCTCCTGTCAGAGACCGTAATATGGGCATCTGGCTCCCGGTTTATTTGCGAACCTCCGGAGGTGTAACTATCACTGATCCGAAATTAGTTACAGCATTGCCAAGACTCCCTGACACGACATCCGCTTCAATCTCCTTAAGTTTGAAATTAAAGAATCGTTTGAAGAACGAAGAAAAAGGTAAGTTAACCGTATCCATTTTACCTGAAAATTTCAAGGGGAATATCATTCAGTTCTCAAAAGATGTGCCCGTTACCAAAAACGAATCAGTTCTTGTTGAACTGAATGGTGATAACACTAAAGAATTGAATATCAGCAATCCCATGATATGGTGGCCAAATGGGTATGGCAAACCAAACCTTTACAGGATAAGAATCCAGTATGCTGGCAATGAAGGAGTATCAGATGATACATCTTTTGTTTTTGGCATCCGCACTGTAAGCACAAAAGCCTTAGATGTTAAGGGATCGTACAGGCGCGATTTTTATGTAAACGGAAGACGTGTTCATTTGACAGGAGGAGCCTGGGTTCCTGATATGATGCTGAACCGCGATTCTTTAAGATACGATTATGAACTGCATCTGTGCAGGAATTCAAATATGAATCTTGTCAGGATATGGGGTGGAGGAGTAACACCTTGTGATGAGTTTTTTGAGGCAGCCGACCGGTATGGGTTATTGGTGTGGTCAGATTTCTGGATTACAGGCGATACCCAGGGTGAATTTAAAGGTTCCCCTGACTGGCCGCTTGAAGCCAGTGTTTTCAATAAAAATGTTTTAAGCACAATCCTCCGGATCAGAAATCACCCCAGTCTTCTGGTCTGGACAGGCGGAAATGAAGGACATGCTCGCAGGGAGCTTTATGATTTTATGAGAGAGAATATCATTACACTTGATGGAACCAGACCATTTATCCCAAGTTCTTCGGGTTTTGCTAAGCTTCCCGCAGGTTGGAATGGGGCATGGCCTGATAATCTGCCTTCTGGCGTTTATAGCGGCGGTCCGTACCAGTGGCAGGATCCAAAAGTATACTTTACCAAGGCTAATGCAGGAGGTGATTGGGTGTTCAAAGATGAAACAGGTATTCCTTCACAGCCACCTTATAATATCATGTCGAAAATAATCCCTGATCTTGTCTGGGACAAAAACCTGCCATTTCCTCTTAATAATACGTGGGGATATCACGATGCTGCTACAGGAGGCGGCAGGTACGATCTTTATTACAAAGAGATGGTAAATAGATACGGCGAGCCTGCGAATATGGAGGATTTCTGCAATAAGATGCAATTAATGAACACTATAGGTTATCAGGGTATTTTTGAAGCAGCAGGTTCCAGACTGAATGATATTGGTGGCGTAATGTTATGGAAGATTAACGCGGCATTCCCGAGTGTTATATGGCAGGTTTACGATTGGTTTTTGATGCCAAATGCAGGTTATTATACCATGCAAAATGCCTGTGAACCAGTTCATATACAATTAAATCCGATTGACCTTAAGGTATCAGCTATTAACCGGACATATAAAAAATCTGAAGGATTGACTGCAACTGCCGATATTTTTGGAATAGATTCCAAGTTGTTATTCCATGAAGAAAAGAAATTAGATCTCGCTGAAACTGATGTAAAAGAGACCAATTCATTAGCTTCTGTATTATCAACTGCAAGCGGTGTGAATTTCGTGGTTTTGAATCTCAAAAACAGTGCGGGTAAAGTTGTATCTCATAATGCATATTGGTTGTCCAAAGGGGATTACAAATCTTTAAATGATATGCAGTCAACCAGTGTGGATACCAAAATACTATCTACAATTAACAACAAATATGAAACTAGCTGGACTATTCAGATCAAGAATAAAACTGATAAGCTGGCATTTTTTATAAGGCCACAACTTCTGAACGGAAATGAGGAGGTTCTACCAAGCTACTGGACAGCAAATTACATATCGCTGGCACCGTCTGAAACGTCTGTAATTACGGTCACTTGCCCTAAAGCGAAGTTAGATACAAAAGGCACGAGTATCAGAATATCGGGTTGGAACGTCAAAATTCAAAATCTGAAAATAAACTAACAAGGAGCTTAAAAAGAAAACCAGTCGGCATAGTTTGTCCATCGTTATCTGACGAAGGTTCTGACTTAACCGACTGGTTTCCGAAGCAAAAATTGATCTTTCGATTATTTTGCCTTCTCGTAAAAATATGTGCCGGTTGTTTCGTTGCCTGACATCTTGTTTGTGAATTCAAGAGTCAGTAATTTTCCTTCGGTATCTAATTTCCATGTTTCCTTGGCAACCATATCCTCCATTCCGTTATTTCCATTGAATGTTGTTGTGGATGCTATCATATATGAACCATCAGCATCAGAATGTGAAGCTGTTGATGTTCTTGGCATGTCATAAACTACTAATTTGTTTTCCTTACCATCTAATGATATTTTTTCGTCAAAAGGATATTCCTGACCATCACCACTCTCGTATACACGTGTTGTAAACAAACTATCAGATTTAAATTGAAATGTTATTTTAGAAAGCAATAACTGGTTATCTGTAATAACACTCTTCTCCCTGTTTATTTTCCATTCCCCGGTTATATCTGCTTTTTGTGCAGAAGCGTTAAATACAGAAACCAAGAGCAGAAGTAAAATAGATGTAAAAATTGTTTGCTTTTTCATAATTGAATATTTAAGTAAGTAATTTGTAATCCGCAAAATTACCTCTTAATATTTCATTATCAAAAATACTTCCTGAATTTCTCACCTATTTTGAAATATGTATATCTTCCGGCATCCTCACCTTCAATGTGTAACGAATCTCCATTCGTTTCAAATGTGCTGTGTTCACCGACAATACGTGAAAAATAGACATTGTGAAACTGACCTTTGGCATCCTGAAGAATTACATGAACGAGATTTTTATCAATATCAGATACAAGTGAAGCGTTGCACAATGGACAATAAAATTCCAGCAACTCACCTGTCATGATTTCAAATGAAGGATGTACCAGACTCGAATAGTTACCTATTTGAGGACTTAACAACATCAAACAAGACTGTTTCCTGTTGTTCTTTACTTTAAATATAACGTTCTCGCCTACTCGGAGATATTCGTTGCATTCCGGACATAAAAAATCATTCATTCATGTTTCCATTTGATTGCATGCATAAAACAAAAGGAATGAATGTTTTGTTGTGTATTTGTAAATCTTCATGAAAATCCCGCCACCCAAGTCCCTTGTATTAACCAGAATGCAAGGGACTTCCTTTTCAGATGTCATTTGAATGCTTGAATTTTTGTTTTAATGTCTGGTGCCATGCCTTTATATTCTTAAAATACTTTTAAAATTGCTCTGGTTATCTCACCGCAAATAGTAACTTCCGGTAGTTAAAAAAGGTATGATTTCCAGGATTATGCATAAATGCCGGTTTAACATAAAATTGATTATCCTTATTGCAGTTTTTGGCTACTCCGTTCAGCCAGCTGTTCCTCAGGGTGTTAATAGAATTAATGTTGCTGAGATTCCGCAAAGAAAAATCCGTAATTACATAGTATCCAGATCAATTGACAAGATGGATAACTTTTCTCTGATTCATGCAAGCTGGAAAAAAGGGATAGATAAATCGGATTTCAATATTATAGAAAAGACATTTCTCTTGAACTATGGCCTTAACGATTCATGGGACTTCTACAGACATGCCAACGCTCTTAAAATGTGGAATGGGAAATCTGTGAGATTTGGCTTATTGTTATCAAAGTGCACCAATTCAGTAATAAACATTATTAATTCATCCTTCCACGAAATTGATACCGGTGATGTGTATTTTCTTAATTTAAAACTGATTAAAGGCCTGTTCAATGTAGAGGTTGCTTTTGAAATCATTGATATTGACCCTGTTCAAAGGGTGATGGAATTTAGCTATATAGATGATAATAAATCTCTTGGCAAGCAGAGCATACAGTTCTTCGAGAATGGATCGGGAAAGACAAGAATTGTGCATCGAAGTTATTTTAAAAGTAATTCGAATATCCGCGATAAATTATTTTATCCATATTTCCATAAAAAATTTATAAAGGAATTTCATCGGAATATGGGTCTTCTGATTAAAAACAGGAAGCTTCCTTTCACGATTCAAAGTTGATACTGCTCTACTCTGAACAATTTAGCTTTAAAAGCTATTTGCATGATTGTTGATTAAATTATAATATTGTGTTCATCAGTTTTTAAAAGTCTGCAATGAATAATCAAAAGAATCTGGTCAGGACCCTGGGTTTGTGGTATGTGGTTATTTTTGTTGTGGCAAATATTATCGGATCAGGAGTATATAAGAAAATCGCTCCGATGGCTGCTGAACTGCATTCATCGGTATGGATACTTGTCGCCTGGATCGTTGGTGGAATTATTACACTTTTCGGAGCATTGAGCAATGCAGAAGTAGCCGGATTACTGGCTGATACCGGAGGCGATTATATTTATTTCAAAAAAATCTACAATCGTTTTTTTGCTTTTATGTATGGATGGTCGATCTTTACAGTTATTCAGACTGCGACTATCTCCTCACTGGCTTATGTTTTTGCCCAATCGCTAAACAGTATAATTACAATCCCTTCAGTTTTCAGCTCCCTTCAGCATTTTTCTGTTGCAGGAGTATTCTTTCCGTTTCAGGATTTTGGAGTTAAGCTGACGGCAATATTACTTATACTGATATTAACCGGTTTGAATATTTCCGGACTGAAAAGCGGAGCAGGTGTAAGCAGGGCAATTCTCTTTATGGTATTCATTGGCCTGTTTACTATTGTGATTTTTGGTCTGAACAACGCTGCTGCCAGACCGGCAAATTTTATAAATTTGAAAGAACTTACGGGCGGAACTGTAACAATATCTGCATTTTATACGGCGATGCTGGCTGCTTTCTGGGCTTACCAGGGTTGGGCCTCCGTGGGATTTATCGGAGGGGAGATCAAAGATGCCAAAAAGAACATCCCAAAAGGAATTGTTGCCGGTGTGTTTATTGTGATTTTTATTTATCTGATTGTAAATATAACATACCTGACCCTCTTATCAATTCCGCAGCTTTCGCAAATTAATGCATCTGGCAATCAGATTGCAGCTGTTGAAGCGGTCAGGTCATTCTGGGGCAGAGGAGGGGTGATGTTTATTTCGCTGTTGATCCTTATAACAACCCTGGGGTGTACCAATGCCAGCATACTGACCGGAGCACGGCCATATTATGCAATGGCTCGTGATAAGCTTTTCTTCAAGGGGATCGCAAAGATCAACAACGCAAATGTTCCGTCAAACTCGTTATTATGGCAGGGGATATGGGCTTCCGTGCTGGTTCTTTCAGGTACGTTTGATCAGCTGACAGACATGATTATTTTTTCGGTATTTATTTTTTATGGAGCAAACTCCCTGGGAGTATTTATTTTACGACGAAGAATGCCCGATGCTCACCGGCCATATAAAGTGTGGGGGTATCCTTATGTTCCTGCGATATTCATATTGTTTTGTATCGGATTATTCTTTAATACCATTATAACCAGGCCACGCGAGGCAGCAATAGGATTGATACTTATTTTTTCAGGAATACCTGTTTATTTTTGGATGAAAAAAAGATATTCAAAAGACGGGTAACCCCTTTCTTCCTGTACGCTAAGGACACACAAAAGGGTCACGAAGGATTATGACCTAAGCTTGTATTTTTCCTTTGTGTTCCTTTGTGTGTCCTTTGTGTTCCTTTGTGGTAAAATAATCTTTAAAGGTCATGTCGGCGGATGCAACCTCTTATTAAACCAGCTCCGTACCGATTTCATCTTTTCAAGTTGGGTAGGTGGAGCATGGCGACGGCAGGTTGATCTTTCGCCGCTATTCTCAGGCGCTCCCCACCGGATTTCTATACCATCGTTTGGATTATAGGCCATCTCAAAGGCATCCCGTCTTTTAAGGATCTCATCGACAGTAAGTTTCTGTTCAGATCCATCTGAACGTGTGTAACTGATTGAAAGTTCTGAAACCTTTTTATCGAGTATTGATTGAAGCTTTGCCTTTAGCTGTTCAGGGGATGAATGTCCTGAGATATTAAAATCTTCCGGAGTACGGGCGACAACATCTGGAAAATCGAGCACGGCATCCATAGCGATTAACAGCCTGAGATCGCGGTTTGGTGTAGAGAAGTCTTCCCACTGGCCTCCTGCCAGAAAAATTCCTGCAGCGTTTGATGGCATTGGAATCACTGAACCCGGGTGTGATTTGAAATATGCCTCACCATTTGCAACTGAAGTTATCCTGACAAGAAGTTGCTCATGGAGAGCTTGAATGAGATCAAGAAGAGCAGCATCAGGATCAAGAGGTTTCGGGTTTATTACTTTTTCCATAATGCGATAGAACTCATCCGGTTTCATTTTTTTCTGCTGAATGGAAAATGGCACGAATCCTGCTGTCTCAGTCAGCTCATTATTTTTGAAGAGAGATAAAACGCCTTTTTTGACAGAAATGGGGCGAAATGCTTTAAACCCGGGTTCTCCAATCACTCCAGAGGTATTAAATAAAAAATTTCCTTTCCAGAAACGTTTTATGCCTACGGTACCATCGGGCTGGGCATCCACTGATAGCAATAATCCCGGGTGACCTTCGGTTTGAGGCACATGTCCAACAAGGATCAGCGTATGTCCATATGGGTCTGCAAAAACTATACCCGGACGCAGAGCTTCCGGTTTAAGACTGACCGGGTAATAATCTGAACTTTCATCATCCAGCGCTGTTCGTGCTGTTCCGGATTGGACGCCATTCATTACCATCCTGAGAAAGGAATTCACAGCCTGTACAGGATCGGTTTTCGGACTTAATGACTCATTCGTGATCCATTGGCCGGTTCTGGGGCATCGTTCGAGGGTTCCCCTGTCGCAAATATGATATCCGAACGGCAGGCCCAGTTTCCAGGCAAAATAGGCCCTGAGATAAAAAGGGTTATCAGCGCAATCGGGTTGCATAATGAGAACATTTTTCCCTGCGGGGTCGTCTTCTCCAAGCGAGAGATAATTGTATAGAAAATTCTGACTTTTATTCCGAGTCACTTCATGCAGTGCCGGCCAGGAAGCCTGTTCGCTACAACCCTTAAATAACGCATTGATCCATGAAGAATAGACATCTTCCATGCTGCTGTCCCATCCCCGGAAAGTTTTCCACACAGCCCCTTTCTGAATATATTCTTCATCAGATGAAATCATAAAATCAAGATTGCCGATCTCTTTTTTATCTGATATCAAAGTGGCCTTGTATTTCCCGGATGATAATCCGTTGAAATCATCGATAAGCCAATATGGGGATTCTTGGCCCGTGATGCTTTTAGTTGATTCTATATTTCCGGAAGGACCTGAGATGGTGATCTTTGATTTCAGTATTTTTTTGCTGCCTACTGCCAGTATCCGGAATGCATTGCCCGGTGCCGGGTTTTTTGGCAAGGACAATAGGGTGACATGCGAAGGGGAGTCATCACTATTATCTATTCCGGTTGATTGATTTGTTGTTGCCGGTGCATTTAGAGGAGACATATTACCGTTGCATGAAAGGCAATTGAACATAGATGCTATAATAATGCCGATTATCAGCAAATGATTTAAGAGTGGGGCTTTATTTTTTCTGATTGACATATTTTTTTAAAAGACCGGGTAAAATGTTGACAGAAAGATAGAGTAAGACGTTGGCGTCAGAAGCTTTAAAAATTGGATATTCAAAAAGTATTATATTAAAGAAGTATTATATTAAAGAAGTATTGATCATTAAAGAATTAGTATATAATATATTAATAATATATAAGATATTGTATATATAAGATGCTTATATATATAAGTAACTTATATATCCATTTATTTCAGCTCTATTGCCTTTTGAATTGCTTCCTCAGCCAATGGATCCATAATTTTATACCCTGCAAGGTTAGGATGTACTCCATCCTCAGTATACTCTTTTTTCAGAGCATGCTTAGTATCAGACATCGAAGTGAAATAATCGAGATAGATGCATTTATGCGTCATTGCGTATTTTTTAATCCAGGCATTCAACTGCACAACTTTCTCGGCAGGTTCCATTCCCGGCCTCCATGGGAAATCGTAAGCAGGAAGAACTGAGGAAAGAACAACTGCAACACCATTAGCCTGTGCAATTTCGGCCATCGAAGAGAGATTATCCTCAATCATTTCAAGAGTGCTCGGGCCGGTATTGCCCGCAATATCATTGATTCCGGCAAGGATTACTACTACTGACGGTTTAAGGTTTATTACATCAGGTTTAAACCTTATCAGCATCTGTGGTGTTGTCTGGCCACTAATACCTCGATTAATATAAGGTTTCCCTTTAAAAAATTCCGGATCTAACCTGATCCATCCTTCGGTTATTGAGTTACCCATAAAGACAACCCGTTTTTCTCCTTTTGCAGGCATAGCAACTGATTTATTATCAGCCCGGAACCTTCCGAGATTAGCCCAATCGTTGTGAAGTTGATCTTCCTGTGCTTTCTTCCAGGCTTCCTTCTGTTCGTTCGTAGGTTCTGTTGATTTGTTCTGTCCAATAAGTGCAGAACTACCTGTGAATATCAGTATTAACAATACGGATAAAAAAATACATCTTTTCATATTTTTAGTTTAGGTGATATTTTTCCATTTGTGTTACTTTGTATTTTCCTTCGTGTTCCTTTGTGGTTAATGGATTATTTTTTATTTCGCCCTGAGGTATTGCTTGGGCCACTGAATATCTTCAGCCATTTCACGGGCGGCAACCAATGGGAAATATGGGTTCCTCAGTAACTCTCGAGCAAAAAACACGAGATCAGCTTTCCCGGTCTGAAGTATATCTTCTGCTTGACGGGCAGTAGTTATCAGACCAACAGCTCCTGTCATAATCCCTGATCCCCTGACTTTTTCAGCGAATGAAACCTGATAACCAGGACTGAAAGGAATTTTTGCATTATTGACATTCCCGCCTGAGGAGCAATCCACCAGATCAACATCTTTGGTCTTCAGTACATTTCCGAGTTTTACACTATCTTCAATAGTCCAGCCACCTTCAGTCCAGTCAGTTGCAGAGATGCGGACAAAAAGAGGGTTTTCAGCCGGCCACTCCGATCTGACAGCATCGATGACCTCTGTCAGAATATGGATACGGTTTTCGAAAGAGCCTCCATACTCATCTGTTCTCTGATTGCTGAGAGGAGACAAAAATTCATGCAATAAATATCCGTGGGCCCCATGTATTTCAATTATATCGAAGCCGGCAAGTCTTGAACGGACTGCAGCAGCCCTGAAATCTGATACGACTTTGCGTATACCTTCTCTATCCAAAGCCATAGGTGATCTATCGCCAGAGTAAAAAGGTATATTGCCCGGACCCACGATATCCCAACCACCATTCATTTTATCGAGTTGTTTTCCTCCATTTTGTGGTATCGCACATGAAGCTTTTCTTCCTGCATGAGCAAGTTGTATTCCGGCAAATGCATCATGCCGGTGTATAAATTCAACAATCCTGCTTATTCCGCCTATATGCTCATCTTTCCATAAACCGAGATCACCCGGACTAATTCTTCCTTCCGGTGAAACAGCAGTTGCCTCGGTAAAAATAAGTCCTGTGCCACCTGCCGCCCTTGTTCCAAGATGAACCAGATGCCAGTCATTGCTGAACCCGTCAACAGATGAATACTGGCACATGGGTGACATTACTATCCTGTTTTTCAGTGTTATATTTCTTATCGTTATTTTTGAAAACAGCTTTGACATAATGATTTGATGTTAAATGTTACGGTTTAACCTTCAAAATATGACAGATATTCCTTCAAATTATATTGTACACATAACCCTCTGAATTCTTCCAGTAATTCTTTGTTAAATGGCACCCCTTTGTCTTTTCTTGCTATCCAGGTTTCATGTTCTTTCTCGCCAGCCGTATAAATTCGAATTTGACCCGGCATTTTCTTTGAAGCTCTGAGCTCACGCAAAATATTTCCGGTGGTCTTCTTAAAATCGTCAGGTTCGGTGAAAGCGCTTATGTCAATTACTATGAAAAAGTGACCCACCGAATAAGGTATTTTTTTCCCATCCCGGACTCCATTCAGCATTTTCATGAATGATCCCTGCTGAAGTGCTGCCGAAAGAATTTCCACTACTGTGGCATAACCATAACCTTTATATCCTCCGGTTTCTTCTCCTAAACCACCAAGCGGCGTAAGAGCAGCCTTGCCGGCAATAATATCTTCAAGCACCTGGCTTGAATCTGTTTTGCTTTCACCATTCTCATCAATTACCCATCCTTTATGAAGTTCTTTTCCCTCGCGGGCATAAAGCTCCACTTTCCCGCGTTGCGTAATTGATGTTGCGCAGTCGAGTAAAAACGGGAATGCCTCATCGCTGGGAATTCCGAATGTCATAGGATTGGTGCCTAGTATGTTTTCTACTCCAAAAGTCGGAGCAACGGAAGGTCGCGCATTGGTCCCGGTAATGCCAATCATATTCTCCTTTACAGCCATCAAAGGATAATACCCGGCGAAACCATAGTGGCTTGAATTTCGGACAGTTACCATACCCATTCCAAACTTTTTTGCTTTGTCAATTGCCATCTTCATGGCATTGTGTGATATAACATGTCCCATTCCATTCTGACCATCGATCACAGCAGTTGTCGGGCCCTCTTTTACTATTTTAAAATTCGTAACAGGATTTAATATCCCTGCCCTAATCCTGTCGAGATATATGGTCTTCAGCCGGTTAACTCCATGGGAGTCGAACCCCAGTTTATCGGCCTGAATCAGGACATCTCCAATTATTTTCGCGTCTTTTTCGGGAATGCCTGCCTTCACCATAACATTCACCATGAATTTTTCAATAACTTCAAAAGGGATAAATTTTTTCACAATTGATTTCTGATTTTCGTTAATCAAGCCTGTTAAATTTTAAAAGTTAAAATTAGAAAAGATTGTTCAACTTTAGCAGTAAACTGACACAAAGAAGACATAAAGGGCACAAAGAAAATATAGTACGACCAAACTATGGTGCTATAACCCTAAGCGACGAGCTGCGCCCGCAGTTGTTCTGGAGAAATTCAATGCCATAATAGATAAATCTCAGGAAAAATTTTGTAGATTTGATATTACGCAAAGTTTACCTGACCGATTCTTTGAATCATTTAAATGAAATCAATATGAAAAATTTAATCACTATTATCAGTTTGTTCTTCTTATTTACAAGTTTTTCAACAGCTCAACAGCAGGATGCAAAGAACTGCAAAGACCATCCTTTGATTTCAAGAATGCCTGACTTCTTTATTTTAGAATGTAAAAATATGGATTTCGATAGTTACAGATTTAATGGATCAGACAAGAAACCTGTTGTTATTGAGGGTCATAAATATTATTATCAATTCAATTTGAAAACTGGCTCATCCGAACCCGGTGAGTTAAAAATACGCAGAAACATTCAGGATGCTCTCAAAAAAATTGGCGGTAAAGTTGTCTTTGATGATAATTTTAATAAGACGTCCACAATTGTTGTTCAAAAAGATGGAAAGGAAACCTGGATTGAGGTCAGATCATATAATAACATGTATCGGTTGAATATTATTGAAAGAGAGATCATGAAGCAGGAGATTACAGCAAATGCCGAGGCGATGGGTAATGATATTAACAGTACCGGACATGTTGCACTTTATGGTATTTTCTTCGACAGTGGAAAGGCTGAAATAAAGCCAGAATCTGACTCAGCTCTTATCCAGATATCCAGACTTCTCACAAACAATAAGTCTCTTAATCTCTATGTTGTCGGACATACTGATAATGTTGGCACTATTGAATCGAATATGAAGCTTTCGAAAGACCGGTCGGATGCTGTAGTGAATGCTCTTGTAACCAAATATGGTATCACAGCAACGCGTCTCAAATCTTATGGTGTTGCTTCACTGGTACCGGTAGCTTCGAATGATACTGAAGAAGGTAAGGCCAAAAACAGAAGGGTGGAGCTGGTAAAACAATAGCTCCCTGCTCTACGCAGCTGCGGCTGTAACTAACTCTATATTATTTATCTGGAACAAAATCCATTGCTATAGAATTCATGCAATATCTTTTGCCTGTTGGCGGTGGGCCATCATCAAAGATATGTCCTAAATGTCCGCCACACCTGCCACAAAGAACCTCAGTCCTGACCATTCCGAGTGATGTATCCTCTCTGAAAACAGTACTCTTCTTATTTTCCTGTTCAAAAAAGCTGGGCCAGCCACAGGTGCTTGCAAATTTGGCATCCGACCGAAAAAGTTCATTCCCGCATGCGGCACAATAATAGGTGCCTATTACAAAGGCATTCCAGTACTTTCCCGTAAATGGCCTTTCAGTAGCCGCATGCCTGGTCACTTCATAGACATCTTCAGGGAGTATCTTTTTCCATTCTGCATCAGATAGATTCAATCTGGTCGTATCGGTATGAGAATAGTATGGATTTTCTGGTTTACTTATAGTTTTCATGTTTGAAGCCGATTGATTCGTATTTCTGTTTTGTCCTTCAGCACTTATGATTATGGTCATAGCCATTGATAAAGCAATTAATATTCTGAAAAAAACTGGCTTTAGTGTTTTCATAATAATTCATTTTAATCCATTAATGACACACCCTTTTGGCAAGTTCAGGGTGCGGCAGATACCAGCTTGCTTCCCGTATCTATTTTTTTAACCTGTCTTTGAAAGTTTTTTCAAACTTTTCCAATTTAGGCTGAATAACCAGTCTGCAATACGGTTCTGATTTGTGCTGCTTATAGTAATCCTGATGATAATCTTCTGCTTTATAGAATGCAGTGAATGGAACCAATTGAGTAACAATTGGTTTTGCATATACGTGATTATTGTTTAAATCATCAATTATGCTTTTGGCAATCTTACGCTGATTCTCATTTCTGTAAAATATTACCGACCTGTATTGTGTTCCGACATCATCGCCCTGCCGGTTTAATGATGTTGGGTCATGAACTGTAAAAAAGACTTTCAGTATTTCATCAATTGAGGTTTTAGAGTTGTCGAAAGTGATTTGTGCAACTTCTGCATGACCTGTTGTCCCTGTACAAACCTCCCTGTAGGATGGATTTTTGATCGTGCCACCTGAAAATCCTGATTCTACTTTTTTCACTCCGTCAAGCTCTTCATAAACAGCTTCCACACACCAAAAACATCCACCACCAAGAGTAAGTGTATCGATTGATGTGTAATTACCTGTCTGAATTGTCTCTGACGTTGACGAACTTATATTGCTTTTATTTTCCATCTGTTTTTTATTATTTATGGTTTCACCACTCGCACTAGAAAGTAATAAGTAAATTCCTGTTATTTGAAGTAAGATCAAAAGGAAAGTTATTTTGTATGTTCTAATTATATTCATTTTTCATGGAATTAATAGTCTGTTACTAACCAAATAGTCTATTAAAACAAGGATGTGACGGATATGTTTAAAATTCATGTTGTGTGAAAAAGAGAGGTTTGAAGGTGAACCATGCAATAACAGGAAAGAAAATCATAGGAACTGCCAATCCTGGAAAAAGTTCCGGATTCTTAACCGATAATGGAAGTGAAATTGATATTGGGATAGTAACAGCCACAAACGATAATATTGATATCAATATGTGGAAAGTTAAGTCTCTTTTCTTTTTGGAATTACGGACGAAGAAATAATACCCGATGCTGATTATTAAACACGCAATCAGGTTCAGACTTATCATAGTCCCAAAATTTACAATCCCTGAAAAATCAGCTTCAGTGGCAAAGTAGTGTATCCTGCTATAAATAATGGCTGCAAGGGCAGCCATTATTCCGGATATTAATCCATGATAAAAATGAGTCTTAAACATTTCTTCTATTTTGTTACCGGCACATTCAGGGAGACTTTCAAAACCTGAGCGCCATGGTTTGGTTCAGCAGTATTAATGCCATAATCCATACGATTAACCTCGAATGTTCCTGCAAATACGTTATCAGTAAATGTAAATGGTAAAGTAATTTCTTTTTGAACTCCATGAAAATCAAGAGTTCCTGTTGCTTCATAGCCGGCAGGAGTTTTCTTAATGGTTTTTGATGCAAAACGAATCAACGGATATTTGGTAGCATCGAGCCATTTATCACTTTTTGCATGAGTATTTTTCATGCCATTGCCTGTATTTATTGATCCAACATCCACTGTGCAATCGAATTTTGATGCAGTAAGATTGTTCGCATCAAATTGTATTGTGCCTTTAAGACCAGTGAATACTCCGGATGGATCGCCACCATCGAATTTTACTGAATAGTTATCCCCGATTTTCCAATCGAGTGACTGCAATAAGGTAAATGCTGAAGCTAATAGGACAATAAATGTCAGAGCCGGGAAAATTGATTTTTTCATTTTGATTGATTTAAAATAAATAATGCGTTTGATTTGAAATTCATATACGTTCAGTTGGCATAAGAACAACCCGGTACCTGTTTTAGTTCAAATATCATTATTTATTGATCAATTCAATAACTTATATTTTCGAAGAAAATCATCCGTAATTTTGAGTATTTCATCATCATAGTAGTGTGAATACTTTGGATTGTCGCCTCCTAAGTAGTGTTTTCTTCCATCATACATATGCTGTTCAAAATAATTGCCCTCTTTCTGCATTTCACTCTGGAAAAATTGAACTGTCCATTTTGGGACCTGTTCATCGTCAATGCCATGAAATTCAATCATAGGAGGCATTCCTTTTTTAATATTATGAGCAGGAGAGATGCTCCATATTTTAGTTCTTCTATCACCAAGCAATCGATCGCACCAGCCTTCAACCGCATTCACACACGCCGAAAATAACAAAACTGCGTTTGGTTGGCAGCTAATACTTAAGTCATCAGATTTTTCATTATACTCATCAATCATTGCTGTACAAAGAGCCAGATGGCCTCCGGCAGACTGACCGGCAGCAACAATTTTGTTTTTGTCGATATGGAACTTTGCGGCGTTTTCACGTAACCACCGCATTGCAGATTTTGCATCCATTATACTTTCAATCGGACTAATGGTTTTACTCGGGGTTACTCCATTTTCAATCGACAAGCGATAGTCTGCCGAAAAAGTGACAATTCCCATTTCTGCATATCGTTCACAAGTTGTAAAAAATTCACCCGGAGTGCCATATGCCCATCCTCCTCCGTGAAAGAATACAATTGCAGTATTATTCTCTTTTTCAAGTGTACGGTTTGTACAAAAGATGTCGACCTTAAGCTTAAAAGTATCAACCTTTTTATATACCTCCTGAGTATGGATTATCTTGTCATTGTTTTGCTGCTGTGCCACCAGAGTGTAAGATAGCAAGAGTGATAGAAGGAGATTAAAAAAGAATATTTTTTTCATGGAATAAAGGTTTTATGATATCAGAAGATAAATATAACTGTAATTTCACGAACTTAACAGTTTGAATATTTTGGGTTAACCTTCAAAAATAAATTTGATAATATGAAAAGGAAATTATTGGTACCGTCATCAATTGTATTAATACTCTTGGGTTGTTTATTTCAGCCGGTGAAGGCTCAAAATAAAGATAGTGAAAGCCTCAGGTTTCCCAAGGGTTTTCTTTGGGGTGCAGCATCAGCAGCTTATCAGGTTGAAGGTGGCACCAAATCTGACGGAAGGGGCCCCAATTACTGGGACAAATATCTGAACCCACCTTACAACCTAGCCAAAATGGCTACCGGGGAGGATGTCAACGGTGATATTTCTATCAATGAGTATGACAGGAGTCAATTCCTGAAAGATGCCAGGCTAATGAAAGAATTAGGGATTAATACTTATCGGATATCCATTTCATGGTCACGTATTTTGCCTGAAGGAACCGGCAAAGTAAATGAACCGGGTATTGATTATTACAATTTCGTAATAAATACATTGATAAAAAATGGTATTAAACCGCTGGTAACTCTTTATCATTTTGACCTGCCTTTAGCACTTGCCAATAAAGGGGGATGGATGAACAGGGAAAGTGTAAAATGGTTTACAGATTATGCAAACCTCTGCTTTGACAGATTTGGTGATCGTGTTAAGATCTTCCTGACTTTTAATGAGCCTTCCATTGAAATGTTTTACCTGCAAACTCTTTTCGATGCAATTGATAAAAGGCAGATGCCTTCAATACCTGCTTCTGAAAAATATATATCGGAGCATTTTGCGCATATACATCATTTAATGCTGGCTCATGCACAGACAGTCAATTTATATCACAGGAAAAAGTTGGGAGGGAAGATTGGAATTACTTACAATTTCATGCTTTGCGATCTTGATTCAACAGCTTCTGAATCGGGGAAAGCATCATTGAATATTGTCAGAAAAGTCTGGAACAATTTATTTATGGATCCGGTTTTCAAAGGATCATATCCTCCCGATCTTCTGGAGCGTTTAAAAGCGTCACAATTCGGTGATATTCTGCCTGGTGATATGGAGCTTATTAAATCAGCTAAAACAGATTTTCTTGGAATAAACTATTACGGTGTTAATATGTACCACGAGAAACCCGGCGCAGGTTTTTTTGGCCTTGTTAACGGCAAGAATCCCGATAAACCTGAAATGTTCAACGGATTCGTAAATCCGGCTGCATTTGTAGAAGGTCTCGTAAGTCTGAAAGAACAATATAATAATCCTGAGATAATCATTACCGAAAATGGTGCAGGTTATGGACCGTCGGATGAAAAACTGGAAAACGGAAAAGTGAATGATGCCTTGCGCACTGCTTATCTGCAAAAACATATAAAAGCAGTCAATGAAGCAATTCAGAAAGGTGTAAAAATCAAAGGATACTGTGTCTGGTGCATGTTTGATAATCTTGAATGGATAATGGGCTACTCACGAAGGTTCGGTATTACCTATGTAGATTTCAAGACCCAGGAACGCTATCCTAAACAGAGCTATTTCTGGTATCAGTCATTTTTGAAAGAACAAAAAAATTAAGATCAATTATTATAAAAGGAAATGAAACGTCATCTTGTTTTTTTGGGGATTATTTTCGCTTTTGCGTCAGCACAGGCTGCAGTTGTCGATACTATTCAGGTGTACAGTCAGTCAATGCAGAAAAATATTAAAGCTGTTATAATAACTCCCGATAATTATGCAGCTGCCAAGGAACTGCCTGTAGTTTATTTGTTGCATGGATACAGTGGAAATCACCTCGACTGGATCACGAAAGCCAAAGGTTTTGAGAAAGCGGCTGATCTGTATAATCTGATCATCGTTTGTCCTAATGGCGGTTATGCAAGCTGGTACTGGAATAGTCCTGTCGATCCGAAATCACAGTATGAAACATTTGTATCCGATGAACTGGTTAAAGCAATTGATGCAAAATATAAAACCATAAAGGACAGGAAGGGTCGGGGAATAACTGGTTTGAGCATGGGTGGTCATGGCGCTTTGTATCTGGCTTTTAAGCATCAGGATATATTCGGAGTCGCCGGAAGTATGAGCGGAGGAGTTGATATACGTCCATTCCCGAACAATTGGGAAATGGCCAAACAACTTGGAACATATGCGGAACATCCTGATCGATGGGAGAAGAATACTGTAATAAATATGCTTAATCTCCTTACTCCTGGTTCATTGGAGATCATAATTGATTGTGGCACAGACGACTTCTTTTTTAAAGTCAATGAAAACCTTCATCAGCAACTGATGTACCGCAACATTCCGCACGATTTTATAACCCGTCCCGGAGCTCATACCTGGCCATACTGGACCAACGCTGTAAAATATCAGTTTCTTTTTATGAAGAATTATTTTGACAGTGTAAAGAACTGAATTAAATGTTTAAATGATGTTTTAGAAAAATTACAACCTGAGAAATGAAAAAAATCGTATTAATCGGTGCAAGCGGTTTTATCGGATCTGCCATCTTAAATGAGTCGCTTGATCGCGGACACGAAGTTAAGGCTGTTGTTCGTCACCCTGAAAAAATAACCAGCGTGCACAAGAACCTGATAGTTAAAAAGAGCGATGTTTCTATTCTTGATAATGTAATAGAAGCATGTAAAGGTGCTGATGCCGTTATTAGCGCCTATAACCCCGGTTGGAAAAATCCTGATATTGCCAGGGAAACTACTGAAGTTTACAGAGTTATTATTGAAGGAGTCAGGAAGTCGGGAATAAAACGATTACTGGTAGTAGGAGGTGCCGGATCACTTTTTATTTCACCGGGAAAAAGATTGATGGAAACATTTCCGGAAGCATTTCTTCCTGCTGTTCAGGCTCTGGCAAATGTTTATCTTGTTGATCTGATGGCAGAAAGAAATATCGACTGGGCCTTTTTCTGTCCTGCCGGTACCATTGAACCCGGACAAAGAACAACAAAATTCCGTTTGGGCAAAGATGATCTGATTCTGAATGAAAAAGGAGAAAGCAGGATTTCTATACAGGATTATGCTGTGGCGATGATTGATGAACTCGAAAAGCCTGCTCACCACTGTGAACGTTTCACAATAGGATATTGAATAACCCGTTATCCATAAAAAATCAGGGTTTCCGTCGCTGAATAGTTCTGATTTATCGATTTTATTTTCCAATCCTTTAAAAAGTTGTTAGCTTAGGTGCTGTTGTTGTTTGTGAATATTTATAAAACATATTTAGTTAATTGGTTAAAATTATTATGATTATGAAAAACATTTTTCGTGTTAATGTAGCAGTGCTTGCAGTGCTGTTTATGACATCCATGTGTCTTTCGGGAGCTCCCGCTCCAAAAAAGCACATTGGCGTGCAGGTTTATTCCGTAAAAGGCTTTGAAACAGATGTTACCGGCTCATTAAAAGCTCTTGCTGATGATGGTTATGTAACTTTGGAACTTGCCAATTACAATGATAAAACAGGATTGGTAGCTGGTTACAAACCTGCTGAGTTTGCTGACCTTGTAAAGAAATATGGTATGGAAATTATATCAAGCCATGCCCGCGCTAAATTTGATGTAAAAGATGAGGCAGGATCTATTGCTGCCTGGGGTAAGTTATTTGATGACCATAAAATAATGGGCTGCAAATATGTTGTTTTCCCAATGAATATGTGGGCTGGAACTGTCGAAGGTCTGAAGGCAGAATGCGACCTGATGAACAAAATTGGTGACGAAGCCAACAAAAGAGGAATTAAATTTGGTTATCATAATCACAATCTGGAGTTTGCGACATTGGCAAATACGAATCAGACATTTGAAGATTTTCTTATTGCGAATACCGATCCGAAAAAAGTTTTCTTTGAATTAGATGTATATTGGATTACCATTGGTGGTCAGGATCCGGTTGCTTATCTGAAGAAATATCCAAATCGCTTCCAGGCGTTACATATCAAAGACGAGTATGTTGTCGGAGCAAGTGGCAAAATTGATTATAAGGCCATTTTCACTCAATTCTATAAAAATGGTTATAAGGATTGGTTCGTTGAGATGGAAGGTAAAATGACTCCGGAACAAAGGGAACAATCGATGGCTATGATGGAAGCAATGAAAAGCATTCAGGCAAAGGGGGGCAGTATGAAAGATGTAATGGCTGAGATGTCAAAAAATCAACCAAAGGATAAAGATGGAAAACCAGCGGCACAGGCTGGTTTCGGAGGTCCGAAAGATCCAAAAGCGGTAGCTGAAGAACTTAAAACTTCATTGGATGGACTTAAGGAAAGCGCTGATTTTCTTATTAAAGCAGATTATGTAAAATAATCTCTAAAACGTATTATTATAGTAAGGACGTTGGTGCAACGTCCTTATTATTTTTAATATCTCAGGGCAGTTTCGCCAGAAGGTTGCATACAACATCCCTTCAAAAAAAGCCATTTGGTATTCTTTACCAAATGGCTTTTTTAATTTAAAAAAAACACCAGACCGGTGTTAAGAAAAGTAAGCGTTAATTCAATTACACTTTTCGATAGTTCAGTGCTTAAAATAGCAGGCTCATCCGGTTTTTCCCAAACCATAATTATGCTTTAAATAGCTTTGAGAGTATTACTGGAATTAGTCCTCAATAATATTTAAGCTATGAAAAAGTACATGATTATAAGTTTGTTGATTATTTATACCGGGCTGACAGTTGCTCAGAAATCAACTACTCGTGAATTTAAGGTAGAAGGAATTGTATCAGACAGTAAGAATGCACCGGTGCCGTATGCAAACGTAGTACTATTCAATAGTTCCGATTCGTTACTCATAAAGGGATCAACAACAGATTCGGATGGTAAGTTTGAAATCAGTGCAGTCCCTGGTAATTATTTTCTGAAAATTTCTTTTCTATCCTATCAGACAAAAACAATACCGGATCTCAAATTCATAGATAAAGGAATAATTTTGAATAAGATCGTGCTGGAAGATAACTCCCAGTTACTGAATGAGGTGGTTATAACAGGACAAAGAAGTCAGTTGCAGCTCGATCTGGATAAAAAAGTATTTAATGTCGGTTCAGATATTACCAGTTTAGGCGGAAGTGCTGCAGATATCTTGAATAATGTGCCTTCGGTAGCAGTTGAGATGGACGGAACTGTTACTCTGCGAGGGAGTGAGAATGTGAGAATTCTGATAGATGGGAAACCTTCCGGGCTGGTAGGTTTGAGAAGTACAGATGCCCTCCGGCAGCTTCAGGGTGATATAATAGAAAAAGTTGAAATAATTACCAATCCATCAGCACGGTATGATGCTGCTGGAGAAGTCGGCATAATTAATCTGATATTAAAGAAAAACAAAAACAAAGGATTGAACGGTATTTTTACAGCTAATGCCGGTTATCCAACATATTATGGAGGATCATATAGTATCAATTACAGAAAAGATAAACTGAATTTATTCTCTAATTATGGAGTCTCTTACCGGACTAATCCCGGGAAGGGGAGTACCTATCAAAATTATTCCGGCGCTGATACTTCATTCATTTTCAATGAAAAAAACACCGATTTGCGAAGTGGATTGTCAAACAACTTTATGTTTGGCTCGGATTATTATTTTTCAGAAAAAAACTCCATCACTGCTTCGTTTTTATATGAAAATTCGCAGGAACGGAATTCCAATAAAATTGAATATACCGATTATGCAGGTGATAACAGTTTTATTCAATCAACAAGACGTGATGAATCCGAAAAGTCAAAAGAGAATAATTTAGAAGCGGCATTAAGCTATAGAAAAAAGTTTGAAAGAAAGAACCAGGAACTTGTTGTGGACTTTAAATGGATGCAGACAACTGAGCCCAATAATTCTGATATTAAACAATACAATGCAAATGGAATAAATGATCTGAATCAACGTTCAGGAAATACTGAGAATGAGTATAATTATTTACTTCAGGCTGATTACGTCCATCCGTTTTTAAATAAAATCAAGCTGGAAACAGGTCTAAAAAGTAATATACGTATCGTAAACAGTAATTATTACTTCGAGCAGCAGGATAAATCTTTAAACTGGGTGTCGTTCCCTGCTTATGTGAATAACCTGGTATATAATGAAAAAATATATGCAGCATATTTAATGTCAAGCTATGAATTTAAAAGTATCTCTTTACAGGCAGGTATAAGGGGAGAATTTTCAGATATTACTACGGAACTTACAAAAACCAATGAGAAAAATCACCGTTCCTATCTTGACATGTTCCCAAGTGCATCTTTGTCCTACAAAGTGAATGATAACCATACCTTCCAGATCAGTTATAGCCGTCGGCTTAATCGTCCCAATTTCCGCAATCTGATGCCTTATAACGGATTTGGGGATTCACGCATTCTTGAGCAGGGAAATCCTGATTTAAACCCGGAGTACACCGATTCATATGAAACCGGATATTTTATGGATTATGAAAAATTTAATTTTCTTTCGACAGTCTACTATCGTCACAGGACAGGAGTGATTCAGCGTTTTTCTTCAGTGGATTCAGTAGGCATTACACACGTTGTTCCTATTAATCTTTCTACTCAGAATGCATACGGATTAGAACTTAATCTCACGTATGAAATTGACAGGAGTTTGAGATTTAGTTCGAATTTCAATTTTTACAAGGCAATTACTAAAGGGACTTACGATAAAAAAGATTTCACGAGCGAGACCTACTCCTGGACAAATCGTTCAGCATTAGCAATTAATCTTTTTGGCAATGATTTTCAAACAACTTTTAATTACCGTGCACCCCGGATTACACCACAAGGCAAAGATTTATCTGTCTTTTATATAGATTTTGGAGTAACCCGTGAAATATTTAATGGTAAAGGCACCCTGGCCTTTAATGTCCGTGATTTATTAAACAGCCGTAAAAGAAGTTCCATTGTGGACAGCGAAGGGTTATATTCAAGAAGTGAAAACCGGTTCCATTCCAGACAATTTCTGCTGACATTCACCTTCCGGCTTAATAAAGAAGCAAATAACAGGGAGGATGAAAGGGATGAACCAAATGGAGATAATGCGGAAGAATAGTCGCATTCAAAATAAAATATTACCCGATTGAATAATAGTATATTACGCAAACTCCGGCGATCCCCCCAGAGCTACGGCACCTGAGTTTTCAGAAACTTTCATCCATATGAGAGTTTAATGTAAATGATTTGAATTAACAGGACAAATTAATCAAAAAGACTTGCCGATGGCTTTCCCCAAGTACTCTTTTTTAAAGGTTAATGCAAGATTCTTATTGATAGTAGAATATTAATAAAAATCATTGTCCTGAACCTATTCAATTAGACTGTGTTAATTTATAGATAGATATCTAAGTATATACATAAATAAATTTAAAATTATAGCCTATGAAAAGGAATAAAATTAACACTGGAATGATATTATTGCTTTGTTCGACTCTTGTAATATCATGTAGTAAAAACAATGAACTAACTAACCAACTTGTTCAGGAGAACCTGTCTCTCCAGAATAAAAAGCCTGTACTACCGGACAGCCGGTCATTAAATGTTGGTAGCAATGCAACGGTTTCTGTTTTTGCTCCAAATATTGCTTTCCCGCGAGGATTAGAATTTGGACCAGATGGCAATCTTTATGTTGCATTGGCAGGATTTGGAGGGAAAGATTCAACTATTGGTAAATGCACCCAGGTCATTCCTCCGATTGGACCATATAAAGGTGGAAATACTTCGAAGATTATTAAGATCAATTCAAAGGGAGTCGTTTCAACAGTAGCAGATAATTTACCATCGGATATTAATGCCCTTGGCTTTACATCAGGGGTTTCAGATGTTGAATTTGCTGAAGACGATTTATATGCAACATTGGTTGCAGGATGTTCTCATGCCAACAACGTACCAACTTCAGTTATAAAAATTAACCGGAAAAGTGGTAAATGGTCTGTCTTGGCCGACTTAAGCACTTATTATGCAAGTCATCCTGTTGCAGCACCGGAAATAGATGATTTTGAGCCTGATGGGGATCCCTATAGTCTGATAAATGTCAAAGGAACATTTTATGTAATTGAACCTAATCATGGTGAGATGATTAAGATTACTAAAAGTGGGAACGTGAGCAGAGTCATTGATTTTTCTTCATATTATGGACACATTGTTCCTACTGCAATTACTTTTCATGATGGTAATTTCTTTGTTGGGAATCTAAGAACTTTTCCCCTTGTTGCAGGGAGCTCAAATATTTATAAAGTAACGCCGGGTGGCTCGGTTGAAATATTTGCCACAGGGTTTACAGGTGTATTAGGAGTTGCATTTGATAAGCATAACCGGTTGTATGTTCTTGAGACTTCTGCTGGTGGCGGACCTATACCAAATACAGGGAGAGTTGTTCGTGTAAACAACGATAATACGAGAGATGTAATTGTTGATAAATTATTTTTTCCAACTGCAATGACCTTTGGACCTGATGGTGCATTATATATCTCCAATACTGGTTTTGGACCTCCGACTGGCGAGATTCTTAAAGTTGTATTTAAAAAAGATGAAGATCATAAAGATCAAAATCATCATGATAATGATCACTGAAAAACACCGGATGGGTGATAGCAAATTGTATATTAGGCAATAGGCCGGATTCATTTTAAAAAGCGAAAGCCTCAGTTAAGAGGCTTTCGGTATTTAATAATCATTCTTTTCAGAATTAATTGAAGAATCACTTAGTAACCTTTACACACATTAACCTATTTTGGTCACGAATCAGCAGCTTTCCATCGAGGAGAGCCAGGGGCGCCCAGTTTTGATTTCCTTTGAGCAGATCTGCTGTTGCAACCGGCTTAAATGATTCTGGATTGGGTTCAATAAGATACAATTTGCTACTGCCATCAGTGCAAAGAAATAAACCATCGGCAATGATTATACCACCTTTATCAAATAATGGTGATCTTCCCGTTTTCCATTTTATCTGGCCGTCCATGCTCATGCAGACCAGACCGTCTTTCCTTTCATTTGTTGAATATTGACCATAAAAATTGCCATTATACAGAACCGGTTGCTGGGTATGTGCGCCGAAATCTTTGTTTTTATAAAGTTCTGTAACGCCGTAGCTGCCATCAGCTTTCTTCTCAATCTTTATCATTGCAGCACCGGCATTATACCCTCCGGTAATCAATATTCTGCCTTCACCGGCGTCAATAGGACCCGGGACCGGAATTCCGCATTGCCAGTTTTTATATTCCCACAGGATTTTCCCTGAAATCGGGTCAATTCCTACAACTTTACCACCACTGCCGCTCTCGCCATAACCACCACGCTCCGCAGCTGTTATCATAACAACATGGCTGGCTCCGCCAACTTTCACGATGGCAGGACTAACATATCCGACCGGGCCAAGAGGCGCTGTTTTCCATCTTACTTTGCCAGTGAGTTTTTCATATGCAACGACACCTGCCTGCGGCGTCTGTGATGCAAGAATCAGCAAATCACCATAAACAATCGGACACTGTGTAATTGCCCATTTCGGAATTTCACCGCCGCCGAAGTCAGTCCAGACATTCTTATTCCAAACTGGTTTGTGTGTATTGATGTCTATACAATACAGGTTTCCGTACGGGCCACATGTAAAAATCAGATTACCATCGAGTGTTGGAACACTTCGGGATCCGGGAAACATAACTGATCCAGGAGCATCATAGCCAAAACTCCAAAGCTCCTTTCCATTGGAAAAGTCGAAACACCTCAGCTTATCACCAACCTTGTCATCCCTGTCGAGTAAATATACTTTACCGTCCTTTACAACCGGTCCGCCATAGCCAATGCCTACATTAGCCGTCCAGACTACTTCCGGACCCTGCTGAGGCCAGGAGCGCAAAATGCCTTTTTGAGCTGACACTCCATTTCTGTTTGGCCCAAAATATTGTGGCCAGTCCTGTGCATAGATATTCGATATGCATAGTAATAAGACTATCACCGGAATATAGATCTTGCTTTGTTTCATAATATTGCTCCTTTAATTTTTTTGATTCGTGATTCGTAATTCTCAATTCTTAAGCTTCTAATTTAAAAACTATTATGCAAAGTCTTGATTGATCGTAAATAATTCAGGTACACTTTTATAAATTTTTAACAGTATTAGATTCTATTAACCATGAAAAAGAACTTTTTTACTTAACGGTTTATCAATTTTGCACTGCCACCTGAATATCTGTCTCCCTGGGCTTTGATTTTTGATGCCCCGTCATTTATTTCTTTAAGTTCCTCAGACGTAAGTTCTACGGCTACTGATCCGAGATTTTCTACTAACCGGTGTAATTTTGTTGTTCCGGGAATCGGAACTATCCATGGTTTCTGCGCCAGTAACCATGCAAGAGCAATTTGAGCAGGAGTTGTATTTTTACGTTGTGCAACTTGTGAGAGCAAATCAACAAATACCAGATTCTTTTTAATATTTTCGGGTGATAAACGTGGAGTAGTACTGCGGAAATCTTTACTGTCGAAGGTAGTGTTTTTGTCCATTTTTCCTGTGAGGAAACCCTTGCCCAGCGGACTAAACGGAACAAAACCTATTCCAAGTTCTTCGAGTGCCGGGATAATTTCTTCTTCCGGCTCCCTCCACCAAAGGGAATATTCACTTTGCAAAGCAGTGACAGGTTGTGTTTTATGAGCACGTCGTATGGTTTGTACTCCGGCTTCTGAAAGGCCAAAGTGTCTTACCTTTCCTTCTTTAATAAGATCTTTTACTGCACCGGCAACATCTTCAATTGGTACATTGGGATCAACACGGTGCTGGTAGAACAAATCAATAACTTCAACATTCAGCCTTCTCAAAGACGCTTCAGCAACCTGTTTAATATGCTCAGGACGACTGTCAAGCGCTGAAACACCTGTTGTGTCAAACCCAAATTTTGTCGCAATCACAACTTTCCCCCTGAAAGGAGCCAATGCTTCTCCAACGAGTTCTTCATTTATATATGGCCCGTAAACTTCAGCAGTGTCAAAAAAAGTTACTCCGCTCTCGACAGCTTTATGGATAAGATTGATCATCTCTTTCTTGTCGGCAATAGTTCCGTAGCCAAAGCTCATTCCCATGCAACCGAGGCCAATTTCAGATACTTCAAGGCCGCTTTTTCCTAATTTACGTTTTTCCATTTTTGTTTCCATAATTATATTCTTTTAGATATAACAAAAGAATTCAGCCACGGTATTGGAAAAAACTAAAATAAAACAATAAATTACTAAAATCAAACATAAATGTGAGGACGGTAGGATAAGGTTCAATGTGCTACCAGATAGGATAGCAGCCACATCACTGAAGCTGTAGTGTGGGTCCAGACTTCTTTGTATGTTGCGTTTACCTGCATCGGGAAGTAAGGCTTATCTTCATTTTCAAAGGTCTCAATCCCTACAGGAACTGCCCCGACTACATCACCAAGATACCCGCTGTAAAGGATCGGATAATCATATCCCTCGCCATATATCGTGCTCATGGCAAAGGGATTATATCCTACAATATATTCGAGCTGACGGGTGGCAATTTCTTTTAATTCCTTATCATTCAATAATTCGGAAAGCACAAATGCTGCCTTTGCTTTTCCCATAAGTACCGCATGAAAACCACGGAACTGATAAGCTACAGGAAAACGGCGCAGGTAAAAATCGTTGCCAAGGTAAATGCCATTTTTCACCTGGGCGTTAAACTCCTCCATCGAAGGAAGACCGATCTTTTCTCCCTCATGGTAGATGCCGCTAAAATCCGAATTGTTAAGCTGATAAACTGCTGCAGGTAAAATTTCATACGGTTCAATGGTTTTGGAAATATCGTGCAGATAATCGGCATAAGCTTTGCATGAAGCCATCCATTTTGACGCTTCGGGATGTGCTGGTGCATTTTTGAGCAACATGTATAAACCCTCGATCATCATTTCTTCATTGCTGCGGTGAAAGAATGCCAGGGGGCATTTTTTATCCCGTGATTCGTAGAAGAATCCATGAAGTGGTATGCTCCATTCCTTCCGTCTTTCGAGTTGCTGACAATCCATAACTATCTCTGCAAAGCTGACTGCATTTCCGAGATATCGTTGCTCATGGGTGAGCTGATAGAGATGCATTGAAGCAACAGTGGCCGTTGAATAGAGTTCTGTTTCGTTTTTTTGATTTAATACCCGAGCCATGTTTTCTACGGCAAAGTCATAATCTTCGATAGCTGCCTTCCTGCACCAATCTGAGAAGACCGGATCAATTGAGCTATAATATGGTACTGCGAGCGCCGCTGCAACCGACGAAATAAAATTGTCAAAAGGATCATTTGTCGCTTTTGTATCCATATCATCTTTTGTACCAATAATATTATCTGTCCAGATCCCAATAATGAGTCCGCCGTCACGGTATCCATCGCCAAAACGTGTACCGAGCAACCAGTTGAGGCCCCAGCGGGCTTCTTCGAGAAGCCTGGTATTAAGATCGGGATGAGAAGCCTCGACTGTTTTAGCCAATCTGAGCATTGATATAATTCCCCGTGCAGTATTGCCGGTACCTTGAGTAAGATCAGCCGCATCGTGCCAGCCGCCGTTTACTAAGAGGCGTCTTCCATCGGGATGGACACAAAATACATCCTTGTGGCATACCTGGTGAATCCCCGGCTGATCATAACCGCAACGCTCGGCATAGAAGAAATTCAGGGTATTCCAGGCTAATGACAGATAGGCATTTTCACCTATCGGAAACTTACCGGAAGTACCAGCACCGGTTTTAAGGATATAGAAACCGGAAACATCCAGCGAGCTGAAATCCATCAGCATGAATCCGTTTTCAAGTTTCTTCGCCACACCATCAAAAGCCACTTTCCCGTTTTCATTCAGTACCTGAAAGCGGGGGTCGTCAACATTCTGCACTAATGCCTGTTTCCTTGCACCAATAATATATCCGCTGTGACAGTATGAGATTGAATTCTTCCTGAGATCAAATCCACGGGATAATTCAGGGACAACCTCATCAATACTCAGTTTATCAATATAAAGCTTAAAATGATCACTTGCTCCTTCCGGGGAACCGCCAAGCATTATACTTACAGAAATACCTGTAACCTTATCGCGATACAGGTCGGGTATTTCCCATATAATGTGTTGCCATTGACCGGGATATACAGTAATAAAATGCTGCCCTTCAAAACGTCCTGGCGTGGGAGTAATATGCTTTCCCTGGTTGTAAAGCGTTACCCCGACAAATGCGGAATAAAATCCGGGTGCATCTAATTTAACCCAAACGCTGATCCGGTTAAAGCTCTCCAAATTTTCATTATCGATCGGTCTTATCATCTCGGAAGTTGCATACGACCTGTTTGTTGGATTTTTTACAGCAAGAGATGTGGGTGATTCGAGCAGTATACTTCCCTCTCCTGAAACCGTAATGTCTTTTGCAATTTTCAGACTACCGGGGCCCTTGACTTTTAAATCATTAAACTGAGTTATGAGGTGCAAGGCGGTCGAATGGATTATTTCTTTCTTTTTCCAGCGTGAAAATCCCATCCCTGAGGAGTCTGGCTTCATCACTGTCCGTAGATATCTACTTTGCTTCAGCTGACGCATCAGAAGACTATCCTGACAAACGCCATGCTGAGAAGCATTTATTAGAATGAAAAAAGCAAAGATTAATCTTTGTAATGGATAGGGCATATGAAAAAGGAATTAATCCTTTATACACCTGACAGAAAAACCGTATGTCTCGTTTGCATGTCCCTGTCCCCAGCCCATATAACTATTACTAAGATTAAGGGTGAAGGATAAAGTACGCATTACATTAGGAGTAGTTGACCACCAATACCCCATCCGGCCAATATCGTTAAATTGTCCGTCATCGTATCGCAGGCTACCCGGCAGACCTGAGAAACCACATTCATTGGTGCCGTTACCATTTTCATCCCATCCGCTTTTGCTTTTCATTTTATTGCCTGCTGCTTCAATGCCTCCCAGAAAAGTGGCTAGTGTCTGCCACTCCCTGGCATCCGGCATATGCCATCCTGCAGGAGCCAGACCTCTGGGATCCGTCATAGCATACCAGTTATAAAGTTTTCCATACTTTGCTCCGTTTTTTGGGTCGTTGTTATAATAACACCATGCAGCTTTTTTAACTACCCATTCTTCATTTTTTTTTGCTTCAGGAACAGGATCGCCATTCCGGAACTTGGTAGTGATGAGGTTTTCAGCCATCCATGTCTGTGTGCCAATCTTAACTGTTTTGTAAGTTATCCCGTCTCTCGGATCTGTAAACGTGCCGGATTGCTGACCATTTGAAATGGTTGAGACAGAAAGCAAAGCAAATGCTAAGAATATAGATTTAATTACCATGCTGATAAATATTAGTATATAAGAAGAAAGATCAAAGCTAATTTATTAAATATATGAATATAAAGTTTCATATCAACAAGATTTTGGAATTTAATAAAATTGCACCCTCTCCTTCAAATTTAAGATGTCTCTCATCTTTTGAATTTGTGACTGTTTCAGAATGTCCTAAAATAAAACAAGAGGTCGATTTTGACCTCTTGTGCCTCTGGGTACCCCAGTGACAAATACAACTATCGACAAAGATCAGGCTACTGTTACTTTTACCGGAAGTCAGGGCGATGTTGATCTTAAACTCGTCAAGAAAGACGAGACTATTAGTGGTGATATCATGGGAATGTTTTCTGTTGAAGGCAAAAGAGTGAGTATAAACAAGTAAATTGCAGGTTAACTCCGGGGAACTGTATTCTTCATAAAATAGGATGTCAGGAACTCTGAAAATAACACTATAGCTAATATGAGTAATACCTTTAAGTTTTTAGTACTGCTGATTCCTTTGAATCTGATATTTTTATATACAGCAAAAAGTCAAAACAAAGAACCGGAGCGTGATCGTCTATTCAATTCCGGATGGAAATTTCTCAGGGATTCAATACAAGGAGCGCAGCAAACAGGTTTTGATGATTCGAAATGGTTGACAGTAGATCTTCCTCATGATTACAGCATAATGCCACTAGCAGGGGAAGACGGAGCAGGCAAGGTTGGCCCCTTTTCGAAGAAATCTCCCGGTAATGGGAATTCAACCGGGCATGTAATCGGAGGAACCGGATGGTATCGTAAAAGTTTTACACTTGACAGAACTGAGGAAGGTAAAACTGTAGTTATAAATTTCGATGGTGTCTACATGGAATCAGAAGTGTGGGTTAACGGATCGAAAGCTGGTATTCATAAAAACGGTTACACTCCCTTTTGGTTCGATATAACTGCATTACTGAATCCTTCAGGCAAGGTTAATGTTATAGCTGTTAAAGTTGAGAATGCCGGAAGGAACTCACGTTGGTACTCCGGATCAGGAATATACAGGAATGTCCATCTCATAATAACCAATCCAGTACATGTAGCAGAATGGGGAGTGTACGTTACTACTCCTGTAATCAATGCGAATTCAGCATTTACTCATGTCGGCGTCACAACCAGAAATGAAAGCGAAAAAGAAGTCGATGCAACAATTACTATAAATATCAGAGATAATAACGGCCATCCGGCAGGCACTTCAAAGTATAGCATTGTACTTTCAGGGAAATCTGAGAATATCACAAACGAACAAATTGAAGTTAAAAAACCTTTATTGTGGACTATTGAGAACCCGAACCTTTATAAAGCTGAAGTACTGGTAGAAGTAAATAATAAATTAAAGGACACATACAATCAGACATTTGCTATCAGGTCAATTGAGTTTTCAGCTGAAAAAGGATTTCTGCTAAATGGGAAACCGGTAAAGCTTAGAGGAGGTTGTTTGCATCATGATAATGGATTCCTTGGCTCGGCAGCCATTGACAGGGCAGAAGTAAGAAGGGTAGAACTTATGAAAGCCAATGGCTACAACGCAATACGCTGTGCGCACAATCCTCCGTCGGAAACATTCCTGAATGCCTGCGACAGACTTGGCATTCTGGTTATTGATGAGTTTACCGATATGTGGGAGTCCTATAAAAATCCTCATGATTATTCCAGGTTTTTCAGTGAATGGTGGAACAAGGATCTGACCGATATGATGCTTCGTGATAGAAATCATCCCTCAATTATCATGTGGAGCATAGGCAATGAAATTCCGGAAAGTAGTACCCCGGATGGTGTGCTGATTGGCAAACAGCTGGTTGACAAGGTAAAGGCTCTTGATAATACACGGGCGGTTACGGAAGCAATCTCTGAAGTATTTACTCCGGGTGGATGGAAAAACACGATAAATGCCATTGAATTACTTGATGTTGCGGGCTATAACTATACCTGGACAAAATATGAATCTGATCACGAAAAATATCCCTCACGTATTATGTACGCTTCAGAATCATTTCCGGGAGATGCATACGATTCCTGGAAGCCTGCTGAAAAATTTCCCTATGTTATCGGGGATTTTGTCTGGTCAGCTATGGATTACATTGGTGAGGCTTCAGTCGGAAGTGCAACTATTGTTCCTGAAGCCAAAAAATCAACTTTCAAAATGCCCTCAGAGCTTAAATTACCAGCAGGGGTGAATATCTTTGACGTGATAAGCAAGATGCCATCTGCCTGGCCCTATTTCTTATCAGGATGTGGAGATATTGATATAACAGGAGAGAAAAAACCTCAGATGTTTTACCGGGATGTTCTATGGGACAACAGTAAACTGGAAATTACCGTACATTCTCCAATCCCGGAAGGATTTGCAGAAAACCTGAGCGGCTGGGGCTGGCCAAATGAACAACAAAGCTGGACATGGAATGGAAACGAAGGTAAACCTCTGCAGATTAGGGTTTTTACTAAGGCTTCACATGTTAAACTCGAACTGAATGGTAAGTCAGTTGGTGAAAAAGATTTGACTGATGCAGATAAATATATTGCATTATTTGTGGTTCCATACCAATCAGGTGAATTGAAGGCTACTGGTTTTGTGAATGGAAAGGAAATCGCATCCAAAACTCTTAAAACCACAGATGAAGCTTTCAGAGTACGGCTCATTGCAGATCGTTCAGATATAAATGCTGACAGAAATGATCTTTGCTTTGTACGGGTGGAGATCGTTGATAAAAGCGGGAAGTTGATAAGTGATGCATCCCGACAGATCAGAATTACAGTTTCAGGCGATGGGGAGCAGGTTGCATCAGGGAATGCGGATCCCAGTGATATGACAAGTGTAAATAGACCTGTAATAAAAACCTGGAAAGGAAGAGCCCTTGTTGTAATAAGACCATTCATTTCTTCAGGAATCATAAGCCTGAAAGCGGAATCTGACGGACTGATGGCTGGGGAGATTGAAATTCAGACAGGAAAGTAATAAAAAACCTTTTGGTATATGGACTGTCAGTGGGAAGGATCGCCTGTTGCAACCCTCTCCCTGAAAATTACTGTACATCTCATCCTTTGAATTAGTGGGGTTTTCAGAATGTCATAAAATGAAACAAGAGGTCAGTTTTGACCTCTTGTGCCTCTGGGTACCCGGAGCGGGACTTGAACCCGCACAACCGTAATGGTCACAGGATTTTAAGTCCTGCGTGTCTACCATTCCACCATCCGGGCAAATATTTTGTCGTGCAGTCTGCTGTCTTGCATCATGCAGTCGGTGGACTTTTTCAAGTGCTGCAAATTTAGAATAAATAATCTTTATTAAAAACAGCAAATGAGATAGAGGCAAAATAAAACTCTGTGGCCCTTTGTGTCTTCTCTGTGTTCCTCTGTGTAACTAAAAAGTTATTAAGAACTTACACAGAGAACACAGAGGAG
Source organism: uncultured Bacteroidales bacterium (assembly GCA_963734885.1). Taxonomy (GTDB): domain Bacteria; phylum Bacteroidota; class Bacteroidia; order Bacteroidales; family VadinHA17; genus LD21. The sequence goes on along the minus strand of CAVTIJ010000002.1, from coordinate 264,886 downwards.
CACAGAGTTGCACAGAGGTAAAATATTTAATTCACCAATACCGGTTTCCCTAATCCAACCTTCTCAAGATCTTTAATCTGCGTTTTGGCATCACCCACAACAACATAGTACATTCTGGCCGGATTAATATACTTTTTAGCAAGTTCAAGATCCTTTTCAACCGTAAGCCCGTTAACAATTGCTTCTTCCTGTTTGATATAGTTAACAGGCAGGTTATAAGCCGACATGGTATTAAGCATACCAAGAAGATTGCCAAGAGTTTCAAACCGCAGAGCATTTCCTTTGATAAGCGATGATTTTGTAAAGTCGACATACTCCTGCGGAATGGTCTTGGAATATTTCTCCATCTCGTTTTTGAAGATCGTAACAGATTCAACTGTTGAGTTTGTCCTTACCCTGGATGTTGCGATGAATGTTCCGTAATTCCTGGCTCCGCTGAAATTTGATCTTGCGCCATAGGTAAATCCTTTTTCTTCTCTTAGAATCAGATTGAATATACCATTGAATGATCCTCCAAGCTTATAGTTCGCAACTGTTGCAGCAAAATAATCAGGATCCGGTCTGGATAATGATGGAGCCCCAATGGCTATGACAGATTGTTTTGCACCAGGAACATCGACAAAATATATCTGTGATTTCTCAGGAGCTGCTGGTACGTTAATTTCAGGAATAACCACTTCTTTTGCCTGCCATTTCGTATTAAGATTTTCAAGAGCGGCTTTGATCCTTGTTGAATCTGCATCACCGGCTATAATGAAACGGCTGATTGATGGTGAAATGTACTTGCTGTAATACTCTTTCAGGTCGTCAATTGTAATTGAACTGACCGATTCCTCTGTTCCTGTTGCGTTTATGGACAGAATATTATCACCAAACATAAGTTTATTGAGTGTTTTTGATGCAAGATAATCAGGACTGGCAGCATCTCTTTTTAAACCGTTTATTATACGGCTTTTTGCTAATGGAAACTGCACTGTATCCCATCTTGGTTCAAGCAGAATCTCCTGGACAAGAGCCAGACTCTTTTCAAAATTCTTTGCCATTGTGCTCACACTGATTGAAATATCTTCATTCCCGGAATTGACCCTGATTGTAGCGCCAAGTAATCCTATTGCTTCTTCAAGCTGTTCAGGAGTTTTGTTCTTTGTTCCTTCATTCATCATTGATGCAACCAGGTTAGCAACACCGGCTTTAGCAACATTATCGAGCATATGTCCTCCACTGATGACAATCGAGTACTGGATAAGCGGCAATTCATTCTGGCTGATACCCCATATTTTCATTCCGTTTGAAAGTGACCCCTTCCAGATAGCCGGGATTGTCACGGTTGGATCTGCACTTACTGCAGGCATGACTGAACGGTCAATTTTTGTGACTGTCTTTACTACAGGTTCTTCAACAGCTGATTCCGTTTTGACTTCAGCAGCTTTTGTTACATCTTCTTCAACAATACCAGCATTAATAGAACCTTCAGCAATAAGATTTACCATTCCTTTCGGGACGAAGCTTGTCTCTACGAAATTCTTTCCTTTAATATATTTTTCATAAGCAGCTTTGACATCTTCCATACTTACAGCCTGAATAGAAGCGAGATCTTTCTGATAATAGCCCGGATCACCGGTATTCATTGTGTACTCTGCAAGCTGAAATGCTTTTCCTTGTATGCTGGCAAAAGAATTGTAAAAGCGGCTTTCATATCCTGCCTTAATAATAGTGAGGTCTTCATTTGTAAAACCATCTTTTTCAAATTTTGCGAACCCTTCAAAAATTGCTTTTTCAACATCTGTGAGATTAACCCCGGGGTTTGCGTTTATTGTAATTGTGAAACTTCCTGCAAGTTCCTGTGAGCCATTGCGTGCCATAACACGCGATGTAAGTTTTTTATCTTTAACAAGAACAGTATACAAGGGTGATTTTTTTGTTCCGGAAAGAAGCTGCCCCAGAAAGTTAAGGGCATATGAGTCCTTTGAATATCGCTCAACTGATGGAAACACCAAAGTGAGTTGAGGAGTTTTTGCAAAATTATCCTCATGATAAAGTTTTACGGTTGAAGCTAACTTAACAGGCATTGCGGATCTTTTTTCTACAGCTTCTCCCTGCGGGATCTCGCCATAATATTTTTCTATCCATCCTTTTACCTGCTCTTTGTTGAAATTACCGGAAATTACAAGTGTAGCATTGTTAGGAGAATAATATTTTTTGTGGAAAGCTTTCACGTCCTCAACAGTTGCATTTGTCAGATCAGTCATATCCCCAATGACATCCCAACTGTATGGATGACCTACCGGGTAAAGGGTTTTGAGGATAAGATAATCTTCAAATCCGTAAGCAGCATTATCCACACTTTCACGTTTTTCATTCTGCACTACGTTTTGCTGGTTGGTAAGCGCTGAACGTGTAACAGTATTCTCGAGGTAACCCATTCTGTCGGATTCCATCCAGATTGCCATTTCAAGAGAGTTATTCGGAATTACTTCAAAGTAATTGGTTCTGTCCTGATTGGTGCTGCCATTCAGAGTTCCGCCAGCGCCCTGTATGTTTTTAAAGAACTGATCTTCCTTCACGTTCTCGGATTTCTGAAACATCATATGTTCAAAAAGATGCGCAAATCCGGTTTTCCCCGGTACCTCACGGCTGGAGCCAACATGGTAATAAACTGCCTGAATAGCAATCGGATCGGATTTGTCTTCATTGAGGACAACAGTCAAACCATTAGGCAAAGTATATTTTTCCCATGGAATGGATAGAGGCGCTTCTTTTTTTTCGGTTGTGCATGAAAATACCAGAATGATTAAGAAAAGGTAACAGCAATTGATTTTTTTCATTTGAAAATGGATTTAGGTACGACAGCTTGCATGGTTATATGAAACGAAAAGTAATGAAAATTTTAATCATAATCCGGAATGCAATATAATCATGGTTAAATAAAGTTAATATTGTATTGATACCTATTTTTTAACCAATTCAACCCGGCGATTGAGTGCTTTTCCCTCCTCAGTATCATTAGTTGCAACAGGGGAAGTGGGTCCGTCTCCACATGCAGTGAGTCGTGCCGCATTAACAGAATACTTTGATACCAGAGCGTTTACAACAGCCAGGGCCCTTTCAACTGATAATCGCATATTTGTTTCATAGACTCCAACATTATCAGTATGCCCAACGACGTATAGTTTAAGATCAGGATTAGCATTTAACAGCTTTGTCATCTCCTTCAATGTTGGATCAGATTCAGGTTTTAGAGTAGATTTACCAGTATCAAAATAAATTCCATATAATGCCACCTTGCCTGTTTCTTTTAAGCTGTTCATTAGACTGTTAGCATCAGCGACCACATCCTGGTTCATTGCCTGTTTTTCTACAAGATTGATTGAGTAAGAACCGCTTCCGTTCGCAGTAATATAAGCCCAAACTTCAGTTCCGTTCTTTATAACTTTGAGAACAACATCCTCCCCCGGGTCCTGAAATTCATAAACCAGCTGTCCTCCAATCTTTTTAATGGCATTTATATAATTTCTTCCAATCTGAAGTGGGCTTGGAGCCTGAACATTATTATTAAGGTCGTACATAATTAAAAGGTGATGTCCTTCGACAATCTGGGTCTTACTGTCACTTACCCTGAATTCATACTTATCAAACTGAAGGTCATCGTACCGGTAGATATGATAGCCGGGCATCCTGGTGAATAGAGGAGAATCTTTGCTGCCTTCCACATCTTCCTGTGCGAATATAGGAGCAAAACATGCAAGCAGAAATAAAAATAAAAAAAGATGTTTTTTCATATAGAGTTTTTTATAGGTTACAAAGCGATCGGGTTACTAATATAAAAATAGAATAAAATAACGAACTGCTGATAATCGAGAGATTTAAAATTAAGAACTGACACAGAGAGCAGGAGGAGCACAGAGAATATAGAGAAAGACAACTCTTGCTTTGTTTTTTTGTACTTACTGTTTGCAGATAAAAAAAAATTCTTATTTTTGCCCGTGCATTTGCGGGAGTAGCTCAGTTGGTAGAGCACGACCTTGCCAAGGTCGGGGTCGCGGGTTCGAGTCCCGTCTCCCGCTCAAAAATCACAAAGGAAGTAAAGGCTTCCTTTTTTTGTCCGATCTATTTTCTTACCGGACCCCATTCAAGGAGGGTATTATTTTCAAAATATAACCAGGTAGTCCTGTATATCCATTCTTCCTTGATTATATTACCGTCAATGATCCTGTTTATCTTATCGGCAGTTCCCCAGCTGTCACTGACCATTTCTGCTGTCATTCCTTTCCAGATCTTTCCCGCATTGAGTTTTGCGGCCAGGTTTGAGCCATATTTATTTTCAAGATATGAAAATCGGCTTTGTTGCTGATCCTGAGCCTGCTGGTTATTCTGGTTTGCATTTTGAGACAACTGATCTGTGTTTTGCAACTGGGTATTCTGGTTATCATTAATAATCGGGTTGTTAATAATTGCCTGATGTTTATATATGAAACCTTCATTATCCTGATAAACAACATGAAGATATGTACTGTCAGAGTCAAGGACTTCCACAATTGAGTCAGCAGGAACTATAACAATCACAGAGGTCAGGTCATTCTTGTCGGCAAATAAACGGCTCGCAGATTTCAGGGTGGCAGTAACAACCGTATCCTGGCCGGATGGGGTAATATTCTGATTTACTGGTTGATTTTGTTCCAGAGCCTGGAGCTGATCAACTTTGTTTGTCTGGGCATTCAATGAGATCGCACCGATTACGATCAGGATGACAGGTAATACTCTTTTCATATGATTATTTATTCATTAGACACAAAAACTGTACCAAATTTAAAGGAATAAAGGCGCAGAGGCTTAACGGCACAAAGGTATCAAAAATTGTAATTAAGCCTTTTTCCTTATCAGCATGAGTCCATCACGAAGTGGAATTATAACCCTCTCGATTATTGTCTCTTCACGGATCAAATTATTAAAATCTATTATACCCCTGGCCTGTTGATCTGTTGTCTCAATATCGAGTACCTGACCGCCCCAGAGAACATTATCAACTATAATGAAGCCGCCCGGATTGAGCTTTCCTATTATAAGTTTATAATATTCAATATATTCTCTCTTGTCAGCATCCATGAATACAAGATCAAACTTCTGATCTAAAGTGGGAATGAGCTCCTGTGCTTTCCCGGTCAATTGTGTAATTTTTGAATCGACCCCTGCTTTTTTAAAGTAAGAATGAGCAAATTGAGTCAATTCATCATTTATTTCGATTGTGATAAGTTTTCCGTCTGGCTTTAACCCTTTTGAGAGGCAAATCGCGGAATATCCGGTGAATGTTCCGATTTCAAGGATGTTCTGTGGTTGTAACATAAAAGAAATGAATTCAAGGAATTTCCCCTGGAGATGACCCGAAACCATATTTGGATTTAAAAACTTAATATGCGTCTGTCTGTAAAGGTCCTCGAGAATCGGATCTTCCGGAGTAGAATACTCCTCAATATATTGTTCAAGCTCTTTGTTCATGATTCTTGGTATAAGTCCGAAATCCGAAGACCGAAGTAGATATTTGTTTTATTACTTCTGACTCCCGACTTCCGTCTTCTGACTATTTATATATAAGTGTTGACATTTTATTTGGTTCAAAAATATCGTTTGCAGTTTCAAGTAATTCGGAAGCAGTAACCCTGTCGATTTGTTTGCACAGGTCTTCAATGCTGTCAATTTTATCAAAAATAACAAGGCTCTTGCCGAGACTTAACATCAGGCTCTCATGATTTTCGTATCCTCTTGCGAGATAGCCTTTTATCTGATTTTTTGCTTTGCTTAACTGGATCGTTCCAAGCTTTGCGGTGCGAAGTCTTTTTAGTTCTTCAAGAGCCAGTGAAATACTCTTGTTCAGATATTGACTGTCAGTTCCGAAGTAAATAGAAAAGACGCCTGTATCATAATATGGATTATAGCTCGACTCAACATTATATGCAAGGCCGTTTTTTTCACGCAAAGAAAGATTTAATCTTGAATTAAGTCCCTGACCACCAAGAATATTATTCAGAAGGAACATGCCCATACGCCGTTTGTCTTTCAGATTATATGCAAGGTTCCCCATGATGCAATGATTCTGGTAGGTATCCATCTTCTTTGTAACAGAAGCTGGTTTGTAAATCCACGACTTATTATTTTTTTGAACTTTTTTATCAGTTACAATCCCAGCAAAATAGGTAGTGAATAATTTAATAATTTTCTCATCACTAATATTTCCTACAGAGCAGAATACCATTTGATGCGTATCATAGTTGTTGGAGATAAAATTATTCAGCATCTCACGGGAGATCGATTTTACCGATTCAGGTGTTCCCAGTATATTTCGGCCTATAGGTTGATTTGAGAAGATGAGTTCTTCAAAATCATCAAAAATCAGTTCAGAGGGATTATCGAGGTATGAATTTATTTCTTCGATTACCACATCTTTTTCTTTCTCGATCTCTTTTTCGGGAAAAACTGAGTTGAAAGCAATATCACTTATCAATTCTATTGCTCTCTCATAATCTTCTTTCAGAAATGAAGCGTGAATTGCTGTTTCTTCTTTTGTTGTATAGGCATTAAGTTCACCACCCACATCTTCGAGACGGCTGAGAATATGATAGGCTCTTCTCTTTTTTGTGCCTTTAAATAGCATATGTTCAATAAAATGAGCAATTCCATGCTCGGCTGCAGTTTCATTTCGTGATCCTATATTTATGATCAGGCCGCAATGCCCTACTAAACCAGGTACGCGATGATGCACAAGCCTTATGCCGTTGTCGAGAGTGTTCAGGAGAAGATCCATTTTAAAATTTTAATATAAGGATGCAAAGGTAAATAAATAGAAATAAACAGAAACAGTGGAAATAAGTTGAAATAAATGGAAATAGGGGAAATAAATTGGGAAAGCATATCAAATTATTTCAACATAAAAAAGGCCTGTGATTGTTATCATCAGGCCTTTCTGGGGTGGTGCCACCAGGAATCGAACCGGGGACACATGGATTTTCAGTCCATTGCTCTACCGACTGAGCTATGGCACCTCCTTTTCGGACTGCAAATATAAACCTCAAATCCGATTAACCAAAATATTTGCTTAAAAAATCTAATTTAATTCAATGTTAAACAGACACTGAATCACCTCTGGAATTTTATATTTTAAAATGGATGTTCAGTATCATAATCTGAAAGAATAATATTAAGTTTACCTTGTGACCTTTTTATAAGATTACATAACCTGTTCCGAATTTAATAATTAGAATTATCAGTCATGAAAACACAAAAATCACGAAGAGATTTTCTTAAGATCTCAGCTGTTGGCGGCTTAGGAGCCATAGCAATGACTCAAATTGGATGCAAGAATTCATCTACACCGGCAATCACAACAGCAGCTGCTGAAACAGTTCCAGCAGCTGATCCAAAATCCTTTAATCTTGCATTGCAATTGTACACCATCCGTGATGCGATGGAGAAAGATGTTGTACTTGCATTAACCCAGGTAGCTAAAATTGGGTATACAAAAATTGAACTGGCAAATTATGCCGATGGTAAATTTTATGGTCTTTCACCGGTAGATTTTAAAAAAATTGCCACTGATCTGGGCCTGGACATTTTCAGTAGTCATACACAGGTGGAAGCTCAGGGAATTACTCTTGACAATGCAAAAAAAATGGCTGAAGATCATGCCGTTCTTGGTGTAAAGTATTGCGTTCAACCATGGGTAGTTGAAGAAGCCCGTAAATCTATTGCAAGTTATCAGAAAATGGTCGCTGACTGGAACAAGGTTGGCAAAATTATGAAAGAACATGGTATTCAGTTTGGTTATCATAATCATAATTTCGAGTTCGATACAATCGAAGGGAAGGTACCTTATTTTGATGTCTATATGAAGGAATTGGATAAAGATCTGGTCACTATGGAAATTGATCTTTTCTGGACAATAAAAGCAGGTCATAACCCCGTCGATATATTCAATAAATATCCGGGCAGGTTCCAGATCTTCCATTTAAAAGACGCTTATACAAAAGAAGCTCCGTTCTTTGTACCAAAGAGCGTTGACATGGCTCCTGTCGGCGCCGGGATAACGGATTTTAAATCTATTCTGGCTGCAAAAGATGTTGCAGGAATGAAACATTTAGTTGTTGAACAGGATTGTTCTTTTACCGATATCAGAACCAGTATTTCCAACCTTGCTTCAAAAATCCTGATCTGATATTAGATTTAATTTTTTTTGAGGCCTGCTGATTAGAATCACAGGCCTCTTTTTTTTTTTTTTTTTTTTTTTTCTTTTTTGTATAAGTTTTTGTGCCTATAACTTTACCTTATTCCCATGTCGCATCGTTCCTCTCCTGTGAATCCTTTTCTTAACAGGTTTTTTTGGTCTGCTCGATTTAGTACTTACTTTCTTAACTAGTTCTGTTTTAACAGGCTCCGGCTTTTTGGATGATCTTTCCTGCGAGAGTCCGTTCAATGAAAAGATCAGGAAAATCGGCAATATTAAAAAGACAAATTTTTTCACACTTCGTAATTAAGTTACTGTTCTGTTCTTTTCCAAATTTATGAAAAATTCATTATTATTATAAACAAAATATTGTATTATGATAGTAAATATACTCTATGATCAGCTTGCAGAATCTTTTTTAACAATAATGGTTTTTGCAGCACTTGTTTGTTTCATTACAGGTGAGCTGACTTCAAACTACAGTCAGGTCGATAAAATCTGGAGTCTCATGCCGATAATTTATAGCATAATAGCGCTTGTCAACTATCCTTCACCGCGTTTATGGATCATGGCAGCACTTACAATAATATGGGGATTTCGTCTTAGTTTTAATTTTTACAGAAAAGGCGGCTATGATATCCTACCCTGGAAAGGGGAGGAAGATTACCGGTGGAAAATAATGAGGAGTCATCCTTTGCTAAAAGGCAGAATCCGTTTTGGATTATTTAATCTTTTATTTATATCCTTTTATCAGCACTTCCTTATACTTCTTTTTTGCACTCCACTTCTGATTGCGGCCAAATATCAAAACTCAGATCTTACAATTATCGACCTTATTTCAGGATGTCTAATGATTTTTTTTATTATCCTTGAGAGCATAGCTGATAATCAGCAATTCAGATTTCAAAAATTGAAAAAACAATCAGTAAATCAAACCGGACTTTTTGAAAGATCTTTGCAGAATGGTTTTTTGTCTGAAGGATTATGGCAATGTGTCCGGCATCCGAATTATGCCTCTGAACAGGCCATCTGGATAAGTTTTTATTTTTTTGGAGTTTCTGCATCCGGAAAATTTGTTAACTGGACTTTTGTTGGTCCATTATTCCTCGTTTTATTATTTCTTGGAAGCACCAAGCTTACAGAAAGCATCAGCAAAGGTAAGTATCCCGATTATCCGGTTTATATAAAAGAAGTGCCAAAATTCTTGCCACGATTTTTTAAGCCACTCCGGCATTGAAATTACCTGTATTCCGGTCATTTCGTCAAAGCATCCGACTATTTATAAAAAAAGGGAGACGTTGTAATCTCCCCTTGAATCATTATAATATTTAATATATGTAATTAGTGGGAAATTGGCATGTTTGGCGTTCCTGGTGTGTTAGGAATGGTTGGTGAATTGGGATTTCCCGGGATTGAAGGAGTAACTGGTGTGGTTGGTTCATTATTTGGGATAACAGGAGTGTTTGGAACACCAGGTAAAGCAGGATTGATATCGGGCATTGTGGGATTATTAGGAGTTAGCACAGGAGAATTTGGTGTTATGTCCGGTACCGTAGGTGAAACACCCGGTTGTGAATTGGGAGTTATTGTTGGAGTACTTGGATTAATGCCAGGTGTTGTATTTGGTGCATAACCAGGATTCATCGGCCCGGGAATTGTATCCCTTCCGGCCATATTATTCCGGTAACTTGAATGATTCGCGATACTGTCTGTTGATACAGGGCTTCCTGTATTCGGGGTTTGTCCATAGCTATTTAGAAGGATCATCACTGCCGCAATTATCATCAATATTCGTTTCATAGCTTTATGGTTTATTGGTTTAACACATTAATAAAACTTTTTCAATTGCATTAATAAAACTTTTTCAATTGCATTAATAAAACTTTTTCAATTGCCGTTGGATTAATCCGACGGCAATTGAAAAAGTTCAAAGGAAAATAGCTGGCCTCATTCAGCCAGCTATTATTTTAAATTAAGCAATTGCAATTTGCTTAGCCGCTTTTTGTTTTGCTTCTTCTTTTTTAGGAATCAAAATTTTTAAAATACCATTTTCGTACTTTGCTTTAATTTTATCAGCATCAGCAGTATTAGGAAGCGTGAATGTTCTGCTGAATGATTGATAGCTAAATTCTTTCCTTGCAAATTCCTGTCCTTCCTTTGTTTCGTTTTCCACTTTCTTTTCGGAAGATACAGTCAAAGTATCATTATTGAGTTCGATGTGAAAATCTGTTTTTACGAACCCAGGTGCTGCAAGTTCAACTTCGAACTCACTACTACTCTCCTTAATATTTACAGAGGGTAATGTTGTTTCAGTTGCAGAAAAATGTCTGTTCGACCAGTCAAATACATCATTTGCAAAAAAGTGGTCGAACAAGGTCGGAATCTGATTTGAAAGTCTTACTAGAGCCATAATTTGTTCCTCCATTTTTTAGTTAGACATAGTTTATTTGATAATAAATAAAGAACAAAATAAATACCATATTGATTTATAAAAAAGTTAATTTTTTGATTTACAAAATCATAAATATTTCTTAAAAAAATGGTCATTGTAAAAATGACGGAATTTTACGTCAAATAGTGACATTATGGCATAATGAGAGTATCATTTTTTTGATTTTATTCATTTCATTGACATCAAAAACAAATAATTACCGGCTTTTTGTTATCTACAAAATTTATATTATGTTTATCGTGAATAAAATAAACTCTTGTTTCTAACTTTTAGAATCTACCCATTCTCATAAACTTATCAAATAGGAAAATAACATGAAAGTTTCCGGATTTACATTCATTCGTAATGCTGTTAAATTTGACTATCCTGTAGTTGAGGCAATTAAATCAATATTGCCGGTATGTGATAATTTTATTGTGGCTGTTGGTAATTCTGATGATGAAACTCTTAATCTCATTCAAAATATTGATAAACAAAAAATAAAGATCATTGAGACAGTATGGGATGATTCTCTGGAAATGAAAAAAGGAGGGAAGATTTTTGCAGCTGAAACCGATAAAGCTTTTAAAGCAATTCCCATGGCTTCCGACTGGGCATTTTACATACAAGGTGATGAGGTGATCCATGAGAAATATCTTGATACGATCTATGCTGCAATGGAGCAGTGGAAAGATGACAAATCTGTTGATGGACTCTTATTCAATTATCTGCACTTCTACGGTTCTTATGATTACATCGGAATATCTCCTAAATGGTACGGTCACGAAATAAGGGTTATCAGAAACGACAAGTCTATTTATTCATTCAGAGATGCTCAGGGTTTCAGAAAACGAGTGAATGAGAAGCTGAATGTAAAACCGATCGATGCCTATGTATATCATTATGGATGGGTAAAGGAACCCAAAACAATGATGAAAAAGGCGCTCAACGCAAATTCATTTTACCAGGAAAAGAATTTCGTAAAACAGGTAAGAACTAAAGAATCAAGCGAGATTAAAGAATTTGATTACTCATCTATTGATTCTTTAAGCCTCTTTACCGGTACGCATCCCAAAGTAATGCAGGAACGTATCCAAAGGAAAAACTGGAACTTTGAACATGATATTTCTTTTAACAGGCTATCCTTCAGATATAAAGGAAAAATATTTATTAAGAAATATCTGGGTATCAATACCTATTACGAGAATTACCGGATTATCTGAATTTGCTATTTTCTGTATTGCAAAATATAGCCAATCACAATAAAGTATTGCGCTACGACATAAGTTGCCATTATCACAATTCCTGATCCAACAAATGGATGGCTGAATTTATTTATGGCGATTGCCGAATCAGAAGTTACGAACAGGATTGCTCCTGAGAGTACCATATAAAATGAGGCCGTATTGACTTTATTTTTCCTGCTAATCGCTCCACCAAGCATTGAAAGAATGACTGCTGAATATATAATTACGGGTACTCTCATTTCAGCTAAATCATTATAAAGATAAGAAACCAGAACTATGCCATACACTACGACAGGCAACAGAAGATAAAATCTTTTGCTTAATATGGAACTATTTCCCGGAGTGCTAATAAATACCGTCAGGTACATTATGTGTGCCAGGAGAAAGCAAACGAGACCAACTATAAAGTAATTTTCATTACTTCCGGTGAACTCAAGTGAAATATCGCCCGCCCATGAAAAAAAAAGTCCGGCAAGAATCATCCTGTGCAATTTGTTTGAAGATACTTTCAAGTTTATGATTAGCAGAATGATAAGGGTTGGAATGATGAGAGCTTTTGCTGTAAAACCCGGGTAATAAGATGGCTGTTCAAGAAGTACAATCGCAAGTATTCCAATAAGAAAATAGATTATCGAAACAAGAAGATTTTTCATAATTGGTTTACGTTTTTCACTATAGTAAAGCTAATTAAAAGGTTACGCATATCATAGTTTATTAATCGGTGTAAGAATTTATTCTGATGATTTCTTTCTTTCGGTAGTTTCTTATTATATTTCCATTTGAATTCTAAATGACATCTAACGCAAATAAAAATGAAGAAATACCCTTTGTTTCTGGTAAGTATCTTATTTTTTTGTTCTTGCTCGCAGCAAATGCCAACAGATTCGCGATCAACATCTTCTCAGATATTTAAGATAGATGGGAAGAAGGTAATCGTCTATACGACAGCAGATAGTACAAATCTTCGGCTGACTCCGACTGATACCCTTAGTTTTAAGGAGCTTATTCAGCCGGTTGAAACTCAGGTTTGTGTATTTACGAATCCTGATAAAACATTTCAGACTTTTCTTGGAATAGGAGGAGCATTGACAGATGCTGCTGCTGAGACTTTTTTTAAAATGCCAAAAGCGATGCAGGATGAGTTATTGCAGGCTTACTATGATACCAAAAAGGGCATCGGTTATACACTGGCAAGAACAAATATAAACAGTTGCGATTTTTCAAGCGCGAGTTATACTTATGTTACAGAAGGTGATAAAGATCTAAAATCCTTCAGCATTGATCATGATATGATGTTCAAGATTCCTTTTATTAAGGAAGCCATCACTGCTGCGGGGGGAAAGCTTACATTATTTGCAAGTCCATGGAGCCCTCCTGCCTTCATGAAAGACAATAATAATATGCTTCATGGCGGCAAGCTAAAGCCGGAATATTATCAACCATGGGCAGATTACTATGTTAGGTTCGTGAAAGCTTATGAAAAAGCCGGTATCCCGGTTTGGGGGCTGACAATTCAAAATGAACCGATGGCAACGCAGACCTGGGAGTCATGTATTTATTCTGCAAACGATGAACGTGATTTTCTTAAAAATTTCCTGGGACCTACAATTCAAAAATCTGGTCTGGGTGAGAAGAAAATTATTGTATGGGATCATAACCGCGATCTGATGGTTCAGAGGGCAAACGTAATATTTAGTGACCCTGAGGCTTCAAAATATGCATGGGGTATGGGATTTCACTGGTACGAAAGCTGGAGCGGAGGCGATAAAATGTTTGATAATGTCAAAATAGTACATGAAGCCTATCCCGATAAAAATCTCATGTTTACAGAAGGCTGTCCTGAAAGTTTTAACCCGGCAATGTATAATAGCTGGAAGCTTGGTGAAGCCTATGGGCGCTCTATGATAAATGATTTTAACAATGGGACAGTCGGATGGACTGACTGGAATGTACTTCTTGATGAAACAGGCGGTCCCAATCACGTCGGAAATTTTTGTTTTGCTCCGGTTCATGGTGATACAAAAACAGGTAAGCTTATCTATACTAACTCATTTTACTATATCGGCCATATCTCAAAATTTGTCCGTCCGGGTGCGAAGCGCATAATCAGTTCTGCAAGCCGTAGTCAGTTACTTACAACGGCTTTTATAAATGAGGATGGGAAAGTGGCAGTAATCGTTATGAATCAAAGCAATCTGAAAATAACATATAACCTGTGCATTGGACCGAATGCAGCGGAAGTAAAAATTCCGGCGCATTCAATTCAAACTCTGGTATTATAGAATTTTTACCCCCTGCCACCCTAAAGGGAGGTAAATTCTCAGTCCTTCTATAGGAAAAAGGCACAAAGGACACAAAGCTAAAACACTATAGTATAGATCTTTGTGACCTTTGTGACCTTTGTGAATAACCTTTGTGACCTTTGTGGTTAATGGATTCCGTCTTTTTCAACTCGGAGGGTTATTTTACCTCCTTTATCCCCATATTATAAAGCGTAAAGCTAAAAATATCAGCATATTGCTCAATAGACTTGCTTACCGGAGTACCGGCTCCATGCCCTGCGTTGGTTTCAATCCTTATGAGAACTGGATTATTACCTGTCTGTTTAGATTGTAGCTGTGCAGCAAATTTAAATGAATGAGCCGGTACAACCCTGTCGTCATGATCTCCGGTTGTTATCAGAGTTGCGGGATACTTAACACCCTCCTTTACATTCTGAACAGGTGAATATTTATAGATATAATCAAACATTTCCTTATTATCATCTGCTGTTCCATAATCGAAAGCCCAACCAGCTCCCGCTGTAAACTTGTGGTAGTGAAGCATGTCCATTACTCCGACAGCAGGAAGTGCAACCTTCATTAGCTCGGGACGTTGCGTCATCACCGCACCTACAAGCAAACCTCCATTCGAACCGCCCCTGATTGCAAGAAAATCAGAAGAGGTATATTTATTCCTGATAAGATATTCAGCGGCTGCGATAAAATCATCAAAAACATTCTGTTTATGCAATTTAGTGCCGGCAAGATGCCATTTTTCACCATATTCGCCGCCTCCCCGTATATTGGGAACTGCATATATCCCACCTGTTTGAAGCCAGAGAGCGACACCTATGCTGAATGCCGGAGTCTCACTTATATCGAAACCTCCATAGCCATACAGGATAGTTGGGGTAGTGCCATCAAGAGTTGCCCCTTTCTTATAGGTGATAATCATCGGCACCCGTGTTCCATCTTTTGAATTATAAAAGACCTGGTGTGACTCATAGTCCTCACCGTTAAAAGCAACAACAGGTTTCTTAAATATTTCAGAATTACCGTTAACAGGGTCAAGCTTATATATAGTAGTGGGAGTCACATAGTTAGTAAAGGAATAATAGACTTCCTTATCAATTCTTTTTGCCGCAAATCCTGAAGCGCTTCCAACACCTGGCAGTACAACTTCACGTATCAGTTTTCCGCTCCTGTCAAATTGTTTTACTCTTGATATTGCATCAATCATATAATGAGCAAAAATATATCCTGAACCAGCAGCAGGATCAAGTACATTTTCTGTTTCAGGAATAAGGTCGACCCAGTTTTCGATACCCGGCTTTTCAGCATCAACTGTAATTACTTTCTTATTTGGTGCGTTAAGATTAGTGACGATGAATAGTTTCGAACCATCATTATCCAGTACCGCATGATCATTATCAAAGTTACCCACTACGACTGTGAATTTACTTCCCGCTTTTGTCAGATCTTTTATATATAGTTCATTGCCGGTGGTTGAAATGGCTGCATTAACAACCAGGTATCTTCCGTCTTCAGTTACTGAGGCGCCAACATACCTTCTTACAATATCCTCTCCAAAAACAACCTTATCATCCGACTGTTTTGTACCAATTTTATGGAAATATAGTTTATGATGATCTGTCTTTGCAGTAAGCTCACTCCCTTTTGGTTTATCATAACTCGAATAATAAAACCCTTCATTCTTCTGCCAGGCAAGACCGCTGAATTTTACGTCTTTTAAGGTATCGTCCAGTATTTCTTTTGTTCTGGTATCCATAGAAATAACTTTTCTCCAGTCTGAACCTCCTACAGAAATGGAATAAGCGACTCTGCTTCCATCTTTTGTAAATTCCATTTCGCCAAGAGATGTAGTGCCATCTGCAGAAAATTTATTAGGATCAAGAAACACCTCAGGTTGCATTTTGTCTTTCTGACGGTAAATTACAAACTGGTTCTGAAGTCCGTCATTTTTGGAAAAATATGTATAACCTCCTTCATTATGCGGAGCCGTATATTTCTCATAATTCCACATTTTTTCAAGGCGTGATTTGAGTTCCTCCCTGTACGGGATTTTCTCCAGGTAACCGAAAGTGAGCTTGTTCTGTTCCTTTACCCAGGCAGTTGTTTCAGCAGATTTGTCATCTTCCAGCCAGTGATATGGATCAGGAACCTGAGTTCCGAAAAAAGTATCAATAACATCACCCTTTTTTGTTACCGGATATTCCATATTATTTTTCACTGGACCATTGCATGATGTTAGACCTGTCATTACGATAAGTGTAAGGATTTGACTTTTCATTATATTATATTCAGTTAGATTTGATGGCTTTCCATTCCTTAATCAAAAGTAAACAATTCCTGAGTAAAAAAAACCACAAAGTGCTTAGTATTATATATCCGCAATATTTTTTAATTTTAGATTTGATAACAACTCAAACTAAAATTATCTGATATGAAAAGGTTTACCACCTCAGTTTTAATTATCTTTTTGTTTCACTGTATCATATCTGCCCAGAATAAATTTAACGGGCTGGAAATGAATCTGGGCAATTTGTCAAGGTTATCCGATGCAAAAACCCGTTCAATAAGTCCTGAAAATATTTCGGGAGAAAAAGGAAAAGCCGGAATGGCTGATCCGGTTAATTCGAACAAGATCAATGTGGCAAATGCATCAAATGCTGCACGTGATCTTGGCCAGGGATGGAAGATAAATCCATTTGTAAGAATTAATCCGGGTGAGACATTCACAATGGCTGAAATAGAAGGCCCTGGTGCAATTCAGCATATCTGGATGACTCCGACAGGCATATGGAGATTTTCAATTTTAAGAATATATTGGGATGATGAAACAGAACCATCTGTCGAATGTCCGGTCGGCGATTTTTTTGGAATGGGATGGAACCAGTATTCTCCCCTGGTTTCCACTCCGATTTGTGTGAATCCCGGGAGCGCATTTAATTCATACTGGTCAATGCCATTTCGTAAGAAGTGCAGGATCACAATGGAAAATGTAAACAATGCCGATCCTATGACCCTCTATTATCAGATCGATTATACTTTGACTGAAGTTCCTGCAGATGCAGGTTATTTTCATGCTCAATTCCGCAGAGAAAATCCCGATGAGACTTCAGTTTATACAATTGTTGATGGAATAAAAGGGAAAGGTCAGTATGTTGGTGTATATCTTGCATGGGGAGTAAAAAATAACGGCTGGTGGGGTGAAGGCGAAATAAAATTATATATGGATGGTGATACCAGATTCCCGACAATTTGCGGAACCGGAACTGAAGATTATTTCTGTGGTTCATATGATTTTGATACAAGAAAGAAAAACCAGGATGGAATTGAAGAGACCGAATATACGGAATTCTGTACGCCCTATTCAGGGTTGGCTCAGGTTATCCGGGGTGATGGTCACTACGGATGTAATGCAACGATTTGGTCTTTACAGATGGCATATAATGGATCCGGTGCGTTTTGATTCTGATCTGAAAATTACTATCCAGGATCTTGGATGGAGATTTGGAGGCCGTTATCTCAAGCAGCAATCTGATATTGCTTCAACATGTTTCTGGTACCAGACTGAACCACATGCGAAATTTCCGAAATTTCCTGACTGGCAAAAGCTTGAGGTGAATTAATTTCCCCATTTGAGAATCTTCCAGTCTTTTTTGATGGCAGTTTTTCTGAGTTTTGCATCCGGATTGACGCATACCGGATGCCCTACCGCGCTTAGAGCAGGCAGATCAGCTATCGAATCACCATAATACCATGCCTCAATAGTGGTCTGATTATACTTTTCACAATAGGCCAGTAACCTGATTGCTTTCTCTTCTGCCAAAGCATAGCTGACCAACGGTACTGCCCGTCAGAAGTCCGTCGCTGACTTCAAGCTCAGAGCAAATGATATCATCAATATTAAGGGAATTTGCCATTTCGGTGCAAATTTTTTTAAGAGCAGAAGAGAGAATTACTATTCTGGCATTTTTTGATT
The DNA here is from genome assembly GCA_963734885.1 of uncultured Bacteroidales bacterium. Taxonomy (GTDB): domain Bacteria; phylum Bacteroidota; class Bacteroidia; order Bacteroidales; family VadinHA17; genus LD21. The sequence goes on along the minus strand of CAVTIJ010000002.1, from coordinate 246,729 downwards.
TATGAAATTCTATTTCAGCTACTGCATCTTTATAAACTGACGGCAAAAGAATCTCATGGCAAACATCAGAGCAAAGATCATTCATTTTACTCTCCGACATGCCTTTAACCCATCTGACCATTTTACCGGCAATCAGGTACGGGTCCTGAAGTTTTAACCTGAATGCAACAGAAAAGAAAATGGCATTTAAAAAATCCCAGCTGCTAAATAATCCTTTTTTTAATCCGGCGGAGGCTAAGGCCTTTCCGCTGATTGATTTAGTGAGTGTCAGATCAAGGTCGAAAAAAACGATATAGGTCTCGGTATTATTCTTTCTTCCTGAAGAAATGGTTTCCATTAGGATTGTAAATTATATTTAAAGCTTCCGGAAGAACTGTAACTTCAAATTTGTCAGCAAAGTTCAATTCACCGTCAACATGAAACGGAACGACTTCAGGAAATTCCAGATTAATCGCAGATGTCTGGTAATAATTGACTCGTCTGTCAGATACATGTTTTCCTTCAGGGACTTTAAGAAGGATTGAAAATCTCTCAGTAAGAGTTAGTTTCTTTATCATGCATACGTCTAATAATCCATCATTTGCAATAGCTTTCGGAGTAAGGTAAAATCCGCCTGCAAATCTCCTTCCAATAGCGATAGTATTTATAAAACAATCAGTTTCGTGTTTACCGGTACCAGTATTGACAGTCATTCGTTTTTCTTTAAAAAAGAGCAACGTTTTTACAATGTGCCAGATGTACTTGTATTTGGATCCTCTTTTAACTTCACCGGGTTTTGTGTAATTTTCGGCAGCTACCTGGGCATCGAATCCCAAACCCATTCCATTGAGAAAGATCATCCCGTTGACTGACCCTGAATCCATCCTGATAGTTTGTAAATCAAAAAAAGTGTCCCAATCCTGCTCTGAAAAACGGTTTGGAAAACCAAGTATCTGGATGAAATCATTTCCTGTTCCGGCAGGAATTATCCCGACAACGACATCTTTTTTATTAGTAAGAGGACGACACATTTCATTAAATGTTCCATCTCCGCCCACAGCAATAATATTTCTGAATCCTTTATTGTAATATTCTTCTGACAATTCAGTTGCGTGTCCCCATCTTTCAGTAAATACAACTTCAGCATTGATTTTATGCTTATCAATCATATCCCTGAGTTTCGGGGTAATTGATTTTGCAAAACCATTTCCGGCTATGGGATTAACAATAAACACCCATTGCTTTTTTTCATTTTCCATGTCAGAATTCTCTTGATTATTTATTTTCTACTTCGTTGATTACATTCCAGTTTGTGACCCTTAGTGATAACCTTTGTGTCCCTCTCAAAGTATCACAAAGGATTTTATCCCTTAGAATTTCTGTTTACTTTTTACTTTTCACTTTTTAGTGGTGAGCAGATTCTATAATGTTTTTAACTGCTTCTATTATATCGCAGTCATTTTTTTCCAGTAATTCGTCGCGTTTCATCGGTTCGTGTATAACGACTTCGAGTTTTGAACTAAAATTGATATAGAACCTGTTTTTTGGTTTTAATTCGTAAAAACCATTAAGTGTCACCGGCAATATTTCAATATCTCTGGTCCTGAAGAGATATATGAAACCCCTGTAAAACTGATTTATATTCCCGTTAAGAGTTCTGGTACCTTCCGGAAAGATTGCAACTGTCTGGTATTTCGAATTATTCACCAGTTGTTCTATCATCTCTTTTGTATTTGTATAGGTAGGTTCCTTGAATGGTATATAATCTGTCATCTGTAAAATTTTGCCAAACAGAGGCACCTTCAAAAGTCTTTCATGCCCGAACCATGAAATACCTGAGTAAAATGACATAATAGCAACAATATCAAAGAGACTGCCATGATTAGCAACAAGAATGTACTTTTTCTTTTTGTCAATGTTGTATTTTCCTGACACGACAAATCTTTTTCCAAGAATGAAAAAGACCGATTTAGCCCAAAACTGTGATATTACACGAATTGGCGCTTTGAAACGGAGAAATGCAAAGATCAGGACAATAATTACAACAATTGCAGTGAAGAAGTAGAGGATGCCAAATAATATTACTGATAGTACTGAATAAAACCCTGACCGCATTTGTGGATGGTTATAATTTCCCTGACCGAAAAATAGTGTTTTTTTTTATTTAATTGTAATATAGGTTGATATTAACTCTTTTTCATAATTTTATAAACATCCATTTACTTCGAATTACTTAATCCTGATATATTAATACGGAATGAAAAACAAAAGTGGACTAACCCGGAGAAGATTTATTTCGCGTTCCGCTCTGGCAGGTATCGGAGCTTTCAGTACAGCTAACGTGGTCAGCTCCTGCACATCAGGGACTTTCTTAACCAGGACTAAAAACAAAACGGATATTCATGAGTTTAATGAGTATTATTCAGGAAAGAATCTCGATCGTATCGCATTCCCGATTGGTGGTATGGGAGCCGGAATGTTCTGTCTGGAAGGCGGCGGCGCTATATCACATATGTCAGTACGTAACCATCCCGAAGTGTTTAATGAACCATGCGTTTTTGCAGCAATATCTGTTAAAGGCTTGAAAAATGGAACCAAAGTGCTTGAAGGTCAGGTACCGGACTGGAAAAAATTCGGACAACCCGATTCTGCAAATGGTTCAGGTGGCACGAGCTATGGATTTCCACGCTTTATGAATGCAAAATTTATTGCTCGGTTCCCATTTGCAATTATAGATTTACAGGACGATGATGTACCGCTTGATGTCCAGATAACCGGTTGGAGTCCATTTATACCAACCGATGCTGACAACTCCAGCCTGCCAGTGGGTGCTTTCGAATATTCATTCCGGAATACTGGAAATTCGAAAATAGACGCTGTTTTCTCATTTAATGCCCGGAATTTTATGGGCTTGCCAGACGGAGTCAATAGAATAAGATCTATGAATGGAGGATTTATTCTGACTGAAGAAGGTGTGAAATCCAAACCGGGAACCAAAGGGGATTTTGCATTCTTTACAGGTGAACCGGAAACGATCGTTGATCATTGCTGGTTCAGAGGCGGTTGGTGGGATCCCCTCACCATTACATGGAACACAATCATTAAAGGAGAATCCAGGACTAAACCTCCGGTCGAAAAAGGAGCCCCGGGCGCTTCACTCTACGTTCCTTTAACTCTTAGTCCCGGAGAAAAAAAAGTTATTAAACTGCAAATGGCCTGGTATGTTCCGGACTCGGATCTTAAATATGGACAGGATTCAAAAGAGAAGAAATCAGAGAGTTGTACCGAAGCCAACTGTTCATGCAATGATCCTTTTTACAAACCGTGGTATACCTCCAAATTTAATGTGATTGAGGATGTTATAAATTACTGGAAAACTAATTATAATGATCTTCGTGATAAATCGGGACTGTTCAGGGATTCGTTTTATAAGACAACACATCCTGCTGAAGTTATTGAAGCAATAGCCGCAAATCTGGCTATACTTAAATCACCGACTGTTTTGAGACAGCGCGATGGTAAATTGTGGAGTTGGGAAGGATGTGGTGATAATTCCGGCTGCTGTGCAGGATCATGTACCCATGTTTGGAACTATGCCCAGGCTATACCTCATCTTTTTCCAAAACTTGAACGGTCATTGCGTGAGACGGAGTTCTATCCAGGTCAGGATAAAGAGGGCCATCAGACATTCAGGGCTGCTCTTCCGATCAGGCCTGTTGCAACTACCTTTTATGCTGCCTCAGACGGCCAGCTGGGCGGTATAATGAAAATGTACCGCGACTGGAGGATAAGCGGTGACAATGACTGGATGAAAAAAATGTATCCTCATGTAGCTGAGAGTATGGATTATTGCATCAGAACCTGGGATCCAAGATCTACAGGAACTCTTGAAGAACCGCATCATAATACTTATGACATTGAATTCTGGGGTCCTGATGGTATGTGTACTGGTTTTTATCTCGGAGCTTTAAAGGCTATTACTGAAATGGGCAGGTTTCTCCAAAAAGATGTCAGCAAGTATCAGACTCTTTATGAAAAAGGCCGGAAAGCAATTGAAACAGAATTGTATGATGGTGAATATTTTATTCAGAAAATTAAATGGCAGGGTTTAAATGCTCCTGATCCTGTTGCACTATCGGTTGGTTCCTGGAATAGTGATTACTCTGATGAGGCAAAAGAATTATTGCAGAAGGAGGGACCGAAATATCAGTATGGTAAAGGATGTCTCTCAGATGGCGTACTTGGAACCTGGATTGCGGAGATGTGCGGTATACGTGATGTAATTGATAATACAAAAGTTGCAAGTCATCTCAAATCTGTTCATAAATATAATTTCAAATCAGATCTGACTGATCATTCTAATCCTCAAAGGCCATCTTACGCATTGGGTAACGAAGGAGGGCTTCTGCTTTGTACCTGGCCGAAAGGAGAGATGCTTTCATTGCCTTTCGTTTATAGCAATGAAGTCTGGACAGGAATTGAGTATCAGGTGGCATCACATCTGATACTAATAGGAGAGAAGGAGAAAGGACTTGATATAGTCAGAGCATGCCGAAACAGATATGATGGCAAGGTAAGAAATCCTTTCGATGAATATGAATGCGGCCATTGGTATGCCAGGGCAATGTCGAGTTATGGAATGCTGCAGGGACTAACTGGTGTTAGATATGATGCTGTAACCGGAGAAATGTTTATAAACTCAAAGATTGGTGATTTTATAAGCTTTATTTCAACTGAAACCGGTTTTGGAAATATTGGAATAAAAAACGGAAAACCTTTTCTGGATACCGTTTACGGAGAAATAACAGTGAAGAAGTTTGTTGTCACGTAGACCTTATCCAACCCGGGGATAATGAAAAATAAAAATCTTAACCACAAAGGTCACAAAGGTTTTTCACAAAGGACACAAAGGTCTATATTAAAGTAGGGACGCAGAATTCTGCGTCCCTACTTTGTGCCCTTTGTGCCTTCTTTGTGTGCTTTGTGGTTAAAAAGAATTAGATTTATTTCGTTAGCCCTGAATTACTTACAAATGCAACCTGTTTACTATCCGGTGACCAGGATGGAACATTTATAGTCCCTTGTCCACCGTACAAATAAGCTAACACCTTCGGTTCTCCGCCTGTTACCGGCATGATTCTTAACATAACCCTTTTGTATCCGGGATGGCTGTTCGGGTCAATATCGGGTGGAAAAGATATCATTAAAATCCATTTTCCATCAGGGGATATATGAGGAAACCAGTTGTTATAATTGTCAGATGTCAATTGTTCCCTGCCCGACCCGTCAGGTTTTATTCGCCATATCTGCATTGTGCCTGTATAATGACCGTTGTAGTAAATATATTTACCATCAGGCGAATATTCACAACCATCAACATGCTGACCAGGTTGAATATCGGTAAGAGCTACCTCTTTACCTCCCTCAATCGAATTCTTGTACAGGTTAAACACCTTTTTCCCGTCACGTATTGCCACATAAACAACTTCTTTATTGTCAGGTGCCCATCCATGCCAGTAAGATGGTGTTTCTTTGGTAACCAATTTTGGAATTCCACCTTCCAAAGGAAGTACATAAACTGCTGAGCCTCCGCCTTTGACTGAATTGCTTATTGCGAGAAGTTTACCATCGAATGATATACCATGATCGTTATTTATATTGTCGGCAAAATCTGTGTTAAGTTTTTCTATTTCTCCGCCGCCAACAGGAATTTTATATAAAGAGCCATCCATATTAAACAGCAGCTTTTTGCCGTCAGGCATCCAGTTCGGGGCTTCGAATCTGCCGGGTTTTTCGAATATTACTTTTCTTTTCCCGTCCGCAACAGTCATTGTTTCCATTCTGCATCCTAATGCTGGTGATCTGTATGAGTCATAGTTATCAGCCACCGGTTGATCGATCCGTACATTCCAGATTTTCACTGCTTCCACTACATCAGAATCATGTGAACAGATAAACGGGCCAACCAAAACCTCATCCGGCAAATTTTCCATAACATGCGATCCGATTGTCTCAAGCGCTTTCCCGTTATGTGCTCCCCTCATGGTAATATTCTTGCCTGCCCTTTCTATCTGGATAACATTAAAAGATGAATCTTTCGAAAAAACTTCATCCTGAGGATCCCTCATTGCTGCGCCCGTTGCGCCCCGCCATTGAAGAACGGTCAATCCGCTTCCGTGGAGGGTGGCAGAAATATGTGAAGATTTCCCATCAGTTGTTTCACGGACCATCCAGCCTGATTTCCTGTGAGGATTAACACCTTTCCCTACAAATTCGAAATTTGCAGTCAGTATAAAATCACCTTTTATCTTATTGAATAAATAGTGAAACTCGTCCCGTTCAAACCAGATATTATAGCCAGCACCTTTCAGAGTATAACTCTGATCTGCTGGGTTGTACTCAGCTGAGCCCGGTTTTTTCGGGTTCCCGATATCCGAATTACCCTGAAAGATTCCTACAGAACTTTTCTGTCCGGAAGAAATATTTACCACGCAAAAAAGCATAAGAATTAGTAATGATTTCATATTTAAATTTTTAACTGCTCTCCACTATATTAATGACAGATTTAAAGATATGTATTTTGGATAACATCGCATTGTGATTTCTTAAAAAATAGTCTGGTTCAATTGTTTTGGGTTTTCCCCAGGCAGAAGATAGCTTTGAATTATTATCATGTCATAATCAATAAACCTCAAAATATTGAATTATTTTGGTGCTATATTTAGTGAAAGCTGAATATTGATTTTAAACAGCTGAGAAATGAACGAGATACTTGGTAGAATTGCACAATGCGTAGAATTTGGCAAAATTAACAAAGCATCTCCTTACCCGCCTTCAATGAAAGATCAGGATGGAGCGGATGAACTCGCAAAGAGAGCACTTGACGAAGGAGTGAAGCCGGATGAAATCCTTGAGAATGCGCTGGTTCCCGCAATGGCTAATGTGGGAGATAAATTCACCAGAAAAGAGATTTATGTTCCCCAGATGCTGATGGCAGCAAAAGCTATGAACAGCGCTATGATGCATCTTAAACCATACTTTCAATCGGGTGAAACAAAACGAAAGGGGAAAGTTATTATTGGTACCGTATCAGGTGATTTGCATGATATAGGGAAAAACCTTGTTTCAATGATGATAGAAGGAGGCGGCTGGGAAGTTATTGACCTGGGAGTAGATGTAAGTGCAGAAAAATATCTGAAAGCTCTCGATGAAAATCCAACTGCATTTGTGGGCCTTTCAGCTTTACTTACGACTACTATGGAAAACATGAAGACAATTGTGACTTCAATAAAGGAAAAGCATCCCAAAGTAAAAATTCTTGTGGGTGGAGCGCCTGTAACCATAGAGTATTGTCAGAAAATTGGAGCAGACTTTTATTCGCCAGATCCTCAGGGGGCTGTTAATTACCTGAAGAAATTTGTTTCTTAGCTTTTTTTATATGTCAAGTATTAAACCTGCCAGGAGATGGCAACCGGCATTTCTTCCTTTCAAAAAAGAATCATTTGGCAGACGACTGCTTGCGAAAGTTGAGGTCTGTGTAAAAGGACCTCTTTTTGGATGCCGCATGTGCGGTAATTGTCTTCTTCAGGAAACCTCATTTATTTGTCCGATGGAGTGTCCAAAAGGTATGAGGAACGGGCCATGCGGCGGAATAAGGCCCGATAAAAAATGCTACGTTGATAACACCCGGAATTGCATTTGGTATGCCATATATAAGCATGCTCTGAAAATGGGGCGAGAGGAAAAACTTCTCGAAATATTACCCCCGCTTGACTGGAATAAAGTCGGGACGGAAACATGGGGCGAGGTCATAGCCACTATAAAAAAAGTTGGAACAGGTAAATTCTTAGGTTCTATAGCATCACGCGACCAATTGAGAAAATCGGAAGTTTGGGACAGCGTTTTTAAGACTATCCGTCAGCCTGATTGGTGGAATGGAGATTCTGATTATCATAATTCAATTCCTGGTGAACCTGTTTCTGAACTTGAAAAAAAGCTTCGGCAGGGTCAGTTTGTTATTGCAACCGAAGTGACACCACCACAGGGTACCGGTATTTCCAAGCTGGTTGCAGATATTGAATCAGTAAGTTCGAGTGTAACTGCAATCAATTTCACTGATTCCGCTTCCGCCCGTCCGCGCATGTCGAGTCTGGCCTGTTGTAAGATAGCAATTGACCAGCGTTGTGAACCTGTGCTGCAGATTGCCGCCAGGGATATAACCAGGGCAAGCCTTCAATCATCCGTGATTGGCGCTGCTGCAATTGGTATTAAAAACATCCTTTGTGTAACGGGAGACAATGCTGTAATTGGACCATCGCCGACGGGAAATATGAATATTCTTGATGTTGATTCCGTTCAAATGCTATGGATATTACGGAAAATGAGAGATGAAGGGATTTATCTGGACGGCAGGACTATTAAAAATCCTCCCCGGTTTTTCCTGGGTGCAGCAACTTCTCCCTTTGCCTCCGATCCGGCTTTACAGGCGATAAAGGATCACAAAAAGATAAATGCCGGAGCCCAGTTCTTTCAGACTAACCTTGTGTTTGAACCCGAAAAAGTCGATTTATGGCTCGAACAGCTGGATAAGAGGAATGTGCTGAACAAGGTATTCATACTCATCGGAATAGCGCCGCTTAAAACATTAAAAGTGACGCAATATCTACATAACAATGTTCCGGGAGTAAATATTCCGGACAAAATAATGAAAAGGATGGAAAAAGCCGGAGAATCTGCTTCTGAGGAAGGTGTTCAGATCGCATTGGAGATGATTGATTCTGTGAAGAAGAAACAGGGGGTGAATGGAATACACATCATGACTTTGAGCTGGGAATCGGTTGTTCAAAGGATTGTTAAAGAATCGGGACTTGTAGAAACAGACAAATGAAATCCGTTAAGCACAGAGTTACACTGAGTTTAAAAACGAGTCTCACGGAGTTTTAACGTTTAAGCAGTGTTCCTCCGTAATTCCTTCGTGTCACTCCGTGGTTAAAAAAAAGGTTGTCAAAACAATAGTATTATCAAAATATTAATGACAAATTCAACATTCCATTTTGATTTTAAAGATCTGAATATAAGCCCTTCACAAATTGAATCTGTGCTCGGTTATCAGGAAGGTGAAGACACCATGATTGTTTCTGATCTGATAATTGAAATTCTGGCAGAATGCAATGAAATAACAAATGTCAGAGCACAGTATGTGATTTATAATGAAGTTCGCTTTAATGCTGATAATAAATCAGTTAAAATCAATGAGCTGGATTTCAATATCAAAAAAATAGTATATGGGCAGCTAAAAAAATCAGAATCAATTGCAATATTCCTTTGTACCGCCGGGGAGGAGATTGGAAATCGAAGCAGAGCTGCCATGAAGGAAAGAGATTTTTTAAAGGGTTACGTCTACGATGTTATCGGAAGCGAGATCGTTGAGGCTGCCGGAGATCTTATGCAGGCCGGTTTGTCAAAAAGAATAATGGAGTCAGGCGGGAAAATTACTAATCGGTTCAGTCCGGGTTATTGCGGCTGGGATGTAGCTGAACAGCACAACTTATTCAAACTTATCCCTGATAATTATTGTGGCATACATTTAACGCCTTCCGCATTGATGGATCCGGTGAAATCTATAAGCGGATTCATTGGAATAGGTAAAAATGTTAAATTCAATCCGTATACCTGCCGAATGTGCAATCAGAAGGATTGTGTTTACAGAAGGCTAAGAGAAAATAAAATTGTTGAAATCCATTAACCGTAAAGGTCGCAAAGATTTTACGCAAAGGTCGCAAAGACTTTATTTTTAATTTTTGACTTTGCGCACTTTGCGCCTTCTTTGCGTGTTTTGCGGTTAAATAAAAAATTCTAAAATATGCTATTGCTTGGTATTGATTTGGGAAGCTCTTCAGTGAAAGCTTCGGTAATTGATGGGACAACCGGAAAATGTCTTGCCACAGCATTTTCACCATCCGATGAAATGAAAATCATTGCCCTGAAACCCGGTTGGGCAGAACAGGAGCCTGAAACATGGTGGAAAAACCTGAAGGTTGCGGTTAATGAATGTTCCAAAAAACTCGGGAATAAAAAGGATGAAATTGGCGCGATAGGCATTTCATACCAGATGCACGGACTTGTCGCTGTTGATAAGAACGATAAAGTTCTACGCAATTCTATAATATGGTGCGACAGCAGGGCTGTAGATCTGGGGAATAAAGCTCTTGACGCATTAGGAAACGATTTCTGCCTCACGCATCTTCTTAATTCCCCCGGGAATTTCACAGCATCAAAGCTGGCATGGGTCAAAGAAAATGAGCCCTCCATTTTTTCAAGGATTAATAAAATAATGTTGCCAGGCGATTATATTGCAATGCGGCTCACAGGAGAAATAAGTACAACATTTACAGGACTTTCGGAGAGTATCTTCTGGGACTTTCATTCAAATAAAATTTCCGGCGAACTTATGAATTTTTACGGATTTGAACCTGACATTCTCCCTGACCCCTTACCATCGTTCTCGACGTCAGGGAATTTATTACCTTCAATTGCAACGGAACTGGGATTACCATCAGGCATACCCGTTGCATACAGAGCAGGAGATCAACCAAATAACGCTCTCTCACTTAACGTATTAAATCCCGGAGAAGTTGCAGCAACGGCTGGTACATCAGGAGTCATATATGGAGTCACGGAATTAAAAAAATCTGATCCTCTTTCAAGAGTAAATACTTTTTTACATGTAAATCATACTGATACAAAGAACAGGCTTGGTATGCTGCTTTGCATTAACGGAACCGGTATCCTGAATAGCTGGCTCAGGCATAATATTACTAACAAGATGTCGTACAATGATATGAATAAAATTGCTGAAAAGGTATCTCCCGGATCAGACGGAGTTTGTATACTCCCTTTCGGCAATGGGGCAGAACGCATGCTTGGTAATAAAGATATCGCCGCAAGGATTTCAGGATTAAGCTTTAATATTCACAGCAATGCTCACCTTTTAAGAGCAGCCCAGGAAGGAATTGCTTTTTCCTTCAGATACGGTCTCGATATAATGAAAGAAACCGGTATTGATCCCCGGATTATAAGGGCCGGTGAGGCGAATATGTTCCTGAGCAGGGTTTTCAGGGAGGCTTTATCATGTATTACCGGTTCAACCATACATTTATATAATACTGACGGATCAATCGGTGCCGCAAGAGGAGCTGGTATCGGATGCGGGTTTTACAGATCTGAAAAAGAAGCTTTTGCGGGTCTGGAAACGATTGGAATTACAGAACCTGATCATTCGAAATCTGTTTTATACGAAGAGGCTTACACGAAATGGAAAGAAATGGTTGACGTTTTGTTAAATACCTGATTAAAAACTTAACCTGACTACCCACTGAAAGCAGGAAAGTACTTATATTTGAATAGAGTAAAGTCTTAAAATTAGTCAACATGAGCTCAAAAGGAAAAAAAGAGGCATACCCAGGAATCGGGAAGATAGAATACGAAGGTAAAAAATCAAAAAATCCGCTTGCTTTCAGATGGTATAATCCTGAAGAAGAAGTTGGGGGGAAACAAATGAAGGACCACCTGCGTTTTGCGGTTGCTTACTGGCATTCATTTTGCGGCGATGGTTCCGATCCGTTTGGAGATGCTACCCGGTTATATCCATGGAAGGATGCTTCAATAAGTGACAAGACAAAGCAAAAACTCGACGCTGCTTTTGAATTCATTACAAAGATCGGCGCTGAATACTATTGTTTTCATGATACAGATATCGTTGGTGGTGGTACCGTTTTTGAAATTGAAAAGCGTCTGGAAAAAATTGTACCGGTAATGAAAAAGATGCAGGAACAGACAGGTGTGAAACTTCTATGGGGTACAGCCAATCTCTTCTCAAATCCGCGGTATATGAATGGGGCAGCAACAAATCCCGATTTTGCTGTGGTTGCAAATGCTGCTGTTCAACTGAAGAACGCGATAGCTGCAACAGTGGAATTAGGAGGAGAGAATTATGTGTTCTGGGGTGGAAGAGAAGGATATATGTCACTTCATAACACGAATATGAAAAGGGAGCTTGAACATATGGGTATGATGCTCTCAATGGCACGCGATTATGGAAGAAAAATTGGTTTCAAAGGCACGTTCCTTGTAGAGCCTAAGCCAATGGAGCCAACAAAACATCAATATGACTATGACGTTGCAACAATTATTGGTTTCCTGCGCCAGCATGGTCTCGATAAAGATTTTAAACTGAATATTGAGGTCAATCATGCAACTCTTGCCGGGCATACTTTCCAGCATGAGCTACAGGTAGCAGCTGATGCAGGATTACTGGGAAGTATTGATGCGAATAAGGGTGACTATCAGAACGGATGGGATACAGATGAATTTCCGACAAATATCTATGAGATTACCGAGGCAATGATGGTCATTCTTCAAGCCGGAGGATTTTCAACCGGAGGTATTAATTTTGATGCTAAAGTCAGGCGGAACTCAACCGATAATGAAGATCTTTTCATTGCTCATATAAACGGGATGGATACTTTTGCACGCGCCCTGGTAATTGCAGACAAGATCCTGAAGGACAGTGACTATCTTAAGATGAGAAAGAAAAGGTATGAGTCTTTCGATAAAGGACTCGGGAAAGACTTTGAAAAGGGTAAACTTACTCTGGCAAAATTGAGAGATATTGCAGCCGAACTTGGTGAACCTGAAACTAAAAGCGGTAAGCAGGAACTTTATGAGCAGCTTATAAATATGTACCTGGCATAAATTTTTCTTTTTTAACCACCAAGCACACAAAGGAGGCTAAATCAAAGTCAAAAATTTAGGCTTGAAATTTCTTTGTGTCCTTTGTGTTAACCTTTGTGACCTTTGTGGTTAATGGATTTCTTTTTTTGGCAATTATTTTATTGATGCAATCACTTTGAAAACAGGCTGAGCGGCAATTGTCTTTTTTACTTTACATAACTCAGCCACAGAGATAACAGCCTCCTTATATCTTTCAGGGAAATCTGCCGGGAGCTGAATATCAAGTTTGATAGAAACCGGCAATCCTGTCTCTTCATCATACTCAGCAGTCTGGATGATCTTAATATTCTCTGCAGGAATTTTCCTGTTATCACAAAATGATTTTACATATATACCTGCACATGTCCCGATTGAAGCCAGGAACAGTTCAAAAGGAGCAGGGGCTGAATCCTGCCCACCGCTGGTCACTGGTTGATCAGTCTTGATTATATGACCATGAGAATGAGCAGAGACCACTTTGCCGCCATCAAATGTTATTTCTATCATAAAATTATAGTTAAGTAAACTTTTGCTACAAACAAGTAAGGTAATAAAATGTTTTTAACACATTTTGGCTGTCATGATGAATACTTCAAATTGCTTTGATTCGCTTTCGGATATCTTACGTTCTATCACAAAACAAGTCTTGTGATAAATTCCCGAGAAGTTGTTTTTTCTCAGAATTTCAGACAGATCACCAACGTCGAAACCGTTATGACCCGTAAAACCTTCACCATGAAACGATCCGTCTTCCTTGTACAGGTCAGCAATAACAAGAAAGCCATTTGGATTTAACAGAAGACGGAACTTATTGACAATTTTTTCAATATCTGCTACATGATGCAAAACCATCTGAGTGAAAATAAGATCAAATTTCCCGTTCCTGTAATCTTCAGTTTCCAGATTAAAATTCAAGGTCTTTAAATTCTTCACCTGCGTTGATATGATCTTTTCATCAATTATTCTGATCATTTCAGTTGAATTATCCATTAAAGTGACCTCCTTCAGATAATCTCTCAATAAAAAACTGGTAATGCCTGTTCCCGCTCCATATTCCAGAGCTGTCATATCTTTATTTAGCGGGACGAGTTTTATGATCTCATTCGCAATTGCCCGTGATCTGTCCCAGTGCATGGGATTCTTATCCCATTCGGCCGCTTTAATATCAAATTCATTCATCTTATTCTCTCCGTTCCTAAATGCATGAACTAAAAACGGTACAAAATTATCAAATTTTTGTTAGTAATTTGTCGGCGGTAATACCAATTGCTCATATTCGGGGATACAATGAAAAACTAAAATGAAAATGAAAAAGTTCTATTTTTCTTCTCTATTCATGTTGTTAACTATGTGGTTATCAGGACAGAATCTTGAAACAAAATCAGTATCGCCTGAAATATTTTCAGATAAAATGTCTTCCTATCCATCCGGTTCAGTTTTAATTGGCGGACAACTTGGTGATAAAATAAATCTTGTTATCAGGCAACGTATTATGAGTCAGGATGTTGAACAACTGATTGAACCTTTCAGGCATAAAAATGAAACTCATCTTTGGCAGACAGAATTCTGGGGGAAATGGATACTTTCTGCAATTGCATCTTATGACTATAATAAGGACCCGGCCATGTTTGCAATCATTAAGGATGCCACTGGTAAATTGCTTGCAACCCAGCTGCCGTCAGGGTACATTGGGAATTATGCGGAAGATTCCCGTCTGAAAGAATGGGATATATGGGGAACCAAGTACACTTTGCTTGGACTGCTTGCTTATTATGATCTAACAGGAGATGCCAATGCGTTAAAAAGTTCATGCAGGCTGGCTGACAACCTGCTCAGTATGGTTGGTCCCGGCAAGATAAACATAGTTAAAACGGGGAATTACCGTGGTATGCCAAGTTGTTCTATTCTTGAACCAATTGTGTATCTGTATAAAAGAACCGGAGAAAAAAGTTATCTTGATTTTGCCAGGTATATTGTTGCGGAATGGGAAACTCCTGATGGTCCAAATCTGATCAGTAAAGCTATTTCAGGCATCCCCGTATCTGAGAGATTTCCTCATCCTTCAACCTGGTGGTCGTACGAGAATGGACAAAAAGCATACGAAATGATGTCGTGCTATGAAGGATTGCTTGAATTATACCGTATTACAGGGGACCCGGTTCAACTGAGAGCCGTCGAAATGGCTGTTGATGACATTATTAAGAATGAAATTAATATAGCAGGCTCAGGAACCGCATTTGAATGCTTTTATAACGGTGCAAAATATCAGACAGATCCAACTTACCATACCATGGAGACTTGCGTTACCATGACCTGGATGAAACTATGTTTTAATCTTTTAAGACTTACAGGAAATCCTCTCTATGCGGATCAGATTGAAAGATCAGCTTATAATGCTTTGATGGCTTCGTTGAAAGGTGACGGTTCGCAGATTGCCAAATATAGTCCGTTAGGAGGAGTAAGGCATGCCGGAGAGGAACAATGCGGAATGCACATTAATTGCTGTAACGCAAATGGTCCGAGAGCTTTCATGATGCTGCCTCGTTTTGCTGAAATGGGAAACCAGCAGGAGATTTACATTAATCTCTATGGAGCTATCCAATCTGAGGTAAAAGTCAACAAGGGTAATAAAATTATAATTGGTCAGATTTCAGAATATCCGGTTTCTGATTCGATTGAAGTAAATATCAATCCTGAAAAATCAGAGAGTTTCACAATTTGCTTCAGGATACCTGAATGGAGCCAAAAAACTTCAATGACAATAAATGGGAAAGCAGTTTCTGAGCTTACACCGGGATCTTATAAAAAGATTACAAGGATATGGCAGAAGTCTGATAAAGTTGTTCTTAAGCTTGACATGAGCGGAAGACTAGTAACCATGAACGGGTGTCAGGCAATTTTGCGCGGACCGGTAGTTATGGCAAGGGATACCAGGTTTAATGACGGATTTATTTATGAATCGGGAATTGTACAGGCTCAGGAAAACAAAGTTAATCTGGTTGCCGCGGCAAAAAAACCTTCAGGTGTCTGGATGGCATTCACAGCTCCTCTGGTTCTTGGTACCGACCTGGAAGGTGAAACCCGTAATCCAAGGCAGGTTTCATTTTGCGATTTTGCATCGGCAGGCAATACCTGGAGTGAAGATTCACGTTACAGGGTTTGGATCCCTCAAACTCTTAACGTGATGAAAATGGATTATAAATCGTATTGAAAGGCGTAAAAGACATAAAGATTCTGCTATGATTGGCTAAGCGAAGTTTTCAAACTTCGCTTGAAGTTCGTATAAAATTTAAACTTCATATTGATGGTGGCGAAGTCTGAAGACTTCGCCAATCGTTAAATTAAAGACTACCCATGCTAAGCGAAGTTTTCAAACTTCGCTTTAAATACTTATAAAATATAAATTTCAAATTGATTGAGGCGAAGTCTGAAGACTTCGCCGAGCGCTAAAATTAGAGACTATTTGATCTTATAGTGATCTTCCAGGATCATTGCGAACAGTTTCCCCGGCAGTATATATTTCAGCGCTACCGCCAGTTTTTGCTCGAATGATGCAATAATATATTTGTTACGGGGATTATTATTTGCCACAATTTTGACAAGTTTCCTGGCCAGAACCACAGGTTCCCATCCGTTTGCCTCATCCTTTTCAATTATGGCCATCGTCTTAAGAAACTGCTGATTATATGGATCGTTGGAATCAGTCGGTGCCATAAAGTTCCGGCGATTGGCAGAGTTACTTGTATGAAAATCACCCGGGCAAATAACTACTATTTTTATATTAAACTGTTTTACTTCCATTCTTAAAGCCTCGCTAAACCCTTCGATTGCAAATTTACTGGCAGAGTAGAATGGCTGGAAAGGAAGCCCCATCAAACCACCGATTGAACTGAAGTTGATAATCGTCCCGCCTCCCTGTTTCCTCATAACAGGCAATACTTCTTTTGTAAGATTCACCATTCCGATAAAATTGGTATCCATCTGAAGTTTAACGTGTTCTATTGGGGAGGTCTCTATTGGTCCTCCGGTATGCATGCCGGCATTATTGATAAGGACGTCAATCCTGCCTTCTTTAGCAACGATTGTTTGTACTGTTAGTCTTATAGATTCGATATTTGTCAGATCAAGGTTCAATACAGTTACTGATGAACTGGTCTCAACATTGCGCCGGACGGTCCCATAGACAGTATGGCCTTCAGCAGCCAGAAGTTCAGATGTTTGTTTTCCGAATCCGGATGAGATACCAGTAATGAGAATTACTTTTTTCATAAGCTATTTAATTGAACAACAGATAATTACAAAACAAGAGATCTAATATGGTTTTATTTAACCGCAGAGTACCAAGTAGGCGCACCCTGCGACAAGTTCAGGATGAATACGCAAAGTAAAAAATATCAAAAATTCAGTTCTTTGCGTTCTTTGCGTAATTTCTTTGCGACCTTTGCGGTTAATGGATTCTCGCTTAACCTAGAATTCCTAATGCTTTTGCAGCCTTTGTAATCTTTTCAATAGAAATCTCCACCTGTTCTTTGGTATGAGTAGCCATGAGTGAATATCTGATCAGGCAATCCTCTTTAGGGACAGCCGGAGACACCACCGGGTTCACAAAAACGCCGTCAGCAAGCAACATTTGCGTTAACTGTAATGATTTGATGTCGTCTCTTATAAACAATGGAATAATAGGTGTTTCAGATTTTCCGGTATCGAATCCTGCTGATTTAAATCCGTCAAGAGCCAGAGCTGTCATATCCCACAGATGTTTAATCCTTTCCGGTTCATTTTCCATAATCTCAATTGAGGCAAGAACAGCAGCAGCAGAAGACGGAGTCATACTTGCACTGAAGATCAGGGTTCTTGAATTGTGTTTGATATAATTAATTACTTCTTTATCGGCAGCAATGAATCCTCCAAGAGAAGCAAACGATTTGGAAAATGTTCCCATAATAAGATCTACTTTGTCAGTAAGTCCGAAATGAGAAGCTGTTCCTGATCCGTTTTTCCCGATAACTCCAAGAGCATGAGCATCATCTACCATAACAGTAGCACCGTAATGTTCTGCAAGTTTAACTATCTCAGGTAAATTCGTCAGATCACCCTCCATTGAAAAAACGCCGTCAACCACTATAAGCTTAACCCGGTCTTTATGGCAAAGTTTTAGTTTATTCTTAAGCGCTGTCATGTCATTATGAGCAAACTTAAGAACTTTTGAAAATGAAAGCCTGCTGCCTTCGATTATTGATGCATGGTCAAGCTCGTCAAGAAGGAGATAATCATGGCGTCCGGCAAGTAGAGAAACGACTCCCAGATTTACCTGGAAACCTGTGCTGTAGCATAAAGCAGCATCTTTATTTACCAGTTGTGCCAGCTTGTTTTCAAGCTCAATGTGAATGTCCAGTGTTCCATTCAGAAATCTTGAACCTGCACAACCTGTCCCGTACTTATTAATGGCTGCAATAGCTGCAGCTTTAACTTTTGGATGGCATGTGAGGCCAAGGTAACTGTTCGAACCGAACATCAAAACCTTCTGACCGTTAATAATTACTACTGTATCCTGTTCGGATTCTATCGCCCTGAAATAGGGATAGATGCCAGCCTGCATAGCTTTCTGCGGGGCATCATAACCTGAAAGTTTGTCTTGTAAAATTCCCACTATATATCTTAAATGATTTAAAACTCGAGTCAAATTTAGTAAAAAAAGTATAAAACGGAAGGAAAGCAATTTATTTGAGACAGTTTATAATCAAAATAGGCTTTTATACTAAATATAATCAAACGGCCGATCTTGTTCATTGATTTCAAAAATGAGTTCACAAAATAGTCATGGTTTATTTGGAAAGTAAGGATGAGAAATTTACTTTTGTTCGCGAAATCAATTTTTGAATTTAAATGGACGACGGCCCGGCGAGTATATTAATCCCTGATCTGGAAGGTTAACCGGCAATCTTGTCGCGCCTTCTTTATCAGAAAAAGTAAGGAGGTGACAATGACTTCACTCACAACGTTTTATTTAAGTGGAATAATCGGTAAGGAGGCTTTTAGTTCCGATGGTGATGCTATCGGAATAGTTAAAGATTTACTGGTAAACACATTTCCTTCAGGCAATAATGATCCGAACCAGCAGCTTGTCATTGGTGTCAGGTTAAAAATTCGCAAAGAAATAAAATTCTATTCCTTTAAAAGTTTTCTGGTCACTAAGGCTAGGGAAGTACTTAATGTAACCTGTACTGCCCTGACTGAATTAGGTTCAGAAGAGGTAAATAACGGACTCCTGCTCGTTGAAAATATTCTCGATAAACAAATAGTTGATCTGAATGGCCGCAAACTTGTCAGGGTAAATGATGTACGACTTGCAACTTTGCCAACAGGAACATTCGCTATTGCCGTTGATATTGGTATTGAAGGACTATTAAGACGGATCGGAATAGCCATGTTTATAAAGAGGATCCTATCCATTTTCCAGATCAACATTCCTGCAAAATTCATTCTTTGGGATGATGTTCAGGCTATTGATCATTCAAATCTTAATATCCGACTTTCAAAGAGCTATGCAAAGCTGCACACTCTCCACCCGTCAGATATCGCAGATATTTTGGAAGATATGGGCAAAAAATCTAGTATGTCAGTTTTCTCTTCTCTTGACGAAGAGAAAGCTGCCGATGTTCTTGAGGAACTGGAAACAAATGCCCAGATACACATCCTGGAAAATCTTCCTGTCAACAAAGCTGCGGATGTGCTTGAAAAGATGCCTGCCGATGAAGTTGCAGATATACTCGATGAACTGGAAGAGGATAAAGCTGAAATGTTATTGAAAGAAATGGATAAGGAATCGTCGGAAGAGGTAAGGGAACTTCTTGAATATGACGATGACCTGGTAGGGAGTATTATGACCACGGATTATCTCTCATTCAGCGCCACAATGACAGTTGCCGAAGTGCTTGTACAATTGAGAACCAAGAAACCGGAATCGGCAGAACTCTACAATATGTTCGTAATTGAATCAAACGATGAATTAATCGGATCATTTAATTTGCGCGATCTCGTCGTTTCTGAACCAAATGTGAGCGTAAGCCATATTATGAAGTCGGAGCCTGTTCATCTCCTTGATGATCAGAAAGTTGGTGCAATTGCAGAATTAGTATCAAAGTATAACCTCCTCGCCGTCCCCGTAGTTGATCAGAGTAACCAGTTACAGGGTATGGTAGTAATTGATGATGTTATTGAAGACCTTACACGGAAGAGAAGAACCAACAAAAAATAATAGTATCAGCTATGCCAGCTTCAAAATTCAATACAAAAAAAATATTGCGGCAGATAGCAATTTTTTTTGCAATTCTTGGTCCGGGAATTATTACCGGCAGCGTAGATAATGATGCCGGTGGTATTACAACTTATTCTGTTGCAGGAGCTATATATGGATACAGTCTGATCTGGACATTAATCCCTTCTTTTATTGTCTTGCTTATTATCCAGGAGATGAATGCGCGAATGGGAATCGTGACAGGAAAAGGACTGGCTGATCTCATCCGTGAAAATGCGGGTGTAAAAGTGACCTTTTTTATCTTTATTGGCCTTCTTTTTGCTGACATCGGGAACACAACTACTGAATTTGCCGGAGTTGCGGGAAGTATGGAAGTGTTTGGGATTACCAAATATATTTCAGTACCCATTGCTGCTTTTATGGTCTGGATACTTGTTGTAAAAGGAAATTATAAGATAGCTGAACGCATTTTTTTGATTTTCAGTGTTTCCTTGCTTACTTATGTAGTATCGGCTATGATGGGTAAACCTCACTGGGGTGAAATCGGTTCGTCAATTATTCATCCCAAGTTTGAGGTGAACTCCAAAAGCCTGGCAATGGTAATTGGTCTGGTGGGTACCACTATCGCTCCATGGATGCAGTTCTATATGCAAAGCTCTGTCATCGAGAAAGGACTTAAGATGAAAAACTACAAGTACACATTGATCGACATAGTCGTCGGATGTGTGGCTACAGTCGTTGTCGCTTTCTTTATCATTGTAGCCTGTGCATCAACACTTCACGAAAACGGAATTGCAATAGAGGAAGCAAAAGATGCAGCTCTTGCCCTTAAACCGCTGGCCGGACATCTCGCATCAGAAGTTTTCGCGTTTGGACTATTCATAGCTTCAATATTCTCGGCAACTATATTGCCGCTGGCTACCGCTTTTTACGTTTGTGAAGCTTTTGGTTTTGAAGCAGGTATTGACAAAAAATGGGATGATGCGAAGGAATTTTACACTCTTTATACAAGTATACTTGTAATTGCAGCATTTATAATCCTGTTACCCAAAGCGCCTCTCATTCAGATCTCATTATGGTCGCAGGTTTTGAATGGTATCTTATTGCCTGTGGTGTTGCTTTGCATGATAATACTTGTAAACAATAAGAAAATTATGGGGGAACACATAAACAAACCGGTTACTAATATCATCGGTTGGGCTGCAGTTGTAATCCTTATAGGCTTATCAGTTACACTTCTTGTGCTGCCTTTGTTAAACAAATGAAATAGTTGGGTTGTTTCTGTTTTATCACTGAAGCTATAACATAACCTGTGAAATGAAAAAGTTGATGAAATTTACTTTGATAACAGTGACAATATTTGTTTCGCTGTTTCTGATTGCAGGCAAAAATAAAGCCCCTGATAGAAAGTTTATTGTGCCTTCAAGGTCGGGTACTGCAATAATATTAACAGGCGCTGCTGCGCGAATTCCACAGGAAGCAGGATTGCTTGAAGAACTGTATAACCGTGGTCTCCTGAAGGACGTAGTTTTTATATCAGGAGTAAGCTCTGGCGCTCTGAATGCTGTTATGCTTAATGGCATTTTAAGCGGGAAAATGACCTGGGCTGAATACAGGGAGATATTATTTAATCTGAAGAACAAAGATATATTTATCCAGGACGGACCAAAAAGACTTCCTGTGAACACACAGCCTGCCAGAAATCTCTATACCAGGATTGTTGAAGGGAAATTGGGCTATCACAAAATCGGAGATCTCCCGTTTGTTACTTCAATTTCATTTACACATCTCAAACGCCTTGATCTTAAAAAAGTGGTTTACAGGATGTGCAGCAGGAAAATAAACGAGGAAACGGATACTACATTAAGTCTTGTCGACATAATGATGGCTTCTTCCTCATTTCCTATTGCATTTCCCCCATGCAGGATTAAAAATGTTACCACCATTCCGGATGTTGACTATGTCGATGGCGGAATAGGGGACGATCATATCCCTTACCATGCACTTCTTGAATTCGAGAAATCCAGGGGACAGGGAGTCGCAAAGGTTTATATTATCAGCAGGAAAAGCGACAGCATTCCTGAAGTCAGCGAAGAACTCAGGGGCTTGGGTATAAACGATAAGGGAAGATTTGACAAAATGGGAGTATCCCTCGATAATATTCTTCAGAAAGGCATGATTAAAAGACTGAAGGATTATTCGGAGGAAAACCCCGACATGATATTCCTGAGCTACATCTGGATGCCCGACTTTAAGAATGATTTTCTGATGTTCAACTTCAATAACCTCAAAGAACAATATTTGCTGACAAGCCAATGGGCCAAGACTCATGATCCCATTCCTCTTGGAGATTATCTTCTTTATAATCTCATGAAGAAGAAATAATTTCTGTCTTATCGCAGAAATTTCAGGCTTTAAATTTCAGAAATGAAGATTACCTTTGATCAGTTTTGAAGTTTTTAAGACCTAATTTTTTTTAATGTTGTTCCTATGAAGAAGGGCTATTTTGATTCTGACTCCTATAATACACCTGAAAAGGAAAAACTCTCTGTTTTAGAAAAAATCCGTCTGGATAGCCGTGTTTATTTTACATTGAAATATGCAAATATTGTATTCCGCACCAGGAGGGAAGCCATAAGGAAGCTTTATGATACGAAAGCCTGGACTGATTCTTCATTGGAGATCCTGCGATTTATTGAAAAGACCGGCGGAATTTTTCACATAACCGGGATGGACAACATAACCAAAACACCCGGTTCAGTCCTTTTCATCAGCAATCATATGAGTACCCTTGAAACAATGATCCTCCCTTCAATAATCGGTACACAGAAGGAACTCACCTTTGTTGTAAAGGAGAGTCTTGTGAAACACCCGTTATTCGGCGACGTCATGAGATCGAGAAACCCTATAGTGGTTGGCAGGACAGATCCCCGTAAGGACCTTGAAGCTGTTATGAATGAGGGAGTTGATAAGTTAAAGAATGGGATTTCAATTGTAATTTTCCCGCAAAGTACCAGGAGCGTGGAATTTAAACCCGAAGATTTTAATTCGTTGGGCGTAAAGCTTGCAAAAAAAGCAGGTGTTGAAGTCGTCCCGATAGCTTTGAAGACCGATTTCTGGGGTAACGGCAGGATAATAAAGGAACTGGGTCCGTTAGATCACAAAAAACATATCCATATTAAGTTTGGTGAGCCAATGAAAATCACCGGTAACGGGAAAGAAGAAAATCAGAGGATCATTGAATTCATCAAAGCTTCGCTGGAGGAATGGAAGAAATCTAATCTCTAAAAAAGAAACTTGTTTAACCTCTATGAGGTAAAAGAAGCACCACCAGGCAACCATTCTACAATAGTTAAAGCCCTACGGGCTAGATTTCGGAATCAAAATCCGCAATTTATTCATATTTCGCCGTAGGCGATAAAGTATTGTAGCTCATTATTACAATCCAATTTTCCATACCGCGTAGCGGTTAAACATTCTCAAAACGACATAATAATTTATTTAAGTGTATTTCATACATTTAAAATATTTTTGTATAGATTTGCTAATAACAATTCACTATCGGCAAAAAATTACCTGCTGATTCTGATAGCTTAATCCGGAGAAATTTCTTTGACCTTTCATAGAACCTGATTATTAAATTCATAAAATTAAGCAACTATTATGGGAACATTAGACTGGATCGTACTCGGCATCTTTTGTCTTGGACTTGTAGGAATTATTATCTGGGTTATGAGGCAAAAAGATCAGACTTCCACGGATTATTTTCTTGCAGGTCGTGATGCAACCTGGCTGGCTATCGGATCATCAATTTTTGCATCAAACATTGGTTCTGAGCATCTCGTTGGTCTGGCCGGTGCAGGTGCGTCAAGCGGTATGGCTATGGCACACTGGGAAATGCACGGTTGGTTGATCCTTATTCTTGGTTGGTTTTTTGTTCCTTTCTATGCACGAAGCGGAGTATTCACAATGCCTGAGTTCCTGGAGAAAAGATACAATAAAGGTTCCCGAAGCGTATTGTCAATAATCTCACTGGTAAGTTATGTATTTACAAAAGTTGCAGTTACCGTTTATGCGGGAGGCATTGTATTCAAGCAGGTTTTTGGCATCGAATCAATGTTTGGAATTGATTTCTTCTGGATAAGTGCAGTCGGATTAGTTGTTCTGACAGGTCTTTACACCACTCTGGGAGGCATGAAGGCTGTATTGTGGACATCCGTATTGCAAACTCCGGTACTGCTTATCGGTTCTCTGGCTGTACTCGTGATTGGTCTTATAAAGCTTGGCGGTTGGCACGAAATGATGGCAATCTGCCAGGCTGTCCCTGTGAATTCTGCCGGAAACACTATGACACAACTGATGCGTTCTGCGAGTGACCCGGAATATCCGTGGACTGGGGTAATCCTTGGATCTGCAATTATCGGGTTCTGGTACTGGTGTACTGATCAGTATATAGTTCAAAGAGTTCTTTCAGGAAGAAATCAGAAAGAATCACGCCGTGGTGCGATCCTTGGCGCAGCTTTTAAATTGACTCCGGTATTTATTTTCTTAATTCCCGGGATGATTGCATATTCTCTTAATGCAAAGGGAATGATCAATCTGACAAGTTCTGATGCCGCGTTCTCGATACTTGTAAAAGAGCTTCTTCCATTAGGATTTAAAGGATTGGTTGTAGGAGGAATTCTCGCTGCATTAATGAGTTCCCTGGCTTCGCTATTCAATTCATCTGCAACACTTTTTACCGTAGATTTCTATCATGAAATTTAAACCTCAGGCCCCCGAAAAAGAACTTGTAAGAGTCGGCCGGATTGCAACGGTTGTTGTGGTTATTCTGGGAATTCTCTGGATTCCGGTAATGAGAGGCCTTGGGAAAGTTTTATATGCCTATCTGCAGGATGTCCAGTCACTGCTTGCCCCGGGTATAGCAGCCGTATTCTTGTTGGGGATTTCTTCCAGAAAAACTACTCCTACTGCTGGTTTTGTCGGACTTGTATCAGGATTTGTTCTTGGTATGACACGTCTGGCTCTAAAAGTGTTTGCCTCAGGTATTAGTCATGAGGGCTGGGTATACAAAGTATTTCTTGCGCCAAACTGGCTTCATTATGAAATCGCATTATTCTTCCTCGTAATAATAATTATGGTTGTTACAAGTATGTCAACCAGGCAGGCAGATCAGGTTGCCATTAAGGGACTCTACTTTGGATCTGCAACTGCAGAACAAAAAGCTCTTACAAGAGCCAGCTGGAATAACTGGGACTTGTTTTTCTCAGGCTTGATTATTGTGGTGATTGTTGCATTTTACGCTTATTTCTGGTAGAAAAAATATTTATATGGAAAAGACAAAAGAATTTGAAATATGGTTTGTCACCGGGAGCCAGCATCTCTATGGCCCCGATACTCTAAAACAGGTTGCAACTGATTCTGCAAAAATTGCCGGTTACCTTGATAAAGCCCCTGGCATTTCTCAGAAAATCATCTTCAAACCCGTTCTTACTACTCCCGATTCAATAACCGAACTTTGTGCCGAAGCAAATAATTCAAAGAACTGTATCGGCCTGATAACCTGGATGCATACTTTTTCTCCCGCAAAAATGTGGATAAGAGGCTTATCTATTCTTAATAAACCTTTCCTCCATTTTCATACTCAGCTGAACAGGGATATTCCTTGGGAATCCATCGATATGAATTTTATGAACCTGAACCAGTCGGCACATGGCGATCGTGAATTTGGATTCATCGGTGCCAGAATGAGGCTGAACAGAAAAGTTGTTGTTGGTCATTATAAGGATCCCGTTGCTGTAGAAAGTATAGCTGTATGGATCAGAGCTGCGTCGGCTTACAATGATGCAATTCACATGAAGGTTGCCAGGTTTGGGGATAATATGCGCGATGTTGCTGTTACTGAGGGTAATAAGGTTAGCGCCCAGATGAAAATGGGTTATTCGGTTTACGGGTTCGGTATCGGCGACCTTGTTAAAAAAGTGAATGAAGTATCATCTTCATCAATTAAAAAATTACTCTCGGAATACGGATCAGAATATAATCTGACAAAAGCTGTTGCCGCATCAGATACTCTAAAAGAAGCTGCGCGGATTGAACTAGGAATGGAGTCATTCCTTGAAGCAGGGAATTTCAAGGCTTTTACAACTACTTTTGAAGATCTCCACGGACTTAAACAATTGCCTGGGCTTGCAGTGCAAAGACTGATGGCGAAAGGTTACGGATTCGGAGCGGAAGGAGATTGGAAAACAGCCGCACTTGTACGTTCAATGAAAGTAATGTCAGCGGGACTGAAAGGCGGAACTTCCTTCATGGAAGATTACACCTATCATTTTGATCCCAAAGGTATGAGAGTACTTGGCGCTCATATGCTTGAAGTATGTCCTTCAATCGCGCTTTCAAAACCAAAAATTGAAATACATCCATTATCTATCGGAGGAAAAGAGGACCCGGCTCGTCTGGTATTTAAAACCGCTCCCGGAAATGGAATTAACGTATCTGTCATTGACCTCGGCAACAGATTCAGAATGATTGTGAACGAAGTTGAGGTAGTTAAATGTCCCGACATGCCGAATCTTCCTGTGGCAAGTGTTCTCTGGAAACCACAGCCCGATTTGAAAACAGGGGCAGCCGCATGGATAATGGCCGGAGGTGCACATCATACCGGGTTCAGTACTTCAATTAATGCCGGGTACCTCGAGGATTTTGCCGGGATGTTGGGGATTGAATATGTGATTATCGGAGAGAAGTTTGACATCACTTCATTTAAAAATGAATTAAGATGGAATGAACTTTATTATCACATTTCAGATGGAATAATTTAAAATCTGAAAATGAAAATTTATTCAAACAGTACACGACATATTGTTGCAGTAGACTGCATAATATTCGGTTACGACATACTTGAAAAGGAGTTAAAACTTCTTCTTCTTAAACGAATGTTCGAACCGGCCAAAGGAAGCTGGTCGCTGGCAGGAGGTTTTGTTGAATCAAATGAAAGTCTCGAAAGCGCTGCAACCAGAGTACTGCGCAATCTCACGGGTTTGGAGTCGGTATATATGAAACAGTCTTTTGCCTATGGGGAAATTACAAGGGATCCTGGTGACAGGGTGATCTCTGTAGCTTATTTCGCTCTTATTCCTATCAGAGATATTGATAAGAATCTGGCTGATAAGAATAGTGTGAGCTGGCGTTCGTTATCACAATTACCCGATTTAATATTTGACCATCCCCAAATGGTAAAGCAGGCACTGATCGATTTGCAGAATCAGATCAGGATCAAACCGGTGGGATTTGAACTTCTTCCGGAAAAATTCACCCTTGTTCAGCTTCAGGATCTTTATGAAGCTATTCTCAGGAAAAATATTGACAAGCGAAACTTCAGGAAGAAAATCCTTTCAATGGGAATCCTTGAAAAACTTGATGAAAAAGAGAAGGAGACTTCAAAAAAAGGAGCCTGGTATTATAAGTTTAATGAAAGTAATTATAAGATCCTAAAACAGAATGGGTTCTATTTTAGTCTTGATGTAAATTAACATCATCCCATGTATATGGCTGTGGAAGAGTTTTTTAACCACAAAGCACACAAAGGGAAGGTTAATAGATCTCAACTTTTTCAAAAGCCCTAAAGGGTGAGATAAATAAAAGTAGAAAATTAATCATATAGACGATGCTGGAAGAATTAAAAAACACAGTATACAAAGCAAATATCGAACTGGTTAAAAAGGGACTCGTTATTCAGACCTGGGGCAACGTTAGCGGCAGGGATAAAGAGACCGGTTTCATCGTAATCAAGCCATCCGGGTTAAACTACGATCTGATGAAACCTGACGACATGGTTGTGATCGATCAGAATGGGAAGATAATTGAAGGAAAGAGAAAACCTTCGACCGATGCACCAACTCATCTAATCCTTTACAGGACTCTTGGATCAATTGGCGGAATAGTTCACACACATTCATCTTATGCAACATCATGGGCCCAGGCAGGAAGAGCGATTCCTCCTTTCGGGACTACTCATGCGGACCATTTCTATGGTGAAGTTCCATGTACAAGGTTACTTACACGTAAGGAAACGGAATCGGAGTATGAAATTAATACAGGTAAAATTATAATTGAAAAGTTGGGATCGGCCGATCCGCTTACTATTCCTTCAGTATTGGTAAACGGACATGGTCCGTTTTGCTGGGGGACTGACCCTGAAAGTGCTGTTCATAATGCTGAAACTCTCGAAGAAATTGCAAAAATGGCGCTCTATACGGTTTTATTGGGCAAAACAGAACCAATAGATCAATTTTTGATCGATAAGCATTTTAAAAGGAAACATGGGAAAGATGCATACTATGGCCAGGACAAAAAACCTTTTCAGCCTTTGTGATCCTTCGTGACCCTTTGTGGTAAAAAAAATCCAAACCACTAAGGAACACTAAGGGAACACAAAGTAACACAAAGGGAAAAAACAATTGTTTAAGAT
Source organism: uncultured Bacteroidales bacterium (assembly GCA_963734885.1). Lineage (GTDB taxonomy): Bacteria > Bacteroidota > Bacteroidia > Bacteroidales > VadinHA17 > LD21. The sequence continues at coordinate 218,248 of CAVTIJ010000002.1, read as the reverse complement.
TTAAAATATGGCAAAGAAATATGTAATTGGGATTGATTATGGCACTGATTCAGTCAGGTCGGTTGTCGTTGACACGTCCAATGGAGAAATTGCAGGATCCTCGGTATTTGAGTATCCAAGGTGGAAAAAAGGACTTTATTGTGATCCTTCGATAAATCAGTTTCGTCAGCATCCACTCGATTATATTGAAGGACTGGAGCAATCTGTGAGCGGAGCTATAAAAGCATTAAGTCCGGAAATAATAAATAGTATTGCAGGAATTACAGTTGACACTACCGGATCTACACCGGTGGCGGTAGATAAGGATGGCACACCTTTATCATTAAAATCCGGATATGAAAGCAATCCGGATGCCATGTTTGTACTCTGGAAAGATCACACAGGGGTCAAAGAAGCTGATGAAATTAATAAGCTCTCTAAAACATGGGGAGGTACAGATTTTACGAAATACGAAGGTGGCATTTATTCTTCTGAATGGTTCTGGGCTAAAATCCTTCACGTTCTGCGCCACAGTAAAGAGGTCAGAAAAGATGCTTTTTCATGGGTTGAACATTGTGATTGGATCCCGGGATTACTGACGGGGAAAACGGATCCGTTGAAGTTAAAAAGAAGTCGTTGTGCTGCAGGACATAAGGCAATGTGGCATGAAGATTTTGATGGCTTGCCTGATGAAAAATTTCTTACAAAACTTGATCCTCTCTTATCGGGGCTCAGGGAAAGACTATTCAGTGAGACATATACCTGCGATACAGAAGCTGGAATCATCTCACCTGAATGGGCTAAGAGGCTTGGTCTTCCAGCTGAAGTAAAAATCGGAGCAGGGACATTTGATGCACATTCAGGAGCTGCTGGTGGTGAGATCAAACCGTATCATCTTGTCAAGGTTATGGGTACCTCCACCTGTGATATGATAGTGGCCCCGCTAAAGGAAGCAGGCGATAAACTTGTTGCCGGAATCTGCGGTCAGGTTGACGGGTCGATAATTCCCGGAATGCTTGGTCTGGAAGCAGGCCAGTCGGCATTCGGTGATATATATGCATGGTTTGTCAGGTTGTTAATGTGGCCGGTAAATAATTTGATTTCGGAGATGACCTGGCTTGATGAAAAATCGCGAAAAAGAATCATTGAAGAATCTGGTGATCAGATGATTGTCAGATTGAGTGAACAGGCTGAAGGCATTCCGGTTGAAGAGACCTCCATTATAGCTCTCGACTGGATGAACGGCAGACGAACACCTGATGCGAACCAATCACTAAAGGGCGCAATTACCGGATTATCATTGGGATCGGATGCACCAAGAATATTCAGAGCGCTTGTTGAGGCAACTGCCTTTGGATCAAAGATGATCAATGAACGGTTTATCTCAGAAGGTATCCGTATCGATGAAGTCATAGCAATCGGTGGTGTTGCGAAGAAGAATCCTTTTGTGATGCAGATAGTTGCCGATGTTCTCAATATGCCGATAAAAGTAGCTGCCTCGGAACAAACCTGTGCTCTCGGCTCGGCAATGGCTGCTTCCGTAGTTGCAGGTGTGTATAAGGACATACCGGAAGCGCAAAAAGCAATGGGAGGCGGGTTTGAAAAAGAATATCGTCCCGATCCTTCAAGGGCAAAGAAATATGAAACACTCTTCAGAAAATATAAAGAACTTGGCCAGTTGATTGAGAAAGGAAAGAATTAACTTGGGGAACATATTCAAGATGCTTTGATTAGGTAAAAAATTGCCACCAATACACGAAGGTGCACAAAGGGATTTCCTGGTGAGACTTTGTGTCTTTGCGCCTTTGTGGCAAAAAAAGAATCCATGGACATCTCAAAAACAGTTAATATGAAAAAATCTTTTGTCTTTTTATCGATTTTCTTCATTCTGGCGGTTTGCCAGGCAAATGCACAAGACAAAGGCCAGATTAATCAGCTGGTAGTCATTACAAATCATCCGGGGCCGGTAATCAGCAAAGACATTTACGGTCATTTTTCTGAGCATCTTGGAAATTGCATTTATGGTGGTTTGTGGGTTGGCCCCGATTCTAAAATTCCAAATACATATGGCATTCGGAACGATGTCCTGTTTGCTCTTCGTGAAATTAAAGTTCCGAACCTTAGATGGCCGGGAGGCTGTTTTGCTGATACATACCATTGGAAAGATGGTATAGGACCAAAAGAAAAAAGAGCCACCATTATAAATACTAACTGGGGAGGAGTAACTGAAGACAATTCTTTCGGAACACATGAATTCATGAAACTGACTGAACTTCTGGGTTGTGATGCGTATATAAATGGAAATGTCGGTTCAGGTTCGGTAAGAGAAATGTCGGAATGGATTGAATATCTTACATCTGGTGCAGTGAGTCCTATGACTAAACTCAGGAAGGAAAACGGCCGGGAAGAACCCTGGAAAGTAAAATATTTTGCAATTGGCAATGAAAACTGGGGTTGCGGCGGGAATATGACGTCCGAATTTTATGCCAGCACAATGAAACAGTACTCAACTTTTCTTCATGATTATTCAGGAAATCAGCTTTATCGTGTTGCCTGCGGTCCCTCGGATTACAATTTTGCATGGACTGAAACACTTATGAAAGATGCTTCTACACGCCAAATGTTTCAGGGATTATCGATACATTATTATTCGGTAGTCGATGGATGGGATTTTAAGGGATCAGCAACAAATTTCAGTGAAAGAGAGTGGTTCGAGACAATGAGATTAAATCTGGAAATGGATGACATAATTAAAGGTCATGCAGCTATAATGGATCGTTATGATCCTCAAAAAACAAAAGGACTTGTTGTCGACGAATGGGGAAATTGGTTTAATGTTGAACCGGGCACCAATCCGGGTTTTTTGTTTCAGCAGAATTCTATGCGCGATGCATTAACCGCTGCTATTCATCTTAACATTTTTAACCGGCATGCCGACAGGGTAAAATCAGCGAATCTTGCTCAGATGGTCAATGTTCTTCAGTCAGTTATTCTTACAAAGGATGACAAAATGGTCTTGACTCCAACCTACTATGTTTTTAAGATGTTCAGAGTCCATCAGGAAGCCAGGCTCCTTAATTTTGATATTAAGTGTGAAGATTACACTTATGGAGGGAAAAGTATTCCTGCAATTTCAGCTTCAGCTTCCATTGATAATGAAGGGAAGATTCACATTTCTCTGGCGAATCTTAACCCTAACAAACAAATAACAGTTACATGTCCATTGATTGGCGATTCATTTAAAAAGATTACAGGAGAAGTCCTTACAGCAGCTGAAATGAATTCATTCAATAGTTTTGAAAAACCAGAGACTGTCAAACCGGTTATTTTTAATGGATTTACCTTGAAAGATGGAATTTTGAGTATAATTATGCCTTCAAAATCAGTTGTGGTACTGGAATTATCAAGATAATCATGAAATCCATTAACCACAAAGGTCACAAAGGTTGTCACAAAGGTCACAAAGGGATTATTTTTGTGTGCTTTGTGCCTTCTTTGTGTACTTTGTGGTTAAAAAGTAGCTAAACTCTTTTAGAAATTAAATCAATTCCTCATGCCTAACGTAGTTAAAGCTATCATTTCATCAATTGTCGTTGTTGCATTGTTCTATGGATGCGCAAAGAAATCTTCAAAAATTGTTGACTATCCGATTCAACCTGTTCCTTTTACCTCGGTGAAGCTCACCGACAATTTCTGGGCTCCAAGGATAAAGAAGAATGCATCTGTAACAATCCCTATTGCATTCAGCTACTGTGAATCAACCGGAAGAGTTAAAAATTTCGAAATAGCCGCCGGACGCGATACAGGTAAATTCCAGACAATCTATCCATTTGACGATTCAGATGTTTATAAAATTATTGAAGGTGCGAGTTATTCCCTTCAATCATTTCCTGATCCAAAACTTGAAACTTATCTCGATACTCTTATTGCAAAAATAGGAGCTGCTCAGGAACCTGATGGTTACCTTTATACAAACCGGACAATAGCTGAAAAACATGGAGGTAAAGGACTTCATGAATGGGCAGGGAAAAAAAGGTGGGAAATGGATTCTGTTTTGAGTCACGAGCTTTATAATCTTGGCCACCTGTATGAGGCAGCAGTTGCTCATTATCAGGCTACAGGAAAGCGGACTCTGCTTAATATTGCCCTGAAATCAGCTGATCTTGTCAATAAAGATTTTGGCTATGACAGAACCAGGGTTTATCCTGGTCACCAGGTAATTGAAATGGGTCTGGTTAAGCTTTACAGGGTGACAGGAGAAAAGAAATACCTGGATCTCGCAAGATTTTTCCTTGATATACGCGGACCAAAGGGACAGCAATATAATCAGGCAAATATTAAACCGGCTGATCAGACTCTGGCTGTCGGTCACGCTGTGAGGGCAACTTATATGTACTCCGGTATGGCAGACATAGCAGCAATAGAAAACGACAAAGCATACCTTAATGCAATTACGCGGATATGGCAGGACCTTGTATACGACAAAATTTATCTGACAGGTGGAATAGGTGCTTCGGGAGGCAATGAAGGTTTTGCCGGTCCCTATGAGTTACCAAATATGACGGCTTATTGTGAAACGTGTGCATCCATTGGCGACATATTTTTCAATCAGAGGCTCTTCCTGTTGCATGGTCAGTCAAAATATATCGATGTCCTTGAAAAGACCCTTTATAATTCCATGCTTTCAGGAGTCTCTTTATCAGCCGACAGGTTTTTTTATCCGAACCCTCTTGAGTCAAATGGGCAGCATCAACGTCAGGCATGGTTTGGATGTGCCTGCTGTCCTTCCAATGTAGCACGGTTCGTTCCGGCAATTCCCGGATATATTTATGCAGTTACTGATAAAGATCTTTATATCAATCTGTTCATCTCAAATGAGGCAGATATCGATTTTGGGAAAAGGAAAATAAAAATTGTTCAAAAAACAAATTTTCCATGGGATGGCAAAGTAGAAATAACAGTCAAACCTGAATCATCCGGTAAATTCAATGTGAAAATTAGAATTCCCGGTTGGGCGCAGAATGAAGCTTTATCAGGCGGACTTTATAAATTTTCTGATCAGGATAATGAACAGGCAAAACTGTCAGTTAATGGAAAAGATTTTCCGCTTACGCTGGTTGATGGATATGCAGTGATTTCAAAAAGCTGGAAACCGGGTGATAAAGTAGAAGTAACATTTCCCATGCCAGTGCGCAGAGTCGTGGCAGATGAAAGGGTAAAAGATGACAGGGGGAAAATTGCATTTCAGAGAGGTCCGGTTATTTACTGTGCCGAATGGCCCGATAATAATACGGGCAATGTTCTCGATCTGGTTGTCAAAAAGGATGCTGGTGTTACTTCGGAATTTGAACCTTCACTTCTTGAAGGCACCGAAGTAATTAAAACAACAGGCACTCAAACCAAAAAAAATTCTGATGGAACTGTGACAGTGCTTGACAAGGAACCGGTAACGCTTATCCCGTATGCTCTTTGGAATAATCGGGGACCGGGACAGATGATGGTTTGGATTCCTTCTTCTGCAACATTAACTGAACCTAAATGAAAAAATATTTACTATATATTCTTTTGATACCAATAATATCAATCTCCTCATGCAAACAGGCAGGGAAAAATCAATTACCTTCTTCGGTTGTAAATGCATATTATGTTGATGGAAAAAAAGGAGCTGACAATAACCCGGGCACAATAGATAAATCATTAAAGTCGATTAAGGAATTAAACCTGCGTCTTAAAAAAGGTTATGCTGATATTTATTTTGCGGGAGGACAGACTTACGACGGGACACTTGAACTGAGTGAAATCCATGGGCCTGATACACATCCTGTTAAAATAAGTTCCTGGGGAGAAGGCAAAGCAGTTATTAACGGAGGAAATGCAGAGGCGATTCTTGTTAAAAAATGTCAGAACATCTGGATTTCTGATATTGATATTAAGGGAAACGGAAGAAAGAACGGCAACCTGACAAATGGGTTATCAATTTCCTACTCGGGTAAATGCATGGTCGAGAATTTAAAAGCGGAAGGATTTCAGAAATCAGGTGTCGATGTTTATAACGGCACAGTGATTGTTTTGAAGAACATTACTGCGACCGACAATGGTTTTTGTGGAATAAATGTAATGGGTTCAGCCAGGTATCTCTCAGGGAAAATACGGATTCAGGATTGTAAAGCCGACAATAATCCGGGTGATCCTACAAATCTTACCAATCATAGTGGCAACGGAATTCTGGTTGGTGTTTCTGACGGCGTGACCATTGACCACTGCAGTGCAACAAATAATGGCTGGGATATGCCTCGACAGGGGAACGGACCCGTGGGAATCTGGGCATGGGAGAGCGATCATATCACAATTCAGTACTGTATAAGCTACAGAAATAAAACAGCATTAAATGCTAAGGACGGTGGCGGGTTTGACCTCGATGGAGGTGTGACTAATTCAGTTATTCAGTACTGTTTATCGTACGAGAACCAGGGAGCCGGGTATGGTTTGTTTCAGTATGCCGGCGCTTCGCCATGGTCAAATAATGTAATCAGGTATTGTGTAAGTATTAACGACGGACAAACAACCGAAGGTTCAGGAAGTTTCTTTATCTGGAACGGATCAAACGACCTTACCCAATTAGCTAATTGCTTGATATATAATAATGTAGCGTATAATTCCAAAGCCCCGGTAATCAGTTTTGAAAATTCTTCTGCGCATAAAGACTTTGTATTCAGTAATAATATTTTCATGGCTTCCGATCAGTTGATAACTGGAATAAATTCAGGAAGTACCTTTCTTGGAAATGATTGGTGGAATGAGAATACTAAGCAGATTATGATATATAACAATCTCAGCGAATGGGCAAAAGCAACAGGGCAGGAAACTCTGAAAGGTAAAATTGTTGGAATGCAGGTCGATCCGGGATTAAAGGGCCCGTACCTGACAGATATAACTGATCCGTATCAGCTTGATAAACTGGATGGCTATACACTTAAACCTGATTCACCATTAAAGAATAAGGGACTCGATCCAACAGTATATTTTAATGTTATTCAGCCTATCAGGGATTTTTTCGGAAATCCCGTACCACTGGGAAATGGTAATGAACCTGGTATATATGAAATGAAATAGTGAAACCCCCTAAATCCCACAAGGGGGGACTTAAAGTTTCTGTATAAAATATGGAGTTCACTGGTAAATTTGAAAAATTTAATAATATCTCATGAAAAGCGATTTCGAAACAAGGTTAAAAAAACTACAGGAGGAACACCAAAATTTAATACAGAGGATAAACGAGAGAATTGAACCAGGGAATGGGATTTTTTATCGTTATAAATTCCCTGTATTGACAGGTGATCATGCTCCTTTGTTCTGGAAATATGACCTCGATGAGAAGACTAATCCTCATCTCATGGAACGCTTTGGGATTCATGCTGCTTTCAATGCCGGAGCAATGAAGTTTAATGGAAAGTATATTCTGGCAGTCCGCGTTGAAGGAAATGACAGGAAATCATTCTTTGCTATTGCCGAAAGTCCGAACGGTATCGATAATTTCCAATTCTGGGATTGCCCGGTCACCATGCCTGAAACAGATATCCCCGACACAAATGTCTATGATATACGATTAACAAAGCATGAAGACGGATGGATTTATGGAATATTCTGTTCGGAACGAAAAGATCCTTCCGCTCCGGCAGGAGATCTTTCATCGGCTGTGGCAGCAGCTGGTATCGCAAGAACTCATGATCTTAAAAAATGGGAAAGGCTTCCTGATCTCAAAACCCGAAGTCAGCAAAGGAATGTCGTTTTACATCCCGAGTTTGTGAACGGGAAATACGCTCTTTATACCCGTCCGCAGGATGGTTTTATTGATGCAGGTTCTGGTGGCGGAATTGGGTGGGCTTTAATATCCGATATTACAAATGCAGAGATAAAAGAAGAAAAAATCATTAACTTCCGGTATTATCATACAATTAAGGAACAAAAGAACGGTGAAGGCCCGCATCCCGTGAAGACCCCGCTAGGATGGTTGCATCTTGCCCACGGAGTGAGAGGTTGCGCTGCCGGATTGAGGTACGTTTTATACCTTTATATGACTGATTTAAAGGATCCTTCAAAACTTATTGCAGAACCCGGAGGATTCTTTATGGCTCCTGAAGGTGAGGAAAGAGTCGGGGATGTTTCAAATGTATTATTCACTAATGGGTGGATCATTGATGATGATGGAACGGTTTTCATATATTACGCTTCATCTGATACCAGGATGCATGTGGCAGTGTCAACAGTTGATAAACTCCTGGATTACTGCATGAATACCTCACCCGACGGTTTAAGATCAGCCTCTTCGGTTGAAACATTAAAAAAACTCATTGATAAAAATCTCAGATCAAAATAGTATTTTGTAATAACCTGATTTATAACTATTCCTATGATTTCACAAAAGCTGAAACTTAAAGAAAAGATCGGATATGGGTTTGGAGATGCAGCCAGTTCCATGTTCTGGAAACTATTTTCAATGTATCTGATGTTCTTTTATACAGATGTTTTCGGGATTTCTGCAACGCTTGTGGGGACTATGTTCCTTGTTACAAGAATATGGGATGCAGCTTTTGATCCGTTCGTGGGCATCCTTGGTGACCGCACGGAAACCAGGTGGGGCAAGTTCCGTCCGTATCTGCTCTGGATTGCAGTTCCATTCGGCATAATAGGAGTTCTTACATTCACCACACCCGCATTTTCACAATCGGGGAAAGTTATCTATGCTTTTGTGACTTACTCGCTTATGATGATGGTTTATTCAATGATTAATGTTCCATACGCTTCACTTATGGGTGTTATGACAGCAGATGGGAAAGAACGGACCAGCCTGGCTACATTCCGGTTTATTTTTGCTTTTGGCGGCAGCCTTCTTGTTCTTGCACTTGCTGAACCACTGGTTGATATTTTCAGCAAACTTGGCGGAACAGTTAATCTTCAGCAGGGATGGCAGTTCGCTGCAATTGTTTTTGCGCTTATTGCAATTACATTTTTTATGTTCACTTTTTCCTGGACCCGCGAACGTATAAAACCTGTGAATGTTAAGACCTCGCTGAAAAAAGATCTGGGTGATCTTCTTCATAACTCCCCGTGGTTCATTTTACTTGGCGCCGGCATTGCTGCAATTTTCTTTAACTCCATCCGCGATGGAGCCGCTATCTATTATTTCAAGTATTATATCCAGGGCCAGAGTGCATTTTCAATAAAAGCTGTTAACCTGACTATTACTCTCAGCAGCCTCTATTTTGTCCTGGGACAGGCTGCCAATATAGTTGGTGTCATTCTTGCAAAACCTGTTTCAGACAGGATCGGCAAGAAATATACTTTCTTATATGCGATGCTTTTTGCGGCAATATTCAGTATTGGATTTTACTGGCTCGACAGAAGCAGTATCAGCCTTATTTTTGTCTTTCAGTTTCTGATAAGCATGAGCGCAGGTATTATCTTCCCGTTAGTATGGTCAATGTATGCTGATGCTGCAGATTACTCGGAATGGAAAACAGGCCGGAGAGCCACCGGGCTTGTCTTCTCAGCTTCATCAATGTCGCAGAAATTCGGTTGGACAATTGGTGGTGCACTTGCAGGATGGCTTCTTGGTTATTATGGTTTTAAAGCCAATGTCGTTCAAACTGCTGAAGCTCAGACAGGAATAAAAATGATGCTTAGTTTCTTCCCGGCAATAGGAACTTTGCTTGGCGCATTCTTCATGTTAATATATCCTCTCAGCGAGAAAAAGATGATGACAATAAGTGCAGAACTGGCAGTGAGAAGAGATGCAGCAAAAAAAGAATAACCCATAAATAAGAAAAAAAGGAATTTGTCGTCTAAAAACCCCCTTCCCAACCTTCCCCCAAGGGGAAGGGGCAGACCATCCCTTGGCGGAAATAAGAAAGGTAGTACATTGAATTAAATAGAATAGCTCATGTCAATACATCTTGAATCACTGAAATCGGAAGTTAAAGACGAACTTGTAAACAACATTTTACCTTTCTGGTCGGAGAAAATGATCGATAACAAAAATGGAGGCTTTTATGGCCGCATTGATGGCACCGGCAATGTTTATAAAGATGCTGATAAGGGTTGCGTATTAAACGCAAGAATACTCTGGACATTTTCAGCAGCATTCAGAATTTTGAAAAATCCGGAATATCTTGAAACTGCCAAAAGAGCAAAAGACTACTTATCAGAGAAATTCTTTGATTATGAAAATGGCGGTGTGTACTGGCTTCTCAATTCTGAAGGTGAAATGAAGGATGGGAAGAAACAGATTTATGCCCAGGCATTTGCTATCTACGCACTTGCTGAGTATTATAGTGTAACCGGCGACAAATCGGGTCTTGAAAAAGCTATCAGTCTTTTCCAACTTATTGAGAAATATAGCTATGATGAAAAGCTTGGAGGATATTACGAAGCTTTCAGCAGGGAATGGGGACAACTTGATGATCTGCGTTTAAGTTCGAAAGATGCAAATGAGAAGAAAACAATGAATACGCATCTTCATGTGCTGGAAGCGTACACAAATCTCTACAAGATATGGAAAAATGATTTTTTGAAAAAACAACTTGGCAAACTGATAGAGATTTTTACGGATAAAATTGTAAACAAGGTGACATACAATCTCAATATGTTTTTTGATGACAAATGGAACGACAAGACCGACCTCGTTTCTTATGGTCATAATATTGAGGCATCGTGGTTAATTTATGAAGCGGCTACAGTACTTGGCAATGAAGCAGTTACAGAAAAGGTAGAAAATATTTGTATTAAAATTGCCGATGCATCAAAAAAGGGAATCATGTCAGATGGCAGCATGATTTATGAAAAGTTCTTTAATTCGGATCGGATCGATACTGACAGGCATTGGTGGGTTCAGGCTGAGACTGTTGTCGGATTCCTGAACGCTTTTTATCTTAGCGGAGAAAAAGGTTATCAGGATCTGAGTCTGGCTGCATGGAAATTCATTAAGGAAAATATCATCGACAAAAAAGACGGGGAATGGTATTGGAGTGTCAATGAAAAGCTGCAACCGAATCTGAAAGAGGACAAAGCAGGTTTCTGGAAATGCCCATATCATAATTCAAGAATGTGTTTCGAGATTTTAGAAAAAATATGATTATAAACTTAAACAAAGGCTGTCTCAAAATCAAAAAATGTTTTAGTTCAGAGGACTTTTTGAACCAACCTCTACACTCAATTAATGTATTATGAAAAAACTTATTTTAGCAACTTTAATTTACTGTTTGACTATCTCCATCCTGTTTTCGCAGGATGCGACTTCAATAATACGTCTTAACCAGATAGGATTCTATCCTGAAGCCCCGAAAGTAGCAGTAATAACTGATGCAAAAGCAACCGATTTTGTAATCAAGTCGATACCTTCAGGATCTGTAATTTTTAAATCTAAACTGAGCGCTCCGCATAAATCGGAATTTTCCTCCAAAATGACGAGGATTGCCGATTTCTCAACTGTAACAAAACCAGGTACTTATGTAGTTGACCTGCCTGGAATCGGGGATTCTTACACTTTTGAGATCAAACCTAAGGTTTTTCATGATCTTACAGGAGCCCTTATTAAAGGATTTTATTATCAGAGAATGTCTATAACCCTGTTGCCAAAATATGCAGGCAAATGGAGCAGGGCAGAAGGACATCCTGATAATCAGGTTCTGATTCATCCTGCAGCAGTATCTCCCGGTCGCCCTGCCGGTACGATTATTTCTTGTCCCAAAGGATGGTACGATGCCGGAGACTACAATAAATATATTGTTAATAGCGGTATAACAATGGGCACGTTGCTTTCACTTTATGAAGATTTTCCTTCATATTTCGATACATTGAATTTAAATATTCCGGAATCGGGCAGCGGAGCCCCCGATCTGCTTAATGAGATTTTGTGGAACCTGAGGTGGATGCTGACAATGCAGGATCCCTACGATGGGGGAGTATATAATAAAGTAACAAATGCTGATTTTGACGCATTTGTAATGCCATCGGCTTCGGTAACTCCACGTTATATGGTTCCAAAAGGGACTGCAGCAACACTCGACTTCGCTGCTGTAATGGCTCAATCAGGTCGCATCTTCAAAAAATTTGAAAAAGTATTTCCGGGTTTGTCTGACTCGTGTATGAGAAGCGCAGAAAAAGCATGGATTTGGGCAGTGAAGAACCCTAAAGTAGCTTATGACCAGAATCTTATGAATAAGGAATATAAGCCTGTCATTAATACGGGTGGTTATGGAGACTCTGATTTCACTGATGAATTCATTTGGGCTGCAGCAGAACTTTATATCAGTACCGGCAAGGAAAGTTATTATACTTCTAATCCAATGTTTCCTGATACTCTGATGACCCTGCCTTCATGGGATAAAGTAAAACTTCTCGGATACTATACACTCCTCAGGTCTGAAAAGAAACTGACAAACCAGGCAAAAAAAGATCTTCCTGTTCTGAAACAACATATTATGAAAACGGCGGATAATATGGCTTCCGGAGTGAGAGATCGGGCATATATGACCGTAATGGGCAAATCAGCTGCAGATTATATCTGGGGCAGTAATTCAGTTGCATCAAATGAAGGCATCCTGCTTATACAGGCTTACAGACTTTCCGGCGAAAGGAAATATCTTGATTATGCACTAACAAATCTCGATTATGTACTCGGACGGAATGCTACAGGTTATTCATTTATAACGGGATACGGACATAAAACCCCAATGTTTCCACATCATCGTTTATCAGAAGCCGATGGTATAAAGGACCCAATTCCCGGTCTGATAGCAGGGGGTCCAAATCCAGGACAGCAGGATGGTTGCAAAACTTACCCATCCGTAATCCCTGATGAATCATATACTGATGCAGTGTGCTCTTATGCATCAAATGAAATAGCAATTAATTGGAATGCTCCGGCAGCTTATCTGGCGGGTGCACTTGAAGTATTATTTTCCAAATAATTTTCTTGTGACCCCTTTGTGATCCTTTGTGATACCTTTGTGTACCTTTGTGGTAAAATGATCTTAGAATTATTTAACATAATCTACACTACTTAATTTCCTGACAATGAAATTATCAACAATTTTATTATTTGTATTTCTGACTTTAGTCGGATGTCAGACACATTCAAACCTGAAACTGCCATCACTGATTGGAGATAATATGGTGCTTCAGCAAAAGACTAATGTTAAAATATGGGGGAAAGCATATCCCGGTCGAAAAATCACTGTCACGGCAAGTTGGAATTCAATCGGAAAAGCCATTACCGGCGACGACGGGAAATGGTCAGTGAACTTAAAAACTCCTGAAGCAGGAGGTCCTTACACATTATCTGTATCAGCAAACGATACTACAATTAATGTACAGAATGTGCTTGTAGGTGAGGTATGGTTTTGTTCCGGACAGTCAAACATGGAAATGCCCTTAGCTGGTTGGCCTCCGAATGATACAATAATGCATTCGTCGGCTACAATCGCATCTTCATCAATACCACAGATTCGTCTTTTCAATATTCAGAAAAAATTGTCCGACGTGCCTTTGGACGAATGCACTGGTAAATGGGAAGTAAGCAGCCCGGAAAGTGTTAAGCAATTCAGCGCAACTGCAATTTTCTTTGGAAGGAAGCTCAATAAAGAACTGCACATTCCGGTAGGATTAATAGAATCTGCCTGGGGCGGGACTCCCTCAGAATCATGGACCTCAGCGAAATCTCTTGAACAAACCGGGGAATTCCTCAAAGAAATGAAGGCAATTAAGGAATCTGCCCCAATACAGGCAGAATATCGGAAGTGGCTTAACACGCTAAAAAAGGTTGAAGTTAAAGCTTCAGGGGAAGATCAATGGAAAGATCTGAGCTTTAATGACGAAAACATTCCTTCCTCAGAATTTAATGACAAGGAATGGCCTGTTATGACACTTCCTACACAGTTTGAAACGGTTATTGGTGACTTTGATGGAGCTATCTGGTTCAGGAAAAAAATAGAAATCCCTGAAGAAATGGCAGGAAAGGATCTGGTTCTCTCACTTGGACCAATTGATGATATGGATCGTACATATTTTAATGGGAAAATGATAGGTGCAAATGAAAATTCGGGTGTCTGGCAGGTTGACCGTAATTATGATGTTCCTTCATCGTTGGTAAAAAAAGGCGAAAATTCGATAGCTGTCCGGGTTCTTGATACACAGGGTGGAGGTGGAATTTATGGATCACCTGAGAAGATGAAGCTTTCGGCGAAGAATGATCCAAAGATAGAGGTTCCGCTTAAGGGCGAGTGGAAGTATCTGCCTGTTGCAGAATTAAAAGGAGATAAATTTTATATTTATGATATTTCGAAAAATGAGTTTCAGAGTAAGAAAAGACCTATTGGCATTGGTGCCGGAACACCTACCGTACTATTTAATGCTATGGTTAATCCGGCGTTGAGGTATCAGATAAAAGGAGCTATTTGGTATCAGGGAGAAGCAAATGTAGGAAGAGCAGAACAGTATGCTAAGATATTCCCTGCAATGATCAAAAACTGGAGAGAGAGCTGGGGAATTAAAGATTTTCCTTTCTATTTTGTGCAAATAGCTCCGTATGTGTATTCAGGAGTTGATTCAACGGAATCTGCTTATCTGCGCGAGGCTCAGGAAAGCGCTCTTAAGTTGCCCGGAACCGGAATGGCCGTTACACTCGATATAGCTACCGTCATGAATATTCATCCCCCTTATAAAATTGAAGTTGGTGAGAGGCTTGCGTGCATGGCTCTGAATAATAATTATGGAATTAAAAGTCAATGCACAGGTCCTGTCTATAAGTCGATGATAATTTCCGGCGGTGGGATCAAATTGCAGTTTGATAATGCAGGCGATGGGCTGAAGGCTAAGAAAGATAAGCTCACTGAATTCGAAATTGCCGGAAAGGATGGTCATTATGTTAAGGCAAATGCCAGGATTGTGAATAATGAAGTGTTCGTTTCTTCGCCGCTTATTAAAGATCCGGTATCTGTGCGTTATTGCTGGAGGAATGGAGCTGAAGCATCACTATTTAATAAAGCCGGGTTACCTGCATGGCAGTTCAGAACCAAATAAGAAAATTCAGACTCAGGGCACAAAGTCAGAACCATATTTTCAAACCTTTGTGACCATTGTGTATTCTTTGTGAACTTTGTGGTTAATGGATTTCAAACTTCAGGAATGACAGGAGGCCGTTTTCAGAGAAATGTTAATATACCTTAAATATCCCCAATTATTTTAGCCTCACAGTTAATGCGCTAATGAATCTTTACTAAATTAGCGAAATTAAAATCCTTACAGACAATGAAAAAAATTCTGTTTTTTACATTTGTACTGGCTGTAACCGGTCTAATTTCATGCAACCAGTCATCAAAAACTAAGGAAATGGTAAAAAAAGATGTATTTGGAAATCACAACGGGAAAGAAGTTTACCTACTGACACTTACAAACAAAGCAGGTAATGTCATCAGGCTCACCAACTATGGCGCCAAGATAAATTGGATCGAAGTTCCTGACAAGAATGGCAGGAAAGATAATGTAACTTTCGGGTATGATACCTTTGATGAAACGCTCAAAGGGGATATGTCATTCGGTTCGGTAGTTGGCCGGTATGCAAACAGAATTGCAAATGGAAAATTTACTCTTGACGGGGTTGAATATCACACACCAATTAACAACGGACCAAATACTCTGCATGGAGGACCTGCCGGATGGCACAGTGTTGTCTGGAATACAGAGATATTAAAAGATAGTAAATTTCCTGCTGTAAAGTTTACATATGTTAGTCCCGACATGGAATCAGGTTTCCCGGGCACAGTTAATGCTTCAGTTACCTATACATGGACTGACAACAATGAGATAGTGATGGATTATGTTTGTACTACTGATAAGAAAACCGTTATTAATATTACCAATCATGCTTATTTCAATTTGCATGGCGCAGGTAATGGCGATATTCTTGATCACGTGTTAACCCTCAAGGCAGCCGCTTTCACGCCGGTAGATTCAGTTATGATCCCGACGGGTGAAATTCGTCCTGTGGCTGGTACACCTTTTGATTTTAACACCCCTCACACGATTGGCGAAAGAATTGGTGATAAGTACGATCAGCTCATTCTTGGTCGTGGTTATGATCATAATTATGTCCTTGATAATAAGGATGAAGTTGATGCTACAGTCTGGGAACCAGTAAGCGGACGCATGCTGGAAGTAATAACTGATCAGCCTGGACTGCAACTATATACGGGTAATTTCCTCGATGGAAAACAAATCGGTCATGGTGGTAAAGCTTTCAACTTCAGATCAGGTTTATGTCTGGAATCGGGTCATTATCCTGACAGTCCTAATCATCCTGAATTCCCAAGCACAGTATTAAATCCGGGAGAAACATTTAAGTCAACAACAATTTACAGATTTTCAATTAAATAGATTCAGTTAAATATGACAACAAGAAGAGTTTTTATTAGAAACACTGCGTTAACGACTGCTGCATTGGGCCTGGCTCCGACTCTTTCCAGTGCATTAACCGGTTGTGCTCCATCAGACCGGATAAATGTTGGTGTTATTGGTTGTAATGGTCAGGGGTTTGCAGACCTCGTACCATTTCTTGATCACAAAAATGTAGAATGTCTGGCGTTGGCCGACATTGACGAGAGCGTTCTGAACAGACGTGCGGCTGATGTAGAGAAGATCAGGGGTAAGAAACCCGCAAATCTCTTTAAAGACTGGAGGAAACTCATAGACAATAAAGATATAAATGTAGTTATTGTCGGAACACCTGATCATTGGCATTGTATGCAAATGGTAGCTGCTTGTGAGGCAGGGAAAGATGTTTACTGTGAAAAACCATTGGGCAGGACTATTGAAGAATGCAATCTGATGGTTAAAGCAGCCAAAAAGAACAAAACAGTTGTTCAGGTTGGACAGTGGCAGAGAAGTGACAAACACTGGCAGGATGCAGTAAATTTTATACAGTCAGGCAAACTTGGAAAGATCAGGCTTGTAAGAGTATTTTCTTATCAGGGTTGGTGTCCTTCAATTCCTGTTCTTCCAGATGAACCCACTCCGGCAGGTGTTGATTATGATATGTGGCTCGGCCCGGCACCCAGTCGTGCATTTAACAGAAACCGTTTTCATTTTACCTTTAGATGGTTCTGGGATTATGCCGGCGGTCTGATGACAGACTGGGGTGTTCATCTTCTCGATTATGCTCTTTATGGAATGAATGTTACAACGCCCAAGTCAGTAATGGCAATGGGTGGAAAATACGGATATCCTGCTGATGCCTGCGAGACTCCCGACAGTTTACAGACTATTTATGAATTCGACGGATTTAATGTAATGTGGGATCATGCGATAGGAATAAATGATGGCGCATACGGACGCAATCATGGTCTTGGATTTGTAGGTGAAAACGGGACACTGGTTGTAGACCGCAGCGGATGGGAAGTCATTCCTGAGAATGTTAACGGCAAAGAAAGGATGCAGGCGGTTCCCCTCGCACAGGGAGATGGTAAAGGTTTAAATAATCATGTTCGCAATTTCCTTACCTGTGTTCAGAGCAGAAATCCTAATACTAATGCCAGCGTTGAGATCGGTGCACATATTGCTAAGTTTTCAGCTATTGGTAATATTGCATACCGGACTGGCAAAAAACTCGTATGGGATGGTACAAAGTTTGACGATGCAGATGCTAATAGCTATCTGATTCCAAAATACAGGGAACCATGGGTTTTACCTAAGGTTTAGCTTTAGATCAGATTATCAAAAAACATAACAGTGCCGGATTTGAAAAACGATCGTTTTAAAGTCCGGCATTTTTTTTAGACAATCAAAATCGACCTTCAATGAAAATTTTCCAGTTTCTTTTTTTGTCACTAATCTTTGGCACAGCTTTTTTGTGCAACGCACAGAAAAAATCTTTCCTTAAGCTGAATCCTGCAAATAACCACTATTTTTTATTTAATGGCCGACCCGAAATTCTGATCGGGTCCACTGAACACTATGGAGCAGTTATGAATCTCGATTTCAATTATAGTAAATACCTTGATGAGATTGCTTCCTCAGGACTAAATGTAACAAGAACATTTTCAGGCATCTATGTTGAACCATACGGGGCTTTTGGAATTGAAGGTAATACTCTTGCTCCGGCAAACGGAAGGTTTATTTGTCCATGGGCAAGGAGTTCGACACCCGGATATTCTAATGGAGGAAACAAATTCGATCTTACAAAATGGGATGATAGCTACTTTTCAAGGTTAAAGGATTTCGTAGCCGAAGCCGGAAAACGAAACATTATAGTTGAACTCGATCTTTTCTCTGATTTTTATGATAAGCCTCAATGGAACCTGTCTCCATTATATTTAAAGAATAACATTAATAATATTGGCAATATTGAAGATCAGAAAGAAATTTTGTCGCTTAAGCATTCTGAAATGGTAAAGATCCAGGAGGAAATGGTAAGAAAATTAGTTACTGAGCTCCGGAACTTTGGTAACTTGTATTATGAGGTCTGCAATGAACCCTACTTTGGAGATACTCTCGAACTCAGAGAATGGGAGAAACATATGACCGGAGTAATAATAGATGCAGAAAAGGATTTTCCAGATAAACACCTCATTTCAAATAATATAGCAAATAACCATCAAAAAGTTGAAAGCCCCCGGGCAGGGGTATCAATATACAATTTCCATTATGCCAGACCTCCCATCACTGTTGATGAGAACTACCAGCTTAACAAAGTCATTGGCGATAATGAAACTGGTTTTGATGGCATCGATGATGCAAAGTATCGTTTGGAAGCATGGAATTTTATTCTTGCCGGAGGTGGTTTATTCAATAATCTCGATTATTCTTTCACGGCCGGCAGGGAAGACGGGACCTTTTTTGTAAATAAAACCCAACCAGGAGGTGGTGGTAAAACACTGAGAAATCAGCTCAGGATATTGGCTGAATTTATGAAGAACTTTGATTTTGTTAACAGCTCACCTGTAAGTGATAGAATTTTCGTTTCCGGACAGGAAGGAGATATTAATATAAGAGCACTCACGGTGAAAGATGAAGTTTATACAGCTTATTTAAGCAGAAAAGATACTATTAGTAAAGTGTCAAAGATTGAAGCTGAATTGTCCGCCGGATCATATTCAATGATATGGACAGATACTAAAACAGGTACAAGATCACCTGCAGAGTTGAAGGATCACAAAGGAGGAAGGGCAAGCATTACAACGCCCGGATTCTCACAAGATATTGTCCTGCTATTGAGGAAGTCGCGTTAATTTATCCTAATTTGGCATATTTAAACCCAGGTTATGAAAACCATTACATCAATCACATTCGTCCTGTTATTTTCAGTATTCTCACAGAAAATAGTTGCCCAGGACAATCCATCCACTTTTCCTTTCAGAAATCCTTCACATTCTCTTGAAGGGAGAGTTAACGATCTGGTTTCAAGAATGACACTCCAGGAAAAAGCTGACCAGTTATTATACACAGCTCCTGCGATTCCCCGTTTAGGCATTCCAGCTTATACATGGTGGAATGAAGCTCTTCACGGAGTAGCCAGGGCAGGTTATGCTACCGTTTTTCCTCAATCAATAACGATTGCCAACTCCTGGGATGAAGGACTGATGTTCAATGTGGCGAATGCCATCTCAGACGAGGCCAGGGCAAAATACCATGAGTTTCAAAGAAGGGGAAAGACAGGTATTTATGAGGGATTGACATTCTGGTCGCCCAATATAAATATCTTCCGCGACCCGAGATGGGGAAGGGGTCATGAGACATATGGCGAGGATCCTTTTCTGACTGGAAGAATGGGTTATGAATTTGTAAGAGGTATGCAGGGTGATGATCCGAAATATTTCAAAACAATAGCCACGGCAAAACATTATGCTGTTCATTCCGGTCCCGAATCACTTCGTCATACTTTTAATGCAAAAGTGAGCGAAGTTGACCTGAGAGAAACTTATCTGCCAGCATTCCGGACTCTTGTAATGGATGCAGGTGTATATTCTGTTATGGGAGCCTACAATATGTTCCGTGACTATCCATGTTGTGCCAACCCTGTTCTGTTTGGTATACTGCGCAATGAATGGGGCTTTAAGGGTTATGTTGTATCCGATTGCTGGGCAATTTCTGATTTCTATAATTTTACTCATTTCGCAAAGGATCCGGCAGAAGCAGCTGCGGATGCTGTAAAAGCAGGCACTGATCTTGAGTGTGGTGTGGATTACAAAAACCTGGTTGAGGCAGTTAAAAGAGGTTTGCTTACAGAAGCTGATATCAATGTAGCAGTCAAAAGGATCTTCACAGCGCGTTTGAAACTTGGAATGTTTGATCCCGATGCAATAGTTCCATATGCACAGATCCCTTTCTTTGTAAACTGTTCTGATTATAATAATTCTTTGTCGAGGGATGCAGCCCGAAAATCAATTGTTCTTCTTAAGAATGAAAAAAATATTCTTCCGCTTTCAAAAGAAATAAAAACAATTGCAGTGATAGGGCCAAATGCAGATAATTTCGAATCGCTGATTGGTAATTATAATGGAATTCCCAAAGACCCTGTAACGATCCTCAGAGGCATAAAAAATAAGCTGACTCCGGGAACGAAAGTCATTTATACAGAGGGAAGCGATCTGGCCGATGGAATTCATAACCTTGTTCCAATTCCATCACGATATCTTGAGACTGCTGATGGAAAACAGGGAGCTTTTGGGGAGTATTTTAACAATACTGACATGAAGGGTCAGCCTGTATTCACAAGAGTTGATGACAATATTGATTTTAACTGGGATAATCTGTCTCCAAAAATTGATATACCTGATGATAATTTCGGAGTGAGATGGACTGCTTATATTGTCCCTCCCGTTTCGGGAACCTATGCAATAGGCAGCCGCGGCTCATCAGCATATGAAATCCGGTTGGATGGCAGGAAACTTATTTCTTCCATGAATGAGCATGAAGCGGTGCATTACGAGGCACCAGCTGAATTAGAGGCAGGCAAAAAGTACAAGGTTGAAGTTCTGTACAAAAATTTAGCCGGGGATGCTATAATCCAACTGTTATGGGCACTGCCACGACCGGATATGAAAGATCTGGCAGTCGCTGCAGCCACGAAAGCTGATGCTGTGATTCTTGTCCTCGGGCTATCCCAGCGTCTTGAAGGTGAAGAGATGTCAATTAAAATCGACGGTTTCAGCGGTGGCGACCGGACAAACCTGAACCTGCCGCTCGTGCAGGAGCAACTTCTTGACGCTATCGTTGCAACAGGAAGGCCTGTTATTGTTGTTCTTACAAACGGTGGGGCTTTGTCAGTAAATTCTGCACAGGAAAAAGCTTCGGCTATTTTGCTTGCCGGTTACGACGGTCAACAAGGTGGAAATGCAGTTGCAGATGTGCTCTTTGGTGACTATAACCCTGCAGGCCGACTTCCGGTTACATATTATAAATCAATTGATCAGATCCCTGCATTCGAAAATTATGATATGACAGGTAAGACGTACAGGTATTTTACAAAAGAACCTTTATATCCGTTTGGTTATGGACTTAGTTATACTTCCTTTAGTTACAGTAATTTAACTGTTCCTCAAACTGTTGAGGCCGGGGGAAAAGTAAATGTCAAAGTTACAGTTACAAATACCGGGAAAGTCGCCGGAGATGAGGTTGTGGAGCTTTATCTGACTGATGAAAAGGCATCAACACCCCGGCCAATCCGTCAACTGGAAGGATTCACAAGAGTATATCTGAAACCGGGAGAGAGTAAAGTTGTTGAATTAAACCTCGAACCAAGACAATTCTCAATAATTAATAACAAAGTGAAAAGGGTTATTGAACCGGGGTATTTTACAATTTCTGTAGGAGGAAAGCAACCCGGTTTCAAAGGTTATCTCGATCCTCAGTTCACACAGGTCCTAACCGGCAGAATTAAGTTAACAGGAAAAGAGGTTGCTTTTGCGAACTGAAATTTAACCACCCTGCCCATATAACGATTTTTGGATGTGCCTGTTTTGCGCAACATCCCCAGCCACGCAGCGGGTCTATTTCTTCATAAATCTATACATTTTCACCGAATGCGGGAGAATATCAACATACACTGATGATTCCTTAAAAGTCAGATCTTTATGATCCCATAAATCTCTTACAGTATAATTCTCAAGTTTAAGCTGCCCATTATTTCCTGATCTGTCAATTTGGGTTTTTGCCAGAAGTGCAAAGTCCACAAGAACTGTTTTCTTCTCATCACTGCTGTTCAAAAGGCAAACGGCTTTTTCGTCTTTGGCAAGCGGCTTTATCCAGATCATATAATTCCCATCGTCTCTCCAGCAAGTACCTTGTTTCCCCAGGGTATCCTGATCGATGGCAATGACTTCCTTATTTGTCAGAATTGTCCTGGTCTCAGCGGACATATTCTGTAGATCATTCCCTGCCAGCAGTGGAGCAGCGAGCATACACCAAAGTGAAAAATGAGTTTTATACTCTTCATTAGTCATACCTCCATTGCCAACTTCAAGCATATCAGGATCATTCCAGTGACCAGGACCAGCATATCTGGCAAGGCCTTTCTGCAGCGAAAAGATATTGATCATGCTGTTCCAGGAATCAGAAATGTCGCCGGTGGTCCTCCACAGGTTTCCGACAGTTCCTGCCCACTCCCATGGTTTATTGGAACCCCATTCACAGATGCTGAAAACTATTGGCCGGTGGGCAGCATAGAGAGCATCGCGCATGGTTGAGTAAGAGGCTTTTGCATCCTGTGTGCCGGTATTGCACCAGTCATATTTCAGATAATCAACTCCCCAACGGGCATAAGTGAGTGCATCCTGGTATTCATGTCCACGCCCACCGGGACGACCTTCACAGGTCTTTGTACCTGCACATGAATAAATGCCAAATTTCAGACCTTTTGAATGAATATAATCGGCAAGAAACTTCATTCCATGTGGAAATCTTTCCTTATCGACAACAATTTCACCGTTTTCATCCCGTGCCACCTGCCAGCAATCGTCAATTACCACATATTCATATCCGGCATCTTTCATACCATTGCTGCTTATGGCATCTGCAACACCCATTATCAGAGATTCACTGACATTACAGCCAAATTTATTCCAGCTGTTCCAGCCCATGGGAGGCGTTTTGGCGAGCATGTCATATTTCTGAGCTTTCGCTCCTAAGAAAAAGAAAGGGATTACAAGAAATAAAATAATTCTTTTCATATGCGTAATTTTTAATAACCTGATTAAAGCTAAACAAGGGAACAAATTTAAGAAAAAGTTGAAATCCATTAACCACAAAGGTCACAAAGGATTATCGCAAAGGTCACAAAGGTCTATGCCATAATGTTTTACCTTTGCGCCCTTTGTGCCAACTTTGTGTGCTTTGTGGTTAAAAAGGAATAATTAAATTTGTTAACATAAATCTGATCTTATGCAGGAAGAAAGCAATCTGTTACAAAAACGCGTAAATCTGTTTGATGGAATATCAATCGTAGCCGGAGCAATGATTGGATCAGGTATTTTCATCGTAAGCGCTGATATTGCAAGGAATGTAGGATCTCCGGGCTGGTTACTGGTTGTCTGGCTGATTTCCGGAATAATCACTCTGATAGGAGCTATCAGTTATGGCGAACTTGCTTCAATGATGCCTCACGTAGGAGGTCAGTATGTATATCTGAAAGAAGCATATCATCCATTGATTGGATTTCTCTTTGGATGGACAACTTTCCTGGTTATTCAATGCGGAACAATAGCCGCAGTTGCAGTGGCATTTGCAAAGTTCAGCGGAGTGCTCTTCCCGTGGATCTCAGAAAAGAATATCCTGTTCCATATTGGTCCACTACCTGTGAAAAGTACTATGATAGTGGCAATTGCGATGATCTCATTTCTTACATGGTTAAATACCAGGGGAATTGTTACCGGCAAAACTGTTCAGAATATATTCACTTCTACAAAGGTGATCGCCCTCTTCGGTTTTATTCTGATTGGATTTTTTGCTACCCGGAATATTAATTCCCTGGAGATAAATAAAGAGGTCTTTTGGAGTGCAAGCAAGGCAGGTGCCGGTAACCAGTCAATTCCCATAATTGGATTTGCATTGATAGCTGCAATAGGTTCGGCTCTTGTCGGATCGTTGTTTTCATCTGATGCCTGGTATAATGTGACCTATATTTCAGGAGAAGTCATAAATCCAAAAAAGAATGTTCCGTTAAGTTTATTCTTTGGAACACTTTTAGTTTCAGTCCTGTATCTTCTTACCAATTATGTTTACATAAAGATCCTTCCGTTACACGGTTCGCCTGAAGGGACAGATGTCCTTAGCCGGGGGATACAATATGCTACAGATGACAGGGTTGCCACCTCTGCAATGAGCGTCGTTTTTGGAAATTCGGCAGCAGTAATTATGGCAATTTTTATAATGATAAGCACTTTTGGATGCAATAATGGCCTGATTATGGCAGGACCGAGAGTATATTATGCCATGGCAAAAGATGGCCTGTTCTTTAAAAGAGTTGGTGAAATAAATAAAAACGGGGTTCCCGGATTTGCTCTCGTAGTGCAGGGTATTTGGGCTGTACTTCTGTGTTTGTCAGGGACATATGGAAATCTTCTTGATTATGTCATATTTGCAGTTCTGATATTTTTTACTCTCACAATACTGGCAATCTTCATTTTAAGGGTCAAAAGGCCGGATATACCCCGGCCTTATAAAGCTTTTGGGTACCCGGTAATTCCATCAATCTATATCCTCACGACGATAACAATCATGATCATCCTGTTAATTTATAAACCTTCCTATACTTTCCCGGGACTTGGAATTGTTATTCTTGGCATACCGGTGTTTTATCTCTGGCGAAAATTCAATAAAAGCAATCCCAAAAATTAGTAACTTCAAAGTACGCAGAGCCCGCCTTCGGCGAGGAAGAACGCAAAGCACGCAAAGCAATCTTTTTTCTTTTTCTTTGCGACCTTTGCGTAAATCTTTGCGACCTTTGCGGTTAATGGATTTATATTCCCGATAATGTTTCCTAAAGAATTTGTAAAAAGAATTCAAACTCAAAAATATATTGATGCCGGTAGTCTGCTGACAGCCTTAGCTGAACCGTCTCCGATAAGTATACGTGTTAATACTGGAAAATGGTCAAAGAAACCTGTTTCCTCAATTCCGGTGCCATGGTCAACAAATGGATTTTATCTTAAAAGCAGGCCATCATTTACCCTCGATCCACTATTTCATTCAGGATGCTACTATCCGCAGGAAGCTTCCGGAATGTTTCTTGAACAGGTGATAAGGCAAACCTGCAGTCTGAAAGAAAATCTGAAGGTCCTTGATCTTTGTGCAGCTCCGGGTGGGAAGAGTACATTGCTGGCTGAAATCATTAGTCCCGACAGCCTTCTGGTATCTAACGATGCAATAAGGCCGAGGTCGGTGATTCTGGCTGAAACAATTACAAAATGGGGCTCCGGAAATGTTCTTGTAACACAAAACGATCCATCTTCATTTGCAAAATTACCCGGGTATTTCGATTTAATTGTGGTAGATGCTCCATGTTCGGGTGAGGGAATGTTCAGGAGTGATGTTGCAATAAGAGAATGGTCTGTCAGCAACACGATCCATTGCGTTGAAAGGCAGAAAAGGATACTTAAGGATATTTGGCCATCCCTAAAAGAGAATGGTGTACTTATCTATAGTACATGCACTTTTAATCCCGGAGAAAACGAAGAAAATATAAAATGGCTTACCGGGAATGAAAAAGCAGATTGCTTAAAAATTGATATATCGTCTTTTGAAGGTATACAGGAAATAGATTTTGAAGGGGTTTCTGGTTATGGATTTTATCCTGGAAGGATACAAGGCGAAGGATTTTTTATTTCAGCAATAAGGAAAACAGAAAATCAGGAAAAAAAGTCAAGAAAATTTGAGAGAAGATCTGACCTGATACCTCCATCATCTGATGTCAAAATTGCAACGGAATGGACAACTTTCGGGAAAGACAGGTTTTTCAAATGGGGTGACGAGGTTTTCGCTGCGCCTTGCTCGTTGGAGGAGTACCTGAATCTTTATGGCATGCTGAAGATAGTGAGAACCGGGACAAAGCTTTTTACAAATAAAAACAAGAGATATCTTCCTTCACATGAACTGGCTTTATCTTCAGGATTGAATAAAAAGGTTTTCCCGGCAATTGAACTGGATCTGGCCACGGCTCTTAAGTATTTGAAACGCGATACGATCGCTATACACGAGACTGTAAAAGGATGGAATATTGTAACTTACAACGGTATTAATCTTGGATTTGTAAATAATCTGGGTAACCGGATAAATAATTATTTTCCGGTTGAATGGAGGATCAGAATGGATCTCCCTCAGCCGGGGAGAGAGAATCTAATTGAGTGGATGTAAATTTCTTAGTGTTTTCTTAGCTTCTTCGCGTCTTCGTGGCAAAATAGAAGAATATTTAACCATAAAGGAACTCAAAGGTAACAAAGGAAAACTATTGAACATCAAGGTATACGAATGGGAATAAAATTCTTGGTGATTTCTTTGTGTCTTTGCAGCTTGGTGGCAAAAATGAAGAATATTTAGCAGTTATGAATAAATTTTCAAGAGAATTTCAGGTATTTGTCAAACCGGTAGGAGCCAGATGCAATCTTGGATGCAAATACTGTTATTATCTGGAGAAGGAAAATCTGTATCCTGATCAGAAACTGATTCTTATGTCGGATGAAATCCTTGAAAAATATATAATTCAGCATATTGAGGCTTCAACTGATGATATAATACATTTTTCGTGGCATGGAGGGGAACCATTGCTTGCCGGAATTGATTTCTACAGAAAGGTTCTAAATATTCAATCTGTCAACAGGCCTGAAGGTAAGACAATCCTGAATGGTATTCAGACCAATGGAACGCTCCTCAATGAGGAGTGGTGTCGTTTTCTTTCAGAAGAAGGATTTATAGTTGGAATTAGTCTTGACGGTCCGGCTGAAATTCACAATAAGCATCGCACCACAATAAATGGTAAAGCAACATGGGAATTGGTTATGAGAGGAATTAAACAATTGAAAGAACAAAATTTAATTCCTGAAATATTGTGTGTCGTAAACTCAGAAAATGTTAATCATCCGCTACTTGTTTATAATTTCTTTAAACAACTTGATATTAAATATATTACATTTATTCCTCTTGTAATACAAGATGCTTCTCAATCTGGTGTAAGCAAATCTACCGTTCCTCCAGACAGATTAGGAAATTTCCTGTCGGTAATCTTCGACGAATGGGTTGAAAATGATATAGGAAAAATAAAAGTCCAGATTTTTGAGGAAGCTCTCCGTACCGCCTTTAAACAGGAACACACTCTATGCATATTCAAAGAAAACTGCGGAGGGGTACCAATAGTCGAACTCAACGGAGACTTATACAGCTGCGATCATTTTGTTGACAGAGATCATCTCCTGGGAAATATTGGAAGTAAATCACTTTCTTTTTATCTTGATGATCCGCGGCAAATGCAATTTGGAATGGCAAAGTCAATGACCCTTCCGAAGTACTGTCTTGATTGTGAGGTAAAGCAGATGTGTAACGGGGAATGTCCAAAGAACCGCTTCATTCATACTCCGGATGGTGAATATGGATTGAACTATCTGTGCAGGGGATACAAATATTTTTTCAACCATTGCGGACCCTTCGTGGAAGCAGTGGCTGATGCTTGGAGCAAACAAGAAACCATTGATATTATGAACCGCATTGATGATACAGGAGTTGAAAAAGTCGGAAATCCATTAACCGCAAAGGACGCAAAGGAGTTACGCAGAGGTCGCAAAGAACTGAATAATAATGCTTTGACTTTGCGAGCTTTGCGCCTTCTTTGCGTACTTTGCGGTTGAATAGGGCTTTTTCAACATCCACGGAAGGAGACGCTATTTCAGCTTTTCCTTAAAGAACGCTATTGTTCTCGACCACGCCAGCTTAGCTGCCTTTTCATTATAACGTTCCGGATTCGAATCGTTATTGAATGCATGCTTGGCACCTTCATACATAAATATCTGGTATTCAATATGGTTCTTTTTCAATGCTTCTTCAAAAGCCGGAATTCCAGGGTTGATAAATGAATCGTCACCGGCATAATGAGCCATAATTGGCGCTTTGATTTTAGCTACCTGTTCTTCTGTCGGTTGCCTGCCATAATATGGGACTGCGGCATTAAGATCAGGTGAGTTTACAGCAACCTGGTTCGTCATTCCACCACCCCAGCAAAATCCGGTACATCCAACCTTTCCTGTTGACATAGGATTGGTCTTAAGATATTTCACAGCTGCTACCATGTTTTTAATAGTCTTCTCAGTATCAAGCTGACCGATCATTTTAACGGCTTTTTCCTGGTCATTTTCAGGAGTACCACCCAAAGGAGAAAGTGCATCAGGCGCCAGGGAAAGAAAACCCTCTTTAGCCATTCGCCGGGTAACATCTTTTATATGAGGCTGAAGTCCCCTGTTCTCATGAATAACAAGGACTGCCGGAAATTTCTTGCCGGTTTTCGGCCAGGCCATAAATGCTTTTATTTCACCGGTTTCGCCAGGATAAGTAATCATCTTTGTATTCAGATCCTGATCATCCTGCTCAGAGAATGACAGACCATTTTTCTCCATCACCGGAATGAGAGCAGACGCGGCGGCTGTACCGCCTGCAACTACAGCTAGTCTCCTGACGAAATCACGTCGGTTTAATCGTCCTTGCTTGTAGTCAGCGTAAAGAGTAGCGATTTTTTCGTCCATAATCAGCAGATTTTATTTGTATATATGAAGTTGTTTATGTGTGCTGAATTATTTATTTACTTTTGCCAGGTAACGTTCCTTTGATTTCAATTTTATTCTACAGACTTAAAGCTCATCAAGTTACAAATAAAAACTAAAATCCGACAAATAAAATATTCTGATTTTGATAAAATGAATTCATTCAATGATGAAGGTAGACACGAAGCTTCATAATATTAGTGGCGTGATACTTGCCGGAGGTTCAAGCAAGAGATTGAATGGCATGATAAAAGCAAAAATTGTCATTGATGGCAGAACAATAATTTCAAGGATTATAGATACCATGAATGAATTGTTCGGTGAGATAATAATTGTCACAAATACACCTGACGAATTCAAAGAATATAACGCTTATAAAATCATCGGTGATAAGTTTCTGAATAAAGGTCCTCTCGGCGGTATACATTCAGCAATGAATATTTGCTCATCTGATGCTCTGTTTATTGTTGCGGGAGATATGCCTTTGCTCGATAAGATATTATATATTAGACAGATAGAATATCTTCAATGAAAATAAGTATGATGTTGTGATTCCGCGAATCAGTCATTTTTATGAACCGCTTCATGGGATATATAAGAGATCTCTTCTTGAAAGTCTTGAATGAATATCTTAAGATTGAGAATGATAATTCAATATTGGCATTTCTGAAAAAAGCAAATACAGGCAATTTACAGTTAGAGGATTCTGAAAAAACAACAAGGGCTTTCTTCAATATTAATTCACCTTCCGATATTCTCATTTTAGAAAGATTGCTTGATCCGAAACTTTAAATCATCAATATCCATTATAAAAGCTGACATCCCTATGAGTTCATTTTTTATTAACTTTATCTCAGCTTAATTCAGATATTATGAAGAGAATTTCATTTTATATCCTTGTAATAGGTATTTCGCTTTCGGCATGCAAAAAACTCAGTAAATATGAAGGAGTTCCATTCACCGAAAAAGAACCCCGCGACTGGGAAAATCCTGCCGTATTTAATATTAACCGACGAAGATCCGAATGCAAGTTTTATCAGCTTTCCCGATGAACAAACTGCTCTTGCAGGAATAAAAGCCAGTTCACCAAACTACAAAAGTCTCGACGGCATCTGGAAATTCAATTGGGTAAAACTCCTGAAGAGCGCCCTTACTGGTTCTTTAAGGATGATTACGATACCCGCGACTGGAAAGACATGGAGGTGCCCTCAAACTGGCAGATGAAAGGTTATGATGTTCCGGTTTATGTAAATATTGTCTATCCTTTCTGGGCCTATGAAGATATTTTCAATCCAAAAGGAACATATAAGAAAGCGCCACCAGCAATTCCTCACGATTGGAATCCTGTCGGATCATATAAGAGAAGTTTCACAGTTCCGTCAAACTGGAAGGATAAAGAAGTATATCTGCATTTCGGTGCAGTCAGTTCTGCATTTTATGTATGGGTAAATGAAAAGCTGGTTGGATACAGCCAGGATAGCAAGATGCCTGCAGAATTCAATATTACAGATTTTCTGAGAAATGGAAAAAACTCTTTATCTGTGGAAGTTTACAGATGGTGCGACGGAAGCTATCTTGAAGACCAGGATTTCTGGAGAATAAGCGGTATCCAAAGATCTGTTTATCTTCATGCGCGTCCAAAAACATACATCAAGGATTTCTTTGCAGTGGGGGACTTAGTTAATAACTATACTGATGGTGAGTTAAAAACTGAAGTTTCCTTAAGAACAAATTCGCCAGACAATAATAAATCAGTTGTGGATGCATCGCTTTATGATTCTGATAATAAGCTATTCACCGAATCAAAGGAAGTGACTGTTAATGAGAACAAAATATCTCTCAGTTTTGAAAAGAACATAAAAAATGTAAAGAAATGGTCAGCAGAGAAGCCAAATCTGTATACTCTGGTATTAAGTCTCAGGAATGATAAAGGGGATATCCTGGAAAGTGTTTCAGCTAAAGTCGGATTCAGAAAAGTAGAAATTTTAAATTCACAGTTGCTGGTAAATGGAGTGGCAATAAGGTTAAAGGGAGTAAACATGCACGAGCATAATGAAACAACCGGACATGTTATTGATGAAGCCACAATTCTGAAGGATATCAGAACAATGAAGAGTAATAACATCAATGCTATGAGGACATGCCACTATCCTCAACAGGAGCTCTGGTATGAAATGTGCGATAAATATGGCCTTTATCTTATTGACGAAGCTGACATTGAATCACATGGTATGGGCTATGATAAGGATGTAACTCTTGCTGATAAACCCGAGTGGGCTGCAGCGCATCTTGACAGGATGCAAAGGATGGTTGAAAGAGATAAAAATCACCCCGCGGTAATTATATGGTCGATGGGCAATGAGGCCGGAGATGGTCACAATTTCCTGAATGGTTATAAATGGATAAAAGAAAGAGATTTAACCAGGCCCGTGCAATATGAACGGGCAGAAAAGGAGACCAATGCTCCTGAACGTCATACTGATATCTGGGCTGATATGTATGCTACTATCGGAGACATAGAAGCATACGCGAAAAATGCAAAGAATGACCGTCCAATGATAATGTGCGAATATGCACATGCAATGGGCAATTCAACAGGCAACCTCCAGGATTACTGGGATGTTATTGAAAAATATCCGAAGCTTCAGGGCGGATTCATCTGGGATTGGGTTGATCAGGGATTCCTCAAAACAAATGAGAATGGTGAAAAATACTGGACATATGGTGGAGATTATGGTGAAGAAGGCATGCCCAGTGATGGAAATTTTTGTATTAATGGTCTTGTATGGCCCGACAGAACTCCTCATCCTGGATTGTACGAAGTGAATAAAGTATATCAATATGTTGGTTTTGAGCCTGCTAATCTTGAGAAAAATCTGATTAAGATCACAAATAAATACGATTTTACAAATCTGTCGGAGTTTAATTTCGAATGGGAAATAGTTTCTGACGGTAAAGTACTTCAATCAGGTAAAATACCGGCGTTGGATCTTAAGCCTAAGGCATCCCTTTTTGTACAGATTCCTGTGACGAAATTTGAACCTGCCGCAGGTACAGAATATTTTCTCAATATCAGGGCCTCAAGAAGTGATGCATGGAATTATGTTCCTGAGGATCATGTATATGCTACGGCGCAATTTAAAATGCCATTGGAAGGCAAACCGGTTTTTATGAAAGATGATAATCTTGCAGTCCTTCAAACTAAAACTACAGATAAAAAACTTGAAGTAAGTGGAGTAAATATGAAAGTTGCCTTTGACCTCTCTGCCGGCAGACTAATATCTTTCAATTATAAAGGTACAGAATTGTTCTTAAAAGGGCCCGCACCTGATTTCTGGCGACCGCCAACCGATAATGACTATGGATATGATATGGATAAATTATTGGGGGTCTGGAAAAAAGCAGGTGAAAGAACTACTGTCACGAAAGCAAATATCTCGCAGCCTGAGCTTGGCAAGGTTCTGGTAACATTCAATTTTGACATTCCTGATGCTGACGGCAGGAAAATAGCAGGTTATGCAACTACGTATACTATTTACGGTTCAGGAGACATTGTGGTTAAAAACCAGTTTTCCAGGTTGTCTGGTAAAATTCCTGAAATCCCCAGAATGGGTATGCAAATGCAGCTTCCCAAAGAATTCACAAACCTGAAATGGTTGGGACGGGGTCCCCAGGAAAATTATGTTGACAGGAAAACAGCGGCAGATGTCGGGCTTTATGAAAGCACTGTGGCCGATCAGTATACTCATTATATCAGACCCCAGGAAAATGGGTACAAGACTGAAACCAGATGGCTTACACTGACAGATGACAATGGGAGCGGACTGCTCTTTTGCGGGGATCCATTAATTTGTTTCGCTGCTTTAAATAATATCCATGATGATTTCGAATCTCCAGGTAAACTTTCAACTTACAGGAAA
Organism: uncultured Bacteroidales bacterium; assembly: GCA_963734885.1. Classification (GTDB taxonomy): domain Bacteria; phylum Bacteroidota; class Bacteroidia; order Bacteroidales; family VadinHA17; genus LD21. Next base: position 185,559 of record CAVTIJ010000002.1, on the reverse strand, counting down.
GATGCCAAATCAGCAAATACACACATAATTGACGTTAAACCAAGAGATCTGGTAAATCTGAATATAGATCTGGGTCAGATGGGAGTAGGTGGTGATAATTCATGGGGTGCGTTGATACATCCTCAATACAGGCTGCTGGCTGATAAATATGAGTATTCCTTCAGGATTAAGCCAATTGTAAAAGAGGATGATATTCTGAAAATTGCAAAGGAGCGGTTTTAGATAACTTACTCATCAGCTTCCCTTATCCGCATCATCCTTTGCTGACGCGGATTTGCAATATTGCAATAACCGCTCTAGCAGGTAGGTTACATAAAAAAGAACTTTCACAGAGTAACACTGAGGAGCACAGACTTACAAGGAGTGAAAACCGTCAGAGCTTTTCATAAAAATACGCTTCTTTTTTATCCGCATCATCCCAGGTATATATCCTCTTGTGCCTGTTCAGGAAGTAGAAATTCAGCAATGCAAAATCTCCGGCACACATTGTTGCATGAGCAAAAAGGAAAACAGAAAGACTCCATTTCCATAAACCCGGTAAGAGAAAGATCAGGAAGACCGAAACGGAACTGATTAATATGAAAGGAGTCACAGCAACTATTTTAAATTGTATGGGAGATGCAACATACCTGTGCGCAGTAACATAAAAAAGATATTGTTTAAGATCCATTCCTATTCTGATATTTTTTGCACCTGATAAATAATAAGGCACAATATGTAACCCTTCGTGAAATGGAACGATCATTAAAGGCAGGACTATCATACCAATGATGGAATGTAAAAGTATATCTGAATATGGAAAGTAATGTGCAATTCTTATTCTTATTGAAATAGCCAGACAAAGCGAAACCAGACAAACAAACCAGAAAAAAATAGTCAGAACAGATTTTTTCCCGAGATATTCAAACACAAACTCTACCAGATTTTTGTAAGGCACAGTCAGCAGTAACCGGAAATATTTCGGATCATCAAGATCCTCGACTGATAAAGCCATTTTTAATATTTGTTCAAATTTACTTTTTTTGAAGGGCAATTCATACTGATAATTGGGTTTTCCTGAAAACCTGAAGTCAAAAGCCAGACAGCTGGAAACAGATGTGGCCCGGAATTTGATACCTTTGCAAAAAAACTGTTTGTGAAGATCATCTCTGTGATATTAGTACTCTTTTTATATGCTGCTCAATCATCGGGACAGATCGATTCTGCCAGTCAAAAAAGTGATACTCTGCAGGGGAGGTCTTTTCTTTTACAGAAAGTGGAAAGAAATGGTGAGGTGTTGCCCGAGGTTGAAATAAAGGAAGTTACTGTATATGCACATCCTCAGTTCCCGAAAAAAAGTGATTTCAGAAAATACGAACGTCTTGTTGCAAACCTGAAGAGAGTCTATCCTTATGCAGTAATTGTAAGAAACAGGTTAGCTAAAGTGAACGACGAACTAAAAGGCCTTAAAACTGAAAAGGAACGTAAAGAATTCATGAGAAAAGAAGAAAAAAATGTTTTCGCACAATACGAAGGTGACATGCGTGAGATGACCATAACTCAGGGGCGCCTGCTGATAAAGCTGATAGACAGGGAAACACAGAATACTTCTTATGTGCTAATAAAAGATTATCGTGGAAAGTTTGCTGCAGCGTTTTGGCAGGGAGTAGCCCGTATTTTTGGTACAAATCTGAAAGAGGAGTACGATCCTTACGGTGATGATGCACTGATTGAATCTATAATTCAGGAAATAGATGCCGGCAGACTTTAATTAAACGACTGTACAATGAAACGCATTTTTATCGCAATCAAAGTAGATCCCTGTGAGACATTTCTTAAGATGTTAAACTCCTTTAAATCAGTTCTGAGAAACGACAATATTAAATGGATAAATCCTGAAAACATACATATCACCCTTGCCTTTCTTGGTAATACTGAGGATAATCTGATAAAAGAAATCAGCGCTATGCTCGGGAAAACCTGCAAAAACACGGGAAATTTTGATCTGGTAATAAGGGGAACTGGCGTTTTCAGGAATATTAATGACCCGCGTATAATCTGGACAAACATTGATCATTCGGAAAAATTGGTAATGCTTGCTGACAAGATTCTAAAATCTTTGAAATTGATGAATATTAAACTTGATGATAAACCTTTTAAGCCTCATATAACAATTGGACGACTGAAACATCTGAATGATAAAGAAGTGTTTAAACAATTCACTGAAAAATATCAAACCGTTGAATTGCAGAAGATATATGTTAATGAAGTAACACTTTATGAAAGCATACTCATGGAGAAGGGACCTAAGTACATTCCTGTAGATAAATTTGATCTGAACTAATATTGAAACTGTCCAGGTCAGATAAGTACTTTCAGAGGCAATTTCTATCCTCATTTTTTTTATTTTTGTCGGAAATTTAAATCTCAGAGCCGGAAGAATTTATGGATGATTCATTTGAAGCAAAAGGGAAAAGAAAAAAGCTGGTTGCCGGACTTCGACAAAAGGGAATTACTGATGAGGAAGTGCTAAGGGCAATCGATACAGTACCGAGGCATCTTTTCATGGATCCTGCATTCCTGAGTCATGCTTATGTTGATAAAGCTTTTCCCATTACTTCCGGTCAGACAATATCACAGCCCTATACAGTCGCAGTGCAGTCGAGCCTGTTAAAAGTGAAAAAGCGGGACAAGATTCTTGAAATAGGCACAGGATCGGGATATCAGGCTGCTATCTTAGCGGAAATGGGGGCTAAAGTTTATACAATTGAACGTTTCAGGGAACTCTATCTGAAGGCTCAGAGAATATTAACATCGCTGGGTTATTCTGCAGATTTTTTCTATGGTGACGGATATGAAGGCAAGCCTCAATACGGTCCATTTGACGGAATTTTAATAACTGCCGCAGCTCCTGAAATTCCTGAAACCCTGTTATACCAGCTGAAAACAGGAGGAAGGCTTGTCATTCCACTTGGCAGTGCCGAAACTCAGATAATGACTGTTATTGAACGGACCGGTTCTGAAAGTTTCGAGAGATCAGAACATGGAAACTTTGTATTTGTACCAATGCTTAAAGGAACAGTTAACGGGAAATGATTAATATGAAAATTTATAAACTTGTATTTTCTCCGATTGAGGTAAACACTTATATACTTGCCGCCAGTTCTGGTGATTGTGCAATTATTGATTGCGGGTGCTATGACAGGGAAGATGAGGAAAAATTTGAGCGTTTCATAAAAGAAAAAAAACTTAAACCGGTTTTACTTTTAAATACGCATTGCCATCTTGATCATGTTTTTGGGAACAATTTTATTTTGCAAAAGTATGGTCTTAAAACATTTTCCCACGAATTTGACGAAATCAATCGTATTGATGCAGTTCAGCATGCAAAGTTATTCGGATTATCCATGGAAAATCCGCCTGAACCTGCAGGATTTTTAAAGGATAATCAAATCGTAACATTCGATGAGACCAGGCTGAAAGCTCTTCATGTACCAGGACATACTGCAGGCAGCCTTGCGTTTTATGTTGAAGAGTCAGGGATTGTTTTTACCGGTGATGCTCTTTTCTCAGGAAGTATTGGCAGAACGGATTTGACCGGAGGTGATTACGATACTCTTATTTCGAGTATCACAAATAAACTTTTTGTCTTGCCACCAACAACAGTTGTCTATCCCGGACATGGCGAAAGTACGAGCATTGAGAAGGAAATGAAGTCTAATCCTTATTTTACATAAAGTGTTCATACTAAATAGTATGTTCAAAAAAGTTTGCTCTTAATGAGATAAATCCTGTTAATTTTGTATTCTAATTCTTATAATTATCCTTTCTATTTTTCAATTATTCAGATAATGATTTTATAATTTAATTCTATGCATTCAGATAAATTTGTAGACCGACATAATGGGCCACGTAAACAGGAACTTCCACAGATGCTTCAGACCATTGGGGTCAGTTCGCTTGATGAGTTGATTGATAAAACAGTCCCGGGAAATATCCGCCTTGAGAAGCCGTTGAGACTTCCGGAAGCAATGACCGAGTTTGAATATCTGAACCATATTAAAGCAATAGGACAAAAGAATAAGATGTTCCGTTCATTTATCGGACAGGGCTATTATGGTGTAGCTCTTCTTTCAGTAATAACAAGGAATGTCCTCGAGAACCCTTCGTGGTATACTTCATATACACCTTATCAGGCTGAGATTTCGCAAGGCCGCCTGGAAGCGCTTCTGAATTTCCAGACAATGATTATTGAGTTGACTGGAATGCAGATAGCCAATGCTTCGCTGCTCGATGAATCAACGGCTGCAGCAGAGGCTATGATTATGATGTTTAATGCCAGGTCAAGAGCCGCAGTAAAGGCTGGTGCAAATAAGTTTTTTGTTGATGACGACATCTTTCCACAGACACTTGACGTGATTAAAACACGTTCAAAACCACTTGGTATAGAACTAGTTATCGGGAAGTATACTGCAGTTAATTTTAATGAATCATTTTTTGGAGCTATTGTTCAATATCCTGCTTCTTCTGGTCAGGTTTGCAATTATAAAGCATTTACAGAAATGGCTCATGCTGCCGGAATGCTTGTAGGAGTTGCAGCCGATCTGATGAGCCTTGTTTTGCTCACGCCTCCCGGGGAATGGGGAGCTGATATTGTAGTCGGCTCATCACAGCGATTCGGGCTTCCTATGAGTTTTGGAGGTCCTCACGCAGGTTTTTTTGCCACCAGGGATGAACTTAAAAGAAATATGCCCGGGAGAATCATTGGTATATCAATCGATGCTCAGGGAAACAGAGCCCTTAGAATGGCTCTTCAAACGAGGGAACAACATATTAAACGCGAAAGAGCAACTTCAAATATATGTACAGCCCAGGCTCTTCTGGCAACAATGTCAGGAATGTATGCCCAATATCATGGGCCTGAAGGTCTTAAAGGTATTGCTAAACACATACACAATTCAGCCTGTACACTAAACTTCAATCTCAGGGAAGCGGGATTCCGTCAAATGAATTCGGTCTTCTTCGACACTTTGAAAATAGTGCCCGGTAATGGAGTGTCAGTTGATTCAATTAAAAAACTGGCTCTTGAAGCAGGCATGAATTTCTATTATCCTGAAGATGATACCGTTGTAATAAGTACCGACGAGATCACCACACTGAAAGAAATAGACACCATTGTTAACATTTTTCTGAAAGCCGCCGGTAAAGAAAAGGTTAAGGTAAATTGCTACTGCAATTGCGAAATCATTGAGGAAAAGTTTCTGAGGAACTCCGATTTCCTGATGGGCGGGACATTTAACCGTTATCACAGTGAAACTGAGATGATGCGATATATCAAAATGCTCGAAAGGAAAGATTTTTCTCTCACGCATAGCATGATTTCTCTTGGTTCCTGTACTATGAAACTTAATCCGGCAAGTTCCCTTTTTGCATTGAGCTGGCCTGAATTTGGCAATATTCATCCTTTCGTTCCCAAAGATCAGGCGCTTGGTTATTACCAGATTATGGATGAACTGGGAGAAGCGCTTAAAGAAATTACAGGGTTCTCATCAATATCATTCCAGCCAAATTCCGGAGCTGCAGGTGAATATACGGGTCTCATGGTGATCCGTGAATACCATCTGACAAGGGGTGACGAGAAGAGAGATGTGGTTCTGATTCCCTGTTCTGCTCATGGCACAAACCCTGCAAGCGCTGCTATGGCAGGGATGAAGATCATTTCGGTGGATTGTGATGACAAAGGGAACGTTGACGTTCCTGACCTGAAAAAGAAAGCAGAAGAAAATAAAGATACACTTGCCTGTTTCATGATCACATATCCGTCGACAAACGGAGTATTTGAATCCGCAGTAATGGAAATGTCGGACATTATTCATGCAAACGGAGGGCTTGTCTACATGGATGGGGCAAATATGAACGCTCAGGTCGGCCTTACAAACCCCGGGCATATCGGGGCAGATGTTTGTCATTTGAATCTTCACAAAACATTCGCTATACCTCACGGCGGAGGCGGTCCGGGTATGGGCCCAATCCTTACTAATGATAAGCTTGCAGAATTTCTTCCTTCTCATCATTTTGTAAAGACCGGCGGAAGCCATGGCACTACGGCAGTTGCCGGTGCACCGTTCGGCAGCGGACATATACTCACTATTTCCCATGCTTATGTGATGATGATGGGATCATTTGGTTTGACCCAGGCAACAAAATATGCAATACTAAATGCCAATTATATTGCTGCTTCTCTGAAAGGATGGTTTAAAACTTTATATACGGGAACCAAGGGATTTGTTGCTCATGAGATGATACTCGATTGCAGGAACATTAAAGCTGAAACGGGAATTTCGGAAGCAGACATTGCAAAACGGCTTATGGATTACGGATTTCATGCACCAACGCTGTCATTTCCGGTTCACGGCACTCTTATGGTGGAACCGACTGAATCAGAGTCACTCCAGGAACTTGACAAGTTCGTAAATGCACTGAAATCTATTCATGCCGAAATAGAAGAAGTTAAAAATGGGAAAGCGGATAAGGAGGACAATGTTCTTCATAATTCCCCTCACACGGTCAAAGTTGTTACAGCAAATGAATGGGATCATTCCTACGACCGGCAGAAAGCGGCTTTTCCTTTGAAGTGGGTGGAAGAGAACAAATTCTGGCCTTCAGTCGGAAGGATTGATGACGGTTATGGCGACAGGAATCTGATTTGTGTGAGTGATCCTATTGATTTGGAGAGACAGGAGAATTTAAAATAAACTCATATTTTACGACAAAGGGCACAAAGAAGGCTCAAAGGACACAAAGGGAAAATTCATAAGGCAATTCTTTGTGAACTTTGTGTCAAATCTTTGTGTACTTTGTGGTTAATGGATTTCAAGAAATTTTAAGTCATGAAAAATTTTATTCTTCTATTGATTTCAGCTGTTATTTTAATCTCTTGTGGTGGAGGTGCATCAAAACATCGACCTTCTAAAATAGGTGAGTCCATGGAAAAAAACTATCCTGTAAAGTTAATAACTGTTGACCCGGGACATTTTCATGCAGCTTTGGTGCAGAAGATTATGTACGATCAGGTTTCTCCTGATGTTCATGTGTATGCGCCTGAAGGACCTGATTATCTGCAGCATCTTGAAAGAATAAAATCATATAATAACAGAGCACAGAATCCTACAAAATGGAATGAGATTGTATATACAGGTCCCGATTTCTTTGAAAAAATGCTGGCTGATAAAGCAGGTAATGTTGTAGTACTATCCGGGAATAACAGGAAAAAGGCGGAATATATAGCAAAATCAATTGATGCCGGTCTGAATGTACTGGCTGATAAGCCAATGATTATAGATCCTGCTGACTTCCCCTTACTGGAAGAATCGTTTAAAACTGCATCAGAAAAAGGGGTCCTGTTATACGATATCATGACCGAACGGTTTGAAATCACTACAATACTTCAGAAGCTTTTATCACAAAATGGTGAAATCTTTGGTTCCCTGAAAACAGGAAATAAGCAGGAACCGGCTGTGACCAAAATAAGTGTTCATCATTTTTCAAAAACAGTTTCCGGGAAAGCCTTGCAGCGTCCGGAATGGTATTTTGATGTTCATCAACAGGGTGAAGGCATAGTAGATGTGACGACGCATCTTGTCGACCTCATCCAATGGGAGTGTTTTCCTGAACAAATCCTTAATCCTTCAGATATTGAGATGATAAGTGCAAAGAGGTGGCCAACTCTAATATCAAAAAATGAATTTAAAACCGTAACCGGGTCGGATGACTTTCCGTCATTCCTGCAAAAAGATGTCACGGATGGTAAGCTGAATGTGTTCGCAAACGGACAAATGGATTACAGGATAAAAGGTGTTTTTGCCAGGGTTTCTGTTGAGTGGAGATTTGAGGCTCTTCCCGGAGGTGGCGATACACATTATTCTGTTATGCATGGCACACAGTGTGATCTGATGATAAGGCAGGGCGCTGAGGAAAAATTTGTACCTACCTTATACGTTGAAAATATAAAAGGTACACCTTTTGACAGCTTTGCTTTGAAATTAAAGGAAGCGCTAAAAGCCTTACCCTATGATAGCTTACAAGCTGAAACAATTGATAGTAATGCTTTAAAAATTGTTATTCCTGACAAATACAGAGTTTCGCATGAGGAACATTTCGGACAGGTTATGACTCATTTTCTTCAGTATTTGAAGGAAGGTAAATTACCTGAATGGGAAGTGCCCGGGATGATCACAAAATACTATACAACAACCAGCGCTCTGAAGATGGCAAGGGGGAAATAAAGGCTCAAAAGTTTCTTCAGGGATCAGATTAGTGGACAGTCTCCAATTTATAATATAACCGTTGCGGAATATGATATAACCTTTGGGAATTAAGAAACAGCCGTTGCGGAATATGAAATAGCCTTTGGGAATTAAGAAACAGCCGTTGAGGAATATGAAATAGCCTTTGGGAATTAGGAAACAGCTGTTGAGGAATATGAAATAGCCTTTGGGAATTAGGAAACAGCCGTTGCGGAATATGAAATAGCCTTTGGGAATTAAGAAACAGCCGTTGCGGAATATGAAATAGCCTTTGGGAATTAAGAAACAGCCGTCGCGGAATATGAAATAGCCTTTGGGAATTAGAAAACAGCCGTTGCGGAATATGAAATAGCCTTTGGGAATTAGAAAACAGCCGTTGCGGAATATGATATAGCCTTTGGGAATTAGGAAACAGCCCTCGCGGTTTATGACATAGCCTTTGGGGTTTAGGAAACAGTACGCCTTTTCCCAAACATGTTTTCCACCGACATTGAATATAACTCTTCAAGGGAAATCCCCGCGGCTTCTGCTTGCTTTGGCACTATGCTCTCTTTTGTCATTCCCGGAACAGTATTGATCTCGATGAAATGTGGTTTCTCATTCACAACAATAAAATCGACCCTCACAATTCCTTTGCATCCCAGTTTCTGGTAAACGAACTTGCTTATTCTCTGGATTTCATCCGTAATTGCAATTGGCATATCTGCCGGCGTAATTTCATCTGAATGACCCGGTATATATTTAGCTTCATAATCAAAAAACTCATTCTTGCTGATTATTTCAGTGACCGGAAATACCAAGATTTTATTTTTTGCTTTCAGAACCCCGCAAGCAACTTCCCTGTCCATTCATAAAAGCCTCCACAAGAACATCGTTACTCTCTTTTAAAGCTACTTCAATTGCGTTCCGTAATTCTTCTTTCTTTTTGACTTTTGTAACGCCGAAGCTCGATCCGCTGTCATTTGGCTTAACAAAACAAGGAAGCCCAATTTGTTTTAAGATACCGGCATGATCTGTTTTTTCACCTTTCCTGATGAGGACTGCATCTGCCATTAATATTCCATACTCTTTAAGGAAAAGCTTGCATGCCTGCTTATTGAATGTAAGGGCCGAGCAGAAAGCATCACAACTTGTATAAGGAATATTCATCATGTCGAAGTAACCCTGAAGGAGACCATTTTCTCCCGGAGTACCATGAATTGCTATAAACACTCCGTCGAATCTGATCTTTTTGTCATTTCGAGATAGACTAAAATCGTTCTTGTCAATATTATGATACATGCCCTTATTATCCTCCCAGTACCAGTCAGTTCCACGGATGACAATTACATAAATGTTGTATCGTGAGGCGAGGACCTTCCCGACTTCCCGGGCGCTCTTTACAGATATTTCGAACTCTGAGGAATTTCCTCCGGCAGCAATTGCAATGGTCTTCATATTAAGAATTAATGTTTCGATTCAAAAATAATCATTTTGTCTTCATTTTTCATTTGCCGTTGGTTTAAACCAACGGCAAATGAAAAATATACTACCTTTGATGGGAAATTTAAAAAATTAAGAAAAATGAAAAAAGGTTGTCTGGTTTCGATCATAGTAGTTGCCTTTCTGGCTCTTATTGTCTTAGGTATAATACTCTGGGGAACAAAAGCATACAATGGTATGGTAACGATGCAGGAAACGGTTACGAGTCAATGGGGAAATGTTGAAACAGCTTATCAGCGACGCTCCGATCTCATACCGAATTTTGTAAATACCGTAAAGGGCGCTGCAAATTTTGAACAAACCACCCTTACACAGGTTATTGAAGCCAGGTCTAAAGCTACCTCTGTAACAATCGATCCTACAAAGATGACCGCAGCTAACATGCAGCAGTTCCAGCAGGCTCAGGGCCAGCTGACATCTGCACTGTCGCGTCTTATGGTAGTTGTAGAACAATATCCTCAACTCAAGGCCACGCAGAATTTCAGGGATCTCCAGGTTGAACTTGAAGGCACTGAGAACCGGATTTCAGTTGAGAGAAAGAAATTCAATGATGTTGCTCTGACATATAATACCTATATAAGAAGATTCCCGCAAAACTTTCTTGCCGGGATGTTTTCATTCCAGTCAAAACCCTATTTTGAGGCTGAAAAGGGCGCTGAGAAAGCTCCGGAAGTCAAATTTTAAAATTTAAATACATATAAAATGAAAGCTTCATCGTTCTTTTCGAAAGAACAACAGGCACAAATTCTGGCAGCTGTCAAAGAAGCAGAGAAAGAAACCTCAGGGGAGATAAGGGTTCATATCGAATCATCCCTGAAGGTCGACGTACTCGACAGGGCAGCCTGGATATTCAAAAAACTTGATATGCATAAAACTGCCGCACGAAACGGTGTTTTATTCTATCTCGCACTGAAGGACAGGAAATTTGCTATTATCGGAGATGCAGGCATCAATTCTAAGGTCCCTGCCGGATTCTGGGATCAGATAAGTGAATTGCTGCGGAAGAATTTTAAGGAAGGCAAATTTACTGAAGGCCTTTCGGAAGGAATAATTATGGCAGGTGAACAGCTAAGAACTCACTTTCCTTATATGGAGGATGATGTTAATGAACTGCCTGATGAAATTTCATTTGATAAATAGAGGGAGAATGGTAATGATAAAAAAAAGCTTGTTTTTAATATCCCTTTCAATTCTGATTTGCGCAAGTTCAGTTGAAAGCGCTTTTTCGCAAAAAATACCTGATCGCCCTTCACCTCCCAGATTGGTAAATGACTTTACCGGACTTCTTAAAGCCAGGTGAAGTAAGTATGCTGGAACAAAAGCTTGTTGCCTTTAATGACTCTACTTCAACACAGATTGCTGTTGTTATTGTTTCATCTCTTGAGGGAACTGACAGGGCTGATTTTGCTCAAAAGCTGGCTGAAAAGTGGGGAATTGGACAGAAAGGACTGAATAATGGTATCCTGGTGCTTGTGAAGCCGAAGACCAATGAATCAAGCGGACAAGTACAAATTGCTCCCGGCTATGGACTTGAGGGGGCGATTCCTGATATTACCTGCGCCGAAATTGTTGACCGTGAGATGATTCCTGCTTTCAGGAATGATGATTATTATGGGGGCATAAATAAAGCAACGGACGTTCTGATGTCTCTTGCAAGAGGTGAATTTTCTGCTGCTCAGTATGGGAACAGGGCTAAGAAAAGCTCAGGTAAAGGTTCACCGATAGGATTCATAATAATTGTAATAGTCATAATTGCCGTGATCAGCAGAGGAGCTTCCGGCGGATCAAACAACAAACATATCAGCACCGGTGGATTGCCATTCTGGATGCTGCTTGGAATGATGAACTCGGGTAGAGGTTCCAGCGGAAGCTGGGGTGGCTTCTCAGGAGGCGGTGGAGGAGGCGGAGGTTTTGGCGGCTTCGGTGGCGGCAGCTTTGGCGGCGGCGGAGCAGGTGGAAGCTGGTAATCGTAGTTCTTTCCTTTCAATTGCCGTTGGCTTAAGGCAACGGCAATTGAAAGAAAGCAGAAATTGAATTTTTATTTCTCTGATTCTCTTCCCGATATATACTTCCTCCATTTCTCAATTACCTGAACCATATCATCTGGCAGACTGGAATCAAAGGAAAGCCTTTTACCTGTCACAGGATGATTAAATGCGAGTGATTTTGCATGTAAAGCCTGCCTTGGCAAAATCTTGAAACAATTCCTGATGAATTGCTGGTACTTTGTAAATGTTGTACCCTTAAGGATCTGATTTCCTCCATATTCTTCATCATTGAACAAAGGATGTTTAATATGACTGAAATGCACACGTATCTGATGTGTGCGTCCCGTCTCAAGCTTACACTCTATAAGCGAAATATATCCAAGATCTTCAAGAACTTTATAATGAGTTATTGCTGTCTTTCCTTCAGTTTCATCTTTAAACACCTGCATTACCTTCCTGTCCTTGACGCTCCTGCCGACATTCCCTGTGATCGTTCCTTCCAAAGGATCAGGAATGCCCCATATTAAGGCATTGTACCTTCTGTCGGTTGTCCGGTCGTAAAACTGTTTGGAAAGCCTGTTAAGTGCATATTCGTTTTTTGCAATTACAAGAATCCCGGAGGTGTTTTTATCGAGACGATGGACCAGTCCCGGACGGCTCTCGCCCGAGTTAAAAAGAGGAAGATCTTTGAAATGCCACATCAGGGCGTTCACAAGTGTTCCGGTATAGTTGCCATGTGCCGGATGGACAACCATCCCCGGCGCTTTGTTTACGACAAGCACATCATCATCTTCGTAAATAATATTCAGAGGTATGTCTTCAGGTATGAGTTCAACATCACGCGGCGGTGTAGGCAGAACCACCTGTACAACATCACCGGGTTTTATTTTATAATTTGGTTTGACTGCTTTGTCGTTCACCAGAATATTTCCCGCATTTGCGGCATTCTGAATACGTGTCCTGGAAGCGTTTTCAACCCTGTCAGAAAGAAATTTATCAATTCTCAGAAGTGACTGCCCCGGATCAGCAATAAACCTGAAATGTTCAAATAGCTCTTGTTGTTCTGCTAATTCTTCGTCAATCATATTTATTACCTTAATTTAATTAGCCTGTTATGAGCAACAGGAATGCCATTTGTACTTATTACCACTATATACATTCCTTCATGAAGAGAAGAAATATCGACTCTTTCGCTGAAAGGAACGTTTAATAACTGGCGTCCGTTCAGGTCAGAAATTGTTATGTATGATGTTCCAAGCAGATGCAGATCGCCCTGGTCGATATTGATATAATCTTTTGCCGGATTAGGCCACATGTATTTAAGTGGGGTATTCTTGCTATGAGTATCATTTACAGAGGTTATCAAAAGCGGACCTCCCACAACAGGTCTGATCATAATACTTCCAGGTACCTCTGACTGTCTCCATTCCCCATTCAACCAGTAAAGTTGTTTCCCTGCATTTGGAGTATTCACATCATATCCAACATTAAGAAATGACTCAGAACGCTGTCTCCATCCTACGTAAAATGTTCCGTTAATTAACAGACCTTCAGGAATAGTGTAAGTAAAAAATCCATTTATTACACTACCCTGAGCGACAGTTACAGACTCCCTGGTATAAAGAACATTGCCGGGGACACCGCTGTTATTATCCCAAACCATCAGATCAAAATCCCGTTTGTTGGCTTCGAGATAACTGTCATTAAAACAGATCATAACAGCTCTTAAAGTATCAGGCATTGATGAAACAAACTTGTAGGCCACCATGGCATTTCTCGACCCAAGTCCATTTACACCGTATCCGCCTTCAGAAGTGCCGTCATCAAAAGCGAAGTAGTTTTTGAACACCTGATAATAGATCAGGGTATCGTTGCCTTTAGGATCGAAATTATCGGTTTTAAGTGATGCTGTTATCCTGAAAAGAGCCGAGTCCTTATTTGTTGTATTGTATGTATAAATGAGGTTAGCATTATAATCGACACTTGTTAACGGACCTATATTTGTTGCTCCTGCAGAAAAAGAAGTTGCCTCAGAGTTTTTATAAACATCCCATATTTGAAAATTCCTTGTTACATTTCTTGTAATTGTATCATTATTACGGTAATGAACAGGAAAAGTCGAACCCATTTCCTGGAGATATACCTGCCGGAATTGTCTCCATGGCATTGCTTCATGATTTTTGAGAAGAGATCGTAGCGGGAGAGTATAAGCTACATCAGGGAAAATGGTGTCGCCGGGATTCCTGTTCTTATTGAGAAGGACATAATCAACATTCCAGATATCGCAGTTGCCAACCATTGAAGGATCGCTAAGGTCAGCGCTCAAACTTGCATAGTTTATGAATCTGAACTGGAATCCTTTTTGAAGATACCTGCTATTATCAATTTTTATAATTGCCGGTTTAAATCTCTGGTCGAGACTGCCGGCTGATTTCCAGACGGAATACCACCTTTGGTCCGCCGGAGAAAAAAATTGGAGGGTAAGACTGTCATTTGCTTCAGGCGGATCAGAAAGACCGCCGGCCTGGTAAAAGAAGCTGAGAAAAACATTATCTGAAGCGCTATAATTCAGGTTTATGGGCTTTGAGGTCAGATGGTCAGCTTCAAATCCCGTTGAATTGGCTTCAGGATATAGCTTTCCTGAATTGTCAATAGCATCGAATGTTGCAATTCCAACTGTTATTTGCTTATCAGAATAAGTGTTATTTATAAATACAAAGTTGTCAGTCCATTTTTTGGTGTCGGGATAAATTGAATGGCCGGAAAAATCATCAAAAAAAGGAAGTCCGAGCGTATCTGGTATTGTGAGACCCTTAATTTCACTAAGGATTTTATTGTTTTTGATAATCAATGGATTGGACCGGAGTCCGGTAACTACTTCCTGTGCGTCGGCAGAAATCAGAAATGCATTAATAAGAATTACATATGAAAATATTCTTTTTAGCATCGGATTAATTAGACTGGTTGTCTGAAACAGCTGCAGGCAGTATTGAATCTGGATTTGTAATATCAGGTGTTGGTTGCAGTTTGGTCGAATCGACTGTAAGCCAGAGATAAATTGATGAGCCCAGCTTCAGTGAAGCATCTTTCTTATATTCAGGAATTTGTTTGTAAACAAAAGCATTAATTGTATCGGAACTATTAACAATCGTTTTGTCATAAACATAAGTTCCAAGGTTAAGCGATGATGCAAGGATCTTATTTTTCGATGAGTTGAGCTTCATTCCTATTAGATCCGGAACAGGAGTATGCTGATCACTTAAACCTTTTCCAAGAACCAGATCAACAACTGACCCTTTCTGGATTGAATCACCTTCCTGTATTTTTTGTCCGTTATGCTCCTGATCTATGACCATATCAGTTGATATATCTGGACGGTATTTCAACTGTCCGATTTCAAGCCCCGAACTTTCAGCATTTAATATTGCCTGTCTTTTGGGAAGATTGATGAGATTTGGCATAGCCACCATTTCAGGATGGAAGGCGTTGATGGTTAAAATAATATTCCTCCATTTCTTTACTTTGAATCCAGGTTTGGGACTTTGTTCTGCAATGCAGCCGCGTTGAACTTCAGTAGAGTAAATAGAATCTATCACCTGAAAGCGAAGTTTACTTTTTTTTGCAAGCTTTATGGTCTGATCCATCGTGAGTCCGATGAAAGATGGAACAGGCCGCGCCTGGCCATGACGAGTGTATATATTCATCCAGAGGAGGAGTATCATAATTGCTCCAAAAGTAATCATGACGGCAAAACCAAGGTTTTTGAAGAATTGTTTGCTCAGCAAAAAGTTTTTTAAGCTCATAGGAACAGTTTGAACATTAGTAATAACGCAAAGGTACAGATAAAATTATAAGAAAAGATGAAGGAAAAACACGATCACCTGCAATGGCTGTAAACTTACTTAAGCTTCTCTTCCACTCTGTTATAAAGAGAATCCCTTTCTACAGGAATAAATCCTGCCTGCCCGATTAATGCAGATATTTCATCGGAGTTCATCGCAGGGTTTTCTTTGGATCCTGCCATAGAATAAATTCTTGTTGTGTCATCAATAGTACCGTCCATATCATCTGTACCAAAGGAAAGGGATATCTGAGCCAATTCTTTACCTGTCATTGGCCAGTAAGCTTTTATATGAGGAAAATTGTCGAGATAAATTCTTGATACTGCATAATTGCGCAGGTCCTCAATTGAATTCACTTCACCAAGAAACGACATGCTGTTATTCGATTTTTTGTACTTCAATGGAATAAAAGCATTAAAACCTCCGGTTTTATCCTGGAGCCGGCGAAGACGTTCCATGTGATCGATGCGGTGAGAATAGTTTTCGATGTGTCCGTATAGCATTGTAGCATTTGATGGAATGCCCAGTTTATGTGCTGTTTCGTGTATTGTGAGCCAGAGCGTTGAGGAAGATTTCTCGTCACAGATCTGCTTCCTGATATTTTCATCAAATATTTCAGCGCCACCTCCGGGGATTGAATTGAGACCATATTCCTTTAACGCTGTCAGTCCTTCCTCTAAAGAAATACCGGCATTTGAAATCATATAATCAAGCTCAATTGCAGAAAATGCCTTTACATGCAGGGATGGCCGGTATTCTTTGATTTTTTTTATCAATGAACCCCAATAGTGCAGATCATATGAAGGATGAACACCACCTACAATATGGACCTCGGTAACAGCTTTATCATCAAACTTTTTTACAATATCAAGCATCTCTTCGTGGCTGTATTCCCAGCTTTCCGGATCACCCTTGGCTTTATGATATGAGCAAAAGCGGCAATTATAAATGCAAATATTAGTTGGTTCGATATGGAAATTCCTATTATAGTATGCCAGATTGCCGTTATGTCTTCTTCTTACAATTCCGGCAAGCATGCCAAGAGTTGCGAGTTCGGCGTTTTTGAACAGATATAATCCGTCATCGGGAGTGATTCGGATATCGCTGGTTATCTTCTCAGCAATAGCTTTGAGATTATTATCTGTGATTTGGGTGATTAGGTCTGACATATCATAATTTAAAGGATGTAAAGGTAAGAATAAAGAGAAGATTTTTCGTCCAAATTAATTGTGTTTGGAAATTCAGGATTTTTTATGGAACCACTCCGTGGTTCAATATTATGGGGATTAATTCGCGCCCTAGTATTAATGAAATCCCTCCGGGATTTAGGAAATATTAAATATAGTGTGAACAACTAGTTCCCAGTATTAATGAAATCCCTCCGGGATTTAGGAAATATTAAATATAGTATGAACAACTAGTTCCCAGTATTAATGAAATCCCTCCGGGATTTAGGAAATATTAAATATAGTATGAACAACTAGTTCCCAGTATTAATGAAATCCCTCCGGGATTTAGGAAATAGAAACCGTCTTAAATGAACCTCTGATAGAATCGTCCTAAATGAACTTAAATGAACCGCGGAGCGGTTCCACAAAAACTAGATAGGGAATCCGGGATGATAAACGAACCGCGGCGCGGTTCCCAATCCGGGATGATAGATGAACCGCGGAGCGGTTCCACAAAACCCCGGAGAGGTTTCAGTAGTTTTGAGTAACAAAAAAGGTGTCCCGTTGAGACACCTTTAATCAAATATCATTAATTAAATATTACCCTTTTAATTTAAGTTCAGGTGAAGCTGACAATTTCTTTCTGCCTTTTGCTCTGCGCGAAGCAAGAACTCTTCTACCATTAGGAGTTGACATTCTTTCCCTGAAACCGTGCTTATTTGCTCTCTTCCTTCTCGATGGCTGATATGTTCTTTTCATCTTTTAGTAATATTTATTGGCTTTTTCTCTGTTTTGAGTCTGCAAATGTAGTACTTTTTTGAAATATAAAAACCGGGAAGGTGTTTTTTTTAAAAAAAATCAAACAGGCAGATATACAATCACTTTAGTTTCGAAAAATGACTCTGTAAAAAAATCTTTGATCTGCCATATTCTGGTTTTTCCTCTAAAAGGCAGTAATTCATCACTTAAATCCCCGCCCTTCAGATATATTATTCCGTTTTTAAGGCTATTTGTCCCTGTGCCGCTTATATTTTTTGAAGTGAGCTTTACAAATTCCGGAAATGCCGTCACTGCCCTGCTTACAACGAAATGAAACCTTTTTTTTTCTTCTTCGATCCTTTTCCGCATTGTAGTAACATTTGAAAGGCCAAGTTCATGAGAAACTGCATTTACTACATTAATTTTTTTTCCGATTGAATCAAGCAGTGTGAATCCGGAATCGGGAAAGAGAATGGCCAGCGGTATTCCGGGAAAACCTCCACCGGTTCCGACATCGAGTATCTCTGTGCCGGGAACAAAGTTTATAACCTTAGCTATTGACAGCGAATGCAGAACGTGATGAACAAAAAAATTGTCCATATCTTTTCGTGATATGACATTTATTTTGCTGTTCCAGCTATCGTATAATACTTTAAGCGCTGACAGTCGCTCTTTTTGAACATCAGATAATAGAGGAAAATACCTGAGAATGCTTTCTGACACTATCTGTTACCAGTTTTTATTAATATATTATACAGCAAAGTCTTAGCTCTGAAAAGCTGAGCCTTTACCGTGCCGATCGGAAGATTAAGTTCAGTTGATATTTCTTCATATGAATACTCCTTATAGTACCGCAACTCAATAAGCGATTTATATCGTGGTTTCAGCTGACCAACAATATCTTTTAAAGCCGCAATCTTCTGATGGTTTATCAACGATTCCTCAGGATCGGGAAGATCTGATTGAATATTTACTGTCACAGTTTCCAGATTATCCTGTAAATGGTCAAACGGAGTAGGAGAGAGCTGCTTTTTACGAATAAAATCAACACAATTATTTGTAGCGATCTTAAAAAGCCATGTGCTGAAGGCAAACTTCGGAGTATAGGAATCAATATTCCTGAAAGCTTTTCCAAATGCCTCAATAGTAAGATCTTCAGCATCGGAGGCATTATTGACCATTTTCAGAAGCATGTAATAAATAGAATCTCTGTACCGGTTCATCAGGCTGGCAAATGCTTTTTCATTTCCCTTCTTTGCTTCTTCAACAAGCAATAAATCGCCTTTAGCTTTATCAGATAATTCGTGAACTACTTCCATCTGTTTTTACCGGATATTATCCTGTTATTGCTTATAAATATAATTCCGTTGATCAGGGGAGAAAAGATATCGAATATTAATAAATAAGCCAATAATCCGGATTCATTTAATTTTTTGCGATCGAGAGTAAAAACTGTGATTTGGGTTATAAGTCTGACTACAAAGATAGCTAATACCCATGGCCATAAAAAGAGAAAAGACAGTAAAATGATGAATGCTGAATAAAAAAGCATCCTTGTAAATGGTTCAGTAATAAGAAGGAACTTGTCGCCCGGTTTATAATAAGGCGCTGTGGTCAGATGTCTTTTTTTTTGATTTATCCAGCTGTTTAACGTGGATGCAGGAATCGATCTTGTATGTGTTGCAAGGCTGTATTCAACTTGCGTATTTCTCCTGGTCGCTACTGTATTAACGAGCAGATCATCGTCTCCGGATACAATGTGATTATGTGAACCAAATCCTTTATTCTCGAAAAAAACCGATCGCCTGTACGACAGGTTACGTCCAACTCCCATATATGGTACACCTCGGATAGCCATTCCCAAATACTGAATGGCAATAGTAACATTGTCATACCTGATATATTTGTTAAGCAGTCCTTTCTCCCTCACATAACCGCCATATCCAAGCACAAAATCAACTTTATCTTCGAAATGAGAAGTCATCCCCTCGAGCCACTTATTTGATTCGGGTTTACAGTCAGCATCGGTGAAAAGCAATATTTCGTTTTTTGCAGCTTTTATTCCGATGAACTGCGCAAATTTTTTGTTATGAGAAAAATTCGGGTCTTTGTTAATAGTCGAAATTCTCAGATGAGGATATATTTTCAAAAGATTTGCGAGGATTTGATAAGAATTATCTTCTGAACAATCATTTACAACTATTACTTCATAATCAGGATAATCCTGTTCCAGAACTGAAGGTAAAAAGTTCTTAAGATTTTCAGCTTCATTCCTTGCACAAATGATTACAGAAACCGGAAGTTTGTTATTAATAGTATTATGTTGTTCTTTCAGATAGACAGATAGATAGAAGAATAAATAATAGAAAAGTTGCACAGCGGCGGCTGATGCAAAAACATAAAACAGTATTAAGAGTGAGATATTATTATAACCAGTCATTTGACTTCCAAATAAGTCAGCAATATTAATAAGATTAACGGAAAGGCAAAACATATATTTTAACAATGTTGATGTTATTCTTTCGTAACAGGTATATTGACAGGTTTCGAAGGCCGAGAGACATGTCACAGACCAACCTCATCTAAAATTCATTCCTTATAATTTTATAAGCCGTACGGAAAAATTACCTTTGTGCACGAAAAACGGAGATCGATAAATTATGTTTCAACTTATAAGCAGGGATAAGGAGTCAAAAGCACGTACGGGCATTCTGAAAACTCCGCACGGAGATATCCCGACCCCGATCTTCATGCCGGTGGGAACAGGAGGCACAGTAAAAGGCATCCTTCAGAGAGATCTTACAGATGATATAAATGCAAAAATAATTCTGGGAAACACTTACCATCTATATCTGCGACCCGGTACTGACATTCTGAAAAAAGCCGGAGGTCTGCATAAATTCATGTCATGGGAGCGTCCGATCCTTACTGACAGCGGAGGGTACCAGGTCTTCTCGCTGACAGGCAACAGAAAACTTACAAATGAAGGCGCTATCTTTAAATCACACATTGATGGATCGCGACATATTTTTACTCCTGAAAATACAGTCGACATTCAACGTATAATCGGAGGCGATATAATAATGGCTTTTGACGAGTGTGCACCATGGCCATGTGATTATACCTATGTGAAAAAGTCTGTCGCACTTACGCACCACTGGCTCGATCGCGCAGTGGTTAGATTCAGGGAAACAGATCCATTATGGGGCAATGAACAAATGCTGTTCCCCATAGTCCAGGGCGGTACGTTTGATGATCTGAGAAAGGAATCCGCTGAAAAAACAGCCATGGCTGGTCTGGAAGGTAACGCAATCGGAGGATTATCGGTAGGCGAGCCTGCCGAAGAGATGTATCGTATAATAGAGATTGTAAATGAGATACTTCCGGAGGATAAGCCGCGTTATCTGATGGGAGTCGGAACGCCGGTAAACCTTCTTGAGGCCATTGACCGGGGAATCGATATGTTCGATTGTGTTATGCCAACCAGGAATGGAAGGAATGGCATGTTGTTTACCAGCGAAGGTACGCTGAATATGAGGAACAGGAAATGGATAGATGATTTTAGCCCTATTGATCCGGAAGGGCCTTCTGCAGTGAGCCTGAATTATTCAAAAGCGTATCTCAGACATCTGATCATGTCGGGTGAAAACCTTGGAGCGCAGATAGCAAGTATACATAATCTGGCATTCTATCTTAAATTAGTGAACGAGGCGCGAGATAAAATTAATGAAGGAAGTTTTAAAAAATGGAAGAACTCAATGATAAAAAAACTGTCAGAAAGAGTTTAGATTTTCTGAAGTTGAAACTTATCGATGTTTATATTATCAGGAAGTTTCTTGGTACATTCTTTTTTTGTATAGTCTTGATACTCACCATTGCTGTTGTATTCGATTTTGCAGAGAAGATTGATAACTTTATGGAGAAACAGGCTCCGGTAAGAGCAATAATCTTTGATTATTACCTGAACTTTATTCCATATTTCGCGATGCTCTTTGCCCCGCTGTTTGTCTTCATTGCCGTCATTTTCTTCACTTCAAAAATGGCAATAAGCACAGAGATCATTGCTATTCTTGCCAGTGGCATGAGTTTCAGGCGATTGATGATGCCATACTTTCTCTCTGCACTTTTTATTGCTTCATTTACTTATGCACTTACAAATTTTGTTATCCCCAAATCGAATCGCATCAGGATGGAGTTTGAGGATAAATATTATCATGCCTCGAGTAAAAGAATAACCGTAGAGAATATCCATCGCCAGGTATCAAAAAATGTATACGTTTATATGGGGACATTTAATCCATTGAGTCAGAGGGGCCAGAACTTTACAATCGAAAAATTCAATGATAATGGTGAGCTTGAATCTAAACTATCGTCATCCTCAGTAGTCTATGATACTACGATTCATAAATGGAGCGCTTTGAATTATTATCTGAGGGTAATGAACGGGAAGAATGAAATAATTACAAAGGGCAAGCAAATCGATACTACCCTTAATGCAATGAAACCCGAAGACTTTTCACGCGATCCAAGTTTTGTAGGTACGATGACATCAAGCGAGCTTGATAATTATATAAAGCTCCTTCGACTTCAGGGTTCTGACGAACTTAAGCTTTTTCTCATTGAGAAATACAGGCGGTTTTCTAATCCGTTTGCGGTATTCATACTTACACTTATTGGCGTTACATTGTCATCGAAAAAGATACGGGGAGGACTTGGCATGAATATCGGAATAGGGTTGGGGCTAAGTTTTTCGTATATCCTGTTCATGCAGTTCGCGTCACAATTTTCACTCAAAGGTAGTCTCGGTCCCATGCTCGCAATGTGGATCCCAAATATTATTTATGCAGTAATTGGTATGGTGCTTTATAAACTGGCTCCGAAGTAATGATTGATCATGATCTGGTACCGGATATGTCTAAAGTCATTTCTTTTCCATTTTAAGTAAGCTAATATCGCAAATTATTAAACTTTAAATAATTCAATTCACATGCCAGTCAACAAAAAGATACGTGAACTTCAGGAAAAACGTGAAAAAGTTCTGCTCGGTGGCGGAGAACAGGCTATTGAGAAACAAAAGGCCATGGGAAAACGGACAGCCCGTGAACGAATCATGGCTTTGCTCGATGAGAATTCATTCAATGAGTATGACCTGTTTGTGGAACACGATGCACGCGATTTCGACATGGATAAAAAATCACTTCCCAGCGATGGTGTAATAATCGGTTCGGGAACAATCTATGGCGCTCCTGTTGCGATATTTGCACAGGACTTTACAGTCGCCGGCGGATCGTTGGGCCTGATGCACTCAAGAAAGATAACCAAGATTATGGACCATGCCCTGAAAATGCGCATGCCGCTCATAGGCATCAACGATTCAGGAGGCGCAAGGATCCAGGAAGGCGTGAACTCTCTTGCTGGTTATGGAGAAATATTCTTCCGCAATACAATATCAAGTGGAGTTATTCCTCAGATATCAGTAATTCTTGGTCCCTGTGCCGGCGGTGCAGTATACTCTCCTGCTTTAACTGATTTTGTTTTTGTAGTAGACAATATTTCAAAGATGTTCATAACCGGACCTGAAGTGATAAAGACTGTTTTAGGCGAAGAAATATCAATGGAAGATCTTGGAGGTGCAAGGGTTCATAGCGAAATAACCGGTAATGCTCATTTCTTCGCCCTCAGTGAAGAAGAATGTTTTGACCAGATTAAAAAGCTTATCACGTTTATTCCATGGAATAACAGTCAGAAAGCAAGAAATTTCGAACCGGCTGAACCAAAACCGGAGTATAATATTAACAAGATCGTCCCTGATGATCCAACGCTTCCTTATGATGTAAAAGATGTCATCAGAGCTGTCGTTGACAATTCTGATTTCTTCGAAATAATGCAGCTTTATGCAAAAAATATTGTGATTGGTTTTGGCAGAATGGGCGGAAGAACAACAGGGTTTGTTGCAAATCAGCCCCTTGAGATGGCAGGCGTTCTCGATGTCGATTCGTCAGATAAGGCGGCACGGTTCATTCGCTATTGCGATGCTTTTAATATTCCGATAATTACACTTGTTGATCTTCCCGGTTATCTCCCCGGAGTCGATCAGGAACACGCCGGTGTTATCCGCCATGGAGCCAAAGTCCTTTATGCATATAGTGAAGCTACAGTTCCAAAACTTACTGTTATCCTCAGAAAAGCATATGGTGGAGGATATATAGCCATGAGTTCCAGGCATTTGCGTGCTGATTTTGTATTTGCATGGCCTTCGGCCGAGATCGCCGTTATGGGTCCGGAAGGAGCTGCAAACATCATATTCAGAAAAGAGATAATGTCTTCTGACGATCCTGATGGAATGAGAAAACAGAAGGTTGAAGAATATAAAACAAAATTTGCCAACCCGTATGTAGCGGCTTCGAGAGGATATGTCGATGCAGTTATAGAGCCTTCGGAGACAAGGAAATTCCTTATGCATTCAATTGAAGTTTCAGAAAATAAGGATGTGACTATGCCCGCTAAAAAACACGGACTTCCGCCTTTTTAATCAATATCCTAAAACTTAACGTACAGTGATGAAAGAAAATGATAAGCTGGGATACCTTAATATAGATACAAGTCTGTATAAGACAAGGATCAGTGAAAAGTTTCAAAATAGGAAGTCATATAAACCTGCAGATCCAAGGTTGATTCTGAGTTTTATACCGGGAACTGTTCTTGATATCTTTATTGAAGAAGGACAGAGTGTTAAAAAAGGTGATGTTCTGATGATCCTTGACGCCATGAAAATGCAGAATAAATTAAAATGCATAATGGATGGGAAAGTAAAATCAATTGCAGTGAAGAAGGGAGATAAGGTATCGAAAGGGACTTTGCTGTTGGTTTTAGAATAACCCTTCATTTCTTTTTGCTCGATCCAAAAAGAAACGAAGCAAAGAAAAAAAGACGCCGGAAATGTAAACTACAGCTTTTTTTGGCAAAATGCCTTTGGCTTCACGCTTCCAAAAAAAGCTGTAGTTCGCGCCATTTACGGTTTGCCACCGCACGTCATTTTCCGAGAATTCGAATCAGATAGAATGTTTCCCGTTCTCTCAACCAGAACATTTATAAGAATATCAGAATATAAAGTTCTACCCAACTTCAATCTTATTTTGGGAGAGATAAAGTCCCTCCCCCTGGGGATTTAGGAAAAGGCTCTCGGTAATCTACATACCCCCTTCCCAAATCACATATTTCTTTAGTTTTACCGGAAGATCTGGTTTTTCTGAAAAAATTCCATAAACACTTGATCCGCTTCCCGACATGAGACTGAAAAGAGCGCCTGATTTATACAAACCTTCTTTTAATTCTCCTATAACTGGTTGTTTTTTGAAGACAAATCCTTCAAAATCATTTACAATATGGTTTCTCCAATCGGCTACAGGAAGTCTGAATGATTCCGGAAGGCTGGCAGAAGGTGTTTCAGGTCTGCAATTTCTGTATGCTTCAGTTGTATTGACTCCAATTCCCGGATTTAACAGAACCAGGTAAAATCCTGACAAAGCCGCATTTACCGGAGTCAGTAATTCACCCCTTCCTGTCGCAAATGAAGGAACACCTTCTGCAAAAAAAGGACAATCGCTACCCAGCTCCAACGCTATAGACCTGAGGTCAGCTTTATCAATATTCAGTTCAAAATGCCTGTTTACGCATTTCAGAAGACATGCTGCATCTGATGAGCCTCCTCCCAGACCGGCCCCCACAGGGATAGCCTTGAGAAGATGCATATTAAGAAATGGTACGAATTTATGTTGGCGGAGTCTGATAATACTTTTCATCACGAGGTTATCCCCGGCTTCCCCTGTGTCTATACCTGTTATATTAAGTGTATCTTTTTTTGCAGTTTTATCAGCAATAACAAATTCAAGGGCATCATATAACCGTATAGGATAAAAAATCGTCTCAATATTATGAAATCCATCCGGTCTCTTTTCCGTGATATTTAGTCCGATATTTATTTTTGCTATAGGAAATACTATCATCTTCCTTTATTTGATGTAAAAATACCATATGGTTTTGAATAAAATACTACAGGTTCTTTTATTAGCTTTTCAACAAGTTTTAAACATTTTTTGTTTGTAACAAAACTCTGGTATTTCAACTATTCAAGTACTCTTAATTTATACCTTTGAAACTAAGAGAAGAAATCTTTCCGATCGTTATAAATAACTTGAAATCAGTAAAATAGCATGATGGCGAAACAAAGAAGCGGTCAAAGGCCAGCTGTAACCGCACTGCCGGATTTTGGTAAGGTTCCACCCCAGGCAAATGATATGGAGGAGGCAGTTCTCGGTGCAGTTATGCTCGAAAAGGAAGCTGTGATTACTATACTCGATATTCTTAAACCGGAAAGTTTTTATAAAGAATCACATCAGAAAATTTTCAAGGCAATATCTGATCTTTCTTCGAGGGAATTTCCTGTAGATCTTTACACAGTTACAGAGGAATTGCGGTCGCATAATGAACTTGACAGCGTTGGAGGGCCGGTTTATCTTACCCAGCTCACTGCAAAAGTTGTGTCTGCTGCAAACGTCGATTATCATGCAAGGATCGTTGCCCAGAAATATATCCAGCGCGAGCTTATCAGAGTGTCGACTGAAATTCAGACAAGGTCTTTCGATGACACTTACGATGTAACTGAGCTTCTCGATTATTCAGAAAACGCTCTTTTTCAGATTGCTGAAGGCAACATCAAACGTGAGGTAGCTCCTATCAATGTTGTTATAAAGGAGGCAATAAGAGAGATTGAAGAAGCCGGCAAAAGGGAAGATGCACTTGTTGGTACTCCTTCAGGATTCACAAAGCTTGACAGGCTTACTTCAGGCTGGCAGAAATCTGAATTGGTTATCATTGCTGCCCGGCCATCAATGGGTAAAACTGCATTTGCACTTTCAATGGCCAGAAATATGGCTATCGATCATGGTAAAAATGTGGCAATATTCTCCTGTGAGATGTCTTCAATTCAGTTGGTCAACAGATTAATAATTGCCGAAACCGACATCCCGGGTGATAAGTTAAAAAACGGGCGCCTAAATGAAGAAGAATGGAAACAACTCGATATAAGGATAAAGAAGCTTGTACAGGCTCCAATATTTATCGATGATACTCCTGCAATTTCCATATTTGAGCTCCGGGCAAAATGCAGACGGCTTATGGCTCAACATAAGCTCGATATTGTGATTGTCGATTACCTTCAACTTATGTCAGGACCAGAAAACGCCGGCAGCAGGGAACAGGAGGTAAGCACTATCTCACGCTCGCTCAAGAGCATAGCTAAAGAGCTTAATGTTCCGATACTTGCTCTTTCTCAGCTCAACCGTTCTGTTGAAATGAGAGGAGGAACTAAAAGACCTCTTCTTTCTGACCTTCGTGAATCGGGAGCTATCGAACAGGATGCCGATATGGTTGTGTTCATTCATCGTCAGGATAAATTCGGAATTCCGACTTTTGAAGATGGATCCTCAACAAAAGGGATTGCTGAAATCATCCTTGCGAAAAACAGGAATGGTCCTGTGGATGATGTAAAGCTCAGGTTTCGTGAAGAAAAAGCACAATTTGTCGATATCGATGATTTTGACATGGAAGGCGCTGATGCAAGCTCATCGCAGAGTATCACATTGGGCTCGAAGATGAACCACGATAACTTCAGAAAGCTTGGAGGCGGATTTGATAATGAATCAGGTATTCACGATGAACCTCCATTTGCCTGAGTAAAATTGAAAAAATTAACCACGGAAACACGGAGGACACAGAGAAAATGTACCCGTGTTTATCCGTGTTCTCTGTTGTCTGCATAATTAATTTAACTTCAGAATTACCTTTAATCCAACACTCCTGTATTTCAGGTCATCGAAACCGACATAGACCCCAAACTCACCAATAAAGGCTATTTCACTTATGCTGTAGCCGAATTCAGTATAATTCGTGTGATATCTCGATCCAAGATATGAGAAGCTCAAATTTTCCCTCATCAGAGTATTGCTCAGTACAGGAAGAAGTTTCAATAACAGGTAGGGGGTTGTATATTTAAGATGACCTTCAACATAAAATTCAGGCGTACTCAACGAATAGAAGGCTGGTATCATAAATGCATCTTCATAATTATTAAGGAGAATAGGCAATGGTTGTGAATTTAAATGGAAGAAATCATAAAAAGATAAATTACGGTTATCAAGAAATCCTGCAGTTCTTATTCTCCATTTGAAATTACTGAAGGCGCCCACTGTTGTACTTCTGTTGACTTCAAATCTTAACATATCAAATTGTTCTCCAAACGAGAGAATTCTCAGGAAATCGTTGTCGCCATGCTCCCATGTAAGATTAAAAGTAGGCCAGTTTGAACTTTCTGGAAATTTCACACCCTTATGTATCCTGTATCTCTGAAAAGGAGTGTATGAAATATCAGCCATAAAATCAATATGTTGCTGATTCCTTAATTGATTAATTTCATTTGAACCTGGTTCAAGATATGGGTTCACAGGGATATTCGGAGAATAAAGCTTTGATGATTTGAATATTGAGAAATTTGTCGTATTCTGCAATAAACGCCGGTCTTCATAATTTGCAGATATCCTGACATATAGTCCATTAGTAATTTCAGTCCTGTATCCCAATGTAAAATACCTCGATCCATATAATTTGAGATAATTTTCCTTTAAAAGAAGTGAATATATTGAATTGATAAATGGGTTTATCCCGCCTCCATTATTGATGTCTTTGCTTGTTGAACCGGTTCTGATATAGATTTGACGATGTTTAATTTTATTAAAACTATAGGAAGAATTAATTCCCCACATCACCTTTTCCCTGCTGAAAGCCCATTTGATATCGGGTACAAAGCTGAATTCCCCGGCATCCTTCCATGACTTTGAGAGAGAAAAATCTAATCCGTATACAAAGCCATCCACAGAATTGAATCTCAGATCTGATAAATCAAACAACCCATTATAAGAAAATCTGAATCCGGTTGTATCGCTCCATGTATGCCCAAAAGCAATATCGTGAACAGTTCTTTTAAAGGTGTTTTTCTTTTTCTGTTTATTGGTTGAAAGAGTATCGGATTTTATCTCGTAAGGTTTGCTTAATGACTTTATGCTATCGCTTTTTCTAATGCTTCTTAACTCAACATCAGAAAGGGGGATAGGACGGATTTTTGCCCAATAGGTGCTATCTTTTTTGTTGGCATCTTTTTCAACGGTATGAATGGTATGATCTTTTATTTCAAGTGATTTTTTACCACTGTCCACACTAGCCTGAGACTCTTTTTCCATAAGCTTGGAAAGTTTAAACATATCGCGGTTTGACAATTTGTCTTTTCCAAGGATTTTATTGATTTGTTCTTTTGATTTTGATACAACTGTGTCGGGTTTTAACTGTGCTTTTGACGGCAAAGCAGCAGTCAATGTTGAAGGTTTCTGTAACATTAGATTCGGCTTGACTTCGGAGTATTTAACTGAGCTCGTATATCCTGCATCGGCTTTGAATCCGATTATTCCTATGTTTATTTCAAATTTATGACTCACGGGCATCCAGATCTCATCCTGTACAGGCGCGTAAATCTGCTCAATCCTTACTTTACCAATCAGATTCTCATTTGACAGATCGACACTCTGCAGACACCACAGATCTTCAATGATATAAATTGTACCTTCAAATAACTGCTGACTTTTTCGCTTTGGTATAACCTGAATCTTATTTACCGTAAAATTTCCTTGCTGGGAAGCTCCCAGATATTTGTAATTATAGTGTGAAAATGCATTTGGAGCCAGTGGTGAAATTGCCATGTCGGCGAGCACCGGCTGATAAAAACTTGCCTGGATAAAGCTCATAGGCGATATTTCATTTCCCTCGGCAGGAAATGTGCTGTTATATGAAATCATTTTCTGGACGTACTTATCGGGAGCCGTAAACTCGATCTCGTTCATTGATTCCATAAGGAACGAATCACCTGCTTTTAAAAGTTTGTCCTCTTTGTTGGATTTTGAATTGCCATGATCCGATTCGATTTTCATTTGTTTCTGCAAAAGCCTGGGTATCTTGTTTATAACTAGATCTCCTTTCAAATATACTTCCGCTTTATAGTAGCTTATATTATTCAGATAATATGGGGCAAGTCCGATTGCCTTCCTCATAATGCCATAAGCAGGATCTTCTCCTGAGGCTGTGATCTTTACTTCAGCTATTTGATAGATCTGCTGGGGAAGGACCACATTTTTTATTGTTTGACCTGACAATGTAATGTTAGCAGTTACAGGCTGATAACCAAGACTCTGATAGGTTACCATGTAATTACCCTTTGGAAGGTTGATCTCATAATCGCCATTCGAATTTGATGTTGTTCCCTGGCGTAATTCCCTGATATAGACTGTTGAATATCCGATGGGCTTACCTGACTGATCGGTTATTCTGCCCTTCAGGCTCTGAGCGAAAGCGAAATCAGACAGTGCAATTAGGGCTGCAATTAACAGCAGGATCTGTTTCATAAGGATTCTACAGTTTATAATATCCACCGCTATTCTGGGAATTCCTCTCTGGTTTCAATATGTTGTTGTTGAAATCCATTAACCGCAGAGGTCGCAAAGAAATTTCGCAGAGGTCGCAAAGACCTAAGTAAATAATTATCTTTGCGTGCTTCGTGCCTACTCTGCGTGCTTTGCGGTTAAATAAGACTTTTTCAACAATCCCGATTTAGGGAGGGGTTTCCCTGCCACAACAATAACTATCTCTCCTTTAGGTGGTTTACTTGTATAATATTCTGAAAGGAACGAAAGTGCTCCTCTGACATTTTCTTCATATATTTTGCTTAGCTCTCTTGAAACGCACGCATTACGTTCGGGGCCAAAGTGAACAGCCAATTCATCCAGAGTTTTAACTAATCTGTAGGGTGACTCATAAAAAACAATTGTTCTTGTCTCATCAATCAATGCGGTAATTCTTTTATTCCTGCCTTTTTTCGGCGGAAGAAATCCTTCAAAACAGAAACGATCGGAAGGCAAACCAGAATTTACAAGAGCAGGAATCAGAGCGGTTGCTCCGGGTAATGTTTCAACAGGAATATCTTTTTCAAGACATGTTCTTACAAGAAGGAATCCCGGATCTGAAATACCTGGAGTGCCAGCGTCGGAAACAAGTGCAATTGTCTGGCCACTGAGGATCTTCGCACATACAGCTTCCGCGCTTTTATGCTCATTAAACATATGATGCGACTGGAGAGGTGTAATAATATTATAATGATTTAATAACTTCCTTGTCTGACGGGTATCCTCAGCAAGAATCAGGTCGACACTACCAAGAACCTCAATAGCCCTTAAGGTAATGTCTTTCAGATTGCCGATAGGAGTAGGTACGAGAAAAAGCTTACTCATTATCAGGAAGTTTGAGCCTTACAATATCAAGAAGTTGAGCGACAGCCTCATTTTCAGGTTTTTCGCCAGTGTAACTCATTATTATTGCCATGGCATCATCTAAATTTTCCGCTTTGTCGAGCCGCGCAATTGCCTGTGAGTAAATATCCTTATTTCCATCAAAAATCTCCCTGATAAAGAGGAACCTGTCGTTGATTCCAATTGCCTCAGATAAACTGGCAACCGGCTTCACCTTCAGGTGCTTTGGTTTACTTACCTCCGGAGTCTCTTTGTAATTATCAGGTACATGTCCGAATTTATCAGCTACAATAGGTGTGGATTGAGTTTTCTTCTCAGGCTCCTGCGGTTGGATTTTCTTTTCCGGAGCTGGAATATGAGGGATAACGATTTGTTTTTCTTGTATAGTTTCCTGTTTAACAGGAACATAGTCACTCAGGTTCTTCAGAAGGGATATAACCTCACCGGCACTTTTGCACTTTGATTTTGCAAGTTCAACCTGCAAAGCCGGAACCCCGGGGTATTTCTTCAGATCATCAATTATCTCGGAAGCTTCGTTGAGATCTTTAATAATTAAATCGATGGTTGACTTGAAATCCATACCTTTTGATGTTAATATAACAAAGCATTTTCTTTATTTTGCAAAAGTAACGATTATTCAGCAAGTCAGCGTCGAATAAAACTACAAATTAAGTATTGATATCAGATAATCATATAGATGGACTTTCTTGAAAATTCGCCGAGAATAACCGGGAAAAGAGGCTCAATTGAACTCATAACGGGATCGATGTTCTCCGGTAAGACAGAAGAACTGATCAGACGCTTACGACGGGCTCAGTTCGCAGGGCTGAAAGTAGAGATCTTTAAACCATCGCTCGATAAAAGATATTCCGAAACCAGGGTTGTTTCTCACGATGATAAATCAATCATCTCAACACCGGTTGATAATGCATCCGCGATCCTTTTATTATCCGGGAATGTGGATGTTATCGGGATCGATGAAGCACAGTTCTTCGATAACTCTATTGTAGATGTATGCAATACGCTGGCTGATAATGGAATGAGGATCATCGTCGCAGGTCTTGATATGGATTTCATGGGAAAACCTTTCGGTCCGATGCCAGCGCTGCTATCGGTAGCGGAATTCGTTACAAAGGTACATGCTATCTGTATGCGCTGCGGAAACCTTGCACAATATTCATTCAGGAAATCAGAAGATGAGCAGGTTGTTTTGCTGGGTGAAAAGAATCTATATGAGCCGCTTTGCAGGAATTGTTATAACGAAGCATTAAAAAAAGGATCTTGAAACTTCTTTCTTCAGATATTGCCACGATCATAGGAGGAAAACTGGAAGGTTCTCCTGATCTCCAGGTCACGGAAATTGTGACTGATACGCGCCAGGTGAGTTTTACAGAAGGTCTTGTGTTTTTCGCTTTAAAGGGAAAGAATCACGACGGACACATTTTTATAGATAATCTTTACCAGAAAGGGTTAAGAGTATTTGTAGTTGAAAAGCTTCCCGACCATTCTGAAAGATATGACAAGGCAGCTTTTATAATCACTCACAGTACAGTTGGTGCCTTACAGCTTCTGGCCGCTGATAAGAGAAATTCTTTTAAGTCACCGGTAATTGCAATAACAGGAAGTACAGGAAAGACAGTGGTCAAGGAATGGCTTGCGGACATTCTTGGTCTGACAACTCCTGTCATAAGAAGCCCAAAAAGTTATAATTCGCAGATCGGAGTTCCACTTTCACTTTTGAAACTTGATGACAAGTACAAACTTGGAATATTTGAAGCAGGAATTTCTTATCCCGGAGAAATGGAAAAGCTGCAAAAGATTATCCATCCGGATATTGGAGTAATTACAAATATTGGTGATGCTCACAACGAAAATTTCCCTGACAAAAAAACCAAGACAGAAGAGAAACTTAAGCTTTTTACAGACTCATCATTAATAATATATTGCAGGGACCAGGAATTAATTCATCGATCAATCCGTAATAACCAGATCCTGAATTCGAAGAATCTGGTAGACTGGTCTCGGGAAGATAAAGCTGCAAAAGTATTTGCTGAATCAGTCTCACTTGAGAATGGGCATACGCAAATTCAAATGATATACGAAAGTATCAAAAACGATTTTGAAATCCCATTCAGTGACAGAGCTTCAATCGAAAATGCAATTACTGTTGCCACTGTTTGTTTAGCGCTCAATACACCTGTAGAAATTATTTCCAAAGGTCTGAAGGATCTCGTTTCTGTTGCTATGAGGATGGAGATGAAGAGCGGAATAAACAACTGTCAGTTAATTGAAGATTATTACAATTCAGACCCGGGCTCTCTGAGCATGGCGCTTGAATATCTTCGGTCAACCCATGGCAGGGAAGCTACACTTATTCTTTCAGATTTTGTACAAAGCGGCAGGAATGAAAATGAATTATATGGCGAAGTAGCGGCCAGTATTAAAAAAGCCGGAATAAAAAAGTTTATAGGAATTGGCAATGCTCTTGTAAGGAATAAATCGCTCTTTGGAGATGATGCTCAGGTTTTCGATACCACTGATGAGTTTGTAAATAGCTATAACACTGCTAATTTCAGAAACGAGATAATCCTGATCAAGGGAGCCCGTATTTATGAGTTTGAAAAGATCGGTACGCTTCTTGAACGGCAGATCCATCAGACCGTTCTCGAAGTTAATCTCGACGCTATAGCTCACAACCTGAACGAATTCAGGAGATATTTGAATCCCGGCATCCGCATCATGGCGATGGTAAAGGCATTTGCATATGGAGCAGGACCGGCAGAAATATCGGCCTTGCTGGAATACCACCGGGTCAATTATCTGGCTGTGGCATATGTTGACGAGGGAGTTGAGCTGAGAAATTCAGGCGTGACTTTGCCGGTCATGGTCATGAATCCTGATCCTTCTGCATCGGAATTACTGATAAAATATTCTCTGGAACCTGAAATTTACAGCTTTTCATCCCTGGAGCAATTTTTAGCTGTTGCATCCCGGCACGGTCTCTTCAACTATCCTGTTCACATAAAAATTGATTCAGGTATGCATCGTCTTGGGTTTATGCCCGAGGATATCGAGAGCTTATCCAAAAGAATTAAAAATCAGGAGATTATTCGTATTGCTTCTGTTTTTTCTCATCTGGCTGCCAGCGAAAATCCTGACCTTGATCAGTTTAGTCATCATCAGGTGAGAGTCTTTCAGCAGGCAGTCGATATTATTAGGAACGCAACGGGATATTCTTTTCTCAGGCATATTCTTAATTCTTCAGGAATTGCACGATTCCCTCAGTATCAGTTTGAAATGGTGCGCCCGGGAATTGGAATGTATGGAGTTGGTCATTTTGAAGGACTTGATCTGAAGATTGCAGGCCGCTTTAAAACGAGGATCTCCCAGATTAAAAAAATCAAAGCAGGAGAGCCAATAGGCTACGGATGTGCCGATGTGTCGGAAAGCGACAGGATTATTGCAATATTACCTGCCGGTTATGCTGATGGGTTGAATCGTAAACTGGGAAACAGGAACGGATATCTTTTTGTCAACGGCTCAAGGGTTCCGATAATTGGGAATGTTTGCATGGACATGTGCATGATTGACATTTCAGGTATAAACGTCGGACCGGGAGATGAAGTCGAGATATTTGGTGAGAAAATATCAATCGATGAGATTGCAGCAAAAAGTCAGACAATACCTTACGAGATTCTGACATCAATACCACGAAGGGTGAAGAGAGTCTTTTTCAGGGAATAGATTTTAGCCCATCTCATTTATATGTTCAAGATGATGGCTCTCAATGATACTGATCTTCCTTCCCGAAATTTCTATTATACCTTCAGCCGCAAGATTAGAAAGTGTGCGAATTGCATTTGAGGTGGTCATATTAGACAAATGAGCAATGTCTTCTCTGGAAAGTGATATCTTTATCGTTCTGCCATCAGCTTCATAACCATATGTATCGCGGAGGATAAGTAAAGATTCTGCAAGGCGGCCTCTGATATGTTTCTGTGTCAGAGAGACAATTCTCGTATTAGTATAACCCAATTCGTCAATAATCACTTTCATGAGTTTAATTGTGAGATCAGGATTTTTTTTCAGCATCTTCACAAATGAGCTTTTGTCAAATATGCATATAGCTGTATCTTCGACAGCAATAGCTGAGAATGGCCATGGACTGTCAGAAAACAAAGCTTTATACCCTATGAAACCTTGAGGGCGTAACATTTTGAGAATCTGAGGCCTTCCACCGACTCCGTCTTTATAAACTTTCACTTTTCCCGAAGCAATACAAACCAATCCTTTTGGTTTTTCGCCTTCTTTAAAAAGATAATTATTTTTCTTAATAATTGCATATGAATGCTGATTAATCAGAGCCTCTTTATCTTTTTGATTTAGTCCTTTGAAAATTGAAGAAGATCCTTCTACACAGAGTTCTATATATGGATTAATATATTGCATGATAATGATATGTTTTATAGCATATCAAAGGTAGTAAAAGAAATTTACTAAAACTAAATTAACATTTTTTAACATATTCAATAACAGGTAGTTGTAAGGTTCAGATTAGCAGATTTTTGTAAAAATCCGGATTAATATCTTGCAACAAGTGGCATACGACGTCCTGCACCGAAAGCCTTTGAAGATATCCTGAGGACTGGTGGCGCCTGGTATCGTTTATATTCATTGAAATTGATCATTCTGATAACTTTTAAAACGACATCCCTGTCTGCACCTTCTTTTATTATTCGTTCAGCAGGTTTTTGTAATTCAATATACTGATAAAGGATTGAATCGAGAATCTCATAATCAGGAAGAGAATCGGTATCAAACTGACCAGGTCTGAGTTCTGCTGACGGTAACTTTTTTATTATGTTATCGGGAATTATTTCTTCTTTCCTGTTGATATAATGCGCAAGACGGTAAACGTCTGTTTTATAAACATCACCGATCACTGAAAGGCCTCCTGACATATCACCATAGAGTGTCCCGTAACCAACAGATGCTTCGCTTTTATTAGAAGTATTGAGTAAAATACAACCGTGTTTATTTGAGATAGCCATCAGAAGAACGGCTCTTATTCGCGCCTGGATATTTTCTTCAGTGACATCAGGATTAAAACCATTAAAAGCCGGAGCAAGCACTTCCTCAAATGCAGTGAATGGTTTTTCAATGTTAATGATGTCATAATGCACGCCAAGTGTTTTGGATAACGTTACAGCATCATTTACAGAATGATCAGATGAATAACGCGATGGCATAAGCAGGGCCCTTACATTTTTATTCCCAAGAGCTTCGACAGCAAGACAGAGACAAAGTGCGGAATCAATTCCTCCGGATAACCCTATTATACTTTTTGTCAATCCGCTCTTTGTAAAATAATCACGTAATCCCATCACCAGCGCCTTATAAATAAGGGCTATGGTGTCATTCGTGTCGGGGAGAGTGGCAGAGCCGGATTTTAAGTCATCAAATGAATAAGTTTCGACAATTTCTTCAAAAAACGGAAGTTGCCTTAGCTTTTCACCTTTATTGCTTATCAGTACAGAAGCCCCGTCAAAAATAAGTTCAGTTTGAGCTCCTGTTTGGTTGACCGAAATAACGGGGATCTTATACTTCAGAGCTTTCGAGATGAAAATGTTTTCTTTTGATTCAATTTTAGAATATGAAAACGGCGAAGCTGCAATGTTTATAATTATATCGGGTTTTTGTTTTGAAAGTTCATCCATGGGCGAGATTGTGTAAAGCCTGGCTTTCTCAAACTCGTTATCAAAAGGCTGTTCATCCCACAGATCCTCGCAGATGGTCAATGCGATCCTCAAACCTTTAAACTCAAAAACTGAAAATTGTTTTTCGGGTTCAAAATATCTGTATTCATCAAAAATATCATAAGTAGGAAGAAGGGCTTTATTAATCGAAAAAATAACTTTTCCCTCTGACAGAACAAGCGCTGAATTAAATAGCTTTTTGCCTTCAGGTCTTTTATTAATTGTCGGCGATCCTACAATAGCAGCAATGCCTGTGCATTCTTTTGCAATCTCAAGAACCGTCTGGTTGCATTTTTCAATGAAATCAAAACGGTCAAGAAGATCAAGAGGGGGATACCCCGGAATACAGAGTTCGGAAAAGATAATCAGATCTGACCCATCAGATTTAGCTTTTCTGATTGCTTTAGTTATCAACTCCTTATTCCCGGAAAAATTGCCAATATGATAATTCAGTTGAGCAACTGTGAACTTCATTACATAATTTTTAAAAGTTTACTCCAAATCTGAAGCTTAAGATTTTTTGTGACACAATATCCTTAGGTTTTTTCCCCTCATCTTTTGTGATGTCAAGAAAATTATTGTCAAAATCAATGCCAAAAACCAGAGCAGTAGAACCACCAAGTGAATACTCTAACCCTCCTGTGATATGATATGAAAGGTTTATTATCCTTAATTCATTTAGTGCATTCTCTCCTGATATATTAAGTGATGGGATATCGGCTCTTCTGCTGATAGCGATTTTAGGTACAAATCCCAGATCAGTAAAGAAAGTCAGGTAACCTATCTGGTTTGTCTGTAGCTTTAAACCTAACGGAACAGCCAGGTATTGGATTTTATAAATGACTTGTTTGCCCGGCAATACTTTTACTGTTGAATTTGTAAATTTCAGTACAGTTGTGTCATTGCTTACCAGCCTTCCGCTTGTATGCATAAGTGTGATACCTGTTGAAAAAGAATAATTTTTGGTAAAATAGTTGTTAAAAGTAAGTCCGAAATTAAAACCGGGTCGCGCTCCGTCATTTTTTACTGTGCTGATATCTGTTGAGAACCAGCTTATGACCGGATCGGCATGAATCCCAAAACTTATTACCTGTTGAGCATTCGAAATGACCGACACAAAAATCAAAGCTGTCATTAACGTAATTTTGAGAGCTTTCCGATTTGACCCGTTAAAATATCTCATAGGAAATATTAATTTATTTAAAAATTGAAATTTTTAGGGGCACCAAGACACCAAGAATCACGTTTTGTAGGGACGTTGCATGCAACTTCCCTACTTCATGTAAAGCGTAATTTCTTCATATACCTTAGTGCCTTAGTGTCTTAGTGGCAAAAAAAATTAAAACATCTAATTCATATGTAAAAATAACAAATATTAAGTGAAGTTGCCTCATTAGATAAAATGTGCTTATTTTATGATGTCAAACAAAAAGAACAAAATGAAAATCCGATATTTAGTCCTTTCACTTTTTTTATTAATCAGCGCCATAATGATTTCATGCAAGAAAAATCATTATAAGGTCAATGTATCCTCAATAAAGGTGAATATCAAAATAAAAAGACTGGAGAAGGACCTGTTCACTCTGAATCCCGACGAGATAATCTCAAAGGTGCCTTTTCTTAAAGAAAAATATGACGGGTTCCTTCAGTTATTCAGTTATGTTATAAATACCGGCAATATCAACGAAAGCTCGTTTGGAGATTTTTTGCTGCGTTTTTGTTCCGATAAACAAAACAATGAAATTTATGATCTGACTTTGAAGAAATATCCTGATGTGACATCTATTGAATCGGGTTTGAATGATGCTTTCAGACATTACCGATATTATTTTCCAAATAAGCAGGTTCCGGGTGTATTTACATGTATCACAGGTTTTAATAATAGTATAATAACAGGCGATTCATTGCTTGGAATAAGCCTTGACAGGTACCTTGGTGCAGATTGTAAGTTTTATCCGCGTCTGAATATCTATAAATATATTGCTGACAGGATGACGCCCGATTATATTATTTCTGATTGTATGTACGGGTGGGGAACATCCGAATGGGATTTTTCAGCCATGAAATACCCTGCCGATAACTTGCTTGCAGAGATTATACATGAAGGCAAACTGAAGTATTTTGAAAAATGTATGTTGCCTGAAACCCCTGATGAGATAATCTTTGGCTTTACTCCCGATCAGATGAAATTTTGCCTGAATAATGAGACCCAGATGTGGACATACCTTGTAGAGCATAATCTTCTTTTCAGCACAGATCAGTTTACTATCAGGAAACTCACAGGAGAAGCTCCCTTTACTTCGTATTTTACCAAGGAATCGCCAGGAAGAGCGGCAATCTGGCTTGGCTTCAGAATCATCGAATCATATATGACAAGAAGCCCTGGGACAAAAGTTGAGGATATGATCAGGGATAATAATGTACAGGGCCTACTTGAAAAAGCAAAGTACAGTCCGCATTAGAAAACAAAAAAAGGACATACGATGGTATGCCCTTTTTAAAGTTCTTTGATGGTACTATGCAGGATGAATAGCCTCTACCGGACAAACATCAGCACAAGCACCGCAGTCAGTGCAAACATCCGGATTAATTTTATAGATGTCGCCTTCTGATATTGCTTCAACAGGACATTCATCAATACATGTTCCGCAAGCAGTACAATCATCATTAATTTTGTAAGCCATTTCGATTATTTTTTGATTAAATTAAATTACAATTAGTGCTCAAAATTACCTTAATTTTTTTAATTGAAAAAGAAACATGCTAAATATATAGATTCGAGTGAGCTTTTTTAACCACAAAGCACACAAAGATGGCTCATAGGGCACAAAGTTAAAACATTATAAACAAGACCTTTGTGACCTTTGTGCAAACCCTTTGTGAGCTTTGTGGTTAACGGATTTCTTTTTCAATGGTTATAACAAAAAATTATAAATCAGCCATGATAGATTTGCCACACCGGTTTCCATTCCATCTTCATCAATATCAAAATCAGCCGTATGCAATTTCAGCATTACTGTATTTTTTTTCCTGATACCCACCCTGTAATAAAGTGAAGGCGCAAGTGCGGAATAGAATGAGAAATCATCAGAACTCATCCGGGTTTCAAATGTTTCAATTTTATCTTTGCCAAGGAGATCTTCACTCAGATGCATTGCCCTGGAAGTAAGATTATCATCGTTCACCAGAACCGGATATCCCTCAGAAATATTCACCTCAATATTCACCCCAAACTCATTTGCTGTTTCATCAGATACCACCCTGACTAATTCAAGTGCTTCAGTTCTCCATTTTTCATCAAATGTCCTGAAAGTGCCTGAAATATATACTTTTTCAGGTATAACGTTTGTTGCCCCTTCACCTGATATCCTTCCAATCCCGAGCACGGTTTGTATTTTTTTCGAATCCTGCAGAATCTTCATTCTGTCCTTGAGTCTCACTACCAGACTTGATGCGATATAGATCTGGTCGGTCGTCAGTGCAGGCAGAGCAGCGTGTCCTCCTTTGCCGCTTACTGTGATGTAAATTTCATCACATGAAGCCATGTATCTTCCTGGCTTATAGCCTACTTTGCCTGTTTCAAGCTCAGGCAGAATATGTTGTGCGATTACAATATCCGGTTTAGGATTATTCAGTTCGCCTGATTCAATAATCAGTCTGGCTCCCCCCGGATTCTTCTCTTCTCCCGGCTGAAAAATCAGCAGAATCGTTCCACCGAACTGATCTCTCATTCCATTCAGCAACCTTGCTGCCCCCATAAGCATTGCCATATGTGCATCATGGCCGCATGCATGCATTTTCCCGGGATTGAGACTTGAATATCCGGTCATTTTTCTTTCCTGAATTGGTAAGGCATCCATCTCAGCACGAATTGCAATAACCTTGCATCCCCTTGCATTACCTGTTATTCTGGCAATTATACCGGTTCCGGCAATATTGTTTTTGTATTCGATATCGTTTTGTTCAAGCCATTCACAGATATATGCAGATGTTTCAGTTTCCTGGTAAGAAAGTTCAGGATATTTGTGAAAATGTCGTCGCAGCCTGATGACTTCTTCTTTCAGTTCTGCTGATTTATCAAGAAAAAGATTTTTGATTACTGACATCTTACAAGACCTTGCTTTTAGAAATCGAGACTAAAGGACAAATAGAAGATTCTGGGAAGAATATAATTATTTTCAACGCCCCAGGCCCAGTCAGCTCGTATAAAATAGCCTAGCAGCTGAGCTCGCAGACCTCCGCCAAAACCTTCTACTATCGGATTCCTGTTCGAATCAAGAGTAACTGATACCGGTCCGTTTGAAAGTTTTTGTGTATCATATCCGTTGGTACTATGCCATGGGGAGGGACCAGACCAGGCTGATCCTATATCTCCAAACCCAATAATCTGCAGACTGTTTAAGAAGTTAGATCTCAAAGGATGTCCGGCAAAATATCTGATGAATGGCCATCGCAATTCGCTGTTAATAAGGGCGAAGCTGTTACCGTTCCTTACGTTTTGTGTAAATCCTCTCATATTGGTTGCAAGAGCCTGGAATCCGTAATTTACATTTGGCGTTACAGGGATCGTATTGTCGAACATTGGGTATTTGTTGAACAGATAGCCCATCCAGTTATCAACGCCTCCAAGATAATAAAGCAGTTTTGTTGGTCCGAAGGAGGTGCTGGCGGCAAACCTGTTGGCCCAGATCAATTCCCTGTGTATCTGTGTGTATTTTCTGAAGTCAATGCCAAGAACGACCATATCTGATCTATTCCTGTTCAGCTCTT
Source organism: uncultured Bacteroidales bacterium (assembly GCA_963734885.1). Lineage (GTDB taxonomy): Bacteria > Bacteroidota > Bacteroidia > Bacteroidales > VadinHA17 > LD21. Next base: position 144,102 of record CAVTIJ010000002.1, on the reverse strand, counting down.
TATAATATTCGCCCCAGATCTTAAATCTTGTTCCGAAATAGATATTTATTGTTCTTTTTCGTGTATTATCAAAGATGACTTCACCTTTCAGACTTGCCCAGTGTTGAGTAATATTTTCGTAGTTTAGTGTTGGCACATCAGTAGCCAGATAAACATGTCTGTCTATCCTGTAGGAAATAGTGCCCCTCAGGGCCAGCACCGGAGTAATGGGCTTAGAAAGAGAGAAGTATACGTTCTGGGAATATGTTTTAAATAGAGATGTATCATTCGAACTGAAATAGACTTGTCGGTGATATATCAATTGTTTGTCGAATGTTCCTTTGAGACCCTCTAAACTCAGAAGATATTCGTTGCTGTCAAAATTTCCCGCAAACCTGAATCCGCCGGTTATCCTGTAGTCTTCGAACAAGTCAACCGTCCCGATCTTAGTCAGAAGATTCACTCCTGGGTTATAGTATGGAGCTCCCCCGCTGTATACCTGGTAAGAGTTATCGAGAAAACTAAAGTCAATTTGAGTCGCTATATAATTATTGTAGAATGATGTCTCATAAATTCTGATAAGCGGAAGATTAACATGACCTGTATCAAGGTCGATATTCATATATTTTTTCCGCCAGAGCTGATTATAATAGTTTTGCTTCTCTTTTTCAAATATGTAATGATTTATATCGATGGGTTCATTCTTAATGTAATATTCATACAAAGGTTTTGTAAGAGTATCCCGTATTTTTTTATCTTCTGCAATAAGCCATTGTCTTAGTTGTTCAATACTGTCTGCCTTATGAAAGTATATGTTTTTTTCATTTCTGAGCCTTGTATTAACCATATCGGCTGCCTTGACCGGATTTGACGTGTCAAGCTTGCCTTTCCTTAAAACATACTTACGCTTATTGAACAGAACCTCCCCGAAACCGTCGGGATTACTTATCTCTGATTGGTTGATAATATTTCTGTCATAATTTGTCAGGGGCTCAGAGTTGATAAAGTACCGGTAATGTGCTACGGTATCGATGAAATTGATTGAACTGTCAAACCTTGCGGAGTACCTGTTGATGATGCCATTCTGGTTTCCAAGATAACCGAACTGGTTTTTATCAGTTTGGGCTGCCTGGAACCTGTCAACGTATTTGCCTTCAGTCAGCCTTACAAGGATGTTGCCTTTTTGGGCAAGGTCGTAAGTGAAAAGGTCGAAATTCTTCGAGACCTTTTCAAATGGGTCCGCAGTATTTGTCAGGGTATCAGTCAGTCTGTTTGATGAAAAAACAATCTTCTCAGGAGAGAATTTCATGAAAGACGGATTTAAATCATCTGCAACATCGTGTGTTATCTGTTCATTTGTTCCTGATGCAATTGTATGAATATAAATATCTGTAATTCCATCTTTTACAGCTGAGAAAACCAGCCTTGATCCTTCCGGAGAATATGAAAAATCGAGTATCTTGTCAAAATAAAGAAGAACTCTCTTTTCTTTTTTCTTTTCACTCACCCTATAAAAATACATCTCAAGATCTGCCTTCTCGTCATTAATAAAAGTGAGGATCTTGCCCGATGGATGCCATGCAATTACAGGATAGGTGTTGTCGATAATCTGTTCATATTTTGGCTCCTTCCTGAATATAATTTTTCGTTTTCCTGTGGACTGATTGTAAAGCCAGATACGTTTTCTACCCCAGTCGTTCGTGACGTATGCAATGTAATCTCCTCCGGGGCTGACCTTAACCTGCTGATAAATCTGTTCTTTCCTCGATTTTCTGACTGTATTTGGATCATCTGCAGGTTGGCTTTTATCCGTGGAATATTCATCGGCATAAAAACTTTTCCATTCTTTTAAAAGATTTTTAAGCTTCTCACCAATGACATAATCGAGGCCGTCATCAATATTTTTGTAAATTTTTGTAAGGTAAATTATGTTGGGAATGAGTGCATCGCCGTATTTTTTGCCAATAAATCTCCAGAAAGATATTCCGGCATCAATTGCGTCATCATATTCCAGATGATTGATGTTTTTATATTTTTTGGCTTTAAAACCATCTTTTACCCTGTTCTCTGTTTCATAATTCCAGCCACCGGCGACATAATGAACCAAACCTTTGATGTACCAGTCCGGCATAGTAATAATAGATGAACTCGAAATCCTATCCTTAATATCAGCATTGTACAACATCTCATTGATTATAACTTCAGTTATGGAAGCAGCAATCTGTTGCTCATATGCGACATGATCTCCTTCATAATAAAGCATGACTTTATTTTTAATGATCCTGTTGAAGCCACCGGTGTTGTAACTGTCTTCGTCGAAGGTAACCAGTCCGATATTCGTTTGTTTATACTCCGAATTCTTATTGTAGATGATGAAGATTATTCTTTTTTCAAGTGTGTAATCAAAAAAATCTTCAATTTCAGCAAGCTTTTTTGATGCATAATTTGCAGTATACTGTGCAAGATCGCGTCCGTATTCATTAAAATAGCAATCGAAATTGTCAAATCTGTAGAATTGCCAGTAGAAATCAGTATACTGCACCCTGTTTTTACCGAAGGACATCTGGAGGCCATTGTAAAACTGCCCGTTCGCATTTAAGTACAAAATGCACGATAATATTATGATAATCAGTTTCTTGATGTTATTTTTTCCAAAGGTTCTCATAAGGGCTATCAGACGTTAAACAGATTTTTTCTGTTTAAGTTATCCAGTCTGAATAACAAAACTAATGATAATCTGTTTTAAACTATCTTAAAATCTCAAACTTTATTATTTTTACAACCTGAAATATGATGTATTTCCAACCTGGTTTCGCAATATTGGATGCAACCAAATTTCTGAGGAAACAGTCATATGGGAGAAATTGAAATTCCGGTTGTATATTTGTAAAACTTCTAGTTAAAACTTTATTAGTATGAAACATCTGATTTTTACCTTTTGTCTTTTGATTTTTGGGATCACTGCAAAATCCCAGATAGCAACAACAAAAATGAAGTTGGCGGCTACAGAGCACGATTTTGGAACTTTCAAAGAGGAAGCGGGCAGGCAGACATTTGATTTTATTCTTACAAATACAGGCACTGAGCCACTGGTAATTCAAAATGTCGTTGCATCATGCGGATGTACTACCCCTGAATGGACTAAACAACCGATTCCGGCCGGCGCAACAGGGAAGGTCACTGCAATTTATGATCCAAAGGACAGACCTGGTCAATTCAATAAAACTCTCTCAGTATATACAAATACAAAGCCTGAAGTTGTTGTTCTTACAATTAAAGGAGAAGTCGTACCTCACGAAAAAACTGTGGAGGAGCTTTATACATTTGCAGTTGGGGATGGGGCAGTAAGATTTGAAAGCAATCATCTTGCATTCACAAATGTAAAAAAGACAGAAAAGAAAATGAGGGTTATGCAGGTAATAAATACCTCTGCTAACCCTGTCAAGGTAGAGTTTGACGGTATGCCACAGCATCTTACGCTTAAGTGCAATCCAGAAACTCTTAAGCCGGGTCAGAAAGGATTAGTTGAAGGCACCTACGATGCTACTAAAAATGCAGGTTGGGGAAGTGTCAACGATATGGTAAAAATAGTTTTAAATGGAGTAAAGCAGGAAAATTTATATTACTATGTTTCTGCAAACCTCGTTGAAGACTTTTCCTCTTTATCAAAAGAAGAATTAGAAAATGCGCCTGTATTTAAAGTTGAATCAACTACCGTTGATCTGGGCAAAATAAAAGGATCGACTCAAAATGAGGTTGAATTCAAATTTAAGAATGAAGGCAAAAGTGACCTTCTGATAAGATTCATCAGATCAACCTGTGGTTGCACTGCTGTCCAGCAGGGGCCCCAGGGTATTGGGATTAAACCAGGTGAAACGAGCACTATTAAAGCTGTTTTTAATTCAGGATCTTATAATGGGAAAGTTACCAAAGCGATTTACGTGTATACAAATGATCCGAAAAATTCCGAATCAGTTTTGATGCTTACTGCAGATGTTGAACAACCACCAGCAGCTAAATAATATATAAATAAGAATCACAACATTTTCATATATAAAAGGGGTGTCTGTAACAATCTGACACCCTTTTGTTATTTTTACATCTGACAATCTGATTTTGATGAACAAAAAAACAGAATATAAAAGCGCATTGTCGATCAGTAAAGGCATTTCTCAGCCACCAAGCATTAATCCCGATGTGCTGAAAAAGTCAGTACGAAAAAGGCGGAAAAAATATTCAGCCGATGAATTTGTTGAGGGTATTCTGTCGGGAAACAGAACCATTTTAAGTCAGGCTATAACAATGGTTGAAAGTTCATTGCCCGACCATTATGAAACTGCCCAATTGATTGTTGAGAAATGTCTTCCGTTCAGTGGCCGTTCAGTCAGGATCGGAATAACAGGTGTCCCCGGAGCCGGAAAAAGTACTTTCATTGAAACATTCGGATTATTTATTACCGGGACGGGCAGAAAAATCGCGGTTCTTACGGTGGATCCCAGCAGCGAACAGACCAAAGGAAGCATACTTGGTGATAAAACAAGAATGGAATTGCTAAGTATTCATCCCCAAGTATTTATAAGGCCATCTCCATCTGCAGGTACCCTCGGTGGAGTAGCACGGAAAACACGCGAAACCATCATACTTTGTGAAGCAGCGGGATTCGACACAATTCTTATTGAGACAGTCGGAGTTGGTCAATCTGAAACATCTGTACATTCGATGGTAGATTTCTTTCTTTTGCTCATGCTGGCCGGAGCAGGGGATGAGCTTCAGGGTATCAAACGAGGCATAATGGAAATAGCCGATCTCATTGCCATAACGAAGGCTGACGGGTCCAATACGCACATTGCAGATAATGCACGCATTGCTTATCAGAACGCTCTCCACCTTTTTCCAAAAAAACAATCAGGCTGGTTGCCTCAGGTACATACATGTTCTGCTATGACAAATACCGGTATAAAGGAGCTTTGGGGAATAATATCAGAATATGTAGAATTTACAAAAAGCACAGGATATTTCGAAACATTCAGAAAGGAACAGGCTAAAATCAGGATGCATAATACTATTATTGAATATCTTAATAATTCCTTTTATAATCATAAAGATGTAAAATCGATGATGCCTGATATCGAAAGACAATTATATGAAGAAACAATAACTTCTTATAAAGCAGCATTCAAACTACTCGATAAATATTTTAAGGAGCATCCTTGAAAAAAATTCTATCTTTGTTGACTTAAATGGAAGTTAGTCTGTTACCCTTCAAAAATTATTAAATATGAAAAAAGTTATTTATCTGTTTTTGTTCACAGCAATATTATCATCGTGCACATCGAAAGGTCCTCATTATGTTGTTAAAGGAATGATTGATGGATCTGATAGTATTACCTTTTATCTTCAGAAGAGAATTGATGGGAAAATCGTTTCAATTGATTCCGCAGTTTCCAAAAAAGGTCAGTTTACAATGAAAGGCGGGGCGATTGAATATCCTCAGATGGTGCAGCTTGTAGCAGGGAATACGAGAAAAAGAACATCATTCTTCCTTGAAAACTCTGATAGCATTAAAATTAAAGGAAGTCTCGATTCTCTTTTCAAAGCCAAAGTTTCAGGTTCCCAAACACAAAGGGAATACGATTCATTTATAAATTCAAATAAAGTACTTAGCGACCAATACTCGAAGCTGGTTAATAAGTATCAGGCTGCAAGTCAGTCGGGTGATGCATCAAATCTTGCCTCAATCGAGAAACAGCTTGACTCAATTCAGGCTAATATGACGAATCTGCAAAAGACTTTTGTTAATACCCATCCTTCATCGTACGTAACACCATCTATTCTTGTAGGTCTTAGCTACGAAATGGATGCCAATGAGATTGAATCAATGGTGAACAAGCTTGATACTGCCATTGCAGCTTTGCCTCCGATCAAAGCTCTCAAGGAAAGAGTAAATGTGATGAAAGCGGTCGCAGTAGGGCAGAAGGCTCCTGATTTTACACTAAATGATGTTAATGATAAACCGGTTTCATTATACTCTAAAATAGGTTCAAAGCTTCTTCTCATTGATTTCTGGGCTTCATGGTGCAATCCTTGTCGCCAGGAAAACCCGAATGTAGTGAAAGTATTTAATCAGTTTCATAAAAAAGGATTTGACATCTTCAGCGTTTCCCTTGATCAGAAAAAGGACCCATGGGTGAAAGCTATTGCTGATGACAAGCTTGCCTGGACGCATGTATCAGATCTTCAGTACTGGAATAGTGCAGCAGCAAAACTGTATGCAGTGAATTCAATCCCGGCAAACTTCCTTCTTGATGAAACAGGTAAGATCATTGCCAGAAACCTTCGTGGGGATGATTTGTATAATAAAGTAAATGAGATCCTTGGGGGTAAAAAATAATCAGGAATTACGAATTACGATTCAACGAAAAACTGCTCTTCATAGGGCAGTTTTTTTACTTTGTACGCTTTGTAGAATACTACTCACACCTCATTTTTCACTCCTTCAGGCGTCTCATCCCTGGCTTCATCCTTCTTTAGCTCCTCGAGTATGAATCCAGTGCCTCTTACGGTACGGATATCCAGGTTTTTATCCTCAGAGACATATTTTCTTAGCCGGCTAATGAAAACATCCATGCTTCTTCCAAGAAAATAATCATCCTCACCCCATATTTCTGTGAGTATATCTTCGCGTGCAAGTACTTTATTCTTGTTTACAATGAAATACTTTAATAATTGTGCTTCTTTAAGTGTGAGCTTTTCTTTTGTACTACCGCAGATCAGCTCCAGAGAATTGTATTTTAATACAGTCTGTGACAATCTATATTCGTCATTTATTGATGAATATGCTCTTTTAAGGATGTTGTTGATGCGAAGTATAAGAACTTCAGGGTCGAACGGTTTGGTAATGTAATCATCTGCACCGATCTTTAATCCTCTTACAATATCCTCCTTTAAACTCTTGGCAGTCAGGAATATTACCGGAACATCGGGTTGAGCCACTTTAACTTTTTCAGCCAGAGTGAAACCATCCATTTCCGGCATCATCACATCAAAAACACAAATATCAGGCTTTTCCTGATTGAATAATTCCCAGGCTTCTTTGCCATCGCGGCCGAGTTTCACATCAAAACCGCTGATGGATATATATTGCGTCAGGATATTCCCGAAATCCCTGTCATCTTCTGCAATTAATACTTTCATGTTCTGGTATATTATATTGTTGCAAGTGTAAAGATACTAACTTTTACCGGTTAACTTAAGGCGTCTTTTTATCCACTTTTGAGTTTGCTATTCAGATTTTATTATTTCAGATTTTTTCGAGGTTCCGTTTTCGCTAACAGCCTCAATACAAAAATAATAAGGAATGTTCTTGTCCATAGCTTTGAGCCAGTATTCATTGGCTCCATAGACCATAATACAGTTATATAATTTGTCGGGAGCTGTGCCCATGTAAATGTTATATGCAAACGCATTATCTGCCTGTGTCCATTTTAGCCAGGCGCTGCGCTTATCTTTTTCGGTACGAAGGACAATGAAATTTTTTACAGTATCCGGTTTATTTCCATGCCCTGAACCAAAAACACGTAATCCACTGATCGCAAATTTTCCGGTAGGAAGATGAAGATTTTCTAATTTTATAAATCGAGCTTCAACCGGTTTTGATAATTCAACATAATCGTGAGGCACGTCTGTAAGGTTTTTGCTTTTGTCAATCAGCAGTGACCACTTCCTGCCGTCGGATGAACAATAAATTTTGTATTGATGATAGATATCAGTGTGTTTGCCCATAAGAGTGGCATTCTGATCGGCATAGTTTATCTGTATCGCTCTTACTGTTGATTCCTGACCCAGATCAGATGAGATCCATTCACCCGGGTTACCCGATTCTGCCGACCAGTAACTTTTAATACTTTCATCAACTGCATTGTTCGGAGGAAAGCCCGATAGTGATGATGATACCTGAACAGGTTTGTTGTAATTGAGTAACATCCAGCCTGTAAATCTGCTTTCGAGATGATCTTCCTTCCCATCAGGAAGATAATGAGGATAATCGCCAAAAGCAGTGTTACAATACATTATATCATCTTTATCGAATCCGGCAGGCCATAAACCTAATCTTCTTTCAAAACTGTTTTTCACTGAAATGGATATTGTGCTTACATGCCAGTAATTATCCCACTTATCCTGAAAAGTAGCGCCATGCCCGGCACCACGGGCAAATCCGCCTGGTTTATATGAAAGTGGCATCGACTGATGAACGAAATTTCCCAAGGGCTGGTCCGATACAGCAACTCCGTCAGCATATCCGCTGATTTCCGTTCCCGGAGCCCCATATTGAAGATAGTATTTGCCGTTGTGCCTGGTCATCCATGAACCTTCAATAAAGGGATTCAGAAAAGTATTATCGGAATATTCTCCAAAACGCTGCCATCCATAACGTTCAAAATCCAAAAGAAGCAACTCTTTTCTCGTCCCGAGCGGGGTGAATGTTTTCCGGTTTATTTCGATTCCATAGAGTGGATAAGCATTGCTGCTTCCGTTATACATATATAATTTCCCGTCATCATCGACAAAGAAATCAGGGTCCCAGCCACCGATGGCCAATGCGCTTACAGCTTCTTTCCAGTTGTTTGATTTAGGATCAGTGCTCATCCATATCGGAAAATTGGTTGAATAAGTTGATCCGAAAACCAGTAGGGTATCACCCTGGACCCATACAGCAGGAGCGCAAAGGTCATCATATACCTTATGAATGGGTTTCAAAAAAGATCTGAATATGAAATTCCAGTGTGACAGATCGTTGCTCCACCAATAACCCATCTGATTTGTTGAAAAAAGATAGTAGTCGCCTTTGTAAAGGACTATTACAGGGTCAGCCGTTGCCCTGTGTTTGCCCGATTCGGTAAAATTGGGAATAGGACAATAGCCATAATCGAGGTTTATGGGGTTGCAATAAGTTTTCTGAGCATTCAATGTGTTTCCTGCCAGTAAAACAAGAAAAATAAAAACAGTCAGACGAATTTTGATCGACTCTTTAAATTGTGCTTTTGTGAGCATATTTCCGGAGATAATTATGATGTAAATGGTAACATTACTGTAAAAGTGCTTCCTTTCCCGGGCCTGCTGCTTACTGCAACGTCTCCGTTATGCGCTTCCGCTATCTTTTTAACATAATAAAGGCCAAGTCCCAGCCCTTTAAATTTATGAATATTGCCAGTTGAAGCCCTGTAAAACTTATCGAATATATGCTTCTGATCTACTTTATTAATTCCAATGCCGTTGTCTGAAACTTTAATGAAAATGTTGTTTTCCTCAGCGAAACCTTCAATTTCAATTTCCGGAACTTTATCGGAATATTTTACAGCATTTGAAAGGAGATTATTCAGAAGAGTTGTAAAATATACCACATCGATGTCAATTTTTGCCCCGTTGAAGTTATATTTCTGAATAATGGAGGAGTTGTTACCACCGCCATTTTTAAAACTACCTACAACGTCATTCATCACCTCTTCAATATCCACGGTCTTTTTCTCGAGCTGAAACTGGGTTCTTTCCCACATACTAATCTCAAGAATCATATTAATGAGCTGATTGAGATGAAGGCTCTGTTTTCCAATCAGTTTTGCAGTTTCAAGTATTTTGGCATCATCACTTCTGATTTGCGGCATTTCCAGAGTTTTCCCTGCCACAGTGATAGTCGACAAAGGCGTTTTTAATTCATGGGTCATATTATTAATGAAGTCAGTCTTGAGATTGGAGAGCCTTCTTTCTTCCATCAGATTCCTGTAAGTGATCATAAATATTATAACTACAATAAGTATACTTAATATAGCCATTGATAGTGAAACAGATGTTTGTTCCCATATTTGTCTGTTCTTGTCCGAAAAATCAATAAAATATGAAAAACTAAACCGGTAATTATTGCCCTCCAGATGAGGTTCCATGATAAGTATACTTGAACCGGTAATCTCAAAAGGTGATCTTCTTCTTGTCTGAAAACCTTCCTTTTTATAAACTACAACAGTATCATTATCAATCATCTCCAGGTCATTAATAATAATCCTGTGTTTGAAGTTTTTGTCCCAGCCTCGGCTTTCAAAATATGCTGAGAGCAACTGTGAAAGATCCTGTTCCTCGTTAACTACTTTCGTAAAATAATCAAAAATGTCTTTTTTCATGGAGGCGAGCTCATTTTCGCCCTTTACCTGGCGTAATCGTTTTACAGCCTGTCCTGAGTATTGATCTAAGATCATGCTTATAGTATCAAATCCGCTGGAGACCCCACTTCTGCGTATTGAATTTAATGCCTCCTGTGAATGAATTGTGTAACTGATAGCAAATAATTGATCTTTCTGTTGCCAAATACCTCTTATAATATAAATCTGAACAGAGATCAGGATCAATATTGAAGTAATACCAAAAATGAGGACCGTATTCTTTTTCTTCATTTGCTGAGAGTTGACTTTATAAAGCGGAAATAGTTGTATATTATTTACTTCCTCAAAATTATTCAAATTATTTATATTCAGGGATTAGTCTGAAAAACATTAACCCGACGTTAACCCGGTGTTAACAATATCACATCCCGGCTTGCAATATCTTTACATTATAAAACTAAAAACCAGGCAGTCATGAAAAAGTACAGTTTATTTTTAATAGCAGCATTCCTGATCTCAATCTCTTCGTCCTTTCAGCTAAGGGCGCAGGATCAGACCCAATCGGCAAAAGATAAGGAAATGCAAGAAACAATTATCCAGCAGAAAAAAGCAAAAGCTGATCAAAACAAAGCTAAAGCTGAAGCCGAGCAGGCCATGAAAGAAAATCAGATGGAAATTGACTACTCCGGGAATGATTCTACTTTCAATCCCGACCACCTGAAAACCAAGATCTATATGAATATTAACAGGGACAGGGGCAGAGCATTTAATTTCGATGAACCATTCGAATTTGCAGGACAGGATATGAATGGCTGGTTCGGGCATTCCTTTGGAGATTCCGAAAGGACTTCCTGGGATTTTTCCAAAACCGTAAAAGAAAATACATTCTCAGGTGATTATACCTTTGATGTTGAAAAGACAGCAAAAACAGTTGTTATGTCGGTAATGGGCGATTGTAAATCGGGTGAGATCAGGATTAAGATTATTATGCCTAGCGGCAAAAATTATTCCGATATCCTGATTGACGAATCGGGCAACCTTAACTGGAGAAAATCATTTCCGATATCTGACACAGAAAACCAGGATAAGGCAGGAAACTGGAAATTTCAGATCTCATCAACAAAAGCAACAGGATTCTTCAAAATTTCGCTTCAGACATATTAGTTTTTCATTCCTTTGTAGTGAGGGAACCGGCTAAGGGAGGCTGGTTCCCTTTTTTCTGTTGCCGTTGGCTTAAACCGCCGGCAACAGCAACAGAAATCCGTTTTACCGGTTCCTCTTTTCCGTTGATTTTACAAGGCAGTTATTAAAAAACGGGTCCCAGTTTCTGTTCTGGTAAAACTCTGATGTTTTAATATTGAAATATCCCAAAACATGCTTTGGCGAAACAGTATATATTAACTCATCATTATCTCCGTAAAAAGGTTCTGTAATACTCAGTATTTCCTCTATTCCAACATCTTTTTTATTTGAAACTCCTGTATACATTTCATAGGTGACCTTCGGAATCGCAATGATTATGGTATATGATCCGTAATCCTTTCGCTGGAAAAGGAAATAGGTGACTTCTATTGGTTCATTCGGATTAACTCTGTCGGTGGAATGGGGCAACTGGCTTTCGAAACTGAACCCCTCATTCATTATGTTTTCAACAATATTGAACTCCCTGGTGTTATGGAGGAAGAAATAGCAATCTTTAAAGTTTTTCAGTATTGACGCAAGTATCTCTCCTTTATTCTTCATCCTGCAGGTGATCAAGATCCCGTAATCTTACTCAAAAATAACTTATATTATTTTATTTGCAACACTTAAACCATTTGTTCTGTTATATGTTAAATTTGTGCTATTGATCATTTCCGCTTATAATGAGAAGAATTTGTTTTTTTCTGTTGACCTTTCTGTTGATCTCCTGCGGACGAAATGTAGCTAAACCGGGTAATATTATCACTGTCAGCATTGCACCGTTTAAGTATTTTGTTGAAGAAATTGCAGGTAATGATTTTACAGTTAATGTAATGGTCCCTGCAGGGGCGGATCCGCACGTTTACGAGCCATTTCCCGAGCAGATCAATAAACTCCGGCGGTCCGTAGCTTACATAAGCAATGGTTATCTTGGATTTGAGATGAACTGGCTTGATCGTTTTTATGAATCAAATCCTTCTATGAAAAAATTATCATTGGGCGACAGCATTAAACCACTTGCTCCTGGACATCATCATGAAGGCGGACACGTGGAGGGAGCAGATCCGCATTACTGGGTTTCTCCAAAATGTGCTTTGGCAATGGCTGGTTCAGTAAGAAGGTTGCTTTGTGAATTAAATCCATCACAAAAACCGAAATACGATTCAAATTTTAATGTCCTGATTTCGAAAATTCAGGAAATAGATAAAAAAGCCAGTGATTACTTTTCCGGCATTCCTGTAAAAAGTTTTATGATATATCACCCTAATCTTGCTTACCTCGCAAACGATTATGGTCTTGAAGAAATTCCTGTTGAGTTCGAGGGAAAGGAACCGACTCCCTCACGATTGCGCGAGCTTATTGACAGGTCGCGAAAAGATCATATAAAAACAATTTTTGTGCAGAAGGAATACGATACAAAAAACGCAAGGGTAATTGCTGATGAAATTGGCGCACGAATAACTATAATAGATCCATTGTCAGAAAACTGGGCAAAATCAGAAGATGAAATTATTGAAGCTTTGCATTTAAGTTTAATTGATAGCTCAAAATAGTCAGTATATGGCATATTTGTTTGAAATGCATTCATTGTCAGCTTCTTATGGAGCTGATATGGTGTTGCAGGACGTTGATTTCAAGGTAAACGAGAATGATTTTATAGGAGTTATTGGTCCTAACGGAGGCGGCAAAACTACATTGCTTAAAATCATTCTTGGGTTACTAAAGCCGGTAAAAGGCAGCCTCACTTTCAATAATGAACTTCTTAACGGTAACAGTATAGGATATTTGCCGCAAATATCTACCGGTGATATCAATTATCCGGTTACGGTTACAGACATAATTCTTTCAGGACTTATGATCGGTAAAGGAATAATTTCAAGAATGTCTTCTTCAGACAGGAAGAAAGCTGCTATTGTGATCAATGAACTTGGCCTTGAAGGATTATCGGATGCTACACTAAATGAGTTGTCGGGTGGGCAAATGCAAAGGGTATTCCTCGGACGAGCAATAATAGGAAATCCCGGGTTGCTTTTGCTTGACGAACCAGGAAATTTTGTTGATTCGAACTTTGAAAATGATTTTTATGAGAAGCTGAAAGATCTCAATAATCGTATGGCTATTTTAATGGTTTCACATGATATCGGGACAATTTCAGCGCATATCAAATCCTTTGCCTGTGTAAACAGAAATCTTCACTACCACCAGTCACCTGAAATAACAAATGAAGATCTTCTTGCATATGGTTGTCCGATTCAGCTTGTAACTCATGGCGATGTTCCTCATACAGTTCTTAAATATCATAATTAGTGGAAACGAGTATATTTCAATATAGTTTCATTATAAAGGGACTACTCGGGGCAGTTTTCGCAAGTATAACTGCAGGTTTAGCCGGAACATATGTTGTATCCAAAAGGATGGTTTTCCTCAGCGGAGGTATTACGCATGCCTCATTTGGCGGTATCGGAATAGGCTATTTTATAGGAATTAATCCGGTTATTGGAGCAGCAATTTTTGGGATCCTGTCAGCGCTTGGGGTTGAGTATCTTTCTGTAAGACAAAAAATCAGGGAGGATTCCGCAATCGGTATTTTATGGGCTTTCGGAATGGCAATCGGAATAATTTTTATTTATCTGACACCCGGTTATACACCTAACCTGATGAGCTACCTTTTTGGGAGTATCCTAACTGTATCCAATGCTGATATTATAGCCCTTGGAACAATGTCAGTTATTCTGATCCTTTACTTTGGAATATTCTACAGGACAATACTTTATATTTCATTTGATGAGGTATTTGCCAGAACTTATTCCTCCTATGTCAATATAATCAAATACATCACCACTTCACTGATTGCACTGACTATAGTTCTGAATATAAGGATGGCAGGTGTTGTTCTTGTGATCTCTTTACTGACAATTCCTCCAAATATTGCAATGCTTTTTACGAGAGTTTATTTCAGAATAGTATTATGGTCAGTTGTGGCAGGATTTATAGGTACTTCTACCGGATATGTTATTTCGTATTATGCGGGAATCCCGGTAGGTGCGACTATAATTTTTACTCTTGTAATCATTTGGGTGCTGGTAAAATCAGCAACATTTATAAGTGCCAGATTGGTAAAAAGTAAAACTAAAACGCAGATATTAATAGATACTCCTTTGTGAATTCGTGAATACCTTTGCAGTAGTAAAAAATCCATTAACCACAAAGGATCACAAAGATTAAACAAAGGATCACAAAGGATAGACATAGCAAATACTCAAAATCTTTAAAATATATTAAAATGGATTACGATCTTTTAATAATTGGCAGCGGACCAGGAGGTTATGTTGCAGCTATCAGGGCATCGCAATTAAAAATGAAAGTAGCAGTTATAGAAAGAGCTGAACTTGGCGGGATTTGCCTCAATTGGGGTTGCATACCGACGAAATCACTTCTTAAAAGCGCACAGGTATTTGATTATCTGAATCATGCTTCTGATTATGGAATAGTTATCGCAGGGGAAGTTAAACCCGATTTTCCGGCAATGATTACCAGAAGCAGAAATATTGCTGGCGGAATGAGTAAAGGAGTTCAGTTTCTTTTCAAGAAAAATAATATTGAGCATATAAGCGGATTTGGTCGTTTGGCAGGGCAAAATAATGTTGAAGTGACGGATGGCACGGGCAAGAAGAAAACTTATAGCGCTCAGAATATTATTCTCGCAACAGGAGCCAGGTCGAAAGAACTTCCCAATCTGAAACAGGATGGCAAGAAGATAATTGGATATCGTGAAGCGATGTCGCTCGATAAATTGCCAGGTAGCATGGTCGTTGTCGGATCAGGTGCAATTGGCAGTGAGTTCGCCAACTTTTATCAATCACTTGGCACAAAGGTTACCCTTGTTGAGTTTTTACCGCGGCTTGTTCCGGTTGAGGATGAAGAGGTCTCAAAACAGCTTGAAAGATCATTCAAGAAAATCGGAATGAAAGTAATGACAGGTTCAACGGTTGAATCTGTTGAAATTTCCAAAGATATTTGCAAGGTAACAATTACAACGCCAAAAGGACAGGAGATAGTGGAAGTCGACATTGTTTTATCGGCGGTTGGCATTACAACTAATCTTGAAGGAATTGGACTTGAAGAAGCCGGGATTAAAACTGAAAAAGGTAAGGTGATGGTTGATGACTATTATCGTACAAATGTCCCGGGGATTTTTGCAATTGGCGATATTGTTCATGGCCCTGCTCTTGCGCATGTGGCATCTGCTGAAGGGATAATCTGTGTGGAAAAAATATCGGGGCTGGATGTTGATCCTCTTGATTATACAAATATCCCCGGTTGCACATATACGACTCCTGAAATTGCATCATGTGGTCTCACCGAAGCTGCTGCCCGGGAAGCAGGGTATGAGATCAAAGTAGGGAAATTTCCATATACTGCATCGGGGAAAGCCAGCGCTGCCGGGGCAAAAGACGGATTCGTGAAACTTATATTCGACGCTGAATATGGTGAACTGCTTGGAGCACATATGATTGGAGCAAACGTGACCGAAATGATCGCTGAGATCATAGTCGCAAGAAAACTCGAAACAACTGGTCATGAAATAATAAAATCGGTACATCCTCATCCGACAATGTCTGAAGCTATCATGGAGGCGGCCGCCGCTGCATATGGAGAAGTAATACATCTTTAGGGCTTTCCCTGACGCAACCTTTTCCCGGTTATTTCCATCAATCTTTTGCCTTATTACTGGCATTTGAGATAATTATTTTATATTTTTATAATCTCATTAGGTAAATAAACCTTGTCGGAGATTAAAAAAATAATAAAAGGTTGTCTGGCCGGTAACAGGAGGGATCAGGAACTACTGTACAGGAGACATGCGTCGAAGTTATACGCTGTTTGTCTGCAGTATTCCGGTAATGATGACGAAGCGAGAGATATTTTACAGGAAGGTTTTATCAAGATATTTGCAAATCTTGGTCATTACAAAAATGAGGGTTCTTTTGAAGGATGGATGCGTAAAATAACGGTTAATACAGCGCTTGAAAAATTCCGTTGCAGGCATAATCTCTATCGGGTGGATGATATAGACTCGATTAAGGAACCGGATGCAGAACCTGATAATCACGATTATGCAGGTCTTGAGGCAAATGATCTGCTCGAGATCATCAGGGAATTACCCACAAAATACAGAATGGTGTTTAACCTTTATGCTATTGAGGGCTATTCGCACAAGGAAATAAGCAAAATGATTAATATATCTGAAGGTACTTCAAAATCCAATCTATCACGCGCAAGAGTTATACTTCAGAGAAGAGTAGGATCATATACAGGGATAAAGAAAAAAGCAGTAAATGAGTGAGAACAGGGCAAATATTGATCTTCTCTTCCGCAACGGACTTAAGGATTTCGAGGTACTTCCACCACCGGGCGTTTGGGATGGTATAGCTGCTTCAAACAAGGCAAAAAAACGTCCTTTGTTTATCTTAAGAATTGCGGCTGTAGCTGTAATTTTGATGGCAGTCGGATTCTTGACCTACAGGCTGGGTCGTGAGACAGGCACTGTTCCTGATCAGGTGCTTGCTTTTAATGTGGGAAAATCATCTCCTGTTATCTCAAAGGAGACTTTCCCAAGCCAAAAAATATCTCCGGCTCAAATTGCAAATATCTCTGCTCAGGTTCTTTCAGACAGAACAGTATTGATGCATCCTGTCAAAATCGAGGAACAGAAAGCTGATCCTGAATATATTCTTCCTTTGGCTGAAGGGGAAAACCTGGTTTTATCGAAGAGTGAATACAACATAAAATCATATCTCAATCCTCCAAATACATCAGGAAGCAAAACGCTGGACGTGAGATATGCAGATCTTCAGTATTTGCCTGAAGATAAGCTTATGGACCGCTGGTCAATAGCTGCAATGGCTTCTCCTACCTATTATTCGCAATTTGGTTCAGGGAACAGTGATTTTTCGAAACAACTTGTGTCATCTGAACAGCCAATTGTCTCTTATTCAGGTGGCGTAGCATTCTCTTATAAGATTAGCAAAAGATTTACTGTACAATCGGGGTTGTATTATTCTTCACTTGGACAAAAAATGGAAGGAATTAACTCATTTGGAGGTTTCAGACAATTCGACAACACAAAAGGAGGGAATAATTTCGAAGTACCTACAACTACAGGTACTATTCATGCCAGCAATCCTGATGTTTTCCTGAATTCTGATGCTTCAAACAGAGTCATCACTCCATTTACAAGTGCGGTATTTGATCCTAATAAAGCTAGCTTGCAGTATATCAATAGCTCTCTTACTCAGAGCTTCAGTTACCTTGAATTGCCGGTTATATTAAAATACAAAATTATTGATAAGTCAATCGGAATAAATCTTATCGGCGGCTTAGCTTATAACCTTCTTGTTCACAATTCAGTATATACAACAATTGATGGAGGTAAGTATCCTATAGGTGATACAAAGGGCTTAAATTCACTCTCATTAAGCAGCTCGCTGGGGATGGGTATGGAATACAATCTATCTGACAAGCTATCTCTCAATCTTGAACCAACTTTCCGGTATTATCTGAATCCATTAAGTGGAACCACCGGGCCAATCGTACACCCATTTTCTTTCGGAATATTCTCAGGTGTTTCATATAAATTTTGATTCAGAAATCGTTTTGTTTCAGGGTACTCAGACAAAAAAACCTGATTAATTTTACATCGCCACAATTATTTTTGAGGTGCAAAAATGTTACCTTTGCACTTTATTTCTAACTGCTTCTAATAAGATGATCAATATAAACAGGAAAACCTTACTTACAGCTTTTGTTTTAGCAGGTACAGTTTTTATTATCCTTTCAATTGCCCAGAGCTTTAAGGGAGTTAGGGATAATCCGGCCATGCCCCAACTGGCAACCGATACACTTTATAATATTAAATCATTTAGTTTACCTGACGAGGTGACTTTTGCAGGTGAGAAAATGCCACTTGATAATTTTGATACTCGCGAAAGCCTTGAACGGGAACTTCTTACAAGTGGCTACAGGCACTCATCAACAATACTTATTATAATGAGAGCTCACAGGTACCTCCCTCTTATTGAAAAGATACTTAAGAAGAACAATGTGCCTGATGATTTTAAGTATCTGGTTGCAGCTGAAAGTGAATACAGTAACATGGTTTCACCAGCAGGTGCAACCGGTTTCTGGCAGATAATGCCCGAAACAGGCAGAGAAGAAGGAATGGAGATAAACACTGTTGTTGACGAAAGATATGATGTTGAAAAATCAACCCAGTTTGCGTGCGATTATTTTCTCAGATCGTATGAAAAATATGGCAACTGGACACTAGCTGCAGCATCATATAACGGAGGAAGATATGGCATTGATGAACAAATAGATATACAGCACGAAAGAAATTACTATGATCTTCTGCTTACTGAAGAAACTGCAAGATATATCTTCAGGGCTGTGGCTTATAAACTTATTATTGAAGACCCTCAGAAATATGGATTTAAAATCGCACAAAAAGACTTATTTCCCGAATTAAGATATTATGAAGTAAAGATAGATACTGCAATTACTGACTTTACTGACTTTGCCAAAAAGTTCGGAACAAATTATAAGATGTTGAAAATTCTCAATCCTTGGCTAAGGAAACCCTATCTCACTCCAAAACCGAAAAAAGAATACATGATAAAAATACCATCTGAAGGGATGCGTAATTTTGAAAAGCTTGAAACAATGAATTGAACTTTTTGAGGAGAATTGACGATGAGTGAGGAGATAAAAGTCCTTGGGGCAAGAGTTCATAACCTAAAAAATATTGATGTCAGTATTCCGCGAAATAAACTGGTGGTTATTACCGGTTTAAGTGGCAGCGGAAAATCATCCCTTGCATTTGACACAATTTATGCCGAAGGGCAGAGGCGTTACATGGAAACTCTTTCAGCGTATGCCCGCCAGTTTCTTGGAGGAATGGAACGCCCCGATGTCGACAAAATAACGGGATTGAGTCCTGTTATCTCAATAGAACAAAAAACAACAAATAAGAATCCAAGGTCAACTGTAGGTACTATCACAGAGATTTACGACTTTCTCAGACTTTTATATGCAAGAGCATCAGAGGCATATTCCTACGCTTCGGGTGAGAAAATGGTCAAATATTCTGATGATCAGATCCTTGAGCTTGTCAAAAACCGGTTTGCAGGAAAGAAAGTTTATTTTCTGGCGCCTATTGTGAAAGGCAGAAAAGGTCATTATAAAGAATTGTTTGAACAGCTGAGGCGAAAAGGATTTTTGAATGTCAGAATTAATAATGAGATAAAGGAACTGATCCCTGGCATGAAACTCGACAGGTATAAAACTCACTTTATTGAACTGGTCGTAGATAAATTCAGAGTGGGAGATACTTCAGATAAACGTCTGAGCGATTCAATCCTGATGTCACTTGACCAGGGTGATGGAGTGATGATGGTTCTTGACAGTGATAATAATGAACCGCGGTTTTTCAGCCGTCACCTTATGGACCCTGTGAGCGGTTTATCATATAATGAACCCGCTCCCCATACATTTTCCTTTAATTCTCCGCAGGGAGCATGCCCGAACTGCAACGGTCTGGGTGAAGTGTCGAGCATTGATGAGGAAAAGCTTATTCCCGACAAAGAACTTAGTATCAGAAAAGGAGGTATTGAACCTCTTGGAAAATACCGAAATACCTGGATTTTCTGGCAGATCGAAGCTATCGCTGAAAAAAACGGATTTACGCTCGATACTCCTATAAAAGAGATTCCTGAAGATGCCCTTAAAAAGGTCTTGTATGGTTCTGAAGAGGTGCTTAAACTTTCAAATACTCCTTTAGGGATGACGTCAAACTATTTTCTGACATTTGAAGGAGTAGTAAATTTTGTTGGAAACGTCGAATCGATAAACGGCAAAAAAAACGGAAGCAGAATAAAAGATCAGTACGTTCAGTACAGCGATTGCCCTGAATGCGGCGGAACCCGTTTAAAGAAGGAGTCATTATATTTCAGGATTGCAGGTAAAAATATAGGTGAGCTCTCGGCAATGGATATCAAAGAGCTCTCAATGTTTCTCTCTGATGTTGAAGAGAAAATGACAGGTAATCAGAAGATCATTGCATCAGAAATACTCAAAGAAATAAGAGCCAGACTCGGTTTCCTCCTTGAAGTAGGACTGGAGTATCTCTCAATGAACAGGGGTGCGCGAACTCTTTCAGGTGGAGAAAGCCAGAGGATAAGGCTCGCCACACAGATTGGCTCACGCCTGGTAAATGTGCTTTATATTCTTGATGAGCCCAGCATTGGTTTGCATCAAAGGGATAACAGAAGATTAATTGCTGCATTAAAACAACTGAGAGATGCAGGAAACTCAGTTATTGTGGTAGAGCATGATCGCGAAATGATTTTATCAGCCGATCATGTGATCGATATGGGGCCAGGTGCAGGGCGCTTTGGAGGTCTTGTTGTAGCAAATGGGAATCCCCGGGAACTTATGAAGAAGAATACTCTTACTTCAGAATATCTTACTAATAAAAAGAAATTTCACATTCCAGAGGAGAGACGGAAAGGTAATGGCAAGTATCTTATTCTCTCAGGGGCATCCGGACATAATCTGAACGATGTCGACATTACGTTGCCACTGGGAACATTTATATGCATTACCGGTGTATCAGGAAGTGGCAAATCATCGCTGATAAATCAGACTCTTCATCCGGCGCTGGCAAAAAAATATCATAACGCAGGCAAAGCTCCATTGCCATACAAAGAATTAAAAGGACTTGAGAATCTCGATAAGGTAATTGAGGTTAACCAGTCTCCGATTGGAAGGACACCGCGATCAAATCCGGCAACTTATACCGGTGTTTTTACTGATATAAGAAAGCTTTTTGAGCAGACAACAGAAGCAAAAATAAGGGGTTTCGGCGCCGGGAGGTTTTCATTCAACGTGAAAGGAGGACGGTGTGAAGGATGTGAAGGCGCCGGAATGAAAACTATCGAAATGAATTTTCTCCCTGATGTTTACATTCATTGCACCGAATGCAATGGGAAAAGGTATAATCGTGAAACTCTTGAAGTAAAGTATAAAGGCCAGTCAATCAGTGATGTACTGGAAATGACAATTGATAATGCTGTGGAGTTCTTCGCTAATGTTCCATCAATTTTTCATAAAATAAAAACGCTGCAGGATGTTGGTCTCGGATACATTAAGCTTGGACAGCAGTCCACAACGTTGTCAGGCGGTGAGGCTCAGCGTGTTAAACTTGCCACTGAACTTGCGCGGCGTGATACCGGCAAAACGTTGTATATCCTCGACGAGCCAACCACAGGCTTGCATTTTGAAGATGTCAATGTTCTATTAGAAGTGCTTAATAAACTTGTCGACAGGGGTAATACCATAATTGTGATTGAACATAACCTCGATGTTGTGAAAATGGCAGATTATATAATTGATCTGGGCAAGGAAGGCGGGAAGGCAGGAGGCAATATTTTATTTGAAGGATCGCCTGAAAAGCTTATTGAATGTTCAGATAGTTACACCGGGAAATACCTTAAAGATGAACTTAAGGCTTAAGAAATTAATTATATTTGAGTCGATTAACATATTTTGATTATGGCCAAAATGGAAAAACCCGCAGATCTTGTAAAAGATGCATTTGAACAGAAAACATGGCATGAAATACATACAACAGACTCATGGAGAGTGTTTAAGATAATCTCTGAACTTGTAGAGGGTTTTGAAAAACTGGCACGGATTGGCCCATGTGTTTCGATATTTGGTTCAGCCCGTACTCCGGTGAACAGTAAATATTATTTGCTTGCTGAAGATATTGCTTATAAACTTACACAGAAAGGATACGGAATCATTACAGGCGGTGGTCCGGGTATTATGGAAGCAGCCAATAAAGGTGCTGCCAGGGGAAAAGGCAAATCTGTTGGAATCAATATTGATCTACCGTTTGAACAACATCCCAATCCATATATCGACGCAGACAAACTCATAACTTTCGACCACTTTTTTGTAAGAAAAGTTATGTTTATGAAATATGCACAGGGATTTATCGTTCTTCCCGGCGGATTCGGAACATTTGATGAACTTTTTGAAGCTATCACTCTTATCCAGACCAGGAAAATCGGGAAATTTCCAATCATACTTGTGGGTAAGAGTTACTGGGGCGGATTAATGAATTGGATAAAAGATGAAATGCTGGCTGAAGAACATAACATCAAACCGGATGATCTTAATCTCTTTACGCTTGTTGATTCGGGTGATGAGGCAGTGGAATATATCGTTAAATTCTATTCAAGGTATCTCCTGAGTCCGAATTTCTAAAAAGCGTTAACCACAAAGCACACAAAGTAGGCGCAAAGGGCACAAAGTAGGGACGTAGAATACTGCGTCCCTACTTTAATATAGACCTTTGTGTCCTTTGTGAAAAATCTTTGGACCTTTGAGGTTAATGGATTTCTTTCAAACATAAATTTCTTTATGTCAAACAAGATCAAACCTTCCTCATTCTATCCATTTCTCTGGCTGCATCCTTGCGTTTAAGGGTTTCACGTTTATCGTATTCTTTTTTGCCCCTTGATATTGCTATTTCAGCCTTTGCCAATCCTCTGTCGTTTATGAAAACCTTTATGACAATTATGGTCAGTCCGCTTTCTTTTATCTTTCGCTCAATTTTTCTTAATTCTCTCTTAGTCAGAAGCAGTTTCCTGTCGCTCAGCGGGTTGTGGTTGTTCAGATTGCCCCACCAGTACTCAGCAATATGCATCCCTTTGATAAAAAGTTCGCCGTTATTGAAAAAGCAATAGGAATCGGCGAGTGTTGCCTTTCCAAGTCGGAGTGATTTTATTTCTGTTCCCGAGAGTTTAATACCCGCAATAAATTTTTCAATGAACTCATAATCATGTGACGACTTCTTGTTTTTGATAACAATATTTCCCGTACCACCTTTCATAATGAGTTTTTAACAAATGCCCGGCAAAATTAAATAAATTTATGGTATATTGCTTTACCAAGAGGGATGATTAAAAATTTGATCGTGACGTCGGATTCTATTTATGATCTATTAGTTATTACAGGTCCAACAGCTTCAGGAAAAACTGCGCTGGCGGCTGCTGTTGCAGCCAGACTTGGTGGTGAGATAATCAGTGCAGACTCGCGTCAGGTTTATAGAGGAATGAATATTGGTACAGGTAAAGATTATGACGATTATCTGGTGAACGGCTCTAAAATCCCATGTCATTTGATCGATATAGCTGAGCCTGGCTATAAATACAATGTATTTGAATATCAGCGCGATTTCATGAAAGTATATTCCGATTTGAAAAAGCGCAATATCTTTCCCGTAGTTTGTGGTGGCTCGGGAATGTATGCGGATAGTATTATAACCGGATATAAGATGTTTGAAGTACCTCCCGATAGTGGCTTGAGAGTTGAACTTGAAAAAAAATCCATGGAAGAACTAAAGGAGATTTTGTCAACTTTTAAAAACCTTCATAATTCAACAGACATAGATACCAGGAAGAGAGTCATAAGAGCAATTGAGATTGAACATTCAAGCAGGGATAAAGGAGCGCGCGGGAATGAGTTTCCAAAAATCAGGGCACAGCTGATCGGAGTTTTGTACGACAGGGACGCCAGGCGGAAAAGAATAACAGAGAGGCTTAAGCAACGACTCAGTTCAGGTATGATAAATGAGGTAAAAAACCTGATTGATAGGGGTATCAGTCCAGATACAATGATTTACTATGGTCTTGAATATAAGTATATCACCCTCTATCTCATGGGGAAATTGACCTATGATGAGATGGCAAGCGACCTGGAAATCGCAATTCATCAATTTGCAAAACGGCAAATGACCTGGTTCCGGGGGATGGAGCGGAAAGGCATTAAAATTCATTGGATTGAGGGGATGTTACCAATGGAGGAGAAAGTGGAGAAGGTGATGGGATTACTATCAGTTGAAAGTCAATAAAGAGCAATCATATATAATAGTGAGGGGCGTTGCATGCAACGCCCCTACCATTATGCGAAATATTCTTGCCTATATAGCCTTTACAACCTTTACAGCTTTTACAGCCTTATTTCAAATATTTATCCAGCCACTCAAAAAACTCACGCTGCCAGATAATTGAATTCTGTGGTTTTGTAACCCAGTGATATTCGTCCTCAAAGAACAGCAACCTGCTGGGAACATTATGAAGCTGGGCAGCTGTAAATGCCTCGAGACTCTGGGTATATGGAATCCTGAAATCGTTAGCGCCGGTAATAATCATAATTGGAGTGTTCCACTTCTCAACCATGAGGTGTGGCGAGAATTTATAACTTGGAGTGTTTTTCCAGTATGGGCCGCCATAATCTTTATTCGGGAACCACAGTTCTTCTGTTGCCCCGTATTCGCTTTCAAAATTAAATACTCCGGCATGTGCGATAAATGCTTTAAATCTTCCCTGATGCATACCTGCCAGATAGAAAATCGAAAAGCCTCCATAACTGGCGCCTACAGCACCTAACCTGTTGGCATCGACATAGGTCTCTTTAGCCATTGCATCGGTTGCGTCAAGATAATCCTGCATATTTTTTCCGCCATAATCACCTGAGATCTCTTCTTTCCAGGCCTGTCCGAAACCGGAAACTCCACGCCTGTTCGGGCAAAATACGATGTAGCCTTTTGCTGCGATCATCTGCATATTCCATCTGTATGACCAGAACTGATCCAATGCCGATTGTGGTCCTCCTTCGCAGAAAAGCAGTGCTGGATATTTTTTTGATGCATCGAAATCAGGAGGGTAGATCACCCACATCTGAAGATCCATTTTATCCTTGGTTTTGGTATGTTTTTCCTCCACCTTGCCCATTTTTATGCTTTCGTAGATCGGACCGTTTATTGAAGTAAGCTTTTTAACCGATCCATTATTTAAATCGACCATGGAAAGCTCAGGCGCCATCGACATAGATGTCAGCTGTGAAACCATTACTCCTGATTTTAGTGCAAACGGTCCCATATTATGCACTCCATCGGTCAACTTTTTTATACCGTTTCCTTTGAGGGAAGTTTTGAATATCTGCGAGGTGCCTAAATGGGAGCAGGCGAAGTATAGTGCACTGTCACCTTCCCAGGCAATATTTGAGATATCAAAATCCCAATCTTTCGTTATCCAGGTCCTCTTACCTTCTTTAATATCGTAACAAAACAGACGGTCAAGATCGGATTCATAACCATCACGTTCCATGCTCTGGTAAGCTATTTTTGAGCCGTCGGGCGAAAAGACCGGATATCTGTCATATCCTTTGTTACCATCAGTAATATTGATCTCTTTTCCTGTTTCCAGATTGTATAAATAGATATCTGAATTGGTGCTTACCGCATCAGCCTTTCCAAATAGCTTTTTGCATGTATAAGCTATCGATTTTCCATCAGGAGCCCATGCAATCTCCGCTTCATCGAAATAAGGCGCCGTTGGAGATTCGAATCTTTGTCCCTCCATGATATCTTTTATTTCACTCACTGCCGTTCCGTTAAAAGAGGTAACCAGAATATGGCTGTAAGAAAAGTCACTCCAATAATTCCAGTGACGATACATCAGATCATTAATAATCCTGACATTAGCTTTTGGAAGATTATGTTTCTCATTCGCGGTCTGGTCCAGTTTAATTCTTTTAGTGAAGTAAATTTTCTTGCCGTCAGGAGAAACATTGAAGGCATCAAAATCGCTCATTCCTGAAATTTCAGTGGAAGCTGATCCATCAGGATTCATTATTAATAATTTACCTTTATTTACAAAAGCGATTGATTTCCCGTCATTGATCCATTGTGGGGAGTTGCCTCCATCTGTGGTAAGCTGAACTGGATTCCCTCCATTGACGGCAATTTTAAAGATGTTGGTTCTTCTTGCCTCACTTTTCAGATCGATGTCTGTTACTGTATATAAAACAGTCGATCCGTCAGGAGACAATGCGAAACTTCCCAGCCTGCCGAATTTCCACATTATTTCTGGTGTCATCACACCTCCGGTTTTCTCTTCAGCAGTGAGCTGATTGTTAAATTGAGGCAAAGTCACCGTTGCAGCAGGAGGCTGTTGTTTGCATGAATTTACAAGAAGAAGTGCAACAATAAGGAAAAGGAGAAAATGCTTTTTCATATTTAACTTTAATTTATAGATCTTATGATCAGGTTCTGAAAAAATTTAGGGTTTCCTTTGTGTTCCTTTGTGAATCCTTTGTGTTCTTTGTGGTTAATGTTTTTTTTTACCACAAAGGGGCACAAAGGTTATCACTAAGGTACACAAAGGGAGAATTCAAATATATTTTAGACTACTTTTTTAGAGCTTCTGACACCTTAAGTTTCAGCTCATCATATAATTCAGGATTATCCTTAAGGATCTGTTTCACTCCGTCGCGTCCCTGGCCGAGTTTGGTTTCACCATAACTGAACCACGAACCGCTTTTTTTAATGATTTCAAAATCGACTCCGAGGTCAACAATCTCACCGAGCTGGGAAATTCCTTCACCATAGAGTATATCAAAATCAGCTTTTTTAAAAGGGGGAGCAAGCTTATTCTTTACTATTTTAACCCTTGTACGGCTTCCGATAATTTCTTCACCTTCTTTGAGCTGGCTGGAACGACGGATATCTAATCTTACAGAAGCATAGAATTTCAGTGCGTTTCCTCCTGTTGTAGTTTCAGGGTTACCAAACATCACTCCGATTTTGTCCCTGAGCTGATTAATAAACACACATGAAGTATTTGTTTTATTAATATTAGCAGTCAGCTTTCTGAGAGCCTGCGACATGAGGCGTGCCTGGAGTCCCATTTTGGAATCACCCATTTCGCCTTCAATTTCAGCTTTTGGTGTTAGTGCAGCAACTGAGTCAATAACAACAATATCAATAGCTCCCGACCTGATAAGGTTATCAGTTATTTCAAGCGCCTGCTCGCCGTTATCTGGCTGGGAAATGAGCAGATTTTCAACATCCACACCCAATTTTTCCGCATAGTTACGATCAAAAGTATGTTCAGCATCAATAATTGCAGCGATCCCGCCGTTTTTCTGAGCTTCAGCTATACAATGAATAGCCAGTGTTGTTTTTCCTGATGCTTCAGGTCCGTATATCTCTATTACACGGCCACGGGGAATACCTCCAATCCCGAGTGCAGCATCGAGACCGATGGAACCCGTAGAGATTACCTGGATATTGTCAATTGCATGATCTCCCAACTTCATTATAGTCCCCTTGCCATAATCTTTTTCAATTTTCCCAAGTGTAATCTCGAGTGCCTTAAGCTTTTCTTTATTTATTTCTTTACGTTCTATTCCTTTGGTCATTTCTGTTGCTTTGCTCATATAATTGGTTTTATTGATTGTACAAATCGAAAATCTGTTTGGTATGTTCGCCTGTATCGACTTTTGTGATGATCTTTTCAATTATCCCTTTTTCATCGATTATGAATGTTGTTCTAATTACTCCCATAAAACTTTTTCCATACATTTTCTTTTCTCCCCAGACACCATAGTCATTCAGTATTTTCTTCGATTCATCAGCTATGAGCGGAAATGGAAGTGAAAATTTTCCTGCGAATTTTTTGTGCGAGTTTTCAGAGTCGGGACTGACACCGATTACTGAAAATCCTTCTTTTAGCAGAGAATGCCAGTTATCACGCAGGTTGCATGCTTCTGCTGTACATCCTGGCGTATCATCTTTTGGATAGAAATATAAAACTAACTTTTTCCCTGTAAAATCACTTAATTTTACAGTTTTGCCGTTCTGGTCGATACCTTCAAAGCCAGGGGCCTTCATTCCCTCTTTTAGTTGTATCATAATAGGTTTATTTTGTTATTATGGGTAAATTTACGAAGTTTGAATTGTTTTTTGCAAATAATCATTATTTGTTATTAACATAAATCTTTCCTGACGAGAGTTGAAATATTGATAAATACATTGAAAATCAATTATATGCAAGTTGAAATGCAAGTTTTAAAATTAAAGAAACAGTTGTTATTGTCATATTTTTTGCTTTTGGCCGTATTCCCTTCAAACAATCTCTTTTCACAGAACACTCAGAAGCCGACACGACAATCCTCTTTTGAAGCATTTTCACAGGGAAATTATGAAAAAGCCTATACTGAGTTCCGCGAACTGTTAGTAACATATAATAAGGACCCATTATATAAATACTATTCAGGGGTTTGTCTGGTAAAACTGAAACGCGATCCGGGTGAAGCGACAAATCTTTTACAAGAGGCTATCCAGGGGGCGGGATCAGTCAAGACCCTTCCATCAGATGGATTGTTTTATCTTGGTTGCGCCCAGCAAATGTCAGGTAAATTCGCAGATGCAGCAGTAACTTTTAATTCATACACTTCGCAGGTCGGAAAGAAAGCTGCCAGGGAAATGGGCGTTCCGGAACTTTTGCAGCAATGTTCTGAGAAGAAAGGCCAGCTGCCAGCTCCCGAGGTCAAAATTCCGGTCGCTTTAAAGGATACAAAACATGACTCTGTAAAAACAGAAGCAAAACCCGAAATGGTCAAACCTGTTCAAAAAACTGTTGACGCTCCTCCAGTTGCAAAAACAAGTATTCCAACTAACTACGAAAAAATCCTTGCAGAAGCAATTGAATTGCAATTTAAAGCTGATTCGGTTACAACGATTATAGCCGGACAGAAAAACGATATTGAAAAACTTACAGGCGACCCGAGAGCAGTTCTCAAGGCAAAAATCACACAGAATGAAAAAATTGCTGCATCATTCCAGGCGCTTGCTGATCAGAAATATAAAGAGGCTCAAATTGCAATGCATCCTGAACTTGATTCTTCTAAAAATCTGAATCATCCGTTATTACAGAACAAGGTCATAACTGATACAGCAAAAAAGACAGATAATCAGGCAGTTAAAACCACTGAAAAACATGCTGATCTAACTGTCCCTGCAATTCCTGTTCCCACTATAGGGGTCTTTTCTTTTTTCGAAGTTGCAGGAAAGGGCGAAATAGATCCTAAAGCGAAAATCACAATTGATCCTGAAGTTCCTCAGGGACTTATTTACAGGATCCAGATAGCTGTTTTCAGAAATCCGGTAACAATGGCTTATTTTAAGGGAATAAACCCGGTTTATGGGTTTAAAATTGAAGGAACAGATAAGATAATCTATTATGTGGGGATGTTCCGCAAATCGGCAGATGCCGCTAAAGCCCTGTCGTCGGTAAAAAGCAAAGGCTTCAAAGACGCTTTCGTTGCCCCTCTAGTTGATAATAAGCGTGTTTCGTCCGACAGAGCAGCATCGCTGGAGAAAGAATGGGGGACGAAACCTTTTTACTCGATTGAAAATACACCTCCTAAAACAGTTGCTGACACTATTACACCAACACTAGTTTTCAAGGTCGATGTTATAAGAGCCTTAAAGCCTCTTACTGAGGATGTTGTTGAAGGTTACAGAAAAACAGCCGGAAGCAAAGGACTAGATATACAACTTCTCGATGATGGGAAAATTGATTATTCAATCGGGAAATTTATTACTTTTGAAACGGCTTCATCGTATGCCGATCTGTTAAAAAGAAACGGATATCGCGAGGCTCAGGTCTCAGCCTGGCTTGGGAGGAAGGAAATATCAATTGAATCGGCGAGAAAACTTTTGGACAATGTAAAATGAAAGAAAAAATCCTACACAAAGACGATAAGCAGCGAAGCGGGAGTGAAACCGGATCGCTGATCCTTTATAATGATGATATTAATACATTTGAGCACGTGATCAAATCATTGGTCGAAGTTTGTGGTCACGACTCTGTTCAGGCAGAGCAGTGTGCCATGATAGTCCATTTTAATGGCAGTTGTGAAGTGCGGATAGGCGTTGTTGAGGTTCTGAATGCCATGAGCCGATCTCTTAACGCAAAAGGACTTAATTCTAAAGTCGAAAGTATCTGATGTTAGTCATCTGAGTCTCATTTTTTCCCAAATGCCCCCTTCCCGGTCCCGCTTGGCGGGAAGCAAATCCAACCTTTCCCCCTTGGGGGAAAATGAAAGGGGGTAAAAATCATTTTACAACACACTGTTATTTCTGTGAAGTTCTTCATTTTTCCTTCTTGAAAAACCCGTAAAGTGCCCTGTCAAAAACAGTAAGCACTAAAATTCCGATAAAAGCATACGTTATTACCGCCGGCACGCTTAGCCGGAAAAATGATGAGAGGGTCATATTCGGAAGGGATATTTTAATTCCTTTTATATAGCTCATTAAAGTTTTAGATATCAGGTCAGTATCCGAGTCAGGGATTAGAAATACAGCTGCAGTTAATATAATGATTACCAGAGCTGATATGTAAGGAACAAGATTCCTTTTAGAGGAGACTTCACTCAGTGGAATTGTTTCCATGTTGATACGGGTCATTACTTTTGAAGTAAAACCTTCAGGGGTATCTTCCTGCCTGTCAGTAGAGAAATACTTCCTGAGAGGATCTTCCTGGTATTTTTCCTGGTTATTCATGATATACTAATTTTTTCTTTTCTACTTTTTCAATCATTTCGAGCATCTTCTGGCGGGCCCGGAATAACTTTACTTTAATATTCGATTTGGAAATACCGGTGACTTCCGATATTTCATCGGTTGTCATCTCTTCATAATAATAGAGACTGATTAATCCTCTTTCTTCTTCATTTATCTTCTGAAGCGCAAAGTTTACCAGAGAATTTCTGTATTCCATTTCTGCTTCTTCCTCAGTCGTATTAGTTCCGATAAAATCAGTTGCATCAGCCGGGAAATCTTCAAGTGAAAGAACGCCTTTTTTCTTTATTCTTACGTGTGATATCGAAGTATTATAAACGATCCTGTAAAGCCATGTGGCAAAACTGCTTTTCATTTTGAAAGTCCTGAGTGACCGGTACGCTTTCACGAATGAATCCTGTGCAAGTTCCTCAGCTTCCTCATGATTACCGCATATTCTGAATGCAAGATTATATGCCTTACATTTATGCTGGTTAACAATATAGCTGAATGAATTACAGTTTCCAGCAAGGATCTGCTCTATATAATATATGTCTCCTTTGTATGCCATTCCGACTGTTTGACGAGTAAAGATATTAAATGGTTACGGGGAATAATGAAAATATTTTTCTTCTTTTTTGTAACCCTAACAACAATCATAATGTCTAAACGGCAAAAGAGTTCTTAAACAATCATAATTAATAATTAAAGTCATGGGAGTATTACTAGCATTTATCGCATTTTTCGCAACAGTATTCGGAATTTATTATGTAAGCGTTACAACCCGCAACAGAGAAAGAATGGCGCTAATTGAAAAAGGAGCTGATGCAAGTCTATTCAATACCGGTAAAGAGGTCCAGCCTTTGTTTAACTGGAACAAACTGACACTTAAAATCGGTATGCTCTTTATGGGCGTTGCTGCAGGTATAATAGCAGGATCAGTTCTTGATAATATGAACATCATGGAAAACGGTCCCGACTATGTTTCAATGATCTTCTTGTTTGGCGGTTTCAGCCTTGTGCTTTTCTATCTGATTGACAGAAAGAAATAATAAAAGTTTTATCAAGGTATTTTAACCACAAAGAACACAAAGAAGGCACAAAGGGCACAAAGTTAAAACCTCATTTAAGCCCTTTGTGTACTTTGTGTTATGCCTTTGTGACCTTTGTGGTTAATGGATTTTTTATTTTGTATAGAATTCAATCATTTCTTTGAGCGCATTCCGGCAAACAGCACAATATCCTTTTGTGTTATTGCTTTTCATCCGGCAATCCATTTCAGACCGGTAAATCCCTTTGGCAGAATATCCGCCTCCTTCAAATAATCCGGTTACATTACTGTATTTTTCCTCAGCGGGAGTGGGTACCGGAATGTCTTTACCAATCATCTTTTTCCACTTTGAATCAAAATTCATGAGGGTAGTAATATTTGGTTCCCATGGCTCCACATCAAGAGGATAAAACTCATCGTAAGCCACGGTTGATGTATAGTATTCATCTGCCAGACCGGCAAATCCATGTCCGAATTCATGAACAAAAACTTTTGACGACAACTGATGATCAGTTGTTGTTCCAACATAATAATTATATACACCGCCGCCACCATATTTCGGGCTATTAATGAGAATAATAATGCAGTCGTGAGGAACTGCTGCCGCATAATCATTTACTGATTTGATATCCTGTGTTGTGAGATAACGGTCAACGTTGAATGTATAAAAACTTGAATTCATTGCAGTATTTACGTAAATATTCTCTCCAGGTATGTCAGTACCGGAATCCTGCGACACAGATTCAACGGCCCAGATATTAAATTTATCCTTATACTCGCTGAAAGGCGCTTCTCCAAAAAGATAGTCTGCCATTTTTTTTACATCGTTCCTGAATTTTCCCATTTCATCCGCTTTGTAACCTTCAGCAAGAAAAGCAAGATCTACTGAATTATGTGGATCTCCTGTCCCATATATTTTAGTGACTTTTACATTTGCGGGATTCTCTTTCCTTATAAAATAATCGGAAGGGTCGATCTTTGTCTCATATAGTTTTGTAAAAAGACCATTCCGTTCCCTTTTGCTTAAAGTAAATACTACTTTATATTTTGGGTAAGGCATTGTTGCTACTTCATAAAAACTCCTGTCAGTTTTCTTTGCCTCATCGGTGGTCTGCCATTCCTGGAATAGGGTGCAGAAAGCTCTTGAATACAGAAGTGCTGTACCTGTGCTGTCAAATAGTTCATATTTGAAGTTCCCGTTGTTAAAAGGATTTATCAGGGTGGAATTTGGTCCTGCCCAGAAAGGTTCCTGTTTCATTCCAACCGGATACACTTTAGTTTCCCGGCTATTTCCTGCCAGCATAAAATCAAACCTCAGGACTTTGTCGGAGAAATATTTATCGAAGTTGTTTTGTCCCTGAATTGTAAGTGAAGCAACAAACAAAATGACAGAAATGATTGTTCTCATACGAATCAATTTTTAACTGAATTCCGTAAAGCTAAAGATATTCGTTAAGACCGATTGATTATTTTATCTATTTTTGCCCTAAATATTATCAGATATGACCTTGGTTAACGATCCGGCTGTTTGGTTTAAGAGTTTATTTATTCATGCCGGACTAAGTTATAGCCTCTCCTCATTACTCAGTGCCATATCACTTGTGTTGATTGTCATACTGTTAAGCTGGCTTTCCAACCTTATTACAAAAACAATTATCCTCAATATTGTTACCAGGATAGTGAAAAAAACCACTACTACCTGGGATGATATCTTCCTCGAACAAAAAGTCTTCACCCGATTGTCACATTTTGCACCGGCCGTGGTAATATGGTTTATGGCCGCTTTCGCTCTAAAAGATTATCCGGGTTGGTTACTCGCCGTTCATAAGTTCACCTATATTTATATGGTGATTGTGGCTATGGTAGTGGTAAATTCATTTATTGAAGCCTGGCATGAAATTTATAAAACACTTCCAATTGCGAAACATCGTCACATTAAAGGATATGTCCAGCTTTTAAAGATCCTTGTTATCGTTATTGCGATACTCGTGGTTGTATCTGTTATTTTCAAACAGAATATAAGCTCCCTTATTGCCGGTCTGGGTGCGATGGCCGCGGTTATTATACTTGTTTTTAAGGATACTCTTCTGGGTCTTGTAGCAAGTATCCAGCTTTCTGCAGATAAAATGCTGAAAATTGGTGACTGGATCTCCATACCAAGAAGGGATGTTGATGGAATAGTTACAGATATCACACTTACATCGGTAAAAGTGCAGAACTTTGATATGACGATAATAAATGTACCAACATACTCCCTTGTAAATGATTCTTTTCAGAACTGGAGAGGAATGGAGGAGGCGGGAATCCGTCAGGTAAAAAGATCGTTGTTCATCGACTCAAAGAGCATAAGATTTTTGGACTCCGGATTGAAAGCGAGGCTTAGTATGGTTCCCGGATTAAAAGAGTTCATTGATTCTGTTGCGAAAAATAAAACAATTGAATATTCGGACGCTCCGGGTATGAAGGGTTCATCATTTTTCAATTCATCAAGAATTACAAATCTCGGAATTTTCAGGTACTATGTTGAAACATACTTAAAGAATCATGCTGCAGTTGATCCGCATCAGACAATTATTATGCGGCACAGACCTTATGAGGGGAATGGCATCCATATGCAGCTCAATCTCTACACTAAAGACACCCGGTTTGTACCTTATGAAAACTTTCAGTCGGAGATGATGGAACACTTGCTGGCAATTATGAATGAATTCGGGCTTAAGGTTTTTCAACAACCAACAGGCGATGACCTGCACGCTTTTGTTACAGAAATGAATTAGTTGAATTTATATCAATACTTGAAACCATGGCGGACATTAATACCAGAATCAGCGACTTTGTTTGGAAAAATCTAAATGAAAAACATGTGTCGGGCAAAAGTGATCCCTTCTGGGAGTCACTCGTAAAATTAGGTACAGAACTCTGGCTCGACACAGGTGATGTAGAAGAAGCAGAAGCTAACTGGTCGTCAGAAATGGCGGCCCTGACAACTAATAATTCATTGCTTAACAATGAAATCCAGAAGGGTATTTATGATGTCTTTATCACTGAAGCTAAAAGCGTCGTCAGGGAATTGCCCGAGGAAGAAAGAGTGAAGGAAATTGCCTTTATTCTTAATGCACGCCATGCTCTCAGGCTGGCATCGAAATTTGGTGGTCTTGTCAGCGTTGAACTTCATACCGAAACGGCTCATGATATTAAAGCCATCCTGAACTATGGCCACAGATTTCATGATATTTGTCCTGAACAGTTTATAGTTAAAGTTCCATATACAGCAGAAGGTTTAATAGGAGCAAGGCTGTTAAGAGATTCAGGAGTTAAAGTCAATTTTACCCTGGGATTCAGCGCTCGTGAAAACGTACTTGTTACAAGAGTTTCCAGGCCAGATTATGTTAATGTTTTTCTGGGGAGAATAGGCGCCTATATGATTGATAATAAACTTGGCGATGGATCAGGAGCAGGCGAAAAAGCCGTTATCTCATCACAGAACTGGGTGACAGGTTTGTCGGCAGATAATCCATGGCAAACCAAGCAGATTGCTGCCAGTTTAAGGAATTACAGCCAGCTTGAACTTCTTGCAGGAGTGGATGTTTTCACGATGCCGCCAAAAGTTGCAGCTGCAGGGCACAAAGAGTTAAAAGGTAAATTCACATCGAGGACTCACGAAAATTATGAGGTTAATATGAACGATGCTGCAAAAGACGCCCATATCGAAAAATTTTGGGAAGTCGATAACAAAGTTCTTAAGCTTTCGGAAAGACTTGCAGCTAAATTACCATCAACAGGTCAGGAACTGATTCACATTGCTCATGAGGAAGGATGCGAAGACATGTTTCCATCACTTTCAAAAGAAGAGAAGAACTTTATTGTTTCCGATGGAAAAATTCCTGTTCATTCGAGATGGGAAAATAAAATCAGGGAAGGAAAGATTGCTCCCGATACCTTATTGACTCTTGCCGGTCTTGCATCATTTACCTCTGATCAGGCAAAACTTGATCAACGGATAAGGAACATTATCGAATAATCAGATAGTCCTTTGTCTTATAATTTCGTAGAGCAGAATACCTGCTGCTACAGACACATTGAGTGACCCGATTGTTCCGGTCATAGGAATTTTTATTTGCTGGTCGGCCAAACTGATAAGTTCACGGCTTATACCTTTGTCTTCCGATCCGAGAATTAAAACCGACGGACCAGTTAATGTTGTTTCCGCTGCCGTCTGACCTGATTTCTCACCTCCGCAAAAAACTTTAAGTCCTGATTCTTTCAGGTATTCAATGCTTCGGACAATACTTTTTTCACGGCACACAGGAAATGAGTGCAGAGCTCCGGCAGATGTTTTAACAGCATCAGCAGTGATCCTTGCAGACCCTTTTTCAGGAATGATTATCGCATGGGCTCCCAGACATTCAGCTGTACGTACAATTGCCCCGAAATTCCTGACGTCAGACACGCCATCGAGGGCGATAATGAGTGGATCCTCACCTTTTTCATAGAT
Organism: uncultured Bacteroidales bacterium; assembly: GCA_963734885.1. Classification (GTDB taxonomy): domain Bacteria; phylum Bacteroidota; class Bacteroidia; order Bacteroidales; family VadinHA17; genus LD21. The sequence goes on along the minus strand of CAVTIJ010000002.1, from coordinate 107,767 downwards.
CATTGGAAGCAGATTGGCAATATACTGATATTCAATAACTGAGAGCCAGGCCAGCACACCCTGATGGTTTTTCCGTGTTACAAGCTCAATTCTTTCGACAGGTACTATCTGATAAACAATATTATGTGTCCTAACTTCGGTCATTAGTTCATGATAAAGAGATCCTTGCAGGCCCTGTTTAATAAGAAGGCGGTCGATCTGCTTCCCTGCTTTAATTGCCTCTATTACTGCATGTAACCCAAAAATACAATCTGATTCTTTCTGCATAAATTATTTTTTATAATCGATTATTGATTAATTCCCTAATATTCCCGTTGCCCTCATTCGAGAAAAGCAGGGACGTTGCATGCAACGTCTCTACACTCTCTGGCCCTGAATTTATTTGTTCTACAAATCTTTCGGATTATCAACTCTGAAAACGATACCTTTCCTCCAGCTTGCCACAGCTTTATCCCAATAGGTCACAAGACTTTCGCTGCGGCTGAGGTAAAAATCATTGTTCGAGAAGATATTATCTCTTCTTTTGAAATTGAAGAAAATATAAGCATCGGCTACTTTAAACCGGCTTCCCCATTTGGATTTCACACCTGGCTTTTTATAACCCCAACTCTCTCCATCAGCTGTTTTATAGACCTTATCAGGTGGTCCATAGATAATGTAAATCATACCTCTTTCGGTTCTCCATCCTTCTTTAAAGGAAGTGAAATAGTAATTTGAGTACATTACCCTGGTGTAAAAGATCCTGATCAGTTCGCGCGACTTATCTACATTGCCTCCGCATTTAATCCAGAAATCATCGAGTGCTGCTTTTGGTTTGGAAGCTTCAAGCATTGTATTCAACTCATCCTGGGATGCAAGATATGCTAAAGGTTGTATCATCACTTCAGGAGTTGTGAACTTTGGATATGTGGCTCCAAGGTTCAGGAAAGTAAAACCGTCCTTCAGATGCCTGTCAATTGAGCATAGATATATTCCTTCTTTCGGAAACATCATTGGTAAAGTATCAGAATAGGGCAAAGCTACAACCTGTCGGGGTTCATAGTCAAGAGTTTTTTCAGGAAGCAGCATTGATGGGGGATCAGGGACTTCTTTAAAAGGTCTATAGAATGAAACGAAAAGGCTGTCTATATGGCCTCTTGTATAAATCAGATTCACGTATTCGTCAATTCTCAGAATTGGCGTGAACAGCTGTTCTTTTTCAAAATGACTGACGACCTTGAAGTTATACCTGTTGGTCTCCGAAAGTGTATTAAATTGCACGAAAGCCTGCGCAGTCAGCAAACGCAACCTGTCAAGGATTTTAACTTCAACCACATACTCATTACCTTTCTCAACACTCAGTGGAACATCATAAACGTAATCGCGCTTTGAGCTTTCCTTGAGAATACTCAGATTAAGTGTAGCTGTATCAACAATGCTTTTCCGCTCTTTCATGTTGTAAAGCTTCGCATTTATCAGTACCATAGCAGTTGGTACTCCCTGTGGATTAGCTTCTGAGAAAAAAAGATCGGAAGGAGCAAACCTGATTGACAATACAGTCGATTCATCACTTTGATTAACAATATTATAGAGTGGGTTTATAGGACTTTTTGTGGGATTATACAGATACGACAGGTCTTTATAATCGGCTGCCTGCTGTGTAGATTTGCATGAACTGAATACGGTGGTAAACAGAATGCCGAACAAAAGTAACCAGCCGATCCTTATGTTTGCATTATTCTTCATACCCGAAATTAATTATATATTTTTTATTAATTTTTTCTCCATTCGATTTTTATCCTGCAGAGTTCCTTATTATCATTTGTCCTGAAAATTGAATGATTATAACTTGAATCAGTGCCGTTTTCTGCGGAAGTTTTAATCAAAATTTCCTCATCGAATCTCGACTCTGCAAGATAGTTAATTTCAGCAGATTGAGGAACGTTATTCAAAATGAAATCGAGGTTGTAGCTATCGTTTATCCATTTCAGATACCTGACATTATTTGTATGAAGATTTACATCGAGGTCAGTTACTTTGACTCTGAAAAGCGGTGACTTGTTTCCCGGGTCAGATGCCGGATCTATTTTTGTTGCATATCGAATAGGAGAATCATTGGGATGCAGGTCGGGGTAGTACTTTGATAATATTGAATCAGGCCGCTGGACTTTTTTTGTGGTCATGTCCAAAATTAGCCATGAAGATGTGCCGGAAGCGATATGTGTACCGTCGGGATAGCTGACTTCATAATTCCTGAGAGCAAATAATTTATCGGTTCCGTTTGGCCAGGTCTTAAGAATCAGAGTGTCTTCCCATAATGGCCATTTATCAATCACTGCATAAATTCTCGAAAGGACCCAGAACCGGTTATCTCTCATTAAATCATCTCTTCCAAACCCGAGTTTGACTGCATGGTCGGAAGCAATATCCTGCATATAATTGAAAAGGGAAAATAAATTGAGCTTTCCGTCGGGACCCGTTTCATAGACGTGTACCCTGTACTCTTTTTCAAACAGAAGTGGATCCATTTTGGTTGTTATTTTGTAAAAACTCTTCGACTTCCTGACTATATAACGCCCATTGAGTCATTTCATTATTCAGCCGTTCTTTAAGTTCCTGGTACTTTGCATAATCTGTATCATGTGCTTCCGAAGTGTTCCCTGGTTCCATAAATGATTTATCAACTGCTATGATCTCCGCTTCTATTTTCTCAATAAGGATTTCAGATTCTTCAAGTCTTTTCCTCAGTTTTCTGAGATTCCGGTCATATTCTTTCTTCTCCAGGTATTTTTGTTTATTTGAAGAAACATTTTCCTGTACGATAATGTTTTTGGCTTTATCTTTTCTTTCTATTTCCTTCAGGTTTTCAATCTTCTTTTTTCGAAGGAAATCGTATATGCCTCCAATATTTTCCTTCACTTTGTTATGTCTGAACTCATACACTTTGCTTACTATCCCATCGAGAAAATCTCTATCGTGCGATACAAGGATGAGGGTACCATCGAATTTTATCAATGCTTGTTTGAGGATATCCTTTGAACGCATATCAAGATGATTTGTCGGTTCATCGAGAACCAGAAGGTTGCTGGGTTCAAGCAATAGTTTTACGAGGGCGAGTCTGGCTCTTTCTCCTCCTGAAAGAACTTTCACCTTCTTCTCCACTTCATCTCCCCTGAACAAAAATGCACCGAGCATATCGCGGATCTTTGTTCGGATATCTCCCTTGGCGATATCATCAATAGTCTGGAGGACTGTTCTGCTTTCATCAAGCAAAACATCCTGGTTCTGGGCAAAGTATCCTATTTTAACATTATGTCCTATCTTCAATTCGCCAGTGTAATCCAGTTCCCCTATTATTATTTTGGAGAGTGTGGTTTTCCCTTCTCCGTTCCTGCCTACAAATGCCACTTTTTCTCCCCTCGAGATTTTAAAGTCAATCTTGTTCAGTACTGTAAGCGTTCCATATTTTTTCGAAAGACCTTCCGCTTCAACCACAACCGTACCCGATCGGGGAGCCGGTGGGAATCTTAAGTTTATGGCGCTTTTATCTTCTTCGTCAACAGCAAGACGATCAACTTTATCGAGTTGTTTTATCTTAGATTGAACCTGTACTGATTTAGTGGCCTTATATCTGAAACGCTCAATGAACCTTTCGGTATCTTCGATCATCTTCTGCTGGTTCCTGTATGAGGCGATCTGTTGTTCTCTCCGTTCTTCTCTTAATACCAGATATTTTGACCAGGAAGCCTTGTAATCATAAATTTTACCCAGGGATATTTCAATTGTTCTTTTTGTGACATTATCAAGAAATGCCCTGTCATGCGATACCAGAACAACTGCTCCTGAATATCCTGCCAGGAAAGTTTCAAGCCATTGGATCGATTCGATGTCAAGGTGATTGGTTGGTTCATCAAGCAGAAAAAGAGCAGGTTTCCTCAAGAGGATCTTGGCCAGTTCAATACGCATTCTCCAGCCACCGCTTAATTCCATTGTTGGTCTGTCAAAATCTTTCCGTTCGAATCCAAGACCCAGGAGCGTGACTTCTGCTTCTGCCATATAATTGGTGCCACCCATCATCCTGTATCTTTCCTCCACAACAGTAAGATGATCGCAAAGCTTCAGATAATCAGATGATTCATAATCCTCCCTCCTGGCAATTTCAGCGCTGCAATGTTCAATTTCTTCAGACAATCCGATAAGTTCAGAAAATGCTGTAATTGTCTCGTTTATTACTGTAGTGGTATCATCAACTTTCATCTGCTGAGGAAGATACCCGATGGATACATCTTTCGACATATCAATCACACCCGAGGTCGGACTCTGATTGCCGGCAATTATTTTTAGTAACGTGGATTTTCCTGCTCCGTTTTTTCCTGCCAGACCGATCCTGTCCTGGTCGTTTATCAGGAAGGAGATATTGGTTAATAAATCAAAACTTCCAAATGATACTGAGATATCCTGAACCGAGACCATATATAAAATTAAATGTCTGCAAATATAGGAAAAGTATGGCAGCCTTGAAAAGCTTTGAAGGCTAATAGAGGCATTAAGCAGTTTTACAAAAATGTTAATTTCGTCAGGAATAATCCCGAACAAAAGTGTATTAAGAAAAGTTATCTTTGCAATGATTTTCTCAAGTGCCGACACATTTCATATTTCATAGTTAAAATTAAGCATTATGAAGATTCAAAGAGGTATCCTGAAGCTGACAGCTATTACAGCATTATTACTCGTCGTTTCTTATTCCTGTAAAAAGGATGATTCGGCTAAAACATATTCCTATTTTGTTTCAAAAAAACTTGCCGTTGAATTTAATAAGGACAATATACTCAGTATGATCGACCTGGCATCGATCTCAATTCCTGATATAGCCAGTATTAAACCTCGTATAACAAACGATATCAGTGTTTATAAAATTGTTTATAAAACAACTGTAAACGGTAATCAGATTAATGCATCCGGATTAATTTGTGTCCCGTCCACCCCGGGCAGTTATCCGGTACTTTCCTTTCAGAATGGAACAAATACTGTTTATGCTGATGCACCAAGTGTATCGCCTACCGAATATACACACCAGATGGTTGAATTAATTGCGTCAATGGGATATGTTGTTTTATTCGCTGATTATCCGGGGTTTGGAGAATCCTCTCAGATTCCTCACCCTTATCTCGTTAAGGAACCAACAGTGCAAACGCTCGTTGACCTTTTATATACTGCCAGGGAAATTGGCAACTCTGAATTTCCGGGAATAACTTTCAAAAATGAATATTACCTTCTCGGTTATTCTCAGGGCGGGTGGGCTACACTTGCGTTAGACAAAGCGCTGGAAACGGATCACAGCAGTGATTTTGCCGTAAAAGCCACATCGTGCGGCGCAGGTCCATATAATATTTTGTTTCTGCTTGAAAATATGATAAATCAGCCCTCTTATCCCGTACCCGCATATCTTGCTTATATCGTAAATGCGTATACAGCTTATAACCAGTTTACAAATCCTGCTTCAGATATTTTTAAGTCGCCGTATGATTCAAGGATCGGTTCGTTATTTAATGGTCTGCTCACTCTCGATCAGATCGACAATCAGCTTACGACATCAATACCTGATTTGCTGAATCCCGATTTTATTTCAGGAATTGATACTTCACCTAAATATTCTTCAGTAAGGGATGCCCTTAATAATAATAGTATAACTGCCTGGCAAACATCTGTACCCATACTCTTTACACATGGTGAAATGGATACTGAGGTAAATCCTCTATCTACGGAAAACTTTTTCAATGCAATGCTTACGGCAGGAACATCTCCGTCTATATGCTCAAAAATTACCGTTCCAAATGTCGATCATGGGAACGGAGTAATTCCATGTATGATCGACGGACTAATGTTTATTGATAACCTGCGGAATAAATCAAAATAAACTTTTAAACAAGAAAGGGAAAAATAAGTGGGAAGAAGAAAGGATCTGCCGATGCTGGAGAAGGTCAGGATAACTGATATTGGAGCAGAGGGAAATGCATTGGCCAGGGTGAATAATCTTGTAGTTTTTGTACCAATGCTTATACCGGGAGATGTAGTTGATATCCAGGTTATTAAAAAAAGAAAAAAATACATGGAAGGAAGAGTGGTGAGGTTTCATGAATACTCACCCGACAGGATCAGGCCTCTTTGCAAACATTTTGGAGTTTGCGGTGGCTGTAAGTGGCAGCATCTTCCTTACGATCTGCAACTTAAATTCAAGGAAAAGCAGGTGAGAGATAATCTCACGAGAATAGGCAAAATTGAGCTTCCTGAGATAAAACCAATCATTGGATCCTCACGGACGTTTCTGTATCGCAATAAACTTGAATATACTTTTTCGGATAAACGCTGGCTTACCACAGAAGAAATAAATTCGGACAGCACATTTGAAAAGGAGGGAGCCCTCGGATTTCATATTCCGGGATTATTTGATAAAGTCCTCGATATAGAGGAATGCCATCTTCAGCCTGAGCCTTCCAATTCAATAAAGAATGCTGTAAAGCATTATGCAAATGAGAATCATCTGAAGTTTTTTGATCTTCGGGAACAGACTGGCTTTCTCAGAAATCTTGTGATCCGGACAACTGAGAAAGGCAATACTATGGTAATTGTAGTCTTCTTCCATGAGGATGTTGAAAAAAGAACGGCATTATTGGATTTTCTCTCATCAGAATTTCCTCAGATAACCTCCCTTTTTTATGTTATTAATTCGAAAAGAAATGATTCATTAAATGATCAGGAACCTGTGAATTATAAAGGTGATAATTATTTGACAGAAGAAATGGATGGGTTGAAGTTCAGAATAGGCCCCAAATCATTTTATCAGACAAATTCAATGCAGGCTTTGGAACTTTACAGAATAGCACGCGATTTCGCAGGACTGACAGGTAAAGAAATTGTATATGATCTTTACACCGGGACAGGTACAATTGCAAATTTTGTTGCATCGGGCGCACATAAGGTAATAGGCATTGAATATGTCGAAGAAGCAATTCTTGATGCCAGAATAAACGCGGATTTTAATGGAATAAAAAATACAATATTTTATTCAGGGGATATGAAAGACGTGCTTACTGAGTCATTTTTCAATTCAAATGGAGCCCCGGATGTTATTATTACCGATCCTCCCAGGGCAGGAATGCACGAAGATGTTATTAAGGCAATTGACATTGCCGCACCCGGAAAGATAGTATATATAAGCTGTAATCCATCGACCCAATCGCGTGATATACAATTGCTTTCTGAAAAATATTCAGTAACGGCGGTCCAGCCTGTCGACATGTTTCCGCATACACATCATGTTGAGAATGTAGTCCTTCTTCACAGACGGCCTCCCCAAAATGTATAGATGCCGTTTGATAGGGATAAAAAAAAATGTATATTTATTGTCCCTATCAACCTTAAACCTGACATGAGCATAGAAAAGCATGGAAATTATGATTTGCTTTCATTGCTTCCGAAACCGGTTCCAAATGACCATGTTGCCAGTCTTCGGTATGCACAGATGATTCAGCGTGCCTTAATGCCCGATCCTGTGATTCTCAAGGATAAACTCAGGGATTATTTTATAATTCTTCTTCCCCGTGACATTGTAAGCGGCGATTTTTATTATGTTTTCTGTAACAAACAGAAGATTTGTATCGCAGCAGGTGATTGCACAGGGCATGGTGTTCCGGGTGCTTTAATGAGCATTCTCGGATTAAGTTTCCTTAATGAGATTATGAAATGTGATCTGACTCTTAATGCTAACAGGATACTCAACCTGATGAGGGAGAAGATCATGTTTGCTCTTCATCAGACCGGTGAGGATAATGAAACTCAGGATAGCATAGATATAGGATTGTGCATACTGGATTTAAATACAGGGAAATTACAGTTTTCAGGCGCGAACAGGCCCCTTATCATGATACGAAACGGCGAACTTACTGAATACAAGCCTGATAAAATGACTCTCGGAATTGCACCAATTAAGGAGGCATCATTTGTAAATACCTGGATTGACACCCGGCCCGGAGATTCATTCTATCTTTTCACTGATGGTTTTTCCGATCAGTTTGGTGAAATAACCGATAAGAAATTTAAATATAAACATTTCAAGCGTATGGTTCATTCATTTGAAACGCTTCCAATGAGTCTGCAAAAACAACGTCTGGAAAGCGCTTTTAATGAGTGGAAAGGAAGTTCACAACAAGTGGACGATGTTCTGGTTATTGGATTTCAATTATAATTTTTAGAAAGATGATGAAGCTTGAAGCTTTCAGAATAAAGAACTTCCGGTCAATTGTCGATACCGGCTGGCAGAATATTTCTCCTGATAACATTACTTGCCTGATCGGACAGAATGAATCTGGCAAAACATCTGTTCTGGAAGGTCTTAAAGTATTTTACTCGGGGATTATTTCAGAAGATGTTCTGAGAAGCGATCTCACCCTGCCTGAAGTCAGTTGCAGGTTCAGCATACCAAAAGGCTGGTTGATCAAAGTAACAGCAAATCCCGGAACAGAATTAAAAGAATTGCTTTCCGGACTTACTCATCTCGAACTGACCCGTACGTGGATCGCCGATCTTTCTTCAGTAATAAACGTCAGTGGAGAGATAAGTCAGTATCTCGATTCACTTGAAGACGCCTGGAGGATATATCTTAACGATGTTACTGTGAAGCTCGATGAAGAAATTGAAATCATTCAGGATATTGAAAAAAATCTGTCGGTGCTGAGCACTGAGGAATCTGCAATAAAATCAAAATTATCCCGGGAAGAGAAAAAAGGATTCAGCTTCCGGTTGTTTGCAAAAAAAACTGCGGAGGTGGAAATCACTAAAAATAACCATTATCCCGGTCTGGTAAATCAACTAAATGAGTTAAAGAAACAGAAGGAAGAAGTAAATGAACTTCTTTTGAAGAAGGAAGCGATTAAGAGGGCTGGCGAAACATGGAAAAGGATGATGGACAGATGTATCCTTATTGAAAAACATCTTAAAGATCTGTCTCTCAAGCTTGAAGAACGTCACCAGAGAATGACGTTGCTTATGCGTCCTGTTGAAGATGAGGCCGACGGAGAATGGAAAGAAGTGCTTGATGACTACCGGAGAACCAGATCTGAAAGGGAAGTCAGGCTTGCCGAGCTCGATAAGCATATCGCTCTTTCAGGATATATAATTGAAGGGAGCACTGAAGAAGAAGCTGAAATTAAGGTCAATGACATAATTCTGTCATATAAATCGCATTATAACAGTGCATTTCTTGGTAAAAAATACTTTGAATATTGTCCGGTTTTTGAATTGTTCGAAGATTTTGGCAGTCTGCTGCCGAACAGGATTGATATGGAGGATATCATAAGTGGCAATGAAAATGTGGAAGGCTACAAGGCTGCCAGAAATTTTCTCTCTCTTGCCCAGCTTGACTATTCATTTTTTCAGCAGCAATCCAGCCGTATTCTGAAGCAGAAAATTGAAAACCTGAACAGGACGCTTACCCATAATTTTCACGATTTCTGGCAGCAATCAATTGGAAGAAATAATAAGATCCACATTCAGTTTGAGCTTGATCATTATAATTCTTCATATGGCAGTAAAGCAGGTAAGCCTTACCTTGAATTCTGGATAAAGGATGAAGGTGAGCGACTCTATCCGAAGCAAAGAAGCAGAGGTGTCAGGTGGTTTTTATCTTTTTATATGGAACTGAAAGCTTCTGCTAATTTAACTGACAGACAAATGGTTCTGCTGGTCGATGAGCCTGGCGTTAGTCTCCACGCAAGAGCTCAGGAAGACGTTTTGAAGGTATTCGAGGATATAAAAGATAAGATTCAGGTTATATATACAACCCATTCACCACATCTTGTTGAAATAAATAAATTGCATCGTGTACTGGCAGTCCAACGCGACGATTTGGACAGTACTAAAAGCACTTCCAGAATACTTGATCCACTTCAGCTATCTTCAGCATCGCCCGATACTCTTACTCCGCTCCAAAGTATTCTTGGTAATCCAATGGCCGAAGAAAGGTATTCTTCAAAAAGATTCAATCTGATCGTTAATGATACCGGATCATTTTATATGCTTAATTCTGTTATTCTTCTGATGGGTTATAAAGGTGAAATATGTGTTATACCATCTACAAATGTTTCTTCAATTCCATTACTTTGCAATATACTTATGGGGTGGGGAATGGATTTCGGAGTCCTTTTATTTGATAACGAAGCCGAAATGCAACTTGCTGAATATATGAAGAATTCAGCCATCAAGACTGAAAACAGCAGCCGGGATATGATTATCAGGATGCCGGGGTCATTCTTAAATTCTGAAGATCTGCTATCGACCCTTGATTTCAAAAACCATGTTCTGCAGACAAGGGAAGGAATTACTGTGCCAAATTCAGTCTACATAAAAGACAAGGAAGTTCCGCGAAACTTCATTTTGAGTAAATTCCTTTCGAATATAAAGGAAGGAAAGATTAAAGTCGCTGATTTTGATGAAGAAACGATTGAAAACTTTAAGCTCGTGACCGATCTGTTTGGAGGAATAAAATAATGTTCTTATTTATTTTGTGCTTTATGCTTGTTTTCCTACTTTTGTCGCGCTCAACAAATCAGGCTTAAACCAGTCGCGAGGCTTCGGGACTAAACTGCCGTATCACAATAGAAGTTCTTATTTATTTTGGAGAGATGGGTGAGTGGCTTAAACCAGCAGTTTGCTAAACTGCCGTATGGGTAACTGTACCGGGGGTTCGAATCCCCCTCTCTCCGCAGATCAAATTACTCCCCCCGGCGAAGCCGCGGGGATTTTTAATTCATAGCTGGCCGAATCAGGCTCGCCTGAATGAGGACAGATATGAATTAAAAACCTTTATGAGTGCAACGAATAAAGGAGTAATTTGATCTGCAAGGTGCTCCCCCGGGGATCATTGAAAATAATCCCCTCTACCTGATTTATTTCTTATCCGGCCCGATCATTTTTGCCGGCACAATCCATTCGTCGAACTGCTGCTCCGTTAAAAATCCAAGCTTTAGAGCTGCTTCTTTTAATGTTGAATTATCGTCATAGGCTTTTTTGGCAATTCTGGCTGAATTTTCGTATCCAATATGACCATTTAGCGCTGTTACCAACATCAAAGAGTCATTGAGATTCTTGTCTACTCGATCCATATTCGGCTTGATGCCGGCTGCACAAAAAGAGCTGAATGAGCTGCATGCATCAGCCATCAGGGAGGCGCTTTGCAATAATGCGTTTATCATTACCGGCTTAAATACGTTTAGCTCGAAATGTCCATTTGACCCTGCAATTGAAATAGTTGTATCATTACCCATTATCTGTGCACAAACCATTGTCATTGCCTCTGTCTGAGTTGGGTTTACTTTACCCGGCATTATTGACGATCCCGGCTCATTGGAGGGTATTATTATCTCTCCAATTCCCGACCTGGGGCCAGAAGCCATCAGACGGATATCATTCGCTATTTTCATCAGGCTCACTGCCAGTTGTTTTAATGCACCATGTGTTTCAACAATAGCATCATTTGATGCTAAAGCCTCAAATTTATTTTCAGCTGAAATAAATGGCATATTTGTCAAACGGGCGATTTCGACTGCAACCATAACATCAAACCCTTCAGGCGTATTCATGCCTGTTCCGACGGCAGTTCCGCCCAAAGCTAATTCCGACAGATGAGGTAAGCTGTTTTTAAGAGCATTTAAACCATGCTTTAGTTGAGAAACGTACCCGGAGAATTCCTGGCCAAATGATAAAGGAGTGGCATCCATTAAATGGGTCCGGCCAATTTTGATAATGTCAGTCATCGCCAGCGACTTCTCCAGAAAAGTATTTATTAATTGCTCTACAGCAGGAATTGTATACTCAGATATCTTTTTGTATGCAGCAATGTGCATTGCTGTTGGGAATGTATCATTTGATGACTGCGACATATTCACATCATCATTTGGATGTATAAGCCCGGGACCTTTACCCAGCTTGTTGCCCAGCAAAACGTGAGCCCTGTTTGCAATTACCTCATTGCAATTCATATTTGTGTGTGTGCCCGATCCGGTTTGCCAGATAACAAGCGGAAACTGGTCATCGAGTTTACCTTCAATAATTTCATCGCACACGCGCGAAATCATTCTCATTTTCTCATCAGAAAGGAGTCCGAATCTGGCATTTGAGATCGCTGCGGCTTTTTTAATATAACCGAACGCATGAATAATTTCTATTGGCATTGATGCTGGCCGACCTATAGGAAAATACATTACTGATCGTTGGGTCTGTGGGCCCCAGTATTTATCATATGGGACCTGGATCTTGCCCATTGTATCCTTTTCAATTCGAAATTTCATTTCTGCAACTTTGATTTATTCTTTTCCGTGGATTTCCCATTTTCACCTTTGAGAAAACCTCTTAATACGTATTGAAGTATTCCGTTGTTTTTAAAGTAAGCTACCTCCATTAATGAATCAAGCTTTGCTATTGTCTTGAATTCCAGTTTAGTCCCGTCAGATCTTGTTGCCGAAACTTTGATTTCCATATTAGGATGCAGTTCTTCCAGATTTAGAATGTCATATAATTCATCACCTGATAAACCATGAGTTGCGGCATTCTCTCCGACTTTGAATTGTAGCGGAAGGATGCCCATTCCAACCAGATTACTTCTATGAATACGTTCAAAACTTTCTGCGATTATGGCTCTGATGCCTAATAAGGAAACTCCTTTGGCAGCCCAGTCGCGCGAGGAACCGCTTCCGTATTCTTTACCGGCAATGATTATAAGCGGAGTATTATCTTTTTTGTATTTTTCAGAAGCATCAAAAACTGATAAAACCTTGTTCTCCGGGATATACGTTGTATATCCACCTTCCTTATCTGACAGTTCATTTTTCAGACGCACATTTGCAAATGTTCCTCTCATCATTACTTCATGGTTACCTCTTCGCGAACCGTATGAATTAAAATCCTTTCTCTCAATTCCAAGGCTTTTAAGATATTCGCCGGCAGGAGAATATTCAGCAATTGATCCTGCAGGGGAAATATGATCTGTTGTTACTGAATCTCCCAGTTTTAGAAGAACCCTTGAAGATCTGATGTCAGTAGTTTTTTCTGCCTCTGGTGAAAGATCTTTAAAAAAGGGAGCTTCTTTAATATAAGATGACTTCTCATCCCATTTAAATATTTCACTTTTGGGAGTATTCAGTATTTCCCATTTTTCATCACCCCTAAAAATATCTTCATAGTTCTTTATAAAATCTTTTGAATCAAGAACTTTATTCATAACTGATTCTATCTCCTCAGTTGATGGCCAGATATCGCGCAGGTAAACCGGTTCCAGATTTGGATCGAATCCCAAGGGTTCCTTTTGGAAATCAATATCTATCCTTCCCGGGAGAGCGTATGCGATTACAAGCGGAGGAGAGGCTAAAAAATTCATTTTAACAAGAGGATGAATTCTTGCTTCAAAATTTCTGTTTCCGGAAAGGACCGAAGCTACAACAAGTTTGTTGTCGGTCACTGCTTTGTTTATATGTGGCGGCAGTGGCCCGCTATTTCCGATGCACGTAGTGCATCCATATCCGACAGTATGAAAGCCAAGTGATTCCAGAAACGGGAGCAAATTAGCTTTTTCCAGGTATGTTGTCACAACTTTAGAGCCAGGGGCCAGACTTGTCTTAACCCACGGCTTTGTCATCAATCCTCTTTCGACAGCATTCCTTGCCAACAGTCCTGCAGCTATCATAACACTGGGATTGGAGGTGTTTGTGCAACTGGTAATTGCAGCAATCACTACTGATCCGTCGCTTATAAGGTATTCTGAGTTATCCGTTTTTATCGAAACACTTTTCAGGCCATTTCTTATTTCGGCTTGCGTTTCTACTTCAATGCCAGCTTCAGCAATCTTATGGGAATCAGATTCGGTTTGCTTTAGTTGTTGCTCGAGATGACCTCCTTCATTTGACCATAAACCTCCTGACCTTGATTCGAGGGCGACATATTCTCTCTCGTAACTTTTCTTAAGGATATCGATAAAGCTGTTTTTCACCCCCGACAGGACGATTTTGTCCTGGGGCCGTCTAGGACCAGCCACTGAAGGCTCTATGTCATTTAAATTCAGATGTATTACCTCTGTAAACTTAATTTTATCTTCATTCTCGCGCCATAAAAGATTTGTCTTCAGGTACTTTTCTACTGATTCAATATGTTTCTTATCTCTTCCTGTTATCCTCAGATAATCAAGAGTTTTGGAATCAGGAGGGAAATAGGTTACTGTACATCCGAATTCAGGAGACATATTGGATATTGTCGCCCTGTCAGGCACAGTCAGATTATTCAGTGCATCTCCAAAAACCTCAACGAACTTATTTACAACTCCTTTTTTTCTTAATAATTCTGCTACAGTCAATACTAAATCAGTAGATGTTGTTCCTTCTTTTAAGTGCCCGCTCAATTTCAATCCGACAACCTCAGGCAGCATAATATAAATTGGTTGACCCAGCATTACAGCTTCAGCTTCTATTCCCCCGACACCCCATCCAATCACCCCTATGCCATTAACCATCGGGGTGTGAGAGTCCGTTCCGACAAGCGTGTCAGGAAATAAAACGCCATTCCTTTGAGTGACAACTTTAGCAAGATATTCAAGATTGACCTGGTGACAAATCCCCAGGCCGGGTGGAAGAACATTAAAATTTTCAAATGATGACTGCGCCCATTTTAGCAGTGAATATCTTTCAGAATTTCGTTCGTATTCAAGTTCAACATTCCTCTGATATGCATAATTTGTGCTGAAAAAATCTACCTGTACCGAATGGTCGATTATCAGGTCAACCGGCACCTGCGGATTAATTAATCCGGCGTCTTTGTTTTTTCGGGCAACCTCCGAACGTATTGAAGCTATATCTACGATTGAAGGAACTCCTGTAAAATCCTGCATTAAAACTCTGGCCGGTAAATATGGGATCTCTTTAAAAGCCAGTTTCAGATTCCAGTTTAAAATATTATCAAGATGTGATTGATTAAAACTAGTGCCATCAAAATTCCTGATTATATTTTCGAGGAGAATCCTGATCGAAAAAGGTAATTCCTCAATATTATGACCATCCTTTGATAATTCAAGTAATGAGAAGTACCTGAACCTGCCAAGAGAAGTATCAATGTTTTTTGATAATTTATCTATTCCAGCCATGACAAGAAATATTTAATTAGAATTCAGGACAAATTGAGAAATGTCCGTCGAATTAAGGTTAAACAACAGATGTCTCAAAGTGTTGATGAATTTGTTTGGATTTTTCCAGAGCCTGGATGAAAAAATCTTTATTTTTATAAAATATTCTGAACTCTTTTATTGTTGTGTTTATCAAACCGATCTATGAAAAAAGTATTTAAAATGTTCATGTACTTCTTCTATTTTCTGATAGGCGTAATTGTCATCGTTGTAATTTTTCTGTTTTTATATTACTCATTCCTTCAGAAAAAGCAGGTTAAGCTCGACGCAGAAATGGAAAACAGATCAAAGATTACTCAAATAACAGATACTCCTCCTTCGGGCAAAGTTAAAGGTCTTAATCTCATACCGGTTCCAAAAATGGTTCAGATAACTGAAGGACATTATTCCTTTCCTGCAACAATTATATTTTCAGCTGAAGATTCTGTGAAGACAGATGCCGCTACTTTTTTACAAATGCTGCCAGACGTCAAAGTCAGAAACTCTTCAGAGGGTGAAAATATTCATTTCAGTTTCAGGAAGACTTTACCTCTTCAGGGATATACTCTCAACATTAAACCGGGTAAAATTACAATTGAATACAGCAGCAGGCAGGGTATGTATTATGCAATTGTTTCATTAAAAGTGCTTAATCGGAATTATTCCGGGGAAATTCCATGTATATACATTGAAGACTCTCCCGATCTTGAGGTGAGAGGATTAATGCTTGATATCAGCCGCGACAAAATACCAACTCTTGAAACACTTTTGGGAATAACACAACTACTTGCTGATCTGAAATATAATCATCTGGAGTTATATATTGAAGGATTTTCATTTGCCTATCCATCCTTTAAAAAGCTTTGGGAAGCAAAAGGTACCCCGATTACCGGTGAAGAAATCAAGACACTTGATTCTTTTTGCAGGGCACACTTTATCGATCTTGTGCCGAACCAGAATTCCCTTGGACATATGATGGCGTGGCTTGCGACAGATGAATATAAAGATCTCGCAGAATGCCCGAATGGTTATAAAATGCTTGGAATAATGAGCATGAAAAGTACCATGGATCCATCTGATCCCCGAAGTTTTGATTTAATTTCAAAAATGACGAATGATCTGTTACCGAATTTTACTTCTGCTAACTTCAATGTCAATCTCGATGAACCATTTGAACTTGGAAAGGGCAAAAGCAGGGAAATATGCAAACAGAAAGGAGAAGGGCAGGTATATCTCGATTATGCCAATAAAATGCACGGGATGCTAACCGGAAAAAATAAAAAAATGATGATGTGGGGCGATATAGTAATGCGACATCCTGAACTGATATCCAGGGTTCCAAAGGATATCACTCTTTTGGATTGGGGATATGAATCGAGCTACCCTTACGAGAGGCATTGTAAAACGCTTCAGGCTTCAGGCCTTCCATACATCGTTTGTCCTGGGACGAACAGCTGGACAAGCATAACAGGCAGAACAGACAATATGTTGGCAACTATTGAAGTAGCTGCAGTAACCGCAACAAAATATGGCGCAAAAGGAATGCTGCTGACCGATTGGGGTGATATGGGTCACTGGCAATATCTGCCTGTCAGTTATTCAGGTTATACAGCAGGAGCAGCTCTGAGCTGGAACAGCAGCAGCTCAAGGGATTTGGAATTAGGAACTTTCCTGAGCAGTTACGTTTTCAAAGATAAAAGTTCTGTTATGGGCGATCTTGCTCTTGATCTTGGCCGTTACAACCGTTACGAAGAATTTCCCCTTTTTAATATGACAACAACTTTATTGTCATTTCAATTAGGATTGCGTGATAAAATACTTATAACAGCAATATTTGAAAAGGTCATTAAAGGTATCAGTGGTCTGATGAAAGATCTGGCTCCTGAAATGATATCTATACTTAATGAGAA
The DNA here is from genome assembly GCA_963734885.1 of uncultured Bacteroidales bacterium. GTDB lineage: Bacteria > Bacteroidota > Bacteroidia > Bacteroidales > VadinHA17 > LD21. The sequence goes on along the minus strand of CAVTIJ010000002.1, from coordinate 90,679 downwards.
TTACCAAAGCAGACATTCTTATGATTATCGGGGGCTTAATAGGTTCATTGATTCAAAAGAAAAGCTCCTGAAGGAAGTCAGAATGACCTGTGCCGACAGTGTACAAATAAAGGATGAGTATCTCAATTCTATAAAACTTATAAGATTGGGCGCTTCACTAAAATATTATATTGATTTCAGAAACACGATGAGTCTTCAGGAAGAGAAATCCAGCCTGCAGTCAATGAATGAATTATGCAATCAATACCTTACCGATAACAAACGTCTCTGGATGAACCGGAATAAGCCCGGAGGTTATGATGATAGTATTGCTCTTCTCAACAACCTTAATCAACAGATTATTAATCGGATGAATCTTCTTGACAAGTCTTTTTTAGCGCGGGGATTTAACAGATTCCTTGAGAAGATAGGCACTGCAGGGGCAGTACTTTATCTGAGATTTGTATCCTGACCTGTTTAACAAAATTTTCAAATAATTCTTACTTCATTTCCGGAGAACACACACTTTTTTGTAGTGTTTTTCCGGTTTTATTGTTGTAAATTTTCCTGATCTCTTAGAACAATTCACAAGTCTGGTGGTTAATTATCTAGTTTTTTGACAAGATAATTCTTCTGTTAAATTATTCCCGGACTATGAAAAGGTTAGTTCTGTTCTTAATTTCACAGGTTATTTTTCAAAGCGTTTTCTCTCAACAATCAGTAAAAGGCAAAGTTACAGATGCCCAGAACAACCCTGTTGCAGGTGCTTCAGTACAGGTAAAAAATACTCTACGGGGAACCTTCAGCGGTGTTGATGGCGGCTTTGAAATTATTGCTGCCCCAAATGATACCCTTGTATTCTCAATGTTGGGCATGGCAACTCAAAAGATTCCGGTTGCAGGTAAATCAACGGTAAATGTGAAATTACTTGAGGAGTCAAAGGAACTAAATGAGGTCGTAGTGATTGGTTATGGAACAGTCAAAAAAAGCGACCTGACCGGTTCTGTTGCTACTATAAAATCAGTCGATCTTACAAAAATAACCTCGTTAAGCCCCGAACAGTCACTGCAGGGTAAGGTTACAGGAGTACAGGTTACAAGCACATCCGGTGCACCTGGTGCATTACCCGAGCTTCGTATCAGAGGTGTGGGAACTTTTAATAATAGTTCTCCCATTTATGTTGTTGACGGTGTTATTCTGGATGACATTTCTTTTTTAAACTCAGAAGATATCGCTTCAATGGATATCCTCAAGGATGCTTCAGCTACAGCTATTTATGGTTCAAGAGGAGCCAACGGAGTAATTCTGATTACTACAAAATCGGGTAAAAAAGGCCAAACGAAAACATCTTTTAATTATAACGGAGAGTATAGTGTACAGTTATTGGCAAAAAAGATCGATTTACTATCAGGAAAAGATTATGCCACTGTAGTGAACGAAATTACTCCTACCTACAATAATGTCAACCTGGTACCGAATACCGATTGGCAATCCCTCATATTTCATCCGGCTTCGATACAGAGCCATCAATTGTCAGCCTCGGGTGCAAATGATCTGACCCAGTATTATGCAAGTGTTGGTTATTTCAGGCAGGATGGTATAATTGATAAATCGAGTTATGAGAGGCTTACATTTCAGTTAAACAACACCTATACTTTAACGAAAAATTTAACTTTGAGCAGCTTTCTGACGATTACTCCTTACAAGCAGCAAAACGCTCCCAATGTTACCTATTCAGCTTACAGAGCGCGACCCGATCTTGCCCCTTATAACCAGGATGGAAGTTATGCTGAAATATTTAATGTGGGAAATCCTCTTGCTGATCTTGCATATTCAAATAACTATAATAAAGGAGTTCGTGGCGTAGGCAATATTTATGCTGAGGCAACAATCCTGAAAAATTTTAAAGCCAAATCAAGCTTTGGATTAGACGCTGGATATAACCAGGCTATTAGTTTTACACCTGCTTATTTTGTTTCACCTCAGCAGTTGAATCTTCTGAATACGCTTTCAAAAGGAGACAGTCACAATATCAGCTGGCTTTGGGAAAATACATTAACCTTCAACAGGCAATTCGATCTCAACTCCCTTGACGTTGTAGCTGGTTATACAATGCAGAAAACTTCATCGGAAATGTTTTCCATGACCGGAAGGAACATAATCCGAACCTCTCCTGATTTCTGGTATTTCGACCCAAGTTACATTTATGACCCTACAAACGGAGTGAATACTCTGAGCAGCATCACCAACAGTGTGGATCCTAACCTGAACTTTTCAATGATGTCATATCTGTTCAGGGCGAACTACACCTATAATTCGAAGTACATTCTGACAGCAACATTCCGTCGCGATGGATCATCTAAGTTCAGTTCTGCCAACAGGTACGGTAATTTTCCCTCGTTCGCTGCCGGTTGGCTTGTTTCGAGGGAACACTTCATGGAAAACTTACCTTTCATTTCAAATCTGAAAATACGCGGAAGCTGGGGAATAATTGGAAATGATAAAATTCCGTATGATAAACAATATTCTCTCACACAAACTCTCGTGACAGTCCTGGGCAATCCTCCCACAGCAAACTCAGCTGTTACATATGCCGTATCGGGAAACCCAAATCTTAAATGGGAGAGTACAACCCAGGGAGATGCTGGTTTGGAGATAGGGTTGCTTAAAGATAAACTTACAGGCGAATTTGACTACTATAATCGTGTTACTAAAGACATCCTGATCCCATTATCCACCCCTGATTATCTTGGAAACGGACAAGGTGCAACTGTCTATTTCAATGCAGCTTCAGTAAAAAATACGGGATTTGAGGGAAAACTTACATGGAAAGATAAAATCGGACAATTTGATTACAGTATAACTTTTTTAGGTTCGACCCTTAAAAACAAAGTTTTAAAAATCGGAGGAAGCAGCGGAATCGATTCTGTTTTGTATGGCGGATATCTTGCCAACGGGCTTCCTGTGACACAGAGCAGGGTGGGTTTACCCATTGGTGCATTTTATGGATATAAAACAAATGGAGTTTTTCAGAGTCAGGATGATCTGAATTCATATCCTCATCTATCTACAGCTGTCCCCGGAGATCTGAAGATTGTCGATGTCAACAATGACGGAAAGATAGATGGCAATGACCGGACTTATATCGGATCGCCTATTCCCAAATATATCTTAGGCTTAAATTTTGAGATTGGCTATAAAGGATTTGACCTGTCAGTTGATCTGCAGGGAGTTTACGGAAATAAAATATTCAATGCCAAAGAGGTTGTCCGGCCTGATCCCTACAACTGGGAGCAACATGTTTTGGGCGCATGGACCGGACCCGGAACAAGCAATTCAGAACCAAGGGCCACATACGGAGGGAACAATTATCTGCCATCTGACAAATTTATCCAGGACGGCTCATTCAGCAGATTGCGAAATGTTACTCTGGGTTATACACTTCCTTCAAGAATTACAAAAAAGATAAATATTGATCAACTGCGTATCTATATAAAGGGATCAAATATATACACTCTGACAAAATTCACAGGGTATACTCCTGAGATTGGAAGTGGTGATGTCCTATCCAATGGCATTGATTACGGAACCTATCCGGTTACTTCGGTTTATTCCTTTGGCATTAACTTAACGTTCTGATTATCATGAAAATAGACTGCCATTATTTTACTATTTTTCTTTCTTCTTACGTACAGGATGCAAGGACTATTTACAGATTAATCCTCAGGGTGAATTAACACAAGCATCATTTCCTGTATCTGCTTCTGACGCCTTACAGGCTACTAATGCAGTTTATGCTGCAGTAAGGAACTGGTATTATAATTCCGGCGGATATCCCATTCTGGATATTATGTCAGATGATGCTTATAAGGGAAGTAATACAAATGACCAGTTATCAACTGTAGGAGCTTATGACAATTTTACTTTTAATACAACAGGCGATGGACTGGATCGATGGTGGGCAACTTTGTATCAGGGTATAAATGGGCAAATGTTGTAATAGAAAAAGTGCCGGCTATCCAGATGGACACTGCATTAAGAAGCAGGTATATCGGGGAGGCCAGATTTCTGAGAGGACTTTTTTATTTCGATCTGGTTCGGGCCTGGGGAGGCGTTCCGGAAGTTACTACAACGACACCGGCTTTGCATCTTGCCAGGGCTACCAGTGATGAAATCTATAATCTCATTATCTCCGATCTTCAATACGCCGATGCTCATCTCACAAAGAAAAGCGAATTGCCATCAACTGATCAGGGAAGAGCCACAAAAGGTGCTGCTGAAGCATTACTGGCAAAAGTGTATCTGTTTCGCAAGGATTTTCCAAATGCTGAAAAATATGCGCTTGAAGTAATAAACTCGAATGAATATTCTCTGGAACCAAATTTATTGATGCGAATGGAGTCGAACGGGAATAATGGCGTTGAATCAGTTTTCGAAGTAGGAGCTCTGGGAGTGGAAGATTATGGAGGGGGAGGAGCCCAGTATGCCAATACGCAGGGTGTAAGGGGTACTCCAAACCGGGGTTGGGGCTTCAACAGACCATCAATTGATTTAAGAAAGTCCTTTGAACCCGGCGACCCGCGTCTGAAAGGAACAATAATCGATCTGGGTGATACAATAGATGGTATTTATATTAAGGGAGATCCTGATCCCGCTAATGATCCTGTTGTTATTCTGAATCAGAATGGGGATACTATTAATATTCAATGCTATAACCGGAAAGTGTGGACTCCCGGTACTGATACACCAACACAATGGGGACATCACCGGAGGCTGATCAGGTATGCTGATGTTTTGCTGATGGCCGCAGAAGCTCTAAATGAAGATGGATAAACAGGCTAATGCTCTGATTTACCTTAACCAGGTTAGAAAAAGGGCAAGAGAGGGAAACAATTTAATATTGCCGGATGTTACTGTCACTGATAAAAATTTACTGAGGGATAAAATATTACTCGAGCGAAGACATGAACTTGCCCTTGAAGGACAAAGGTTCTGGGACCTTGTTCGGACAGGAAATGCAGCTGCGGTTTTGGGTCCTCTGGGATTTGTCCCGGGGAAAAATGAGTTGCTGCCAATCCACCAGAGCGAAATTGACATTTCACAGGGTTCCCTGACACAAAATCCGAATTATTAAGACAAAAGAGTCCAATACGATATGTATAACTAAAAAACTTAAAAAAATGAAAAGAAAGATTCTGATTCTCAGTATTGCTACAATTACATCTATCATCCTTACAGATAGTTGTAAAAAAAGTAACCCGGCACCTCTTAATCTTGGAACATTAACTGTTGGAAGCATTGATTTGAATGCTGCCACTGCTCCTACGAATGTGCCTGTTAATCCGACTATTACAGCTAATTTCACTACAGATGTTGATATGACGACAGCGACCTCAACTAATATTACACTCACGGAGAATTATGACAATGTTTCAATTCCTTTGAACATTACTGCATCCGGAACGACTGTTACTGTCACTCCAAAAGCCAATCTGGCAAATGGTGCGCTTTATCAGCTTGTTTTCGCCGCCGGACTGAAAGCAACCGACGGTCAGGCCTTACCCGCTGTAAACCGATCATTTACAACTGTTGGTTCATTTCTGCCAGCTGGAATGGTTGCTTACTGGAACTTCGATGGGAATGCTAATGATCAGAACGGGAAATATAGCGCTATAACAGGCGGGGTAACCGATGTAACTTATGTGACTGGCAGGAATGCCGCATCAGGTCAGGCAGCACAGTTTAATGGAACTACATCATCTGATTGAGATTGCTGGCGGAGATTCTCTTGCAACAACCAAGGACTTTTCTCTAAGTTTTTGGATCAAGGAGGATACCACAGCTAAACGCGATCAGTTTGTTATGGGTGTTGCAGGATTTTTTGGTTTCCAGTTCGAAATCAACAGCAATGTGTATGGCACACAGAAAGGCCAGTGTAAACTTGCTGCAACTTACAGCATCAGCGACGGTACTGCAGCTTCTCAGGATTTGTGGTTCGATGGCAGTGGCAGCACTAAAGATAACGGCGGATGGCAGGGCTGGACGTTCTGCAAGGACCTGAATTCAGGCACAGGAACGGGCGTAAATGGTCTGTTAGCCCAACAGTGGGCCCATATAGTTGCCACATACAATCATACTACCAAAATCGGAACCATATATATAAATGGTATTGAAATGAAGGCACAGGATTTTAATCTTTATCCCGTTCCACTGTTGAATGCAACCGGACTTAAATACAATGGTAATGCCGGTAATAAAACTTTTGTGTTCGGTTTTATACAAGATAAAGTCAGCCCGACAATACCTGATACCTGGGCTAATTATGCAGATCCGACCACCGGCCATTTTAAAGGTCTTCTGGATGACGTTGCCATTTATCATTCAGTACTTACACCGGCTATGATCACCTTAATTTATAATTCCGGGAAACCGTAATAGAGTTTTAAATCACTTGAAAAAGGAGGGCTGGATATCCCTCCTTTTATTTTTATCCTTATCTTTTGGGCATGAATTATAAAGTATCGGCTTTGTCTTGTTGCTTGATTTTCGCTGGCATTGTGGCCTGCAAAAAAGAACCATCCCCGAATAAAAATCCAGTCGTTCCGGGTATCATGGCCATTGATTCAATTACTCTTAATGGAAAACCGATGACAAGCGTTCCGCTGCAAAACATTGACCCCAAAAAAATCAACATTAAAGTCATATTCTCTGAAGCCATTGATACAGCAAAGTACAAGTCGCTAATATCATTTACAGGACCGCTGTTATCTTTTATTCTTTCCGGTGACAATAAAACACTTATTGCCACAAATACATCTAAGGCAAAGGGACTTACAAAATATTCATTTTCAATTTCTTCTTCGCTGACTTCAGCCATAGGCTCTTCATTTGCCGGATTCTCTTCATATTTTTATACAATGATCGATTCGACATATCAATTTACCCAGATACCTGACGATGATCTTTTAACACTTGTGCAAAGGCAGACATTTAAATATTTCTGGGATTTCGGTCATCCTTCATGCGGTATGGCCCGTGAAAGGAATTCTTCAGGGGATATAGTAACCACCGGAGGTTCCGGATTTGGTATAATGGCGATGATCGTAGGCATGCAACGAGGATTCATCTCTAGAGCTGATGGGGTGGCGAGACTTGATAAAATTCTTGGTTTTCTGGAAACATGTGATCGCTTTCATGGAGTCTGGCCACACTGGCTAAACGGAATAACAGGCAAAACGGTGCCTTTCAGTGCAATTGATGATGGTGGAGATATTGTTGAGACTTCCTATATGCTCCAGGGGCTGCTTTGTATGAGACAATATCTCGATTCAACAGTGGTGTCGGAGAAAACTGAAATCAACCGGATTAACAATTTATTCCATAGTGTTGAATTTGACTGGTTTACAAATGGTCAAAATACACTTTACTGGGAATGGTCACCCAATCATGGGTATAACCTTAAAATACAGGGATACAACGAGACTCTCATTACATATGTTATTGCGGCTTCATCGCCAACTCACGCAATTACAGCAGATGCATATACCGCCGGCTATGCAAACAACGGAGGAATCAAAAACGGAAGAAGCTATTACGGATATCTGTTACCACTTGGACAGGATTATGGAGGGCCATTATTTTTTACTCAATATTCATTCCTCGGAATTGATCCAAGACATCTGAAAGACCAATATGCAGATTACTGGGAACAGAACGTCAATCAGTCATTGATAAACTGGGCATATTGCCAGGCGGATCCCAAAAAATATCCTGGGTATGGCTCCGGAGTATGGGGCCTCACTGCTTCAGATAATCCAACGGGATATAGTGCACAGTCCCCTACAAATGATCTTGGAGTAATAACACCAACGGCAGCAATTTCTTCAATTCCATATACACCCAAGCAATCGATGGACGCCTTAAAGACCGATTACTATTTTCTGGGGGATCATCTCTGGGGCGCTTACGGTTTCTTCGACGCTTTTGATGTGTCAGCAAACTGGTGGGCAAATTCAACCCTGGCTATCGATCAGGGGCCAATTATTTGTATGATTGAGAATTACAGAACGGGACTTCTCTGGAATTTATTTATGTCAGCTCCGGAAATTAAAAACGGCCTTACAAAACTAGGTTTTACATATTGAAGCTATGAAAAAAATTCTTGGTTTTACATTGGCGCTTGCACTTTTAAGTGTCAGCTCTTGTGCAGGAAAAGCAGACAAAAAAGTATCACGGAATGTCGATTCAAAAACTATCTCGGATGATTCCCTTTTGACATTGGTTCAATACCGCACCTTCAGGTATTTCTGGGATGCTGCAGAACCAAATTCGGGGATGGCCCGCGAACGTTTTAATGTAGACGGAGTCTATCCTGAAAATGATAAAAATGTTGTTACATCAGGCGGAAGCGGATTTGGTCTTATGGCAATTCTGGTTGGCATAGAAAGAGGTTTTGTGGAGCGCGATGAAGCTGTGAATCGGTACTTCACGATCGTGAACTTTCTTAAAAAGGCAGACAGGTTTCATGGTGCCTGGCCTCATTGGATTTATGGCGAAACAGGAAAAGTCAAACCTTTCAGTCCAAAAGATGACGGCGCCGATATTGTTGAAACGGCATATCTGATGCAGGGTTTGCTTACAGTAAGACAATATTTTTTGAATGGTTCCGAACGTGAAAAATTACTGGCCGCGAAGATAGATACATTATGGAGACAGGTTGAATGGAACTGGTTTACAAAAGGAGGAGAGAGTGTATTATACTGGCACTGGTCGCCTGATTATGGTTGGGCAATGAACTTTCCGGTTGAAGGTTACAACGAGTGCCTGATATTGTATATTCTGGCTGCCTCATCACCAACTTATCCCATTAAGCCAGAGGTTTATCATAGAGGCTGGGCCCGATCAGGCGGCATCATGACAAAATCAGGTATGTACGGATATGTTCTTTCTCTGAAACATAATGGTGCTGAGGAATATGGCGGACCTCTTTTCTGGGCCCATTATTCATATCTTGGTCTTGATCCGCGGTTCCTTAAGGATAAGTATGCGGATTATTGGAAAGAAAATATTGATCAGACCATGATTAACTGGAAATGGTGTTCATTGAATCCAAAGCATTTTCTCGGTTATAGTAAGGATTGCTGGGGACTTACGGCAAGTTATTCTGTTAACGGGTATTCCGCTCATGCTCCGGGTGAAGCCAGTGATCTGGGAGTAATTTCGCCGACTGCGGCCATCTCTTCAATGCCATATACACCTTCACAATCGATGGATGCTATAAAATATTTTTACTTCAATATGGGATCTAAAATTTGGGGCGAATATGGTTTTTATGACGCTTTCAGCGAACAGAATAACTGGTATCCTGAAAAGTATCTGGCAATTGATCAGGGACCGGAGATTATTATGATTGAAAACCACAGAACAGGGTTACTATGGCATCAGTTTATGTCCGCGCCTGAAGTTCAAAACGGATTAAAATCGCTGGGTTTTACTTCAGATTGAAGTGCTTTATTTTTGCACTCCACATAAGATTATTTGGATTTATTGTTGTTATATTCCGTAAATTTAATATCTTCGCCCCTGTAATTTTCAAGTTGAAACGATTAACTATAAATAGATCGGTTGAATAAATAAACAAAGTATTAAAAAGGTTAGAAAAATGAAGAACAAAGTTTTAATGGGTTTAGCAGCTATCGCAATGGTTGCTTTCCTTTCTAGTTGTGGAAAAGTTCCACAGGCAAAAGTAGATGCTACCAATGCAGCGATCGCAGCCGCACAGACTGCTGAAGCAACTGTTTATGTACCTGCTGAATTTACAGCTGTACAGGATTCAATGAATGCAATTAATGCTGCAATTGAAGTTCAGAAATCAAAATTATTCAAGAAATTTGGCCCTATCGAAGTTAAATTGGATGCTACACTAGCTGCAGCAAACAAAGTAGCTGCTGATGCTGCTGCCAAGAAAGAAGAAGTTAAGAAAGAAGTTGAAACAACAATGACTGCTGTTAAAGCAACTGTTGCAGAAAACACAGACCTTATGAAAAAAGCTCCAAGAGGAAAAGAAGGAGCTGCAGTTCTTGAAGCAATGAAAACTGATATGGCAGCTATTGAAGCTACTATAACTGAAGCTCAGGGTCTGTATGATAAAGGTACCTACATGGACGCTCTGAACAAAATTAAAGCTGCAAGCGAAAAAGCAACCGGTATTAATACTGAACTGAAGGATGCAATTGCAAAAGTAAAAGGCAAAGGCAAACCAGCAGCAAAAAAATAACTGATAAGTTTTAACTTATTATATAAAATCCCCGGGAAGTTCCCGGGGTTTTTTTTAAAAGTCGTCACAGGGATTTCACATGAGAAAGATTTGGAGAGATGTGTTGATTTTTTCAGCAATTGCAGTTTCAATTCCACTAATATTTCTGTTATTAATCCGATTTACGCCTAAACCTCCTGAAGGGGTTGTTGAGAAAGCCAGGGCAGTCCTTTCGAAAGCAGGGACAAGTAAAGCGGATACTTATTCTAAAAAACTCTTTGCCGAGGCACAGAATCTACTACGATTCGGCAATGATAAACTGGGAGAGAGAAAATAAGAAATTTATTTATTTCAGGAAATACGACAAGGTTCGGAAGTTTGCTGAGCTTTCAGCAAAAAAGGCCGGAATGGCGAATGATAGTTCGATAAGCAGCGAATCAAGCCTGAAGGTAAAACTAAAACAAAAAATTAGTTCACTTAACGATTTGGTAGTTCAGATCGATGCCCTCTTTACCACATATCCTCTGACTTCGGAAGTCCGCAACCGGATCTCTAAAGGAAAAATATTGCTGAAAGAAGGTGAGATCATCTATAATAAAGGTGGGTATGTAACTGCAAATAGGAAAGTAACTGATGCAGAATATTTACTTACCGGTTCTTACGAAAATGCCTCGGAGAATCTTAAAAATTATTTTAAGTCTTTCCCTGTCTGGACAAAATGGGTGAACATGACTTTAAATGATTCTAAAAAAAACCAGGATTATTCAATAATTATTGATAAATTTTCACGTAAGTTTTATCTTTATCATAATGGCGCTCAGAAATATGTGTTTGAAGCAGAATTGGGTAAAAACTGGGTTGGAGATAAAAGGGTTCGTGGCGATAATGCTACTCCTGAAGGGATGTATAAAATAACTAAAAAGTTCGACAGTAATAAAACAAAATACTATAAAGCCCTTTTACTCGATTATCCAAATGATGAAGATAAGAAAAGATTCAAAGCAGAAATTGCAAAAGGTTCTTTACCAGAGTCAGCGAAAATAGGCGGCTTGATTGAAATACATGGTAACGGTGGCAAAGGAATTGACTGGACTGAAGGTTGCATAGCTTTACTGATTCTGAGATGGATATAATTTTCAAGACAGTAAAAGTTGGTACACCAGTTACGATCGTAGGATCGATGGTTAATCTGAAGGAATTAGTAGATAAGTAATTTTTCTGATATGGAAAATGAAGAGATATTAAACGGAAATGCACAACCAGGACCTGATCATGAGTTGATTCTGCCGAAAGTCGGATGAGATCAGTCAGCCTGAATCCGCTCCGGAAAGTGTGACCAGTAAAGTGTTTTTGAGAATTCTCAGGGTAGTTGCAATTTTCCTTGGCTCAATTATCTTTATTCTGGCAGCTACCAGCTTCATCCTGTACACGGTTCCTGTGCTTACCGAACTTCTTCCGAGGCAGCAGTCAGAATTAAACAATAGCAGGGAGCTTAGAAATTCAGCTGACTACAAAAAGCTCGTAAGTCTTGTCTCAAAGGACATCCAGCGTTTTTCGCTGAAATATAATTCATATACTTCCGGGCAGTCTTACATTGTTGTAAATACTACGGAAAACAGATTCTATTTTATACACTAACAAAAAGCTTATCCGTGAAGGGTTTTGCAGTACAGGGAGCTTAATGATGCTTAAGACTGACAAAGGGAAAGTATGGGTATTTAAAACACCAAGAGGCAAACGATGGGTACGTGGTAAGATTGCAAATCCATCATGGAAAAGGCCTGACTGGTCGTTTATTGAAGAAGGCTTACCAGTACCTCCAAAAGATGATCCCTCACGATGGGAATCGGGTGTACTCGGCGATTATGCTCTTGGTATCGGGGATGGATATCTTATTCACGGAACTATCTATAAGCGTTTTCTGGGTATGCCTGTCACACACGGTTGCGTAAGGTTGAATGATGAAGATCTTAAAGTCATATTCAATACACTGAATATCGGATCAAAAGTTTATATTTTCTGATCTTATTAAAAGTAATATGGAAACTGAAGTCAAGAAGTCGACCTTAAAGATCACATTCATAGTTCTGATAAGTATTGTTCTGATATTTCTTATTTATTTCTCAGTAATGTCAATGCTCAGTCCTGTCCGGAAACTTGACGAGATAAAAAAAGAATTCGGCAGTAAGACCTCAGGGAAAAACGACACCGAACAAAAGATACTTAAGGATTCGACATATCTCAGCCTGCTCAAGGAAAAGGCATTCCTTCAATCAAGAATTGTCATGGCTGAGACTGATTCAATCTATCTTACTATAAATCTTGAAGATAGTACTATAAATATTGAAATCAGCGGTGTTGTTGTACATAGAGCCAAGATGAATAAATATAAAATAAGCAGGATTCTGTCCGGTAGTGATTATTCTATATTATCTATGCTTTCAACCCCATTTACAATAGCAAACTCGATTGCTACGATAAAAAAGGAACCGGTCATGCTGAAGATGGCGCCTAAAGACACTTCCGAATATAAACCCGATATAATGCCCGACACTTCAATTACCGAACCTGTTAATTATATTCTCGAGATGAACCGGGGGATCAGGATATATGTGTATCAGGAAGAACATGCAAAATTTGGCGACAGGATGAATCAATTTGAGTTTGATATAAAGGACCGGATTGCTGATACATGGAATGCATTAAAAAGGATAGCTGTGCTAAAAGTTCCTGAATATCATCCTTATATTAAAATAAAACTACCGCGTGCTGATGCAAAAATCATCTACCGCGCTATTCCAAAAAATGGACAGATTGCTGTTTTTAGCTAAAAAAATAAACATAAGCTGAAAGATTTTGTTTTATGTATATATAACAATCTAAATTCTGAGCCAATGAAGAAAATCGCTTCTCGTTCATTCATGAACACAGTCATCTTAGCAATTGTACTTTTTTTTGTCAACGCAACAGTTAAAGGTCAGGACAACTCAAAGCTGGTTGCTTCATTTCCCGATGATGTAAACAAAATTATTACTAAGTCGTGTACTCCCTGCCATACTGATAAAGGCGGAACAATGTCAAAATCAAAACTCAATTTTACTGTCTGGGAAAAATACTCTCCTGAAAAGCAGAAAGAAAAGGCAAAAAAAATGTCATCTGAACTTGATAAAGGTAAAATGCCACCTAAAGCTGCCAGACAAAAACATCCCGAGCTAATACCAACCTCTGATCAGGCTGAAGTAATAAAGAAATGGGCTGAAGCTTATCCTTCATCTGGCAAATAGTGTCTGGAGTAAATTATTAATATACAAGTTGTTAACTAGATATTCCTTCCCGGAAATCAGTTTCTTCCGGAACCGGTAACCTTTTTCCCTGATTCGTTCGTTAAATTTCAAAAAAAAATGTAGGTTTGAAAACTACACGATCAATCAAACGAAGATATGGGAAGATTTACTGGCGTTATCGGAATCATTATTATTCTGGCACTTGCATTTCTATGGTCGAACAATAGGAAAAAGATTAATTATCGTCTGGTAGTTACTGGTCTTCTGTTGCAAATTGCCCTTGCTATATTTATTTTGAAAGTTCCGATAGGACAGGATATATTTTTCTGGCTGGGGAAGGCAATTAATAAGCTCCTCGATTTCTCAAAAGCTGGAGGACTCTTCGTTTTTGGCGACCTTACTAAGGTTACTCAGATCCTTCCGGAAGGAATTGTAAAAAGCGGCATATTCCTGTTCATCCTTTTGCCTACGATCATTTTCGTTTGCGTGCTTGTTGCAATAGCATATCATATTGGTCTGATGCAACGGGTGATTGCCGTAATTGCCCGCTTTGTTCATTGGGCGATGAGAGTAAGCGGGAGCGAAGCATTATCGAATGTTGCAAGCGCTTTCGTGGGGCAGGTAGAGGCTCAGATTATGATCAGGCCATACCTTTCAGGAATGACAATGTCGGAATTGCTTGCCTCCATGACCGGAAGCATGGCATGTATTGCCGGGGGAGTGATGGCAGTTTACATATCAATGGGAGTGCCCGCTTCTTATCTTCTGGCTGCGAGCCTTATGGCCGCACCTGGTGCTCTTGTTATTGCAAAAATTGTTTATCCTGAAACTGAGGAATCTGAAACTCAGGGGACTGTAAAACTAGAAGTTAAAAAGGAACACTCAAATATAATGGACGCCATCTCCCATGGTGCGAGTGATGGGATGAAGATTTCAATAAATGTTATTGCTATGCTTATCGGAGTTATAGCTCTGATAGCGTTATTGGATGCCCTTCTCGGATATTTTGGACACTTCCTTTCATGGACAGGTTTATCGCTTAATGCGCTGGGACTTAATGTTGATAACCTTCGCCTGAAAGATGTTGTGGGAGCCTTTTTTAGTCTGTTTGCAGTAGTTATGGGTGTGCCTCCTTCCGAATCTCTGCACGTTGGTTCTCTGATGGGAACCAAAATGGTAATAAATGAATTTGTGGCTTATTCTGATCTTACTCCAATGATACATCAGGGCCTGCTCAGTGCAAAATCAGTTGTAATCGCAAGCTTTGCTTTATGCGGATTTGCGAACTTCAGCTCAATAGCCATTCAGCTTGGTGGTATCGGAGTGCTTGTGCCGGATCGTAAAGCTGATCTGGCAAAACTTGGGTTCAAAGCTATGCTCTGCGGAACGATGGCTTCCTACATCTCAGCTTCGCTGGCTGGAATACTGTTATAGAATAGCCATTGACGGCACCTTGATTTCCAGATATTCGAAACCTGACTGGCGCGGATTTGCAATCCGTGCCATGGAGATTCCTCGCTGGTTGCGGATAACCCTTGTAACAATAAATTGCGCGTTTTCGTTTCATAGAGGTGGATTATTTTCAATGATCCCGGAGGGAGAACCCTGCAGATCAAATTGCTCCTTTATTCGTTTCACTCATAAAGGTTTTTAATTCAAGGCTGTCCTCATTCAGGCAAGCCTGATTCGTCCAGCTCTGAATTAAAAATCCCCTCGGCTACGCCGGGGGGAGTAATTTGATCTGCGGAGAGAGGGGGATTCGAACCCCCGGTTCGCCGGAAGGCGAACAACGGTTTTCGAGACCGCCGCATTCGACCACTCTGCCATCTCTCCTCAATTAGCCAATAGCAGTTGCATAATCGGTAAAAGGATTTCAAAAATAGCAATAATTTGTATTCTTCTTGGTCTTTAATAATAAAGATGTCAATTGCTCATTGTTAACTGTAAGTTATTCTGTTATATTCGTCGGGTTTCTTTTGATTCAAAGATTTGAATACTTTAATTTGTACTTTCGAAAAATAAATCTAAGTTTTTAAGTTATGAAAAAGCTTTATAAAACATTATTAATTTGCGGATTCAGCTGCCTGGCTGTTGCCGGATGTAAAACTAAACCAGTTGCTAAAGTGGATAATTCAAATCCTTTTTTTACTGCGTATAATACTCCTTTCGATGTTCCGCCTTTTGAAAAGATAATGGCAAAACATTATATGCCTGCTTTTATAAAAGGAATGGCAGAAGGAAGGGAAGATATTAAGAATCTTGTTAATAATACAAGTACACCGACTTTTGAGAACACATTTGGCGCCTTGGATAAGTCTGGCGAACTTCTGACTAAAGTATCTGCTGTTTTCTTCTCCCAGACATCAGCTAATACGAATGACTCACTTCAACAGATTGAAGTGGAGGTATCTCCTCTGCTGTCGGCGTACCGTGACGAAATCTTGCTTGATTCAGCGCTTTTCAGAAAGATCAAAGCTTTATATGATGGTAAGGATAAGCTTTCACTTACCTCAGAACAGGATTATCTTCTTGTTAATCTTTATAAAAATTTTGTCCGTAACGGCGCTCTGCTTAAAGGCGCCGATCAGGATACATTGAAAAAAATAAATGAGAAATTATCGGTGCTGTCAGTAAAATTCGGACAGAATGTGTTGGGAGAAAATAATAAATTTAAACTCATTATTGATAATAAAGATGATCTGACGGGATTACCAGAGGTCGTCATTAATGGAGCCGCAGATCTCGCAAAAAAAGACAGCCTCGATGGCAAGTGGGTATTTACAATACAAAAGCCTAGCATGCTGCCCTTCCTTACTTATGATGAAAACAGGGCTTTGCGGAAAAAGTTGTATGATGGATACACTACAAAAGGAAATCATAGCGACAATCTCGATAACAATAAAATCCTGGCCGATATTGTAACTCTAAGGGCAAAACGTGCAAAGCTGCTTGGCTTTAAAACATATGCCGACCTTAACCTGGATAACAGGATGGCAAAGAATCCTGCAAATGTATATGCACTATTGAATCAGCTCTGGTCACCGGCTTTAAAAGTAGCAGGGAAAGAGCTTAATGAAATGCAAAAAATTGCTGACAGGGAGGGGACAAAAATTAAAATCGAACCTTCCGACTGGTGGTACTATGCTGAGAAACTTCGTAAAGAAAAATATAATCTTGACGATAATGAGCTCCGTCCATATTTCCAGCTTGATAACGTTAGAGAAGGAGCGTTCTCTGTTGCGAATAAACTTTATGGTATAACATTTACTCAATTATCCGGCATTCCTCTTCCTCATCCCGATGCCAAAGCTTTTGAAGTTAAAGAGGCAGATGGTAGTCCGGTTGGAGTTCTGTATATGGATTTTTATACCAGGGCTAGCAAAGGTCAGGGCGCATGGTGCGGTGGTTATCGTGATCATAAATGGGTTGATGGCAAGGAAATTAAACCTATTGTGACAATCGTATGTAATTTCAGTAACCCGTCGGGTGATACCCCGTCTTTGTTAAGCCTTGACGATGTACAAACACTGTTTCACGAATTCGGACATGGCCTGCAGGGTCTCTTCTCAATAAATAAATACAGCATGACAAATACCGCGCAGGATATTGTTGAATTGCCTTCCCAGATAATGGAACATTGGGCAACAGAGCCTGCAGTACTAAAGATGTATGCAAAGAATTACAAAACAGGTGAGATTATACCTGAAACTCTCATTAGCAAAATTCAGAAAAGCAGATATTTTAATACAGGTTTTGATAATGTGGAATTGCTCGCTGCTTCGCTTCTCGACATGGATTATCATACACTGGAAGCCCCGGTTAAGGTTGATATTCAAAGTTTTGAAAAAGAACATCTTCAAAAGATGGGACTCATTAAAGAAATCATACCCCGATACAGAAGTACTTATTTCCTGCATATAGCCGGTGACGGATATGCTGCTGGTTATTATTGCTATACGTGGGCAGCAGTGCTCGATAATGACGCTTTCGAAGCTTTCAGTGAAAAAGGTATATTTGATAAAGCAACCGCGGAATCATTCAGAAAAAATGTACTGGCGCCAATGGGAATAATTGATGCCGAACAAAGCTATATCAACTTCAGAAGTCGCAAGCCGGTTATTGAACCACTGCTTAAAAACAGGGGATTGATCTAAAATGCTTCACTGATTTCTTCAAGGCCTACACCAAGAACTTTGCGTGATACTTTGTCAAGTTCTACGGTGTCGCCTGTCAAATGCAGAGTATATTGAATATGACTGAGACTTTCTCCCGGCTTAAGATCAGCAGCCGGTGAGGAAGTCTCAAGTTCATAAAACGGACCCATCTGCGAGCCGTCTTCAAGAGGTCCGTCATTATATGAATTGAGAGCATCACCCGAAAAAGGATCTTTCTGTATCTGCCAGGAGGAGTTGACATAATCCTTTTTTCCTTCAGGTAACCTGCATATAAGAAGGGTAAGGATCTTATTATCCGAATCATAACTACCCATTACACCGGTTGCTCTTAACGGGGGAATGCCAATTTTCCCACGGCTTTTTCCATCAGCTTTAAAAAAGATCTGATCACCGGATGTTTTTAAACGATCAGGGGAAATCTTGCCAAAATAGGCATCATTTACTTTTGGCCCCAATACCTTCTCATCACCTGGCTTAACAGGTATCGTTATCACAATAGCGGGAGAGGGATTAAACATTCCGAGCATCCAGATTGATAAAAGACCTGACTTTTTTTCCCAGGCATAATCACCGTTGTTTGTTATCTTGTTATCAGAGCGGTATGCTACACATTTAAGGTTTGCCATATCAGCAGAAATAAGTTTGCTTATCTCTTTCTCTGTTAACAGGGTAATATCCCTGTTGATCCTGAATTTAAATGTAGTACCGCTATAATTTACAGTTGTAAAATCATTTGCAAATTGTGCGATAGTATCATTTGATGCTATAAGTTGAAATGGGGTAGTATCTAGAAATGCAGGGGTCTGCCAGTTCTCATAAACAAAAGGTTTTCCTTTACTGAAGAAAATTGAGAACTGACCACCTTCAGGTCCAATCCATAGACGTTCTTCACCTCCAAATGCATTGATATGCGGAAGTATTTTGCCTGATGAGATCAGGTTCCTGTTGATCCATCCAAAACTATACCCCGGATCTCCCTCAGCGGTACTCGTCATTACCCTTGCCTGCCATGCTGGTACAATAATAATGGCCGAACCAGCATTTTTTAGTTCAATAATGCCAACGTGCTTCTTCAGGAAATCTCTGTTATTTCCATATTGTTTGGTGCTGTCTGGAGTCATATTTTTGTTTGTTAAGTTATTTTTTTTTGCGTGATCGGTAGTTGTACATGAGAGTAACGGAATAATCGTTATCAGAAGAATTATTATCTTTTTCATTTTATATTGTTGATATTAAACTGGTTTGCATGCGTATTGTTGTTTCCTCGTTTTTCATATCTCCTCCAGAACGGATAAGTAGTCAGAGAGGTAAACCGGACGATATAGCGGATCGGATTCAAGGACATGAGATAATGAATAACCCTGTAGAGAACTGTCGCAGTGAGTACCATTAGCCCAATTCCTATTATATTTGAAATGATTTTCCACCACCATACTTCCGGCTCCACCTTTAATATTTTTAATATCAATATTAAAAATTGAGTACTGATTATAGTGTAAATTACCCAGAAAAGAACAGCCATACCATGTGTTGCTTCTATTGCTTTCACAGGACACCGGTTGAGACATCTCATGCAGCTTTCACAAGTAAGCTTCCAGTATGGTCTGTTCTCAACATATTTTATTGATGAGGTCGGACAATCTTTAATACAAAGGCCACAATTGTTGCATTTATTGTTTGCGATGAAAGTCTTAGCTAGGAAGAATCTTCCTCCTATATAATATGCCAGAGCTAATGGACTTATAAGAAGATCGATTGGTAAGCTGAATAAACCGCGGTAAACCTTCTTTCCGGAGAAAATTTTTTCGGCAAAATTTCTTACAATTTTTTCGCACCTGACAAAAATAGATTCTATCACCTTTTTTTTCAGTCCGGGGTGTAACGGGATCCAGTTGGAAGGAAGATCCACCGGTCGGAATCCGATGCATTTATATCCTTTTATTCTGAGTATAAAGGCTGGAAGCAGGAGAGCGACACCGCTTAACCCAGGCATGAATATCTTTGAGAGTTTCATACCGGCCCTTGTGTTAAGAAGAATTACTTCTTTACTCAGTCCTGCCGGAAAGCCGGCAATGAATCTTAGCATTATCGGTGCTGCATTAAAGCCATGAGTTGGGAAAGCAAATCCTATGAGAGGTTTTTCTTCAGGTGAGGGCATGACAATATTCTCAAGTCTGTCAATTTGCTGAACTACTGTTTTTAATCCCAGTTTGCCGGCTTCCTCTGCAATCCATTCAGATGAAGCCCTGGCATTTCCGGTACCGGAAATAAAGTAAATATAGAGGGATGTCCACTTTATCATTATTCCACTGGATCTAAAAATTACCTGCGGTTAACCGATAATTATTACTAAGATATTGATAATCGTTCTATTTTTGCAAATATCTGTTGAATATGGTTAGGAAGAATATTTGCGGACTTACTGCGGATGAAATATCCAATCTTATAAAACCGGCAGGATTCACTTTGTCGCATGCCATTTCAATTGCTAACAGCATTTATAAAAAACACTTATCAGATTTTTCAACATTTGAAAATATTCCGAAAAAGCTCCGGGAACTGATTTCGGACAATGCAGTTAGCGGCATATTCTTACCGCAACATGAAATTAACTCGCAGGATAACTCAGTTAAGTATTTGTTTCGTACGGAGTCGGGAAAAGAATTTGAAACTGTTTATATACCCGATGGTGAGAGACATACCGTATGTGTTTCAACACAATCGGGTTGCAGAATGGGCTGTTCTTTTTGTGCAACAGCTGAGATTGGATTCAAAGGCGACCTTACCTCTACGGAAATTATAAACCAGATTATATCTATTCCGGAGGCTCACATGATTAATCACGTTGTTTTTATGGGGATGGGAGAACCAATGGATAATCTGAGAAATGTCCTGAAAGCTTGCAATATAATCACAGCAGAATGGGGGATGGCTCTTAGTCCGAGAAATGTCACAGTATCAACAGTTGGCATTTTGCCGGAAACAGAAGAGTTTCTCAGAGATTCAGAGTGTAATCTTACGTTCAGCCTTTATTCTCCATTTAAAAACGAACGCGTTATTGGTATACCGGTTGAAAAAAAATATCCTTCTGAAAGAATACTGGAACTTATTAAGAATTTTAAAGTCAGGAAGGGCAGGAGAATAACTGTGGCTTACATGATGATTCAAAATGTGAATGATACAGAATCACATCTGAATGAGCTGATATCAATTTTAAAGGGGTCAATAGTAAGGGTAAATCTGATTCCTTATCATCCACCTCATTCCAGGCAGGAAATCTCATCATCATTAGAGAGGATGCAATATTTTAAACATAATCTGGTAATCTCCGGAATATCAGCTTCAATACGAAAATCGCGCGGGTCTGATATTTCCGCTGCATGCGGGTTGTTGGCTGGTGGGGACAGATTCTCTTTTATATGATAACCCCCTTTCTTATTTCCCCCAAGGGGGAAATGTTTGTTTTACTCCTTCCCCCTTGGGGGAAGGTTGGGAAGGGGGTATCCTATGCCTGCAGCTTACCGGTGCTCAGTTTCGATTTTTGACAACAGGGGATTTATTTATCAACTGAAACATAAACTCATCCAGGTAGCCATTATCAGTTTTGATCCAGTCTTTTTTAGTTCCTGTTTGCTCAAATCCTTGTTTCCTGAATAATTCTATGCTCTCAAGGTTATTGGATATAATGTTGCAATATAACTGGTGCAGCTGCAAAGTTTCAAAACAATATTTAATAAGGCATGTAAGGGACATTGCTGCAAAACCTTTTTTCCTGTATAATGCATCAGCGATAAGTATTCCTATCCCGGCCCTTTTATGGAAAGGATCAAATTCGAATATATCGATAGTTCCGATCGTCTTTTTATCTTCAATATGGTCAATCATAAGTCTGACCTGACCGGATTCATAAATATTCTTATGAGAATTTTCAATGTAATGTTTCAGCGTGTATCTTGAGAATGGAATAATAGTATTACTTATTGACCAGAAATCCTGGTTGTTTTCCCATTCATAGAGGAGCTCCAGGTCTTCAGGTTCAAGTGCCCTTAACTTGATATTTTTATACTTCATAGCCTGGCTATTGCGTCACCAATTCATAAAAATTTCTTATAAAAGCATCCTCATACCCTGCATTGTGGACAAACAGGAGGGTATCCTTAGCTTCTGAAAGTGTAGGATATTCTCCATAGTAATATTTATAAAATCCGTCGTCAGCTTTTATCTCTGAGACTCCGTTTAGCCCGCCGAAAATTTTAACAGGGTTTATAGGATTTCTTGTAGCGCCAAGCTGAATAGTATATTTCTTTTGGCCCATTTTATTCAAAAAAACACTTTCCCCATTGGGTTTAAGTATAGAATTTGATTCATTATCAAGGTCATACTGGTTCGATATATATGCGTCGGAAAATCCTTTATTACGTGCATATCCGAGGTATTTCAATGCGTCGGACTTGTTATAGAACACCCCAAGAACGTACATTGAAAGTGTATCTGCTTTAATTGTTCTAATAAAGAACAGGTTATCATTTGTCAACGATGAAAAGTAATCGGGTGTAAGTTTTCTGCCGGATTTCAGCAAAACTATACTATACCTTAGAGAAAATGGCTGCCGGAGAAGTTCCGGAGTGTAGGTTTCCTGTCGGATTATAATACCTGTTTTCGGATCAACTATACCAAACGTAACACGACGATTATATTTTCGGCCTTCCGGATTATCTGAACCATCGCGGTTAGAATTAAGGGCAACATAATCTGATTTGCCATAGGCTTTTTTAATAAACCTTTCCGGCGATTGCGTCTGAGCTGACAGGTAGTCAATTACTGTCTGGGCTCTTTTATCGGCCAGCTTATCGTTATATTCTTTACTGCCTTTTGCGTCAGTATAACCCGCTACTTCCACTTTAAGTCCGGTATAATTTATGAGGACTGACTTCAACTTATCGAGAACAGAAATTGCTTCATTGCTCAGTTTATAACTATTATAATCAAAAAGAACATTGTTTAAAGAAAGAAACTCACCCCCAAATACCTTATCAGGTATAAGGGTGGAGCTGACAAATACATAGTTACCGGCAAACGTTAACGGAATACTGAGATTAATAGAATCGGTTTTATATCCTGTGTGGCTTATAAAAAGCTGATAATCACCCGGTTTAATGTTAAAGGAATATATTGAAGAATCGAGCAGATCTATTTTCCTGGTTTCTTTTGAGTCAACAAGCGTTATCCTTGTTTGATCCGGATCAGGATTTATACCATCCTGAAGTTGAATATCTCCTTTAACACTTATTGTTTTGTTGACAGGTACATCAGTCGTCAGAGTATATATATTCCTCGAACCCGATTTATTATCATACAGGCTGGTAATATAACTGTCTCTTTTATTATCCTGAATAAAAAAAGTGTTTCCAATAGTATTATTTATAGAATAGGGCAATCCGACAGGATTAGACCATGTTCCATTTTTCTTTACAGATCGGAAAACATCATATCCTCCCATGCTTATGTGCCCCGTGGAGCTGAAAAGCAAAGTGTTATTTTCCTTATTAAAGAAAGGGGAATCTTCATTGTCGGGAGTATTTATAACATTTCCGCAATTCACAGGTTCATTCCATTTGCCAGCATCATTTTTTTCTGAAAACCATATATCAAGCTCACCATATCCACCTGGTCTGTTACTTGAAAAGTATATCGATTTACCATCTGGCGCAATAAAACCAAATGATTGCCAGTAGATAGAATTAACGGGTTTTGGAAAACTTTTAATCTTTGTCCACCCTGAGCCTTTCCTTTGCGAATAATAGAGATTACCTGTTCCTCCTTCTTCCAGATAAAGAACCAAAAAATTTCCATCCCCGGTTATTGAATTGGAATATAACTTGTCATATCCTCCCAATTGACCGGATATGTCGATTGGATTTTTCCATTTATCTGTTTTATAAGAACAGTAGATATGCGTTTTTCCATTTTCTTTTCTGGTGAAAATAAATACGGAATCATTCTTTGACAGCACAGGATTGCTTGCGCCTGGAAATTCACTAAGCCATTCAGTGAATAATGCTGAAGTTACAATTGCCGGTTTTTTTTCCATCTCAATCGCATACCTGCAATCTTTTATCTGATTTTCAATGTACTCATCCCTGAATATTTTAGTACCGGCTAACCTTTTTCTTGCATCAGCATATAGTGTTATAGCTTTTTGAAGACTGTCATTTTGATGATATGCTATGGCCAGGTACAGATAAGTATCAAGTGGCGCTTTATCTCCATATTCAAGATATTGATTATCGTTACTGACAACATTCGGAATTGCTTTGGAAAGTAATTTCAGCGCCTCAGAATTTTTTCCGTCAAGATTCAAATAGCAAATGCCAAGCTTCGCTATAAGATTCGAGTTGTTGGGATAGATTTTTAAAAGTGACTCAAATAGTACCGATGCTTTTTCGTAATCCTGATCGTAATAATAAAAAATATCGGCATCCTGAACAGCTTTTATGAAAGCTCTTTTGGTGAGTTCTTGTGAAAGAGAAGCTAAAAAAGGGAACGACAACAGAGAGAGAATGGCTATCCTCCTGAGTGCAGTTTTCATTATTTTGACACTTTCTTGATAAAGATTTCTTCGGGATAACCTTTCCTTATCAACTCCAGTCTCAATGAATATGCATCTTCCCTTGATAGGAAATCTTCCTGTTGTATACCTGTAAAATTTATCCAGATCATTATACAGTACCTTCATATCGATGATATATTTAAAATACGATACATCAACAGGATTATGAAGCGCCATAACCTGAACTGTATAATAGAGAACATCGGAATCTTTTACATTGGTATCACCCACATCACTTACATTAAGGTTTCTTATAAGGGTGCTGGTATCAGCTGCTGCGATAGTAGGTATAAGAGCAAGATTTATTTTATCATAAACAACAGGTTCGGCTGAAAATCTTTATAGAAGGATCTCTTTCGAGCGATACATCAATATTTATGAACAGGTTAGGATTATTCTGCAAAATAGCTGTATCAATTATCTGAGTCTTATAACCATACCCTTTATAATATATCTCTGAATTGACCAGGAACTAACCTTAAAATTGTATAGTCCTGTATATTTATTTGGAAATCCGATATCAAGAGTATCACCTGAGTCCTGTTTATAAGATCTATAGAATAATTTTTATCAAATGTTACCGTTGTATCTCTGAGACTGAATTTCCCTTTTATTTCAAAAGACTGGTTTACGTCAGTATTCCCCATACCGAGGAAAAATATTTCTTTCTTTTTATAGTCAGTAGTCATTGAATAATAAGCATTCCTTCCATTATTCACAGGCTGAAAGAATTTGTCATCATCAGTTGTATTTATAGGATAGCCAAGGTTTGTCGGTGTTTTCCATGCTGATCCTATTTTCTGACTTTTGAAATTGTCAAAACCGCCCATTGAACTATGCCCTTCAGAAGAAAAATAAAGAACAGAATCATTCTGGGTTATGAAAGGAGTATCTTCATTAAATGGAGTATTGATTGCAGCGCCAAGATTTACTGCAGGACCCCAGTCACCATATTCATCCTTTTCCGAAACGTATATATCGAGGTTTCCCTGACCACCGTCTCTGTTGCTTGCAAAATAAAGTCTTTTTGAATCAGATGAAATTGAAGCATGTGATTCATAAAACTTCGTATTGATATTTTTATTTAATTTTTTAATAGGAGTCCATGCGCCATTTACATAGTTTGATGAATATATCGCACCGTCAAAATTGTCCGTTTTATAGAGAAACAATTCTGTTCCATCACTATTAAGTGAACATGAGGAACAATCTTCACCTGCATTTAATTGTGAAGTTATTTCTATCGGAGTTTGCCATTTGCCACGTTCCTTCCTTGAATAGAAAATAGCATTAACAGCACCTCTGCGTTCAGTATAAACCAATAGTATTACCATCAAAGCTGACTGCAGGGTTATCGTTTATTGAACCCTGACTGAAATCACTACCTAATGTTTTTTTACTGAAGGTTACAGGATTATTTTTATATTCTATGGCGTTCTTGCAGGCCTGTATCTGTTGTTCAATATAATCGAGATTCTTCATACCTCCCTTTGATGATGTTTCTCTCGCAAGCTTATTGAAGGTTTGAAGTGTAGCTCAGGGCTTTATCAAGCTGATTATTAATAAGGTAAGCTTTAGAAAGAGAGAAAATAGCAATCGAGAGGAGCTCTCTTTTCCTTAAATGATTCTGTTTTTGAGTCATAGGATGCTGACTTTACTGCTCTTTCAAGATAAGGAATTGATTTTTCCTTTTCACCGGGAATATTAAGATAACAATTGCCTATTTTATATTGTAATATTGCCATTTCCTGTGGTATCGATAAGAAGATACAATTGATTTGCCAGCTCGTAGTCTTCATAGAGATAGTACGACTCAGCTTTCTCAAATATATTCTTCATCTCAGTTGAAGACTGGGCAGAAACCGTAACTGACATCAGAAGCAGAGTTAATAGCTGCAGAAGGCTTTGTAAGATCTTTACTCTGAAATTATCCATTAAAACAAATATAGTGTATTTATAACAGGATTCAGCAAATCAGTCAATTTTTATTTAAAAGTAATTTTATATATGTCTTCCTTACCATATCCGCCTGATTCCTTGTATCTCGAATAATAGCCTGATTTTCCATCACCTACAGGCATAAAGAAGACATCATCATCAGGTGTATTTATGGGATATCCAAGGTTTTTTGGTTTGCTCCACAGACCATTTGATTGAAGATCGGATCTGAAAATGTCATATCCTCCCATATTTTCATGCCCCTGAGAACTGAAAAACAAGGTTTTGCCATTATTTATCAGGAAAGGTCTGTCTTCATTGAATTGTGTATTTATTTCAGGGCCAATATTTACCGGGGGACCCCAGTCTCCATTTATCTTTTTGGATATATACAGATCAAGTCCCCCGAATCCACCTGGCCTGTCTGATGCGAAAATCAACTGATTCCCATCCTCAGAAATAAATGCGTGTGATTCCCAGTATTTTGTGTTAATGTTCTTATTCAGCTTTACTATTTTCGTCCAGGCATTTCCTGAATATGAGCTGACATAAATATCGCTGTTATCATTCTCATCCTTAGATAAGAAATAACATTTTACCGTCGGCTGAAAGACATGATATGAAATAATCTCCGTCTACCTGAAGATCAGGAGTGATATTTATGGGAGCAGACCATTTCCCATTGACAAGTCTGGAAAACATTATCGCATCATAGAATTTAAGTGAAACCATATAAGCAAATGATTTGCCATCTGCGGATATCAGAGGATTAAACTGAGATTTTTCATCATTAAATTGTTCTCCGATATTTTCTTCAGTATATTCCACCGGCTTGGAAATGAAATCTTTTGCTTCATCGCAAACTTCTATTTCATGTTTTACGAAATCCACGTTCTCATGATCATCAGGAAGCAATGTTGCGAGATATTTCGTGAATGTCTCTTTTGCCTGATCGAACTTGAAATTAACACGGTATGCTTTTCCGAGTTGAAACAATGCATCATAAGGAGCTGCAACCTGATTAATACTTCCTTCTTTACGTTTGGCCGACATATTTTTTGATGCGATGGAAAGAAGTCAACAGAAAGATTCTTTTTTGAAGGGATATTAAGATAACAGACACCTATCCTGTACGCGAGGTTCGCATTATCAGGCAGTTTATCATACAAAGGCAGGTAATACGTGAGAGCATCCGTATAATCTCCATTCATCATGAAATATTCAGCTTCAAGAAAAGCATCCTGAAGCTCCTTATTTACCTGTGCATGAAGCGGTACTAATAAAACAAATGTAATAAACAGACACATTGCTCTTTTGCTCATAGACAGAGATTTTGGTAGTCAAATTTATTAAAAAATCAGCAAAAGAATTATTAAACGTATATTATTTTATGAAAATGACCGGCGAAGGCCGGTCATTTCAATTTATTTTTTACTCTTCTTGTCTTTTCTTCGCCAAAGAATAAAGAACAGGCTGAATATTCCGGCTAATAAGAGAAGCCATAATATCCACATGTCATTCCTGCTTTCAGAAGGTATAATCGATTTATAGTCTTCAGGTGTAATGTTCTTTGAGACTATAAGATCTGCAATAGTGCCAAATGCTGACTCCTGCGGGAATTTTTGAGTATTGTTAAGAAGATATTTAAGCAGATCTTCTGGCGTTTTAATTCTTGCTTTCTTCAGATCGATAGTTTTCAATGCTGTAATGAATTGTTCGTCAGAATGTATGATAAGGTCGTTGAGATATTGTTCTGCTCTGGTATCTGCTAGAGAGCTCATCCTTGTCAGTAATTGGACAAGCTGACCTTGTGTAAGATGAAGTTTGAGCGATTCATTATAGAATGATTGCAGCCATTTTCCAATGGTTTTAGAATTACTGTTATCAGCAGCAGTCACAGCTTGCCTTATGATCGCCGCAATTGGAGTATTATCATTGAATGTCAGAATTTTAGTTCCTAAAATATTTACAGCCGGATCGATACCATTTAAAATAGCTGCGGCGATTCTGTTAAGATCGCGTGGAGCTTATTCTTCCTCCTGTTTTTTCAGAAATGTATTGCTGAAGTCGGACCATGTCTTTAAATTTGCTGCATATATATCTAGTTCGGAGAGAAGTTTTTTAAGCTCGCCATCAGAATATTTCGCCATCAGATTGACAGCAGCCTGAGTAAGAATATTATCATTAACTGCAACGGCAAGCGCAAGTCTGTCAATATCTTCAGCAGCAAGTCCTTTTTTTACAGCCTCACCTTCAAGGAATGAAATATTATCATCAAGTTTCCCAAATTCCTGATTTTTAATATCCGCATTTGTCACGACCTCTAACAGCTTGCCATTGGCCCTGCTCTTTAACATTTCGGCGAAGACTGCAATCTGTTTCTGCGATATGATCCTGTCATATTCCGGACGTTTGACCGGTTGATTCGTAATATCTCTCTCTCGCGTGATCTGTACTTCTGTTTTGGTTTGATT
The DNA here is from genome assembly GCA_963734885.1 of uncultured Bacteroidales bacterium. Lineage (GTDB taxonomy): Bacteria > Bacteroidota > Bacteroidia > Bacteroidales > VadinHA17 > LD21. Next base: position 61,964 of record CAVTIJ010000002.1, on the reverse strand, counting down.
ATTAAATTTGTCAGTAAGTTTAAAAACAACTCGGTTACTACCGTTTGAGGGAACCATTTTGTAATTAAAGACAGAATCACGTATATTATATGTTTTTACCGACATCAATGAGTCACCAACCCAGTTCTCTATGGTAAGCAGACGAATTAGGTTCAACCTTCATCGGAATCAATATTGAATCTCCCGAAGTAACGGAGATGCTTTTATTGGATTCGACATTTAATTCTGCGACAAAATCAGTTTTTGGCAAAACTGTTCCCGGAAGAATAAAGCTATCAGAAGGATTCTGAAGAGGCAAGTCAAGGTTTTTGACGACTGTTTGCCCTCCATCACCCTGATAGGTTATCTGATAATCACCCTGAGGAAGCTGGAATTCATACTGTCCGGTTTTGGGATTGGAATATACAATGATAGTCTGATCGGGATTCTTTATATTCATAGCGCTCACCTTGACGCTATCATTCATATTATTAATAAGATCGGCAACCTTAACCATTCCTCTGACAAAGAATTTTCTGGGATGATCATTAGAAAAAATCTCCACGCGGTAAATATCCTGTTTGCCATATCCACCGGGAATCTCTTTCGAAATATATCCTTCATATCCCTGATTCAGGGGTTTAAAGAATACATCATCGTCAGTTGTATTGAGAGGCCATCCGACGTTTAATGGAACGGACCATTGTCCATTGTCAAGCATTGTCGAATAGAAGATATCATATCCTCCCATGTTAAAATGCCCTCGTGAGCTAAAGAAGAGTGTTTTATCATCCTGACTCAGAAAAGGTGACTCTTCATTATAGGGAGTATTAATTGTAGGTCCGAGATTTACAGCAGGACCCCAGTCACCTGTGCTATCACGTGAAGAAACATAAATATCAAGGCCACCATAAGTGCCTTTCCTGTTACTGGTAAAGTACAGTTTCTTATTATCGTGAGAAATCGTTGCATGCGATTCCCAGTATTTTGTATTAATGTTATCATTTAACTTCACGATAGGGGACCATTTCCCATTCTCAAATCTCGAGGTATAGATTATCCCATCGTAATCAGCAGAGCTGTATAGGTAGAGATCCTTTCCATCCTTTGAAATGGATGTAGGAAAAAGATCACGGTCAACCTTCAATAACTCATTCATATTCTGAGGATCTGTCCAGACGCCATTGACCTTTGTTGAATAAAGAATGGCATCATAAAATGCCTGGCTTCTTTCGAATACAATAAGATCTTCTTTATCCGAAACAACAGGATTATATTCATTATTGCTTCCATTTATGGCATTTCCCAGGTTGGTTTCTTTGAGATAAAGAGGCATGCTCATTAATTCTTTCGCATTCTTGCAACTTTGTATCTGAAGGTTTACTACCGTGGTATCATAAACTGCCGGATTCAGATTAAGTCTGAAAAGTTCATATGTTTTAAGCGCCTTGTCTAATCTGATTATTTATTCGGTAGGCGTTGGCCAGATAGTACAGGACATCGTATGGTGCCCCTGTTTCTGAAAATTTCCCCTCTTTATATTTCGGATCGATACTTCCAACAGCATCTTCAAGATAGCTTGATGGCTTTAAATTTCTCGCCCGGAATATTTATATAACACTGACCGATCCTGTATTTATAGTTTGCATTTTTTGGGTATCTTTTTAGCAGTTGAAGATATAAAGGAAGCGCATCCTGGTATGATTCAAACAAAACCCAACTTTCAGCTTCATAAAAATTTTGTCTGCTTTCCTCCTTTGATTGAGAGAATATCGGTGTGATAAATGCAGCCAGCAGCCACGTTATGGTAACTAATCTTTTCATCATAGTACAATTAATCTAAATGGAATGTGGGCACATAAATCATATGCAAAAGATAAATTTCTTAAGTCCTATTTTTAGAATTGAGGAAGTCAATATGTTATTTCTCTACTCAAGGCTACTAATATAGGACAAATATTAGAAAAAAGGACTATTTGCTATAGTCCTTTTTACCTTTTTTTTCTAAACGTGATTATTTGATGATGGAATTCAATCCTGTCAAATATAGTCAGGTGTATAATTCTCCAGGATTTCTTTTACTTTGTGGAGGAATTTTCCTGCAAGCGCGCCGTCAATAACCCTGTGATCGTAACTTAATGACAATATCATTATTTGTCTGATGCCAATCATGTCTCCTTCCTTTGTTTCTATTACAACAGGTGTCTTTCTGACAACACCGGTACCGAGAATTGCAGCCTGTGGCTGATTAATTATCGGTGTTCCTGCCAGATTATTGTAACTGCCGAAATTCGTGATTGTAAAAGTACCCCCTGTTATTTCATCGGGTTTTAGTTTATTTTCCTCGGCCCTTTCTGCCAGATCGTTTACTGCTTTTGCCAATCCGGTAAGGCTTTTCTCATTAGCATTTTTTATCACCGGAACAATCAGATTTCCGTCTGGAAGCGCTGTAGCCATACCAATATTGATATTTTTCTTTTTGATAATATTATCCCCGTCGACTGATATATTCACCATTGGAAATTCATGAAGGGCTTTTGCAGCTGCTTCAACAAAAATGGGGGTCAATGTCAGTTTCTGGCCTTCCGCTGCCAAAAACCGGTCTTTATTTGCATTTCTCCAGTTTACCAGACGCGTTACGTCGGCATCAATAAATGATGTGACATGCGCTGATGTCCTTTTTGACATAACCATATGCTCCGCAATTATTTTACGGATCCGGTCCATAGGAATAACTTCATCCCCTGATGATCTGGTAACGAGATTCTCCTTTCAGTACTGCTCTTTCCACAGCAGGAGCAGTTCTGAGATTCTGGAACCGGCTTTTAGGCTCTTTTGGTGATTTTCCGAAAGTCAGCAATTTCCCTGGATGCAGTTGATTTTAACAGTTTCTTTAGATTCTTTAGCGGTATTTCTCTCCTCAAGTAATTTTAAGATGTCATCTTTTGTAATCCTCCCATCCATTCCTGTTCCGGTTATTTTATCGAGGTCATCGTAACTTATGCCTTCACGAGAAGCAATACTCCTGACAAGCGGAGAAATAAATTTACCTGAAGGTGTCCGGCTTTTCATATCGTGTGACAAACTCTCCGTTTCAACCCGTTCCTGCTTTGAAGCCTGGATAGTTTCACGGACCTTCTCAACCTCCTTGTCTATTTTTTTCAGATCTTCTTTTGAGGGTTTGTCTTCATTCTCAATTACAGCAAGAACCTCACCTATTTTAGCAATAGAACCTTCTTTGACACTTATTGAAACAAGCCTGCCTGCTACAGGAGCAGGTACCTCGGAATCCACTTTGTCGGTCGCAACTTCAACCAGCGGATCGTCTTCCTTAACCTGGGAACCTTCCGAAACCAGCCATTTATTAATTGTTGCTTCTATAACGCCTTCTCCCATTGCAGGTAGTGTGATATTGAGTCTAGCCATATTTTTATATTTTGAATATTAGTATGTTCAACGCTTTTTAAAACCCTGACTATTGCCAAAGAGGTAAAAATTTCATACATACTAAACAAGCGGATTGCTAAAATGTTTCATATATCCTGAACATGCTGAAACAATAAGTTTTAGTCTAAAAAGCAACGAAGGTCTTTTGTAAATAATTTCCCGCTGATTTCGATTGACGCTGATAAGTATTTCTAAATCTGCGAAAATCAGCGCGTTCTGCGGGAAAATTTTGTTACTTATGAAACGAATTTGTTATGGGGAAGGTATTTATTTACAATCCAATTCTTTGCAGATCACTTCAGAGAGTCTTTTTATTCCCTTCTCAATCTCATTCTCATTTGAAAAAGAAAAGTTGATTCTCATTGTATTATGACCTGAGTTGTCGCAAAAGAATGATGAACCGGCAACAAAAGCTACATTTTTCTCTATGGCTTTTTTAAAAATTTCATCAGCATCAAGTTGTTCAGGAAGAGTAACAAACAGGAACAAACCACCCTGTGGCTCTGTCCATGTGATGCCCGCAGGCATATATTTCTTTAAGAATGCTATCATGCAGGTCCTCCTTTGCCGGTAAATCTCAATTGTCCTTTTGATGTTATCGTCCAGCAATCCTTTTTCCATGTACCTCGCAAGGATCTTCTGAACAAATGACGAAGTACACAGATCAGCAGTTTGTTTCGCCATAACCAGCTTGTCGAGTATCACTGGATCACCTATTACCCAGCCAACTCTGAATCCCGGAGCGAAAATTTTGGAAAATGTACAAAGCGTTATTACCCTTCCGGTTGTATCAAGTTCATTCATAAGCCTTTGCGTCTTGCCTTCAAACCTGATTTCACGATAAGGACTGTCTTCGACAATCAAAAGGTCATATTTTTCAGCTAAATCAATGATTTTAAGTCTTCTTTCTTCAGTAAGCGTTATACCTGAAGGATTCTGGAAATCAGGTATAACATAAATGAATTTGATTTTTTCCCCGGCTTTTTTTAACCTTATAATAGATTCCTCTAGTTCATCTGTTTTCATACCATCCTGATCGAGAGGAATTCCTTTCAGCTTAGCTCCGTACTGTTTGAAGACATTTATTCCTCCCAGATAGGATGGCAGACCGCAAATGACATAATCACCGGGGTTGAGGAAAACCCTTGCCACCAGATCAAGGGCCTGCTGCGAAGCTGATGTAATGATCAGATTTTCGATGCCGATCTTTAATCCCTGACGGTTATGTCTTTCCACAAGCATTTTCCGTAATAACAGATCCCCTTCTGTTGTTCCATACTGCAGGCTTTCAGGTCCATCATTTACGAGTATCTCACAAACAATCTGCTTAAGGTCATTCACAGGAAAGGTTTCAGGAGCTGGCAGTCCCCCGGCAAAAGATATCATGCCCGGTTTCGACAATGTTTTAATATCTCTCTTATTGCAGACCGTTTCATGCTCTTACCCGAGTCGGAGAGCAAGTGATTAATTGATTTTATCATTGCTGGTAAGGATTTCTGTTATTAATTGCCCTTCCCAAAGTTATTTCATCGGTGTATTCAAGTTCATCTCCGATTGCGACTCCCCTTGCTAGTGTCGTCATTTGTATATTATACTTACTGAGTCTTTTATAAAGATAGTAATTTGTCGTATCCCCTTCCATTGTGGTACTGAGGGCAAAAATTAACTCCGCAATACCTCCGTTTTTAACCTTTTCTTCGAGATTGTCAATTTTCAGATCAGAGGGACCGATTCCGTCGATAGGTGATATTATGCCGCCAAGAACGTGATATACTCCCCTGAACTGGCGGGTATTTTCAATTGCCATTACATCCTGGACATTTTCCACTACGCATATCAGCGACTTATCGCGTTTATCATCGTTGCAGATATTGCATATCTCGCTATCGGAAATATTATTACAGATCTTGCAGTAGTGAATTTCTTCATGCAGACGAATGATACTTTCCCCAAACTTTCTAACCTCTTCGGCGTCTCTTCTCAGTAAATTCATTACCAGCCGGAAAGCTGTTTTCCTTCCGACCCCGGGAAGAGAGGCAAATTCATTTACGGCATTTTCCAAAAGCCTGGAGGGAAATTCGGTAAAACTCATAATCTGATTCTTTCACACAAAATTAGTTCAATTTTCCGGTGTTATTTAAACTGCAAGTAATTTTTTGTCCTGCTTTCTTTTTGTTATTCTTGTGGCATAATTATCATTGACATGCCGCCTTTCCTTATACTCGGAATATTTTTGATTTACACAATTGTCTTATTCTCAGTTACCTGGTTCACTGCCAGGAAAGCTGACAACCAGTCATTTTTCATTGGAAATAAGGTTTCTCCCTGGTTTGTGGTTGCATACGGGATGATAGGAGCTTCACTCTCGGGTGTGACATTTATGTCGGTACCAGGTTGGGTGAAAGATACCCAGTTCAGCTATATGGTTGTTGTTCTGGGATACCTTTTCGGCTATCTGGTAATTGCCCTTGTGCTTCTTCCTATGTATTACAGGTTAAAACTTACATCAATTTATTCTTACCTGGAACAACGTTTCGGATACTGGTCGCATAAAACAGGAGCAGGATTTTTCATTTTATCGAGAACACTTGGCGCTTCACTGCGTATGTTCCTGGTTATAAATGTTCTTCAGATTTTTGTATTTGATGCCTGGCATGTTCCCTTTTGGATCAATGTTCTGATATTCATTACGTTGATCATATTATATACTTTGAAAGGAGGGATACGTACAATAATCTGGACTGACACTTTACAAACGACTTTTATGCTGCTTGCAGTTGTATTGTCAGTGATCTATATAAGCAAAGATCTGCATATGCCATTAGTTAAGCTGGCTTCAATTGTAAAAGAAAGTCATGCTTCCCAGATGTTTATTACCGACTGGCATCATCCAAGATTTTTCCTTAAGCAGTTTTTCAGCGGGATGTTCATTACTATTGCAATGACCGGACTTGATCAGGAGATGATGCAAAAAAATCTCAGCTGCAGGAATATCAAAGAAGCCCAGAAAAACATGTTCACCTTCAGCGGAACTCTTGTATTTGTAAACCTTCTCTTCCTTTTCCTTGGCGCTATTTTGCTCATTTTCGTAAAGGAAAAAGGTCTGACAATAGCTTCAAGCGATGATATATTTCCTGTAGTTGCTGTCCGATATCTCGGGCCGGTAGCAGGAATCGTATTTCTCATAGGTCTGATCTCTGCAGCTTTCCCGAGTGCAGATGGCGCATTGACTTCGCTTACAACATCAATCAGCATAGATTTCCTTGGTCTTGAACAAAGGAATATTTCTGAAAAGTCAAAAACCCGGATACGTTATATTGTTCACTTGTCAATTGCATTGTTATTCTTTATAAGCGTAATGATGTTCAGTGTTTTAAATGACAGGGCTGTTATTGATAAGCTTTTTACTATAGCAGGGTATACCTATGGCCCCTTGCTGGGTCTGTACACCTTCGGATTGTTTACAAACCGAAAAGTAAATGATAAGATTACTCCAGCGATAGCAATCTTATCACCTCTTGTGTGTTTCTTCCTCAGCAAATATTCAGTTGAATTATTTAATGGATATAAGTTCGGGTTTGAGCTGCTCTTATTGAATGGATTGCTGACTTTTGCAGGTTTGTATGTTTTTAGCAGGAAGTGATTCGTTAAAGGCCTCCGACTTTTTATTATAAATAACCCCCTTTCTTATTTTCCCCCAAGGGGTAAAAGGTGGTTATCCTCCTTCCCCCTTGTGGGAAGGTTGGGAAGGGGGTAATAAACTTTGACCCACGGTTGTGTCGGGATCAGCACCTTTTCAACTTCGATGACCTTTGTTATTGCCTTATAATCGACCCATCATTTGTTCCGGTATTGTTCTCATTCTGAGGAGTGGTTTCTTCAGGTTCTTCAGGAGCAGGTTTTTTCAGTATTACAGTTTTAGTCTTAAATGGAATATTCCAGACAAGAAAGTAATTTATACCTGCCGTTAAAACCTTTGCGGCATTTCCAAATCCGGGTAAGTAGATGGGCCTTACATCTCTGCCAGCGCCTGAGCTGATTAACAGCCTCATTCCAATTGACCAGCCCATGCTGAAATTCTTGAATATTTCAGTCCTGACGCCAGGGGATATTTCCACAAACTGCGCCAGGGTTTTCTTTGAAGGGAGCGCCGATGTTGTTGTGCCCCAGTAACCGGTTTTCTCGAAAAATGGTATTTCATAATTAAAGCTGCTGAGGCCGTATCTTAACCCAACCCCGAAGTAGTATTTCCCCTGTGATTTATCAGGTTTAAGAAGGTTGAAATCCATTCCGATGCGAATGAATTTCCCGCTGCTCATATACGAGTAATTATACTGGCTGAATTTATAATCTGAAGTTCCTGCAGAAACTGCAATTGCTTTTGATTCATCAAGATCGACTGAGATATAAGCCTCTGTATTGTGGATATTTTTATTCGAATAGGAAACAGCCGGTCCATATACATCTATCCCAATATTAACTTTAAGAGGAATTGGTATCGTATCCTGGGCGCTGACCTGACAAACTGCAACAAACAGGAAACTAAGGATAATATATAATCTTAATGTTCTCAATTTTTAAATTCGTAACTGTCCGGCTGTCAATCTCTATTCTTTTGATAATATGTTTTGTAAAAATGGGGTCCGCGTCAAGATGGTGATAGTAAGTATAACCACACTCTTTTGAAATGAGATGAGGATAACTGCTGTACTGGAAAGTGATAGTGTCTAAAATTCCGTTTATTTTAATGACAAATGTTGATGCTTGTGCTGTATCATTGAGTGGAATAAGAGCAAGTGTTACATCAGATATTCTGCTGTAAATAAGTGAATCCCGGTTCAGACCATAAAGGGTCAGACTGTCTGGTGCGACAACTTTGTTGAAGGAACTATCGTACAGCGAAGCTTTCAGATATGATTCTGTTTCATCAAAGCATGAACCCTGCACACACGAAAACACAAGAATAATTAATCCGCACAGAACTGATATAAGGCTTAGGCCAGCAGTTTTTCTCATTAGTGGTTTAAAAAGCTCAAAAATACAAAAATATTGATGAATGGCAACCCCCCTGAGGTAGACTTAATCTTTGGAGATGACCCTTCCTTCAAAAGCTAATCTTTGACATACATTTCAAATTTCATTTCTTTACAAATTTGTTGATAAATAGGGGGGATCCTTCGTTGCAGCAAACCCTCGCAAGCCCGGGATTGTTGCAACTCAGGATGACAGGGCAGCGTGGACAAAAATTGAAATGAAGGATCTCCTACTCTTTACAGTGATTCTGTTCAAGATGAAGGGAAATGTATCAGGCTTAAATTAAATTTCTTAGAACTTTGGCAGGTTCTTCAGGACTCCGTTAATACCGTTTTTGATACGAAGTAAGACATTGTTGTCTTTTTCCCCGTTGAAATAGATTTCCGAAATTATATCCTTATATTCTTTTGAAAGATAATTCCTTTTCAGCTTGAGGGTAGGGGATAACTCACCAGACTGCGGACTCCATTCTTCCGTTACCAGCCTGAACCTTTTGATCTGCTCAAATTCGCCAAGTGATTTATTTACTTCCTTTACTTCCTTGTTGAATCGGTCTGTTACTTCCGGAAGGTCAATGAGTTCCCTGTTATCCCGGAACTGGATTTTATGGATTGAACACCAATCATGAAGAAAGGTGAAATTTGGTGAAAGTATAGCGCTGGCAAATTTCTGATTTTCTCCGATAACCATCGCCTGTTCAATAAAAAATGATTCTTTCAGCTTATTCTCGATCACCTGTGGAGCAATATACTTACCCGCGCTCAGTTTGAACATTTCTTTTTTCCTGTCAGTGATTCTCAGAAATTTTCCATCCTCAATTACCCCGATATCACCGGTATGTAACCAGCCATCGCTGTCAATCATTTCAGCGGTAAGATCGGGAGCTTTATAATAGCCCATCATCACATTCACTCCCTTGCATAAAATCTCTCCGTCGTCAGCTATTTTCACCTCACAACCTTCTATTACGGGGCCACATGTTCCGAATCCGATTTCATCGATCCGGAAAGGATTAACTGCAATTACAGGAGAAGTTTCTGTGAGTCCGTACCCCTGTATTACAGGAATGTCGGCAGCCCAGAATATTTTTTCAAGTCTCGACTGAAGGGCGGCTCCACCTGAAACAAGAACCTGTAACTCCCCGCCGAGAGCTTCCTGCCATTTACTGAAAATAAGTTTCCGTGCGATCCGCAGGCGGAATTTGTAAAACCTGGAATTTCCTTTCAACCTGAACTTTAGTCCAAGATTTACAGCCCAGAAAAAGATCTGTTTCTTTAGCCATGGCAGATTCCGGCCCTTGCCAATAATGTTATCATAGATTTTCTCCAGAAGACGGGGCACTGTATTGAAAATATGGGGTTTGATCTCTTTAACTGTTTCAGATACCGTTCCCATGTTCTCGACATAATAAATACTTATTCCTTTATATTGAAAATGGTAGTTTACCATTCTTTCATATACGTGACATAAAGGCAAAAAGCTTATAGCCCTGTGTCCATAACCCAGATGATGAGCAGTAGATGTTGTAATAGCGTTCTTTACAAGATTATTGTGGGACAGCATTACACCCTTTGAATTACCAGTCGTTCCTGAAGTATAAATGATTGTAACCATATCTTCAGGTTGGATGCTTTCCTTCAATTTTTCGACTTCGTCACGGAACTTATCAGCGTTTTTTCTTCCTGCTTCAATAATGTCGTTGAAAGATTTTACCTCATCGACCGGATCGAAGGAATAAATTTCCCTGAGTCCGTGAATCTTATTCGCTATGGGTTTGACCTTATTATATATAGTCTTATTGCCGAGGATAATTAATTTAATATCAGAGTGTTCAAGTATATATTCGTATTCGTCTGTCCCTATTGTCGGATAAATGGGTACATGAATAATGCCAGTCTGTGCAAGAGCCATATCGACAAAATTCCATTCCGGTTTATTGCCGCTGATGGTTGCTACTTTGTCTCCTTTTTTATAACCAAGCGAAAGAAGCCCGTAGCTCACAAGATTAACATAATTGCTGACTTCTTCAGTGGAATAGGTTATCCATTCCCCGTCTTTTTTCCCGCCATACATATCTTTTCGAGGATATTTTTCGAGGTTCCATTGAATTATGTCAAAGGTTCTTTTAACTTCCATTGTAATAGGTAATTGAGGTTAATATCATTATATAACCTGATGCTTTTCGCCGAAAGATCTTCAAAAGGTTTTTGATTTTCTTACAAGCCAATCAATCAGACAACAAGAATAATAATAATTTTCGAACAAATACAAGCGGGAATGTAACCTAAAATTTTATGTACGCGTAATAAACACGTAATCAACATATTATAAAAATATGTTTTAGAATATATTTCGAATGTGCAATGTAGTGACACACAATGCTGTGTCCCTGCATTTTAATAAATTCATTTTCAGCTTTTTCTCACAAATTCCGCCGCCTTTGCAATAGCGTTGGCTATGCCATTTGGATTTTTTCCTCCCGCAGTTGCAAGAAATGGCTGTCCGCCACCACCGCCGTTTATTTCCCCGGAAATTTCCTTAATAAGATTTATTGCGCTGATATTTTTTCCCTTAACAAGATCGTCCGTTACAGTAACGAGGATATTGGCTTTGCCGGCATTGTTTGAACCAATAACCATCACAGTATTCGTTGAAGATGTACGGATCTGGTAGGCAACATTCTTTAATACCTCCGGTGAATCAGAATCGATAACTCCCGACACAAAAATTATGTCATTGATTTTAATTCCTTTTTCAATAATCTCCCTGACCAAGGCTGTCGCTGTCTGGACCTGGAATTTCTCGACGCTTTTACGCAGTGATTTGTTTTCAGCAACCAGTTTTTCAACGCTTTCTGAGATGCTTCCCTTGCTATCGAGGATTAACGCGATCTCGTCGTTCACCTTTAGTTTTTCATTAATATATTCCTCTGCCTTTGAAGCAGTTACGGCTTCTATTCTTCTGATTCCTGCGGCAATAGCGCCTTCCGACACAATCTTAACAATCCCGATGTTTCCTGTGGCTCTTACATGGGTACCACCGCAAAGTTCTAAGGATTTTCCAAATTGAACTACTCTTACACGGTCACCATATTTTTCACCGAAGAGCGCCATTGCGCCCATCGTTTTGGCTTTTTCCATTGACACTTCGGAAATATTACCAGTATAATCTTCCCTTACCATCCTGTTAACCAGCTCCTCAACTTTTGATAATTCTTCTTTGCTCATTTTTGCAAAATGACTGAAGTCGAAACGCAGGCGATCAGCTGTTACCAGTGAACCTTTTTGCTCGACATGTTTACCAAGAACAGTACGTAATGCGAAGTGTATCAGGTGTGTAGCTGTGTGATTGTTTGCAGTCAGCTGTCGTTTCTCCTCATCTACCACAGCTTTGAAATGACCTGTTTGCACGGATGGTAATTTATCTGACAGGTGAATAATCAGGTTGTTTTCTTTAATAGTGTCGGTAATGTAAATTTTCTCGTTTTCTGATTCTATGTATCCCGTATCACCAACCTGACCACCCGATTCAGCATAGAAAGGAGTTTTATCAAAAACGAGTTGAAAACTAACCTTCCCCTTATTTTTAACTTTCCTGTATTTCGTTAAAGTAACCTCATCCACTGTTCTTTGATAGCCCGTAAATTCAGTACCTTCAATATTCTTTAGAATTGTCCAGTCAGCAGCTTCAACGGATGCATCTTCCCTGGAGCGTTCTTTCTGATTTTTCATCTCTTCTTCGAATCCTTTCATGTCGAGATGCATATCATTTTCTTTAAGAATAAGCTGAGTGAGATCAACAGGAAATCCGAAAGTATCGTACATTTCAAAGGCAACTTTGCCTGGAAGTACATTTTTGTTGGAATTCCTGAGATCTGTTATCATTTTATCAATCATTTTCAAGCCTTTCCCGAGAGTTTTAAGGAAAGCTGTTTCTTCCTCAAAAATGATTTTAGCTATCTGATCCTTTCCTGATTGAAGTTCAGGATACTGGCTTCCCATCGTTGAGGCAAGAACAGGCACAAGTTTATACATAAAGGGTTCTTCAATTCCCAGATTATTATATCCGTATCTTACAGCCCGTCGAAGGATCCTTCTAATAACATAACCTGCTTTATTATTTGACGGGAGCTGTCCATCTGCTATAGAAAATGAAACTGCCCTTAGATGATCCGCAACTACCCGAAGTGCGATATCCCATTTTTCATTTTTCCCGTAAGCCTTCCCTGTTATTTTTGATATTTCATTGATGATATCCTGAAAGATATCTGTTTCATAATTCGATTTTTTACCCTGAACGATCATGCAGAGCCTCTCAAAACCCATACCTGTATCAACATGTTTCGCCGGGAGCGGCTCAAGTACTCCGTCAGCGCGCCGGTTATATTGAATAAAGACAAGGTTCCAGATTTCAATTACCTGCGGATGACCTTTATTAACAAGGTCTTTTCCTGGTATCTTTTTTCTTTCAGCATCATCGCGGATGTCGACATGTATCTCAGAGCATGGGCCGCACGGACCTGTCTCACCCATTTCCCAGAAATTATCTTTTTTTGAACCTTCGAGGATCCTTCCTTCGGGATTTGAAAAACACTTTTCCCAGAATTCATACGCCTCATTATCACGTGGCACCTTGTCTTCGCTGCTTCCTTCAAAAATCGTCGTATAAAGCCGATCCTGTGGAATCCCCAGTTTATTTACAAGCAGATCCCATCCCCATCCGATAGCTTCTTTTTTAAAATAATCTCCGAACGACCAGTTACCCAGCATCTCAAACATCGTATGATGATATGTGTCGTGTCCGACTTCTTCGAGATCATTATGCTTACCCGATACTCTTAAACATTTCTGTGAATTTGCGACTCTTTTGTTCACCGGCAGCCTGTTTCCAAGGAAAATATCCTTGAATTGATTCATACCTGCATTTGTAAACATAAGTGTCGGATCATTCTTGACGACCATTGGAGCTGAAGGCACAATAAGATGACCTTTAGATTCAAAAAAATCGAAAAAAACCTGCCTCAGTTCCTGTGCCTTCATCTTATTTAGACTTGTGTTAAATTAGAATTAGTCAAATTTAAGCTTGTAAAATTAATTTTTTTGATTTAGATTTGTCAAATAGCGTGATTTATTTTAAAACCTCTAACCTGTTGTTAAGAAGCCGGAAATACGTTCTGGATTTATCCGATCTGCAATATAAGCAAGTCAGGTTGCCCTGGAAAAAGAAGATGTTTAATTTTCTTTTATGGTTTGCAGGATCACTCGGTGTTGCCTTTATTTATGGCATGTTTATAAGTAATGTATTCGGATCTCCTAAAGAAAAAATGCTCAATCAACAGATTGAGGATCTTAAACTTCAATACACACTCATTGGCAGGGATCTGGATAATTCTCTTGAATCGCTCAACAGCCTCAGATTATCTGATGACAAACGCTACAGGCCGATACTTCATATGGAAAATGTTGCTGAAACGTACAGGAAGGCAGGATTCGGAGGAGTTGACAGATATCGCGATCTTGAAGGATATCAAAACTCAACTATGCTTATTGAATTTAAAAGCAAGATTGATGAGATAAAAAGCATGGCGACTGTTCAAAAGGAGTCTTTTAAGACGATCTCCGAGCGAAGTGTCGAGTGGAGACGCGAGATCGATCATTTCCCGGGAATAAGTCCGGTCAGTGTGAAATTCAGGCTCGGCGATACCTTCAAATGGAGAACCATTCACCCAATACTTGGCACATCGAGGATGCATAACGGACAGGATTTTGAGGTTCCTTATGGGACGGATGTTTTCGCTACAGGTGATGGCACAATAGTTGAATCGGGGTGGAATTCCGGCGGATTTGGAAATTGCATTGTAATAGACCATGGTTATGGATATCAGACAGTATATGGTCATCTAAGTGTCATTAAAGTTTCTAAAGGACAAAATGTCAAAAGAGGCGACCGGATTGGTTTAAGCGGAAGCAGCGGACTATCCTCGGGTCCTCATCTTCATTACCAGGTTGAAGAATTTGGCAAGAAAGAGAATCCGGTCAATTTCTTCAATAATGATGTAAGCGCCGATGAATATAATGACATGATCCAGGCTTTTGCATCAAAATCAAAATTGAGATAATTTCCTCCCCTCATTTATTAATTATTCCATATCGAAGCCGGATATGAATTTCTTGTTTTTTAAGAATTGATTATCTTTGCCGCATCATGCCAAGGACAAAATATAAATTCGACCCTGATTCACTGAGCTTTGATAAAATACGCCTCGGAATAAAAACTTTATTTCTCCGTTCCCTGGCATTTTTTGCTGGATCTGTGCTGATTGCAATTGTTTACTGGGTTGCTTTTGCATCTTTTTTTGATTCCCCCAAAGAAAAAGCCCTCAAGCGTGAGGTAGCACAGATGGCTATTCAATACGACCTCATTCACAGGGAGATGGCGGATGTTGAAAATGTTCTGGAGGACCTTCAGAAAACAGATGATAACCTATACAGAACTATTTTTGAAGCAGAACCCATTCCATCCACCTTGCGTGATGGCGGAATCGGTGGTGTAAACAGATATGAATCCCTCGAGGGTTATAACAATTCGAAACTGGTAATAGAAACTGCAAACAGGCTCGATAAGATAAGAAAGAAGGTCTATGTGCAATCCAAATCGTATGATGAGCTTATAAAACTGGCGAAAGACAAAGAGGAGATGCTCAAATCAGTACCGGCTATTATTCCTATTTCAAACAAGGACCTTACAAGAACAGCCTCAGGCTATGGATGGAGAATACATCCTATATATAAGATAAGCAAGTTTCATTATGGTATGGACTTTACCGCTCCGCTAGGCACTGATGTATACGCTACTGGAAACGGTACTGTGGTCGGCATGGTAACATCAGCGAGAGGTTTCGGTAAACATATTATAATTGATCATGGTTTCGGCTATTCAAGTGTGTATGCACATCTCAGCAATTTTAATGTCAGGGTTGGTCAAAAAGTAAAAAGAGGCGATATTATTGGTTATGTAGGCAACACAGGCACTTCTGTCGCTAACCATCTTCATTATGAAATAAAACTGAACGGTCAGAATGTTGATCCGGTCAACTATTATTTTGAAGATCTCAGTTCTGAAGAATATGAGAAGATGGTTGAAATTGCTTCAAAAACCGGGCAGTCTTTCGATTAGATATTTTCTTAAAATTTATTATGAAGAGACTGGTAATTCTGCTGGTAATATTATTTTCTGTTCTAAATAGTTTTTCTCAATCTGCTGACAGCATTCCAATTGTCAAAGATACCATCCTTGTTAAAGCTCCTGGGAATATTGTTATTACGGCTGTTGGAGACATAATGCTTGGTTCCTCATTTCCCTCAACAGATTTTTTGCCTCCTCACGATAATCCTTATCTACTGCTTGAAAGTGTAGCTGATACACTTAAAAATTCGGACATAACTTTTGGCAATCTTGAAGGATCATTTCTGAATGAGGGAGAAGCAGCAAAAAAATGCAAGGATACCACGTTATGCTATTTATTCAGGATGCCTGAACGGTATGTTTCTGCTCTGACAGCAACAGGCTTTAATGTTCTTAGCCTGGCTAACAATCATTTCGGCGATTTCGGTCTGTCGGCACGCATTCGTACAAAAGCAATTCTCGATTCAGTCGGGATAAATTACGGTGGACTTATTGAGCATCCCTGGTCGATATTCAGGAAGGACTCGGTTCTGTATGGTTTCTGTGCATTTGCGCCAAATGCGGGTACAATGAATATTAATGAACTTGACACTGCCTCTGCCATAGTCAGAAAACTTGCTGATACCTGCGATATCGTTATAGTCTATTTTCATGGTGGCGCTGAAGGGGCAGATTTTCAGAATGTTCCAAAGACAAATGAAATATTCCACGGTGAGGATAGGGGTGATGTTTATAATTTTGCACATACCATGATAGACAATGGTGCTGATGTTGTCCTTGGAAGCGGTCCTCATGTTACACGCGGTATTGAAGTGTATAAAGAACGTTTCATAAGCTACAGCATGGGCAATTTTTGCACCTATGGAAGGTTTAACCTGGCAGGTCCGAATGGAATTGCACCAATTGTAAAGATAAATGTTGACAGGAATGGTAAATTTGTGTCGGGAAGAATAATTCCAATTTACCAGCCATGGCCTGGTGGGGTAAAAATTGACAGTGCGCGCAGGGTAATATACAAGATAAAAGAGCTGGATGCACAGGATTTCCCTGACGAGATCATAAATGTTTCGGACGATGGTGAAATAACATATAAGTAACAGATATGCCTTATAAAGAAAGAAAAGTCGAGAAACTCTATTTTTCAATAGGGGAAGTTGCTGAGATGCTTGATGTTCCTGTTTCAACAATCCGTTTCTGGGAAAATGAGTTTGATATTATTAAACCCATGAAAAACAAGAAGGGGAACAGATTGTTTTATCAGGCAGATATTAAGAATCTTAAAATTCTTCATCACCTTGTAAAAGAAGAAGGCATGACCCTTTCAGGCGCTAAAAAGAAACTTTCCGAAAAGTGGGGTGAGACAGAATATAAGCATGAGATCAATGAGTCTCTGCAGAAAATTAAAACTTTACTTCTCGATATAAGAGATGGTCTCTAACATTAGGTTTTTAAACCACAAAGAACACAAAGAAGGCACAAAGAACACAAAGTTAATAAATCACTTTGATTGATCTCTTTGTGAACTTTGTGTTTTCCTTTGTGACCTTTGTGGTTAAAGGATTTGATTCTTTCAACTCAGGTTGGTGAGACGTAACGATTTTATTATGAAACTAAAAGACCTTTGCTCATATCTAGATGCCGCTGTTCCACTGTCATTTCAGGAAGACTATGATAATGCCGGATTACAGGTAGGATCCCCTGAAACAGAAATTTCATCGGCTATGGTAACTATTGATGTAACCGAGGAAGTAATTGAAGAATCAATAAATCGCAAGTGTGATGTCATCGTTTCTCATCATCCCCTGATATTTAAAGGAATAAAAAGCCTTTCCGGAAAAACCTATGTTGAAAGGATCCTTCAAAAAGCTATAAAAAACGATATTGCAATTTATTCTTCGCATACAAATCTGGATGTCGTGAGGCATGGGGTCAGCTGGAAAATGGCCAACAAACTGGGGTTAGAGGAGATTACTGTTTTATCCCCTTCAGAACATACACTGCTGAAGTTTGTTACATATATTCCTGAGTCACATTTTGAAGCAGTAAGAGACAAGATCTTCGAAGCCGGCGCAGGTGTTGTCGGTAATTATGATCAATGCGGGTTCTCTGTTTCAGGTACAGGAAGTTTCAGGGCAAATGAAAATGCACACCCGTTTGCAGGTGAAAAAGGAAAGCTGCACAATGAAAAAGAAGTGCGTTTTGAAACCATTCTGTTCTCACACCTCCGGAACAGCGTCACAAAAGCTTTACTTGAAGCCCATCCGTATGAAGAAGTTGCATATGATTTTTATACCCTTGAAAATAAAAATGCTGAAATCGGTTTAGGATGTGTCGGTATGTTGCACAAAAGGGTTTCCGAAGAAGACTTTTTGAAAACTGTATCTTCAGTTTTCGATGCAAGGGGAGTGAGGTACTCAAAGCTAACAGGTAAAACGATCGTAAAGGTTGCGCTCTGTGGTGGATCAGGAGCCTTCCTGTTAAACCAGGCTGTTGGTTCAGGAGCAGATGTTTTTCTGACAGCTGATATTAAGTACCACGACTTTTTTAATACAGAAAATAAAATTCTTATGGTCGATATCGGTCATTATGAGAGTGAAAAATTTTCAACTGAAATTTTAAAAGGCCTAATTATTAAAAAATTCCCTAAATTTGCAGTCCGGTTTTCAGAAATAAATACGAATCCCATAAATTATCTTTAAAAATGGAAAAAACAAAAACACATGAATCTGAAATTTCTGTTGAAGAAAGATTAAGAGCATTATATGGTTTACAATTAGTTGATTCAGAAATAGATAAAATAAAAACTCTTAGAGGTGAGCTTCCTTTGGAAGTGCAGGATCTGGAAGACGAGATAGCCGGGCTTGAGACAAGACTTGGTAACTTAAAAGATGAAGTATCAAACCTTGAAAAGTCGGTTTTAAAGAAGAATAATGAGATTACCGATGCCGAAGGCCTGATAAAAAAATACGAAGAGCAGCAAAAAAACGTAAGAAATAACAGGGAATTTGATTCACTTTCTAAAGAAATTGAGTATCAAAATCTGGAGATTGAGTTGTTCAACAAAAAAATAAAAGAGTTCAATTTTCTGATCGACGAAAAGAAACTTGTCATTGCTGATTCAGAAGCCACCCTTGCAGACCGCAAGACTGACCTTGAAAATAAAAAATCTGAACTCGACGAAATCATTTCCGATACTCAGAAAGAGGAGGAAGGTTTGTATAAAAAATCAGAAAAAGTAGAGGCTATCATCGAGGAAAGGCTTCTTACAGCATATAAGAGAATAAGATCGAATGCCAGAAACGGGCTTGCTGTTGTTCCAGTTCAGAGAGATGCATGCGGTGGTTGTTTTAATCAGATCCCGCCTCAAAGACAGCTTGATATCAAATCGAGAAAGAAGATTATCGTTTGCGAATACTGCGGACGTATTCTCGTGGATGATGAAATTATAAAGGAAGGTCACCTGTAGACGACCCTTAGAATATTTTGAAAAGCTGACACTATTGAGAGTCAGCTTTTTTGTTTTACCTTCCTCTTCTTCTCTGGATTTTTTTAACCGCAAAGCACGCAAAGTAGGCGTAAAGTACGCAAAGTCAAAGCATTATTGTTCAGTTCTTTGCGACCTTTGCGTAATTTCTTTGCGACCTTTGCGGTTATTGGATTTCGAACTCCAACTCAAACAGGCCGAAAAAAACTAACTTTACATCATTATTTCAGAATAAGATTTCATGAAAAACGCTGAATTCAAAAAACAAATCGCTGAAGGTATCCCTGCCGAACTTCCTCCCCTAAAGCCATATGATGACAATCTTAACCATGCTCCTAAACGCAAAGATATTCTGACTGATAGCGAAAAACACCTTGCGTTAAAGAATGCCCTGAGATATTTTCCTGAAAAATTTCATTCAGTCCTTGCAATTGAATTTGCCCGGGAACTTAAAACCTATGGTCGGATTTACATCTACAGGTTCAGGCCTGATTATGAGATAAAAGCGCGTCACATCGATGAGTTTCCTTATAAATCGAGAAGTGCGGCAGCCATTATGCTTATGATCTCCAACAATCTCGATTTAACTGTCGCCCAGCATCCACACGAACTGATCACTTACGGAGGTAACGGAGCTGTATTCCAGAACTGGGCCCAATACAGACTGACAATGAAGTATCTTTCGGAGATGACCGATGAACAGACACTTGTCATTTATTCAGGTCATCCCCTTGGTATTTTTCCTTCCAATATGAATGCTCCACGAGTAGTAGTGACAAACGGAATGGTGATACCAAATTATTCATCACAGGATAACTGGGAGAGATTCAATGCATTAGGCGTATCTCAATATGGACAGATGACAGCTGGTTCATATATGTACATCGGGCCACAGGGCATCGTCCATGGTACAACCATTACGATTCTGAATGCCGCCCGGCTTATCTCAAAACCGGCAAATAAGCCTGGAATTAAATTGTTTGTTTCGTCTGGACTCGGCGGAATGTCGGGAGCTCAGCCTAAAGCGGCAAGTATTGCCGGACTTATTTCAGTAATTGCCGAAGTGAATCCGAAAGCTCTGAAAACAAGGCATTCACAGGGATGGGTGGATGAGATATTTCAGGATTTGAACAAACTTGTTGACAGATTGAAGTATCTGACAGCAAATGAAAAGGTTACGTCAATTGCTTACGAGGGTAATATTGTTGATCTTTGGGAAAAGCTGGGTGATGAGAATATCTTCGTTGATCTTGGCTCTGATCAGACTTCACTTCACAATCCATGGTCTGGAGGATATTATCCTGCAGGGTTAAGTTTCGATGAATCGAACAGGATGCTATCTGAAAACCCTGAAAGATTTAAAGATGAGGTAAGAAAATCCCTGCGCCGCCAGGTCACAGCAATTAACAGACATACATCCCGTGGCACTTATTTTTTTGACTATGGTAACGCCTTTCTTCTCGAAGCATCAAGAGCGGGAGGCGATATTCTTAAATCAAATGGAGATTTCAGGTATCCGTCGTATGTACAGGATATCGTTGGGCCGATGTGTTTTGATTATGGCTTTGGGCCCTTCAGGTGGGTTTGCTGTTCAAATAGCGGAACTGATCTGGAAACAACTGATAATATTGCTCTTAGCGTCCTGAGGAAATTAATTAAGACATCTCCTGATGAGATTATCCAGCAATTGAATGATAATATCAAATGGATCAGTGAGGCAGGAAAAAACAACCTTGTGGTAGGTTCTCAGGCACGCATTCTTTATGCTGATGCAACAGGAAGGATGGAAATTGCTTCCGCTTTCAATAAAGCTATTGCTGATGGAAAAATCTTAGCGCCTGTTGTGATTGGTCGTGACCATCACGATGTTTCAGGTACTGATTCTCCTTACCGTGAGACTTCAAATATATACGACGGTTCAAAATTCACAGCCGATATGGCTGTTCAAAATGTCATTGGTGATTCTTTCCGCGGTGCTACCTGGGTTTCGTTGCATAACGGAGGCGGAGTGGGATGGGGCGAGGTCATAAACGGAGGTTTCGGTATGGTACTTGACGGCAGTAATGAATCTGAAAATAAACTGCGGAGTATGTTATATTGGGACGTCAACAATGGGATAGCCCGCCGCAGCTGGGCAAGAAATAAGGAGGCTATGTTCACGATTAAAAGAGAACTGGAAAAGAACTCTGATCTAAAAGTTACGATTCCGTATATTGCTGACGATAAGATAATTGATGAGGCTTTGTCCTAGAATTGCCGGCAGGCCAGCATTGCCAGCATACAATCGGTAACCACTTCAATTTCTTCCTTCATTAATATTTCCTCGAACTCGGGATTAGTAGCGCCGGGGTTGAAAATTACTCTTTCCGGGCGAAGCTTAAGGATCTGATCGTAATACTCTTTCTGGTTTTCTGCACTCAGATATAATGAAACCGTATGAACCCGACCAATATCATCAGGTATAGCTTTTAGAATTCTATATCCGTCACGGACATACTCCCTTTTTCCAACAGCTATGACAGGTATATTGTTGCTTTTGAGTGTTCTGACTGCCCTGTTTGAATATCTCTCTGCCTTGGGACTAGCACCAAGGACCAACGTAATCTTCTCCATCATGACATTTTTAGGGTTTATTCCTTTCGATCTAACAGAACCACAGCAATTGCCACGATACCCTCACCTCTGCCTGTAAATCCGAGTTTCTCGGTGGTTGTGGCTTTAATAGCAATACTATCAGAGTCTGTTTCAAGAATAGATGAAATAGTACTTTTCATTTCCTGGATAAAGGTCGAAATTTTAGGTTCTTCCAGGCAGAGAGTACTGTCTAAATTATTTATAACGTATCCCTTTTTTCTTATAAGCTCATAGGTTTTTTTGAGAAGGATTTTGCTATCGATGTTTTTATATTTGATGTCAGTATCAGGAAAATGATAGCCGATATCCCTCAAACCTGCAGCTCCAAGAAGGGCATCGCAGATGGCATGAATCAGAACGTCTCCGTCCGAGTGAGCCACACATCCTTTTTCAGAAGGTATTTTTATTCCGCCAAGCCATAAATCCAAACCCTTTTCCAGCTTGTGAAAATCAATTCCCTGGCCGATTCTGATACTCATGCTTTTGATCTGTTTGCGTTTCGAAGCGCATTGAAATCGAATGCAATGGAAAATCTCAGAGTATGGGCAAGAGGGTGATTTTGTGCCAGCGGCATAAGATATGAGAAATCGAGTGTGAAGGCTTTTAGTCTGAAACCGGCTCCTGTAGTAAAATATTTACGGTTCCCTTTTGTCGGATCTTCATAAAAGAAACCGCCCCTGAGAGCAAATTGATTATTATACCAGTACTCAATTCCCGTCGAATAGGTAATTTCATGCATTTCTTCCTTAAATCCGCCGGGTGCATCGAAGAATGATTGAAAGATTGCAACCGGTACTGAAACATTAGGATCTTTTCCTTTAATTATGCTGTCAGGCTTCGTACTGCTGTAAATCGGAGGAGTCGGGACAAGAAGCTTATTCAGATCGAGACTAAGCGAAATCTTATTGTAGGTATCAATGTTGATTGTAGCTGAAGCTCCAATGCGCATATTCATGGGAATAAAATCAGCTGTCTGTGATTGAGAATAACTCATCTTTGTGCCTATGTTCGAAAAATTAAGACCAACGCCCAGTTGCGCATCTTTGCTGAAAAGAGTTATTTTTTTCTGGTAAAAACCTGAAATATCTGATGCAAAAGAGATTCCCGGACGTGTTGCAACGCCCCCTGAGTATGATCCACCGGTGAGGTTGGAATATATGAATCGGAAAGCAATGCTGCCGGATAAATTTTCACTGAAAAGCCTTGAATAAGCTGCATCAAAAGCGAATTCATTGGGATTAAAAGTACGTTCCAGGTTCCCGAATTCATCTGTGAACGGAACCGGGCCAAGAGAAGAATAAAGCAGACTGGCAGCAATTACCTGTTTGGTATCAATTCTTTTATAACCTGTAAGATATGCAATGTTAATATCAGGAACCAGATTTCTGAGCCAAGGAGAGTATGAAATTCCAACTCCGCCATTTCCATCGATGAATGCAAATTTAGCAGGATTCCAGTGCATGCTATAGACATCAGGAGAGGTGGCAACGCCTGCATCACCCATGGCACCGGCTCTTGAATCAGGAGCTATGGTGAGAAAAGGCACAACTGTCTGTATTGCATTAAGGCCCCCTGAACTCTGCTGCGAAAAAATAAACGATTTTCCGGAAAGAGCGATGAGAATCAGGACAATTGCAATTCTCTTTGTCTTCATACTTAAATTTATCATTCTACGAATATTACAAATATAAAACTATTTTTCAACCTTAATATTGTGTGTATCTCACAAAATGATCATTCGTCCTGAAGCTATCGCTGTCTCGCCATTTGCAGTCGTGATAGTAACGGAATACGGATATATTCCCTTCCCTGCTTTTTGTCCACCTTCTTCATTTCCATTCCAGGTCACAGGTGGTAATATATAACCATTGGGAATAATTTTTGTTTGAAGAATCCTGATCAATTTTCCTTCAGTATTATAGATTTTTACAATTATACTTAACTCGTTATCAGGCCTGTTGTGTTCCAGAATGATATTGGTCTCGTTTGTAAAAGGATTAGGATAATTGATGAGGTTTTGTATTTTAAACTTCTCTCCTGAAACCCTGAACGATATGGTTTTTTCAGATGAGTTGTTTAAATTATCCCAGGCTTTTACTGTAAGATAATGGAGACCTACTGTCAAACCAGCCAGATCATAGTTTACTCTCCCCTTCATGAAATTATTGAAATCATTTTCAAAATAATTATTAAGAATAAAGGAATTATCCGGATTGTTATCAAGAATACCTGTTATATCGTGACCAATTGCTGATCCTGTGGCGTTTATGCCATCCGGATCATCTATTATTGCCAGCAATCTGGGTTTATTGTCTGTCAAACCTCCGTTCCTGAAGAGAGTATCGTTCATAAATAATTTGATATCAGGTCCTGAAGTATCGGCTGTAGCCGTTTTTGAAAATCCTCCGATAATTATATCGCTAAAACTTC
Source organism: uncultured Bacteroidales bacterium (assembly GCA_963734885.1). Lineage (GTDB taxonomy): Bacteria > Bacteroidota > Bacteroidia > Bacteroidales > VadinHA17 > LD21. Next base: position 37,771 of record CAVTIJ010000002.1, on the reverse strand, counting down.
CATTCATATCTTCTTTGCTGTTATTTGCATAATAACTGATTTTGCCCGGCCCGAAGTTGTAATTAATGTCGCGCGGAACAATAAACGAAAACCTGAATTTCCCGTTCTTAGCCGTAGTTTTGCCACTGTACAGGACATTATTCATCTGCTCAAATGTCATACTTTGTCCGCCATCGTTGGCAAGAGTTTTAATTTTATTTGGTTTATCATAAACAATGGGAGAGATAACTCCTTCGAAATCGTTTAAAATACTGCCGGTCAGGTTTTCAACATGTCCCGCAATAGTAACTAATGACAATGCTTTGAGACTGTCAACATTGTCATAAACCGATACGTTATTGATTGAATCAGTGATGACCTTTCCAAAATATGGATATGCAAGTTTCAGGGCAGGGTCGCCAAGGAGGGTAAAATTCCTTTTATTGGGTCCGGTTCCGGAGTTGTTTTTAGCTATTCTGATAATGTCTCCAAAAGCTAAAGTGTTTCCATCAGTATCATGATTAAATGCCACATTGAAAATGTTCTTGTTAAGGTCATAATTCGGCGCTGAATATACAACCCTGGTGGTTGACATGAGAGCAATGCCTCCTCCATTCTTATTCATGAGAACCATTTCACCACCTGACTCTTTCCCGGCCATCTGATGAGTAGCCACATTCATCACAATATCATCAAAACGGCTGAATTCACATGTCGCAGTAATAAACAAAGGCAGTTTTCCACCATTATTCCATGAATTGATGTCTTTTGTTGTCACAACACCTTCGGCAGCAAAACCATTTTCATTTCCATGTCCTGTGTAATTATAAATCAGACACCCCGCATTAATCCGGTTATTTATGGCAGTATTTACTTCAGGGTATGACTGACCGTTTGCTGAAGTTGTTTGTTTAAATGCGTCGAGGTAAATTTTATCGACATTGAAAACCGGAACACTATCTTTCAGGATTGAAGCCAGACCCTCAGCATCAGCCATGTGTGTGTTGCCATCTTCGTCATCGGCGGTGAGGCAAATGATGTTTTTCCAGTCGCCCATGTTGGCAGGATCAAGATATTTTTTAATTTTTGAAAGAACGATCCCCGCCTGGATAGTATCTGAAACAGGCAGCCGTCCAATGCCGATATCCACAGAGCCTTCTGCTTCTCCTTCACCGTCATCCAGCAGACCATAGAAATCATCGGATGTAAATGAAGACACCACATCAGTTGAATTCAGTGACTGATAAGTTGGTATAAAATCAGGGTTATCAGGTGGGGGAGTTCTGTTTTCATACGAACCGTCCCCGAAGAGCAACAAATATCTTAAAGGATGTGCACCATTTTTTTGCTTTATATATTTCATCCGTAAAAAATTCCTGATTGCAGCGATATCGCGGATTCCACCTGAAAACTCATTATATATCTGATCAGGAGTGACAATTTCGGAAATCAATTCGTCATTTTTAAGATGCAGAGCAGCAAGTTTTTCGGCATAGCGTTTGAAAAGAGGATGCGTAACAATTATCATGTCGGCAGGGGCTGACCCATGCAGATCCTGATTGGAAATTGCAGCTGTTTTTATAACAGGAACAAGTACTCTAGCCAGGTTGAAAGCGATAAAAGTCTTTAATGTATCGGAAGAGGCTTTAAATGAAATGTCTCCGCCATTTCTTGTATATTGAATGAGTTTGGAATTGTAAGGGTCGGTAACATCCCATATAATCGGATCGATGTCAGTTGACCTGACAGAAAATGCGGTTATTCTCCCGGCAGCCACTGATTTGGAGTCGCGATATTGGTTTACTGAACCCGAAAATGAATTTAATTTTCTTCCTTGCAGAGTAACCCTGTCAAGCCAGCCGTGAGCTCCGGATTCACCATTAGCTGAAAATTTGATGTCGTATGTGGGAGCAGACGAGGAGGCTGTAAATGAGCCCGTTGAATCAGTGATCTGTGCGTACGTTCCATTATCGTCGTAAAGATTAACTGCCTGAACATCAATGCTCTTTTTTTCTGATGTTCCCTCGTAAATTCTGAATGTTGTCGGAACTGAAGCCCGTGCAGCAACCCTTATGTCATATTTTATAATTTCAGATGTCGAAAGATCAGTGAAACCAGGGTCAATATGAATTGATGACACTGGTTGAAACCATTCTCTGCCTGATCTGATCAGGTTTTCATCATCCTGTTCATGAACAAATAGCACATCTGATTCTGTTGATGTATAATTAACTGACAATGAAGGTTCTATGGCCGTAGTGATTTGTTTCCCGGGAACCTGGTCAGAAGTTATAAAATAGAATGCGGTATCTGAGTAGTTATGAGGCAGATAATTATATCTATTTGCTGCTGTATCATATTTCCATCTGGTGGTACCCTGTCCATAAAAAAGCAGGTAATCGCCTTCATTAAAGATCCCATCGTTGCCGGTATTGAGCTGTATTGGAATTTCCTTCAGATCATCAGGTTTTGGATCGTCATTATAGTAGGACAACTGTCCAAAGTTGTTGCCAAATATTCTTGGGTGTGAAGGATCTGACAGACCCATCTGCCTGAGTTTTGAGAAGTCTATCCTGTATATTCCGTCTGCAGTGATTGCAATCCGGAACCATAATCCACCGGAGAGTTTTGAAGAAGAAGAATAACTATCTTTGAAAACCTGCGCGTTAAGATTTACGTGTAAGAGCAGCAAAACAGCAAGCGCTATTTGAAAATTTCTTTTCATTATACCGACAAAGATAGAAATGGCTTTTTGAATGTTAGTTAATTTGCTTTTTTTGTTGATTAGTTTAATATAATAATAACGAGTTCATTACGTTGATATTGCAGTAATTGATATGTTGAAGCAATTAATCATAACATTCATTTTAATCTGTTTTTTGCAGATGCACTGTTTTGGACAGGAAGCTGATCCGGGTCCGGGTTATCAAATGATGATGATTACCAATCCTGCTCTATCAGGAAGCGAAGGTGACGGGGAATTGCGGTTATCATATCTTAACTATTATCCCGGGAACAGTTATAATTTTCACTCGGTATATTTTTCCTACGATTCATATTTCCAGGTTTTGCATGGCGGAGCAGGGGTTTACCTTGTTGATGATTACCTGGGAGGTATTATCAACGATTTGAGGGGAGGAATGTCATATGCATATTTTCTGAAAGCAGGAAAGGATCTCTACATAAATGCCGGGCTCTCAGCTTCACTCTATCACCGGGGTTTCAATTTTAGCAATGCTGTATTACCTGATCAGATCGATCCGCTTGGCGGAGTGACACTTCCGTCATCCGAAACTTTAGCGTTACAGGGAAAAACAGTATTTGATGTTGCAGCCGGATTTCTCTTTACATCAGGAAGATTTACAGGCGGTTTTTCTATCAGCCATCTGGCGGAACCCGATTTGTCAACAACAGGTGTTTCAAACGAAAGGTTAAAAAGAAAGCTCCTGGTTCATTTATCAGGTGATTTTTTTCTGAACCAGGCAAAAACTCTCAAAATTCAACCATTAACTTATATTGAATTTCAAAGAGGATATCTGGCAGGTGGTGGAGGTGCCGCCATTGAAAACAAATACTTGTCTGTCAACGTAATATGTATGAAAGATAATGGAGGAGATCTGAATATCCAAACCGGATTTTCTATTACCGCCGGAAGGTTATCTGTTTATTACAACTACCGTTTTAATGCAATATCGGGAAATAAATTTCTGCCATTCTCGCTTCTTCACGAAACAGGACTTGCTTTTAGTTTGACTAATGTTGAAAAAAGAAATACAATCAAAACAATAAATTTTCCTAAAATGTAGTTATATTTGGTGAGTAAAAAGATCGTTAAATAATATTTTGTTATATTTGGGTATTCTTAGAAGCCATAAAACTAAAGGAGTTATGTATAAATTCAGAGCCTTACCAGTTGTTCTAATCGCTGTTTTGCTTTTTACATCCTGCATATTTAAGAAAAAGGGAAAAGAAGAAGTTTCCACTTCAACCGGCTGGACGTATAATAATCCTGACAATGGCGGATTCGAAGTTACTATGGGAGCCGATCAAAAAACCGGCCCTGGCCTTGTGCTTATTGAAGGTGGCCGTTTTACGATGGGACAGGTTCAGCAGGATGTTATGTACGATTGGAATAACAAACCCAGAACAGTCACAGTTTCCTCTTTCTATATGGACGAAACAGAAGTTAAAAATATTGATTACCGCGAGTACCTTTTCTGGCTGCGCAGAGTTTACAAAGATTATCCTGAAGTTTATAGAAGAGCGCTTCCTGACACATTGGTCTGGAGAAGTCCTATGGGTTTTAACGATCCTTATGTTGAGTATTATTTCAGGCACCCGTCATATAATAACTATCCTGTTGTAGGCGTAAGCTGGGTGAAGGCAAATGATTTTTGTCTTTGGAGAACCGACAGGGTAAATGAACAAATACTGATTGATGAAGGTGAACTTAATCCTGATCCAAATCAGACAAACGAAAAGAATTTTAATACAGAAGCATATCTTGCCGGACAGTATGAAGGCGTTGTAAACCAGTTGAGGCCCAGCCTGAACCCAAATCAGACAGAACGCAGGACAAACTTTGAAGATGGCGTCCTTCTTCCAAGTTACAGGCTGCCTACGGAAGCTGAATGGGAATTTGCTGCTTACGCACTTAAAGGCAATACCTTTGAGGAAAGAGTTTATGAAAGAAGAATCTATCCATGGGATGGTCATAACGTAAGAAATTCAAATAAGAAGAACAGGGGACAGATGATGGCAAACTTCGTTCGCGGAAGAGGCGACCTTATGGGTGTTGCCGGCAGCCTGAACGATAACGGAAGCATTACTGTTGATGTAAAGTCTTACTGGCCAAACGATTATGGTCTATATTGCATGGCAGGCAACGTAAATGAATGGGTACAGGATGTTTATCGTCCGCTGTCATCTGAAGATGTTGATGGTTTTAACCCCTTCAGAGGCAATGTTTATACCGATCTCCGCCGTGATGCCAATGGTTCGGTGGTTGCTAAAGATAAACTCGGCCGTTTAATAGTCGATACAGTTAAAGATGCTGATGTTGCTAACAGATACAATTATCAGAAAGCTGATTACAGAAATTTCAGAGATGGTGATCTTCAATCTGCTATACCAGCCGGTGGCGGTTCTGATTTTAACGTTGAAGATGGTAAAAAAGCCTCTCTCAGAATGTACGCTCAGGATCCTAATTCAGGAACCAATGACTTTGTTACTCTGATAAATGATAATGCAAGAGTTTATAAAGGTGGTTCATGGAAAGACAGAGCTTACTGGCTGAACCCTGCAACCAGGCGATTCCTCGATCAGGAAAGCTCACGTGATGATATAGGATTCAGGTGCGCAATGATAAGGGTAGGAAGTCCGTCCGGATTATAAAAGATTGTTCTCTGACAAAATAAGCCTCATTATGTTATCGTAATGAGGCATTTTTTTACCAACATGAAAACAGATCAACTATACAGCGTTTTTAAGGAATCTACAGGAGTGGTTACTGACTCCCGCAATGTAGCTAAAGGTCAGATTTTCTTTGCTCTCTGGGGCGACAAATATAATGGCAATAAATATGCTGAAGAGGCCATTGCAAAGGGCGCTCTGTGCGCGGTTATTGACGATCCTCTTTTTGAAACTGAAAAGACTATCCTTGTCGATGACTGCCTGTTTGAATTGCAGGCTCTGGCAGCTCATTACCGCAAAGAACTCAATATACCTGTACTGGCAATAACAGGTACCAATGGGAAGACAACTACAAAGGAGCTTCTTGCAGGTATTATGTCAAAGAAGCTTAAAGTTCATTACACCCATGGAAACCTGAATAATCATATTGGCGTTCCTTTGACAATACTTTCTGCACCTGCCGATTCTGAAATGCTGATTATCGAGATGGGAGCAAGCCACCTTGGCGAAATCCGAACTCTGTGTTTAATTGCAAAACCTGATTATGGCATAATAACAAATGTCGGAACTGCTCATATTGAAGGGTTTGGTTCACTAGATGGCGTTATCAGAGCTAAGACTGAATTATATGAACATTTGAGAAAGGTAAACGGACTTGCACTTTACAACGATAAGGATCCAATACTTTCAGAGAAAGTTTTCAGATTAATTAACAGGGCCGTACCTTTTTCTGATCCGACCGGGACTGATCTTTCTGTTGAACTGGTACCCTCTGAATTCAACCTTAAATTGTCTGTCTCTTACCTTCACCAGACTTATGATCTGAGCACCAACCTTTTTGGAAGTTATAATCTTGAAAATGTAAGAGCAGCAATTGCTACCGGTCTATTTCTGGGGGTCGATATAAAAGATATTATTGATGCAGTTAAGAATTATCAGCCTGCAAATAACAGGTCGCAGATAAAAATCACGAAAAGGAATACTCTTATATGTGATTCCTACAATGCAAATCCCACAAGCATGTCCGCGAGCCTGAAATCGTTTTCAGAGATTAAGGCTGAAAAAAAAGCGGTTATCCTTGGTGATATGCTCGAATTGGGAGAGAAGAGCAGTGAAGAACATCTTAAGATCCTAAAAATTGTTCAATCAGAGTTTAACGGAAATGTTTTTCTGGTTGGTCCTGAATTTCATAAAGTCTCTGCAAAATCGGGATGCAAATCATTCAATAATTCAGATAAGCTCATAGAGTTCCTTAAAGCAGAAACATTGAAGGGCAATACGATCCTAATAAAAGGTTCGAGAGGAATGGGGCTGGAAAAGATATATGATGTACTGTAGGGAAATCTAATTGTTACCCGCAAAAGTCAGATTGATCAGAAGCACCTCCGAGTGACTTGCCGATCTGACTCTTGGTCCCCAAAGGCCGTAACCAGAAGAGACAATGAAATTAGTATTTCTTTTTTTCAGATACCCTGTACTCAGCTCGTAGATCATCGCAGTAACATAATTCAGCGGCCACATCTGGCCATTATGAGTGTGTCCGGAAAGAGACAGGTCAATTCCATATTTTGCAGTTTCATCGAGATGGAACGGCTGATGGTCAAGGAGGATAACAGGTTTCGTCGTATCAGCCTGTTTCATTAATTCATCAAGAGGTAATCTTTCTTTCCTGTAAAACCGGTATGAATCCCTGTCGATGCGTCCTATAAGCTGAACCCCGCCTTTCAGAGTAACCATTTCATCTTTTAAAATCCGTATTCCCTTGCTTTCTATATAAGGAATTGTCCTTGCAGCGCCGCCAATGAATTCATGATTCCCGGTTATTGCATACAACCCGTCACGACAATCGGGGTAAGTAAAATACTGGAGAAGATCACCTCTCATAACCGGACCAATCTCCCCGTCAACAATATCACCAAGAAGCAACACCAGATCGGGTTTCAGATCTTTGATAATACGTGACATTTTTTTTAAGCTTCTTTTCCTGATAATGCTTCCAAGATGAATGTCTGATACTGCGGCGATTCTTAAGGTCTTGACCTCTCCTGCTGACTTGTTAATAGTAATATTATATTCTCTCGTGAAAGGAATTATTGCATTTATGAATCCTCCGATAATAAGGACTGCAGACGCAAAAAGTATAATAAAAAATGACCATTTTCTAAAGATCAGAATGCTGTCACCTTTTACAATTCCGGGAATTCTCAGTACCAGGAAAATAATATCCGAAAGCAGGAAAAATAAAAAGCCGTAGAGCATAAATGCCAGCCAGAACCCTCCAATAATATTGAATGCATCAGTTATAACTGAAGAATGCCTGGCTTCAAGAATCTTTGCAAAAATAAATAGTCCGGCAAGCGCAATCGATGAAATAGTATAGATAAGTTTGTTGTTATGCAGCGCCGGAATGGCCTGGTATCCTTTATAAAATATATAAAAGTTAACCAGCGAGTAAATTAAAAGTGCTATGGTAAAAAATACTATCATTTGATATTTCTTCATTTATTTCGGTTTAGATATCAGGCTCGTATAAGTTTTATTTCCCTTTACATAAAATTCAAATACAATGCTCTTGTTCAATACTTCAATTTCAGAATCACGCGTTTCAAGCTCTTTAACTTTTTTTCTTTTTCCTTTTAATAAAGTTATCGCCTTATAATAATCCATATGAGCATTCCAGACAGCTTTTACACTTTCAAAACTTCCTTTCATCAGAAAAAATATGGCGGCCAAACCATCCAGAAGTTTCCTTTTGAACATTACACTTTTGAATTTTCTGTCGGGCAGGTTTTTGTAAAGAAGAAAAAGACTGTTTCGGAAATTAAGGTATGTCTTTAAAGGCGAACTGTAGGGAAGAGTTCCACCACCAACATGGTATATGACAGAGTCGGGCAAAAAGCATACCCTGAAGCCTGCCTTGTGAAATCGCCAGCATAAATCGATCTCTTCCATATGAGCAAAAAAGTCGGGATCAAACCCGCCGCATTTTTTCCAGGCTTCAGATCTTACAATCATACATGCACCGCTTGACCAGAATACATTGATCGGAGAATCATATTGCCCGTTATCTTTCTCAACCTCACTTATTATTCTCCCGCGGCAGAAAGGATAACCATATTTGTCAATAAAACAACCTGCAGCGCCTGCATGTTCAAAATGATCTTTCTGATGGTATGATAGTATTTTAGGCTGGCATGCGGCAACGTCCGGATTATTATCCATAAAGCTGACCAATGGATGAAGCCATCCTTCGGTAACTTCAATATCAGAATTCAGCAGAAGGAAATATTTTGCATCAAGTTGTTCAATTGCCCTGTTATAACCTTCGGCAAATCCATAGTTTTTATCGAGGATTATCAGCTTCACATCACTGAAATTTTCTCTGACCCATTCAGGAGATCCGTCTGTTGATCCGTTATCAGCTACACATATAACAGTGTCATTATCAATGGAATGTTCAATAACAGTTCCAAGGAACATTTTCAAATAGTTAAGTCCATTCCAGTTTAATATGACGATTACTGTTTTATTCATTTTCAACAGGCTTGGAATGCTTCCAGCGGCGATGGCTCCAGATCCAGTATTCAGGTTTGTTATTTATAATCTCTTCAAGCCTTCTGACATGGACTTCCGTAATTTCATTCTCAGAGAGCCCTGCAGGGTGGTCGATCAGCAGTTCCACATCGAGATTATAATGACCTCTTTTCACTTTTTGAATATGAAAGAAGACAATTGCCATATCATATTTTGAAGCAATTTTCCCGGCGCCGGTAAATACGGCAGTATCCTGATTCAGAAAAGTAGTCCAGTATTTTATATCACCTTTAGCCGGAATCTGATCCGAAATGAATACGGAAACGGTGTTAACTTTATTTATCCTGTAATTAATTATTTCCTTTATTACTTTAGAAGTAGGAGTGAGCACGATGCCATTTTTTGATCTCTGCTTATTAACAAAATTGTTAAAATACTTGTTCTGAAGGGGCTTAAAAATTATTACGGTTTTATAATTAAGATAATGGGGAAGCAGGGTCGGCCATTCCCAATTATTATAATGCCCGACAATTGCAATGATGTCTCTTTTATCCTCCCGGAGTTTGTCAATTATGCTGAGATTTGTATAGGTAAAGCGTTTCTTTTGCTCTTCATTTGACATATGCGAGAGCTTGAGTGTCTCAACAAAAAGATCTGCAAGATGCCGGTAAAATTTCTTTTCAATAATTTTGATCTCCTCTTCGGTTTTTTCTGGAAAAGAATTTTTAAGATTGGAGTAAACAACTTTCCTGCGATATGAGGGGAAATAATACAATATATAATAAAGCAGGTCAGCAAAAACATATAAAACGCTTAACGGCAGGAGAGTTATAATCCAGTTTGCTCCGTAAAAAATGTAGTACAAAATAGCATCCATCAGGCCGGATTATTAATTTTTCATAAATTTATTCACAATTTCGAGGATTTCCGAAAAAATCATACTGTTAGATGCGAGAAATTCTTCACCGGTAAGATTTTTATCATTTCCTGAAAAGTTGCTAACCCTGCCACCTGCTTCGGTTACCAGCAATATACCTGCAGCAACATCCCATGGATGCAGGCCATATTCAAAGAATGCTTCAAATCTTCCACAGGCAACGTATGCAAGATCGATTGCTGCTGAACCAAACCTTCTCACACCATGGGTGGTTTTACAAAAATGTGAAAAACAGTTCATGTATGAATCAAGTCTGCTGAAATCGCTGTAAGGAAACCCTGTAGCAATAAGGCTATCAGAAAGCCTGGCAGCAGTCGAAACGTGAATTGCTGATCCGTTAAGCCATGCGCCTCCGTTTTTCCAGGCGGTAAATGTTTCATTTCCGTTTACTTCATGCACTACACCTGCAATAATCTCATCATCCTCTTTTAGTGCAATGCTTATGCAATAAGGATGAAGTCCATGGAGAAAGTTTGTAGTACCATCCAATGGATCGACAACCCAGTTATATTTTAAACCTACCTTTTTTGAAGTGCCTTCTTCTGCAAGAAAACCTGCTTCAGGAAGAATAATTCCAAGTTTTTCAACAAGTAATTTTTCTGAACCCTTATCGACATAACTGACAAAATCATTCAATCCTTTTTTTTCTGTTTTGCTGCTATCGAATCCAATTGATTCCTTTTGAATAAAAGCACCTGCTTCCCTGGCAGCTTTTTCAATTTCATGGCAGATTTTCTTAAGATCGGGCATTATTAATTAATTAGTTCAATATTCATTCTTCCCGCAGATGATATTCCTGTCAGCCTGACTTTTCTGATCTTCCCAGCAAGTCCTGATTCCCATGGCGTCTCAACCCTTATATAATTTGAGGTGAAACCGGTTATACTTCCATCTGTACGGGCATTCTCAAACAGAACATAAGTCTCCTGACCGATATTCAGTTTATTAAATATAATATTTTTCTTGTGAGAAAGAGAAATTAGCGTCCTACTTCTTACTTCTTTGTCTTTAAATGTAACTTTTGAGGGCAATGTCTCCGCAACAGTTCCTGGTCTTTCTGAAAATGTAAAGACATGCAAGTATGAGAGAGGCAGATTTTCAAGAAATGAACACGTATCTTCAAAATCATCCTCAGTTTCACCCGGGAAACCTACAATAACATCAGCGCCTATTCCTGCGTATGGCATTTTCTCAACGATCTTTTTAACCCGTGCTGCAAAAACATCGCGTTTATATCTTCGCCTCATTAGTCCCAGTATTTTATTATTACCGCTTTGAAGCGGAATATGGAAATGAGGTAGGATTTTGCCATTTGCAGTCGTAAGCTCTATCAGCTCATCTGTCAGAAGGTTTGGTTCAATTGAAGATATCCTGAATCTCATTATACCATCTACAGTCAGAAGTTCCCTGAGCAAACCGGTAAATGATACTCCTGTTGATTTTCCAAAATCGCCGATATTGACACCAGTGATAACGATCTCTTTTACGCCTCTGGCAGCGATTAGTTTCGCTTCGCCGATTATCGTTGAAATATCCGGATTCCTGCTTCCTCCGCGCGCCATTGGTATGGTGCAATATGAACATCCATAATCACATCCATCCTGAACTTTCAGAAATGAACGTGTACGATCACCTAAAGAATAGGATATATTGAAATTGGCGGACTTTTCAGGATCACATGAGTGGACTTCGGGAATTTGTTTCTTATTGTAATTTTTAAGATAGTCAGCAATATCAAATTTTTCATTGGTACCAAGAACCAGATCTACTCCGGGGATTGCAGATATTTCCTGCGGGTTCAGCTGGGCATAACAGCCAACCACGGCAATGAAAGCATCGGGGGAAAGGCTGATGAATTTTTTTATTGCCTGCCGGCACTTCTTATCCGCAGCATCTGTCACCGAACATGTGTTTATCACATAAACGTCGGCTTTTGAGCTTGGGGGGACTCTTTCAAACAATTCCTCAGGAAATGACCGTGAAATAGTTGATGTCTCGGCGAAATTCAACTTACAGCCAAGTGTATGAAAAGCAATTTTTCTTTTTATAGCCATTAATTGAATTTCATTGATTCACTGAGCTATTACCCTGAATTTCTGTCTTATTTCCCTGTTTTTTTCAGATATACATTTCTGAATTCAATCGTCTTGCCTTCACTTTGCAAACAGATCGATCCTTTAGACAGATTGACATTTGTTCCTTTATTCTGAAGTACTCCGTTGACATGTACTTCTATCGTATTTGATTTACACACAACTTCCATTGTATTCCATTCGCCTGCAGACTTTTCTGAAGAAGCTGCAAGTTTCTTTACAAATGGTTTCGTTTTATCTGTTCTCTCAGTCATGTCAGCGCCGTTCATACAGACAAAATCGCCGGCATTGCCTGCCTGAAGCTGACATTCGACACATCTCAGCCAGATTGAATCAGGAGGCTGCGCATGAACGAACACACCACTGTTTGTCGGCTCCGATGGCCAGCGCCATTCAACATGAAGTTCATAATCAGAATAGCTTTCTTTGGTCCTCATATATCCGAACGGGTTGCCTGCAATCTGAATGATACCATCGTGAACGGTGAAAACTGTTGCAGGATCAACCTTAGGATCTTTGAGCTTGAAGATCCAGTTATTAAGATCTTTCCCGTTAAAAAGCTGTATTGTCTGACCTTTCTTTTTGTCTTTATTTTTCTTCTTATCGCCTGCCATTACCACAACAGGAATTGCCAGTAAAATGACGATCAATAATGCTGCCAGCCGGATAGTTTTGGTTTTCATAATATATTGTTTTAATTCTCTGTGCACTCTGTCTGCCTGCCGGCAGTGTAATTCTTTCTTGCTTCGTTACCTTTAATTTGCTTTTGTGTTTTATTTAGTCAACCCCCTTCCCAACCTTCCCCCACGGAGGAAGGAGCAAAACCATCTTCCCGCTTTGCGGGATAAGAAAGAGGGTTATTTAATTATAGTACCATGTTTTCTGTTACCAAAATTCCGAAGTATTACGGCTCAGTGTCCTCCGTGTAAGTTCTTCATTACTTTAGACTTACAGCACTTTAGACGCCAATTCAGCCAGGAAACTTCTTTCACCTTTCACAAGGTTTATATGCGCGAAAATTTCCTGATCCTTCATTTTATCCGACAAATAGCTTAAACCGTTTGAAGCTATATCGAGATAAGGTGAATCAATCTGCTCAATATCTCCCGTAAATACCATTTTTGTTCCTTCGCCGGCTCTCGTTATAATGGTCTTAATCTCATGTGGTGTAAGATTCTGTGCTTCATCAACAATGAAGAAAATGCTTGAAAGACTTCTTCCGCGGATATATGCAAGAGGAGTGATCACTAGTTTATCTTCTTTCATCATATCATTTATCCGCAGAAACTCAGGACTCTGGTGACTGAATTTATGTTTGATAACTGTTAGGTTGTCATACAATGGTTGCATGTAAGGATCCATCTTCTCCTTGACATCGCCGGGCAAAAATCCAAGATCGCGATTTGCAAGAGGAACAATCGGACGGGCAAGAAAAATCTGCTTGTACCTTTTATGTTGCTGTAGTGCAGCAGCCAGAGCAAGTAAAGTTTTTCCGGTTCCTGCCTTGCCGGTCAGGGAAACAAGCTGAATATCGGGGTTTGACAGAGCTTCAATAGCAAAGGTTTGTTCTGCATTTCGAGGATCAATACCGTATGTCGTTTGTTTAATTACCCTGTTCACCGTTTTGCTTACAGGATTGTAATGAGCCAAAGCGCTCGACCCATTATTTTTCATAATGTAAAACTGGTGACCTGCCAGATTTGGCTCGAGGCTGAATTCAGCCGGACTAACTCCTTCGGGTACTTCGTAAAGTTTTGAAATTGATTCCTGATTAACTTTATCGAGAATTCTTATTCCTTTATACAGATCATCAATGTTTGCAACTTTGTCATTTTCGTAGTCTTGTGCTTTGATACCCAGCGATTTGGCTTTCATGCGCAGGTTAATATCCTTTGTGATCAATACAACAGTCTTGTCTTTATTTGTACTGCACACATAATCGGATATTGCCAGAATTCTGTGATCGGGAGTTCTCTCTGGAAATGACTCATTTACTTTTTCCGAAAAGTCCTTACCAGTTTCAATATGCATGTTCCCCAGATTTTCGCCAAGGGGGATATTGGCAGTGAGAAGCAGATCTCCTGAAAGTTTATCGAGCTCCCTTGTAAATTCCCGGGCATGAAAGTTTATGAGATCATTTCCTCTTTTGAATTTGTCAAGCTCCTCAAGAACCACAATTGGTATGATAATATCATTTTCTTCAAAATTGTAAATGCATTTATAATCATGAAGGAGAACGTTTGTATCAATTATGAATATTTTTTTGTTATGCTTTTTTCTCATCGTTAATGATTTAAAATCAATAGCTTAGACCTTTTTGTCAGGCATCATCACTTCTGCAAAAGTAACTATTTTAAGGCAGAAATTGTCACCAATTTGTTAAGTTTGTCGTTTTGATTTGGATTTACAGGGATGGTGAAAAAGTAATATTTAACCGCAAAGCACACAAAGAAGGCGCAAAGTACGCAAAGTTAAAATTCTGTGCACCATTACTTTGCGACCTTTGCGTAGAATCTTTGCGACCTTTGCGGTTAATGGATTTCAACTTTTTCAATTGGGAAGGAGGCAAAAAAGCTTTAATACTTTAAATTATTAATCTTAGTCTGATTTGATAAATAAACCTGATGAATTATTCTGATGCCATCGAATTTCTGTTTAGTCAGTTTCCTTCATATCACAACATCGGGAAAGCTGCCTATAAAGATGATCTGAAAAATATTTTATTGCTCGATGATTATTTTCACAATCCTCATCGCCGGTATTTTACGATCCATGTAGCCGGAACAAATGGGAAAGGGTCTGTTTCACACATGATCGCTTCTGTTCTGCAGGAAGCAGGATACAGGACCGGTTTATTTACCTCGCCTCATCTTAAAGATTTCAGGGAAAGGATCAGGGTCAATGGAGAAATGATTCCTGAGAACGAAGTTGTAACATTTGTTACAAAACACAAGGATATTATTTCTGAAGTAAAACCCTCATTCTTTGAAATGACGGTAGCAATGGCCTTTAATTATTTTGCAGAAAGTAATGTGGAGGTGGCTGTTATCGAAGTTGGATTAGGCGGCAGACTGGATTCGACAAATATTATAAATCCCGTTTTATCGGTCATTACAAATATTGGTCACGATCACATGGATATTCTTGGTGACAGTCTGGCGAAAATTGCATTTGAAAAAGCAGGAATTATTAAAGAGAAAATTCCGGTTATCGTAAGCGAAACACATCCAGAAACGAAGAATGTTTTTCTGAAGAGAGCTCAAGATTTAAATTCACCAATCTGTTTTGCTGACACTATCTTTTCATGTGAACTGGCACAAAATGAAAATACGGATGAAGGAAGAAGATTTGTAATCACTGAACTTTCAAATGGTAAAATTTTTGAAGGTATCACAACTCTTTCAGGAAATTACCAGGCTAAAAACCTCATTGCTGTATTCTCAGCATTTCAGTTATTGAAAACGATTTTTGATATTTCAAATGAAAATACTTCAGATGGTATCAGGAAGGTTACCATAAATACCGGTCTTTCAGGGCGTTGGCAGATAATTGCCAGGTCACCGCTTACCATCTGCGATACCGGTCATAATAAGGAAGGATTGGAGTATGTGATCAATCAGCTTGAAGGTATTCAGAATTCCGGACTTCATATTGTTATTGGTTTTGTAAATGATAAGGATCTGAATACTGTTCTTCCTCTTTTCCCGAAAAATTCATCGTATTACTTTACAAAAGCCTCTATCCCAAGAGCATTGAATGAATTGATTCTTAAATCAGAAGCATCTAAATACGGACTTAAAGGTGAGAGTTACCCTGATGTCAGAAGCGCTCTGAATGCAGCTAGAAATATAGCCAAACCAACAGATTTGATTTTTGTTGGTGGAAGCACCTTTGTTGTGGCTGAAGTGATCTAGAATTTTAGCTCTTTCAATTGTCGTCGGCTTAAGCCAACGGCAATTGAAAGAAAAATAGAAGCTGCCAGATATTTATTTTATATTTGTCTTCAACTATACCTCCTGTTTATGAAAAGATTACTGGGAATTATTTTCAGTTTTGTATCAATTGTTACAATTAATGGTCAGGTTCAAAAAAGAATCACAATTCTTCATACAAACGACCTGCATTCTCATGTTATGGGATTCGGGCCTGAACTGAACTATACTCCACTGACATTGAATGATGATAAAACAATAGGAGGTTTCGCCAGGATTGCCACAATTATCAAAGATGAAAAGGAGAGGAATGATGGCACAACTCTCGTGATCGATGCTGGTGATTTTCTTATGGGAACACTTTTTCAGGCTCTCGAAAAGGAAACCGGGTTTCAACTTCGTTTGATGAAATCAATAGGGTATGATGTGACGTGTCTGGGAAACCACGAATTTGATTTTGGACCCGAATGGCTTGCTTCAATGATTAATTCAGCACATAACAATGGTAAAATACCTTCAATACTTGTTGGAAATACGCAATTTGACAAGAAAGACAACAGGGATGACGGACTCGAAAAACTTTTATCCGACAATGTTGTCTGCAGAAAACTCGTAATTGTCAAAGACGGAATTAGATTCGGATTATTTTCTGTGATTGGCAAAGATGCTATTGATGATTCGCCACGGGCCGCTCCGCTCAAGTTTGAAAAACAAACGACATTCGCCAGAAGAATGGTGAAAGAATTGAGAGCTGAAAAATGCGAAATTATAATTTGTGTTTCCCATTCAGGCGTTACAAAAGAAAAGAACGGGGCCTGGGGCGGGGAAGACGTTGAACTTGCCAGGAAAGTGAGCGGGATTGACCTTATCATTGGGGGACATACCCATACAAAGCTTGGTCAGCCTCTGATAGTAAATAATATCCCTATTGTCCAGGCAGGAGAATATGGTGAATATGTCGGCCGGATCTCTATGACGTATACTGGCAATAAACTTAAAATTGACGATTATAAACTTATTTCTGTTGATGACAAAATATCGGGTGATAAAAATACAAATCAGATTATTGAAAAACAGAAAGACAGAATCTCTTCTGAAGTTCTTGAGCCGCTTGGCCTTACATATGAAAAGCCGGTAGCAGAAACATCGTTTATCCTTGAGGGAAATGAATCGGGAAATTTTATCGCAAGCAACCTGGGCCCTCTAGTTGCTGACGCAATTCAGTATTATGTAAATAAACATGCAGATAAAGGCACTGATGTAAGTATGGTAGCAGCAGGTGTATTGCGCGATAAAATCCTGATTGGAAAAGAATCTGCCCCTGATATTTTCAGAGTGATGTCACTGGGATCAGGTAATGATAGTGTCCCCGGTTATGCTCTCTCGAGGATGTATATTACCGGCAAAGAACTAAAGAGCATTCTGGAGATCTTACAGGTAGCGTACAAATCGAGTCCTGATTATTACTGTTATTATTCTGGTTTAAGAGTTGAATATGATCCTGATAAGGGGTTAATGCGAAAAATAATAAAGATTGATCTCGTTCACCCTGACGGTAGTGTAACAAATGTCGATTTTTCAAAGAAAAACAAAGCAATATATTCTGTCACTGCTAATTCTTACATGGTAGAATTTATGGGAATAATAAAGAAGATGAGTTTCGGACTGATAAAGGTGGTTCCAAAGGATGCAGCAGGCAATAAGATAAAGGATATGAAAACCGCTGTGATTGACATGAATGAAAACCAAGCTGGAATTCAGGAAGGGAAAGAATGGCTGGCTCTGCTTGAATATCTGTCATCAATGCCTGACACCGATGGAGACAAGATACCGGATATTGATCAAAAGTATAATGCACCGATAAAGGCATTTATACAAATAAAGGCAAGCAAATAAATTCTTTACATTACCATTTACTAAACGGATTATCAACTACCGGTCTTGTTTTCCTGTTAGCTACAGTCAATCCTATTTCGTACATCGTTCTTGTCACAAGTTCCATTTTTTTGAAATCTAGTTTTTCAACAACATCGCCCGGAGTGTGATAATCGGTATGAAGACCCGATGAGAAGAACAGTATAGGTATATCCTTTTTAACGAAATTATAATGATCGCTGCGTGCAAAAAGCTGTAACGGATGATTTTTACCGCTGAGCGAGTAATCGAAATTGAGAGGTGATTTTCTGTCAACCTCGTCAGCAATGGCAATAAGCTCTTTGCTCTGATTATCAGTGATGACAAATATGCTGGTTGGACCAGTCATTGGATGACTTGCCCCTGTATCAGCAACACTTTTTGATCTGCCAATCATGTCCATGTTCAGATCTGCAACCGTTTTATTGAGAGGGAACAATGGATTGTTTACATATTTCTGTGAACCGAATAATCCGACCTCTTCACCTGAAACCCAGAGAAATAATATTGTTCTCAATGGTTTCTTTCCGAGGCTCTGAAATGCATTTGCCATCGATAGCAGAGCTGCACATCCCGAGGCATCATCATCTGCACCAGGATTAACCTGAGTTCCAGTAACGCCTATATGGTCATAATGACCGGAAAAAATAAGAACTTCATTTTTCAGTAAAGGATCACGTCCTTCAATATATCCCGCAACATTGTTCAGCACCTTGTCTTCTTTTATTGTTGTCTCTTTTATCCTGAGCTGTTTATTTGCAATAATAAATGAATGAGGTTTCATAGTTGCATCAATACTGTTCTGCAAATCAACAAGTGTATGACCCGAACCATTCAGTATTGCGTCAGCAACGGATCTGTTGATGAAAATAATCTTAGTTGTCGGCAGCGGAGGTGTGTTGTTGGTTCCTTTTTCAGATTTGAGAGTGATGCTTGAATATAAGTAATCAGCCAATCCGGGAGTAGCTTCAGCGATTGACTGAAATCCCGATTTGGGATCAGGTACAAATAATATTGCCTTTGCTTTGGAAAACATCAGGTATTGTAATTTCATTTGGAAACCTCTCATTGTTAACCAGTTTGGATCATCAAACTGACATGTTTTACCATCTTCATTCAGGGGAGCTCTTTCCATAACAATAACAATTTTGCCTTCTAACTGAATGCTGTCCAGGTCATTATAATGATATTTCGTTGATTTTATGCCATATCCGGCAAATATGACATCTCCTTCGATTGTCATATCGGCAGGCCCCATCGGCATAACCGAATAAAAAGGGTCTTTTATTGTTAAAGTGTCTTTATCTGCAGAGATAACCTGGATCTTTGTTTTTTCAGCGATAACCGATTTTTTCGTAATGTAATAGGGCTGGAAGTAAGAATTCCCGTTAGCTGGTTTCAGACCCAGTAATTTAGCCTGGGAAGCGATGTACTGCGCGGCAATATCAAGACTTTCGTCTCCGTCTTTCCTGCCTTTGAGAAGTGGTGAAGCAAGGAAGGAAACATAGCTTTCAAGATCAGTAGAAGTTATTGTGGCTTCACCGGGGACTTTTTTCTGTGCTGATAAGGTGTTGGAAAACAGCGAAGTCAAGAGAATGACCGTCAGGCAAATACATATTTTTTTCATAGTCAGGTTTATTGAAATGATGAATTGCATTAAGACAAAGTTAATAAAGATTTAAAGATTTATTTTCATAAGTTTGCACACTAATGTTAATTAAATGGGGGTAAGCATTTATTTTTGGATAGGTTTTCATTTGTTGGTGTTTACCATGCTTGCACTCGACCTTGGGGTTTTTCATAAGAAAACCCATGAGGTACCTGTAAAAGAGGCAATTATCTGGAGTACTGTCTGGATCGTGCTTGCTTTATTATTTGATCTTTTTGTATTCTTTGAATTTGGGAGAACAAAAGCGCTCGAATTTATTACAGGATATGTAATTGAATATTCCCTGAGCGTTGATAATATTTTTATTTTCATTTTGATATTTTCCTACTTTGCGGTTGATCTCAGGTATCAGCATAAGATTCTATTCTGGGGTATTCTGGGCGCTCTGATTATGAGGGGTTTGTTCATTTTTGCAGGAGTTGCGCTTATTAACAGATTTGAGTGGATTGTCGTAATTTTCGGCGGATTTCTGTTATTTACAGGATTAAAAATGCTTTTTCAGAAGGAAACTGAAGTCAACCCGGATAAAAATCCTGTAATAAAATTTTTCAGGCGATTCCTTCCGGTTACTCAATCGCTTCATGGTGATAAATTAGTTATAGTACAAAACAGGAAGCTTTTCGCAACGCCGTTATTCCTGGTGCTGGTCATAATTGAGTCGTCCGACCTGATATTTGCTGTGGACAGTATCCCGGCTATTCTTGCAATCAGCAAGACGACATTCATTGTTTATACATCGAATATTTTTGCAATTCTCGGTTTGCGTTCATTGTATTTTGCTGTATCAGGAATGATGAACTATTTTCGTTATCTGAAAGTGGGTTTATCCTTTGTCTTAATATTTGTTGGATTGAAGATGCTTTCTTCTTTTGTTCATCTTGAAATATCTATAATATTATCGCTTGGAATAATAATTCTCATCCTCCTCGTTTCAATTCTTGCTTCTGTTTTGATTAAAAAGGAGAAATAATGGGACAACCAAAAAAACGTCCTTCGGCCCCGCAATTAGTTGTACTTTTCCTTGTTACGACTATAATCTCCCTTGTTTTTGCAGCGATGTTCAGCGACAGGATATCATCAGAATTGACTGGACAGATGAAATTCATAGGTGCCATGATAATTCTAATAATAGTTTTTGCCGGTTTCCTCATTGGATTTCTGGTCAGGAATCAAAGGGTTGTATATTATCGCACCAAATATGAAAATGAGCTTAACAGGCTTGCAGTAATCAAACACTTCGATCATATATTAAAGTATGCAAATGACATAATACTTTTAATTGATAAAGACTGGAAAATAGTGGAAGCTAATGATAGAGCGTTAGAGTACTATCAATATAGAAGAGATGAGTTTATCGGGATGAAGGTTGAAGACATCCGCAGTCAGGAAACAAGATTGCTTCTCTCAGAAAATCTTCATACCATCGATGAAAAGGGATATTCAACTTTTGAAACGATCCATATGAGAAGGGACGGATCGACTTTTCCCATTGAGCTCAGTTCCAGGGTGGTGATGATTGAGGGGCATAAATATTATCAAACCATTGGCCGTGACATTACCGACAGGAAACAAATAGAAAATACACTTAAAGAAAGTGAAGACAGATTCAGGAAAATCTTTGAAGAAAGCCCATTTTCAATGCTGATGACCGGGAAGGACTTTACCATAATAAGGGCTAATTCAACATTTTGCAGGTTTATCGGTTATGAAGAGGATGAATTGAAATCAATTACCTTTAGAAGTTTTACACATCCTGACCATTTAAGTGAAGATGAAATTTCGCTGATGAAGCTGATTGCTGGCGAAATTCCCATCTACAATACTGAAAAAAGATACATAAGAAAAGATGGTTCCTGCCTTTGGGGATCAACAACAGTAAGCCTTATCCGTGACAAAAGTGATGCTATACAGTTCTTTCTTGTAATGATTGAAGATATTACTTCCAGAAAGAAAGTAACAGCAGAACGCGATAATTCGCTGTCGTTGCTAAAAGCTACTCTTGAATCGACTGAGGACGGGGTTCTGGTAGTTGATTTATCGGGGAAAATTGTGCAGTCCAATCAGAAGTTCATCGATATGTGGAGAATTCCGGAAGATATAATAGCAACAAGAGATGATACTGCTGCCTTGGATTATGTTCAGAATCAATTAAACAATCCTGAATCATTTTTGGAGAATGTAAAACATCTCTATTCTGAACCTGATGCAACGAGTTTTGATATGTTGGAATTCAGTGATGGCAGATATTTTGAGAGATATTCACAGCCTCAGAGAATAAATGGGGAAAGTGCAGGCCGGGTATGGAGCTTCCGCGATATAACAAAAAAGAAAACTGCTGAGAAGGAGCTTGTTGCAGCAAAAGAAAAGGCTGAAGAGAGTGACCGGTTAAAAACTGCTTTTCTGCACAATGTGTCGCATGAAATCAGGACTCCAATGAATGCTATTATCGGGTTTTCATCACTTCTCAATAATAAGGACCTCTCAGAATCAGAACGGGCACAATATATTGATGTTATATTTCAAAGTGGCGGGCAACTGCTGTCAATTATCAATGATATAGTTGATATTGCAAATGTTGAGAGCGGCCAGGTCAAAGTGAACCTCTCTGAATTCGATATAAATTCTGCATTGAGAAGCCTGAATGAGCAATTCAGCATTATCGGTAAAGCGAATAATGTTGCAATGATTTTTAATTCGGGTCTGCCCGATGATGACTGCGTAGTGGTGACCGACAGTACCAAGCTTGTTCAGATACTGTCTAACTTAATAAATAATGCTGTAAAGTTCACAAAAAATGGTAATGTAAGTTTTGGTTACACAATCAAAGATCAATTAATAGAATTTTTTGTGAAGGATACCGGCATAGGTATTCCCCCGGAGTTTCATTATAAAATATTCGATCGTTTTTACCAGGTTGATAACGCGATATCGCGGCAATACAGCGGGACAGGGTTGGGTCTTTCAATTTGCAAGGGGTACGTAGAACTTCTCGGCGGAACAATCGATGTGGAATCTGAACCCGGAAAAGGAACCATGTTCGTTTTTACAGTTCCTTTCAAAAAAGGTTAAAATCTGACCAACTTTTTTCTCAAAAGTTGAACAAATCTTATTATAAAGTTAAAGAAAAGTTAAAAGAATTCTTTAGGCTGAACTTAATCAAATCTGTTAAGTTTAACTAGTCTAATTATAAATAAAACCAGAATCCTTATGAAAAAGATTTGTTTAATAATGTTTGTTACTTTTTTTGTCACCCAATTATGGGCACAACAAGAAGATGTGACCTTGTCAGGTCAGAATGTTGACAGAAACTTCCGGATCCCCCTGATTGGGGAATTAGCGCCTTCATTTACTGCAGAATCAACAAATGGGACAATAAATTTTCCGGATGATTTCGGAACGAAATGGAAAATTCTTTTCAGTCATCCAGCCGATTACACGCCTGTTTGTTCAACGGAGATTCTACAATTGGCAAAAATGCAGGAAGATTTCGATAAGCTGGGGATCAAAATTATTGTAGTCTCCACTGATCAGCTTGAAACCCATGTTGAGTGGAAGAAATCCATGGAAGCTCTTAATTTAAATAATGAAGGGCCCGTAAAAATAAATTTTCCACTGGTAGATGATGATAGTCGGGTAATTGCAAATGAATACGGAATGTTGCATCCCGCTTCAAGTAATACCAGGGATGTACGGGGAGTGTTTATAATTGACCCCGAGAATATAATCCAGGCAATTTATTTTTATCCATCGAATGTAGGCAGGAATATCGACGAATTGTTAAGAATGGTAACAGCCCTTAAAACTGCTAAATCAAATGATGTTCTGATGCCGGTTAACTGGAGAGCTGGCGATGATGTTCTCGTTCGGGTGCCGCCAAAGACTGATGCATTGGGTAAACCAATAGTTCCCGAGGGCTATTATAATCCGGTGTGGTACCTGTGGTTCAGGAAGCTTAATAATTATGAATCGGAAACGAGATAAAAACTATCGTAACTTATTAAGCGTCCGGTAATTCCGGACGCTTTTTTTTGTTTTCAGTTTCTTAAAAAATATTAAATAATTGTTAAAAAACATTAATAGATGAACTTAAAATACTGCAAGACGTTAACATAAATAGTTAATTAAGTATAAATATTAATTCTAAATCCATGAAAAAGTTAATATTATTTATTTTAGTCGCTTTCACAATGACAAAATTGTGGTCGCAGGATCCGTTTTTATTTGATGAACCAAAAACGACGGTATCCAAAAATATTCCCCTGATTGGTGATAAAGCCCCGGCTTTTGTCGCTCAATCAACTAATGGGGAGATAAAGTTTCCAGGCGATTATGGGAAGAGCTGGAAAATATTGTTTAGTCATCCTCAGGACTTTACGCCTGTTTGTACCACAGAACTTCTTGAACTTGCAAATCTGCAGGATCAGTTTGATAAGCTGGGAGTGAAGATACTCGCAATTTCCACAGATCGTTTAACGACTCATGAACAGTGGAAAAAAGCGATGGAAGGCCTCAGTTATAAAGACAGGAAACCCGTAAATATTGATTTTCCGCTTGTGGCCGATGAGGATCTCTCGATCTCAAAGCAATATGGAATGATTCCTGCAACATCTGAAACAACTAAGGATGTACGCGGAGTATTCATTATAGATCCGGATAATGTTATTCAGGCTGTTTATTTTTATCCGATGACTGTTGGCAGGAATACTGATGAATTGGTGAGGATGGTCACTGCTCTGGAGAAGACAAAATCAGAGCAGGTGATGACGCCGGCAAACTGGAAAGCAGGCGATGATGTACTGGTCCATTCTATCCCAAGTTCAACGGCCACTCATGAACAATTAGCATCTGAAGGATTTTATAATCTAGCATGGTTCATGTGGTATAAGAAAGCAAATTGAGGTTTTTAGGTTTGAATAAATATATATTTTTGTTAAAGAAAAGTCAGGCTAGCGCCTGACTTTTTGTGTTTTACATATTTCAGGATAATTATTTCAGCATAATGTTTGCAGAGTAGAAAATGTAATTTATATTTGCACTCTCATTTAAGGGGGTTTAGCTCAGCTGGTTCAGAGCATCTGCCTTACAAGCAGAGGGTCGGCGGTTCGAACCCGTCAACCCCCACTGCCAAAAACCGGACACGCAGTGTCGGGTTTTTCTTTTTTAAGGAAGTTCGAAGCTCTGCTTTGATAAGTACTTAAAAAAGAAAAACCAGTCTGCGCAGCAGACAAGGTTTTTGGCTGTAGATATTCCCCAAACGGCTCAGCAAAGCTAACCCGTCAACACCAAGCGTTCGTCAGCATCATATCCAACAATTGATCGTCATTATCAAAACTTAAAAATAAAAACCCTTCAAGGTAATTTAGTCAATCAAATATTGTTGTTTGTCAAACAATAAACTCTATTTGTCAAAAAGCAGCGCTTAAAGCCTTAAAGACAGAATCCGATGCAACTATCATGCAATTATTCCGGTCTTCTAAATGAGATTGCTAAACATTTTGAGTTCCATTGATAAGTCTGTTAGTATGGTTAAAATACATTTTGCGCAGGGATATACAAGTGAACAAAAAATGATTACATTCGCTAGATTAAGATTTTGATTAACCTGAACAATGACTTCTGTGGGAATATTGTATCCCGACAAGTCATATTTGCTTGATTGATTGTTGATTATTTCGATTGAAAATATTTGAACCTGACCTGTATGAAGCATATTTACCCTGATTGTGATCGGTCTTATCCAAAATTATCTCAACTTTCTTTTTCTACTCAGTTGAAGAATAGAGGAAGATTCTTGGATTTATCCTCACTGGTTAAGCAAACTGGACTATTGTTTTTCTTCTTTATCATTTATAATACTTCTATCCTTGGAGCGGCAAGAACTGCTTCTGTGTCAGGTAACTGGAGTAGCACCGCAACATGGGGTGGTGCGGCTGTACCAACTGCAGTAGATGATGTTATGATTAATTCTGGAATTACAGTGACAGTGGATATTGCTGCGAATTGTGCATCAATAACCTTTCCAACAAATAATGTTGCAAATTCTAATGTAAACATTAATGCGGGAATTACTTTATCGGTTTCAGGGGCAATCACAATCCCAAGAGCAAATAATCCAAATATTAATACTTTAGCGGTTGGAGGGGGAATCTTAAATACGGCCAGTATAGCTTTTACTAATGGTGGTGGGGGACAGAGACATGTGTTATCAATTTCTACAGGTACTGTTACTGTTTCTGGCAATGTCACTCAAGCAGGTAGTACAGGAAGTGCAACAATCACATTCACTAGTACTGGTCTATTAAAACTAGGGGGGTCATTCTTAGCAGCAGCGACTGGTACTTTAACACCAAGTACTGGAACTGTTGAATACAATGCGGCTGGTGCACAGACAATTGGAGATTTTACATACAATAATCTAACTCTATCTGGGTCAGGTAATAAAACAATAGCTGGTAATGTTATTGTTAACGGGTCTGCAACATTCACAGCAGGTGCCCTGGTATTGAACAACAATACATTAAATCTTAATGGGACTACAACACTTGCAGCAGGAACAATAACCGGAGGTGGAAATTCCAATATATCAGTCAGTGGGAATAACACTGCTGCTATGGTTTTACCAAATATAACAGCTGGTCTTCGGAATTTCACAATAAATAAAACTGGGACTAATAATACCGTTAGTCTGGGCGGTGACCTGGCAATAACTAATGCCTTAAACCTTACATCCGGTATAATTAATCTTGGAGCTAACAACTTAACATATTCTGGAACAGATGCTAATATTTCAGGGGAATCAGCATTTTCGTTCGTCAATGCTTCAGGTTCAGGTGCTTTCATTAGAAATATCACAGCGACAGGTAATTATCTTTTCCCGGTAGGTGATGCAACCGTTTATACTCCAATCTCTTATAATTTTACAGCAGGTACATTTTCATCTGCAACTTTAGGTGCAAATGTTATTGCGTCCAAGCATCCCAGTAATCCAAGCACTCAGGATTTCATACAAAGGTATTGGAGGATGACACCCTCGGGTACTTTTACTACTCCAACTTATACCGCAACCTATTCATTTATAGCAGGTGATGTTAATGGAACAGCTGCTAATATGGTCAGCGCCTTATGGGATGGTTCCGTCTGGGCCAAAGGAGGTGCGCCTGCTGGAAATACGTTAACAATCACAAGTACAAAAATAGGGACCCCCGCCACACCGATAGATTTTACTGGTTTTGATGGCACAGCCCCCACCCTAACCACAGTGCATATACAATCAAGTAATGTTATTACCTCTCGTGCAAAAGTTGGTGATGTTATTACTTTGACATTTACCGGAAGTGAAGCGTTAACAAGCAGACCTACAGTTTCTATCTCCGGTCAGTCAATTCCAATCGGATCAGTAACTAATCCTTCAGGGAATAACTGGCAGGCAGTTTATACAATGGCAGCAGGAGACGCAGAAGGATTAATTCCTTTTACAATTAACTATTCCGATATATCAGGTAATGCCGGATTGCAGGTTTCAACCACATCGGATGCTTCAAGTGTAACATTCGATAAGACTTCACCTACACTTAATTCGGTTCATATACAATCGAATAATACAACAATTACACTAGCAAAACCTGGAGATGTCATTACTCTGACCTTTATTGGCAGTGAAGCATTATTTATTAAACCTATAGTGACGATTGCTACTCATGCAATTGCTGCAGGTTCTGTGACTAACACAATTGGAAATACATGGCAGGCAATTTACACGATGGTTGCAGGTGATGCTCCAGGTTTAGTTCCATTTACTATTAACTTTACCGATCTGGCTGGTAATGCCGGAACTCAGGTGACCGCAACAACAGATGCATCATCAGTCACCTTTGATAAAACAGCACCAACCGTCACAACCTTAAGTCCCCCTGATAACTCAACAACAGTCGGAACCAATGACAATTTAGTGATGACATTCAGTGAAAATGTCTTTGTCGGAACGGCTGGAGCTATAACTATATTTAATTCTGATAATTCTGTTTTCGAGGCAATCCCTTATAATGACGCACGAATAACATTTTCAACAAATGTGGTCACTATAAATCCCGCAGGCACTTTTGTTAGTGGGTCGAGCTATTATGTACAAGTATCAAATACAGCAATCAGGGATGCAGCCAGCAATTTCTATGCTGGAATAAGTACCACTACAGACTGGAACTTTACTTCGCCTTTGCCATTTTTCAGAAGCAAAGCTGCAGGACCGGCTAACTGGAATGCAATTGCTACCTGGGAATCATCTCTTGATAATATTATCTGGACAAATGCGACATTTACGCCTACAGATATCAATTCGGCTGGTATTTTAATACAGTCAGGTCACACAGTTATAGTTACAGCGAGCGTTCAGGCAGATGATTTTACTGTTGATGGAACACTTACAGTAAATGGTGGACAGACTCTTACTATAGCAAACGGAGCTGCGGTTACCGACATGACAGTCAGCAACTCCGGTATAGTGAATAATTCTGGCACAATTACCGCTACAGGTGCTATAGCTTATAATGGTAATGCACATTATAATCATCTGGAAAACGGTGGAACAATACCTACTGCAACATGGTCAGCTACTTCAACTTGCACAATCGGGGCAGGTTATACTGGCACTGCACCTGGAGGTCTGAATCAGTCATTTGGGAATTTCACAATGAATGTCGCCCAAACTCTGACTTTAGCAGGAAACCTTTCAGTTGCAAATGACTTAACCATTTCTTCCGGAACTATTGATGCTAATTCGAGAACAATAAATCTTACCAGGCATCTTACAGGTGCAGGAGCCTTGAGTTTTACATCAGGTATTTTAAACATTGGTGGTAATAACGCTCAAACAGGAGGATTTATCTGGGGTACGAGTACTGTTAATTATACAGGAGCTGCGCAACAGGTACGTTCGACAACATATAACAACCTTATTATTTCAGGAAGTAATAACAAGACTCTACAGGGTGACATAACCATAGGCGGAGCTGCAACTTTTACTGCAGGTGCAATGGTATTGAATGGCAATACATTGAATTTAAACGGAACAACTGCTCTAGGGGCTGGTACAATTACCGGTAGCGGTACTTCAAATATTTCAATTGGCAGCGGAAATGTTGCAGGGATGGCATTACCCAATATCACCGGAGGTTTATTGAATCTTACTGTAAATAAAACAGGGGCGTCCAAGACTGTTACCCTAGGTGGTGCCTTAAGCGTAGGAGGAACCCTAACACTTACATCCGGAGCTTTACAAATTGGAAATTTCAATCTTACATTAACCAATATTATTGCAATATCCGGTTCACCTTTTAGCCTCACCAACATGGTTGAGACTAATGGTACCGGAAGCCTGATCTGTTCTGCCAATGTTACCAACCAAAGTTTTAATCTTACATATCCTGTTGGTAGCGGTATTTACTATAATCCATTGGTAATTAGTGGCTTGCCTGCTGGTGCAGCTGCAGCTCGAAGTTTTTCAGTAAGGGCAGTTCCTGCTAATCCTGGCGCTTTCCCTAATTCCATTAATAAATATTGGGATCTCACAGCGACTAACATAACAACGACTGGCCCCAATATTGTTTCACTCCAGTATAATGCAGGTGAAATAGTTGGTAATGCTCTTGTTTTACAGCCCGTTAATAATACTTCCGGAAGTTGGGCGATTGCAACAGGACCATCAATCCCGGGATCAAACCCTGCAACATCTACAGGAAGCGCTTTAATTACAGGTCTTTGGAGCGTTGGAGCATCCTCTGGAACTTATTATTCTTATCAGACAGGTCCATGGAATTCTGCAACCACATGGACATCTGACCCTGGTGGTACTACCGGTCCTGGTGCAACTGTGCCTTCAAACAGTGATAAGGTAGTCATCCTAGCTGGTCGTACTGTTTCACTTACGGCAGATGTGACGTCAACAAATCTGGATGTTACAATTAATGGAGGAGGAATTCTTGATCAGACTACTTTTAGATTTACGAACATACTTACAGCATTAAAGGGTGATGGTGTTCTTAAATTAAATTCATCTAATTTCCCAACTGCAACAACCAACACTTTTGTAACAACAGATGGTGGTACCACTGAATATAACAACAGTGGAACTATGTCGGCAACTCAGGCAATTTATTTTCATCTTGTTATAAGGTCTGCAGGTACTGTTACTCAGGTATCAAATATTACTTTGAATGGTAATCTGAACGTTAAACAGGGGACATTCCAGATAAATGATGCAACAGCCAGAAGATTACAGCTGCTTGTTTCCGGAAATGTTACAGTTGATGCTACTGGATTGATTACTGTAGGTACTGGAAACACTGTTACCGGTGGACATACGCCACTAACCACTATTAATGGTGGTGTTGCTCCATTTATAAATTATTATGATCAGGAGACTCACAGGGTTGTTGTCAACGGCGACTTTATAAACAACGGTTCAGTTAAATTTACGAATCAGGCTTATCCTCAGTACGATGCTTTTCCAATAAACGGAGCTGCAACTGTTTATTTTCTGGGTTTAAGCGACAATGTTTTGAATTGTAATGGGATAACTGATTTTTACAATCTTGTGCTTGATAAGGGCACAGACCAGACATTTAAACTTGCAATAAACTCAGCAGCGTATAATTATTTCAGACTTTTCGGTGCTAATATTACAGCAGCTGAAGCTCCAGTAGCCAATCCAAACCTAAAGAAAGCACTATGGATCAGAACAGGAACTCTCGAATTACAGGGTCTGGTTGTGATACCATCTCTTTCTGAAGGTGCCACTGCAGGTCCACCTTCAAGTGATTATTTTATTCCTGGCAACGGAGCTTTGTTAATTACTGGCCCGGGGGTTATCATTTTGACCTCAGCTGATGACTATAGAGAAGTTAACGGTGCTTACACTGTTGCTGCTCCGAGTAATGTCGCGATGGGGATAAATACTGCTGGAGGTACTAGCGCATTATCTATCCTTGGTAAACTGCAAATGAATGATGGTTATCTCTCAACCCGTGAGTCAAGTGGAATTCTGTACTGGAGTTATGCTCCAGGTCAGTTCATTCTGAACGGAGGAACCGTTGATACAAAACAATTCCATACATCTTCCTCAGCCAATAGTCTTATCTCATATAATCAGACAGGAGGAACATTATTACTCAGGGGACGGTTTCAGCGGACCACTGCGACATTTACTCCTGCAGGACTTGTAAGTGCCCCTCTTAATACAGTCAGGGTAACGAACAGTATTACAACAACTGATGGTTCCTTTAATATTACAAATAGTACAGGAGCCAATGCTTTCTCAATATCTGGAGGAAATATAAGGATATTCGATGTTTGTGGTGCTGCTGCTCCAACTTATGCATTTCAGGTTTTGTGTTCTGCATCAGGAATAAATGTAACTGGAGGGACACTTGAGATTGTTCCAACGATAGGTACAGCTCTTGCTGATGCAAATTATTTAATTAACTCAACCGCTCCGGTTTATAATCTTTTACTTAATCGGGCAAGTGGTGCTGCAACAGTACAGTTGAATACAAATACTCTTGTTGTGAAAAATGACCTGACTTTAAGCTCAGGAGATTTTGATGCAAATAACCTGGATGTTACTATAGGAGGCAACTATTCAGTTGCTGCAGGAACGACATATACCACTGGTACAAATTCTACTATTTTTAACGGGGCAGGAGTACAAACATTTACCGTAGATCTTGCTGCTCCACTGACTTTGAACAAACTGACTATTGATAAGTCAGCTGGTATTGCGCTAAATCTGGCAGGTACTCAATCTACCCTTAATGTTGCGAGCGATTTCAGACTAGTTTTAGGTACGTTAAATGATAACGCTAAGACAGTCAACATTGCCGGGAATGTTTTCAACTCAGGTCTTCATACCGGTTCAGGTATTGGCAAAATTTCACTGAACGGAACATTACCTCAAAGCATAGACGGGAATGGAATTTTCAGGAATATTGAACTTAATAATACAAATGCTGCTCAGGCTCCTGTTTCCCTTGCAGCAAATATGACAGTTAATGGCTCCATGACTTTTTCACAGGATAAGTTATTCGATCTAAAAACAAATAATCTGACTCTAAATGCTTCAGCGACTATAGTTAACGGGGGACCATTAAGATATTTTATGACTTCTGGTAATTCAGGCGATGGAGGACTAACAAAAGTTTATTCATCTACAGCTGCGTTTGTATTCCCCGTTGGAGCTCCTACGCTAATTCCAGCCAGGGCTGTTAAATATACACCTGCAACCATTGGGTTTACTTCAGCCCCGACAACATTCGGATCTATTACTGTGGTACCTGTTGGTTATGAGCATCCGGCTACAACTGTTAATGGACAAAGTCTGACATATTTCTGGCGGATTAAATCTTCTGGTTTTACAGGTATTGCTGCAAATTCCGTAACACATTCATTTGGGTATGATCAGTCAGATGTTGTTGGTACCGAAGGCCTATATATTCCTTCACTCTATAACAGGACGGCATTGACATGGAATAATGGATTATCCACAGATATTAACACAGGTACAAATGTAATTTCAGATTGGACTTCTCCTGCAAATAGCAAAGATTTTCTCGATGCTGATTATACAGCAGGGGATAATACAACCGCAGGTGGCGCGTTTGGAGGTGTTAAAGTATTTTATAGCCTCAGTAGCGGACTCTGGAGTTCAAATGCGACCTGGACATTCAATAGCAGCCATACTGGGGCCCAGGCAGGAAGCGTTCCTGGAGTAAATGATATTGTTGTTATTGGTAATAGTCATGTAGTAACTTTAACCAATGGTACCTATGCTTTAAATACGGCACCGGTAAGTTGTGCTTCACTTCAGATTGATGCAGGGGCCGCCCTCGATATAGATAATAATCCCGCTAGTGTATTTAGTGTTGTCGTAAATAGCTCCTTGGGCAATGGTCTGTTCAGGCTTACAACAACGAAGACTCCGGTAAACATTCCGCAAGTTTTTGCTTTTCCATCGGGTGATTTCTCAGACTTTAACAACAATAGTGGTACAACAGAATTTTATGACATTGATGGAACTGCAGGTGCACTATATATCTTACCTGCAAATGTGACCACATATGGTAATCTGATACTTACAGCAAAAGGAGGAGATAATCTGGTATTACCAAATAATAGTTCAACGACGATTAAAGGTAATCTGACTTGTAATGGTGATAATAGTCTGGCATGGATCGCTGTCAGCTGGAATACAACAAACTATTATGGTTCTGGTATATATAGTCCTACTATAGAAAAAACGGTTCATATAACAGGTAATTTAACTGTAAATACAGGCACACTCATTTTCATGCGTGAGATTGTTCCTCAGCATATAGTAGTGGATGGAAATGTTATAGTTGGACCGGGTGCATGGATTGATCTTGAACCCACAGGAACGAACTGTCCAAATGGTCCCCCTGTATCAAATACATTTGCTATCGGTGGAAGTTTAATAAACAATACAACATCAGCGCCAAATGTGAGATTTCTTAACGGAACATTTTATTGCGATGTCACATTTCAAGGTGCAACTAATGCAACTATTTCAGGCACAGGGTCAACTACATTTAACAAAGTAACTGTTAGCAAGGGAAACTCACAGGCAAGTACTCTTACATTAAATATAGGAGGCACATTAAATACTCTGACTGACAACTGGTTAACATTACAGAATGGAACATTTATCTATTCGAGAACTAATCCGAATACAGATTTTACAATATCTACAACAACCCCGTTTAATATTCCTGCTACCGCAGGATTGAACGTTAATTTACCAAGTAATACAGGAAACAGGAATATTCTAATTGGTAATGCTGCTAACAATAATTCGGATCTGCTTTTAAGTGGCAAGCTTGCTTTAATAAATGGCAATATATATATTGGACGCACTCCGGGAACCGATGGAAATAATAATGATATAGAATACTCATCCAGCGGAGCGTCTGCTATTGATGTACAGGGTGGAACATTAATGGTGAATGGTCAGATAAGACGCAACCCGTTGAATGCAGGAGGGACACTTTTATATTCACAGAGTGGTGGTACAGTAATCATTAACGGGCAGGCATCGAATGCAACCAATGCAAAACTCGAAGTACTGAATGCAGGGAGTGATTTTACAATGACTAATGGAACACTTCTGATCGTTCGCGGGAATGGTGTAACAACTACTCCTTCTACTCCGTTCGGTGATTTGTATTTAAGGCCAGGTACCGGTTCCGTTACAGGTGGAAATATTGTTTTTTCTCAGGGTGCTAATGCTGCACCTCAAAACTATTTCCTTGATGCAAATTTGCCATTAAATAATTTAACAATTACAGGATTAAGTGCTGCTAACAATGCTACAGTCAGACTTTTAGTCAGTCCATTGGTGCTTAACGGAAACATGACTATCAACGCAAATAGCGTACTTAATGCAAACAATATTAATGTAACCTTTAACGGTAATTTAATTAATACTCCGGGTGTTGGTGGATATCTTTTTGGTTCTACTTCAAACATAACTACGTTCAGTGTACCAAACGGGGCGCCATATGGGGGAGCTCAAACTATAACCGGCGCAACGAATTTCTTTGATCTTGTAGTGAGTCCTGGTACTTCTCTGACTATAAGCAATCCTTCAACAGTAAATCATAATCTTACTCTTAGTTCCGGTAATTTTATACTTGGGACTAATCCTGTAACAGTTTTAGGAGATTTTTCAAATAATGCCGGTTATCTTGATAATAATCTTGTTGGCAATGGTATTATTCTGAACGGTACATCTCTTCAGAAAATTGATGGAACAGGAGCGTACGCCAGGTTAACATTGAACAATGCTGCCGGAGCACAGATACTTAATGATATAACGCTTCAGGAGGATCTGACAATGACTGCTGGTATTCTTGATATAAAAAAGAATCTGGTGTCACTTGGTGTCAATAGTTTAATTCAGGGTGCACCATTCAGTACTGCGAAGATGATTACCTCCGATGGAGTTTTTAGTAATGTCGGTCTGAGAAAATTCTTCAATCCGGGTGCAACTGTATTCCTTTATCCAATTGGAACAGCAGGAAAATATACTCCTGCTCAGTTAACCATCACAGCTAGCAGCACTCTTGGATTTGTTCGGATAAATAACATCAACAGCAGACATCCTGCAATTTTTGATCCCGCAAATGCTCTTGCTTATTATTGGGAAGTTCAAAGTTCAGGGATAACAGGTTTTGCAGGAGATCTGGTTTTGAATTATATGCAATCAGACGTTGTAGGAGATGAATCGAATTATATGTCTGCGAGGATATCGGTTCCTGGTTCAGTATGGACTTTACAAGGTGGAGTCGATAAAGTATTGAACAAGATTCCGACTAATTATCCTGCGGGTACTAACAATCTTAGTGGTGAATATACGGCAGGTATCCCTGGAGCATTCTTTGGCACAGTTCCTGAATTTACGAGTATCGCAGACGGTAACTGGACTGATAAAACCATATGGACTCAGACACATGGAGATCCATATAGTCTTACCGGAGCTCCAAACGGGTTTATCGTAATTATTAATAATAATGTTACATTAAATTCGATTAACTGTTCTGCATACCGGACTACAATTAACGGTAAACTAATAGTCCCGTTAGCTTCTTATGGGGATAACCTTGGGACTGTTACGGGTAGCGGAACATTATATCTTGAGACAGGTTCATTCCCAGCTGGAGTATACACATCATTCCTGAGTTGTGCGAACAACTCAACAGTTGAATATGGAGGTATAGGAACGACATATACAATAATTGCAGACCTGTACGACAATATTGCAAATATTACCTTCTCAGGAACAGGAATGCGCGTATTACCGGATAAAGATCTTACTATCTGTAATAGGCTCAAAATTGACGGACCTGTTCTGGATAACAGCGTTTATAATAGGAAACTCATTATTCAGGGAACGATGGAGCGCTATAATACTGGTGCTTTTATAAGTGGAACAGGTGCCGGGGCAACAGTTTCGTTTGCAGGAACCGGGGCTCAGAATATAGGAGGAGCATTAGGCAATTTCACAGGAACAAATGCATTTAATAATCTTGAAATTAATAACGGTGCAGGTCTGCATATAAATAATGCAGGTGCAATTGAACTCAAAGGAAATTTATTGCTTACCAACGGCTTAATTAATACTGGTGCCGGAAGATCATTAACAATCACAAACTCAATTATCAATTGTATAATTCCCACCGGAGGAAGTGCAAGTTCATTCGTCGATGGACCTCTTATTAAAAGTATAAGTCAATATGATAATTTCCTATTCCCTATAGGAAAGTCAGGAACACCAAATGTCCTTGGGAACAATATTAAACTTTCTTCAACTCAAACCGGGCCGTTGTTGTGGTCAGCTGAGTATATGACTCCTAATCCAACAGCTCCCAATATAACAGCTCCTCTTCTTGGTGTTAGCTCTTTGGAATTCTATAGAGTATTATCCACAATTGGAAGCCAGTCAATATTAAATCTTAATTGGACTCCTTCAAGTGATGTTACGCCTTTAATTACAGGTGGTCTGTCAAATATCAGGTTGGCTAATTATAATACAGGGACAAGCAAATGGGTTGAGATTCCTACCTCTTCTGTTGGGAATAATTCAAATGGGACTGCTTCTTCCACAGTTTTGGTTACATCAACCGGATCCGATGATTATACTCTTGGTTCTGAAACAGATCTTAAACCTCGGGCAAAATTATCACCAGCAGGACCAGTTTGTGGTGCGGCTGGAATACCTGTTACTTTTACGGCTCCTTATGGAATACCTCTTAATTACACCCTTAGTTACACTGTATCGGGTGTTGCTCAGGTTCCGGTAAGTATTACCTCTTTGCCATATACTTTACCAACTCCTATTCCTGGAATTTATAAGCTTACTGATTTTACATATGATATTCCTGCTACTTCAAAAGTTGGTGTGGTGGATGCTGGGACTGTTACAGTTAATCCTGTTCCAACTACTGCTGCGGCAGGATCTGATCAGGCAATCTGTGGAATAACAACTGCTATCCTTGGAGGAAATGCTCCGACAGTGGGCACTGGTCTCTGGAGTATTATAGCAGGAGCAGGAGGAAATATTATAACACCTGCCAGTCCGACAAGCCAGTTCATTGGTTTGAATGGGGTTGTCTATACATTACGATGGACAATCAGTAGTGGTACATGTACTTCTTCGGATGATGTTGTGATTAACTTTACTCTGCCTCCGGCCGCACCAGCCGCTGCTGCAAATCAGAGTTTCTGTGGACCGCAGACTATCACGGCACTTGTACCAGCCGCTACTCCACCAGTAGGTTGTACGGTTGATTGGTACAGTGCAGCAACAGGTGGCGTTTTATTGCCTCCTGGTACTGCTTTGGTAAGTGGGACGACTTATTATGCAGAATCTAAAGTTACCATTGGTGGATGTATAAGCGCAACACGAACAGCTGTTACAGTTACAATAAACTCTGTACCTGTTGTTGGATTGACTGGAAATAATGCTGTATGCGTAACTTCAACAGGTAATGTATATTCTACTGAACCTGGCATGTCAAATTATATATGGGCAATTGCAGGGGGCTTCATAACTGGAGGAACTGGAACAAACTCTGTTACAGTTACATGGAACACAGTAGGAAGCCAGACAATAAGTGTAAATTATAATAATGCAGCCGGATGTACAGCGGCATCTCCTACAGTTTATAACGTTACAGTAAATGATTATCCTACAATCACTTTAGGAACTAATCCATCTGTATGTTCTGGAATTACCAGCGCCAATCTGACATATAGTGGTAGTACAGGTACTCCTAATAGATATAGTATTGATTATGATGCTACAGCTAATTTAGCTGGGTTTGTGGATGTTGCTAACATAGTCTTACCTGCAAGCCCAATAGGTCTTGTAGTTCCAGGTGCTGCTCCAGCAGGTACCTATAATGGGAACCTGACAGTTACGAATAGTATTACGGGTTGTGTTAGTGGGACATATGCGATAAGTGTAACAATTACTCCGGCCAACACGGCAGGAGCTCCGTCCTCAACACCAACACTGTGTATCAATACTGCACTAACCAATATCACGATAGCTACTAGCGGTGCCACGGGAATCTCGAATGATGGAGTCACGGGAGCCAATGGGTTACCGGCCGGCGTGTCAGCACATTGGTCTTTAAATGTTATCACCATCAGTGGTACACCAACAGTAGCAGGAGCGTTTGCTTACAGCATACCTTTAACAGGAGGTTGTGGGACAGTAAATGCGACTGGAACC
>CAVTIJ010000001.1:0-626403 GCA_963734885.1 uncultured Bacteroidales bacterium | reverse complement strand
CACCGCGACACAGACGGCAACTCACCAAACCGCCGGGCCGTTAGGCTGCAATAATGATTTTATTGGCTTCTCCCCGCTTGCCCAAGATGTGTTTGCGGCTCAAACCGGAATACTTCTTAATTCTTGACTATTTTGTAATGAATCATAGCATTGTTACTCTCCACAGGCCGCAAACAGGCCTACCCTTCGCAAGCTTATTTTCAAGCAAATATGAGCTATGTCTTATTTATACAAGGACTGTTGAAGAACTCCATTATACCGGTTTGCCCCTTTCGCACGCTTGCATATGATAATTCAGCGGTTTTGTATTTTGAAATTTACAAAACCGGCCGATGAGCATCATCTTCAAGCTTTGCCTACGCGCTGGCAAACCTGGCTTCTGCAAAACATGACAGCTGACAACCATCTAGAATATTACTGCAGCCAACTCGCGGTTAAGGGCAAAAAGCTTGTCACGGTATTTGCAATTTGCTTCTCAGCCATCTACCGGGACAGGAATAAAGGCGACAATTCATCAGCCTTTCAAAGTGCGCACCCGGACTGCAAATACCGCGCCATGGTGGCTAGCCCGCCGGGACTACTTTTCGGCTAAAGCAACGGGACAACTAGTCGGCGGGACTGCGCCACCACCGCTTTCTGCCCCTACCCGCGAACCGTTAGGCTGCAATAATGATTTTATTGGCTTCTCCCCGCTTGCCCAAGATGTGTTTGCGGCTCAAACCGGAATACTTCTTAATTCTTGACTATTTTGTAATGAATCATAGCATTGTTACTCTCCACAGGCCGCAAACAGGCCTACCCTTCGCAAGCTTATTTTCAAGCAAATATGAGCTTTGTCTTATTTATACAAGGACTGTTGAAGAACTACATTAGACCGGTTTGCCCCGACGCACGCTTGCATATGATAATTCAGCGGTTTTGT
Source organism: uncultured Bacteroidales bacterium (assembly GCA_963734885.1). GTDB lineage: Bacteria > Bacteroidota > Bacteroidia > Bacteroidales > VadinHA17 > LD21. Next base: position 625,481 of record CAVTIJ010000001.1, on the reverse strand, counting down.
ATTTTGAAATTTACAAAACCGGCCGATGAGCATCATCTTCAAGCTTTGCCTACGCGCTGGCAAACCTGGCTTCTGCAAAACATGACAGCTGACAACCATCTAGAATATTACTGCAGCCAACTCGCGGTTAAGGGCAAAAAGCTTGTCACGGTATTTGCAATTTGCTTCTCAGCCATCTACCGGGACAGGAATAAAGGCGACAATTCATCAACCTTTCAAAGTTTGCACCCGGACTGCAAATACCGCGCCATGGTGGCTAGCCCGCCGGGACTACTTTTCGGCTAAAGCACCAGGACAACTACTCGGCGGGACTTCGCCACCACCGCTTTTTGCCCCTACCCGCGAACCGTTAGGCTGCAATAATGTTTTTATTGACTTCTCCCCGCTTGCCCAGGATGTGTTTGCGGCTCAAACCGGACTACTTCTTAATTCTTGACTATTTTGTAATGAATCATAGCATTGTTACTCTCCACAGGCCGCAAACAGGCCTACCCTTCGCAAGCTTATTTTCAAGCAAATATGAGCTTTGTCTTATTTATACAAGGACTGTTGAAGAACTCCATTAGACCGGTTTGCCCCGACGCACGCTTGCATATGATAATTCAGCGGTTTTGTCTTTTGAAATTTACAAAACCGGCCGATGAGCATCATCTTCAAGCTTTGCCTACGCGCTGGCAAACCTGGCTTCTGCAAAACATGACAGCTGACAACCATCTAGAATATTACTGCAGCCAACTCGCGGTTAAGGGCAAAAAGCTTGTCACGGTATTTGCAATTTGCTTCTCAGCCATCTACCGGGACAGGAATAAAGGCGACAATTCATCAAACTTACCAAGTTTGCACCCGGACTGCAAATACCGCGCCATGGTGGCTAGCCCGCCGGGACTACTTTTCGGCTAAAGCACCGGGACAACTGCTCGGCGGGACTGCGCCACCACCGCTTTCTGCCCCTACCCGCGAACCGTTAGGCTGCAATAATGTTTTCATTGACTTTCTCCCCGCTTGCCCAGGATGTGTTTGCGGCTCAAACCGGACTACTTCTTAATTCTTGACTATTTTGTAATGAATCATAGTTCTGTTACTCTCCACTGGCCGCAAACAGGCCTACCCGTCGCAAGCTACTTTCAAGCAAATATGAGCTTTGTCTTATTTATACAAGGACTGTTGAAGAACTACATTAGACCGGTTTGCCCCGACGCACGCTTGCATATGATAATTCAGCGGTTTTGTATTTTGAAATTTACAAAACCGGCCGATGAGCATCATCTTCAAGCTTTGCCTACGCGCTGGCAAACCTGGCTTCTGCAATAACATGACAGTTTACAACCATTTAGAATATTACTGCAGCCAACTCGGACGGTTAAATTAATTGGCTTCGCCAGCCCAGACTGCTTAGTAATGAGCCTCCAAAGTCTTTGAGATGAAAACTTAATACCCGCTTTTCAACCTTCTGCCACCCGGACTGCTTCAGAGCTACCGGGACAGAGTCAGTGGGGCTGGCGGCCGACGCGCGTGGTGTCATGGTTTTTGCTCCAAGACAGTTTCATCGTTAACCTTAATTCACACTTATCCCCGGACGTGCAAAAATCACGCCACCGCGACCACGGACGCCAACTAATTCAACCGCCGAGCCGTTATAAAAAATACGCAGTGGATATGAATACATTCGGCTACCCGCTACTGCAAGTAATAAAATTTTCTTATATCCAGACAGATATTTGCCGTTTACCAGTTTATACCGCGACACGCAATTACCCAGCCGAATGATTCTGCCAACGCACATATAAAAAATTGGCACTCGCTCAACGCTTTATTCCAATGTTTACTACTATCAGAGACATACTACTCATTTCAAAAACTTGTACCGCGACACTCGGGTCTGGCCAATTTTTTATGCCGACCCTGACCTTGCAAATGATCTTTGATTAGAAGAATTCTACTGACGACCAGCCATTTGCAAGGGGCGCACTTTTTATAACAGCCTTGTCAAATTCTATTTTAAACCTCGACAGTTTTTCAGCCATTTATGAGCACCTTTATCTCGACAGATTTGTAAAACATGACAGCTTACTACCTTTTATCGGAACTTTTGGTTTCTGTCTAAAGCTAAAGATTTGCAATTATAACTCGGACGGTTTAATTAATTGGCTTCGGCAGCCCAGACTACCTCGTAATCAGCCCTTAAAGTCTATAAGAGAAAGTTTAAATCCACTCTTCAAGTCTTCTGCCACCCGGACTGTTTCAGTGCTTCCGGGACAGAGTCAGTAGGGCTGCGCGGCCGACGCGCTGGTGTCATGGTTTTTGCATGCCATCTAGACTATTTCATCGTGCACCCGTAACTCACAATCCTTACCCGGACTTGGTACAAATCTACGGCACTCACGTTGCACACGGACTACTAATCACCATCTGCCAGGCCGTTACAAAAAATACGCAGCTATATGAATACATTCCGCTACACATACGCAACTAATTAAAATTCATTAGTAGCCTTATAGATAATTGCATTTTAGTCTAATACCGTTATGCAATTACCCAGCCGAATATTGAATGCACAATAATAATTTGGCTCGTCAATACTTTATTCCAATGACTTAATATCGTTCCTTAACCGAAATTAATACCACTAATTGAAAAAATTGTACCGCGACACTCAAATCCGCCAGATTTATGCCAACCCTGACCTTGCAAATGATCTCTTGACTGAAGAATTCATTTCCACCTAGACATTGCAAAAGGTGCAGTTCTTTATAACGGAATTATCGTTCCATTTTAAACCTGAACAGTTTTTCCCATCTAATAATGATCGTTCCTCTAACTCGACGATTTATTAATAGCTATGACAGCATTGACTACCTTTTCTCGTAACTATTGGTTTCAGTTTTAAGCATAAAGATTTGCTACTAACTATAACTCGGACGGTTTAGTTAATTGGCTTCCGCAGCCCAGACTACCTCGTTATCAGCCCTTAAAGTCTATGAGAGAAAACTCAAATCCGCTTTTTAAATCCTCTGCCACCCGGACTGTTTCATCTTCCGGGACAGAGTCTATTGGGCTGCGGGCCGACGCGCATGGTGTCATGGTTTTTGCTATTCCATCTAGACTATTTCATCGTGCACCCGGACTCACAATCCTTACCCGGACTTGGTACCGTCTAGACTACTTCATCGTGCACCCGGACTCTTCAGCCATCTGCCAGGACTTGCAAAAACCACGCCACCGCGACACAGACGCCAACTAACCAAACCGCCGGGCCGTCAGACTGTCTAAAAACCTACTGTATTTGTTGATAAGTATAAGGCTGGTGATTCTTCAAAGAGCTATGTGTTTTGTATCTTAACTATATGAAATTCATACAAGGACATAACAGAAACCAGACTCAACTTTTTCCTGTTTCACTCGACCAATCCATTGACCCGGAAAATGATGTCAGGATAATTGACCTTTTTGTGAATAGTCTTCCTCTTAAAAATTACGGATTCAGAGTTGACTTTCCCGAAAACGGACGCCCGGCATTTCATCCTTCTGACTTATTGAAACTCTTCATTTATGGGTATATGAATAAGGTGCGTTCGACACGGGATCTGGAAAAAGAATGTAAAAGAAACATTGAAGTAATGTGGCTTTTAAATTGCCTCAAGCCAGATCATAACACAATTGCCAATTTCCGCAAGAACAATCCTAAAGCCATCAAGAAAGTGTTCCGGGCTACTGTTCAAATTGCAAAACATTTTGATCTGATTGGAGGGTTGCTGATTGCCGGAGACAGCACTAAGCTTCGAGCTCAAAACAGCAAGAAGAACAATTTCAACCAGGCTAAGATAGACCGACATATCGCATACATTGATAACAAGCTTGAAGAGTATACCAGGGCACTGGCTGAAAGCGATGGCAATAATCAGCAGATAATACTTGATGAAATTGAAAAGCAACAGCGAAGAAAAGAGAATTATAAAGATCTGGAAAAACAACTTAAAGAATCCGGAGAACCACAGATCTCGATCTCAGATCCGGAAAGCCGTCAGATAATGCTCCGTAATAATATAACCGAGGTAGCATATAATGTACAATCTACTGTTGATTCTAAAAATTGCATTCCCATCGATTACAAAGTAACTAATCAAAACGACAGCAAGGCGATGGGAGATATGGTTGAAAGGGCAATAAGTATTCTGGGAACGAATGAATTCACGGTCCTTTACGATAAAGGATTCCATACTGGCTCAGAGCTTAAAACAGTACAAGAACTAGGAATTGAAACCATCGTTGCAATTCCAGGAGTCCCATCCACAAGTCAGGCTCCAAACCATGAATACAATTATGAACACTTCAGGTATGATGAAACTGCCGATACCTACACCTGTCCTGAGAATGAGGTCCTTATAACTAATGGCAGATGGTATAAAGAACTCACCAGCAGTGGTAATGTCATATTGTTTAAACAATATAAAACACGATCATGCAAGACATGCCAGTCAAGAACACAGTGTACAAGGTCCAAGACTGCCAGATTGATTCACAGAAGCGAATTTGCCGAATACTATGAGGTTAATCGTAGAAACTATGAAGAGAAGGAACATCTCTATAAACGTCGTCAGGCAATTGTTGAACACCATTATGGTACTCTAAAACGACAATGGGGATTCAGTTACATTCTCACAAAGAAGGGAATTGAAAGGGCAAGCTCTGATGTGGGGCTTATGTTTATCGCATATAACCTCCGGCGAATTGGTAATATTTTGACCAAAGATCAGCTGAAAGAGTATCTGCTGATACTTTTATCGTTGTTTTTAACGATTTTTGAACCCATTAGAGGCAGTTTAAGACAATACTGTTGCCAGAGTTAACCGAAAGAAGTTAACTCATATTAAATGAACTCTGATTCAGAAAATCTTTATTAGGTTATTAGACAAACTCCCGTTAGCAAAAATGCGCTTCGGGTCATAGAATATTCGGCTACCCGCTACTTGCAAGTAATAAACATCTTCTAACATGACTACTCACTGCCGTTTACCAGTTTATACCGCGATCGCGCAATTGCCCAGCCGAATAATTCTGCCAACGCTCATATAAAAAATTGGCGCTCGCTCTACTACATTTTATAAAAATCGTAAACAAGACAAATTATTTAACTTCATAAAACTTATACCGCGACACTCTACCTGGCCAATTTTTTATGCCTGCCCTGATGCCTTGCAAATGATCTTTGATTAGAAATTTCTTCACTGACAACCAGCCATTTGCAAGGGCGCACTTTTGCTAACAGCTTTCTATCTAGTTTTTTATAGCAGGACAGCTTCCGTTTCATTATTAAGTTGCCCCATTTATAAAGTTTCATTAAACCTTGACTACTCACAGCCGTTTACCGGGACTTTTGGTTTCATCCCCAATGCATAGGGACTGCGCACTTTTTCTAACACGGACGGTTTAATTAATTGCCTTCGGCAGCCCGGACTACTTTGTAATGAGCCCCCAAAGTCTAAAAGAGAAAACTCAGAACCGCTTTTCGAGTTTCTGCTACCAGGACTACTTACGTTTTTCCGGGACAGAGTCTACTGGGCTGCCAGCCGACGCGCTGGTGTAATGGTTTTTGCGTTGCTTAACAATTTCATCGTGACCCGTAAGCTCACAAACCTTACCCGGACTGGCAAAAACCATTCCACCGCGACACAGACGGCAACTAAATTAAACCGCCGAGCCGTTGGGTGTAACTCCCGGCGCGAGCAATAGCATGAATAACAAAGAATTACTATCTTTGACGGATGAATCTTATCGAAAGAAATATTGACTCCTTAATTGATCTTTGTAAACAACATAAAGTCAAAGAACTATATATCTTTGGGTCCATCCTGACTTCTAGATTTAACGATAGTTCAGATATCGATTTTCTTGTCCAATTTGAGAATATCGATCTTCTTGAGTATGCCGACAATTACTTCGATCTTAAAGAAAAATTCGAAAAGTTATTTGGGAGAGAAATAGATCTTCTTGAAAACCAAGCAATCCGCAATCCAATATTCAGAAAAGTTTTAGATAGAGAAAAAAGAATTGTCTATGACCGAGAAACAGCTTAAACTTCTATATGACATCAAACTAGCGATAGAAGAAATTGAATCCTATTTTATTTCTGAAACCAAGACTTTTGATAATTATAAGCGTAACTCTTTGTTAAAACGTGCTATTGAAAGGAATCTTGAGATTATTGGAGAAGCAATAAACAGGTTATTAAAAGAAGACCCAGATCTCCAAATATCAGATGCAAGGAGAATTGTAGGATTAAGAAATCAAATAATTCACGGATACGACTCTATATCTGATGAAAACATTTGGGGAATTATTATTAATTATCTGCCAAATCTAAAAATTGAGATCGACAAGCTGATTAATAAATAGCTACACCCAACTCGGACGGTTTGCTGAATTGCCTTCGCCAACCCGACAGACTCCGTACGGGGACCTGAAGGCCACTCTACGAAGTCTGTTGGAGATTTATGGGCCCGAACGCTCTTTTTTCTTTTGATCAGATCATCAAAATGACAATGCTCCTACCCTATTACCAAATTACAGCGCCTTCCCTCCTGCCATTTACCGGGACTTATTATGGGTTGGCGGCCAACGCTCATGGTGTCATGGTTTTTGCAACGCCATCTAGACTATTTCATCGTGCACCCGGACTCACAATCCTTACCCGGACTTGGTACTTCGGGACTATTTCATCGTGACCCCGGACTCTTCAGCCGTCTGCCGGGACTTGCAAAAACCACGCCACCGCGACACAGACGTCAACTCACCAAACCGCCGGGCCGTTATAAACCATTAATCGCCAGCCATATGAAAAGAACAGCAATCTTATTTGGACTTTTGATTTCGCTATCCAATTGTAATCAGAACAAGATAGGTAATGGCACCCTGACAGGAAGATTGGAAAATATCAAAGATGGAACTGTCCTTAATCTGATTGACATTGATAGCGGAAAAGTGTATCAAAAAATCACTGTACAAGATGGAAAATTCAAAACAAGTCTTGTGCTTACAAAACCAAGATTTTTTGGCATCTGGCAAGAAAATCCCAAATATGATAAAGACAGATTATTGTTATGGCTTGAGAACTCTGAAATCAAAATATTTGGGAATTTTGATTACTTAGTTAATGCAAAGATTGAAGGATCCAAATCGAATGAAATTTATTGCAAGTATTCTACAATAGAGAACGACTTTAAAAACAAATCAAACAGACTTAATGTTGCTAAGAGCATTACTATTAATCAAGCAACACTTGATAGTATCCATATACTAACTGAACAGGCATCAGATCAATACAAAACTGATCTTTTAAATTTTTACTCCTCTCACATAGAAAGTGGAGTGGCTTTTTACTTCCTGGTCAAAGAAATGATAAAATATAAGTCCGTCCTTAAAAAAAGTGATATTAAAAAATTATCTATTGATCTTCCAAAAGAATTCAAGACCACGAATGAAGGTAAACTACTTGAGAACTATATTTCCTTGCCAGAAATACCAAGGGTTGGAGACAAATTCATTGACATTGTCCAAGTCACACCTGAAGGAAAATCCATAAAAATTTCTGATCATCTGGGGAAATTTACAATACTTGACTTTTGGTCTTCCGGATGTGGACCATGTATATGGGAGCACCAACGGTTAAAGAATTTGTATAACAAGTACCATGACAAAGGCCTTAACATAATTGGAATTTCAGGCGATTATACATACAATGACTGGATCGGAGCGATAAAAAGAGATAGTATCCCATGGATAAATATCTCTGATCTAAAAGGTTGGTATAATAAGGCATTTCTGATATATGGAGTCAAATTTACTCCTTGCCTTATGCTCTTAGATGAAAAGGGAATAGTTTTAGATGACGAATTTTCCTCTAAATGGATTGAGGACGTAATAGAAAAAAAACTTAACGGTTTATAACTCGGACGGTTTGCTGAATTGCCTTCGCCAACCCAGACTGTTTTGTAATGAGCCCCTCAAAGTCTATGAGAGAAAACTTTAAATCCGCTCTTCAAGTCCTTTTGCCACCCGGACTGCTTCAGTGCTTCCGGGACAGAGTCAGTAGGGTTGGCGGCCGACGCGCGTGATGTCATGGTTTTTGCAACGCCATCTAGACTCTTTCATCGTGCACCCGGACTCACAATCCTTACCCGGACTTGGTACCACGGGACTATTTCATCGTGCACCCGGACTCTCCAGCCGTCTGCCAGGACTTGCAAAAACCACGCCACCGCGACACAGACGGCAACTCACCAAACCGCCGGGCCGTCAGACTGTCTAAAAACCTACTGTATTTGTTGATAAGTATAAGGCTGGTGATTCTTCAAAGAGCTATGTGTTTTGTATCTTAACTATATGAAATTCATACAAGGACATAACAGAAACCAGACTCAACTTTTTCCTGTTTCACTCGACCAATCCATTGACCCGGAAAATGATGTCAGGATAATTGACCTTTTTGTGAATAGTCTTCCTCTTAAAAATTACGGATTCAGAGTTGACTTTCCCGAAAACGGACGCCCGGCATTTCATCCTTCTGACTTATTGAAACTCTTCATTTATGGGTATATGAATAAGGTGCGTTCGACACGGGATCTGGAAAAAGAATGTAAAAGAAACATTGAAGTAATGTGGCTTTTAAATTGCCTCAAGCCAGATCATAACACAATTGCCAATTTCCGCAAGAACAATCCTAAAGCCATCAAGAAAGTGTTCCGGGCTACTGTTCAAATTGCAAAACATTTTGATCTGATTGGAGGGTTGCTGATTGCCGGAGACAGCACTAAGCTTCGAGCTCAAAACAGCAAGAAGAACAATTTCAACCAGGCTAAGATAGACCGACATATCGCATACATTGATAACAAGCTTGAAGAGTATACCAGGGCACTGGCTGAAAGCGATGGCAATAATCAGCAGATAATACTTGATGAAATTGAAAAGCAACAGCGAAGAAAAGAGAATTATAAAGATCTGGAAAAACAACTTAAAGAATCCGGAGAACCACAGATCTCGATCTCAGATCCGGAAAGCCGTCAGATAATGCTCCGTAATAATATAACCGAGGTAGCATATAATGTACAATCTACTGTTGATTCTAAAAATTGCATTCCCATCGATTACAAAGTAACTAATCAAAACGACAGCAAGGCGATGGGAGATATGGTTGAAAGGGCAATAAGTATTCTGGGAACGAATGAATTCACGGTCCTTTACGATAAAGGATTCCATACTGGCTCAGAGCTTAAAACAGTACAAGAACTAGGAATTGAAACCATCGTTGCAATTCCAGGAGTCCCATCCACAAGTCAGGCTCCAAACCATGAATACAATTATGAACACTTCAGGTATGATGAAACTGCCGATACCTACACCTGTCCTGAGAATGAGGTCCTTATAACTAATGGCAGATGGTATAAAGAACTCACCAGCAGTGGTAATGTCATATTGTTTAAACAATATAAAACACGATCATGCAAGACATGCCAGTCAAGAACACAGTGTACAAGGTCCAAGACTGCCAGATTGATTCACAGAAGCGAATTTGCCGAATACTATGAGGTTAATCGTAGAAACTATGAAGAGAAGGAACATCTCTATAAACGTCGTCAGGCAATTGTTGAACACCATTATGGTACTCTAAAACGACAATGGGGATTCAGTTACATTCTCACAAAGAAGGGAATTGAAAGGGCAAGCTCTGATGTGGGGCTTATGTTTATCGCATATAACCTCCGGCGAATTGGTAATATTTTGACCAAAGATCAGCTGAAAGAGTATCTGCTGATACTTTTATCGTTGTTTTTAACGATTTTTGAACCCATTAGAGGCAGTTTAAGACAATACTGTTGCCAGAGTTAACCGAAAGAAGTTAACTCATATTAAATGAACTCTGATTCAGAAAATCTTTATTAGGTTATTAGACAAACTCCCGTTAGGCTGCAATAATGTTTTCACCGCCTTCTCCCCGCTTGCCCAAAATGTGTTTGCGGCTCAAACAGGACTACTTCTTAATTCTTGACTATTTTGTAATGAATCATAGCTTTGTCTCTCTCCGCTGGCCGCAAACAGGCCTACCCGTCGCAAGCTACTTCCAGACAAATATGAGCTCTGTCTTATTTATACAAGGACTGTTGAAGAACTCCATTATACCGGTTTGCCCCGACGCACGCTTGCATATGATAATTCAGCGGTTTTGTTTTTTTAAATTTACAAAACCGGCCGATGAGCATCATCTTCAAGCTTTGCCACCGCTTCTGGCAAACCTGGCTTCTTTATAACATGACAGTTCACTCCCATTTAGAATATTACTGCAGCCAACTCGCGGGTAAGGTCAAAAAGCTTGTCACGGTATTTGCAATTTGCTTCTCAGCCATCTACCGGGACAGGAATAAAGGCGACAATTCATCAGCCTTTCAAAGTTTGCACCCGGACTGCAAATACCGCGCCATGGTGGCTAGCCCGCCGGGACTACTTTTCGGCTAAAGCACCAGGACAACTACTCGGCGGGACTGCGCCACCACCGCTTTCTGCCCCTACCCGCGAACCGTTAGCTTTAACAAATCTCGTCCCAACGAGACAGATTCGTTGACTTTTCTAGTATCTTTGCATTATAATTAGATGATTATGTTAACAAAAGATAAAGTTAGAAAGACCATTGACAGGCTACCTGAAAACTTCACTGTTGACCAGATAGTTGAGGAACTTGTGATTCTTAATCGGATTGAGGAAGGACTTAAGGATATTGAAGAAGGGAGAGTCTTTACAACAGATCAAGTTAAGAAAGAGCTCAAAACATGGTTAAAGTAATCTGGACTAAGAGATCGCTTACTGATTTAAAGTCCATAGCCGAATATATTTCGCTGGATTCAATAAAATATGCTTCTCTTACTGTCGAGAGACTGATCAATGTTACCTCATATCTGGAGACAAATCCCAGAATTGGTCGAATGGTTCCTGAAATGAGAAAACAAGACAAAATCAGGGAGATTATTTTAGGAAATTACAGAATCATTTACAAAATTTCAGATCCCAAGACTGTGCACATCTTGACAGTTCATAGTTCCTATAAACGACTGAGACAAACTTCTCTACGACGATTAAAATAATTGCTAAAGCTAACTCGGACGGTTTAGTTAATTGGCTTCCGCAACCCAGACTGTCTTGTAATGAGCCTCCAAAGTCTAAATGATTGAACTTGTATCCATTTATTAAACCCTGTTGCTCCTTGACTGTTTCGTCTCCCGGGACAGAGTCAGTAGGGTTGCGGGCCGACGCTCATGGTGTCATGGTTTTTGCTATTCCATCTAGACTATTTCATCGTGCACCCGGACTCACAATCCTTACCCGGACTTGGTACCATCTAGACTGCTTCATCGTGCACCCGGACTCTTCCGCCATCTGCCAGGACTTGCAAAAACCACGCCACCGCGACACAGACGGCAACTCACCAAACCGCCGGGCCGTTATGTGCCAGTTGCAACTCAATCCGATGACAGTTTTACACTAATTTTTCATATATTTGTAATATGAAACAAGCACCGAAAAATATCATGACTTCCAGTACTGATGAGATGAGAGAAAGCATATTGAGGTCTTTAATTGCATCTTTCAAAATAGAAAAAATCAATATCTCTGAAACTGCAGCTCAGGAAATCTATAATAGAGTCAAGAAAAAACTTAAAAAATAAGTTCAATTATCTTTTCCATAGGCTCGTAATGTCTATCAGCAACACTTTGGACTGCAATTACATATTTTGGAAAAACATTTTCAGTTATTTTATCAAAATTTAATCCTTTATTTCCTTGTTTTCTTGCCATCAAATTAGCTAAAACTCTTGCTGTTCGACCGTTTCCTTCTCTAAAAGGATGTATAAACAAAAATTCTCCATGTACTTTTGCAATATCTTTAATTAAAGCATTATTTGATTCGTACTTCGATGGGAGTTTTAAAAGAATTTCTTTTTCGAAATTGTCCATATTCTGAGAAATAAACTTAGCTGCAGGAAACAAAAAGCCACCCTTGGACATATTAACAGTCCTAAATTTTCCAGCAAAGGAATACAAATGACCTAATGACAGTTTATGAATTCTTTTTATATACTTAACATTAAATTTTGTCCTATTAGTTAGTTCATCCGAAAGAGTTAGTTCTGCTAATAGAAATCCTTCAAATTCAGATTTGTCAATTTCTTCTCTATTATTAAGATTTAAAAGATTTGGCAATAATTCGTTTTCTTCCGGATTTGACACATATTTATCCATGGCTCGACAGTTTTATTTCGAGACTAAAATTAAATAAAAACCGTCACATAACTCGGACGGTTTGCTGAATTGCCTTCCGCAACCCGGACTACTTCGTAATCGACCCTAAAAGTCTATGAGAGAAAGTTTACACCCGCTCTTCAAATCTTCTGCCACCCGGACTGTTTTGTACTTCCGGGACAGAGTCTATTGGGTGGCGGGCCGACGCATGTGGTGTCATGGTTTTTGCAACGCCATCTAGACTATTTCATCGCTCGCCCGGACTCACAATCCTTACCCGGACTTGGTACCGTGGGACAGTTTCACCGTGACCCCAGACTTTTCAGCCATCTGCCAGGACTTGCAAAAACCACGCCACCGCGACACAGACGGCAACTCACCAAACCGCCGGGCCGTTAGTGGTAACTAGTGGCACCTCCGCCGGACCCCAAACTAAGACGAACTCGTTATCTCAGACAATTTTTATAACACCCAAAGTATCAAAGCAACTCATCGAAATTCCAACTAAATTTCGTATCTTCGTATGGTGAAAAAGAGAGACAAAACAGGACTTGACATTGAGATTGATGAGTTAACGAATTCAATCAAAAACGTAATCTCAGGAGATAGCTTTTCAACTGATATTTCTCGAATAACTAAGGCGGATCTTAAAAAAATTACTGTAAAGGATGGTTGGCAGTTCGATTGGAAGATTGAACTCAAACATCCTGAAAGAGATGTTTACAAATTGACCATTGTTAACAATCTGTCAATAGTTCAAGGATTAATAAGTCTTGAGGTAAGATCAGACCATGTGTTTTTACATCTTGTCGAAAGTGCGCCATTTAACAAAGGCAAAACAAAGCTTTATTCCGGTATTCCTGGAAATCTTGTTGCTTTTGCTTGTAAATTATCCTTCCAAAGAGGTCACGAAGGTAATGTTGCTTTTATCTCCAAATCACAATTAATCGATCATTATGTTACAAGCCTTGGTGCAACACATGTTGGTGGCCGATTAATGATCATTGATTCAACAGCAGCGCTTAAATTGATTAATAGGTATTTTTCAAATATTTAGATTATGAAAACAAAGAAGATAGAACTAGATGTTGATTTTATTGGGGGACAGACTTCTTTGACTAAAGAAGAAGAGAAGACAATTAGCGATTATATTAGAAAAAGCAAATCCAAAAAAACCAAAAAGACTTCTCACAAAACCAAGACTCATAAGCAATTGATTTTAAAATAGCTACCACTAACTCGGACGGTTTGCTGAATTGCCTTCGCCAACCCAGACTGCTTCATCGCCGACCTCCAAAGTCTATGAGATTAAACTTCAAACCCGCTTTTTAAGTCTTCTGCCACCCGGACTGTTTCCGTGCTTCCGGGACAGAGTCAGTAGGGTTGGCGGGCCGACGCGCATGGTGTCATGGTTTTTGCTAATCCATCTAGACTATTTCATCGTGCGCCCGGACTCTCTAACCTTACCCGGACTTGGTACCATCTAGACTACTTCATCGTGCACCCGGACTCTTCATCATCTGCCAGGACTTGCAAAAACCACGCCACCGCGACCACAGACGCCAACAATTCAACCGCAGAGCCGTTAGGTTCCACCCGGACCAAGATTAAAAAGCGGATAAACACAGCGCTTTTTTTGTAACCAACTATACAAAACGACACAATATTGCAGCATTGATAATTTGTTTAGAATAAAAAAAATCGAAGTTATAGTGTAACTTAAATCGTAAATGAAAGTAATCAGTTTAGACAGTAATAGAAAAGGGAATTGACTAAATATTTTTTACAAATATTAATACGAATTAATTAAAGATGAAAAAAACAATATTTATGGTTATATGCTTATCAATTGCATTGCTGATCTTTAACAATCCCGGCTTAGCCCAAGGCCAGAGTATCAAACAACTCACTGACGAAATCGAACAGGAGATAATGCTCTTGAAGGAAGCCTACAACGTTCCTGGTTTGTCTGTGGCCGTAGTATCGGGCAATCAGATTATCCTTGCCAAAGGATACGGAGTCTCAAATATTGATAAAAATATCAACTTCGATGCACATACGGTTGGTCGACTGGCATCTGCAACGAAATTCTTTACTTGCTTAGGGGTATTGGTTGAGGCTCAAAAAGGCATTATCGACCTGAATGATCCGTTAAAGAAATATATCAGTGATATCTCTGAAGAATGGAAGGATATACCGTTATGGCGTCTAATGAACCTTACATCAGGTATCCCAGGAACTGAAAAAACACCTTTCGATAAGATGACAGAGGATCAGCAACGTAAGATTAGTGAACACGACTTACTTGAAATGATTAATAAGCTCCCACTCGATTACAAACCTGGAGAAAGATGGGCCTACCGCCAAACAGGCTATATGATCGTTGCAATGATCATCTGTGCTAGAACAGGAAAAAGTTGGCAGGAAATATTAATGGAAACTGTTCTACAGCCTGCAGGTATGATGAACACTGGTCATAATGATGCAACAATCTATCCCCCGGATCTTATCCCAAAGAATTATGTTTACAATAGTGAAGGTAAGTTTGTTAATTTACCTTTCTTCTTCCCCCTTGTGCTGAATACCGGTGCCGGATACAATACCAGTGCGTCAGATATGGCGAACCTGTTTGTTGCCATTAATCAGCATAAAGTGTTATCTCCAGAACTGATTAGTAAACAGGTATTTAATAAAGTATACATGTATCCTTTGGCTAAGGGACAATTTTATAGTATAGCCAGCGAGCTTAAAACATTTGGACCTTATCTCACGGTTGGACACAGCGGAGGTCCGGATTTAGCTAATATTCGTTATTCTCCGGTTAAACGAATTGGCGTCGCTGTTATGGCAAACAGGAACACAACTGGAATATGTGAAGAATTGACTAATCGCATTTTAAAAAGAATGCTTCTTGACAGCGCGTTCAGTGTCCAGAAGCGATCAATAGGATTTGCTATCCGCCGAATTGCAGAAAAAAGCAGCTATGAGCAACTTCTCATCTTTCATGATTCCGCCAAAACCAATAAAAAATATTCTTTCACGGATGAGGAAAATGACCTTACAAATGCAGCCTATGAATTTCTATCGCAAAACAAACTGAACACTGCATTGAGTATATTTAGACTCATTGTAAAAGAGTATCCCACTTCTGCGAACGCATATGACAGCCTTGGCGAAGCTTATCTGAAAATTGGTAACAAAGAATTAGCACTCCAGAATTACCAAAAGTCTGTAGCAATAAACCCTAACAATGATAATGCTAAAAAAATCATTAATTCTTTGCAAAATAAATAACACTTATGGAACGCAAAGTTTCGTGAACGAAGTTTGGGATCAGCTTTAATTAAACCCCAAAATATCTCAAGAGGGCAGCACCTAACTCGGACGGTTTGCCGAATTGACTTCCGCAACCCGGACTACTTCGTAATCAGCCTCTTAAAGTCTATGAGAGAAGGTTTAAATCCGCTCTTCAAAACTCTGTTACCCGGACTGTTTAGTACTTCCGGGACAGAGTCAGTAGGGCTGCGCCGACTCGCATGGTGTCATGGTTTTTGCTATTTCATCTAGACTATATCATCGTGCGCCCGGACTTACTAACCTTACCCGGACTTGGTACCGCGGGACTATTTCATCGTGACCCCGGACTCTTCAGCCATCTGCCAGGACTTGCAAAAACCACGCCACCGCGACACAGACGGCAACTCACCAAATCGCCGGGCCGTTATCTGCCAACTTTCTGCCTTCGCACTTGTTTAATACGTACATATACCTTATCTTTGTACGGACAAACAGAAATTAACAATGGATACAAAACTCACGATAAAACTTGACAACGATGTAATCTCCCGGGCAAAGAGATATGCTCAACATCGTAAAACCAGTCTTTCGAAAATGATTGAATCTTATCTTGACTCTGTTACAAAACCAGATTCTGATGATATCGAGATCACTCCTTTAGTTAAAAGTCTGAGTGGAGTAATCTCTCTACCTGAAGATTATGATTATAAAAAGGATCGTACAGATTATTTGATAAGAAAATACTCATGAAAAATCTCTTTCTTGACACTAATATCATTTTAGATTTATTGGCTCATAGGATGCCATTTTATACTGAAGCTGCGAAACTCTTTTCCCTGGCTGACAAGAAAAAGTTAAAGCTTTCGATCTCCTCTTTATGCATTGCCGATGCTCACTATATTTTATCAAAACAAAATCCTGATATGGAGGTCCGAAACATACTGAGAAAATTCAAGGTACTTGTTAACGTCCTCCCACTGGACGACAAAATAACTGATTTAGCACTCAATTCGGAGTTTCGTGACTTTGAAGATGGTATTCAGTATTATACTGCAATTGAAAACGACCAGGATTTAATTATAACCCGAAATCAGCAAGATTTTAAAGAAAGTAAGATACCTGTCCTGACCGCTGGAGAATTCATCAAGACGATTAAGAAATAAGTCAGCAGCTAACTCGGACGGTTTGCTGAATTGCCTTCCGCAGCCCGGACTACTTCGTAATGAACCCTCAAAGTCTTTGAGAGAAAAAAATTTAACCTGTTTATTAAATTCTGTGCCACCCGGACTGTTCCATCTACCGGGACAGAGTCTATTGGGCTGCGGGCCAACGCGCGAGGTGTCATGGTTTTGCATCGCCATCTAGACTATTTCATCGTGCGCCCGGACTCACTAACCTTACCCGGACTTGGTACCGCGGGACTATTTCGTCGTGCACCCGGACTCTTCAAGCCATCTGCCGGGACTTGCAATAACCACGCCACCGCGACGCAGACGGCAACTCACCAAACCGCCGGGCCAATAGCTTTAAATTTCAGCCACTCCTAGACCTAAAACTTCTTTGATTTGTTATCTTTGTGAAATATCAGTTTTAATATGACAGCAATAGAATTAAAGACATTACTTATTCACCGCATTACTAAATAGATGATGTTTCATTTCTTAAAGCGATTAAAAACAATCCTCGATTCAAAAACTGAGACAGGTATAATCCAATTAACTCCTGATCAGCTTGATGATATAATTGCATCTAAGAAAGAGATTGAAAATGGTTTGTTTATCGAGCATGGTCAACTCGACAAAGAAGTAATGCAATTGCTAAACGCAAGATAGTTTGGTCCGACAGGGCAAAGAAAAGACTATACGGGATACTCGAATTTTACACTCAGAGGAATAAAAGTAATTCATATTCAATAAAACGCTAGAAATACTTTAATAAAGTTACGATACAAGAAACATTTCGTACCATTTGCACAATGGTAAATGCAGCCCGGACTGTTTCAGAGTCAGCCTTCAAAGTCTATGAGAGAAAATTTTGTGCCATTTATTAGCTTCACTGCACCTCGACAGTTTCATCTCCCGTCATGATGCGAAACTCACTGCCGTCTGCTGGCCTTACAAAAACCACGCCACCGCGATTGCGGTCAGGCAACTCAATTAAACCGCTGGGCTGTTGTGCGTCATTCAAAATCACCATATATGAAAAATAAATGTTTTATCTTGACAGTTCTTGTCCTTCTAATCGCTCTTGAACAGTTGCAAGCACAACAAGTTATTCCTCTTTATTCTGGAAAAGCTCCCGGTTCTGAAAACTGGACTTGGAAAGAGCAAAATTTAGGAGGAGGTTATCTAAGAGATATAACAGATCCGACTTTAACGGCTTTTGTTCCTTCAAACCCAAATGGCATTGCTGTTATTATTGCACCGGGTGGCGCTTTTCATTACCTCGTTTATGACCTTGAAGGGACTGCCGTAGCAAAAAAATTAAACGAAAAAGGAATAACTGCCTTCGTTTTAAAATATCGGTTGGTGCACGAAGACCCTGCTCATCCGTACTATAACAAAATGATGGAAACAAAGAATTTTAAAATGCTGGATTCGGTGAGTGCACCTGTAATAAAACTTGCACTTCAGGATGCATTAACAGCTATGAAGTATGTCCGCAAACATGCAGCAGAATACAAAATTGATTCTGACAAGATAGGCTTCATGGGCTCTTCTGCCGGAGGAACTATTGCGATGTCAGTCGCTTACAATGCTTTGGAAGAGAGCCGCCCAAATTTTGTGTCAGTTCTTTATTGTGCCAATGATATAATCGGTTCCAAAGTCCCATCTGTGAGGACACCCATCTTTATTGCTTGTGCCCGTGATGACGAATACGGTTTTGCCGCCAACAGTGTTGAAATCTATTCCAAATGGTTAGAGGCTAATCAACCTGTTGAATTGCACATATACGAAAGAGGAGGGCACGGGTTTATAATGAAGAAGCAAAATCTTCCGTGTGATACATGGTTAGAAAGATTTACAGATTGGCTTTCAATGCAATATCCTTAAAATCCTTACCCGGACTTGGTACCGTGGGACAGTTTCATCGTGACCCGTGACTTTTCAGCCATCTGCCAGGACTTGCAAAAACCACGCCACCGCGACACAGATCGGGGCTTCCAGTATTGTAATCCTGATTATATTGAAACTCTTGACAATAACAATGTTGGCACAGCATGACAACAAAGCACGATCCTTATGAAAATGCTATTGCTGAAAGAGTTAATGGCACTCTTAAAAATGAATTTGATCTTGGAGATCGTATCCAAGATCAAAAAAACGCTGACCGTGAGATCAAAAAAGCTATCTGGATTTACAATAACCTCAGACCACATGAAAGCTGTAAATTTTTAACCCCTCGAGAAACTCATACCAACGAGAGTATCGAACTCAAAAAATGGCCCATCAGATTTAGGAAAAAGAAAGAAGAAAATAATTTAACTTTAAATCAATTATGTCACACCCAAAAGTGACAACCTATTCTAGGTCGAGACTGGCTATCATTGGAATAAAGAAGATTCGTTGTCGGCTCAGTGCATTCTTTACCTTTGAATGATATGAAAGAATAGCTTTATACTGCTACTTAAAATGATTAAGCGAATTATATATTAATTACTTTTAAGACGGTAAATTATTAACAATTGTAAAAGTTGACAGATTCGAAAAAGATTTTTGCATTTCTGGTTTTAGTATTTGCAGTATCATGTATCGATCCTTATACCCCAAAACTTAATGGATATGATGCTCTTTTGACTGTCGATGCTCTGATTACAGATGCAAATAGTTCATGTATAGCTAAACTTACAATGACAACCGTGAATCAGAATGACATTCCTCCTCCGGTTTTGGATGCTAACGTTTATTTAACTGACGATGCAGGAAATTCCAGCACTTTGATAAATGCAGGAGGTGGAGTATATAAAACAGACAGTATAGAATTCAAGGGCGCCATAGGAAGAGCTTATGTCCTTCATATAGAAACGAATAGCGGTAAGGAATATGAGTCTGACCCATGTATGATGTACCCGGTACCGGAGATTGACAGAATTTATTTCGCAAAGGATCAGCAGCTTATTAATAATGGAACACAAAGCCTTGATGGAATAAGAATTTATCTTGATTCAAAAGAAGGAACCGGGAACCAGTATTATCGTTGGTCATATGAGGAGACCTGGAAATTTAAAGTACCCTATCCAAAGAAATATGATTACATATCAAATCCGTACTTCCCTAATTCTCCCAGCTTCATACCGGTCAAATATATAAAAGAATTTTGTTGGAAGAGCGACCGGTCTGATGAGGTGTTGATAAATTCAATGAGTGGTGCGAGAAAAGGTGGATTAAAAAACCAGAATGTTGCTTTCGTACCAACCGGGATCACAGACAAGTTATTGATACAATACAGTATACAGGTTAATCAGTATTCTATCTCAAAATCTGAATACGAATTCTGGAATAAGATTAACCAGATAAATGAAACTGGTAATGACATTTTTGCTAGACTACCATATACTGTTACAAGTAATATTAAAAACGTCAACAATTCTTCCGAAAGAGTTTTAGGATATTTTCAGGTGTCCGCAATATCACAGAAAAGGAAATACATTCTTCCTAAAGATCTTGATTTTATGGGTCTACCTTCTTATTCGAACCCATGCAAATTATTGAAGCTTGATCTTTCATTTTTTCCATCATCCTGTTTAAACTGCCCGCCCTGGACCTGGGACGATCTCTACTCGCGTTTGTGTATATCTAATGATTATACTTTTACTGAACCGGTCTTCACCAGTGTGGCAGAAGATAATATATTATTTCTTCTTTTTACCAGGCCTGAGTGTGCAAATTGCGAGTTAACAGGAACTTCAAAAAAACCTGATTTCTGGATTGATTTGCAATAATTACAGCCGCTAACTCGGACGGTTTGCTGAATTGACTTCGTCGAGCTCGTACCGTAAAAGTTTACACTTGCTTCGCAGAGTAGATTTCTGGTCGGCCCTCGGTTGCCTTCGCCAACCCAGACTGCTTCTAATGAGCCGCGGGACTGTTTCATCGTGCACCCGGACTTTTCAGCCATCTGCCGGGACTTGCAAAAAACCACGCCACCGCGACACAGACGGCAACTCACCAAACCGCCGGGCCGTTAGCCTTAAATTTTCAGACATCCCGAAGGGTTAAAAAGGAAACTTATTACTATCTTTGATAGTATCAAATGATAGTATCAAGACACATTCAAATGAAACCACCCTATAAGATTACCAGTAGAATCCTTGAATTAATTGCCTCAATTTCAGAAAAAATTGGAGAGGTAAATGCAGCTTATTTATACAAGCCTCCAACTGAATTAAGAAAGAAAAATAGAATCAAGACTATTCAGTCATCTCTTGAGATTGAAGGGAATTCTCTTTCTTTAGATCAAGTAACAGCAATCATTGATAATAAAAGAATAATTGCCCCAAGAAAAGATATCCTTGAAGTAGAAAATGCAATAAAAGCTTTCAACAAATTAGAATCTTTTAATCCAACAAGTCTAGACTCATTCTGTAATGCTCATGAAATACTATTGAAAGGGCTGATCGAAAATTCTGGAAAAATCAGGACCAAATCAGTAGGCATTATCAAAGGATCCACAGTAACACATGTTGCTCCTCCTGGTAATATTGTAAAATCTTTGGTGAAAGATCTCTTTAGCTATTTAAAAACAGACCCGGATCTTCCACTCATTAAAAGTTGTGTATTTCATTACGAAATCGAATTCATCCATCCCTTTATGGATGGTAATGGTAGGATTGGAAGACTTTGGCAAACTGTAATTCTAAGGCAATATTCTCCGGTATTTGAGTTTCTTCCTATAGAGTCATTAATAAAAAACAGACAAGCTGAATATTACAAAATACTTGGTGAATCAGATAATTTGGGAGACTCAACCGGGTTTATTGAGTTCCTACTACAAATTATTAATGAATCGCTAGAGGAATTATTATCAAATCAGAATATTAATCTGACGTCCAAAGACAGGATTGATATTTTTAAAGAAAAAATCCAGCAATCTTCATTTAACCGACAAGACTACATGAGACAGTTCAAAGATATTTCTTCTGCTACAGCGAGCAGGGACCTGAAATTTGCAGTAGATGCAGGTATCTTATCCAAGACTGGAGATAAAAGGACAACTCAGTACAAATTCAAAAAATAAATCTAAGGCTAACTCGGACGGTTTGCTTAATTGCCTTCCGCAACCCGGACTACTTCGTTATTAGCCCTAAAAGTCTATGAAAGAAAGGTTTCGTCGTAATACCATGACATCCAATGCGCAAGCAATAGTCTGGCAGCTTGCCAACACAATAGCCGGAGCTGCTGCCAAACACATGCTTTTTTGCTTACCCGGACATTGCCATATCAACCAATTGGACAAGAAACCAACAAGACTCCAACGCCTTCCAAATTGCAATTAATGACACTTTAATCCAAATGACAATGGATACAATTGAAATTTTTATTTTAAATCTGAAACCTGGAACAAGGGAGAGATTTCAAGAAGTCTATGTTAACCAGTCATTGCCTCTTTTGAGAAAATGGAAAATTAATGTTGTTGCTCATGGAGCTTCGAAACACGACGAGAATACATATTTTGTCATTCGTTCCTTTAAAAGCTTAGAAGATAGACAAATGTCGGAAGATGCCTTTTACGGAAGTGACGATTGGAAAAAAGGACCAAGAACAGCTATCCTTTCTTTCATTGAAAGCTCAGCAACTTTAGTTGTTCCAATTAAGACAATAAAGAGTTGGACAGAAAATATAAAGTAATTCAGTAAACTCTGGACGATTGAGTTCTCGTACACATGACAGTTTTAAAACTAATCCTACATACTCGGACGGTTTAGTTAATCGGCTTCAGCCTTCGCCACCTGTCTCAAACCAAAGTTCATCATATCAGGACTGAGGTGGCTTAGGTTGGCACGGTCCGCAGCCCAGACTACCTAGTAATCAGCCCTTAAAGTCTATGAGATTAAGGTCATTTCACATTATAAAATCCTGTGCAGCATGACTACAAAGCACGATCCTTATGAAAATGCTATTGCTGAAAGAGTTAATGGCACTCTTAAAAATGAATTTGATCTTGGAGATCGTCTCCCGGATCAAAAAAACGCTGACCGTGGGATCAAAAAAGCTATCTGGATTTACAATAACCTCAGACCACATGAAAGCTGTAAATTTTTAACCCCTCGAGAAACTCATACCATCAAGAGTATCGAACTCAAAAAATGGCCCATCAGATTTAGAAAAAAAAAGAAGAAAATAATTTAACTTTAAATCAATTATGTCACACCCAAAAGTGACAACCTATTCTAGGACGAGACACTCAGTATTAATACTATTTAATGTCAGTTTCGAACAAAGATATTTGTTACCCGGTTATACTCTGATTAAAATAGCACGGTTATGACAACAGCAGACAATAAACCTACATTTGCACCACAACTTTTTATTCCAAGCGGAGTAAAGGATATTTCTTTTTATTTGAATGCATTCGGGGCAAAAGAAAATATAAAATTGTTAAATGACGATGGGACTGTCCATGTGGCTGAACTATCAATAAATGGAACAATTTTTCATCTGCATGAGGAGGGAGTACAAAAAGGACGGTTGACACCTACTGAAGCAAATGGAATCACCACTCTCATTGGGCTTTTTGTAGAAGATGTTGAATTAGTTATGAATAACGCTCTTAAAGCCGGAGCAACTCTCCTAAACCCCGTTCATGATTATGATTATGGCTACCGACAGGGAGACATCAAGGATCCATTTGGGCATCAGTGGCTGATCGAAAAGAAAATTTAGGTCGTCCTTGTAAATAAATTAAGGATTTTAGCATTTTCGAACAAAATGGCGGAAACGTTAATTGGGATACTGTAAAGGTTGAATTAACAAGTCAAAATAAACGAAAATGAAATACAAGTGCACAATTGAAATTGAGTTACCGATTAACAAAGTCATTAGATTATGGACAGATGAAAATCATTTTGTGAACTGGCAGGATGGTTTTCAATCAATTAAACATTATGAGGGAGAACCCAATACAGTTGGTGCTAAATCGAAGATTATTATTCATCAGGGAAAAATTGTCATTGAACTCATAGAAACTATTCTTACGAATAATCTGCCACAGGAAAAAAAGGCTTTGTATGAACATGTTCACATGGTAAATTCTCAAACTACAAGATTTGAACGGGTTTCTGATCAGAAGACAACGTATATTTCTGAAGTTGATTATTTAAAATTCAATGGGCTCATGCCTAAGGTTATGGCGACATTTTTTCCGGGAATGTTCAAAAAGCAAAGTAAAAAGTGGATGAATAATTTTAAAGAATTTGCAGAGAATTATGACAAAGGGCTTTAGATCTGAGTTGAACATGTTGACTGTTTTGACTTCTGCTTTTTAAAATTGTATCTTTATCTTTTTGAAAAACATGAAAACTAATTTTAATTCTACAGATGGTTTTTATTTTTTCTTGCTCCTTATTCCTTTTGCAGTAAGTTTATGGTTAGGTGATCTTTTAAGAATTAAGATTCAAGCAAGCAATTGGAACCATAGGCTTTCAATCATTACTGGCACTTGTGTTGAAATCTTAATAATGAGTGCAGGCGTTTTGATTGGTTTCCTCCTTGTAAAAATTCTTGCTACCACCTAAGTGGTTTCAGCCAGGACTATTTTGTTACATACTCCCAAAGTCTATGCGCAAAAATACATCAACATTTACAAAAGCCTCTGCCACACTCTAAATTTTACTGGTCATGAAAATTAAAAATTTATTTATCATATATTTCGGACAATGCAGAATGGATTAATTTAACATCAGGTGCCTTCTGTTATTTTAATAATCAAAATATCTATAAAAATACTTATGGTTGTTTGTACAATGTATATTCTGACCCCGGATTAGCATTTTACAGCAACAAATTGAGCTTCTTCGTTCCTGAATTTTAGTTATATTTGATCAAATAAATTTGATTCAATGAACAGTTTAAGATTCAATCTTGTATTCCTGGTGTCTGTTTCTATTTTAGCATCATGCTCAAAACCAATAGGTATATGGGACGATAATATAAAACTCTCTGTAAAAAATGCTGAGTTTGAATCTCATGCTGATTCAATATTAATAACAACAGGAGGAAGTACATGGACTGTATCTGATGTTTCAGTTGATGACAAATGGTTTTATGATTTTAACAGAGTAAACTTTGAGACTGAAAGTTACGTAATTAAACAGGATTGCTTTAATGTTCAGCGTCGTGACAAACATACTCTATTTATTAAGGTACAAGAAAATACATCAACAGTGAAAAGGATAATAACAGTTGGTCTAGCTGCCGGTGATTACTTTGATCGAGTGACCATAACACAGAAACCAAAGTAACCCTTGACAAACCGTCCGAGCCTTAATGATTTAAGAAGTGTTCAATGAGCTCGGACCGCTTATGCCAATGCAGTGTCATCCGCGCAATACAAGTTGGACTTATATACATGACCCGATATTAGAACAAAATATAACTTATATATGTTCTAACAATTGATAGATGAAAGAACTAGCTTAAAATTTAATAAAGTGGCACAAATCAATCCTCATATTAACTTCAACGGAAATGCAGAAGAAGCATTTACATTTTACAAATCAGTTTTTGGCGGGGAGTTCACAAAAATTATGCGTTTCAAAGACATATCAAATCCGGAAATCCCAATAACAGAAAATGAAGCAAATAAAATAATGTACATTGCTTTACCCATTGGAAGAAATATATTAATTGCAAATGACGTTCCGGAAATTATGGGGCGTACAAATGAACACGAGAATAGAAGTAAAATCTCAATAAGTGCTGAAAGCAAAGAGGAAGCAGACAAAATATTTAATGGACTTTCGGTTGGCGGACAAATTGAAGCGCCAATTGGAGACAGCCCCTGGGGTTCTTATTTTGGTATGTTTAGAGACAAATACGGGATTGAATGGATGGTAGATTTTGACCAAAAATATAACGACCAAATTTAGCGGAAGAATTCTAAGAAAGCGATGAACCTAAATCTGACGGCTTGCTGACTAGCTTCGCGGGAGTGACGCAGAAGCATTACTGCCGTCAAAAACAGGATTTAGATTAATTTTAAGGTATGAAACATAATTACCTTTCTATTCTGTTAATATTATTATCCTTCAATCTTAGAGCACAGACATCTATAACAGGATTTGTAACGGATTCTTTGAATAAACCAATCACTTCTGCTTCTGTTTATTTATCAAAAACAACTATTGGTACCCTGACAAATGAAGTAGGTCTATATTCATTAACTATTCCTCAAAATGGAGTGTATGAACTAATTTCCTCGTGCGTTGGATTCAAGTCTAAATCAATAATTGTTTCTATAAAAGGGATAAGCCAAAAAATCAATCTGAGACTCTCTGTTAACCCGGTCAATTTAGAAGAGGTTACTGTTAAGTCTAAAGCTAAAATACGGATAAAGAACCTGACTAATTTCGAAAAACTTTTCCTTGGAGAAACAGTTAACGCCCAGAAATGCAGAATTCTTAATCCAAACGATATTCATCTGTACAGAGATCCTGAAACTCAAGTTCTAGAAGGTCATTCCATAAAACCTGTACAGATTGAAAACAGATCATTAGGATACACAATAATCTATGATCTTTCTGACTTTGTTTTTGACTCAAAATCTGAGCTTCTAAGATTTTCAGGTAATCTCTATTTTCAACCAATGAAGGGTAATTCAAGAAACATCAAAAATTGGACTAAAAATAGATTAAATGCGTACTATGGTTCAAGATTACATTTTTTAAGAGCTCTATTTTCAGATTCTCTCAATAAGGAAAATTTTAAAATATCTGGCTGTAAATTAAATCCGGATACACATGCGCCCCTGGAGGAAAATCCTCTACCTGAAAACACATTTTTGATTAAACATAATAGCACTTTGACCTCATTATACTACCACGATCCTGTACTTGTTAGATATACCAGTAATCATACTGAACTAGAGACAGGAATTCTTGGTTTTCACCCCACAGAAGATCGGAGCACGATTCAATTTAATGATACTCTTCATGTATATAAGAACGGATATTTCGACAATCCTTACGCTGTGACCTGGGGCGGGAAATTGGGAAATGAAAGGATTGCTGACATGCTGCCATTTGACTATTTACCTTATTCAAGTGTTAATGATATATCTGAAGAGGAGATCATCAAATCACCAATCGAAAATCACCTTCTATCGCGACAAAGGTCCCAAAGCCCTGACCAGTTATTTGTTCATCTGGATAGAAACATGTACAACCCTGGCGATACTATTTACTTTCATGCATATATAAGAGATAGATTTACAAATGAATTTGAGTCAAAGAGTGTTTCTTTCTATGCATTACTCTTTGATAATAACAATAGAAAAGTCGACAGTTCACGATTTAGAATAGACAGATATGAAACCTCAGGTTGGATGACAATTCCATCAAACGCAGTTTTCGGCAAATATCATTTTATTGCTTTTACAAGCATAATGCAGAATTTTAATCCTTCAGATGCATTTCAGACAGAGATATTAGTTAAAGTTAAAGATCTTAATTCAGTCGAATCTGATAATTCGATTGATACAGAATACTTTGAAATAAGATTTCTACCAGAAGGAGGTAATTCGGTCATAGGGATTCAGCAAAAAATTGGATTCAATGCAACTGATTACAGGGGACTACCTGTTCAGTTCACAGGACTACTAAAAAATAGTTCAGGTTGGATTCTCGATACATTAAAATCTGGTAAATATGGCCCTGGGACTTTTGTCTGCACTCCTGAGAAAGGAATGTATGTGGAGGTTATTAAAGGTACTAACCAAGAAAAAATATGGCCACTTCCCGAGCCCAGTCCGTCGGGTGTCTGTTTGAGTGTGCACACAATAGACGATAGATCATTTTTTATAGAAATTCAAGCTAATAATTATTCCAACGACACTGTAATCGTTTTAGGAGTAATGAATTCCACTCAAATCTTTTCACGAGATTTAATATTGAATAACAAACAGGGGATGGTCGTTGAAACTGAGCAGCTTCCTTCAGGTGTAGCTGAAATAACTATAATGGACAAGAACCTCAAACCTCTTGCAGAAAGATTATATTATATAAATGCTTATAAACATCTGGTGTTTAACATCAAAACCGGAGATGATCAACAAAGCCAAGGAAAGGAGACAGAACTTTCAGTTTTAGTAACTGATGGTCAGGGTAATACTGCTGAGGGTATCTTTTCTATAGCAGTTGTTGACTCCGTTTCAGGTTATAATGCTGAAATATTTTCTCCCGGAATTGAATATTCCTTTAACTATGGTTCTTCTTTTGCTTTTAATCTACCACCAAAAGTGCTTATCAAAGGATTAGAAAACCTGACAGATGAAGAAAGAGATTTACTCTTATTGGTCTATGGCTGGAGAAAGTATAATTGGGATTTTAAAGAGAATCAAATAAACTCCCAACTTTCAACCAATTATGATCTTATAAATATAAAGATCCTAAATAACTTAATGGGTCATCCATCATCTAAGAACTTAGACCTGGTATCTCTTGAAGGACCTTCCGCGGTACATCTTTCTTTAAAAAATAGTGACGAAATTTCCTTGCCATTGGATTCCCTCACAGAAATCACCAGAACGGTAACCTTGGTCCCAGCTTCAAAAGACAAAAAAAAGGTTATGGAAGCATCTTTAAGTATCCCGTTTAACGCAGAGTACTTCAACCCTAAATACTTAATTACTACACAGCCAACAATCCCTAAGGAAATTTTTTCAATTCATCCTATTGAGCATAAAATTCCTTTTGATGAAACAGCAATAGAGATTCCTGAAGTTACAATTAAGGGTTATCCCAGGATCCAAAAAATTTACCAGAACATTTATGAAGAAAGGTATAAATATGCAAACGTTATAAGTTCTAATCCTGAACTTCTTCACAGATCGTTTTATTTGGAAACTGTAGTACGCACCTTATCAAATCCCTTTATTATTAACGAAAAAGCAGTCTATTTTCGCTTCAAAACGTCATTTATTGGAGGTGCGGTTCCTGCTCTTATTGTTCTTGATGGAATGCCTATTTATGAGAATGGTTGGCAGATAGCAAAAACTATTCCGATGAGTGATATAGCATCCGTTTCCATAATAAAGGGAAATCAAGGCAGGACAATTTATGGCCTGGATGCTAGCGGTGGTGTTATTTTTATTAATACTATGTTTCATAATCCAACATTACGAAATCTCGGAGCCGAAAGGAAATCAAAAAATAAAGCTGACAATATGCTTTTACCCATAAATATTTTCCGATCAAATATTGAGTTTTACAGCCCCACTAAGTTTGACGTAGATAATGATCCAATCATTCAAAAAGGTTCAACGTATTATTGGAATCCGGAAATATATTTTGACGGGAAGGAACCTGTTAAAATCAAGTATATCAACAGGAGACATACAGGTCCGGTATTGATCACCATCAATGGTGCATCTGTCAATAATTTAATTGGTACAGGAAAAGCAAGTTATTGGGCTAAATAGGGGCACTTCTACCCGCCGATATTGATACTCTTTAACGCCTGCTTAGAGAAGATACTAATTACCCTGTTTATCATAATTACCGAATTGTCAAAAGATCTCGTTCATCATCGAATTATATAATAATTACCTTTAAGACGGTTAATTATTACCGCTTTTTTAAGGCTGACATATTTTGAAAAAGATTTTTTCATTTCTGTTTTTGGTATTTGTAGCTTCGTGTATCGACCCATATACACCAAAACTTAAAGGATATGATTCTCTTCTGACTGTCGATGCTCTCATTACAGATGCAAATACTTCATGTACAGTTAAACTTAACATGACATCCGGGAATTTGGGTGACATTCATCCTCCGGTTTCGGATGCTTACGTTTATTTAACTGACGATGCAGGAAATACAAGCAATTTGATAAATTACGGAGGTGGAATATATAAAACAGACAGTATAGAATTCAGGGGAACAGTAGGAAGAACTTATGTCCTTCATATAGCAACAAATGGCGGTAAGGAATATGAATCTGACCCATGTCTGATGTACCCTGTACCGGAGATCGACAGTGTCTATTTCGCAAAAGATCAGCAACTCTTTAATAATGGAACACAAAGCCTTGATGGAATAAGTATTTATCTTGATTCTAAAGAAGGAACAGGTAACAAGTATTATCGTTGGTCGTATGAAGAGGCCTGGAAATTTAAAGTACCCTATCCTAAGAAATATGATTACATAAAAAATCCAGACTTCCCTAATTATCCCAGCTTCAAGCCTGTGAAAGATATAAAAGAATTTTGTTGGAAGAGCAACCAGTCTGATGCAGTGCTGATAAATTCAATGAGGGATACTGGAAAAGGTGGATTTAAAAAACAGCCCGTTACTTTTATACCAACTGGCCTCACTGACAAATTATTGATACAATATAGTATACTGGTTAACCAGTATTCAATCTCAAAAGCTGAATATGAATTCTGGAATAAGCTAATACAGATAAATGAAACAGGTAATGACATTTTTGCAAGACTACCATATACAGTTACTAGTAATATTAAAAATATCAACAATTCTTCGGAGAGAGTTTTAGGGTATTTCCAGGTGTCCGCATTATCACAGAAAAGAAAATATATTCTTCATAAAGATCTGGATTTTATGGGCCTGCCTTTTTATTCTTTCTCATGCAAAATATTTAGCCTTAGTTATCTTACATGGTTTCCTCCGGTCTGTGTTAACTGCATACCCTGGACATGGGACGACCTTTACACGGATTTGTGTATAAATAATGATTATACTTTTACTGAGCCAGTCTACACTAATTTACAACAAGACGATCTGTTATATTTTCTTTTTACCAGGCCAGAGTGTGCAAATTGCGAGTTAACAGGAACTTCCAAAAAACCTGATTTCTGGATTGATTTGCAATAAATAATTGTAAATTAGCTTACTCTTAACAAGATAGCAGATGGGTAATAAAAATATATCAGTCCGCATTATCCCAATTGGTCTTAGCATACTTTTGTTTGCCTCAAATCTGTATCTTAGCTTTATTACGTATCCAAATAGCAGTTTCCTGAAATATTTAACTTTTGGCTTTGTATATTTTATTTTGGGACTGCTTTTTATTAGTAAAATAAGGTTCGCTGAACTTATTGGATTAATTGTTACAGTAACAATTTTCTTTATTTACCCGGCAATATTGGATTTCAGGAATTTGCATCCATCATCAGCAGGAGTTTTAAGTATATTTAATGCTATTGTAATGATAACCTGTTTTATTTTACTACTACTCAAAGTAAAAAACTAATTGTGCTCTTTTCTTCCTTGCCGTCCATGGTTGGCTTTTAGACAAAAAAAGCCAAACTAATTAAATTTATACAAATTGACAATTTTGAAAACTATGCAAAATAAGAAAGTATTAGTGTTCCTGGCTAAAGGATTTGAAACAATGGAATTTAGTGTTTTCATAGATGTTCTTGGTTGGGCCAGACATGATTATGGACACAATTTGTTCGTTGAAACATGTGGCTTTAATGATAAAGTTATGAGCACTTTTAATGTAACCATAATAGTAGATAAAACCATTAGCGAAATAAATGCTGACGAATATGATGCCTTGGCAATACCTGGTGGATTTGGAGAATTTGGTTTTTATGAAGAAGCTTATGACGAAAGGTTTTTAAAGTTAATTAAAGAATTTAATGCAAAAAGTAAAATCATAGCCTCAATTTGTTCAGGGGCATTGCCTTTAGGAAAAAGTGGTGTCCTCAAGAATCGGAAAGCGACCACATATCATTTAAATGACGGATATTGGCAAAATAAATTGAAAGAATTTGGAGTGAATGTTGTGAATGAGCCAATTGTAGTTGATGATAATATCATCACCTCTTATTGTCCTGAGACAGCTCCAAATGTGGCATTTGAATTATTAAAAATGCTGACTTCAGAAGAAGAAATGGAAGTAATAAAAAATGCGATGGGATTTTAAGAAACTTCTTAAGTATATGATAGCCGGTATGATGATTTTGGCATATCAGAATAATTTATTGAAACAGGATTCATCCATATCAGCTGATCTTTAGAATTATCGCTGAGTTTATACTTCTTCCTATGGTCATTTAATGATTCGCCAATTATCTGAATCTGATTAAGATCAGAAATTCCGATACCGGTCTGACCACAGAAATTGAGATATCCGACAGTATCGAAATCTATACCCATTAATTCAATACCGACCCGATCAGCAGCCAGCCAATCGATCCCGGCAACACAAACCCTGTGGTCGACCGGGGTGCCATCATTCGGGCCATTACCTTCCATTCCTTCAAAACCATCGATAACAGACAAATGCGGATGCAACTGACCCGACATTGCATACAGATTATAATTTATTCCCCGGAATCCACTGCCATGCATTAAGGATTTATCGCTTTTTGCACCCTTTTTTGAAGAAGGACCGAATGTAAATCCACTGTCCTTAATCGGCGCGCCTACTACAATATTCTTTAACGAAAGAGTTGCAAAAATACGGTCATGGGTTTTCATCCTCGCTACAGAAACAATAAATGAACCGGGATCAAGGATTAAATGAGATACTCTAACCGGATGAGGTCTGAAATCCTTTTCATCGAACACATGAATTATGTCAAATGGTTCCTTATCGAGATCGATCAGTTTAACTCCGTATTTATCTGCAAGTCTGAAGTATCCGAAATTGCTATAGCCATCAAAAGTGGGGCCGTTTGCAGCTGATTCAGCAATGATAACATTCTCACTCTTACCAATTGATTTAAGAAATTCCAAAATTCCTTCAAGCGTATCAGCATGTGTTGAAGCCAATTGGACGTTAGTATTTACAATATTTGGTTTCAAAACTACCCGCCGGGCTCCTATCAACTGAGAGATCTCACGTGAAAATGGCGTAAGTGCACGAAATGCCATGTCAGCCCTGTTGTTGCCGGTGGTAAGCGCTACTTTTGCAGCTGGCGATCCGGAATTCTGCTGTGAGGCAAATTTGCTGATGGGATTAATATATGCCGCTCCAACTCCTGCTAACACAGATGTTTTTAGAAAACTGCGTCTGGTAAATGATGCCATGTTTTGTAAATATTGGTATAAACAAACTTACAAAAAATAGCTCAGAACGGGTCAGAATTGATACAATAATATTCTTAATACAGGTTAGTGTTTTTTGTAAAAATTTGTGCTTTCAAAAATCTTATCTGCTGATTTTGCAACGAAGCCATTATACAAATTACCGTTTGAATCAGGAAATCTCTGGGCAAATTCATAATAACAGCCTGGTACCTCAAATGATCCTTCACTGAAATCTATCATTATTGTATCAGCAGTGGTACTCGATTGCTGAAGAAGATCTGCTTTCGTCCCTTTCACCTCGCCACCCGAACTGTTCAGATTAAATCCGTTTTTCTTAAGAAGCTCATTTACAGAATATATATTATTATATTTTTTTAACGAATTAATACTGACAGTGAAATGATTTGCCCTGAATCCAAATACATAAAACCACGCCGCATATTCAGATTCTTCACGCAAACGGTTATAAACTTCAAACGATAAGTGAGTGGAAATGCTTCCTGAAAAAATTATTTTCTCAGGTGACATATTCATGAAATCTTTCTCTTTAACTGACTCTTTCAAAGTATTTTGTACGAACTGGGAGCAATCCGAGAGTATCAGCTGGCTTATAAAAATCCGTGGTGCGGTGTCATCCTCCGGTAATTCAAAATGTTTAGCATATAAATGCTTTTCCAAAAACCTGTATTCTCCCTTTGGTTCATAACCATTTGAAATAAATGGTTTTGATAAAACGTCAATGTTAATTTCTGGTAAATCCAGAGTTCTGAATGCAATATGATCATTCACAACATTTTCACCTTTTTCTGTAAACAGATTATAAATCTTTTGTGCTGATGGATTCTGGGCTGTATAATCTTTCCATAAACGATCAAAAATTCTATTCAGATTCATGGTAATGAAGAATTAAATGATGGAATATTAACAAGAATTTAATTCTGGTTGTTCACAAAACAAGAAAAAGATCAATTGGCAAGGTCATTCAATGGCATGACCATACTGTTTGTCACATTTTTACACACCATAGTGTCTAATAAATTGACACATCAAGAAAACTATATATGTTTTATTAACTGATATTGTGATACTTACAATTTTGGCACGTTCTTTGGCCTGTTATATACAAATTAAAGAATTAGGAATCTCGAATAAAATAAAACATGAAAAAAATCTTATCAATATTATCACTTTTTATAATCTTTTGTTTCCAGGATATAAATGCCCAGGTAAAAAAGTGGACTCTCGAAGATTGCATTAATTATGCTATAGCAAATAACATTGGCCTTCAAAGACAACAACTGCTTACAGAATCGAAACGGGTGGACCTTCTGACTTCAACAATGAATCTGCTGCCAAATCTCAACGGACAATCGCAGCTTCAGGTTGCCAACGGAAGATCAATTGACCAGTCGAACGCAATAGCCTTCAATAAAAACCTAACAAACACATTAGGTATTAATTCTTATATAACCCTGTTTAATGGATTAAGTGAGATAAATACAATTGCCGCAAACAGATTCATGCTTAAAGCTGGTTTGGAATCAGAAAAAATTGCCAGGAATTCCCTGATTACTGATCTGATCGGACAGTATTATCAGGTTTTGTACTCCAGAGGATTGGAAAATGCTTCAAAAATGCAGTGGGATCTTTCGGAAAAGCAACGTTTCAGAATAGCAAAAATGGTACAAACTGGTAAAGAAGCTTTGTCAAAACTGTACGAAATCGAAGCCCAGGTATCAGCAGATAAACTTGCTTATACAGTTGCGTACAATACAACCAGCCAGGCCATTACAACCTTGAAACAGATGCTTCAACTGGGACCAGGGTCGGAATTTGATATTCTTGTACCTGATCTCACTAATACCTTGATTACTGATAGCTCATTTAATCCTGATAGTGTATATCTCCTTGCTGCACAAAATCTTCCTCGTCTCAGGGAAATTGAATACGAATTAAGAGCCTCAAAGAAACAGATTGCCGCTGCCAGGGGAAACATCGCTCCCAGGCTTTCAGCAGGAGCAGGAATTGGCTCATACTATTATAATATTTTAAATGCACCTGACGGAACTGTCCAAAATACTTACTCAAGACAAATTAACGGTAACCTTAGCAAGCAGGTAGTACTTACTCTTAACATTCCGGTTTTTAACAATCTCTCTACCTACAGGAATATTAAGTTAGCAAAACTTAGGAGGAATGACACCGAGCTCAAACTCGAGCTGGAAAAAAACAGTCTTTACACTGATATCGAGAATGCATGTCTCAACTATAACAGGGGAAAAGATGAATTCTCCGCAGCAACTTCGAATTTTTACTTCAACACTAAATCTTTTGATGCCATAGAGAAAAAGTTCGAAGCCGGATTAGTCGATGTAACTGATTATACTCTGGCAAAAACAACATTATTCAAAGCTGAAACCGAAACGATAAGGACAAAATTGCAATTGCTTATCAGAAAACTAGCAATTCAGTTCTATTCAACCGGTGAGTACGAAAGTCTTATCAAACAACCATTTTAATTGACTTAAAACTAAAATAAAAACAACATTAATAATTATAAATAAATACTTGAAATGGATACCCCGAAGAATACAATGGATAAAGTGATCCCGAAGAAAAAAGGCCTTCAGAAGAAACATATCGGATATATTGCTATCGGATTAGCAGTTGTCGTACTTG
This sequence comes from uncultured Bacteroidales bacterium, assembly GCA_963734885.1. GTDB lineage: Bacteria > Bacteroidota > Bacteroidia > Bacteroidales > VadinHA17 > LD21. The sequence continues at coordinate 590,002 of CAVTIJ010000001.1, read as the reverse complement.
CGTACATGGCTTTCTTTGCCGATCGTACTTCAACATATAAAGTTGAAAAAGATAAACTTATAATTGAAACAGTTACCAAGGACCAGTTCAATGACTACATTACTGTCCCTGGAACAGTTGAACCTATAACTACCATTAAGCTCGATGCACAGGAAGGCGGAAGAGTTGAAGAAAAAGTCATTGAGGAGGGAACGATGGTAAAGAGGGGGGATGTTATATTGCGACTTTCAAATCCCGATCTTTATCTTGCTATCTTAACCAGTGAAGGTGACCTTGGTTTCAGAGAGAACCAGTTAAGACAAACTCAGATCTCGATGGAACAGGAAAAACTGCAGATCAAAAGAGAACTCGTCACCCTTAAATTCAATATCGACCGGCTAGCTCGTAATTTTAAGCAAAATGAAGCACTGATCAAAGACAGTCTGATATCAAAAGAAGAGTATATAAGATCAAAGGAAGACCTTGATGCCGCATTACAATCCAAAGATCTTTATATGGAACGAATGAAAACAGATTCCACTTTCCGGACGGTGAATATACAGACTATGCAAAATGACCTTCTGAATATGCGTAAAAACCTCTCGCTTGTCAGAGACCGGGTAAAAAACCTGAACGTTACAGCTCCGGTAGATGGTCAGCTGGGACTTTTAACCCCGGAGATCGGTCAGCAAATCGCCCGTGGAGAAAATATGGGTCAGATAAATGTACTTTCTTCATACAAAGTGACCGCTCAGATTGATGAACATTATATTGACAGGGTGAGAGCCCAACTTGATGCTACCCTTGAGAGACAAGGCAGCAAGTTTAATCTTACCGTGAGAAGAGTCTTCCCCGAAGTAAGAAATGGTACATTTAAAATTGAGATGGTCTTCCGTGACACTATGCCTGATAATATCAGAACAGGACAAACTTATTACACTAGTTTGCAATTGGGTCAGCCAAAAGTTTCAGTTCTTGTACCTATCGGCGGATTCTTCCAGGAAACAGGTGGTCAGTGGATATTTGTTCTCGATCCAACCGAATCATTCGCGACAAAACGCAATATTTCAATCGGAAGAAAAAATCCAAAATATTATGAAGTTCTTGAAGGTCTGAAACCAGGTGAAAAAGTAATAGTATCGGGCTATGAAACCTTCGGGAAAAATGAAAAACTTATTCTTAAAAAATCCAATTAATTCCTAATAATTAAAGTCATGATTAAAACTAATGATTTAACAAAGATCTTCAGAACTGAAGAAGTTGAAACTACGGCTCTTAATAAAGTAACCCTCCATGTTAAAGAGGGAGAATACGTAGCAGTTATGGGTCCGTCAGGATGCGGAAAATCCACTCTGCTGAACATACTTGGCTTGCTTGATAATCCAAGTGCCGGAAGTTATATCTTCAACGGGACCGAAGTAGCTAACCTTAAAGAACGCGACAGGACAATATTCCGTAAAGGAAATATCGGATTTGTCTTCCAAAGCTTCAACCTTATTGACGAACTTAACGTATACGAAAACGTCGAGCTGCCATTGATCTATCTGAAAATGAAAGCCAGCGATCGTAAGAAAAGTGTTGAGGATGTCCTTGAAAGAATGAAAATCGGACATCGTGCAAAACACTTTCCTCAGCAGCTATCCGGAGGACAACAGCAGAGAGTTGCTATTGCCCGCGCAGTTGTTGCAAATCCAAAACTGATCCTCGCTGATGAGCCAACAGGTAACCTCGATTCCAAGAATGGTATCGAAGTGATCAATCTTCTAACCGACCTTAATAAAGAAGGAACAACGATCATAATGGTAACCCACTCTGACAGGGATGCCGGTTATGCTCACAGGGTTGTTAATCTATTTGACGGCCAGGTTGTGACAGAAAAATAATATTTGATTTACAAATATTATCGATGCTATTTTGTTTGTAGAGACGCCAGGCATGATGTCTCTACATTTATTTATAACAGCTGAAAGAGGTTTCCTTAAGGAGATCTCTTTTTTTTCCCATTAATTCAGGCTAAGGTTGAAATCCATTAACTTTTTCAGAATATCATTGTAATTGTGGTTCCTGAACCGAGAGTAGAATCACAACTTATATTCCCATTATGAATCCGTATTATTTGCCGTGAAAGACTTAATCCAATTCCTGATCCGGATTCCTTTGTAGTAAAAAAAGGTACAAATATTTTTTCAACCGTTTCTGTATCCATTCCCGGACCATTATCCTGGACTGAAAGGACCACCCTTCCATCGGGATTTCTGCTTCCGTTCAACAATATCTGATCACCTTCGGAAATTTTGCCGAATGCTTCAATCGAATTTTTAATGACATTAATGAATACCTGCGCAAGAAGTTTGTCATCGGCCATCAAAGTCAGATCTTCGGGAGTGACGGATGCTTTAATTATCTGATTCATCGGATTTGTTTCATCGTCCGAGTCATAATAGCTGTTCACGAGGATAGTGATCCGTTCAAAAAACTCCTGGATATTAACTCTTATGAATTCAGGTTTTGGTAATTGAGTCAGGCTTCTGTATGATTCAACAAAATGGATCAGTCCCTTACCATGATCTTCAATGATATTCAATCCCCTGATTGTGTCTGAAATTATTCTTGGAGTAATTACTTCGGGACTTCTCTGATTTTCTCCATCTTTATAGAAACCTGAAATTGTGGAACTTAATGAAGTTATCGGAGCTACTGAATTCATAATCTCATGATTGAGAATTCTTATGAGCTTTTGCCATGAATCCATCTCATGCATATCAAGTTCGCTTTTTATGTCCTGAAGCGTCACGATTTTTATTTCATTATTCTGGATTACAATAGACTGAGCATGTATAGCCAGACTAAGTAGTTTATGATTTACTTTCACATTAATACGTCGCTGATCTCCTGATTCAATATTTTCGAGAATTTCTACCAGCTTCGGATCTATGGCTCTTAGTTTGCTGATGTGTGGTATCTGTTCCAGACCAAACATTCTCTTGATTTCAGGATTTGTGAATTCTACTACCCCATTATTATAAAATGATATTATACCGGTCCTTATCTTCTCCATAATACTCTTATAGAATTTCTCCTGAAGCTCAATGTTGATGCGGGCGTTTTTTAGTCTTGTATTCAGCTCATTCAGGCTTCTGTTAAGTATTTTCTCATTTGCAAATCCTGTTTCTTCAGGGAAAAAAAGCGAAGTATCTTCATTTCTGACAGCGCTGAAGAAATAGGCAAGTTTCTTATTTGTCCTGTTAAGCCATATACCAAACGAAACTGAAATCAAGACAAGGACGAAAAGAGAGATAAGCGAATATGCAAGATCTTTTCCGATGCTGAAAGCGAAGGCAAAGGCAAAAAGGATAACGCCTGCCAGATAAAGAACCATAACAAGATAGAACCTTCTATAGATCATACTTTTTCAGTTTATTATACAGAGTCTGCCTTGTAATTCCAAGCTTCGAAGCTACAATACTAAGATTATTATCATGCTTCTTTATCGAATCAGCAATCAGTTTCTTTTCCATCTCTTCGAGGGTGGAGGTCTCATTTTCTATTGTTCCTTTTGAAATAGTATGGAATGAAAAATCAGAAGGTCCAAGTATGGGAGAATCTGATAAAATGACTGACTTTTCAATTGAGTGCTGAAGCTCGCGGATATTTCCCGGCCAGGGGTAATTTGACAGTTTTTCAAGGGCCTGGGTGCTGATCTTTTTACCTGGTTTGTTATATTTTTCACAATATACTTTCAAAAAGTGAAATGCAAGCACAGGTATATCATCAACCCTATCCCTCAGAGGAGGTACTTCGATTTGGATGGTGTTTATACGGTACAGGAGATCCTCCCTGAATGACCCCTCACCCACCATCGCAGGAAGAACACAATTCGTGGCACAAATCAGTCTTATATCAATCTGTATCTGCCTGTTAGAACCGACTCGCACAATATGCCTGTTCTGCAGGGCGCTCAGCAGCTTGGCCTGGGATTGCAGACTCAGATTCCCTATCTCGTCAAGGAATAGTGTTCCTTTATGGGCAATTTCGAATTTGCCGGCACGGTCATCTTTTGCATCCGTGAAGGCGCCTTTTATATGTCCGAACATCTCGCTTTCAAAGAGAGAATCTGTAATTGAACCCATATCTACGCTCACCATGAGTTCGTTGCTCCTCTTTGAAAGATTATGAATTTCCCTGGCAACCAGCTCCTTTCCGGTGCCGTTTTCCCCCGTTATAAAAACATTTGCATCGGTAGCAGCCACTTTTCTTACAATGTTCATTACATTGATCATAGTGGGTGATGCACCCAGAACAATTTTATCTTCAGTTCTCTTTATTTCTTTTTTAAGGAACTGATAATCATTCTTAAGGGCTAACGCTTCTTTCCTTGAGGTCCGCAGCTTCCATGAAGCATTAATTGTTGCAAGCAGCTTATCATTGTCCCATGGCTTAAGAATAAAATCAAAAGCGCCCTCCCGCAAAGCTTTAACGGCAAGTTCCACATCACCATAAGCAGTTATCATTACGACACTCAGGTTGCTGTCGTGTTTTAGAATTTCTTTCAGCCAGAACAGACCTTCATTGCCTGAATTTACGCCTGCCTGAAAATTCATGTCGAGAAGCACAATATCTATTTCATTCTGTTCCAGTACTTCATGTATCCTCTTTGGACTTGATATTGATATAACTTTTCCCACCTCATACTGCAACATCATTTCAAGAGCGCTTATTACGCTCTTGTTGTCATCGACAATAAGAAGAGTTCCTTTGATCATACTGCATATTTTTTGACAAAATACTGAAATTAAAAAACATATGTCAAATATATGTCAAAAAATTAGACAGTACTTAGGTTAATATTAAAATACGCATCTGATCCCTTAAATGAAGACAAAGAAGGAATACAATACCAATAATGTCTCAGATTTATCGCCCCTTTAGGGAAGATGTCGCGAAGCGACAGAGGGGTTCCCAATCTTTTAAACAGGTTTTTTTGGACCAAATGTCTTGTAAGTTCATGTCATGGCACGACCCTACTTTCCGATGTATATTAAATTGTAGGGCACTCCATGGCGTGGCCCTACAGCGAACTAACCACATTTCAGGAATGGGCAAATTTACTCAGCCCGCAATGTATCAACCGGATTTGTTGATGCAGCCTTGTAAGCCTGGTAACCTATAGTTGCTAATGCAACAATGCAACTTAGAAAAACCGTAAGGGCAAATGTCCACCATGATATTCCGGTACGGTAGGCAAAGTTCTGCAACCATTTATGCATCAAATAGTAAGAGACAGGGCATGCAATTACCGAGGCAATTAAAATCAGTTTCGTGAAATCAGCAGTTAAAAGCCATATTATCTGACTTATGCCTGAACCATTTACTTTTCTGAGCCCGATTTCCTTCTTTCTCTGCTCGGATGCATAAAGAGCCAATCCGAACAAACCAAGACAGCTGACAAATAAAGCAAGACACGTAAAAATCCCCAGGATCTTGCCAAGACGTGCCTCTCCACCGTACTGACGATTAAGATTGTCCGTGACAAAATCATATTCAAAAGGCTGGTTTGGAGCATTCTCGATCCATTTTGATTTCAGGAAAGCTACGATTTCAAGGATATTTGCAGATGGTCGTAACCGGCAAGTTATTAAATCGTCACTCTTCTTGATATAGATAGCCAGCGCTTCAATCGGGCTGTGCAGTGAATTATAATTAAAATCCTGAACTACACCAATGATCGTATACTCTTCAAGAACCGGATGATTTATATCAAAGTCAGGTGTGAGGATTGTACCTACTTTTCTTCCTATCGGATCTTTCCATCCAAGCAGCTTAACAGCGGCCTGGTTAATAATTATTGCAGATGAATCTTTAGAATAATCTTTCGAGAATTCGCGACCATTAATGATTTTCAGGTCGAATGTTTTCATGTAATTATAGTCCACAAAAAAATGGGAAAACAGTACCGGATCATTCGACATTATTGCATCACGAAACATTGAACTATGTGTCCTGCTTGATGGAGTAGGCAGAAAGCCACTCTGCGAAACAGAGAGAATCTGAGGATTGGCAGAAACCAGGTTTTTGAAATTCTCGTTGTTTTTTTCAAGAAGGTTGGCATTTTTAATAATCAGCAAATGTTCCTTATTGTATCCCAGATCCTTTCTCTGAATGAACATCATTTGTTTATTAAGTATTATCACTGATGAAAGCAGGATCAGTGAAATTGTAAACTGACTTATTACGAGTACACTTCTGAACCTTGATTTCTTTTTACCAGTCACAATTTCACCCTTAAGAATTGAAATTGGCTTAAATGAAGAAAGATACAAGGCAGGGTAACTTCCTGCAAGAATGCTGATTGCTAAAATCAGTCCAACTGCTCCACCAATGAAATTTATGTCGAAATAGTTGATCGCCAGTTTCTTTTCAGTCAGCTGATTGAAAAAAGGAAGAGATATTTCAGTAAGCACCATTGCAAAAATAAACGCAGCCAGCACGATGAAAAAAGATTCGAGCATGAATTGTACCGACAGCTTTGACCTTTGAACACCAAATGTCTTTCTTACACCGACTTCTTTAAGTCTGGATGCCGATTTGGCAGTGGAAAGATTAGTAAAATTAATACAGGCTAAGAAAATGATAAAGATTGCAATAGAGATAAATATATATACATATTTCATGTCACCGCCTGGTTCAAATTCTCCATTTATTCCAGTTCTCAGATGAATATCTCTGACATTTTCGACACTAAACTCAATACGATTTCCACTTCCGATAAGTTTATCCCAGGTCGTTCCGAACGTCATAGCTGCCTGTGGTGCAACGTATCTTTCAACCAGTTGAGGCATTTTTTTCTCAAAAGCAACCGGGTCGGAATTCTTTTTTAAAAGTACATATGTCCTGAAGTTGTTGCTAAGCCAGCTTTCATTCTTGTAATCTTCTGAACTATAAATCGACGCTATAAATTCAAAATGAAAATGTGACGCTAAAGGTATGTCTTTGTAAATAGCTGTAACCCTGTAATTGAATTTATTGTCAAACTTTATTATCTTATTTATCGGATCCTCATTCCCAAAATATTTTTTCGCCATTGACTCACTCATGGCTATTGTGAATGGTACTTTCAAAGCCGTAGCCGCATTCCCTCTGACAACAGGAATTGTAAAAATGTCAAAAACCGAGGAATCAGCATAAATGATATTTTCTTCAGTAAAAGCCACGTTGTTATATTCTACAATTGCTTTAGTATAATTAAAAAACCTTGCAGATTTTTCAACCTCCGGATAATCAGCCAATAAAACGCGTGAAAGAGGAGCCGGACAAAAGCTTGAAGTACCCTCATATCCGCTTATTTTAGTATACATGTTTATCCTGAAGAGTCTGTCAGCAAACTCGTTATATTTATCATATGTCAGCTCTGATTTAACCCAGAGCATTATTATGATGAAACATGCCATCCCGATGGCAAGACCAAGCATATTCAAAACTGTAAAAGTTTTGTTTCGAATGGAGTTTCTGAAAAAAAGTTTAATAAATGCGAGCATAATGTTGCTTATTAAAGTGTGATAAATAAATGAATCCTATACATTCCAGCCAAGACTTATGCCAGCTTATTCATCACATTAATTATCTGCATCTTACAATTTTTTATCTTTGTTATTTTTCATTTAAAGTGTTTATTTATTATCCACATCATGTATTATTTGTATCCACTTTATTTTAATTTTGACAATTTAATGACTAATTAAGAATTATGACAAAAGTAAAAGGCAAAATTCTTATAGCTGATGATAATGAAGGTATTCTGAAATCACTATCATTTATTCTCAAACAGGAATTTGAGGAAGTTGTGACTATAAAAAACCCGGCAAAGTTCACCTCTCTTTTGCATTCAGGATCGTTCGATATCATACTTCTCGACATGAATTTTTCAGCAGGAGTAAATACTGGAAATGAAGGACTATTCTGGTTAAAGGAAATAATAAAGGAAGATCCTGATGCAGTAACCATTCTGATAACAGCTTATGGAGACATTGAACTCGCTGTAAAAGCGATGAAAGAAGGTGCAACAGATTTTATTCAAAAACCGTTTGAAGCCGTAAAACTCATTTCCACCATAAAAGCTGCTTACCAGCTGCGATTATCAAAGGTCCAGGTTTCAAAACTCATTCATAAACAAAAACATCTTTCAGAGGATCTTGATAAAAAATTTGATTCTCTTATTGGTGAATCAACTGTAATGAAGGAGATTTTGACAACTGTAAAAAAAGTAGCCCCGACCGATGCCAATGTCCTTATTCTTGGCGAAAACGGAACCGGTAAAGAACTTATTGCGCGTGAAATACACCGGCAATCAAAACGTGCTGAGGATGTGTTCATCAGCGTTGATCTTGGTTCTCTTTCGGAATCGTTGTTTGAGAGTGAATTATTCGGGCACGTGAAAGGGGCCTTTACCGGGGCGGCAGATGACAGGAAAGGGCGATTTGAAACAGCAAGCGGGGGAACACTATTTCTTGATGAAATAGGCAATCTGCCGATCTCTCTGCAGTCGAAGCTGCTGACTGTATTACAGAACCGGTACATTATCCCTGTAGGATCAAATAAACCTGTCTCATTTGATGTCAGATTGATTACTGCTACCAATAAGCATCTACCTGATCTCATACGTGACAACCTCTTCAGGGAAGATCTGATGTTCAGGATAAATACTGTTCAGATTGAAATACCTCCTTTAAAGAACCGCGGCGAGGATATCATTTTGCTTGCCGAACATTTTCTAAAAATATACGGAAAAAAATATGAAAAATCGCTGAAGATAAGCGGAACTGCCATTGATAAACTACAAAGGTATGACTGGCCGGGAAATGTCAGGGAGCTTCAGCATATGCTTGAGAACTCTGTAATAATGGTTGATGAAGGAGTTATCAGACCTGAGGATCTGCGCTTTACAACAAATATTTCGACCGGGAAACAAATTTTCGATAATTCACTCAATCTTAATGATGTAGAAAAACTTACAATTAAAGAGGCTTTATTTAAACACAGAGGAAATATAAACCAGACAGCAAAGGAACTCGGTATAACAAGAAAGACTCTTTATTCAAAAATTGAAAAGTATGAACTCTAACAGATACTATAGCAGCATCATTCTGCGTATCATACTGATAACATTAACAGCATTATTGCTTGCATTTATTTCATTTAAAACCAATTATCTGTTTTCAATTCTTTTCTTGCTTATCCTTGAAACTGTGCAGACCTGGAGTCTTATAAGATATATTTTAAGACGCAGGGATGATCTGAAAAGAATGCTTGAGTATGTCAAGGAAAACAATCCCACCCTCTATTTTTCAAAGTCAAGAGATTATCCATTCAATGAACTGGGCGATTTCCTGAATGAGGTCGGTGAAATTGTTAGTCAGGTCCGGATCGAGAAAGAAAGTCAGCTTCAGTACATGAATTATATCGTAAAGCATGTCGGCATTGGCTTGCTTTCATTTGACCAGGATGGGAATATTGAAATTATAAATCAGGCCGCAAAAGATTTGCTGGGGATAGTTGAAATTAATTCAATAAACTCTCTTGAAGTTGTCCATCGGGGTTTACCCGAGACTTTGAAGAAATTAAAGGCTGAAGAACAAAAAGTAATTACACTGAAATCGGGCAACCGGCTGCAACAGCTTGCAATAAGGGTATCGGTATTTAAGATCAGTCAGAGAGAAATCCGGCTTGTATCATTCCAGGATATAAAAAATGAACTGGATGAAAAAGAGATGGAATCGTGGCAGAAACTAATAAGAGTACTGACTCATGAGATAATCAATTCAGTAACTCCTGTAACTTCCCTTACAACTACTATTTCGGGTTTCTTCAGGAAAGATGGCAATATTTTGCCTGCCACTGAACTTTCTGATGAAAATATCTATGAAGCTCTCACAGGACTTGGTTATATTGAAGAGAGAGGTAAAAGTCTGATAGATTTCGTTAGCAAGTTCAGAAGCCTTACAAAGCTGCCTGCACCAAAATTTGAGGAAATAAGCTTGGATAAACTGCTCGAAGGAATTAATCTTTTAAAAAAGGACGAACTTGCATCAAACGGGATATCTCTGAAATGTGTCAGTTCAGGCGAAAAGTTGACTCTTTTTTGTGATCGGAGTCTTATTGAACATGTACTGCTGAACCTTATAAATAATGCTTCAGATGCCATCCTGAGTAAAAACAATAGTGAAGAAAAAATTATTGAACTAATTGCATCAGAGGATGAAAACCAGCATCACAGGATAGAAATAAAAGATAATGGAACAGGTATTTCTGACTCTGTAATGGAAAATGTTTTCATTCCGTTCTTCACAACCAAAGAGAACGGGTCAGGCATCGGATTAAGCCTGTCGCGCCAGATCATGAAGCTTCATGGAGGAAAGATTACAGTATACTCAAAACCAGGTGTAGGAACAGTTTTTTCGTTAATTTTTTAGAAAACTTCATAATAAGATGCAACATTCATGGAAGTAATCCGTCTTTAGTTCAAATAAGAGATACAAAAAAGATTATTAATCGCTTAAGAGAAGCACAAAAAGACGAAGCCATGACAGTTAAATTATATGCAAACGAAGTTGTTCTTAAAGCGGGTGATACGAACCAGGTAGTTGAGAATAACACTGTAGAAGGGAAATTGATAGTTACAAACCAGAGGCTATATTTTAAAACTCTCGATGAAAATACCGACAGGTTCAATCTTGAAATTCTTTTCGAGAACATACTTGAAGTAATATATTTCAGCAAGGGTCTTTTTGCTCCAAAGGGTCTTAATGTAGTAACACGTGATGGCAAATGTCACAGTTTCCCTCTGAAACAGCGTGATGAATTTGGACAATTGATAAATAAAATGTACTAGAGCATTCTCAATCAATATACTTCTCCGATTATAAAACAAGAAAAAAGAACCCGCAAATTGCGGGTTCTTTTATTTATTCATACCTCAACGAATCCACCGGATTCCTGAGCGCTGATTTTCCAATCTTAAATATTATTGTAAGAGTTGTTGCTACAAACATTATAGCAGCGGACATTACAAGCACAACTGTTTTAATCTGAACATGATATTCCCAGATGCTTCCCATCAGCATGTTCGACAAATAATATCCTCCTGCACATCCCAGAACAGATGACATTATTAATACAATCAGGAACTTCTTACTTACAAGATACATAATCAACGGCACGGATGCTCCTTGTATCTTTCTGATACCCATCTCCTTAGTGCGTCTCAAAATATCGAGCGAGACAAGATTGTACATGCCAATCAACGACAATAAGGCAGCAGTAATAGCAAGAAAGATATTGACTTTCATAATACTGCCATTTATATCTTTCCCCTCTTTCATTGTATCCTCCTGTAGCATCCCGCCGAATATGTCATTGATACGCATGCCTTTCCATTTAAGATTGAGATCATCCAAAACACCTGGAAGGTCCTTTTCCGAAGCTCTGACAGCTAATAAGTCCATATTGATCTGACGATGATAATTTCATTATCACAGGTTCAACTTTCTGCCATATACCTCTGAGGTAAAAATCTTTAACTACTCCTATCACAATGAATTTGGTTGTATCATAAAGGGTAACTGTATGGCCAATAGCATCTTTCCATCCGAAACTGTCAACAAGCTTCTGATTAACGATAATTGATTTGTTTGACCGGTCAGCTTCAACCCTGGGCTGGTCAAATAACCGACCGGCTGTGAGATGCAATCCCATTGTCTGGGAGTAAAGCGGACCTATATCCATTATATCAACTTCCAATTGTTTGGCCTCATCCTTGATTGGACGCCTGTAACCTCCAAAGCCAATATGATTCTGCGTTCCTTCAGCCGCGATCACCTTTGGATTCGTAAGTATTTCGTTTCGATATGATGTGTAATATTCTGCCGGAACAGGGACAATTATTATATTTTTTCTATCGTAACCCAGATCAAGTGTTTCCTGGTAACGGGCATTTTTCTCAAAAACAATTCCCATAACCAGGGCCATTATTGATATGGTAAACTGTAACATCAGAAGTATTGATGAAAGTTTCCCCGATCCTTTGAATGGAGCACCGCCTTTCATTATATTAACCGGGCTGAAAGAACTGACATAAAGCGCCGGATAAACTCCTGCTATAAAGCCCGTAAGGAGCAGCAGCAAAACCAGAAAAAGCCAGAAAACAGCATACTTTGTAAAAGTCAGTTCTATTGACATATATGACCAGAGACTGCTGTAAGCCGGAACGAGGAACTCTGCAAAAACTATTGCCACAAACAATGCGAAATAAGCAAATTATAACCGTCTCAAGCATGAATTGTGAAACCAGCTGACGTCGCTGTCCTCCAAATGTTTTTCTTAATCCTATCTCTTTCAAACGCTTGCTAAAGGTCGAGATTGAGGTATTGGCAAAATTGAAACATGCAATCAGCAGAATAAACAGTGCCATAACAGGCGGAGATATTACCGCTGCAGGATGTAATGAAGGAAAAAGACCCGACGACCAGGTTGTTCTTGAATTGCTTCCGACTTCCTTTAAAGGAACCAGAGTATATCTGTTAACTTTAAAATCGAGTCTTGCTTCGTTCTGGACAGGTAAATAATTTTTTAACGATTGTGTAATTGACTGAAGTGAAGACTTATCGGGCACAAGGATGAAAAGCCCTGCACAATAGAATTTCCAGTCGGCATCACTAACATTGTACATTAAAAGAAAATTGTCGAAGTGAGTCAGGATGTCTATCCTGAAACTCGAGTTATCGGGACAATCAGTAAATACTCCGCCTACTGTATATGTGAACTCTTTATTGTTATTATTAAAAACTGAAATACTCTTACCTATGGGATATTCATTACCGAAAAGTGTAGTAGCCATTTTCCTGCTGAGAAGAACATTGCCATGGTTTTCAATAGCTTTCTGATCACCTAGGAGAAGATGAAACGTGAAAATGTCAAGGAACTCCGGATCGACATATGAAATCTGTGATGGGAATAAATCGATCCCATGTTTTACCGGAGAACCTGATCGTGCCAGTCGTGCGGATTTTTCAATTCCGGGGATCTCCTTTTTCGCCATTAGCCCGAGAGTTGCCGGAACAATTCCATACTCCTGTTCGCGCCCTTCCATATCCCTGAAGCTGTTCACCTTATATATCTTATCAAAATTTACATTTTGCCTGTCAAATTCATAATTAAACATGTGGTTGAAAAAAGCAACGATGCAAACAGATAATGCAATTCCCAACCCCAGGATATTTATTAATGTGAAAACTCTGTTTTTCAGCAAATTCCTGAAAGTAACAAGCAAATAGTTCTTTAGCATTTATAAACGATTTATTTATTCATGTTTAAGTGACTGAGCCGTATTTACGCCAGCTGCCCTTAGAATACGATAACTTATTGTAACTATGGCAATCCCAAGAGCTATTATCAAACCGGCAATAAAGCTAAATGCACTTAAAGGCATTTTGTAATAAAAGCCCTGAAGCCATTTTTCTGCAACAAAATATATAATTGGCCAGGCAATAAGAGCCGATAAAAATGTAAGAACTATTATTTCTTTCGATATTACGGCATAAATTCCCGTAATAGTCGATCCCATTGCTTTTCTCACTCCGATTTCTTTTGTCCTTTGTTCAACTGTAAATGAGGTAAGTCCAAAAAGGCCAAGCGATGCAATAAATATAGCAAGAATTGAAAAGATGACAGCCATCCTGGCATTCTGTTTATCGGAAATATACATTTGCTCAAAATCCTTATCAACGAAGTAATAGTTTAATGGTTTGCCTGTGAACTCTTTCCATTTGTTTTCGATTGAACTGATAGTCCCCTGTATGTTCTGACCTGACAGCTTAACAGATAAATATCCTGTATAGGCCCCATCACTCAGGCAGAATAAATATGGATCGATCTGATAATGCAACGATTTGAAATTAAAATTTTTCACCACTCCTATAACCTGCAAATAGTTGGTAGCAGTCGGATCTCCGGGAGCTGTAATTCTTGCCATCTCAAGATTTGTGATTCCCATTTTCTTAACAGCATTCTCATTTAAGAGGCAAGTCCGTGTGTCGCTTGAAAATGACTTATTAAAATTTCTTCCTGTTACAACAGGAATTCCATATGTTTCAAGATAATCATAATCGATGTAATTGGTTTCCAGGTCAAACATCTCTTCTTTTCCACCATCCATTTTGCATCTGGCAGTTCGGTTGTTACGTCCGGGGACCGCAGAAGAGCTCACAATATTCTTTACTCCCGGGATCTCCTTAACTGCCTCCTTAAATGATGATACTTTAGTCTTTAGATCATCCGGTTTTTCAATTACTAAAATCTGGTCTCTGTTGAAGCCAAGATCTTTTTTTTGCATAAAATTTATCTGCCGGAACATAATAATTGTACCGACAATAAGCAGAATTGATATTGAAAACTGAAAAACTACCAGCACTTTTCTGATGATACCACTTTTCATAGTTGTTTTAATTCCGCCTTTTAAAACTTCATACGGATTAAATGATGAAAGGTAAAGAGCCGGATAACTTCCTGACAGAAAACCGACAAGAGCTGTAAATATTATCAGGACAGGAATTGTGTACCAGCCGGAGAATAAATTAAAGGACAATTTTGCATTTATCAGATTGTTGAAAAATGGCAGAGCAACCTTAATGATAATCAGAGCCAAAATCAATGAAATGAATGCCAGCAAAAAAGATTCTGTAAGAAATTGTAAAATGAGCATTCCTCTTGTTGAACCTCCTACCTTTTTGATACCAACCTCCTTTGCTCTACGGGAGGCCTGGGCGGTTGACAGGTTCATAAAATTAATCGCAGCAATAATTACTATGAAAATAGCCAGAGTACCAAGAATCTTAAGATATTTTGGATTACCGGCATCCTTAAATTGCTGTTCAATTGTAGGATCAAGATGGATATCCTTCAGGTTCTGCAGACTAAACCTGTATACGTTTCCTTTTGATATAAAATCTTTCAGGGAGATCCCGAGATATTTCTGTACCTCTGGAGCAATATGAGTGTTTACCAGTTCCGGGAATTTATCCCGTACTGTATTAGAAGTTGAATTTGGCTTTAAAAGCAAATAAGTACTAAAACTTGCACTAAACCAAATCTGATCATTCGAGTCAGGGTTTGTCATAAATGAAGTAATAATATTTGCCTGAAAATGAGAATTTTCAGGTGTATCGGCCATCACACCACTTACTACAAATTCAATACTATCGTTTCCGATTTTAATTGTCTTGTCAATCGGATTCTCTGTCCCAAAAAACTTTTTTGATGTTGATTCCGAAAGTACTACCCTGTGAGGAGAATTAAGCAGATTTTCTGCATTACCTTTTAGTACAGGGATTGAAAAAAAATTAAAGAAAGAGGAGTCTGCTTCAACGATGTGATCCTCTGAAAATATCTGGTTATTACATTCTGATCTCTTTAATTCCCGGATTGTTCAGTCTGACGAAACCTTCAACTTCAGGAAATTCTTTAAGCAATGTCGGACCCAGAACAGCCGGACTGGCGAATAAATTCATATCCGCTCCTCCAATATTAGCAGTAAGAACGACCCGGAAGATCTTATCCTTTTTAGTATTAAACTTGTCATAGCTGACTTCATTCAGCACATAAAGTGCAATAAAAAGGCTGCAGGCTATTCCAATGGAAAGGCCGAGAATATTAATAATTATGTAAGCACGTTGTCTTTTAAAAGATCTTAAACTATGCGTAATGAGGTTTTTGAACATGAATAAAAAACTTACTGAAATTTATAAACACAAAAAGGATCAGAAATTACTCGTACTTGAGAGATTGTGCCGGATTGACTTTTGCAGCTCTGAGTATCCGGTAACTTATTGTAAGTACAGCTATTCCAAGAGCTACAACTAATCCTATGATCAGGGTAAAAAATCCGAGATTTATTTTATAATAGAAATTCTGAAGCCATTTCCCGGCCCAGTAATACACAACAGGCCAGGCTATAAGGGCTGAAACTGAGACAAGCATTATAACTTCGCGAGATATTACCACATATATTCCGGAAACTGATGAACCCATAGCTTTCCTCACACCGATCTCCTTCGTACGCTGTTCTACTGTGAATGAGGTCAGTCCGAATAAACCAAGAGCAGCAATAAAGATTGCCAATACAGAGAATATTACAGCCATCTGGGCATTCTGTTTCTCCTGCTTATACATCAGCTCAAAATCGGCATCCAGAAAATAATACTGCAACGGATTATTTGAAACAAATTCTTTCCACTTGTCCTCAATAGCAGTATATGGTTTTGGAATAATTCTGACCCGATAACCTCACAGTTAAGTACCCCCATATACATATTTTCATTCTGAAATTTCAGTATATAAGGACCGATCGGATTACGAAGCGATTCATAGTTGAAGTTTTTTACCACACCAATTACCGGCAGATAATGGATCTTCCCCGAATCCCGTGGTTCCATAAACCTTGCTTTTTCAATATCACCTACCTTGAAGTCTTTGAAAGCACTTTCATTAATGATGCAGGCATCTTTATCGGAAGCATATGATTCATTGAAGGATCTTCCGGATGCGAGAGTCATACCGTAGGTGTCAAGGAAATCGTAATCTACCCAGCTGGTGGCCATAAGAAAGGTCTCATCTTTTCTTCCTTCCATCATATAGCCATTATTATTATTTGTACGGCCGGGTATAGCTGTTGAGCTTGTGATATTAACAACACCCGGGAATATTTTTCACGGTCTCTTTGAATGATTTCATCTTTGTTCCAAGCGCTTCGGCCCTGTTAATCACTATTAATTGTTCCTTATTGAATCCCAGATCTTTATTAAGCATATATTTTATCTGCCTGTACATAATCATAGTACCCACGATCAGTAAAATTGAGACAGCAAACTGAAATACTACCAGTACCCTTCTAAGTCTGCCATTTTGTGCACTGTTTTTTGCACTGCCTTTCAGAACCTCATAAGGATTAAATGAAGAAAGAAAAAAGGCAGGATAACTACCGGCAAGAACTCCGACAAACAGGGAGAATAGAATAAGCAAGGGGATTGTAACCCAGGAAGTAAAAAGATTCAGAGAGAGAGCTGCTCCTAAAAGATTATTAAAATAAGGAAGTGAAAGCTTTATAAATAAAATCGCAAAAATCAAAGCTACAAATGACAGGATGAATGATTCTGAAAGGAACTGGGCAACAAGCATCTTTCTTGTTGAACCTGCGACCTTTTTTATCCCTACTTCTTTTGCCCTTCGGGTTGCCTGAGCAGTTGACAGGTTCATGAAATTAATTGCTGCGATGATAACAATCAGTATGGCAATACTGCCAAATATTGTAAGGTATTTTGGATCGACAGAAGCTTTAAATTCCTGTTGTACTGATGTATCAAGATGAATATCATTGAGGCTCTGCAGATAAAACCTGTATTTGTTCCCCTGGGCAATAAAATCCGTTAGTGAAATCCCTGTATATTTCTGTATCTCCGGACCAACGTATTTTTGAAGTAATTCAGGATACTTCGCATCGACTGTTTTGTAAGATGAATTTTGTTTCAGCAGAAAATATGTACTGAAGCTGTTGTTCATCCAGGTAGGATCTTTTGACCTGGGATTGGTAATGAATGAGGTTATAACATTCGCTTCAAAATGTGTGTTCTGAGGAATATCAGCCATTACCCCTGTTACAATATATCTCGATGAGTCAGTTCCTATCTTGATCTGTTTATCAATCGGGTTTTCATTGCCGAATATTTTTTTTGCTGTGGATTCTGACAAAACTACTTTGTGCGGAGCATTCAGAAGAGTTTTCAGATCGCCTCTTATCACCGGAATTGTAAAAAAATTAAAGAAAGAAGAGTCAGCTTCTAATATATGATCCTCGGTGAAAGTCTGTTTATTATACTCAATAACGGTAGGTCCCCTCCCATTCATTCTCAGATAGTCTTCAATTTCAGGAAATTCCTTTATCATGGTTGGTCCCATAATGGCAGGAGAAGATGAAGTTGTGACTTCCTGACCTCCAATCTTGCCATTGAGTATAGCCCTGAAAATACGGTCTTTTTTTAAGTTATACTGATCATAACTTGCTTCATTAATCACATATAGTGCAATAAGAAGGCTGCAGGCGATTCCGATTGAAAGGCCCATGACATTAATAATAATATATGAACGTTGCCTTTTAAAAGACCTTACGCTGTATCTGATCAGGTTTTTAAACATAGTAATGATATTTATAATTTAATCAAAGACGAAAATGTAATAAATTAAGTTACAATTGGTTCTATTCATATTTAAGTGACTGTGCAGGATTTACCCTGGCTGCACTCAATATCCTGTAACTAATTGTAAGAATTGCAATTCCAAGAGCAATCGTAAGCCCGGCAACAAAGCTGAAAACGCCCAGGTCTATCCTGTAATAGAAATTCTGAAGCCATTTGCCTGCAACATAATAAACTATCGGCCAGGCTATAAGTGCTGAAATTGAAACAAGTATAATTATCTCCCTGGAGATTGCTATATAAATACCGGGAATAGAAGATCCCATGGCTTTTCTTACACCTATCTCTTTTGTGCGCTGCTCCACTGTGAATGAAGTTAAACCAAAAAGACCGAGCGCTGCGATGAAAATAGCAAGTATTGAAAAAATAACCGCCATCTTGGCATTCTGTTTTTCCTGAATATACATTTGCTCAAAATCTGCATCTACAAAATAATACTGAAGCGGAGTGTTCGCTGTGTACTCTTTCCATTTAGTCTCAATGGCTGAAATTGTTTTAGTGTAATTCTGCGGAGATAATTTAACTGAGAGATATCCTCCGATCGGCTGGTCGCCAATGTAATTGAATATGTAAGGATCAATAGGGTTACGGAGAGAAACAAAATTGAAATTTTTCACTACACCTATAACCTGCAGGTATTTTCCTTTTCCCGAATCTCCCGGGGTAACGAACCTGGTCTTTTCAATATCTTTTATTGAAAAATTTTTGAGAGCTGTTTCATTAATAATACATGCCTCCCTATCAGTAGGATGTGACTTGTCAAATAATCTTCCCGACTGGAGTTGCATGCCATATGTTGCAATATAATCATCATCAACATAATTGGTCTGCATAAGGAAAGTTTCATCTTTTCTTCCTTCAATCATATAACCGCTATTGCTGTTTTCACGTCCCGGAACAGCTGTTGATGATGCTATATTTACTACACCCGGTATACTTTTAATGGCCTCTTTGAACGACTTAACCTGGGTTCCAAGAGCCCCTGCCCTGTTTATGACAATCAACTGATCCTTATTGAAGCCGGTATCTTTGTTCAACATGTACTTAATCTGTCGATACATCACCATTGTACTGATAATAAGCAATATGGACACAGCGAATTGAAAAACAACAAGCACCCTTCTTAGTCTTCCGTTTTTCATACTGTTTTTCACACTTCCCTTTAATACTTCGTAAGGATTGAATGAGGAAAGAAAGAAAGCCGGGTAGCCTCCCGCAAGGAAACCTACAATCAACGAGAAAATTAGCATTATGGGAATTGTATACCAGGTCTGGAGAAGATCAAGTTTCATTCTGGCTCCCAGAAGATTATTAAAATATGGAAGCGATATTTTTATGATTATCAGTGCAAAAATCAATGACACAAATGAAAGAATAAAAGATTCTGAGAGAAATTGAGTAATAAGCATCCCTCTTGATGATCCACCGATTTTTTTGATGCCAACTTCTTTTGCTCTTTTTGCAGATTGAGCAGTGGAAAGATTCATGAAATTTATTGCCGCGATTAAAATTATAAGTATTGCGATGCCTCCGAATATTTTAAGATATTTCGGATCGCTCGATTGCTTAAATTGCTGCTGAATGTTAGGTTCAAGATGAATGGATGTTAGTTTCTGGCAATAAAACCTGTACTTATTTCCCTGTGCTACAAAATCTGTTATTGAAACACCCATGTATCTCTGTATTTCCGGACCGACGTATTTGACAAGTAACTCCGGAATTTTTTGATCAACAGTTGCATAGGTAGAATTTGGCTTTAGAAGCAGATATGTTGCAATGCTGTTATTCAGCCACACTGGGCTCTTTGAAAATGGGTTAGTCATAAATGAAGCAATGATATTAGCTTCAAAATGCGAATTCTCAGGCACATCTGCCATTACTCCTGAAACGGTATATTTCACTGAGTCGGATCCTATTTTAAGCGGTTTGTCAATTGGATCCTCGTTTCCAAATATCTTCTTTGCTGTTGATTCTGATAAAACAACTCTGTTGGGGGCATTAAGAAGATTCTTAGCATCGCCTTTAATCACGGGAATAGAAAAGAAATTAAAAAACGAAGAATCAACTTCTATCATATGGTCTTCAGTGAATGCCTGATTATTATATTCAATAACAGTCGGACCCCGTCCATTCATTCGAAGATAATCCTCAACTTCCGGAAACTCTTTTAACATAGTCGGACCCATTTGGCAACAGGTGTATGCTCCCGTAATCTCCTGTCCTCCAATCTTCCCATTGAGCACCAGTCTGACAATTCGGTCTTTTTTGACATTAAATTTATCATAGCTTGCTTCATTTATAACGAAGATTGCAATGAGAAGGCTGCAGGCAATTCCGATAGAAAGGCCAAGAATATTAATTACAATGTATGCACGTTGTCTTTTAAAAGATCTTATACTATGCTTGATTAGGTTGGTGAACATGATTAATAGAGTTAAAAAGGTTTATAAAAGGGTAAAAAAATGTGAAAAGCCTTAAAGAATAAAACAATTCTGAAGTCTTTAATTAATAGACGTAAAAAAAACAGTAATGCTGCAATTGTTGAATATCATTCAACTTTTAAAGCTGCGGCAGGATTTATCCCCGTGGATTTATAAGCCTGAAAACCGACAGTCAGCAAAGCAATAAGTATCGCGCCACCTGCTATTCCAAGAAATACCCAGATGCTAAGATCGATCCTGTATGCAAATTGCTTGAGAAGATTGGCTACAATTAACCAGCCAAGCGGAATGGCAATTATTATTGAAAGGAGTACAGGTAATAGAAATTCTTTTGCCATAGTGTACATAACTGTAAGGGAACCAGCTCCCATAACTTTGCGAATTCCGACTTCATTCGTCCTTCTCTCAGCTGAATAAGAAGATAATCCATATAATCCGAGACAGGCAATAATTATCGCAAGAATTGTAAAATATTTCAGCAAAGCCGAAAGTCTTATTTGTGCTCTGAATAACCTGTCATAATCCTGGTCAATAAATGTATAGTCGAGTGGATAATCCGGAACAATATTCTTCCATGTACTTTCAACTGCTTTTAGAGATTCAGGTATCTTTCCTGGGGTCAGTCTGACAAGTATAACACGGAGAAACCGAGGGTCGCCAAGTGCAAAAGCCATAGGTTCTATTGCCTGATCAGCTCCTTTAAAATGGAAATTTTTCAAAACACCAATAATAGTGCCATGAAGACCCATAAATCTGAAATTTTTGCCAACCGGATCGCCTATACCCATAAGTTTAACAACCTCCTCATTTACCAAAAAATTACCGGTTGTGTCTCTTGCCATATCTGATGGGAAATCTTTTGAAAAATCACGACCCGATTTAAGTTGCATATTCATTGTTTTCAGATAATCATAATCCACGCCATTGGTTCCGATAAGTACCTGTTTTGCAGGATCTTTACCATCCCAGCTCGCACCGCCGGAATTGCTGCCCATGCTCGTAGGATTCCACATTGATGCCGTTACTCCCTGAATCAATGTCTCTTTTTCCATCTCCTTTTTAAGAGAATAGTATTTCGGTTTTAAATTATCAGGAATAGGTATGCAGATTAAATTTTCCTTATTGTATCCGAGATCCTTATTCTGAAGAAATTTCAGTTGTTTGTACATAAATATTGCCGATGTGGCAATGAGAATCGAAAGTGTGAACTGAACTACAACCAGAACATGTCTTAATTTACCATTCCCCCTGGATGAATCAGCTTCACCCTTTAACACTGAAACAGGTTTAAAGGAAGACAAATAGAATGCAGGATAGATTCCTGAAACTAACCCTGCTACCAGACCAACGATAATAAAGTTTATGATGAACTTGAATTGAAGAAGATCATCCAGCTTGAAATTTTTACCTGAAATATTATTAAAGGTTCCGAGCATAAGTCCTATTAGCAACAGCGCCAGAACCATAGCAACTGCAACCAGAAGCAGGGATTCCAGCATGAACTGGATTATCATCGATATCTGATCAGCTCCAGCTACTTTCTTTATGCCTATCTCTTTTCCTCTGCCCGAAGCCTTAGCAGTGGAAAGATTAATGAAGTTAATACAGGCGATAAGAAGCACGAATATTGCAATCAGAGTGAAGATTGAAACAACTATTACAGGGCCTTTTGTCTCTTTAAATCCAAACTGACCGTGTAAATGAATGTCTAGCAATGGGAACACGCTGTATTTTGTTGTTATCTGCGGATCATTCTCAACAACAATATCTGTAAGTTTCCTGGCTACTGATTTTAAATCTGATCCTCTCTCGAGTTGAACGAATGTAAAAATCGAATTATTCCCCCATTGAGTATCGGCCATCCCGATTTCTTTAAGGTATGAATAAGGTATCACCGAACTGAAGGTAAACAGAGAGTTTTCAGGAATTTCCTTAAACACCCCCGTCACAGTAAACTGAGCCTGGTTTTCCACCGTAAGAGTTTTCCCTATCGGATTCTCGGTACCGAAATATTTTGAAGCCAGTTTTTGGGTAAGTATAATAGAATGCGGAGCATTCAGTGCAGTATTTGGGTCGCCCATGCTTAAAGGAAGCGTGAACACTTTAAGAAGATTTGAGTCTACTGCAGCTACAGCGGATTCGAAAAAGGATTTATCACCATATCTGAATAAAACCCTTGGAAGCCATGGATTTAATCTGACCTGTTCTTTTATTTCAGGAATTTTTTCTTTCCATACAGGTCCGCCCGGAACCGGGGTAACCGTAACATGATACCTTGCACCAGAATAGAATTGGTCTTCCTCAACACGATAAATATTTTGTGCATTTTGGTTGAATTTCTCGTAACTAAATTCATCCTGTACCCATAAAAGTATTAGCAGTGAAGCTGCGAGTCCTACAGCGAGTCCGGTAACATTTATAAAAGTAAAAACTTTATGTCTGGCAACATTCCGGACAGTTATAAGAAAGAAGTTTTTAAACATAGTAAAAGGGTTAAGTACAAGGTAAAGACGAATTTAATCATTACTTGCTGCACCTAACCCTTAAATCAAATATATCTTTCCCTTATTTTGAGGGTTTCAACTCTTCAATTTTTTCTTTTGGAATAAGTGAAGAGCTTTCTTTTTTAACTGTTATGTTTTTTGCAAGATTGAATGTAGAAGTCTGTCTGATATCTTCAGAAGATGCACCGACCTTAACTTCATATTTTCCTGCATCTGCAATCCATGATGAAGCCGAAGGATCAAATGAAGAAAGATGACGGCTGTTTAGAACAAACGAAAGATTCTGTGTTTCGCCCGGTTGAAGAAGTCTGGTTTTTGCAAATCCTTTTAACTCTATCGCAGGCTTATCAAGCTTTACGGAAGGAGCTGAAACGTATAGTTCAGCAACCTCTTTTCCGGCTACAGACCCGGTGTTTTTTACATCCACTGTCACAGTGATGCTGCCACTGAACTTTGTTGAGCTTAGTTTTATATTATTATAAGTAAAACTTGTATAAGATTTGCCATACCCGAATTCATAAGCCGGTTTTACCTTGAATGTTTCATAATAACGGTAACCAACGTAAATTCCATCATCATAAGTGACAACAGCAGGAACACTTCTCATAAAAGATGCCATTCCACCCTGATCGGGTGTTTTGTTCTCGACCAATTCCTTACCCGGGAAAGTTTTTGCATTAGATACATCTTCGTAGTTAACAGGGAATGTTGCTGCAAGTTTGCCTGATGGATTTATTTTCCCGCTTAAAATTTCAGCAACTGAATTACCGGTTTCCTGTCCACCCTGCCATGCAAGCAAAATTGCATCGGGCATGTCACGCCAGCTGGCTATTTCTACAACACCACCGATATTCAGAATGACAACCACTTTTTTTCCCTTTGCTTTGAAAGCATCGCTGACATTTTTAATAAGCTGTTGTTCGGTATCAGTCAGCTGGAAATCACCTTTAGTATTTGTACGGTCCCTGCCTTCACCTGCATTTCTTCCTATAGTAATTATTGCAGCATCCGATACATTAGCCATGCCGGTGATTATATCTTTATTAAGACTCAGCTCTTCAATCGGCCGGCTTCCCATAATTGCCATTAAGCCTCTGGCAACAGGACGCCCTGATTTAGTAAGACTCAGATAACTGTTATAGAGACCTGCAAGATCCTCATTCACTTTAAAACCCTGATTCTGCAGACCCTGTGTGAGGGCTACTTTATATGCAACATTTACAAATCCGCTCCCAGTTCCGCCTGCTATAATATCATAAGAAGTATTACCAAAAGCAGCTATGTTTTTGACATTACTTCCGAAAGGCAGGGCATTTTCATTCTTCAGTAAAACCATTCCTTCGGCAGAGGCTTCACGTGCTACTTCTGCATGAGCCTTAAGATCGGGCTTATTTGTATACTTGAACCCTTTGAAACGCGGACTTAATAACATTATATTTAGGATCTTTTCTACGTTTCTGTCTAATACTGCAACGCTTAACTGTCCATCTTTTACTGCCTGAACTATCTTTTTAATCTGATCAGGGGTTCCCGGCATTAACAGATCATTTCCTGCTTTCATTTGTGCAATCGGATCTTTGCCACCAAACCAGTCTGTCATAACGAACCCTTTGAAACCCCAGTCGGTCCTTAATATATTTGTCAGAAGATCAGAACTTTCAGAAGCATAAGTTCCATTTATAAGATTATAGGATGACATCACAGTCCATGGTGAACTTTCCTGTACGGCTATCCTGAATCCTTCAAGATATATTTCACGCAAAGCACGTTCACTTACAATTGTATTCAGTGAATTCCTATTAGTTTCAGCATTATTCGCTGCAAAATGTTTGATTGACACTCCTACTCCCTGCGATTCCACTCCTTTTACCATTGCTGATGCAATTTTCCCTGTAACATAAGGATCTTCAGAATAATATTCGAAATTCCTGCCGCAAAGAGGATTGCGCTGGATATTCATACCCGGACCAAGCAGAATGTCTGCACCATATTCAAGAACCTCATTACCCATCGCCTGGCCGACTCTGTTTACCAGATCGACATCCCATGTGGAAGCCAGCAATGTCCCAACCGGGAAAGCCGTGCAGTAATAAGTATTGTTGTCATTTTCACGCGTTGGATTGATCCTGACGCCTGCAGGACCATCAGTTTCAACCATCGGCGTTATTCCCAGACGGGAAATTGCAAAAGTGGTTCCGGCAGCACCTTCGACAAGGCTTTGAGTTCTGCCAATAACTGGTCCTGAAGGTGCATTAGCAGGTGCATTTGCTCCCGGAGTTCCCGAAGGTGGAGGTCCGCCAGGCATTCTCATTCCGGTACCAACAACAAGTGAAGCTTTTTCTTCCAGCGTCATTGCAGCAATAACTTTCTTTACCGGATCTTTACCCAGTTTCGGAGTATTTGCTTCCTGCGACATGCCTGTGATGAAGAAGGCAAGACATAAAAACAAGAAAAACACAATTCTTTTCATAAAAAATTATTTTAAATTAATTAACAATCCGCTTATCATCTGAACAATTGTGGAGCAAATTCGGAAAGGTAAATACGCCAGTTAGCCCAGGTATGTCCACCGGTACTTTCCCTGTAAGTATATTTCAGACCATGTTTATCAAGAGCTGTTCTGAGATCCTGAACAGATTTATACAGGAAATCTTCTTTCCCTACTCCAACCCAATAAAGTTTGTATCCACTGGTTTTAAGAGCTTCAAATTTTGCATCCAGATCAGGATCAGGTTTCAATCCCATTGCAGTCCTGTCAACAAGGCCCATACTCATCACTCCGATATATCCGAACTTATCGGGAAACTTACCTGAAAGATTGAGAGTCTGCATTCCACCCATTGACAATCCTGAAACCGCACGGTCATTCTTATCTGCAATTACCCTATAATGACTCTCGACAAATGGAATAATGTCTTTTACCATGCTTTCTTCAAACAGTCCTAATCCCATATCGAAAGGAGCCTGAGTTGTTTTTTGAACAGGAGCATCAGTAAAAGCTGCCTTTTGTCCGGGATTTCCATTGGGCATCACCACAATCATTGGTTTAGCTTTTCCCTGAGCAATAAGATTATCCATTATCTGACATGCCCTTCCAAGAGTTGTCCAGGCATCTTCATCACCACCTCCTCCGTGAAGAAGGTAAAAAACAGGATATTTTGCAGTTCCGTTCTCATACCCGGCAGGGGTATAAATATACATTCTCCTGTTTAGCTTGAGGGTCGGCGAATCATACCAGATTTTAGAGAGAGTGCCATGGGGAACATCTTTTACGGCATACAGATCGGATTCGGGTCCCGGTACAAACAGCATATTTTCGTTGCGGGTTCCATCCCTCTTGACCAACGGATTATTAGGATCAAGTACCCTTACTCCATCAATCGAAATGGTATAACTGTACAACTCCGGTTTTAGGGGACCAACTGTGAGAGTCCATAAATTTGTGTCGTTTTTAATCATAGGCACGCTTGCACCAAATCCGGGCATCCAATCGCCGCTTACGGTTACTGATACAGCATCTTTTGCAAGTAATCTGAAAATCACGCTGTTGTCGGGTAATATTTCGCCAGATTTAACAACTATCGGCATTCTGAATGCGGGACGAGTAACAGGTTGATTGGCAGGCTTTTTAGTGGTATCCTGCGCGTTTAAGCCAGATACCAGAAAAAATAACACCATAACTGTAACAAATGTCAAAGATTTTTTTCTCATACAACTTTTGATTTATAAATATCCGATAAAATATTTAGGTACTTTTCATAACCAAAGATACTTCTTATTGCCACAGCAACTGACAATTCCCACATTTCGAAACAAAATTATGACATTCTTCTGATTTTCTGATCAATAAGCAAATATAGGCTCGCATTATTCTGATTATGTAAACAAAAGAAGTTCACTGGTTGTTCTCATAGACCAATGAAACAAAGAATTATTTTTGAAGCCATATTCATTAATGCTCGCTCCTGATTCACAATTAGTTTATTTTAGTTAAAATTTTTACTTTTTTATAAACCATATAATTTTAGCCGGAACTATGCGTTAGATAAAAGAACCTGACGAAACTTACATTAATCAATTTATATTATGAAAAAGATCAAAATCAGATATGCTTTGATACTGGCTTTACTGTCAATAACTTTTATTAAAGCTGAAGCACAGGCATTGCCTGACGTTTTTCTGAAGAACTCTCTGAAAGAGCAGTTAAACTACCTCGATGAGCATACAAAAATATATGATAATTACCGTGCGATAAGAGAAGATATGTTCCAGAAGATCAAAGGTAACGTTTCTGATACTCTTTCTTCCATTGAGAACAGGATCACGGGATTAAACAGAACGAGAGCTACTTTAAATCAAACGATAGATTCGCTGAAGAAAAACCTTGAAGCAACAAAAACGAATCTCGAAGAAATGACCAAAACTAAAAATAGCATCAGTATTCTCGGCATGCAGGTTAACAAGTCGGCTTACAATAATATAATGTGGATCATTGTGGGCGCTCTGGTAGCAGCTCTTCTGATCGGATTTCTTATTTTCAAACGGAATTTGACTGCAATGTTCAATACGAAGAATGAGTTCCAGGAGCTTAAAACTGAATTCGAAACTTATCGTAAAACCTCGAGGGAAGCCAGGGAAAAAATGACAATGGATCACTTCAATGAAATAAAGAGACTAAAAGGGGGAGCATAGGAGCAGCGCGTTGCAGAGAGCAAACTGAAAGGGGGTAAAATCAGCTGAAGCAAACTTCAGCTTGCCGAATGATTATTTTTTGATATTCAATTTGTACCATTTAATAGCATTCTCACTGTAAATCTTTCTCACAACCTCCTTCGGAAGCTGTAACCCTCTGAAATCGCCATTGAAATTAGCGGTTTTCATTTCATCATTCGTAGTAAAATATTTCCAGTCTTCAAGCCAGGTATCATGAATCCAGCTTTGCTGCTTTCCTGCATCATTACCATCATTGCTTGACAGATCAGTTCCATATAGAAGCCTGTCCTGGTATTTAATACAGAAATTTCTCACTTTTTCGCGGTCCTTCACTGATTGATATTCCAGATGGCAAATACGTGCTGCCATATCAACAGCCATATTCGGAAATTTATCAAGCCGTTTTGCAAGTTCATCTACATTCCATTCAAGGCTTCCAAGATGACATCCGATGAAAACAAGATCAGGATGCAATTCGAGGAGATGATCACGGGCGTTTATCTGATCTTCATATGATGGATATTCAGGATGAAGGAACATATGATATTGTGGATGTTCTGCAAAATAACTACTATCACCCCTCACAGTCATTTCCTTAAGAGGAAGCCAGCAATTGCGGGGTTCACCTAGGTGACCTGTAACTGGCAGGCCTTTGCTTATTAAGAAATCGACAACCGGCTTGATTCCAGGATCATCAACCATAATGAACTTGCCATTTCTGTCTCTTTCAGTCATCCCAATATTTTTCCAGAATTTTACCGAAACTGCACCTCCTGAAATATAATTATTCAAATCGGCAATAACCTTTTTGCTCCATGTATCTGTACCCCAACCGGCTGTATCGAAATGAAATGTGGCACTGTAAAAGACCCTGCCCGGATACTTTTGTACCGATTTCAAAGCAATCTCATATTGATGTTCAACAAATGCAGAATCGGAATCATCACAGTTAATTGTCTGCAGTATGAAATTATCCTTCGCCGCCTGCTCTTCAAAAAATCCTTTACTGCTGCCAATATGAACATGGGAATCAATCTTTAATACTGACTGAAAATCTTTAACCTGATAAAAATCATTCTTACAACCGCTGAATATCGTAGTCAAAAATATAAATAGGAAAATCCTGATTTTCATTTTAGATATGATTGGTGAGACTAAATTATATTCAAAAAAAGAAGAACACAATATAAATATTATGTTCTTCCGATATCATTTTTGCAATATTAATTTTTTGTGCTGTCTTTATTTTGGCATTACAACATATGGCGCTGCATTCAGGAAATCTATGCTTTTCTTGCAGCTTGTAAACTGGTCGAAATTATATTCTTCAACCTCCACAATGCCATATTTCATTCCTGATTTAGCGGCGCCAGCCCATATTTTATCAAAATGCATAAAATCATCCGCGCCAATTTCTTTTTTGTCTTTAATATGCCAAAGTTCAAAACGACCGGGATATTTATTAAAATAATCAACTGGCTGTGCTCCTCCCATTTCCGCCCAATATAGATCCATCTCGAACATAACTTTCTTTGGATCCGTATTTGCAAGCATAAAATCGTACATTGTCTTACCATCAAGTTTTGTGGAGAATTCCTTGTCATGATTATGATAACCAAACCGGATACCCTTTGCATTGCATTTTTCACCGATTTTGTTAAAATAATCACAATAAAGCTTTAATGTATCCAGACTGCGATAAGCGCCGTCTCCCATAAATGGCTGAACAAGGAATTTAACACCTACAGCAATATGAGCATCAATACATTTATCCCACCATGCCAGCGACTTAGCCATATCTGCCTGAGATGGCAGTTCCTGTCCGACATGCGAACATAGTACTTTCAGTCCGCTTTTAACACAGAGCGCCTTAAAAGCAGCAGGTTCCATACCATAGATTTTCCCATTGTCATAATTTGCCAGTTCCAGAAATTTATAACCCATTTCCCCAACCTTTGCAAGAGATGAAGCCACATGTTTTGGCAAATCCTTATTGATTGAATCACGAACAGAATATAATTGCAAACCAATATTCTTCTGTGGCTTAGTTGTAAAATGAATTGAAATAGAGCCAGTTATGGCAATAAGCAAGATAATTGGAATCAGATTTCTTTTTTTCATTTTTTGATAGAATTTAGATTTAGGTTTATAACATACTGATCTTTAATCAATTAAGTCAGATGATCTTTGTTGTTAAAAGTATGCATTTTTTAATTCCCCCCAAAATCCTAATTAAAGTGGATCTTTAAATTATTTTTTTGCCACAAAGGCGCAAAGGCACAAAGTTGCACCAAGTTTATATTTTGGTGATTCTTAGTGCCTTGGAGTCTTGGTGGCATTTTTCTTGCCTCTTGTTATAAGGTCACTCGGAAATAAATTTTAATAACGGGATTAATATCGGCTGCCCTTTCTCAGCTGTATATGTAATTGTCTGCTTCCCATTTTCCTCAACAACTTCCTGACGTACATACGGATTAGCTTTTCCTATAAACAGAAGCGCCCGATCCCTGGCATCCTGCGAGAAATTCAAAAATTGTGGATACACAGCTGCTATGACGTCAGGCAAACCTGATTTCCTTGATATAACACCACCTTTCAGAGAGGTATTTGTATTCTCATCCTGAACAACAACCACCGTGCCTCCTGAAGGTATCCAATTCAGCCAGTTCATCTCCTCCCCTGCATTTTTTTCGTTCCCCTTAATAATTATAGCATCCGAATAATATTTTTTTAATCCATCCTTAAAGAGCGGAGGAAGCTTTGTACTATTTATATAACCTGATATCAATCTGCAATTATTGTAATGATCAGCATTAAAATTATAATCATCTGAATTCAGATGACCATTGGAATTAAATAACTGGAATGCTAAAAGCTCAGTCAGGGTTTTGAATTCTATTAATGAAGAATCAATTGAGGGGTTAGATTTTAAGATAAATTCCCTGATGAGTCTTTTATACCCCGATTTATCAGAGCTGCCCAGATTCAAGTCAGCAGATTCAGCTTTAATCTCGCGTGGCAGATCATCTAACCTGTTCACTTTCAGAAGTATCCTGGTAACAGGTATTCTTCCTTCATCGCGTAAAACCGGTTCGGTGATAATTGAATTATCAGTCAGTTTTTCTTCTGCGGTAATATCAATTGATCCCGATGTAAGTCCGCTGGCTGAAACTGAGAGATGAATCTTCCCGGGCTTCCCTGTTGACCTTATGATATTTGACACTGGCATATCAAGATACCACGTGCCCTCCATTTCATGTCGTTTATTTTTATCCGACTCATACATGGCAGGACCCACTAGAGTCCCGGGTCCGGTTAAATTCCACTTAATTGTATTGTCAACGCCGGGAACATGATTTCCCTGATTATCCACAATATCTGCTTTAAAAATTACAACTGAACCCCGGTCAGCGGTAATCTTCTCTTGTGATGCAGTTAAAACAATTTTTGCGGGCTTGCCTTTGTTACCAGTATCGCCATCTTTATGCATCCTGTATGGATCTTCAAATCCATTAGGGTTAATATGCAAAAGAGGAGCATTCATAAATTCGATATTGGCTCCGTTATCAGCGTAGAGATTTTCATCGGATTTATTCATGCCCGGCATCAATAATCTTGTTGAATCTTCACTCATGAGAACTCTGGACAAGGAAATACGATTTTGATCGTTATCAATATTCCAGAATATTATACTCGGATGATTACGGTCGCGACGAACCATCTCCTTTATCTGCTGTTCCAGGACCGAAATTGAGATTTCTTTCTCATCAATGCCAGGATATTCTTCCTGGGCAATAATCCCTGAATTATCTGTCAGATTATAAACATATTTATCGTTTGGATAATCTCCGGTATTCACGAAATTGTACTTCAGATTTTGTGAGATATCATTAAAATCCATGAGTGTGATCCATTTTGGTATCGCATCTCCCAGCCATGGAAAATCCTGATAACGGGTGCCTCCCCGGAATAAAACTTTTTTGCCGTTTAAATAAAGGCACTTCTCCTTACTGCTCCAGCTGAACCATCTGAATCCAAAAGAGCTTGTTATAGCATCGGTGAGAGTTTTGCCATCTGATACCTGAGAAATGACTTTATATTGATAAGGATTTTCGGCTGCCCATAAATGCGGATTTCTTACCGGTTTGAGAGTCTGATCAAATTTAAATACTTGTCCGGGTTCTATAACTGCTTCAGATTTCATCGATTGAACAGATTTGTCAGAGGCGTCATAGATTATTGTATTCAAGGAGCATGATTTCTTTTGCGGATTGTCATTTTTCACCCAGGTCTGTATTCTTATAGTGCCTTCTTTTGCTGTAACGTGCGGAGTAGTGATGTATGTTCCTCCCTCGTGGATTGCAGAACCCTGCATTGGAATAAAAAGCCGGTCTTTCAAAACAATCACAACATCGCGGTAAACACCCCCGTAAACATCAAAATTTACCGGTGACACTGGCGGAATACCTCCAAACTCATCTCTTGGACGATTATTTACTGCAACCGCTATGACATTATCTTCTCCCAGCCTGACAAATTGGGTTATATCAAAATCAAAGGAACCATATCCTCCCTTATGATCGCCAAGAAATCTTCCATTAATCCAAACCTTGCAGTATTTTTGAACCCCTTCAAATTCGATAAAAATTTTCCTGTCGGAAAACTCCTTTTTAATAGAAAAGTGTTTACGGTACCATCCCCAGCCTGTCCACCAGTAAGGATTATCATTTTCCGAAGCGTTCCTAATAAAGGGATGGAGCTCTCCAGTCGTTTCAAAAGTACTCCATGTATGGGGGATGCTTATAGCTATCCATCTTGAATCATCGAATCCCGGAGATTCATATCCTTTATTTTCTCCCGCTCCAGAAAAATAATTGAATGTCCATTGTGAATTAATTACCTTTTCAAATCTGTTATTTTTCTGGATTTCCACATTATTATTCTGCGAAAATGAAACTGAAAAGAAAAATAGTCCTGAAAACAGAAAGGCAAAAGTCTTCATATTCTTTTAACAATAATAAACAATTAAGGACAAGATAAACAATTTTTACAAATAGAATATAGGAGTAGCAAAATTCGAAAAAGCCAATTTGCATGCTGTTTACTAAATGATTTACAGTTCATAAGTGAAAATCATTAATCGCGACTTAATTCGTTTTTTCTCTGACTGCACTAACCAAAATAAAGAAAAAAAGCATATTCTCTTTGATATATTAAAAAATATTGTACATTTGTCAATCATTTATAATTAGAAAGTGAAGATATCTTTAATCCATATTATAGTCCTCATCCTCATTCTTGCTCTGCGCACATGATCCGGGAATAATATGTATTACTATAAACATACAAGCTTTCCGGGGAACCGGGAAGCTTTTTTTTTAATATGACTTTCAGATGAAGAAACAGCTCAGAAGTTCAACAACGACAACAGGTAGAAATATGGCAGGAGCCAGGAGCCTATGGCGTGCTAATGGCATGAAACCGGAACAAATGGGTAAACCGATAATAGCTGTTGTTAATTCATTTTCACAATTTGTCCCGGGTCATGCGCATTTGCATGAGATAGGCCAGGTTGTAAAAAAGGAGATTGAGAAAAGAGGATGTTTTGCGGCTGAATTCAATACAATTGCTATTGATGATGGCATCGCTATGGGCCATGCGGGGATGTTGTATTCACTTCCATCACGCGAATTAATTGCCGATAGTGTCGAATATGTGTGTAATGCCCATCTGGCAGATGCAATGATCTGTATCAGCAACTGCGATAAGATCACTCCCGGAATGCTTATGGCAGCTATGAGGTTAAATATACCTGCAGTGTTTGTATCCGGTGGACCGATGGAAGCCGGCCGTTTTAATAATAAATACATCGATCTTGTCGACGCAATGGTTGCAGGAGCCGATGATTCTGTGTCCGACAGTGATCTGAGTGAGATTGAAAAACTTGCTTGCCCTACATGTGGCTCCTGTTCCGGAATGTTTACAGCCAATTCAATGAATTGTCTTACCGAAGCATTAGGACTGTCTCTTCCTGGCAACGGAACAGTAGTCGCTACTCACCAGAACAGGATTAAGCTTTTTAAAAATGCTGCCGGAGTGATAGTTGATCTCGCTGAGAGATACTATAATCTGGGCGACGAGTCAGTCCTGCCACGATCTATTGCATCAAAACGAGCTTTCATGAATGCGATGTCGCTTGACATAGCGATGGGCGGATCAACG
This sequence comes from uncultured Bacteroidales bacterium, assembly GCA_963734885.1. Taxonomy (GTDB): domain Bacteria; phylum Bacteroidota; class Bacteroidia; order Bacteroidales; family VadinHA17; genus LD21. The sequence goes on along the minus strand of CAVTIJ010000001.1, from coordinate 555,847 downwards.
AATACAGTTCTCCATCTTCTTGCAATTGCGCAGGAAGCAGGAGTCGACTTTACAATGAAAGATATTGATCAACTCTCGCGGAAAATTCCGAATATATGTAAAGTTGCTCCAAGCTCACAATACCATATTCAGGACGTTAACCGGGCAGGTGGTATCATGGCAATAATGGGTGAACTGCAGCGCGGAAATCTTCTTGATACGAGTGTTAACAGGATCGATTATACAACTCTGCGCGAAGCAATTTCTGATTGGGATATTAAGGGAGCTGATGTAAAACAGGTGGCATTCGATACGTACAAAAGCGCTCCGTCAATGGAGAAAAATCTCGTTATGGGCTCTCATGCTACTTTATTCAAAGAACTGGATGAAGACAGGGAAAAAGGATGTATCAGATCCGTTGCATATCCATATAATAAAGATGGAGGACTCGCTGTTCTTTATGGAAATATTGCAAGAAAAGGATGTATTGTTAAAACTGCAGGCATTGATCCTTCATTGTTTTCATTCAAAGGGAAAGCTATTGTTTATGAATCGCAGGACGAAGCTGCTGAAGGTATTCTCAAAGGTGCTGTTAAGGAGGGTGACATTGTTGTGATAAGGTATGAGGGTCCTAAAGGAGGGCCGGGAATGCAGGAAATGCTATACCCTACCTCCTATCTGAAATCCAAAGGACTTGATAAAAAATGTGCGCTCATCACCGACGGAAGGTTTTCGGGAGGCACTTCCGGATTGTCGATAGGACATGTATCGCCTGAAGCCGCATCATCAGGCGAGATAGCTCTTCTCAGAAATGGGGATGTGATCGAAATTGATATCAGTAAAAGAAAAATAAATGTCCAACTATCGGATGAAGAACTAAATGCAAGAAAAAAAGCGGAAGAGTCAAAAGGAGAAAAAGCCTACAAACCTGAAAAACGTAACCGGGTTATTTCGTCAGCGCTCAAAGCCTATGCTGCAAATGTAAGTTCTGCCGATCTGGGAGCAATAAGACTGATTTAGCTGAAGGACTGAACGACTGCAAGACCCCAAGACCGCAAGACACTATTAATGACAATTAGACTATTATGTATATGAAGACTGAACAGGAACAGGAACAAGCAACGTTAAAGATCAATGGAACGGAATGTATATCAGGGGCAGATGCAATACTGCAGTGCCTGATAGAGGAAGGCGTTGACACCATTTTTGGTTATCCGGGAGGAGCAATAATGCCAGTCTATGACAAGCTTATGGATTATGATACCAAGCTCCGTCATATTCTGACCAGACATGAACAAGGGGCTGCTCATGCTGCGCAGGCATATGCAATGGTCACTGGCCGCCCTGGAATCTGTTTTGCAACCTCGGGACCGGGAGCCACAAATCTCGTGACCGGAATTGCAAATGCATTTTTGGATTCCGTGCCGGTAGTATTCATTACAGCACAGGTTGTTTCTAACCTGATAGGTACGGACGCATTTCAGGAAACTGATATAATAGGCGTTTCAATGCCCGTTACGAAATGGAATTGCCAGGTTAAAAAGCCGCAGGAGATTCCTGAAGCAATTGCGAAAGCATTTTATATTGCAAAATCAGGTCGTCCCGGACCTGTTCTTGTTGATATAACAAAAGACGCCCAGCTTGAGAAACTTAATTTCAGGTATAAAAAATGTGATTACATCAGGAGCTACAATCCTCTCAAAACTTTGCATACAAAAGCGATAGAATCTGCGGCTATCATGATAAACCATGCCGAACGGCCACTGATACTTGCAGGACATGGCGTACTGATTTCAGGTGCTGAAGATGAACTTAAAGCTTTTGCTGAGAAAACAGGGATCCCTGTTGCTTGCACTCTGCTAGGCCTTTCAGGTTTTCCTTCTGCGCACCGCCTTTACACCGGGATGCTTGGAATGCATGGCAACTATGGGCCGAATATGCTGACTAATGAAGCAGACCTTATCATAGCAATAGGAATGCGTTTCGATGACCGGGTTACAGGCAATCTTAAGAAATACGCACAAAAAGCTACAATTATTCACATCGAAATAGACGAAGCTGAAATAAATAAGAATGTCATTGTGGATGTTGAAATTAACAATGACGCAAAAGAGGCTCTGAGATATCTGATCCCATTGGTAAAGGAGAATTCATTCGAAAAGTGGATCAGGGAATTCAGAATATGTGATAAAACTGAATATGAAAAAGTTATAAAGCAGGATACAAAACCTGAAAAAGGTGAACTTAGAATGGCTGAAGTGGTGAACCTGGTTTCGGAAAAAACTAAAGGGGAAGCAATAATTGTTACCGATGTAGGTCAGAATCAAATGATAGCCGCACGCTATTACAAATTCAGCCATCCAAATAGTTTCGTCACCTCCGGCGGAATGGGAACAATGGGCTTTGGATTGCCTGCAGGTATGGGAGCAAAAATAGGCAGACCCGATAAACAGGTAATCTCTTTCATAGGAGATGGCGGTTTTCAGATGACTCTTCAGGAAATGGGAACTATTTTTCAATATAATGTACCTGTCAAAATAATAATACTTAACAATAATTACCTGGGAATGGTACGGCAGTGGCAGGAAATGTTTTTCGAAAAGAATTATGCCTCTACGGAACTGGTAAATCCTGATTTTGTGATGATATCGCAGGCTTATCATGTACCGGCAAAAAAAGTAAGTAAAAGAGAAGAGCTGAGTTCATCTCTTGATGAAATGCTTAAAGCGGAAGGGCCTTATCTGCTTGAAATTATGATTGAGAAAGAAGGAAATGTCTTCCCGATGGTAGAACCCGGAAAGTCAGTTTCAGAGATCAGATTAACGTATTAATATACATCTCTGTGTAACTCTGTGCACCCACAGTGATCTCCGTGTAAGTTCTTAGTAATTAGTTACACAGAGGAACACAGAGGAACTAAGAGAGCCTCAGAAAAACAAAAATAATCAATATGAAAGAAGAATTTACAATATCATTATTCACAGAGGACCACATAGGTATCCTTGGCCAGATAACAATCATATTAACCAGAAGACAGATCAACATTGACAGTTTTACAGCTTCAGAATCAGCCGTAAAAGGAGTTTATCTTCTCACAATTGTTGTAAAAACTACGCCTGAGATGATCCAGAAAGTATCGAGGCAAATGGAAAAACTGATAGATGTCCTGAAAGTTTTTGTTCATACATCAGATCAGATTATTTACCAGGAAATTGCCCTCTTCAAAGTTACTACAAATGGGCTGATGTCAGGCAATGTTATTGATCATATTGTAAGAACTCATAATGGAAGGATCCTGGAAGTTTCACCTGAATATATGGTAATTGAAAAAACAGGACATAAAACTGAAATCGCGGAATTGCTTGCTCAGCTTGAACCCTTTGGCTTATTGCAATTTGCAAAATCAGGCAGAGTGGCTATAACAAAACAGGTAAAAGAATTGACATCCTACCTGAAGGAAATGGATGAAGCCAACAGATTTAACGCAGAACCAACACTAAATTAATCACTTATTAATATTTAATATTTAAAATCATGGCAAAAATTGATTTTGGCGGAGTTACTGAAAATGTAGTTACTAGAGAAGAGTTTTCACTTTCAAAAGCCCGCGAAGTACTTAAGAATGAAGTTGTCGCTGTAATCGGTTACGGTGTTCAGGGACCTGCTCAGGCAATGAATATGAGGGATAACGGCATTAATGTTATTGTCGGACAGGCTCATGAATTCAGCGCTGACTGGAATAAAGCCATTACTGATGGGTTCGTTCCCGGCAAAACCTTATTCTCAATTGAGGAAGCTGCTAAAAAAGGAACAATTATACAGTATCTTGTTTCAGATGCAGCACAACGTATACTCTGGTCAAAACTAAAACCTTGCCTTAATAAGGGAGACGCACTCTATTTTTCTCACGGTTTTTCAATAACTTATAAGGAACATACAGGAGTTGTACCACCTCCGTTTGTAGATGTTATCCTTGTTGCACCAAAAGGGTCCGGCACCAGTGTCAGGCGTAATTTTCTTGCAGGTGCAGGCATAAACTCCAGTTTTTCAGTTTTCCAGGATTTTACCGGTAAAGCTGAAGAGCGTACAATTGCACTTGGCATAGCCATTGGTTCAGGATATCTTTTCCCAACCACATTTGAACAGGAAGTATTCAGCGATCTGACAGGTGAAAGGGGTGTTCTGATGGGAGCTCTCGCAGGTATCATGGATGCACAGTACCAGGTATTGCGAGAAAATGGACACAGTCCTTCCGAAGCATTTAATGAAACTGTGGAAGAGCTGACTCAGAGTCTTATCAGACTTGTTGACGAAAATGGTATGGACTGGATGTATGCAAATTGCAGTGCAACAGCGCAAAGAGGAGCTCTTGACTGGCGTCCAAAATTCAAAGCTGCAACACTTCCTGTTTTCAAAGATCTGTATAACAAAGTGAAATCCGGTGAAGAATGTGTAAGAGTACTCAAATCTACAGGCGCGGATAATTACAGAGAAGTCCTCAACGCCGAATTGAGTGAACTTGGCAATTCAGAAATGTGGAGAGCAGGGGCAGCTGTGAGAAAATTGAGACCAGTAAAAAAATAACTTAAAAATAATTTCAGACATGGACGATAAGGTCATTATTTTCGATACAACACTCCGTGATGGAGAACAGGTGCCTGGGTGCCAGTTAAATACAATTGAAAAAATTGAAGTTGCCCAGGCTCTTGAAGCTCTAGGGGTTGATGTTATCGAAGCTGGTTTCCCAATTTCTAGTCCGGGAGATTTCAATTCGGTCGTTGAAATTTCAAAGGCAGTGTCTAACCCTGTTATCTGTGCACTCACAAGGGCAGTGAAAAAAGACATTGAAGTGGCAGCTGAAGCGCTTCAGTTTGCTAAAAGAAAAAGGATACATACCGGTATCGGGGTTTCTGAATTTCACATTAAATACAAAATCAAAACTACACCGGAAGAGATTCTGAAAAGGGCTGCCGATGCAGTAAAATATGCAAGGAAATTTGTTGACGATGTAGAATTTTATGCCGAAGACGCCGGAAGAAGTGAGAATGCATACCTGGCAAAAGTCATTGAAGCTGTAATAAATGCCGGAGCAACTGTAGTAAATATTCCTGACACTACGGGATATTGCTTGCCAGAGGAATATGGACAAAAGATTAAATACCTCAGGGATAATGTTCCGAACATCGATAAAGCAATAATTGCAACACATTGCCATAATGATCTGGGCATGGCCACTGCCAACACTATGATGGGAGTAATAAACGGAGCAAGACAGGTCGAGGTGACGATTAATGGTATCGGTGAAAGAGCCGGGAACACATCTCTTGAAGAGATTGCAATGATTATAAAAAGTCATCACGATCTCAATTTGAAAACTGACATCAATACCAAGCTTATATATAGTACAAGCAGGTTGGTGTCTACTCTGATGAGCATGCCGGTTCAGGCTAATAAGGCAATCGTCGGAAGAAATGCTTTTTCACACTCATCAGGAATTCATCAGGATGGCGTTCTTAAAAACCGGGAAAACTATGAGATCATCGATCCTGTTGAAGTTGGAATTAGAGAATCATCAATCATCTTAACTGCACGTAGCGGAAGGGCTGCCCTTAATCACCGTTTAGAACTTCTTGGATTTAACTTTGGCAAAGAAGAAATCGATGATATCTACCATCGTTTCTTGCTTCTTGCCGACAAGAAGAAAGAAATAAATGATGAAGATATCCGGATCCTTGCCGGAGTTGTATTCCAGGGAGAAAAAGCGCTTAAGCTCGATCTCCTACAGGTCTCCTGCGGAAAATCGCTGATTCCTGTTGCTACTGTCGGTATCAAGATTAACGGGGAAGTCCACTTCTCAACCGCATCAGGCAACGGACCGATAGATGCTTGCTTTACGGCTGTCAAACAGCTCATTAGCAAAACAGTACATCTCGAAGAATTTCTGATACAGGCAATTACTAAAGGCAGCGATGACCTCGGAAAAGTTCATATCCAGGTTGAACATCAGGGCAAGATCTATTATGGCTTTTCAGCGAATACCGATATTATTACTGCTTCAGTGGAAGCATTTATTGACGCTCTTTCAAAAATTAAGTAACCTCATCCCCTAATCCCTTCTCCCATGGGAGAAGGAGAACAAGAAAAGAAAACAGTTTCAAGTCCCTCTCCCTTGGGAGAGGGATTTAGGGAGAGGCAAAAGGGAGAATGATTTTTGAAGCGGTAAAAAAAGAGACAGGACAAAAAAAGAGAGAAGAAGAATCAATAAATTTTTTTTAAATGACACCAAAAACACTTTTCGATAAAATCTGGGACAGTCACGTGGTGAAGTCTATAACTGAAGGACCCGATGTGCTTTACATCGACAGGCATTATATTCATGAAGTCACCAGTCCGCAGGCATTTAATGGCCTGAAAGAGAGGGGGATTCAGGTTCTCAGACCTGAAAAGACTCTCGCAACTGCCGACCACAACATCCCGACAAAAGATCAGCATCTTGCTATTAAGGATCAACTCTCAAGGAATCAGGTAGACAGACTCAATGAGAACTGCAAGGAATACGGGATAGAATTATTCGGTCTTAACCATGCAAAAAACGGGATAGTCCATGTTATCGGACCTGAACTTGGATATACTCTGCCAGGAATGACAATTGTCTGCGGTGACAGTCATACCTCCACGCACGGGGCTTTTGGTACGATAGCCTTTGGCATTGGAACAAGTGAAGTTGAGATGGTGCTTGCCACCCAGTGCATAATGCAGCCAAAACCAAAAAAGATGAGGATCACGCTCGATGGTGATCTTCAGAATGGAGTCACTTCAAAGGATATAGTAATGTACATTATATCTGAAATTTCAGCCAGCGGAGCAACCGGCTATTTTGTTGAATATGCAGGTTCAGCAATAAGGAACCTAAGCATGGAAGCCAGAATGACTGTCTGTAACATGAGTATTGAAATGGGGGCCAGAGGCGGTTTAATAGCTCCCGATGATACCACTTTCAGCTATCTGAAAAAACTTTCTTCTATCCCTGGAATTAAAGATGTCGAATCATCAATTAAAATATGGAGAAATCTGAAAAGTGACGAAGGCGCACACTTCGACCGTGAACTTAAATTTGATGCAGTATCAATAAAACCAATGATAACATACGGTACAAATCCGGGAATGGGAATGGCAATTGATGATTCAATTCCTCTCACTGATAAGACCGGAATCGAAGCTTCTTCTTCCTTTATCAAATCACTTGATTACATGGGTTTTAAACCAGGCATGAAGCTGCTTGGCCATCAGGTTGATTATGTATTTATCGGGAGCTGTACAAACGGAAGAATCGAAGACTTCAGGGCATTTGCCCAGATCATTAAAGGAAGAAAAAAAGCGCCGGGAATTACAGCATTAATAGTTCCGGGCTCAAAAAAAGTAGAGCAGCAGATGTTGGCCGAAGGATTAATGAAACTGTATGAAGATGCAGGTTTCGAGGTACGTCAGCCGGGATGCTCATCGTGTCTTGCGATGAATGAAGATAAGATACCCCTGGGGAAATATGCTGTATCAACGTCTAACCGAAATTTTGAAGGAAGACAGGGTCCTGGATCAAGAACTCTTCTTGCAAGTCCATTAACCGCGGCAGCAGCAGCTGTCACAGGCAGAATAACTGATCCCAGGGAATTCATAACAGAAGTAAAAAACTACTAAATATGGCAAAAGTTAAATTTGATATACTTGAATCAACATGTGTTCCATTACCATTTGAAAATGTTGATACTGACCAGATCATTCCGGCAAGATTTTTAAGCGCTACCTCAAGGCAGGGTTTTGGTGATAATCTTTTCCGCGACTGGAGGTATACAAAAGGAGGTGAGAAAAACAGTGAATTTATCCTCAATAACCCAAAATTCGGAGGAAAGGTACTTGTTGCCGGCAAAAATTTTGGCAGCGGATCAAGTCGTGAACATGCAGTATGGGCCATTTTTGACTATGGGTTCAGGGCGGTAGTTTCAAGTTTTTTTGCTGATATCTTCATGAATAATTCGCTGAATAATGGACTACTTCCAATCGTGATTTCAGATGAACTTCTGAAGAAACTTCACCTCCTGATACAAAAAGATCCAGGCACTAAGGTTAAAATTAACCTGCAGGATCAGACTTTTACTATTCTGCCCACAGGTGATTCTGTAAAATTCGGGATAAATGCCTATAAGAAAGAGTGTTTATTAAAAGGGCTGGATGATATTGACTTTCTTCTAAGTATGAAAAGTCAGATAACCAGTTACGAACAAACAAAATCATTATAAAATGAGAATTGAAATAATGGACACCACCCTTCGGGATGGCGAACAAACGCAGGGAGTATCCTATTCTCCGCTTGAAAAGCTTCATGTTGCCAAACTTTTGCTTAAAGATCTTAATGTGGACAGGATTGAGGTTGCCTCAGCCCGTGTATCTTCAGGCGAATTCGAAGCTATCCGGCAAATTACCGATTGGGCACGTCATAACAATCTTCACAGGAAAATAGAAGTACTCGGATTCGTCGATGGTGACATTTCCTTAAACTGGATATGTGATGCGGGTGGTAAGGTCAATAATCTTCTTTGCAAAGGTTCTCTCCGCCATCTTGAAAAACAATTAAAGAAAACGCCGGAAGCTCACGTCCACGACATTAAAGAAATAATAAAAAAAGCTGATAAACGGGATATGGATATAAATATATATCTCGAAGACTGGTCAAACGGAATGATACACTCGGAAGAATATGTGTTCTATCTTCTCGATTCCCTGAAAGAAGAAAATATAAAAAGATACATGTTACCCGATACTCTCGGGATTCTGAATCCGGAGCAGACATTTAATTTTTGCAGGAAGATCGTTGATCGTTATCCGTCTCTTCATTTTGATTTTCATGCGCATAATGATTATGATCTGGCAGTCGCCAATGTATTCTCAGCTGTTAAAGCAGGAATAAAGGGAGTGCACACAACAATAAACGGTCTTGGAGAAAGAGCGGGGAATGCACCTCTATCGAGTGTTATCGGAGTTCTCAAAGATCTTCTGAAGATCGAGACAGGCATAAATGAGTTCGAAATTACCAAAGCAAGTAAGATTGTTGAGACATTCAGCGGCATAAGGATACCAGTGAATAAACCGGTTATAGGCGAGAACGTTTTTACTCAAACTTCAGGTGTTCATGCTGACGGAGACAGTAAAGATAACCTATATTATAACAGTCTTTTGCCGGAGCGATTCGGAAGAAAAAGGAAATATGCTCTTGGCAAGCAATCGGGTAAAGCTACCATCAGGAAGAATCTCGAAGAGTTTGGTCTGTTTCTTAGCCCTGATTCCCTGACAAAAGTCACCCAAAGAGTTATTGAACTTGGTGATAAAAAGGAAAATGTCACCACTGAGGATCTTCCGTTTATAATTGCCGATGTCCTTGGCAGTGAACAGATAAACTACAAGATATTTATAAAAAATTATTCTCTCTCCCTCTCCTATGGGTTGAAACCGTTCGCCAGTGTCCAGATTGAGATTGATAATACATTATATCAGGAAACATCTTCGGGAGACGGGCAATATGATGCATTTATGAAGGCACTAAGGATAATTTACAATAAACTTGGAAAACAATACCCTGCGTTAACCGATTACCAGGTATCCATACCTCCGGGAGGAAAAACTGACGCCTTTGTCGAGACAGTTATTACCTGGGATTACAATGGCAAGGAGTTCAAAACACGGGGATTAGATGCCGACCAGACTGAATCAGCTATTAAAGCAACTGAAAGGATGCTTAACATTGTTGAAAACATTGAATTACAAACAATTAACAATACAAAATTAACGGAAGTACATACACTGAGCAAATAAAACTAACTATGAGTAAAACCTACAAAATTGCTGTCATCGCTGGTGATGGTACCGGTCCTGAAGTGGTGAGAGAGGGTAAAAAAGTCCTTAATGCAGTTGCAGGAAAATTTGGATTTAATTTTCATTTCGAAGAATTCGATTTTGGAGGAAACCGTTACCTGAGGACGGGTGAAATACTGCCTGATTCAGCGACTGAGGAATTGAAAAAGTTTGATTCAATTTTTTTGGGAGCAATAGGCCATCCAGATGTTAAGCCAGGGATCCTTGAAAAAGGCATACTTTTAAAATTAAGATTTGATCTCGATCAGTACATAAATCTGCGGCCAATTAAACTTTACCCCGGAGTAGCTACACCGCTTAAAGATAAAGGTCCGGAACATATTGATTATGTTGTGGTAAGAGAAAATTCAGGAGATGTTTACACGGGGGTAGGTGGAGTTACAATGAAAGGTACACCTAATGAAGTTGCCATGCAGGTAATGGTTTATAACCGATTCCAGGTTGAACGCTGCCTGCGTTATGCTTTTGAGTACACAAGAAAGAGAAACAAAAGAAAAACCCTGGCGCTTTGCGGAAAAACGAATGTATTGACATATGTTTTTGATCTTTGGGAGAGGGCATTTCATGAAATCGGACAGGCTGAGTATCCTGATATAAAAAGGGAGTATTACCATGTTGATGCAACCTGTATGTGGATGGTTAAGAATCCTGAATGGTTCGATGTGATTGTCACAACTAATATGTTCGGGGATATAATAACTGATCTTGCAGCTATAACTCAGGGAGGAATGGGCATTGCTGCAGGAGGTAATATAAATCCTGCGGGAGTATCGATGTTTGAACCTATCGGTGGTTCTGCTCCGAAATATACAGGGATGAACATTATAAATCCTTTGGCATCAATTGCATGCGGGGGAATGATGCTCGAACACCTTGGTGAAGAAAAGGCATCTAAAGCCATCGAAAATGCAATTATGGACGTTACCGCCAATAAGCTGAAAGATATGGGAGCCGGTAAAATGGGCTATTCTACCACTGAAGTCGGTGATCTGGTAGCTGAAAGGGTGTAGTTTATCTTGGTGTTTTCTTAGTGTCTTTGTGCCTTAGTGGCATAGTTTTTTTTGCCACCAAGTCTCCAAGGCTCAAAGTTACACCAAGGAATATTCAATTTTTAAGCACATATTGTATTATTCATTAATTATTTCATATCTTTGCATTTATAATTTAAAGAAATGTACTTTAAAACCACATCACACCATCATTTTCATTTTTGCTTTCAGGCGAGGTGATAAGGTATTGGTGTGTACTGAAAATATCATAAACCCGTCTGAGCATTATCAGGCGGGTTTTTCTTTGCCACAAATTTTGCCCAGACACATCAAAAATAAAATGAGTAAACTTAAAATTGCAATTCAAAAGAGCGGAAGGCTCAGTGACAATTCGAAAAACCTGCTGGAAGAATGCGGTATCAAATTCTCAAATGGAATTAGTGTCCTGAAAACCTCAGCCAAGAATTTTCCTGTGGAGCTTTTGTTCCTCAGGGATGATGATATCCCCCAATATGTTGAACAACAGGTAGCTGATATCGGCATTCTGGGCGAAAACATGGTCTTTGAAAAGAATAAGGATGTCATTGTGGTCGAACAACTTGGATTTGCGCAATGCAGGTTGAGCCTTGCAATTCCGAAAGAAGAGAAATATGAAGGTCTGAACTATTTCATGAATAAGAAGATAGCAACAAGCTATCCATATATTCTTAAAAACTTCCTCAAAAAAAATAAATTAACAGCTGAGATTGAAGAAATCAGCGGAAGCGTTGAGATAGCTCCGGGGATTGGTCTCGCTAATGCCATCTGCGACATTGTAAGTTCAGGCAGCACACTGCTTACCAACGGACTACATGAAGTGGAAACAATACTTAAAAGTCAGGCTGTCATAATAAGTAATAAAAATCTATCCGCTGAAAAGCAAACAATACTCCAGAGTTTACTATTCCGAATCCGGGCTGTAAAAAATGCAAAAGAGAACAAATACATACTTCTCAACACTCCTGAATCAGCTATCGCAAAAATTTGCAGTATTCTGCCCGGTATGAAAAGTCCTACAATCGTTCCTCTGGTTGAAAAAGGATGGTTCAGCCTGCATTCAGTTGTTAAGGAGGATGAATTCTGGGAAAGAATTGATCAGCTGAAAGCTGCAGGTGCAGAGGGCATTCTGGTAATTCCAATTGAGAAAATGATACTCTGATGAAAACTTTTCTGTTGCCCGAAAAAGAAATTTGGGATGATCTTTGCAGACGTCCTGAAATGGGAAGAGAGGATCTGGATTCTATCGTCAGAGAAATTTTATTACGGGTTAAAACCGAAGGTGATAAAGGTGTAAAATATTTTTCTGAGAAATTTGACGGCATCTCTCAAAATAGTCTGAAAGTACAGCCACAGGAACTTCAGGTAGCTGAACGTTATATTTCCGGTAAACTTAAGGATGCTATTCAGAAGGCTAAAGAGAATATCGGTAAATTCCATTCTGCCCAACTCATTAAAGAACCCGTTATTGAAACATCAAAAGGGGTAAAATGCTGGAGAAAAAGCGTTGCAATTGAAAAAGTAGGACTGTACATCCCCGGAGGGTCGGCGCCGTTGTTCTCAACTTTGCTTATGCTTGGCATCCCGGCGAAACTGGCAGGATGCAATGAAATAATCGTCTGCACTCCTCCAGGCAAGGATGGAAATATTGACCCAGTGATCCTTTACACGGCGCAGCTTTTAGGCATAAACAAAATATTTAAAGCGGGCGGCGCTCAGGCAGTGGCAGCAATGGCATTCGGAACTGAAACAATCCCAAAGGTTTATAAGATATTCGGACCGGGAAACCAGTATGTTACAAAAGCCAAAGAACTGGTACAGCAGGATGGAATAGCAATTGACATGCCAGCGGGACCCAGCGAGGTTCTCGTAATTGCAGATAACATTGCCGATCCACGGTTCGTTGCCGCTGACCTTCTTTCACAAGCTGAACATGGTCCCGACAGCCAGGTGGTCATGTTGACAAGCGACCGGAAGCTGATTGAAATAGTCAGATCAGAAGTTTATAAACAGCTTGAACTGCTCCCACGAAAAGAAATCGCATTCAAATCGCTTGAAAAGAGTCAGCTGATCTTGCTTCCCACTCTTGAAGATTGTATCGACTTCAGTAATCTTTATGCACCTGAACATCTCATTATAAATACCTCCACTGCCGCATCCGTTGCTGACAAAATTGTAAATGCAGGATCGGTGTTTATCGGATCTTTTAGTTGTGAAAGCGCCGGAGACTACGCATCAGGGACCAACCATACTCTGCCGACAAATGCATACGCAAAAAGTTATAGTGGTGTCTCTGTGGAAAGTTTCATTAAAAAAATATCCTTCCAGGAAATAAATGCAGAAGGAATAAAAGACCTGGGTCCTGTAATTGAAATACTGGCCGAAGCCGAGTCACTAACAGGTCATAAAAATGCCGTGAGTTTACGACTAAAAAGTTTGGAAAATGACTGAGCTAAATAAACTGGTCAGGGAAAATGTACTGAAGCTGATTCCATACTCATCGGCAAGAGATGATTACAAAGGAACGACTGGCATTTTTATGGATGCGAACGAGAACCCTTACGGACACCTCAACAGATATCCCGATCCATATCAGAAAGAACTTAAATCTGCAATAGCCGGAATTAAAGGTATTGAAGAAGAAAAAATCTTTCTTGGGAACGGCAGCGATGAAATAATTGACCTTTGCATCAGAGTATTCTGTAATCCGGGGACTGACAAAATTCTCACCTTCACTCCTACCTATGGCATGTATGAGGTATCGGCTTCAATAAATAATGTTGAAGTCTTAAAAGTACCCCTGGACGGGAATTTCCAGATCGACATTAATAAAGCCGAAAATCTTTTCAAAGATGAAAAACTGAAGCTGGTTTTCATTTGTTCCCCGAACAATCCCACATCTAACTCAATGATCTTTGAAGATGTGGAGACCATTATAAAAAGATTCGACGGTATAGTGATTATTGATGAAGCATATATTGATTTTACTGATAAGCCTTCGTTTATTAAGCTAATTGGCAAATATCCCAATCTGATTGTAATGCAGACGTTTAGCAAAGCATTCGGCCTGGCTGCTGTGAGGGTCGGCATGGCGTTCTCCGATCCGGCAATTTTTCAGTTTTTCAATAAAATGAAACCTCCATATAATGTAAGTTACATTAATCAAAAAGCAGTACTTAAAAAACTCAAAAGGATTGATGAATATAAAAAACAGGTTCTCAGAATTAAAAAAGAAAGAGCAAGACTTACCTCCCTTTTAGCTGAAATCAAACTTGTAGAAAAAGTTTACCCGTCCGATGCCAACTTTCTGCTTGTGAAAGTAAAAAACGCTGATAATGTCTATAATACTTTGGTTAAAAGGAATATAATAATCCGTAACCGGAGCAACGTAATTGAAAATTGTCTGCGAATTACGGTGGGCAAAAAATCAGAAAATGATAAACTTATTGAAGAATTAAGAGAATTATGAAAATAAAGTATTTGCACAACTTCCTGGAGCTGTTAAAAAGGTCGGAATCCATTAACCACAAAGTTCAAAAGGTTTGCACAAAGGACACAAAGGTCTATATTATAGTGTTTTAGCTTTGTGCCCTTTGTGCCTTCTTTGTGTGCTTTGTGGTTAAAAAGATCTTTTCAACAGCCCGATAGTACTGCTCCTTCCCCATTGGAGGAAGGTTGGGAAGGTGGTCAATGAATAACAAAAATCAATTAAGTAATATGAAAAAAGTGCTTTTTATTGATCGTGATGGTACCATAATTATTGAACCTGAAGATGAGCAGGTTGATAGTTTCGGGAAATTAACATTCCTTCCCGGGGTTATAACATCGCTTTCTAAGATCTCCAGGGAAACTGATTTTGAATTAGTTATGGTAACAAACCAGGACGGACTCGGAACAAAATCTTATCCTGAAGAAACATTCTGGCCGGTCCAGAATAAAGTGCTTGAAATACTCAAAGGCGAAGGTGTGATTTTCAAAGAAATATTTATCGACAAGACCATACCTTCACAAAATGCACCAACACGCAAACCGGGAACAGCCATGCTTGTCAAATACCTTGCTCAGGGCATCGATCTTGATTCCTCATATGTGATAGGTGACAGACAAACAGATGTTGAACTTGCAAAAAATCTTGGTTGCAAAGCTATTTTTATCGGCAGTAAAAATCTACCTGAATGCCGAACTTTCCACAAATTCCTGGGATGATATTTACAGATTCCTGAAAAAAATACCGAGAAAAGCACAGGTAGTCAGGAAAACTTCTGAAACTGAAATTGATATAGAATTGAATCTTGACGGATCGGGCAAAAGCACAATCGATACCGGGATCGGATTTTTGGATCATATGCTCGAACAAATTTCCCGTCATGGCAACCTTGATCTTATGATAAAAGCCAAAGGAGATCTCCATATTGATGAACATCACACTGTTGAAGACATCGCACTTGCATTTGGTGAATCAATGCTTAAGGCTCTTGGAGGGAAGAAAGGAATTGAACGGTATAGTTTTGTGCTGCCAATGGATGATTGTCTTGCACAGGTGGCTCTCGATTTTGGAGGGAGGCCCTGGCTGATTTGGGATGTGAAATTCGCACGTGAGAAAGTGGGGGAAATTCCAACTGAGCTGTTCTTTCATTTCTTCAAGTCATTCAGCGATGCGGCAAAATGCAATCTGAATATCAATGCCGAAGGTGAAAATGAGCATCACAAGATTGAAGCAATATTCAAAGCATTTGCAAAAGCAATTAAGCAGGCTGTCCGGCAGACTGACAATTTTAACTTACCAACAACAAAAGGCAGTTTATGATAGCAATAGTCAAATATAATGCCGGCAATATCAGATCGGTTCAAAATGCACTGACCCGTCTTGGATATAAAAGCATTATAACCGATAATCCGACAGAACTCATTAATGCCGAAAAGGTCATCTTTCCCGGAGTCGGAGAAGCCGGTACCGCGATGAAATATCTCAATGAGAAAGGATTGGATAATATAATCACTTCGTTAAAACAACCAGTGCTCGGAATCTGCCTGGGACTTCAGCTGATGTGCAAATATTCTGATGAAGGAGATACCAGATGTCTTGGAATATATGATGTCAATGTCAGGCTATTTCCTCCTGTCGAAAAAATCCCTCATATGGGCTGGCATAATTGCATGACAATGAAGGGAGAACTTTTCAAAGGTGTAAAGACCGGGGAAGATCTTTATTTTGTTCACAGTTATTATGCTGAAATATCAATATTTACATCAGCAACTTGTGATTATATCGTACCTTTCAGTGCCGCGATGCAGAAAGACAACTTTTACGCAACACAATTTCATCCTGAGAAATCAGCAGACGCAGGCGAGCAGATATTGAAAAACTTTCTTGAATTATGAGGATAATTATAGCCCTGGATATTATTGGCGGAAAATGCGTCAGACTTAAACAAGGAGATTTCAATACGAAAAAGATCTATAATGAAGATCCGCTTGATATGGCCCTTAGAATTGAGGACGGCGGTATCAAATATCTGCATCTTGTTGATCTTGACGGAGCAAGGAACAGGCAGACAGAGAATATCAGGATTCTTGAGAAAATTGCCAGGAAGACAAGTCTGAAAATTGATTTTGGCGGCGGATTGCGATCATATGATGATTGATTACAGCATTTAATGCCGGAGCCCGCCAGATTACTGCAGGCAGCATCGCAGTGAATGAACCCGAAATTTTTCTGCAATGGCTTACAAAACTGGGACAGGAAAAAGTCATCCTTGGAGCGGATTGTATCGGCAGAAAAGTTTCGACAAACGGGTGGCTCGAAACTTCGGATAAAGAAATTGTCACCTTCATTTCGGATTACAGGTCGAAGGGGGTAAAATATACAATTTGCACTGACATCAGTAAAGACGGGATGCTCCAGGGACCTTCCATTGGTCTTTATAAAGAGATCCTCAGCCACTGTAAAGATTAACCTGATAGCAAGCGGCGGTATCTCTTCTTTAAAAGATATTGAAGACGTTATGGAATCGGGATGTGAAGGTGTTATAATAGGAAAAGCATTTTATGAGGGGAAAAGTCACTTTAAAGGAATTAAGTAAATTATGTTAAAAAAAAGAATAATTCCCTGTCTTGACATTAAGGACGGCAGAACAGTAAAAGGAGTGAATTTTGTCAATCTGGTGGATGCAGGCGACCCTGTAGAACTGGCAAAGATCTATGTAAAACAGGGAGCTGATGAACTTGTCTTCCTCGACATTACCGCAACGATCGAAAACAGGAAAGCCCTCGCGAGTCTCGTTGAAAGAATTGCAGCAGAAATAAATATTCCGTTCACTGTTGGAGGAGGAATCGAAGACTATCGAGGATGTCGCAATCCTTATCAAAGCAGGCGCTGATAAAGTAACAATCAATTCATCAGCTGTCAGGAGACCAAAACTAATATCAGAAATTGCTGGACAGTTTGGAAGTCAATGTGTTGTCATCGCAATTGATACAAAGCTTATTAATAATGAATGGTTTGTATTTGTCGATGGAGGCCGTACTGCTACTGAGTTAAGAACAGTGAACTGGGCAACCAGTGTTGAAAACCTCGGAGCTGGTGAGATACTTTTGACCTCAATGAACAATGACGGAACTAAAACGGGTTTTTCAATTGATATAACCGGTTCTGTCAGCTCAATTGTGAATATTCCGGTCATAGCATCAGGGGGAGCCGGAACAAAGGAGGACTTCAGGGATGTTTTCTTCAATACAAGCTGCAGCGGAGCGCTGGCAGCCAGCATATTTCATTTCGGGGAGATCGATATCAGGGATCTGAAGAAATATTTAAAGTCAGAAGGAATCGCAATAAGATAATTTCTATTTAACCACAAAGCACACAAAGGAGGCACAAAGGGCACAAAATTAAAACACTATAATATAGACCTTTGTGTCTTTGTGAAAAAGCTTACGCGGCAGCTGTCCTCTTCGCTAAAATAGCCCGCAGGGCTATTTCTTTACGCTCGATCCCTTTTGTGGTTAATAGATTTCTACTTTTAAATATCTGCAATGGGGGAAAGGTTAAGAAGGATTTAACAAAAAAAAGATCATTATGGAACAAATAGACTTTTCGAAAGGCAACGGGTTAGTACCTGTAGTTATTCAGGATGATAATACCCTGCAGGTTTTAATGGTAGGCTACATGAATGAAGAAGCCCTTGAAAAAACCAGAAAAAGATAATTTGTAACATTCTTCAGCAGGAGCAAAAACCGCCTGTGGACAAAAGGAGAAACGTCCGGAAATCATTTGTTCGTTAAAGAAATTTTAAGCGATTGTGATAATGATTCAATTCTGATAAGAGTCGATCCTGTGGGTCCGGTCTGTCACACAGGGAGTACATCATGTTTCGGTGATGAGACTTCAAAGGGGTTTATTTATGAACTGGAAGATGTTATAGACCAGCGTATTAAAAATAATACTACTGAATCATACACAAATAAACTATTTAAAAAAGGTATTAATAAAATCGCTCAAAAAGTAGGTGAAGAAGCAGTTGAACTAATAATAGAATCGAAAGATAATAATCGTGAATTATTCGAAAATGAAGCAGCCGATCTGCTTTATCATTTTCTGATATTACTGAAAGAAAAAAATGTAAAATTCAGTGATATCGAGGATGTGCTAAAGAAGAGACATGAAATAAAAGGTGAATCGTAGAGTCATGCCATGGCACTACACTTGAATTGCTTGAATGATTGCTTGACTCTGCAAGGGTCGGTGTAGGGACGTTGCATGCAACGTTCTTACCATCATGATCCATAGAAATTAAACAATTTTAACTCAAATTTCAATTTTTCTGACTTTTTAGTTGTTTTTTTAAAAATTAAATTACTTTTGTAAGCAAATAATGCTACTAATGAATAAAGTATACAAATACAACGCCGCTTATTTTTACTTCTATTTTTATTTTAAAAACAGATAAGGGGATTTTTGTATACAGATAATATTAAATTATATGAAAGCAAGGGTCCCAAAAGGGGCCCTTGCTTATTTTAATACACTTGGAAATGAAAATTGCAATACAGGGAGAAAAAGGATCTTTTCATGAAGTCGCTGCCCGACAGTACTTTAAGTATGATGAAGTCGAAATAATTGCATGTTCGACATTCGATCTCGAACTTATTACAGTAAAAAATGGCGAGGCTGATTTTGCCGTAATGGCAATTGAGAATGCCCGGTCAGGCAGCATACTTTATAACTATACGCTCATAAGAGAATCAGGAATGAAGATACTCGGGGAGCATAACCTGAGGATCAAACAGAATCTGATGGCACTGCCAAACCAGAAAATAACCGATATAAAAGAAATAAGGACTCATCCGATTGCAATTATTCAATGTATGACTTTCCTTAATCAGCATCCCGGCATTACGCTCATTGAAAGTGATGACACAGCAGGAAGTGCAAGGCAGATAAGCGAATTTCAATTGAAGGCAGTAGCTGCTATCGCATCGACTCTACAGCTGAACTTTACGGGCTTGAAGTACTTGCACCCGGAATTGAAACCTATAAACAGAATTACACCCGGTTTCTTGTTGTTGGCAGCGAGGATAAGGGCAATACCAGAGGAAATAAAGTTTCAATATGCTTCTCCACCGGCCATAAACCAGGATCGCTTGCAAAAGTGCTTGTTAAACTGGCAGAAATGGATATTAATCTTTCAAAAATTCAGTCAGTACCCCGGATGAATGGCGAATGGGAATATATGTTCTATGTTGACCTTGAGCTAAATAAGAACACAAAATCAGATATAATAAGGAGAGTTCTGGATAAGTATACCAGTAATCTTGAAATACTAGGAGTCTATTTTAAAGGAGATATGCTATATGAAAGTTAAACCGGCAGACCGTACAGCAAGTGTTCAGGAGTATTATTTCTCACAGAAGCTTGCACAGATCGACAGGATGCGCAGAGAAGGACTGGATGTCATTAATCTTGGTATTGGCAGTCCCGATCAGCCTCCTTCGGAGAACACTGTATCAGCACTTATTGATGAGGCAAGGAAACCTGCATCCCACGGGTATCAGAGCTATTCAGGGATTCTTGCTCTCAGGAAAGGATTTGCAGACTGGTACAGGAAATATTTTCATGTCAATCTGAATCCGGAAAATGAAATTCTGCTTCTCATGGGCAGTAAGGAGGGAATAATGCACATAAGTATGGCATTTGTTAACCCCGGTGATGAAGTGCTTGATTCCCGATCCAGGCTATCCTACGTACTCTTCGGTTACAAACCTTGTTGGCGGAATAGTAAGAAAATATCAACTGACTGAAGAAAATGGATGGCTTCCCGATCTGAACGCTTTGGAAAAGAGCGATCTGAGTAAGGTTAAACTCATGTGGATAAATTATCCGAATATGCCTACAGGTGTTAAAGGGTCAATTGAATTGTTTGAAAAACTGGTGGCTTTTTCAAAAAAACACGGGATTCTGCTTATTAATGACAATCCTTACAGCTTCATTTTAAATAATGATTATTTGAGTCTGCTTCAGGTTGAAGGTGCAAAAGAAACTGCGCTGGAATTGAATTCCCTGAGTAAATCGCACAACATGGCAGGCTGGCGTGTTGGGATGGTCGCAGGCGATAGTGAATATATCAAAACCATCCTGAAAGTTAAAAGCAACATGGATTCGGGTATGTTCCTGGGTATGCAAATGGCTGCTGTGGACGCTCTAAAAAACGGAGATGCATGGTTCAGTTCGGTAAACAATGTTTACAAAAAGCGGAAGAAAATAGTTGAAGAAATAATGGATCTCCTGAATTGCCGTTACGATAAGTCACAGGTTGGCTTATTTGTCTGGGGTCGTATCCCTGAAGAGATAATTAATTGTGAAGTTTTTATTGAAGAAATACTGAACGTCTCACATGTGTTTATCACACCCGGATTTATTTTCGGTGATATGGGTCAGAGATATATCCGCATTTCATTGTGCGCCAATGAAAAAAGACTTGAAGAAGCAAAAGAAAGATTAAAAACTCATATGAAATAAAAGGAAATGATAGTAACGGTGGTTGGAATAGGATTAATAGGCGGGTCGCTGATGGTCGATCTTCGCAAACGGGGTTTTGCTGATAAGATAATCGGAGTCGATACAAATCTGCATCATCAGAATATAGCTCTGTTATGCGGGTTGATTGATGAAAATGAGACAATCGAAAATGCAGTGGACAAAAGTGATCTGATAATACTCTCGACCCCTGTTAGCACTAATTGCAGAATGTTGCCGGGAATTCTCGATAAGATTGCCGGTACTTCAAAAATAGTTGCTGATATGGGTTCAACCAAAGGCAGCATTGCAAATGTTTCAAAAGATCATCCTGCAAGAGGAAGATATGTTGCGGTTCATCCAATGGCCGGAACGGAATATTCAGGCCCGCTAGCGGCTATAGGCAAACTTTTCGATTACAAAACAGCGATTATTTGTGATAAAGAATTGAGTGATACTGACGCTCTGTCGACAATTGAAAAAATGCTTGACTTGCTGAACATGCATAAAGTATACATGAACTCCAGCGAACATGACGTTCATGTCGCATATATTTCACATATATCACATATTACATCATTCTCCCTGGCTTTATGCGTTCTTGAGAAAGAGCAGGAAGAACAAAACATTCTTACCCTGGCCGGCGGTGGTTTTGAAAGCACTGTTCGTCTGGCTAAAAGTAATGGCGAGACCTGGGCTCCGATCTTCCTTGAAAATTCAAAATATATCCTGGAGGTGATGGATACTTATATCGAGAAGATGAATGAATTCAGAAAAAAGATTTCTGAAAGGGACCTTGAAGGGTTAAAAGCACTCATGGAAGAAGCAAACAAAATAAGAAAGATTCTGAACTAAATGTTTGGATCACTTTAGTCACTCTAGTCACTCTAGTCACTTTTTAAAAAATTTAACATCTACTATAATGGAATTAAAGCTTAAAAATTCTCTGATTCAGGAATGGAGGGGCCACAAAGGGAGACCTTTTCTGATAGCCGGGCCATGCAGTGCTGAAACAGAGGAACAGGTAATGGAAACTGCAGTACAGTTAGCCCAGCAAAAGCAGATAAGTGTTTTCAGGGCAGGCATCTGGAAACCAAGAACCCGTCCCAACTCTTTTGAAGGAGTAGGAACTGAAGGATTGAAATGGCTCAGAAGGGTAAAGCAGGAAACCGGTCTGCTTGTGGGGACAGAAGTAGCAAATGAAAAGCACGTGTATGAAGCTTTGAAATATGGTATCGATATGCTGTGGATTGGAGCCCGGACATCAGTTAACCCCTTTACAGTGCAGGAGATCTCGGATGCGCTGACGGGTGTTGATGTAATGGTTCTTGTGAAAAACCCTATAAACCCTGATCTTGAACTCTGGATAGGAGCTATTGAACGAATAGCACGCGCAGGAATTACACGGATAGGTGCAATACACCGGGGATTTTCATCATACGAAAAAACCCTATATCGTAATCAGCCTAATTGGCAATTACCGATAGAACTGCGCCGGAGGATACCTGATCTGCCTATTATATGCGATCCGAGTCATATCGGAGGGGCCCGACAATACCTTCACGAGATATCGCAGAAAGCAATGGATCTTAATTTCGACGGGCTTATGATCGAATCTCATATCGATCCTGCCAAGGCTTTAAGCGACGCAGCTCAACAACTCACTCCAAACGATCTGAAGGAACTTCTAAGCCGGCTCATTCTTCGAAATCCAAGCACTTCCGATCCGAAATTGCTGGATGTTCTCGGGGAATTAAGGCAGCAGATCGACATTTATGATGATCATCTTCTCGATATAATGGAGAAAAGGATGAAGATCGCAGAAACAATCGGTCACTATAAAAAGGAAAATAATATTACTATCTTGCAGACAACCCGCTGGGAGGAAATTATTAATAAAGTTCTTATAAAAGGTATGGCAAAAGGTCTTAGTGCAGAAGTAATAGATACGATATTTAAAGCCATTCACCAGGAATCTATTAACCATCAGATGAAGGTAATGAATACCGATGTTAAGAGCCAGAACGGAAAGAAATGATTAATTTTTTTACCACTAAGTATACAAAGAAAAATGCACAAAGAACACATAGCTGACTTGCAGAAACTTTACAGATATTATAGACTTTGTGACCTTTGTGAGTTCCCTTTGTGACCTTTGTGGTAAATTGATTTTCAAAACCAACAAAGAATTGTTTATGGAAAGATATTTAGAACCGTCAGCATTAAAAGGCACTGTAAAAGCTCCGGCTTCAAAAAGCATGACTCAACGGGCAATTGCTGCCGCTCTCTTAGCTGATGGCGAAAGTATAATCCATAATCCCTCCTATTGTGATGATTCACTGGCGGCTATGAGTATAGCTGTTGGTCTGGGAGCCAGGATCGAACCGCAAGCCAATGAAATGAAAATTATTGGATCAGCTGTTTTGAAAGAACCAAAACTGAATTGCGGTGAATCGGGTCTGGCAATCCGAATGTTCTCTCCTATTGCAGCGCTTTATCCGGTCGAAATCTCAATGAGTGGCGCCAACTCGCTCAAAAAAAGACCAATGGGCATGATCGACGAAGCTTTAAATCAGCTCGGAGCAAGATGTACAAGCACGTCTGGATTTCTTCCTCTTACAATCCACGGACCGATCACGGGTGGAAAATGTGTGATTGACGGATCGGTGAGCAGCCAGCTGCTGACCGGACTTTTGATGGCGCTTCCGCTGGCTAAGAAAGACTCCGAAATCCATGTCAGAAACCTCAAAAGCAAACCCTATATTGATATGACAATTGAGATTCTGAAATCATTTGGAATTACAGTTGAGAATCAGGATTATACATTGTTCAGAATTCCAGGAAAACAAAAATATACACCAGTCAGCTATGATGTGGAAGGTGACTGGAGCGGAGGAGCATTTCTTCTTGTCGCTGGCGCAATTAACGGTAATTTAAAAATCGCCGGCCTTCGGAAAGACAGCAGACAGAGTGACATGGCAGTTGTTCACGCACTTGAAAAAGCCGGTGCAAAAATGACGATAAGCGATGACCATATTGAAATTTCAAAATCAAAATTAAAAGCATTTGAATTTGATGCCACAGAATCACCCGATTTGTTTCCTCCACTCGTTGCCCTGGCGGCATATTGCGATGGCATATCTGAAATAAAAGGCGTCTCCAGACTGATATTCAAGGAGAGCGACCGCGCTAAAACACTTAAGGAAGAGTTTGGCAAAATGAATATTAAGATTGAAATTAATGATGATCTGATGTACGTCACAGGTGGAAGCCCGCAAAGCGCTAAAGTGGAATCACACGAAGATCACCGTATCGCAATGGCTGTTGCAGTTGCTTCGCTCGGTGCATCCGGAAGAGTATATATCAGGGATTCACAATGTGTTGCAAAATCATATCCGTCTTTTTTTGGTGATCTCAGACAACTTGGTGGTTTAGTACACGAATGATACAAAATGCCTGACTATTAACATTTACTGTCAGATAAAAGTGCAAATTCATTGTATTTTTTAAAAATAAGTCGATTTTTTGATGATAATTTGAATTTTTGACTATTTTTGTGACAAAACCAACGGATTTTTAAAACTTAACCGTTATTTTATAGATGAAATTTGAAATGTTATATTCTTGGTCGTGGCGCAGCTCATCAATTTCAGCTGTGAAACAAGCCATTTTATAACATAAATAATATTTATTATAGAGGCACGCTGTTCACAGCGTGCCTTTTTTATTTATTAATCTCAAACAGTCCGACAATGAAAAAACACATCAAGATTTTATTAAGCGAAAAGGAAATGCCGAAGCAATGGTATAATATTATGGCGGACATGCCAAATAAACCATTACCTCCATTACATCCGGTTACAAAAAAACCGGTCGGTCCCGAGGATCTCGCCCCTGTTTTCCCAATGGCGCTCATTAAACAGGAAGTATCGACCGATAGATACATTGATATTCCAGAAGAGGTTTTCGATCTTTACATGACCTATCGCTCCACTCCTCTTTTCAGAGCTTATAGTCTGGAAAAAGCTCTTGGGACAAAGAGCAAGATTTATTACAAATATGAAGGTGGTAATTATTCTGGCTCGCATAAAGCCAACACGGCAATACCACAAGCCTATTACAACAAAATGGAAGGCATAAAAAGGATTACAACAGAGACCGGCGCCGGCCAGTGGGGAAGCGCAATGAGTTTCGCCTGTCATCACTTTGGACTTGAGCTCCTTGTATTTATGGTAAGAGTCAGCTATGAACAGAAACCGGGCCGTAAACTTTTAATGAATACTTATAATGCCAAAGTTGTAGCTTCCCCAAGCACAATGACAGCAGCCGGAAGAAGAGTCCTTGAACTTGATCCTGATTCTCCCGGAAGCCTGGGTATTGCCATTTCCGAAGCTATGGAGGTCGCAGTACAGGATCCGTATACTAAATATTCCCTCGGAAGTGTTCTTAATCATGTGATCCTCCATCAGACTATTATTGGACAGGAAGCAATTCTTCAGATGGAGAAAGCAGGTGATTATCCTGATGTGGTTGTAGGTTGTTTTGGCGGTGGTTCCAATTTTTCAGGAATTGCATTCCCTTTTCTCCGTGAAAAACTGCTACACAAAAAAAATATCAGGCTCCTGACAGTTGAACCTGCTTCATGTCCGAAACTCACAAAAGGAAAATTTATGTATGACTTTGGCGATTCTGCAGGAATGACTCCTCTCCTTCCGATGTATACGCTTGGCCATGATTTTATCCCGGCAAAAATACATGCAGGCGGATTAAGGTATCACGGTGCAGGTGTTCTTGTAAGCCAGCTGCTGAAAGACGGTTTTATTGAAGCAAAAGCAAAAATGCAGAGGGAATGTTTTGAAGCAGGTGTGCAGTTTGCGAGGGCAGAAGGTATACTTCCCGCACCTGAATCGACATATGCAATTGCAGGAGCACTCGATGAAGCCAGGAAAGCTGATCTGGAAGGAGTGTCAAAAACAATACTCTTTAACCTGAGCGGCCATGGTCATTTCGATATTTCTGCTTACGAGAAGTACTTTGAGAATAATCTTCCCGATCATGAAATGACTGCTAAAGAAGTTGACGAGGCTATAGCGAATATTCAAATTCCAGGTTGAATTTTTGCCTGAATGGCCCCCCTGCTCTCGCATGAGCGGGATTAGTTCTCAGTCTTTCAATAAATTCATCAAAGATTCGGAATTCGGGGATGTTGAAAAAGACCATTTTAACCACAAAGCACCCAAAGAAAGCACAAAGGACACAAAGCTAAAACACTATAATATAGACCTTTGTGACCTTTGTGGTTAATTGATTTCGACTTTTTCAATAGCCCCAGCCGCGCAGCGGCAGGGGTGCCTTCTTTATCTATTCTACTTTTGCCATTGTCCCTCTGATTGGTGTTATTGTTGGTGTCGGCCTTCCCATGAAAACACCGGGTTTTTGTTCGATAGTTAAGGTAACATTTCCATTAAACTCGCTGAACTTGCATACAATAGCTTCAGAACCCAGGCTTTCCTCAATAAACCGGGCAGTTAATTCAAGAGTATTACTGTCTGTCCAGGAATATAAAGAAGCGACTTTTACCGGAAGCTGGATCACACTGTAATGTGCATCAATTGATTTTGAAGGAATGCGTGGAAGACCTAAAAGAGAAGATGATTTTGAATCTGATATCTTCCATTTTTCTGAACCGCATTTGACTACTGAGATGTTATTATCCCGTTTAAGTGCAAAACTGCATTCTCCATTATTGAACGTAAAATAAACAGATTGGATTTTCAAGTCATTATCTCCCATTAGGAACTCCCTGCCTGAAACTTTCTTTATAAAGTCAGGGTTGGTTAACTTTGAGTTCTCCTGCTTAATTACCAGATTCACCTGCTTTTTCTGTAATTCAGAATAAGATGATGGATCTGCCTGAATAGCTTTGTCTGATTTAATAGCCGGGATCAGATAATTATGCACAAGGTTCATTTCAACCTGGGTATTTCTTGCATTTGAAGTAAGAACTACTATCGCATCCTTATCGGGAATCAAAATTACAAATTGCCCAGCCAGTCCGTCGAGACGAACAGTATTATTCCTTCCTCTCCACATCTGGTAACAATATCCTTGTGCCCAGTCATTCTTATCTTTTGGCATCTTGTTGGAGGGATCACCACTTTCGATCTTGAAAGATGTTGCTTCCTTCACCCATTGCTCTGGAATAAGTTGCTTACCATTCCATTTTCCATTCATGATCAGCAGTTCTCCAAATCTTGCCATATCTTCAGTGTGAAGTCTGAGTCCTATCATACCAAGATTTATTCCCTGGGGATTCATATCCCAGTCGATACCTCGTATGGCAAGTGGATCAAAGATTCGTGGCTTCAGATATTCGAACAGGGTCTGTCCAGTCACCTGCTGAACAATAGCCGAAAGCATAAACGTAGCCATATTATTATAAAGGAATATTGTTCCGGGTTTATGAACAGGCTCGAGCGAAATAAAAGACCTGATCCAGTCGTCATTGGCTCCCGCACCCATTGGAGCAGGCTCCTGTCCTACTGACATGGTAAGGAGATTCTGAACAGTCAGTTCTTTCATGTACTTGCCTACTGTATCGGGCAAAGAATAAGGAAAGAAAGAACTAACTTTATCGGAGAGCTTAAGTTTGTTTTCCGAAACAGCCAAACCTATCCCTGTCGCCGTGAAGGTCTTACTGGCAGAGAACATAACATGCCTGTATTCAGGTCCATATGGATTCCACCAACCTTCTGCAATTACCCTTCCATGCCTGATAAACATAAAACTGTGAATTTCCTGGCGACCGGTATCAACGGCGTTAATAAAATCTATTATTCCCTTAGAGGAAACACCTTCCGATTCCGGAAAACTCCTGGGGAGCTTCTCAGAGATTTGACCTTTCAGGTTCGTTGTAATCAGCGAGCATAAGAAAATGATAAGCAGAACTGAAAGAAATTTATTAGCCTTGGTGAACGTTTTCATAATTAAAAATTATGTACGATTATTATTATTTGTCATTTTATATTAAACCCCAAACTAATTTAATATTTAAGATGCATTTTTAATGGAGGGTCTAAAAATCTGAATAAGAAGTCGGATGCAGCAGGTATGGATTTGCTTTTGAGACAGTATTCTTATATTCGTCCATTCCTGAAAGCTTTTTCCATTCATCAGTAGCTCCAAAAGCTTTCCACTGTTCATCGTGTGTTTTCATATCCTGAAATGTTGTCATATACATAAGGTTTGGCATATGACTTCCAAGCAATACTTCACCCCAGAAAACAGGATTGAAATTAAGTTTCAGAAAGATGTCAATCTCGCCTCCCTGGTTGAACATTTCTATCTTTTTAACTGCTTTTCCATCTGTTGCGCTTTCATAACTCCTTAGCTCATATATTCTTTCAGATGGAGAGTTAGTGTATTTTGGAGCCTTAAACTGTGGAAAATTCATAAAAGCTTTAAGAAAAATACTTTCATACCTTTTATAAGGAGGTTCATTGAACGGTGCATCAATAAATGCTTTGCCAGCTTCAGCGTAAACTTTATCTTTTGAAAGTTGATCGGGTAATTGCATAAACTGATCAACAGTATTGAACGGAATAAGAACATAGATTAATTTCCCAAAAGCTGTGTCAGCTTCAACCGGTTTAAAAACGCCTGCCACAGGAATGCCGGCACGGTGCAAAGCAGGCAGATACGCATCTTTAAGAAAAGCGTCAACCTTGCTTTCCTGGGTCTTATCTGAAATCCTGTAAACTCTTATTTCATAGTACTGCTGTTTCGCTGAACCTTTTCCAAAGCCATTGAAGGCAACAGATAACAGCAGTAATGAAACTGCCAGAATCCGGTAAATAAAATTTGCTTTTTTCATAGATTAAAATTATTGATTATAAACTTAATATAATAGATTCGTTTTTATCTCTAATTCCATTACAGTGATATTGAAAAGGAAATCCATTAACCACAAAGGTCACAAAGGCATTTCACAAAGGACACAAAGGTCTGAAATGCCAATTTTTAACTTTGCGCCCTTTGTGCCTACTTTGCGTGCTTTGTGGTTAAAAAAGTTAATATGCTGTTTTAAACTCTTTAATAATCTCATTTGCCTTGTCAGGTGTTAGTTCCGGTCCTGACTGAACATAAAACCGGTGATATAAAGTTACTGACTGCCCTTTTTCAAGTTTATAACTTCTTTTTTCAAGTTTCGGATCATATGCATTTTGACCGAAATTATTTATCGAAAACAGTCCATATCCCCGCGCATGATAATAAGCCGGAAATCCGGGATTTTTAGGATTGTCAAAAATTGCTATACTTATTCTGGTATTATTTTTCAGCCCGCTCAGTGAAACCCATTCGTTTCTTGTTCCCCAGACTGAATCGCCGCTTAAGCCTTTGCTTGACCTGTACATTCCGGTAACTCCTGTATTATCAGTTACCTCAACTTTGGTTGGATTTCCTTTATCATCGGTAAAGACCAATGATTCATTTGAAGGCATCTCAAACGCCCTGTCGACCCTTATTGCAAACATCCCTTCCTTGCTGTCACCTATGACTACCTGTCCGTCGGTTGCGGTTAATGTTGAAATATGATCAATAGTACGTGTATTCTCGTTACCTGAAAAAACAAACCGTGTATTTTCAGTAAGCAATGTTTTCCCGCTATTATCCTCCCAATTCATAACGACTTCTAGTTCACCTTTCTTTCCACTGATCGTTTTAACAATTTTTTGGTGAACAATATGTCCGTAGGAATCCTTTTTTGAAGCGGGTATTGCGGATGAATTATTCCAGAAATCGAGTCCGTTAATGTCTCCATAGTTAAACCAGAGCCCCACCTGATGGGGATGATCTATGCGTTCATTTTTTCTGGGTTCGAGAGGATAACCACGGGTAATCACCGAACCATCAGGGGAATAAACAGGAAACAAGAAAGGCTTTTCCATGTTTTCGGGATATTGGTAAGATGTGAACAATTTCCCATCGACGTAGACATCTACTTTATGTTTTTCATCCAGCCGTACGAGTTTTACTTCTCCGTCAGTTTTTGGAAATAGCGCTGAAAACAGAGTCGCCAAACCAAGTATCCACGATAACAAAGGAATCATTTTCTGAAATGTTTAATATTTGAAAATCTGTCCTCCTGCAAGTACTTCCTGTCTTGCCTCATCAAAAGTAGCTTTCTGCCCGGTCCTCAGAGCCGCGGTACACATTATTGTTGCTATCGAATGATTATAACCCGCCATGATATCGGCATTTGGTTTCTTTCTGTCCCTGACACATTCCATCCAGTTTTTCATATGGGCATTAGTCATGGGATCAGAACCGGTATTGGCCGATGTTTCAACTTTAAATCCCGGCAGATCCATGGATTCAAGAAGATTGGGCTTCATGCCCATTTCACTTGCATCACCTGCCGTAAGACCACCTTCAGAATTGATTTTATTAGTATCGAGATTAAGAGAACCTCCATTCGAATAATAGATCTCTTTCGTACCACCTGCAGAATTTGTAAAACGCGAAGTATAAACTACCTGAAAACCGGAATTATCATCTCCGTAATCCATCACAGCAGTCATTGTGTCGAAATTGGTCCTTCCGTCTTTCCACAGATAAACATTCCCGTTTGCAGCAACACTTCTGGGGTGACTTAAACCTGTGAACCAGTGAACAGTGTCAATCTGATGAGCCATCCACTGCCCCGGAATGCCTGATGAATATGGCCAGAAGAGTCTGAACTCAAGATATTTCCTCGGATCCCAGGTTGCAGGAGGCCGGTTCATCTGGAAACGTGTCCAGTCTGTATCCGCTTCTTTTATAATGGATGTCAGCTGTGGCCTTCTCCATCTGCCAGGCTGGTTTACATTCCACGACATCTCAACCATGACAATTTTCCCAAACTTGCCTGATCTGATATAATCATTTGCTGCAATATAATTCGGAGTACTTCTCCTTTGTGATCCTATCTGAACAATTTTTTTTGATTCCTGAACTGCTTTAAGGGCTTCCCTGGCATCGGACATTGTTTCAGCAAAAGGCTTCTCACAATATGCATCCATTCCTGCTTTTACAGCTTCTGCAAGAACCAGGGCATGCTGAAAGTCGGCTGTACTTATGATTACTGCATCAGTATCTTTGCCGCTATATAACTCATCATTGTTCCGGGCTTTTCTGATTGTAATGCCTTTCCCTTTGAAGAAGGCCTCAGCTTCATCGCGACGTCTGTTCCATAAATCTGATACAGCCGCAATTTCAAAATTAAAATCCTTTGCCATGCTGAGAAATGCGGGAGCCAGTGAAGATCTGAACCGGTCAGAAAAACCGACAATACCAACACGGACCCTGTCATTGGATCCAAGTATCCGGGAATAGCTCTTTGCAGTCAGAGACAAGCCTGCTGCTCCAATTGCTGATTTTTGAATAAATTCTCTTCGGGTAGCCATATTATCTGATTTTGTATTATCTAAGTAAAAATAATTTAAATCGTTATCATAACTCAGAGAAATCGGATACTTTTTTATTCAATTTTTTATCAACCTAATTTCAATCATTTAAAAACCGATGAAATTATTACTTTTAAAAAAAATAGATTTTGCAGATGAAGAGAATCCTCGTTGATATGGATGGTGTTATGGCAGATGTATACACTCGTTTTTTTCAATTATATGAGAAAGAGACAGGGCTTAAGAAAACTATGGAAGAAATTATAGGATTAAAGGAAGGAGAAGCATTCCCCGAACTTTTCAGATGGGTTGAAACACCGGGATTCTTCAGGACTTTGCCCGTTATGTCTGACAGCCAGAGAGTATTAAAATTACTCAATGAAAGGTACGAGATAATAATTGCTTCCATGGCCACTGAATTTCCTTACAGCCTTACAGACAAACAATTGTGGCTGAACGACAATTTCCCATTTATAAGTTGGAAACAAGTAGTTTTATGTGGAAATAAAAACCTTATAAAGGCAGACTTAATGATTGATGATCATTTTAAAAACCTTGATAATTTCCAGGGTGATACAATAATGTATATACAACCCCATAATATAAATAGTATTGATCACCACTATAAAACAGCTTCCTCCTGGTGTGAGATTGAACAGATACTTCTA
Organism: uncultured Bacteroidales bacterium; assembly: GCA_963734885.1. GTDB lineage: Bacteria > Bacteroidota > Bacteroidia > Bacteroidales > VadinHA17 > LD21. The sequence continues at coordinate 523,794 of CAVTIJ010000001.1, read as the reverse complement.
ACTTCCTGATTTTCATTTTCAGTTTTTTTAACTTTTAGATTGCGAAATTAATATTTGAAATAAACGTAGTTTTGATTTAATAAGATCATATTTACAATCTGAACCATTATTCATTGACAAACTCTAATAATTAAAATGGAAAACGAGAACAAACCAGCAATCAAACGATTATATTCTTTAGATGCCCTGCGCGGATTCGATATGTTCTGGATCATGGGCGGAGAAGCAATATTCGTAGCGCTCGCCTCACTAACAGGCTGGCCAATATTGAAGTTATGGGCGGAACAGCTGGAACATGTTCCGTGGCATGGTTTCCATTTTTATGATATGATCTTTCCGTTGTTCCTTTTTATAGCAGGAATCTCGTTCCCTTTTTCCATGGCAAAACGCATTTCAAAAAACGAAAGCAGGAAATCGGTGTATAAACATGTTATTACACGTGGTTTGCTCCTTGTCCTGATTGGGATCGTATATAATAATGGCGTGAATTTCGACTTTGCTCATTTGCGCTATGGAAGTGTTCTGGGAAGAATAGGTTTGGCCTGGATGTTTGCCTCCTTAATTTTCATGAATACAAAACTTAATACGCGTATTGTGTGGTTTTGTTGCCTGCTTCTTGGGTACTGGGTTCTGCTAATGCTTTTCCCTGCTCACGATCTGGGCGCCACTGATATTTATTCTCGCGAAGGAAATTTAACCAGTCATATTGACAGGCTGCTCATGCCGGGAAGACTATACCTTGGTAACCACGATCCGGAAGGATTACTCGGAGTAATTCCTGCAATAGGTACAGCATTACTGGGAATGTTTACAGGAGAATTCTTATTATCAAAATACCTGAGTGACAAACCTTATCGAAAAGTACTATATCTTTTTCTGGCTGCAATTGTTCTTATGGTGATCGGAAGAATATGGAATATCACTTTCCCGATTAACAAAAATCTCTGGACAAGCTCATTCGTATGCTTCGTAGGCGGATTGAGTCTTCTTCTTTTCTCAATCTTCTACCTTATAATTGATGTACTTGAATATAAAAAATGGGCATTCTTCTTCGTTGTAATCGGACTGAATCCGATCACCATTTACCTTACCGGGAGAATAGTCAATTTTCGATCAGCTGAGAAATTCTTCTTCGGAGGGTTGGAATCAGTTATACCTCAAACATGGGCTCCACTGATTGAAGGAATCGGGATAACCGCAATTGCCTGGATATTCCTTTTTATTCTTTACAGGAAAAAAATATTCCTTAAGATTTGAGCGCTCTATGTTCCTCAGGGTAACTCTGCGTGACCATTTTAAGAACTGACACAGAGGACCTTGAGAAGCACAGAGATCCACAGAGAAAAGGATTAGTCTAGTTTGACAGCGCCTGATAAACGAGAGCTTTAAATTTTTCAGGAATTTCACCGTGCCTGAATGGGCTCTGCTGCATAAATATCAGCCCTACAATTTTTTCTTTGGGATCTGCCCAGTAATTTGTTGCAAAATACCCTCCCCACGAGAATGAGCCTTCGGACATACCTAATTTCTTTTGACCATTCGCGGTGGTTATTTCAAATCCCAATCCGAATTTATTCACACCCAGGCTGATATCTCCGATCTGGTTGGTAGTCATCAATTCAACCGTGTGCCTTGCAAGAAGAGTCTTGCCATTATATTTTCCATTATTCAGCATCATTTGCAGGAAGATTGCATAATCTTTTACTGTGGAACTGAGTCCGGCGCCACCTGAGAAATAAGTTCCATCTACAGTTGGATACTTCACAAAATCTGAGGACGCATTAATAAGATGATGATTTTTATCTTCACTGGTGACATTTACCAATCTGCCAATTTTAGCAGCAGGCAAATAGAAATAGGTGTCATTCATCCCCAATGGTCCAAAGATATGCTTATGAAAATACTGATCAAGAGTTTCGCCTGATAAAATCTCCACCAGGTATCCAAGCACATCAACATTCAATCCATATGTAAATCTTTCTCCCGGTTGGTGTACAAGCGGCATTTTTCCCAGCTTTCTGATCTTGTCGCCCAGAACCAGTCTTTCACTTACAAATCCGGTCGGAATACCAGCCTTTGCATAGATTGCAACCATATGCGGTGAACCGATCCCGGCATAATCAATTCCTGACGTATGTGTAAGAAGGTCCCTGATTGTTATTTCACGATTAGCTTTTACAGTTGTATAAGTTGTATCTTTTTCATTGAACTTATCAAGTACAACCGGATTTGCAAATTCAGGTATGTATCTGGAAATGGGATCATCCAGAAGGAACTTACCTTCTTCAAACAGCATCATTACAGCGACGCTGGTTATAGCCTTAGTTTGAGAAGCGATACGAAAAATATCATCGGTACGCATTACAGTTTTTTTCTCAACATCGCTCATACCAAATGCTTTGTCATAAACGATTTTGCCATCACGGGCTATAAAACCTACAGCTCCGGCAATCCATCCGCTATCAACAGCCTGCTCAATCATTTTGTCAATACGTGTAAGCCTGTCTTCTGATACCTGAGCAGAAGCCGGAGACGATTCCTGGAGTCCTGACGGAACAATTTGTTCTGTAGTTTGCCTGCATGAAAAAGAAATAATCAAAATCAGCAGCGCCATCCGGTGAATAAAGAATTTTTTCATAGGTAAATTCGTTAATATGGTTATCACAATTTATTTCATTTTAGCATAGTTTAAAAGCAGATCCGTAAGATTTTCAGCAGCTTCGCGGTTATCAAAACTTTCGGGCAGCCGGTCGTGATCAATATATTCATTATAGATCCATGGGTCGCCTATGGCAAACACATACCCTTTTCCGAATTTATTCTCGGCAATAATGACTTTACCTTTCTCTGTCAATATGCTCTTTGCGTTGCCAACCAGATTAATATCAGAAATATCTTTTAAATAGATCTTTTTCACGCCACTGAAAAGCGGATGGTCAGGCAGACCTGAGCTTGCTCCCATCTCAAAATTATCGTCGGTAACCGAATGAATCGTCACGTGATTAAAGTGCATTCCAAATTGTGCCATCAGATTATTGAGATGGGTAAATTCACAGTTTGGTCCGTCATTAGCAAGCACAGCCAGGACTCCGCCTTTTTCAACCCATTTTTTAATTGATGCTATATCATCCGCTAAAATATAATTAGGATGTGGAGATTCGGACGTAGTATCCGGATCGACAATAATATAGATATTTATTTTGTTCAGAACTTCCGGGTAGGGTTTTGCTATTGTGGTAATCTTTGCTCCACGGCTTGTAAAGATTCCGCCCCATCTCGAATATCCGCTAAAAGCAGAATCAGTCCACAGATAATGAAACGGCTTTCCTGTCCTTGCATCTGTTTCGTGATTAAACCAGTTATCCAGCCCGACAACAGGTTGTGAAAAGAGGTCAGGGATGAATAATAAAATTAATAAGAAAGATATAATTGATATTCTTTTAAGAAAATTTTGATTTTTCATATTATAAACTGTAAGCATTCCAAAATTATGAAACATTAACTATCAAACAATGATAATCTATAACTTATTCAAGTGCGTTGCCTGAATAATTATCTTTGTTTTTCCTGGTGTAACTTTGTGTCTTGGTGTCTTTGTGGCATTTTCTTCTTGCCACCAAGGGGCACGAAGACACAAAGATCCACCAAGGTTTTTACACAAATTTTCATCTTATGTTAGTAAAACCAATAAAACTCATTCCTGCAATTGCCCTTCTTTTTATATGTATTTCAGGCTATTCGCAACTTTTAGTCCGCTCGATCAAACCAGGTCAGATCTGGCCCGATAATCAGGGCAGGCATGTAAATGCACATGGTGGCGGAATTATTTATTTCAATGACACTTACTATTGGTTTGGTGAATACTGGTCGCCCAGACTGGAAAAGGACAAAAGCCTGTATGGGGTAAGCTGTTATTCTTCAAAAGATCTTCTGAACTGGAAAAATGAAGGACTGGCGCTGAAAGTCATAACTGATACTGCAAGCTTGCTTGCTCCTGGTTGCATTATCGAACGGCCAAAAGTAATTTACAATGAGAAAACGGGAAAGTTTGTGATGTGGTTTCATCACGAATTAAAGGGTCAGGGATACAAGGCAGCTCTGACAGGATTAGCTGTAAGCGATAATATAACAGGTCCGTATAAATATATCAGAAGTCTGCGTCCCAATGCCGGTGTATGGCCTGAGAATTTCCCTGAGGAGTATAAATCCTCCAAAGTAAATGAAAGTGATCTTAAGCCGGGTTCTGAAGATTGGAAAACTGCTGTGAAGGAAGGATTATATGTCAGACGCGATTTCAAAGGCGGGCAGATGGCACGCGACATGACCATTTTTGTTGACAAGAATGGCAAGGCTTATCATGTTCACGCATCTGAAGAAAACATGACTCTTCACTTTTCTGAACTTACTGATGATTATCTCGATTTTACAGGGAGGTACTATCGTGTTCTCCCGGGAGAATCAAATGAGGCTCCCGCAATCTTTTTTGCAAAGGGGAAATACTTCATGTTTACATCAGGTACGACAGGATGGAAACCTAATGCAGCCCGTCTTTCTTCGGCCAACAAGATAACTGGCGAATGGAAATATATTGGGAATCCCTGTCGTGGCACTGAAGATGAGAATAAAATCACATTTGGTTCTCAGAGCACGCAGATTCTGCAAATTCATGGAAAGAAAAATGACTTTATTTATATGGGCGACAGATGGAATCCTGATAATCTGGCCGACAGCCGGCATATCTGGCTCCCGATTGAATGGGAAAATGGATTACCCGTTATTAAATGGTATCCCAATTGGAATCTGAGTAAACTCAAATGATTCAATGGAATTTTGATTCTTTTTTAACCGCAAAGTGCGCAAAGCAGGCGCAAAGTTCGCAAAGTCATATTCTTAAAAATCACCTCTTTGCGACCTTTGCGTAATTTCTTTGCGAACTTTGCGGTTAAAGGAATTTGTGTCTCTCACTTTGAAACCGTATGTAATAAACATTCCTGAAATTTGGATTCTTCTTATAATTAAGTTAGTTTTCATATCCGAAACTTAAATCTATGAAAAGAAACCCCTTCATTAAACGATCAGCCATCCTGATCGTATTCGCTTGTCTTGTTATTCTCTCTTCCTGTAAACAAAATGTAATAAATGAGGTAAAAGTGCCGGATTTTTCGACACTGTCATCTCAATTCAGCGAACCACCTGCAGAATATACAACTGCCCCATTCTTCGTGTGGGATGGAGAAATAACTGCAGAAGAAATAGACAAGGATCTCGTGAGCTTTAAAAATGCCGGATCATCTCAGGTAATAATACATCCCCGCCCCGGATTAATCAACGAATATCTTTCAGATAACTGGTTCAGTCTTTACAAGCATGCTGTCGATAAGGGTAAAGAACTTGGTATGAATATCTGGATATATGACGAGAATTCGTATCCGAGTGGTTTTGCAGGCGGACATGTTCCCGATGAAATGCCTGAATCTTATAATCAGGGCCAGGGATTGAAAATGACAAAAGCCGATATTCTTCCCGACACGCTTGACAAATTCTATCTGTGTCTCAAAGAGGAGAACGGAATTTATAAGGATGTAACCTCAACTGTCATAAATGAAAAAGGAAAGAGCGGTAAGTATTTCCTGTTCTCGAAAACATATAATGAAAAATCTGACTGGTATGGAGGTTTCTCTTATGTGGATCTGCTTTATCCAGGTGTTACTCAGAAATTTATTGATGTAACAATGAAAGGTTACGAGAAAAATGTCGGAAGCGAATTCGGGAAAACAATTCCCGGCACATTTACCGATGAGCCTCAGATTGAATCGCCCGGTGGCATACGCTGGACTCCCGATCTGTTTGATGTTTTCCTTAAACGCTGGAAGTATGATCTCAAAACTCAATTGCCCGGTCTGTATGAAGAAACCGGCGACTGGAAAAAAGTCAGGCACAATTATACCGAAACATTACTTCAATTATTTATCGACCGGTGGGCAAAACCATGGAGTCAATACTGTGAATCAAAAAACCTGAAATTTACCGGCCATTACTGGGAACATGAGTGGCCAAATATGCGCCCTGGCGGAGACAACATGGCAATGTATGCATGGTCGCAGGTACCTGCCATTGATATGTTGTTCAACCAGTGGGATGATTCCACAACAAAAGCCCAGTTTGGTAATGTACGATCAGTTAAAGAACTTGCCAGTGCGGCTAATCAGACCGGGAGAATAAGGAAGCTCAGTGAGACTTATGGCGGATCAGGATGGGATCTTACATTCGCCGACATGAAAAGAAATGGTGACTGGGAGTATGCTCTGGGTGTTAATTTAATGAATCAGCATCTCACATACTTCACTATGGCTGGAGCAAGAAAATATGACTATCCTCCTACATTCGATTATCACGAACCATGGTGGAATAATTATAAATATCTGAATGATCACTATGCAAGGTTATCTCTTGCACTGTCGTCAGGGAGACAGATGAATGATATCCTTATTCTTGAACCGACTACCACTACCTGGCTCTATGATTCATACGTTGAACGAAGCAAAAAACCTGATGAAATCGGACAGGCTTTTCAGACCTTCATTACCACACTTGAGAAAAGCCAGGTGGAATATGATCTTGGCTCTGAAAATATTCTGAAAGATATGGGCAGTGTTTCTGACGGGAGAATGCATGTTGGTCAGACCAGTTATTCAACTGTAGTTATCCCTCCGATGGTTGAAAATCTCAACTGGGAAACTTTCCAACTACTCGAGAAATTTATTTACGCCGGTGGAAAGCTCATCATTTTTAATGACCCGACTCTCCTCGATGGAGCCGAAAGCGACGAAGTGAAAAGGATCTTTGCCAGGCACATTTCAGAAATTATTAAACTAAAAGATTACTCAGAACAGAATATTAATAAATTCTTCAATAACAAGAATCTTAAATTCGAGGGAATGACAGGTGGAACTATATATCATCACCGGCGGATGTTATCTGACGGGCAGATTATTTTTCTGGCAAATTCCAGTCTGACCGAACAGGCCAGTGGTTCTCTCATAACAAAGGGGAAAGATGCTCTCGAAATGAATAGCCTGACGGGTTCAATATCCGGATATCTTAGCCAGGTAGAGGGGGAAGAGATAACATTGTCTTATGCAATTCCTCCTTCAGGCAGCCTTTTGCTTTTTATTCCATACAGTAAAACATCGGGGTATACCATACCGGTGCGACCGGTGAATTATGTTAATGTCATTCCTTCGTCACCTGTGAAAGTAAAGAGGGATGGTGAAAATGTGCTGATGATCGATTTTTGTGACATCAAAGTCGGAAGCGACAGCATAAAAGATCTGAATACATATTATGCAGCTGATAAAGTTTTTAAATATTATGGATTCAAAAACGGAAATCCCTGGAATACTTCTGTTCAATTTAAGAGAAATATTATTGACAGGGATACTTTCAGAGTACCCTCCGGATTTTCAGCTACATATCATTTCCCGGTGAAAGGGAAATTTGACTTCACTTCCTTTAAAGCTGTAGTTGAACGGACAAATATATGGACAATAGAAGTTAACGGGACTCTGGTGAATCCTGAAAGTTCAACATGGTGGCTCGACAGGTCATTTGGTGTAATAAACATCGGATCGCTTGTCAAAACCGGTGATAATACCATAACTCTTACAACGTCACCAATGAAAATAAATGCAGAGATTGAACCTGTGTATATTCTTGGAAATTTTTCAGTTAACCCTGTAAAAAAGGGATGGGAAATTGCCGATCCCTCACAAACTATTTCTTCAGCCAGCTGGAAATCGCAAGGTCTGCCATTCTATTCCTGGGGAATTACTTACACTGAAGAATTTAAAATTGCCAGCGCTGAAGGAAACTGGGAAGTTGCTTTGGGTAAATGGAATGGTACCGTGGCAGAGGTCTCAGTAAACGGGACTCCGGCGCCAATAATAGCCTTCCCTCCATATCGAAGTGATATCACAAAGTTGATAAAACCAGGCCTAAATAAAATCGATGTGACTGTCGTCGGAAGCCTCAGGAACCTTCTGGGACCTCATCATAATAATCCAAAACCCGGATTTGTATCACCATGGATATGGAGAAATGTAAAGAGTTATCCTGCCGGAAAGGATTATTCGCTCATAGATTATGGTATGTTCGGAGAATTTGCATTGTTGCATGGAATGTAGAAAGCGGGGTGTGGGGTGCGGGGCAGCCAGCACCAATTCTTCGAATAATCCTAAATTTGTCTTACAATTAACTAAATATCAAGATACTATTTTAGACCTATTGCAGGAAAGAATTATTTTTCTACATTTGGAGTTATTAAATCAGCATACTTTAATATGAATTAGTTATTAATTACGTTTAATAGTAAAATGGGGTTGTTGTAGAGGCATACCCGTGGAACCTAAACCTTAAATCGAATCTTATGAGAAAACTTTTATTCTTTATTGCTTCTTTGTTTATTACAGGCAGTCTGCTTGCGGGCGGACTGGTTACCAACAATAACCAGAGTGCCATGTTCACACGCCTGCAGAACCGCAATGCTTCAACAGACATTGATGCAGTTTACTTCAATCCGGCAGGATTAACCAAGCTTGGCAACGGGTTTTTCGCATCAATTAATAATCAGACAATCACCCAGACTCAGAAAGTCATCAGTAGTTTTCCGTTTCTGACAAATGCTCCAAAAGAGTATGTAGGTGATGTAAAGGCGCCAATATTCCCTGATGTATATCTTGTATACAACACCGGCAAGTTTTCTTTCTCAGCCGGATTCAATCCAATCGGTGGTGGTGGTGGTGCAGAATATAAAACAGGTTTACCCACATTTGAAATGCCACTTTCTGTAATTCCTGCAAGTTTATCTCTTGAAGGAATTCCAACAACTCAATATTCTGCTGACATCTATTTTAAAGGTTCATCAGCATATATGGGATATCAGGGAAACGTGGGCTATAAGATCAATGACAAAATTTCAGTAGCTGTGGGAATGCGTTTTGTATCAGCAAAAAATACTTACAAAGGACATATAAATAATATAAGTATCAATCCAAACTATCCAGCCTTTGGACCTTTTACAGGAGGAATGGTACTTGCAAGTGATTTCTTTACTGCCGGTCAAACTTACCTCACAGCAGTATCAAACCAGTTGGCAGGCACCGCAACAGCATTACAACCAATCATAACAGGTGGTGGCGGCAGTGTTCCTCTGGCAAGTGGAACTGCGGTAGGATTAACAGCTATCCAGGTAGCTACGCTACAGGGAACGATAGTTGCTTTAGGTGGCAATCCAACAGGCATGACAATAGCTCAGTCTCAGGCATTTATTTCTGCGAATGCTACCGGTTATGCTGGTAATGCTGCCGTAATGGGAGGCAATGCAGCCGCTACTAAGAATGTTAATGTTGATGCTTCAGAGTCAGGAACGGGAATTACTCCGATTATCAGTGTTAACTACTCACCTACAGAACAAATCAACCTCTCAGTCAGGTATGAATTCAAGACTAAAATTGATCTTAAAACAAAGGTAGCTCCGAACCTGGGTGGTGGACTTTTTATTAACGACAGTATCGGCGTTGGTGATATGCCTGCTTCACTTTCACTTGGAGCAACATTCAGACCAATGGAAAAACTTATGCTTACAGCAAGTTTCAATGAATATTTTGACAAAAATGTTCATTACGGTGGTGTAACAAACCAGATTGATAAAAACTTCCTGGAATTTGGTCTTGGTGCAGAATATGCCCTTACAGAAAAGCTACGTATCAGCGCCGGTTGGTCACATACCACAACCGGTGTAAATCAGAATTATCAGAGTGATATGAGTTTCAGTACAAATACCAACTCATTCGGCGGCGGTTTCGGTTACCGTATCACACCGATGATTGATCTTAACTTAGCATTCCAGAGAGCATTCTATGCAGAAGGCACCAAACCTTTCAGCGATGTTATCAATTATACAGAAACGTATAATAAATCTACCTGGATGATTGCAGCAGGACTTGATTTCTCCTTCGGAAAAAAATAAAACCCTCTGATCTAATCACAATTATCTGAGGCCGTGTCGTATGATGCGGCCTCTTTCATTTAGAGACCTATTACCTTATTTGGTCTTAATCATCTTTAAAATAAAATAGGTAATAGTTTAATAAACAATTCCCAGGGAATTAAGATTCTTAACATATGCATCCTTGTGCGGAATAGATGATTTCTTTAACTTTCCGTACCATTCCGCTGCCATTGCTACATTCCCTGTTTCTTTTGCCAGACTGATGATATTAAGATATAGCAGACCCTCTATTCCCGAATTCTTACCTTCTGCAGAACCGGCAATCTTTATGAAACTGTTTAAGGCTTTTGCAGGTTCCTTATTTTCAGCAAGCACTGAAGCATCATCAATTTGTTTATTGAGATCCCCGTTAAGACAAACACCATAAAAAGAAAAACAGTTATCTGAACATGCTTCCACGATGTCGATTGCCTGTGTGCCGCTTTTTATTGGAGGAAATGTCAGTTCAAAATTCAGCTTCTCCCCTATTAACTTGAATTTATAAGTGTCAGGGCAATTCGGAATACCTTTTGAAGAGATCATTTTACTTTTTGTTCCGTCTGCATATATAATATAAACATTTTTATCAGCGCAAAAGTAACCATCCTTAATCCTGTTTTCAAGATTCAGATAGACCACGGTTTTCTTCGGACCGGTTTCAATCCTGGATATCTCAAGGGTTTCGGGTGATTTGAGCCCGTAGTTAGGCCTGGCAATTGTCTGAGCCCGAATAGGTGCTGCGCATAAAGCTGTCAGACAGATGATCAATCCTGTTTTATTCATACCCGCATCATTGATTATAGAATGGGCAAGGTACAAATAAATTCCTGTTTGTTTTGAAAGCATTGTGCAGGGCTAAATTGCGTCCCGTAAAGTATAAGTGCTTCTTATTGATTCACGGCTCTCCTTAATAAGGTCATATTTCAAAGTTTCAGTATCCATAATAATACCCTGAAACCTGCCTAATGAACAGGCGCCACTGTTCAGATACCGCTTCTTCTGGTTGAGATAATAAGTATGGTGCGATTCAAGTTTGTGGGTATGCCCCATAATTACAACATCATACGCTTTTAAAAGTTTCAGCGCATATGTCAGGTATTTGATTGTATTATACTTTTTAGGAATCTGGTTTATTTCATCCTCCAGTGCGATTAATCTGAAATAGAGATTCATCAGGTATTTTGATTGCGACATTTTTTTAAGCAGTCGAAGAGCCAGTTTTCCTATTCCGCGACCAATCTTTGTACCGTTAATCCAGTCTGCTTTATGTCCGTGCTCAATGTGAATTGTTTGTCCGTGAGCATTTGTAATGTCAAGATGATCAATGCTAAAATCATTTATGATATCGTGATTGCCCCGTATAAAGACAAAATCGTTATCAGCAAAATATCTCATTAATACCGGATTAGCTTTCTTGATTTCATCATAAGTATATTTTACAAGTTCAAATACATCTCCGTTTAATATAACTTTGTCGATAGCATAGATATCCCTGATACCTTCTATCTGCATGATAAGGTCCATCTCGTTCCATTGAAATGTACCGAAATTGTCGCATGCATCAATATGCAGGTCAGATAAAACAAGAATATTCATAATAACATAATTAAGAACCAAATAATACCAGAACTGATAGAATAATTATCGTAACAAATGAAACTGTCAGTGAAATTTCTACAAAAAGACTGCCTTTTGAATCTGATTTATCACTAGTAAAATTTTGAACATGTGCACTCATCTGAAATAAATATTAAGTTATAAGTTCATTATCAGATGACAAAAATACGGGGAGGATGTTACAGAGGTATTGAAATAAAAATAATTAAATGTTACAAGAGGTCAGCCGGATGATCAGATTTATGAGATACTTAGATTAAGGGATTGTGTTCTCCCAGGTTATAAATCCATTAACCACAAAGGGGCACAAAGGGATCACAAAGGATCACACAGGCTTATGACATCATGGAAGACTAACCTCATTGTATTAACCCCGAAAATGTTTAAGTTTATAAATTAGTTGGGATCCAAAAATTATATACCATGAACATTATTGAGATAATTAAAAAACGAAAATCATGCAGGACATTTAATGGGAACTGGCTGAGTACTTCTGATAAAAAAATCCTGGAAGATTACATCCCGGGAAATAAGAATCTTCCGGGTGAGGAGATTATTGATTTAAGCATCATCGAAAAAAAAGATGATTCGAAAAAAATGAAGCTTGACTATGGGATTATCCAGGGACACAAATCCTATTTACTGGGAATATCAAAGTCATCAATACTATCCAGAGTTAATTATGGGTACCTTATGGAAAAGGTGGTATTAAAAGCCACTGAAATTGGCATTTCAACCTGCTGGGTCGGATACTTTGATAACACTTTTTTTAATGAAATAATCATTGAAGATGGTTTCGAAATACCAGGTATAGTAATGATTGGATATTCCGGAGACAGACAGACCTTCAAAGAAAAATTTGCAAGATTCACTCTTAATGCCTCAAAAAGGCAGGATTGGGGAAAATTATTTTTTAATTTCAAAACCAAGGTACCACTTACTCCTGATTTGGTGAAGGAATACAATGATTCTCTTGAGATGGTGAGATTAGCTCCATCATCCGGAAATACTCAGCCATGGAGAATATTCTTTAATGACACAAATAATGAATTTCACTTTTTCAAAAAAATAATAAATAAAAAGTATGAGGAGAAAGGAGTACATGATATTGATATGGGGATTGCTTTAACACATTTTGAACTGACATCTTTAAATAATAACTTATCAGGAAGTTGGGTTAAGCATCCAAAAGATAAGCTTAATTCAATTGATGATTTGCAATATGTAATGACATGGAAATGTGTATAAAATGTAACCAGCCTTCCGGTTGGCAAGTTGAGATCCCTCACTCATCCAGACCAAAACCCATAGCTTACGAAAGTTTCAAGGGTGGATGAGTTCGGGATGACAGGTTTTTGAGGTGTATTGGGGAAGGAAGCGGCGCGTTTTGTATGTAACTTCCAGAGGACAGATTCTTTGCAAAACGCGCCGCTTCCTTCCCCTCGTTACCTCCTTTGAACCCTGTCATCCTGAATGAGCTGGTACTGAGCAAGCGAAGTACCAGCGAAATGAAGGATCTCTTCTCTTTTCATTAATTTAATGAATAGGCACAGTGAAATTAACAAATGACTTTCCTCCAACTGTCAGCCTTATTCCCCAATGTGCCATAATACAATACATCTTTGAGAATTTAGTCCTTTTTTTGTCAGGTTATCTCCCTTTCCCGTCAGGTTTGTTCCGGTCTTTGTCAACTCCTGTGCGGTCTTTGAGAATTGACTCCGGTCATTGTCAGATCTGGTCCCCTCTCTGTCAGGTTACCTCCCATGATTGTCAGATTACATCCAATGTATGTCAGGTTACCTCCCATGATTGTCAGATTACATCCAATGTATGTCAGGTTACCTCCCATGATTGTCAGATTACATCCGATGTATGTCAGCTTACCTCCTATGACTGTCAGGTTGTGTTACATTTCTGTAATCACGGAATTTCAGATGCCGGATCACTCATATCTTAGCGCTTTGACCGGATTAATTGTTGCAGCTCTCCAGCTCTGAAAAGTTATAGTCAGAATCGCAATGCTAAAGGCCAGAAGTCCTGCCATGGTGAATATTATCCAGCTTACATCAGTTTTAATTGCATAGGTCTGCAACCATTTATGCATTGCAAGAAAAGCGATGGGTAAGGCGATAATAAATGAGATGGAAATCCATCTCACAAAGTCTCTGTTAAGCATCATCAGAATCTCAGAAATTTCAGCGCCGTTGACTTTCCGTATACCTATCTCTTTAATTCGCCGGGATGTATTGAAGGATACCAACCCCAATAAACCCATACATGCTATCAGAATTGCAATTATTGTAAACAGGCTTATCAGTTTTCCAAGTCTCATCTCCGATTTATACTGAGCATTAAAAGATTGATCAAGAAAGAAATACTCAAAAGGAAGATCGCTGGTAAATTGTTCCCAGATTCCTTTAGTTTTATTAATGTCCTGTATAAAATTTCCGGGCAGGAACCTCAGAGAAAGATAGTTTTCTGTTTTGGCTTTTTGAATGATAAGCGGGAATGATTTATCTTTTAATGATCTCATATGGAAGTCTTCCGCAATACCAATAACTCTGAGATCCTGGTTGGTATTATCACAATGCACAATCTGAGTAGTATAATCAGTGATCCCTAATACTTTTGCAGCAGTTTCGTTGATAATAATATTATTCTCTTCAGAATTACTATTATTCTGAAAAAACCTTCCCTCCTTCAGATTAAATTTGAGTGTTTTCTGAAAATCAGTATCAACCCTGATATAGTTAAAATAGGATGATTTTTCACTGCCTTTGATCCTGTAGATCATTTTTGAATCTTCATTCACTGTCGGCACGGATGAAGAAAATGAAGCAGATATTACAAATGGGTTGAGAAGCGCTTCATTTTTAAAACTATTCCTGCTGTTTTCATCAAGATTGAAAGTTCCTTTAATCACCAGTACATTTTCTTTATGGTAGCCCGGATTTTGATTCTGTAGCAGATAGATTTGCTTTCTGATAGTAATCGTTGTGAAAACCAGGACTATAAAAATAACAAACTGGAATGTTACAAGAGTATTTCTTGACCAGGATCGGGATTTACCCGCTAACGAAATTTGTTTGAAAACATCAATCGATTTAAATTTTGAGATATACCAGGCAGGATAACTTCCGGCTAAAAGGGTTACAATTACCGGGATCATTAAAATGATAACAAGGGTATAGCGGTTAAGGAAGAAAGCAGGTTTGATAACTATTTCAGAGAAATTGTTCAGGAACGGTAATGTTTCAACCAGAAAGATCATCGCAAACAGCGCAGCAATAAAGCTTTGAAGAAATGTTTCAGTAAGAATCTGGTAAACAGACAATGTCCGTGACGATCCTAAAATTCTTTTTATGCCGATTTCTTTTGTCCGGGAAGCGGCGCCTGCTGTATTAAGATTTATAAAATTTACGCAGGCGATAATCAGTATTAAAAGTCCTGTAATGCTTAGTATAGTCAGAAACTTCAGATTCCCGGTCGTCTTCAGATCTTCTTTATATATGGATGAATGAAGGTGTATATCTTTCAGAGGTTGCAATTCATAATTTAAGAAATTGCCTTTTCTTTCAAATTCTGCGAGTGACATTCCCATCTTTTCAACAGTCGCCTGAAGATATTTCATTGGAAATTCTTTATATTTTTTCATAAAGCTTTCCAGGTCAGTACCTTTTCTGACAAGAATGTAGGTATAAATATTTATCGACCGGGCCCAGTCTTCATCCAATTTTTCTTTAGGCAATGATGAAAACGAGGCTAAGAAGTCGAATTTCAAATGTGAATTTTCAGGGATTTTATCTAAAATTCCTGTTACAGTAAAGCTTGTTTTATTATTAAACAGCAAAAGAGTTTTACCAATAGGATCTTCATTCCCAAAATACCTGGCAGAAGCTTCTTTTGAAAGCAGAATGCTGTTTGGCTGACTAAGAGCTGAATTAGGATCTCCTTTCAACAGTTTAAAATCAAAAACTTTAAAAAGAGTTGAATCAGCATACCACAACTTATCCTCAACAATTTTTTTATCATTGTACCTCGTTATGATATTATTAATAGAAAACAGCCTGACAGATTCTTCCACTTCAGGCAGATCACGCTTTGCTGCCGCAGCCAGGGGGATTTCCGAAAAAGCTGTTATCTCTTCAGTATCTCCAAATTTCAAAGTCATTACACTCCGGAATATTCTATCCTTCTTAGAGAAAAAATTGTCGTAGCTGAGTTCATTTACCAGGTATGCGGTTATGTAAATGAAAGCGGTAAATCCGATAGCCAGACCTGTTATATTTAGAAAAGAGTGATATCTGTGTCTGTTTATATTTCTGATCGCAGTTTTTAAAAAGTATATTACCATATCTTATCCCCCGTCAATTCGTCATTTAAATTCATAGGATGCTAAAATGGTGCCAAAACCTTATATATCAGATATACAATTTTATATGTATTATGGTTTTCTGATTTTGTATATATATTTTACAGATAACCGTAAAATATTTTTACAGATTAATCTAATATAACTGCCTGAATCCTGTCTATTATGATAAGGACAGGAGATCCCTCATTCCGCTGCGCTATATTCGGGACAGGTTTTTATGGGCCTATTATAACCCCTGTGAATTGTCAACCAGTGTTTTTATACAATTTTTTGCACATCAGGTGCGGTGACTAAGACAGGAGATCCCTCATTCCGCTTCGCTTCATTCGGGATGACAGGTTTTTATGGGCCTATTATAACCCCTGTGAATTGTCAACCAGTGTTTTTATACAATTTTGCACATAAGGTGCGGTGACAAAGACAGGAGATCCCTCATTCCGCTGCGCTTCATTCGGGATGACAGGTTTTTATGGGTCAGGGAGGGGGAAGGGATGGCAATTTTGCTCCGCAAAATTGCCATCCCTTCCCCTATTATGACCCCAAGCAGGATTGTCATCCCGAGCGTCAGCGAGGAATCTCCCTTTGTGTAGCTGAAACCTCTGAAAAGCGTTTTATTCTGAGAATGTGAGTTACAGAAAGTGTTAGCAGCAGTTACGAAGTGAGGGATCTCCCTTCGTTTAGCAGAAACCTATGAAAAGTGTTTATTCTGAGAATGTGAAGTTTATAGAAAGTTGTCACAAGCAGTTTTTATACAATTTTTTGCACATAAGGTGCGGTGACAAAGACAGGAGATCCCTCATTCCGCTTCGCTTCATTCGGGATGACAGGTTTTTATGGGTCAGGGAGGGGGGAAGGGATGGCAATTTTGCTCCGCAAAATTGCCATCCCTTCCCCTATTATGACCCCAAGCAGGATGTCATTCCGAGCGTCAGCGAGGAATCTCCCTTTGTTTAGCTGAAACCTCTGAAAAGCGTTTATTCTGAGAATGTGAGTTACAGAAAGTGTTAGCAGCAGTTACGAAGCGAGGAATCTCCCTTCGTTTAGCAGAAACCTATGAAAAGTGTTTATTCTGAGAATGTGAAGTTTATAGAAAGTTGTCACAAGCAGTTTTTATACAATTTTTTGCACATAAGGTGCGGTGACAAAGACAGGAGATCCCTCATTCCGCTTCGCTTCATTCGGGATGACAGGTTTTTATGGGTCAGGGAGGGGGGAAGGGATGGCAATTTTGCTCCGCAAAATTGCCATCCCTTCCCCTATTATGACCCCAGCGGATTGTCATTCCGAACGAAAGTGAGGAATCTCCGTTCGTGTAGCTGAAACCTCTGAAAAGAGTTTATTCTGAGAATGTGAGTCACAGAAAGTGTTAGCAGCAGTTACGAGTGAGGGATCTCCAGTCGTTTAGCTGAAACCTCTGAAAAGCGTTTTATTCTGAGAATGTGAGTCACAGAAAGTGCTAGCAGCAGTTAGAGTGAGGGATCTCCGTTCGTTTAGCTGAAACCTATGAAAAGTGTTTATTCTGAGAATGTGAAGTTTATAGAAAGTTGTCACAAGCAGTTTTTATACAATTTTTTGCTTTTCAGGTGCAGTGACAAAGACAGGAGATCCCTCATTCCGCTGCGCTTCATTCGGGATGACAGGTTTTTGTGGGTCAGGGAGGGGGGAAGGGATGGCAATTTTGCTCCGCAAAATTGCCATCCCTTCCCCTATTATGACCCCAAGCAGGATGTCATTCCGAGCGTCAGCGAGGAATCTCCCTTTGTGTAGCTGAAACCTCTGAAAAGCGTTTTATTCTGAGAATGTGAGTTACAGAAAGTGTTAGCAGCAGTTACGAGTGAGGGATCTCCATTCGTTTAGCTGAAACCTATGAAAAGCGTTTAATCTGATGATGTGAGGTTTATAGAAAGTTGTCACAAGCAGTTTTTATACAATTTTTTGCACATAAGGTGCGGTGACAAAGACAGGAGATCCCTCATTCCGCTGCGCTTCATTCGGGATGACAGGTTTTTATGGGGTCAGGGAGGGGGGAAGGGATGGCAATTTTGCTCCGCAAAATTGCCATCCCTTCCCCTATTATGACCCCAAGCGGATTGTCATTCCGAGCGTCAGCGAGGAATCTCCCTTCGTGTAGCTGAAACCTCTGAAAAGCGTTTTATTCTGAGAATGTGAGTCACAGAAAGTGTTAGCAGCAGTTACGAGTGAGGGATCTCCAGTCGTGTTAGCTGAAACCTCTGAAAAGCGTTTAATCTGATAATGTGAAGTTTATAGAAAGTTGTCACAAGCAGTTTTTATACAATTTTTCGCTCTTCAGGTGCGGTGACAAAGACAGGAGATCCCTCATTCCGCTGCGCTTCATTCGGGATGACAGGTTTTTATGGGTCAGGGAGGGGGGAAGGGATGGCAATTTTGCTCCGCAAAATTGCCATCCCTTCCCCTATTATGACCCCTGTGAATTGTCATCCCGAACGAAAGTGAGGGATCTCCAAGCGTGTAGGCGATGCCTAAGAAAATACGTTTTGATCTATTAATGTGTAAGTTACATAAAGTTGTAATAGTAACGAAAGTGAGGGATCTTTAATGGTGTAGGCTATGCCTAAGAAAATACGTTTTGATCTGCGAATGTGTGAGTCACAGAAAGTGTTAGCAGCAGTTACGAGTGAGGGATCTCCCTTCGTTTAGCAGAAACCTATGAAAAGCGTTTAATCTGATGATGTGAAGTTTATAGAAAGTTGTCACAAGCAGTTTTTATGCAATTTTTTGCACATAAGGTGCGGTGACAAAGACAGGAGATCCCTCATTCCGCTTCGCTTCATTCGGGATGACAGGTTTTTTTGGGTCATAATAGGGGAAGGGATGGCAATTTTGCTCCGCAAAATTGCCATCCCTTCCCCTATTATGACCCCTGTGAATTGTCATCCCGAACGAAAGTGAGGGATCTCCAAGCGTGTAGGCGATGCCTAAGAAAATACGTTTTGATCTATTAATGTGTAAGTTACATAAAGTTGTAATAGTAACGAAAGTGAGGGATCTTTAATGGTGTAGGCTATGCCTAAGAAAATACGTTTTGATCTGCGAATGTGTGAGTCACAGAAAGTGTTAGCAGCAGTTACGAGTGAGGGATCTCCGTTCGTGTTAGCTGAAACCTCTGAAAAGAGTTTATTCTGAGAATGTGAGGTTTACAGAAACTGCGTGAATCCTTTCCGATCAAAATATTGGAGTGAGGCTTCATTTTTCCATCCTTTCAGTTAGATTGATCTCATTAATTGTTAAACGAATTTATGAGATAGTTATACAACCGGCTCCCAAATATTTGTTAATCTATTCTTAAACTGGTGTTAAATATTTAACACTGATAAATTCTGTAAAAAGTAGACATCCAGCACTTTAGTATTTATCAGATGCTATTTCCAGACCATACATCTCAATATGGAACAAAAAGGTCAGAAAGTTGTTAAATATCAAGTTAAAAGTACGGTTACTATATTCTCAACTGCAGCTATTTCAATAGTTTATTCCGATACAAAGCATCTTTCGGATATTAATATCTTATAAATGGAAAGCCAGACATATTCGGGAATTCAGGTATTGGGAAACATGCCGTGGGGTACACACTTCTGCCAGTTTTATAATACAAAACAAGACCTTCTTGAGATATTAGTCCCTTATTTTAAGACAGGGCTTGAAAACAATGAATTTTGCTTATGGATAACTTCAGATCCTATTGATGTCAATACAGCTGCACATGAATTGGAAAAAAAGATCCCCGAGTTTAACAATTACAGCATTCAGCATAAAATTGAAATTGTAACGTACGCAGACTGGTATATTCAGGAAGGCAGTTTTAAGCTGGAAGTAGTAGTCAGCAGATGGTATAAAAAACTGGCGGAATCGCTGGGAAAAGGATTTACCGGTATGCGGGTCAATGGCAATACAGGATGGCTTAACCGCGAGGTATGGAAAAACTTCATTAAGTATGAAAGGGAGTTAAATCGATTTCTTTCTAAAAAACAATTGATCGTCTTATGTACTTATCCTCTGAAACAAAGTCAGGCAACGGATGTCCTGGATGTTGCTCTTGTCCATGATTGCGCCATTTCAAAGCGCAGCGGACACTGGGAAATTGTTGAGGTCCCGGAATATAAAAAATCCAAAGCACAACTGCAGAACGAAAACGAAGAGCTGGAACACCGGGTGGATTTACGGACAAAACAACTGGTTGCTACTAATAAACAGTTAAGAAATCTATCAGCTAATCTGCAAAACATACAGGAGAATGAACGAACTGCTATTGCACGGGAAATTCACGATGAACTAGGACAGCAGCTTACAGCGTTAAAAATGGAAGTAGACTGGCTGAATAAAAAGATACCCGATAACAATGTATTAAAGGAAACAGTAAACGAAATCCTTATTTTGATAAGATCAAGCCTGAAAACACTAAGAAAAATTGCATTTGAATTGCGCCCGAATATATTAGATGAACTGGGATTAATTGCAGCACTCAAATGGGTGGGTAAAGAATTAGAGAAACATACCGGAATTAAAACGCGGCTTCATACTGTCCTGAAAGATTTTATTCCCGACAGAACCCTCTCAACAAATATTTTCAGGGTTTATCAGGAAGCGATCACAAATGTTGCAAGGCATGCTCATGCAACAAGGATCGATTCCACTCTTGAAGTAACAGATGATATGGTAAGCTTAATAATTAAGGATAACGGAAAAGGTTTTGACCCGAACGAAACCAGGAAGAAGGGTTCACTGGGATTGACAGGAATGAAGGAAAGAGCTTTAATGTTACAGGGAGAACTTAATATTGAAAGCGAAAAATTGAAAGGAACTATTGTTACCCTGAAAGTACCACTGACAAAAAAAAATAAGAAGGAATCATGAAGTTTTTAATTGTTGATGATCATGCCCTTGTGCGAAAAGGATTGCTCCAAATATTGCTTGAAGAATTCCCGTTAGCCGAAGTTCGTGAAATTGCCGACGGTAATGATGTTATCGCAGAAGTTATGAAACATCAATGGGACATAATTCTTCTTGATATATCATTGCAGGGAAAAAATAGTATAGAGATCCTTAAGCAAATAAGATCATCAGGAATAATAACTCCGGTGCTTATGGTCAGTATGTATCCTGAAGAATTATACGCAGCCAGAGCATTAAAAGCCGGGGCTTCCGGTTTTATTAATAAAGAAAGTGCAAATGAAGAGCTTCTTCTGGCAGTTCATAAAGTTTTGACCGGACACAGATACATTTCTACCTCCATTTCTTATAAACCAGCTGACAGAGTTGGTGAGAATTGGAAAAAATCAACCAGGCAATTTCTCTCAGACCGCGAGATACAGGTACTCCAACTCATTGCCAGAGGTGATTCGGTGAAAGAAATTGCAAGCCTGTTATCCATAAGCCCCGCAACCGTTGCAACTTACCGGGTCCGGGTGCTCGGAAAACTTGGATTAAAATCAAACGTCGAGTTGACACGATATGCCATTCACAACAATCTTATACAATAGCTTTTAATTCTTTTTGTCATAAATAATATGACACAGGATCATATTTTTCATTACAAAAATATTTCCACCGACAATTTATCTTTGTACCTCCTTTTTTGGATATTCAATTTAAACAGATGGAAATTCAATGTGCAGGGATAGGGATGTTGAGCATTTAGAGAAGGCTTTGTATGAAAGTGAAAGGCGTTTTACCCAAATGTTAAGTAATATCGAATTGATCTCGATGACACTTGACCGGGATGCGAAAGTCACCTTTTGCAATGATTATCTGCTTCATTTGACAGGTTGGCAACGTGATGAAGTGATCGGATCGGATTGGTTCAGTCGCTTCATACCAATCGGGGACAATAATGTAAAGGCTAATTTTTTAAAACTGTTGAATGACGTGCCTGTGACATGGCATTACGAGAATGAGATTCTTACCCGGTCAGGTGAGAGGAGACTCGTTAGATGGAATAACACTGTTCTTCGGTCAATATCAGGGGAAGTAACCGGAACGGCGAGCATTGGTGAAGATATTACCAAACACAGGCTGGCAGAGATAGAGCTTAGGCTAAGCAAAGAAAAATATAAATCCCTTGTTGAAAATTTAAATGAGGTCATTTATGAAATTGACTATGAGGGTATAATAACATATATCAGCCCGGCAATACAAACAATCACTGGTTTTTCTGACAATTATTATATCGGGAAATCATTACAGGAAGTCGTCTACGAATCAGACCTGAAGAAAACCAGCGAAAAATTCGATCATATCATTTCCAGCGGTGTTAAGAATCCTATTGAATTAAGGATCAGGACAAACCTGAATGAATTGGTATGGTTACGGACGTCGTCAAATCCTATTATTATTGACAAAAAAATAACCGGCATAAGAGGAATTGCTACCGATGTCACAAAGCACAAGATATCTGACGAAACCATAAGAAAACTTACAAGAGCCATTGATCAGAGTCCTGTTTCAATAATAATAACAAATCTGGAAGGGGAAATTGAATATGTAAACTCCCAAACGCAATTACTCACAGGTTATACAAAAGAAGAATTAATCAGGCAAAATACGAGTATTTTCAGTTCCGGTGAAATACCTTTGAAAGAATATGAAGATCTTTGGGAAACAATAAGCTCCGGAAAGGAATGGAAAGGCGAATTTCATAATAAAAAGAAAACCGGAGAACTCTACTGGGAATCGGCTTCAATATCCCCCATTCTGGATGAAAAAAACTGTATTTCTCACTACCTGGCTGTTAAAGAGAATATTACAGAAAGAAAGAAACTGACATCTGAGCTGATGGAAGCGAGGATCAGGGCTGAAGCAAGCGATAAATTAAAAACCGCATTTCTGAATAATATATCGCATGAGGTTCGTACGCCACTGAACGGGATAATGGGCTTCTCCGAACTGATTACTCAGCCAGGAATTTTACAGAAAGAGAAAGAATCTTACCTTGAAATATTAAATGAAAACAGTGAACGGCTGCTAAACACAATTACGAACTTCGCAGATATCTCCTTAATTGTATCAGGAAACCTGGCAGTGAAATTTAAACCCGTAGAACTCTCACTTCTGCTGGATAAGATCTACAAAAGGTATAATCCAAAATGCATTGCCAGAAATCTGGAATTTATAAAGCAAATACCTTCAGACTTAAAAATTCCTTTAATATGTAATGAAGAATTGATTGAGAAAGCAATATCACATCTGCTTGACAATTCATTAAAATTTACAATAAAAGGAAGTATTATTCTGGGAGCCTGTTTCATAAACAGAGAATTTGAACTATTTGTAAAGGATTCCGGATCGGGAATTGATCAGGATGCACAAAGTACCGTATTTCAGATCTTCATGCAGGAAGATGTCAAATCTACCCGCGCTTATGAAGGAAGCGGATTGGGGTTATCAATCGCAAAAGGATTCGTAGAATTAATGGGGGGCAGGATCAGGATGGAATCGGAGAAAGGCATAGGAACCACAGTTTATTTATACTTTCCATAAAAACGTCTTTCTGCGTGTGCTATTCTTTTAAGCCTTAATCTGCAGAACAGGAATTCTTGTACTATGTCGAAGATCTGAAGCAACAGAACCCAGAATTATATCACTCAGGCCACGATGGCCATGGGTAGCCATCGCAATAAGATCATAATGCTCTTTTTCAGCTAATGCCAGAATCTCTTTGGATGGCTCACCGAACAGGAGAACTGATTTAACTTCATACCCTTCACTATGCAGCTCAAGTTCACGACGCCTGAGGTATTGGTAATCGTCACGCATCTCTTCCGATTCTCCCAGGTCCTTCTGGTTTCTTGCCATGAATCCGTCTGCAACATGTACCAGTGTTATCCTTGCCTTTGTAAGTTTAGCCAGGGGCCGTATGTGCTTAAGAATTATCTCATCATAGCAGCTGTTCTCAAGGGGTATAAGAATGTTTTTATACATTGTAATGGCTATTTAAATAATCCGATAATTACCTGGTAAAGGAGAAAGGCATTGAGAGCCATTATTATTACTGCAACTCCCCATGAAGTTATTTTAAGCCAGAGGGAGTTAACATATTTACCCATTTTTGTCTTGTCGCTTGTAAATAGTATAAGCGGAACAACAGCAAAGCTTAGTTGAACAGAGAGCACCACCTGTGATAGAATAAGCAGACTTCCGATGCCTTTTGCTCCATAAAGACTTGCTACTATTACTGCCGGAATAATAGCAACAAGACGAGTAAGCAATCTTCTCACCCATGGACGCAATCTTATATTCAGAAATCCTTCCATTACTATCTGGCCTGCCATTGTTCCTGTTAAAGTAGCATTTTGTCCTGAAGCAAGCAGAGCTATTGCAAAGAGAACACTTGCAAGCGGGGCGCCAAGAAGAGGACTTAATAATTTATATGCATCATTTATATCAGCCACATCCTGATGACCGCTTCCATGAAAAACAGCTGCACTAAGAATTAGTATTGCAGCATTTATAAATAAAGCTAACATTAAAGCGAAGGTTGAATCAATTGTGGCGAATTTAATTGCCATCTCTCTTCCCGGGGTTGATCGGGTATAGTTTCGGGTCTGAACAATGCTGGAATGAAGATAGAGGTTATGAGGCATAACTGTTGCACCCAATATTCCAATTGCGATATAAAGCATTGATGGATTCACTATGATTTGTTTATTTGGAATGAAACCTGCGAAGACTCCGCTTAAAGACGGACTTGAAATAATCAGCTCATAAAGAAAGCTGATTCCAATTACTGATATAAGTCCCACAACAAGAGCTTCAATATACCTGAACCCTTTGTTCTGAAGATACAGCACAATGAGAACGTCCAGAGCAGTCAGAATCACCCCGATCACTAAAGGGAGTTTGAATAGTAAATTAAGTGCAACAGCGGAGCCTATTACTTCTGCAAGGTCGCAGGCTGCTATGGCTATCTCGCACAGTATCCATAAGAAGATTGAAAAACGTTTTGAATAACTGTCGCGACATGCCTGGGCTAAATCACGACCTGAAACAATCCCGAGCTTTAATGAAAGATGCTGTAACAGAATGGCCATTAAGTTGGAGATCATTATGACAGACAAAAGCAAATAGCCAAACTGAGCACCACCAGCCAGGTCTGTAGCCCAATTTCCCGGATCCATATAACCCACGGCAATCAGGAACCCCGGACCCGAAAAAGCAAAAAGTTTGCGCCAGAAATTTGCAGATGAATTTACCGGTATTGAAGCATTTATTTCCGGCATTGACAGGGATTTAGCCTTTGAATGCCAGCCATTCTCAAGGATGTCGGGGTTTGTACCTGTTACATCTTCTCCATTTTCAATAACCTTATCATGATCTCTCTTAATTGTCATTTAACATTTCCGTTTTATGTTTATTTTGTTCATTCATTATGCTTTGTTAACCAATATGTTTTGAGCTGCCTGCTGGCTAAGGTGAATATTTGTTTTTCCGTTGATTTGAATATCTACAGAATTGTCAAAAACATTATTCTCTATTAAAGCAATTTCCGTTCCTATATGGATGCCAACTTTATCAAGATATCTTAAGAAAACGGGTGACATATCTGCCAGACCAACAACAAAACTATTTTTCTGATGCTTTGATTCAGTAAGGCGATGTGAATTTATTTCGGGAAATTTACCATTCCTGTCAGGTATAGGATCTCCATGAGGATCAAATTGCGGAAAATTAAGAAACTCATCCAGTCGGTCAGCTAATTCAATGTCATAAACATGTTCCAATTGTTCCGCTATCTGGTGGACTTTATCCCACGTATATCCTAACTTATCCTGCAAAAACAATTCCCAAAGCCTGTGTTTTCTTATGACCAGTAGTGCAGACTTATTTCCGGAACTACTTAGTCTGGCTCCACTGAGTTTATCGTATTCAACCAACTTTTTATTAACCAGTTTCCTGATCATATCAATAACTGAAGCCGGCTTGTTTCCTAATCTGGATGCCAATACTGCCAGGCTCACCTTGGTATTACCTTGTTTGTGCAGATTGAAAATTGCCTTCAGATAATCCTCCTCAGAATGTGTTTGTTTTACCATCATATATCATAACACCAATTATATATTCTATTCACCTTTTAAAGTATAACAGGCAAACAAATTATTTAAAAGTTTGTTTACCTGAATAAATAAATTTTGTATGCCTAATGTTTCCTTATTGTAAAAAATTCATCTTCGTTCAAATTTTAATTTTATACTCCTTTTATACGGGTCTGTCCCAACCTGGAAATGATTCTTTAACTACATATCAAAAATGGAATATTCATTTTCAGAATACAGAGATATTTCAATTTCATCCTGGCTTTCATTCCAATTATAATGGCAGGAATAGCCTAAGCCCTAATAGCGAAACTGTTGTTTCTTCTACTACAACAATGTTCCTCGGAATCAGACTCTGGCAATATGGAGCGCTCTTCTTTAATCCTGAAGTATCAATGGGGAAAGGTTTTTCTAAAACACTTGGGGTTGCCGGTTTTCCGAATGGTGAAGTTTACAGGGTAAGCGACCCCAGTCCACAGTTCACACCTGCACGGTTTTACATACGACAGCTATTTCCTCTTGGCAAAACATCCCTCCCTGTTGAAGACAGGTTAAATCAGCTTACAGGTAAGGCACCAGAGAGTTACATTGCAATTAATGCAGGTAAGTTCAGTATTATGGACTTTTTTGATGATAATCCTTATAGCCATGACCCGCGTACACAGTTTTTCAATTGGGCACTGATGGGAAATGGGGCGTGGGATTATCCTGCTGACACGAAAGGTTATACTTTTGGAACCGTGGTTGAATTGGTAAAACCGGAATGGGCCATAAGATTCAGCACGGTTATGGTTCCGACTCAGGCCAATGGACCCGTTTTTGATGCAGATATCAAACACGCTAAGTCTGAAGCGCTGGAATTTGAGAGAGAAACTACATGGAAGGGGTTTCCCGGAGTCATTCATTTATTAGCCTATCACACACAGGCAAAAATGGGTTCTTATAAAAAGGCCATAGATTGGGGAATTGATAATAATACTATCCCGGTTGTTGATAGCGTTCAGAAAACAGGTAATACAAAATATGGCTTTGGATTCAGTCTGGCTCAGCAGATAAGCTCCAATACAGGTATATTTTTTCGTGCTGGCTGGAATGATGGCCGGAACGAGACCTGGGTATTTACGGAAATTGATAAAACGATAAGTGGCGGATTTAATTTCAGCGGCAAAATGTGGCATCGGAATGAGGATGAAATTGGCGTTGCATTTATAGCAAACGGGCTTTCATACTGGCACCGAAGATATTTAGCTACCGGAGGATATGGATTTATTATTGGTGATGGACACTTAAATTATAGTTCTGAAATGATTGCTGAAGTTTATTACTCATTCCATATAAAAAAGCTTGCTCTTTACATTTCTCCCGATTATCAGCTGATCATCAATCCGGCTTACAACCGGGATCGCGGGCCGGTAAATGCTTTTGGTCTCAGAGCTCATTTCGAACTTTAAGGAAGGCAGACTGATTCATGACAATGAACCACCCTTCTCAACCAGTATTTATTTAACATTAATTGGGAAAATTAACTTGAAGCTTATATTTCTCCCCATATTATAAATACCGCTTCTTCCTGAGGGATTATTTGGGTATTCTTCAAAATATTTTAACCTGCTCAGATGAGATTGATATGCAACATCTGTCAGATTATTTCCCAAAATATTAATACTAACCAGTACCCTTCCCTTACTGTTGGTTATATCTGCACCGATACCGGCGTTATAAAGAACGTAACCTGGTGTTGGAGTTTCTGTATTGTCAGCAGAATAAACCCTGCTCTGCCGTGCATAATATTCCATACCTATTTTCAGATAAAGAGAGGTAAAATGCTTTGACTTACTTTTAATATTTGCCCTTAATTCTGTGTTTGTATGAAGTGGTGGAATAAAAGGAAGGTACCTGGAACTATCAGTGACATGAATACCATTTCCTCCTTTATTTAAAGCATACACAACTGAGATTGAATTTTCAAAGTGAAGCCAGTCATAAGGATGGATATCAAGATTTGCATCGAAACCATTTAACTGCGCTTTAGCCTGCTGGAATTTAAATGTCTGGTTACCTTTTACAATGACCGAATCCTTTCCCGCGTGATTAAGTAACTTCTGGTTAAAAATGTAGTTTGAAATGTTGTTATTAAAAAGGTCCAGGGTGCCGCTGATATGATCTGAAATGTATGAAATACCGAAATCTTCCTGGAGACTGAATTCGGGTTTGAAACCGGTGTTTCCAATCTGGTAAATCAATGTTCCGGGATGAACTCCGTTAGCAGATATCTCCGCAATGTTGGGTGCACGGAAGCCCCTTGCAATATTTGCTTTTATAACTAATTTTTTTGTAATATTATAAGTCGCACCAAAACTGGCTGACAGACCTGAAAAGGTATGGTTAAAACTATAGAAAGGTTGATCCGCCTTCGCTGTATCGGGCAAACTTACCTGCATATCAAAACCAGTCAGCGGGTCAGGCCGGGTGTACATTGCATCGTTTTTGAAGATACGCGTATCATACCTTGCTCCTCCGCTTAAATCCAGCTTACCAATTGTCTTTGTTACCAAAACAAACGGTCCGATGTCAAACTGGTTATAATCCGGAATAACAAATTCAGTCCCTTTGTTGGTATTGCTCTGGTACATTCCATTAAAACCTATAGTCCCCTCCCATCCATTGGATTCAGGGAGAGAGTATTTTACATCGTAGGTAAAAGTTTTCAGATCCAGATACAAACCCGGGATATCAGGATACTCAGGATGGCTGAACTCTCTGCGTTTACTTTCCTGGTATCCTAATATCATGTTCAGTTTACCCTCCCCGATTATGAATTCATTTGAGGAGTATAAACGATAATGCTGCACATGCTGGTGTAGAACGGTAATTTTATATGAATTTAATTCTGCATCAGATACAATTGGTCTGAACGTGTCTGCTTCAGTAATTTGCTTTGTAAATTTCCGCGTAGTTGAATCACGACTTCCATCAGGAATTTCCTGTAAGTCATCAAATAAAGAAAAGTTAAGATCAGAATAGCCCCATTGCTTATTCAAGCCAACATGCGCGCTGAAATCCGTCTCATTAAAAGCAGTACCATAGACCCTGCCGTCGTATTTGTTCTGATAATTTGTGGCTTGTTTATGGGATATTACCCCACCCCAATTAAATCCATTACTGGTTCCCTGCAAAGCAGCATGAGCAGCTATAAGACCATTATTTGTCTGATAATTTGTTTCCACATGACCTTTTATTGTTCCATCAGGAACCGGCTGGGCAGGAAGCATATTGACTACACCTGCCAGCGCATCAGAACCATAAATTAAACTTGCCGGGCCTTTTACAATTTCAATGCGTTCCACAGCATTTTCATCTATTTCTATTCCATGTTCATCTCCCCACTGTTGTCCTTCCTGTCTTACACCATCATACAACGTCAAAACGCGGTTAAACCCCAATCCGTGGATAAATGGTTTTGATACGTTAGGACCTGTTGTCACAGCGCTTACTCCCGGCAGTTTTGCTATTGCATCAATGATATTAGTATTCAGATTCTGCTGTAATTCCTTGCTGCTGACAGTAATCATTGGAACAGGTGTTTTTGTAATTTCAGTTGCCCTCGAGGAACCTGTAATGACAACTTCATTCATTTCGGTAATGGCCTGTTCCATTACAAAATCCTTTGTTGAAGTAGTTGCCAGGTCAATATTTTCAATAATTGATTTGTATCCTATAAAACTAACCTGGATAATAACTTTTGTCCTGGGAAGATTATCAATTTTATAAACGCCGTCTTTGTCTGCCATTGTTCCGGTCTTAAGTTCCGGGATATAAACGGTTGCTCCGGCCACGGGTTCTCCGGTTAATTTGTCTGTAATCCTTCCTGTAATTTTGATTTGTGCGGTTATGATATGACTTGCAAATATCATAACGCAAATGATAAATATTTTCTTCATTTTATAACGTCATTGGTTAAACAATTTTACCAGGATGCTCTATAGCGTGCATCATTTCAAAATTGAATAACCGGAGGCGCCCTTAATAAGAATGAAAACTGAGAGAGTTTGGAATTGTATCTGGAATTGTAAGTAATAAGATATGCATCTGAATGATCTGTATTTGGCAGATTAGAATTTACGGTGCTTGAAAGAAATACAGGAAATTCGAAATTGCATATTGGACAATTATCCTGCAGTACAGTGTTGTGTCTTTCATTTTTAAAATCAATCGCATAATGTTTGTGATGATGTTCAATTTTGGCAACTGTATCAAGCAGAAAAACGATTATTAAAAATACAGAAGTAAAATATTTAAATTTCCTGGTCATTATAGTGTTCGAATGTTTGACTCAACATCATGAATAACAAGCCTAATCAATAATTGTTTTTAAATGGATCCCGTTTAATGGAATGTCAACTTTTTTGAATCTCCAATTCATGTTCGTGATTGCAAATGGCATTTTCTGGCCAGATAAGATCAGAATATGATCTGGCTATTTCCTTTCCTGTTGTTAAGATCAACCAGATACCAATAACTATTGCAATAACGGGATCGAAAAAACTTTTATGGGTTGATAGTACCAATAATCCGGCTAATACAGGGACAAGGGACACATAAATATCACCAAGGTTATGAATGTATGCCAGCCTGATGGAGGCATTTTGATCTTTGACTTTATAAAGAACTTTTGCAACGCCCCAATTCGCTAATGAAGCAAAAATTCCTGTAATTATTGGAATATATCCGATCTCTGACACAGGATTAAAAATACGCTCCACGGATTGCCAGATTAAAATTCCGGCAATTGTTATTAATCCTATTGAATTAAGAACATTTGCTACCCTTTGAATATTTCTGGACATGTTCAACTGGGTCTGATAAGCAAAGTATAAGCAAGCCAGAGCCAGTTCATCTGAAAAATTATGGATCCCATCCATTGTTAAGCTGTTACTGTTTCCCTTAATGCCACCTATTAATTCTCCAATAAATATGACAGTATTGAGTCCTGCCGCAATAGCCAACGGTTTTTTCACATGGGACATAACAAAGGATTTTAAATTATCAACAAACAATGAATGCTATTGTTGTTAATAAATACTTTTAATAAATCCGGAATAAGAAACTTCTCAAAGCAGATAGTGCATTAAACAATAATTACGACATCACCCTTTTTATGTCCGGAATCAACATATTTATGGGCGTCGACTATTTGTCCAAGTGAATAGCGTCTGTCAATTACAGGTTTTAATTCACCCTTTTCGACAAGTTCTTTCAGGTAAATTAAGTCTTGGGCTTTTGGGGAAAATGTCCCACCCCAAATGAGCTTATCGGTCATTATTGAGGCAAATTTCATTTTAATGCTCAGAGCAGGTGTAACGACACAATGAAGATAGACACCTCTCTTCTTCAGGGATTTTAAACAATCTGAAACAGAACTCTTACCTACTGTGTCAAAGATGACATCATAATTTTCAGAGTATTTACCTAAAGCCTCCCTGGTGTAATCAATTACTTTGACAGCGCCAAGGGATTTCACTGATTCTAAATTTGATGTACTGCACAGACCGGTTACTTCCGCACCAAAGTATCTTGCAATTTGAACAGCAGAAGTACCTACGCTTCCGGAGGCACCATATATCAGAACTTTTTGTCCGCTTTGGATATTGGCCTTTTTAAGAAAATATAAAGCGGTTAAACCACCCCAGGGGATAGCAACCGCTTCTTCATAATTCAGTATTGTTGGTTTTAATACCAGACATCCATTTTCAGGAATGCATAGATACTCAGCATATGCTCCAAAATTGTGTCCTGCCGAACCAAAAACCTTGTCACCTTTTTTAAACATTTTTACATCTTTGCCTGCTAATTCAATTTCACCGGCAAAAACACTTCCAAGGATCGACTTTTTAGGTTTTCTGAGGCCAAGAGTAATTCTTGCAGGAATCCAAAATGAAGGAGGGACCCTAAAACCACGGATCCTTGAGTCCCCGACAGAAACTGTTGTTGCATGGATACTGATCAATACTTCATTGTCCCTGGGATAAGGTTTTTCAATTTCCACAAGTTTAAGGACTTCAGGTGGCCCGTATTTTGTGCAAACAATCGCTTTCATATTTTTATAAAATTTGGTCAGATTATCTGGAAAACAGACAACATCTGGTGCATTTCACGGTGTCAGTGTTATTACCACATTACCAACTTTTTGCCCGCTTTCAACATATCTATAAGCTTCAACAATCTGTTCTATAGAGTATTTTCTGTCAATTACAGGTCCATATTGTCCTGATTCTACTAATCCTTTTAATAATATGACATCTTCTTTGCTGATAGTGGGAATAGGGAAAAGTACCTTTTTGCCACCAAGGACAGGAGTAAAAAGTGCGAAAAATATATTCTCATAATTTTTACCCGGTTCCGTAGAAATATATATACCTTTTTTATTGAGCAATGGTTTGCATTGTCCAAATGAACTTTTGCCAACAGAATCAAACACAAAGTCAAATAGCTGATCTGTTTTTGTAAAGTCCTGCTTCATATAATCAATTACCACATCAGCTCCTAATGATTTTACAAGTTCCATATTTTTAGTATCGCACACGGCTGTAACCTTTGCGCCAAAATACTTTAACAGCTGCACTGCCGCGGAACCGATAGCTCCGGTCGCTCCATAAACCAAGACATTTTGCCCGCTTTTTACCTTTGCTGCCCGGATATCGCATAATGCATAATGGCCCCCTTCGGTTATGGGAGCTGCCTGCTCGAAAGAAACATTACGCGGTATTACAGCAATAGCCTCATTCTCTTCAATAGCCAGATATTCAGCATGTGCTCCGCACTTTTTGTCGTTGTAACCAAATACCCTGTCTCCGGTTTTAAATGATGTCACCTTTTTGCCAATAGCTTCAATCTCTCCTGCAAACTCGGTTCCAAGAGTATTAAATTTAGGTCTGAACAATCCACTGAATAATCGGGATATAAAATACTTTGCACTCCGGAACCCGCAATCTGTCCGGTTTACGGTTGTTGCACCAACTTTAACTAAGATTTCACTCTCCTTAGGTACAGGTTTATCGACCTCCATTAATTTAACAATTTCAGGTGGTCCATATATTGTATTTACAACAGCTCGCATAGCTTATTTAATTATAAAGTTAACCTTTGGTGATTGGCAAATGGAGCTTTTAAATGTAATCGTAAAATAAAAGGTCATTAAAAACCAGGATTATTTTCCCTGGCAAATTTTTCAATTTCAGATTTGATCTTATCTCTTACAAGCCGGGTTTTCGCAAGCTTTTCATCTTCAGTACCTGTAAAGGATGAAGGATCCTCAAATGACCACCCTATTCTTTTCGTAACCCCCGGAAATATGGGACATCGCTCTGCGTTTGCAGCATCACATACTGTTATTACGTAATTAAACTTTCGTCCTTGTTTATACATATCAAAAGCACTTTTTGTCAGGTTGCCTGAAATGTAAATACCCACCTCCTTCATTACTTCAATTACAACAGGGTTCAAAACTCCGGGTTCAAGACCGGCACTTTCAGCAATGAATTTATCACCTGCACCCTGGTTAAGAAATGCCTCCGCCATCTGACTGCGAGCGGAATTATGTACACATAAGAACAGAACCTTTAATTTTTCCATCGTACATAAGATTTTAATTATGACGTAAAATTACGACATGTTTGAGTAGCAGTAAATGGGGTAAAATTAAATTTATGTTACATTTTTAAAGTTACCGGATTAGGACTGATCGGAGCAGCAATTTATTTTATTTCAACAGCAACAAGTTTCTGGTCAGGCGTTTTGGGATTTCTAAAAGCCATCGTCTGGCCGGTTTTTCTTGTTTACCAGGCTTTTAAACATTTGGGGTAAGCCCCCTGTCTTTAATTCTGAGGAGGTAATTATTGACCTCAACTTGTGACCGGAAAGGCGGTTTCCCATCCTTAACAAAAGTGTTGGATTGGGTTTCATCATATACTCTTGCCTTTACATTATCACTCCACTGTATATCGAATATTCGTATAATATCATTTTTAATGCTTTTGTCGAAGATCGGGCAGGTAACCTCACAACGATAATCAAGATTTCTGGGCATCAGGTCAGCTGAGGTTATATAAACCTGTTCATTTCCTCCGTTACAGAAAATAAAATATCTTGAATGTTCGAGGAACCTGTCGACTATTCCGATCGCCTTAATATTCTCGCTGACATTTTTTACACCCGGAATCAGAGAAAGCATTCCTCTTACAATAAGCCGGATTTTAACTCCGGCATTGCCTGCCTTATAAAGGCTTTCAATAATTGTAGCATCTGTAAGGTTATTCAACTTCAGATGGATATACGCCTTCTTCCCGGCTTTTGCATTTTTTATTTCGGTTTCTATTAATGAGATGATTTTATTTCTGAGGAAAAAAGGAGACAGAATAAGATGATAGTAATTATCCTTTTTATAATTCATGCTGAAAAACGAGAATGCTTTGAAAACTTCATTTGTGATTTTTTTATTTGAGGTAAGTAGCAGAAAGTCGGTATATATCCTTGCCGTATCTTCATTGAAATTACCCGTTCCTACAGCAGCATAACGCTGGTTTTTATTGTTTACCACGCGGTTTATGAGACACAATTTTGCATGGACTTTCAATCCCGGTACTCCATAAATAACATTTACCCCTTCATCAATCAGTTTTTTACCCCAGGAAATATTTGCCTCCTCATCAAACCGGGCCTGCAGTTCTACGATGGTTGTTATTTCTTTGCCATTTCTTACAGCATTAAGAAGCGCATTAATCACTCTCGAATTCCGGGCAAGCCTGTACAGAGTGATTTGAATAGATGTAACATAAGGATCGAGAGAGGCTTCCTGAAGAAGATCGATTATATATTCAAACGAGTTAAAAGGGAAGTGAAGCATAATATCATCCTTCTTCATAGCCGATAATATACTTTCTCCTTTTGTCAGGCTATTATGAGGAACAGGTAAAAGCCGGGAGTAATAAAATTTTTCCTGATCCAGATGCGGAAAACTCATGAAATCTTTGAAATTGTGGTATCTGTTGCCGGGAATTATGACATCATCAGGTCCAAAATGTAATTTCTTTGTTATGATCTTTAGCAGATCTTCCGGCATAGTACGGTCATAAATAAACCTCAGAGGGTTACTTTTTTTCCTCTGTTTCAGGCTTTTAGAAAGCTTATCGATGTAACTTTCTGAGATATCATCAGCCATTTCAAGCTCTGCATCTTTAGTCAGTTTAATTGTATAGGCTGATATTTTATTGAAATCGAAGATATAGAATATGTCATTCAAACCGTATCTGATAATATCATCAAGATAAATTATGAATTTCTGATCACCGCAAAATGGAAGAACGATAAATCTGGGAAGAACGTTCGTTGGAACTTCCAACAGGGCATAACGGTTTTTTTGAGTCGGGCTGTCCGACAGATTTATAGCCAGGTAGATAGCATCATCAGTCAGGTTGGGCAGTTTAGAGTCTTTCTCAAACAGTAAAGGCATGAGTCTTGTTCTTACTTCTTTGCGGAAATAATTCTGTACAAAATCAGCCTGTTCGGCATTCAGATGCTTTTCATTGATTATACATATATTATTTTTACCAAGTTCCTTCAGAAGGTCATTATAGATCTTTTCAAACCTCTGGTTCTGCAATAAAACCGACTCATGAACTTTTTTCAGAGTTGACTTAGGACTGTATCCAAGAATATCTTTTGATTTGGCTCCTAAAATTGAAACCCTTTTTAAGGTTGCGACCCTGATCCGAAAGTATTCATCAAGATTATTAGAATATATTCCCATAAACTTGAACCTCTCAAGGAGCGGAACCTCTTCGTTTTCTGCTTCCTGAAGAACACGTTCGTTAAAGGAAAGCCAGCTGATCTCTTTTGGTATATAATGTTTATTCATTTTTGCACCAAGACTGATAATCCGCCTTAAATTGATTAAAGATCATTTTATTAGCAGATATTTTGATAACAGATCAGATTAATTTATAGTTAAGAATTTATTACAACTTAAAATTCTTGTCATCCCTACACTTGTATCATACAACCCTCCTTCTATCTTAATAATCCCTCTACTTGTTTCATAGAACCCTTCACCTGTTTCATAAAATCCTTTCAGGGTTTCATAAAGTACTTGATTTGTAACATAAATCACTTTTATTGATTTATAAAGCTGTAAATGAACTCTACAAACTGCTCAGATTATAATGTAATGCCCTTTCGCTAATATGTACTCGCCTTTTAGTTGTAACAAAAAATACCTGAATAAAATTATTCAGGGAAACGTTGCATGCAACATCTCTACGGCAAAATGATAAACTACTCAGGCATTACTTTAAATTTACCTGGGTGTTGTAAACTTAATTCCGCTTATCTGTCTGTATTCGGAACTACCAGCGCCAAATACTGACTTCACATAGGATTTTACGTCGAGAGAAATATCGACCAGGCCGGTCAATTCCTTATACAGGACACTATCTCTTGAGATGCGGCCATTACTTAACGGTATGGTTGCATTAACAACCGCTGAATTCTTTATTTTCAGGTCATTAATCAGCTCGCTAAGAGTTGCAACTTTCAGGTCGGCTTCATTTGGAGCATAAAGCTCAACGCTCGATAAGAGTTTTATAAGTTTATCGAAGTTGTCAAGACGGCTGTCGAAACTCATTTGTGAAGCTGATATTTCAGAGGCTTCTTTCCCGGCGGCGGCATCAGCATTCTTTTGTTCTTCGGTTCTTTTAGCCGTTGCTCTTCTGCCCTGGATCTTCCGGATAAGTGTTTGAACGTTGGCATCGACACTTTCAGTTGTGTCGGTAGCCTTGAGAGCATTTAAGATCCTTGTTGCCAGTTTGCTCAAAGGTTTAAATGCCGTTTCCCTGGCAGCAACAGCATTGCTGTATGCAGGAAGAGCTGAATTTACAGCATTCAGAGCTTCTTTGCCCTTAGCTGAGAGAGACTGAAGTGCATCCAATTTGATAGATGACTTCGTAGGATTGTACTTTTCACCGTAACCAATTACGAATGAAATCAGTCCATCGAAATTAGCCATGTTTTTAGCATGACCGGTTTCTGAATTTCCAGACATAACGCTTAGATTTTAGTTAATAAATTTCATTTTGGCGAAATACATATCAACTATACATGTCGGAAACCATCGTTTTGTGACATGAAAATCTGAACTATTTTAAACAAAATTTATTACAGCTCTGATACCCAGCCTTATATAGCAGCTTTCCAAATGCAGTTTACGGATTAGGTCTTATTGGAGCAGCAATTTATTCTATTTCAACTGCAACAAGTTTCTGGATCGGTGTTTTAGGATTTTTAAAAGCTATCGTTTGGCCGGTAATCCTCGTTTATCAGGCATTTAAACATTTGGGTTAAAGCAAAGGCTAATACTTTTGCTCATAAGTTTATCTGAAAAAGGTGGACTCTTTGAACGCTTAGCCAATATGTATCAGGAAGATTGTGGAAAAGAAATCCATCAGCCAATGTCCGATTATTAATGGTGTCAGGCGCCGAACCCGAAGAATCATAATCATGATTTGCAACCAATGATGTAACTTGGTGTCCTTATTATTAGAATTGCGGATTGATTAGAATTGCGGTTTGAGGATTTAAGACTTCGGATTTAATGAATATTTTCATAATGAGAAAAATATTGATTCCATTCCTTTCCTTCACACTTCTTATTTCATGCGATGAACCTCCTCAACCAAAAGTCGTTCATGGCGAAAAAGTGCTGATAATAAATGCTGATGATCTGTGCATGAATGATGAAACGAGCAGGGCAATTACTGAATCATTTCAATCAGGTATTGTGACCAGCACAAGCGCCTTTGTCAATTTCCCCGGAGCGGTAGTTAATCTTCAACGTATCCATAAGGAGTATCCTGAACTACCCATAGGGCTTCATTTAAACTTAACTGAAGGAAAGCCTGTTCTGTCGTCAAACGAAATCTCATCTCTGGTTGACAAGAATGGAAATTTTTATTCACCTGACAAGATTATTTCAAGGTTAGCTGACATGAAAATTGAAGAAGTGCGAAAAGAGCTTAATGCACAAGTAAAGCTGTTTCTGTCATCTGGTATTCCACTTGATCATATTAACTGTCATCATCATATTGCAGCTTTGTACACACCTTTCCATATAGTCATGCGTGAAATAGCCCTGGCAAATAATGTCCCTATGCGTAATCCGGTACCTTATAGTATTTATAAGAAAATGAATATAAACAGCGGAGGAGGAGGCTCATTTGCAGCGAAGAAAATGATTACATATGGAATATTTCATCCATTTAAATCTATACCAATGATGAAAAAAGTTGGACCTGCTGCTTTTATTGAACAGGAAAAAATTGACAGTCTGGCAGGAGTCAGAATGCCTGACTGGTTTATTGATGCTTTTTATGAAAATGCCACTGCGAATGACTTGATTTCAATTATCTCCCAATTACCTGAAGGAACATCAGAACTTATGTGCCACCCTGGAATACCTGGTGAATTAACCGTTCTTTGCAGCCCTGATGTAAGGCGAAATCTGAATGAAAGAAAAGTAAAACTGATTAATTTTAAATCTGTTGATGACGGATTGTAATAAAATCGTAACCATAAATTATTACCCACTTGCAGTTTTTGTTTTAACTTTCACATTAAAGTTGTTCTGAATTCAGAATGACCTGACAGACCTAAACAAAAGAACCATTTAAAAATCTTCACCTTGGGAAAAAAAATAATTATTATCGGAGCTGGTATAGCAGGATTGTCAGCAGGTTGTTATGCCAGGATGAACGGATTTGATGCTGAAATTTATGAATCAGCAGGGCTTCCCGGCGGTCTTTGCACTTCCTGGAAGAAAGGAGGTTATACAATTGATGGCTGTCTGCACTGGCTGACAGGCTCTTCACCTGCTGATAATTTTTATCAGATATGGAAAGAGCTTGGCGCCATTCAGGGCAGAAGGATATTTGATCATAAAGAGTTTTACCGTTTTACAGTGCGCGACAAACGTACTTTGATATTATATAACGATGTCGATCGCCTGGAAGAGCATTTACTGGAACTTTCCCCGGGTGATGCTGCTCCGGTTAAACTGCTCTGCAACCTGATACGTAAGTTTTCAAAATTCGGCGTGTCACAGAATAAGCCTTACGAACTGTTCAATTTCTTCGACGGTATCAGTATGATGATATCAATGATGCCTTATATGAAGCTTTTTAAATTCTGCAGTGAACAATCGATGGGTGACTTTGCCGAAAGATTCAAAGATCCATTATTGTACGAAGTCTTTCCTCAGATCCTTGCTGACAAGGATATGAGCCTGATAGCCTTCGTAGCAACGATGGCGTTGTTAAATAAAAAAGGAGGCGGTTTTCCTGAAGGAGGTTCCCTTGAGTTCGCCAGGGCAATAGAAAAGCGGTTTTTAAGCCTTGGAGGTAAAATATTCTACGGAACAAAAGTTGAGAAGATTATTGTTAAAGAAAATAAGGCATGTGGCGTGATTCTGGGGAAAGGAGTTGAACGACAGGCTGACTACGTAATTTCTGCGGCTGATCTTTACGCTACAACTCATAATATGCTTGACGGAAAATATATTGAACCGCAACATGAAGAATTATTCAATAAAGCAAAAATATTTAAATCGTCAGTACAGGTGTCGTTTGGTGTGAATATGGATTTTTCGAAGGAACCCGATTGTATTGCCCAGATTTATAAACTCGACCTTCCATTACTAGTTGGTAATCAGAGAATCGACTGGTTCGTTGTCCGTCATTATAATTTTGATCCCTCACTCGCGCCTCCTGACAAATGCGTAGTTGAATGTACTTATATGGTCGACGACTTTGAGTTCTGGGAGAGATTGTATAATACGAACAGGGAAGCTTATAAAGCTGAAAAAGAAAGAATAGCAGCTATTACTATTGAAGAACTGGATAAAAAGTACCCCGGTTTCAGTTCACATGTTGAGGTTACAGACGTATTATCACCTATGACCTATGTGCGTTATACAGGTAATTACAAGGGAGCTTATATGACGTGGGTCATGACACCTGATCTGATGAAGAATTACCGGGTGGTCAAAAAGACTTTACCCGGGCTGGATAATTTCTGGCTCTCAGGTATGTGGGTACTTCCTCCGGGCGGGGTTCCTTCAGCAGCAAAAACGTCAAGGGATATAATACAGATTATCTGTCACAATGAAAAGAAGAAGTTTGTGGTACAGGAAATCTGATCCACTATCTTTCTATTCTTCAATCTGTATGTGAATAACAATGTTATAATACTTCCTAAAGTGAGAAAAGTTCTTGTTTACATTGGTGGATTACTGACAATAATCTGGGGGATAGCACATCTCTTCCCCACGCATGATGTTGTTAAAGGATTTGGCAATATTTCTCATGATAATGCTGAAATCGTTAAAATGGAATGGATAAATGAAGGATTGCTTCTTATATTTTTAGGTTGTCTTACAATTGTTGCTACAATTATTAATAACGATCCGAATAAAACTCAGAGGGCAGTCTATTTTCTTTCTTTCATAATGTTGGTGGCAATGACAGTTCTATCACTTTTTACAGGGTTCAAAATTGATTTTTTACCTTTCAGATTATGTCCTGTTATTTTTATGATATCAGGATTATTGATTTTACAGGCTGCTTTTATCAGGAAGGATCAGGAATAAAATATTTCTGTCTGTTTTTCGTCTATGGATCTGAAGAGATATACTAATTTAGTCAAATGAAATGAACAGCAAAAGAATTTGTCCGGTTGAGAGAGCAGGTGGTCTGGATAACTCATTCAGAAAGTTACTTCAAAATCCTCATAAAATATTAAGCAATTATATCAGGGAAGGAATGGACATCCTGGATTTAGGATGTGGACCAGGATATTTTACAGTTGAAATTGCAAAAATGCTTAAGGGCTCAGGAAAGGTTATTGCCGCAGATCTGCAGGAGGGAATGCTTGGAATAGTAAAGAGCAAGACAGACGGAACCGGATTGAATGAACGAGTTGTTTTGCATCAGTGTGAAGATGATAAAATTGGTATAACGGATAAGTTTGATTTTATCCTGGCATTTTATATGGTTCATGAAGTTGCGGATCAGAAAAAGTTATTTGATGAATTGAGATCAATATTGAAACTCAATGGAAAGCTTTTTATAATCGAACCAAAATTTCATGTGACAGGGAAAATGTTCAGCGATATGATTGGAACTCTTGAAGATAGCGGATTCAGGATAATTGACAGGCCAAAGGTTTTCTTTAGCAGGGCTGTGTTATTAACCTGAAATAGCAAAAAGCCTGCATCCGGACGAATACAGGCTTAAATGAACCTTGAAACCTAAAAAAACCAGTGACTGGTTGCATCTTTCTGACCAAGAGGCGTTGTTTTACTAAATTCGTTTTAATTTGTGACAAATTGGTTACACAATAAATAAGATTTTGTTTAATAAAAATAAAACCTGCACTCATATTCAGTGCAGGCTCTAAACCCTTTTTAAAAAAACCTAAAACTAAAAACTATTTACTGCTTCTGCCAAATTTATATATTACATTCCCATTAATGCCGACAAAGCAGACATTAAGGCTGTCACCTTTTAATGAGATAACCGAAAAGCCGGGTTCTGATTTACTGAATACCGAAAGTTCATTTGTACTGGCCGGTCTGATTTCCCCGCCTGTACCGGTTACTATATAATCTACATTACCGTTTTTCTCATGCAGATGTTGAAAATCATGATCATGTCCGCAGAAATAGAATTGAGCATGATATTTTTCCAGGAGAGGTTTAACTCTTGAGATCATTTCCTTTGTGTTACCATGAGTTTTACTGGCAGAATAAATGGGGTGATGACCAAAAACAAGTATCCATTTTTCTTTTGAACCAGAAAGAACGTCCTTCAGCCATTTCATCTGTCTGGCCGTATCCTGTTTGGCAATTTCAGGGTATCCGGCAACATTCTTATGATACTCGTCCACAAGTGGAGGAGTATCGAGAAATATGAACCTGGCAGAAACTGAATCGTTAATCTTCCTGGCAAATGTGTAATAATGGTCCGTAAGACGCCAGCGTCGGCTGATTTTTGAATAATCAATTTCTGCCTGGGGGCTGCCATGGTAATCATGATTGCCAAGTACAGGAAACCACTCTACCTGAAGAGAAAGTCCTTTATAAACATTCTCGAAACTTGCCATCCAAAGAGGGTCCTGTGTTGATGCAATACCGCTGATCTGGAAATTATCCCCGCATGTTGCAATAAATTTTGCGTGGATACTGTCAGCCGTTTTACTCATCTGGTCGGCAACTTCCTGCTGGTGTTTGAAACCGTTCCATCCAAAATCGCTGACAATAATGAAATTAAATGACCTTCCAAAAGTTTTGGAAGTGACTGATTTTTGAGAGTCAACCTTTGCAATTGAAGTATTCTGTTTTGCGGCTGGCTTTATCAGATCCGTGCATGTAGCGAGGAAAAATACGACGGCTAATGCTGAGATAAATAATATATTTTTTTTCATTCAAATTAGTATTTAATAGTTTCTCAAAAACACCCATGCTTTGTAGTTGCCAATCAGCATGGGTGAGTCTGAGCGAAAGATTGACTTGAGAAATTCTATTGCGCAACTATGTCAAGGATCACAAAAGATCCCGGTTTAATTATTGCTTTCTTCCCATCTGTAGCAGGTTCGAAGTCTGCTGCAGGCAGATACACATGATGAGTAAGCTTATTTACAGCTATAGTACGGGCTCCCTCCCGGGTAGTGAAATTTTCTGCAACAATGAATTTATCATCCCCTTCTTCTTTAACAATTGTCATTGTCTTATCACCATTGGAACTGTAAGCAACTTTTAAACCAGGATCAAATGCAGCGCCATCTGTTCTTTCGCCGATAGGCAGAGTTGTGATAATTTTTCCCGATTCACAATCAGTTACTACCATCAGTTTATTGGCACAAGCACTAAACAATCTGTGGTTTTCGTTGTCCAATGCCAATCCTGTTGGTTCCTGTCCCGGAGCTATTGGCCAGATATTCTCAACCTTATATGTTTTTGCATCAATTACGGCAATGCTGCTTGCACTTTCAAGGTTGACATAAATTTTACCTTTGCCATTTGTTGCTGAGAACTCCGGATTCCCCGGAAATGCAATTTTTGCAACAATTTCATTTGTCACTGCGTCGATGACCGCTGCATCATTTGAATGACCATTGAAAACAAACACCTTCTGGCTGAATGAATCAAAAAGTATTGCATCAGGACTTTTCCCGTCTATTGCAAGTTTCTTAATTACCTTCAAAGATTTAGTGTCGAATATTGTAACGGAATTGTCATTCTTGGTACTTATGTATCCTTTATTCAGAGCCGGTGCAATTGCAATACCGTGAACTCCATCGAGATCAGCAATTTTACCGATTACTTCACTATTTTTCTCGTCGATCACCTGAACCATTTTCCCATGTGATACATACAACCTGCCTGCCTGGTCATCTGAGAACAGGTAATC
Source organism: uncultured Bacteroidales bacterium (assembly GCA_963734885.1). Taxonomy (GTDB): domain Bacteria; phylum Bacteroidota; class Bacteroidia; order Bacteroidales; family VadinHA17; genus LD21. Next base: position 480,174 of record CAVTIJ010000001.1, on the reverse strand, counting down.
CCATTTTTCATCTCCTTCAAGATGTATTATATTAACAATCTTGTAACCAGCAACAGGTGGCTGTTTTGAATAAATAAGAACTGTGGAAAACAGTACAAATATAATCAGTGTTATTTTTTTCATATATTCAGAATTTTAAAAAAGTCAGAGAGAAGGTTGAGGTGTTGGTAAATGTTTGTTTCCGGTGCCATCTTTGGGATAAGCCCCCATATCTCTATTTAATATATCAGCAGTACCATCTGTACCGGAGACTAATATCCAATATGTGAAAGGATTGGAAGTGTTTCCTTTGCCGATGGCAGGAGAGCTGCTTTTTAAAGAAGGTACATTGTAATCAGCCATTGTTGCAGCCGGCATTACGCCTGAATCCCAATTAGTAAATACACTTGAACATGCAGAGTGACCTGATCCTGTCACGTCAGTTGACTGAACTTTACCAAATGAACCGACTGAATAGACCCAGCTTTTCAGTGAATCGTCAATAGCATAAATAAGGTTATTGCCATATTTGCAATGAGTTGTGTCAGCTCCGGCCTTTTTTACCATGTTGATACCTGTGTGATTTCCGACAATAATATTGTTATAAATATTAGCAGCAGCAAATTTGTCGATAAGTATTGCATTGGTTGCTTCGCCAACTTTTCTCCAGCCGCCATTAATAATTGTGTTATTAAATATGTTCATATTGGTCTGAGGAGATAATACAGTCTTGCCGGTTTCTAATTTGATCCCGCTGTTTGCTGCGCTCCAGATATAATTATAGGCAATATCACCTTTAACACCTGCCTTAATATTCATAGTTTCGCCGTCTGGTCCGCCTAACCTCTGAAGAACATTTCTTTTAACACTTACTGTAATATCACCTGCAAGATGTATTCCATCATCAATTCCACCAAACATCCAGTTGTCTTCAAAAACTATATGTGCTCCCCCATTATAAGACTGGCTCCCTTCGACATCAAAACTGGCCTGTGAACTTCCTTCCGAATCAGGACCGCCTGTGAAATTAATATGCGTAAATCTTACATAAACATATTTTGAGGTTGAATCCACCAGGAAACCGCCCCAATGCCCTGTAGTACCAATATCAGTTAACTTGCTCGCGTCCTGAGTAGTAAATGTTATTTGTTTAGCTTCAGTTCCTAAGCAAAGCAGCGTGCCATAGATAGTTATATTGTAGTTTCCTTTGGCAATAATAGTAGCGCCCTGCTGCACAGCCAATGTATCAGTTTTGTTTACTACAACATTTCCTGCAAGGTAATAGGTTGAATCCTGTTTCAGGGTTCCCTTTAAAGTGCCTTTCAGTTGATTGCTTTTTACGTAGGAAGCCGGAGGTTTCGGATAATTAGATGTTGAATCGATCAGATCATCGGCGTTCTTTTTGCAAGCAAACATCGCTGTCAAAATAACTCCGATAGTCAAGATGTAACGAATTTTTTTCATAGTTGATTTTTTGATTATTAATTAGAAAGTAAATTTTAGTCCTGCAAAATAGCTTTGGTATACATTTAGTTTTTCGATGAAATCACCATCCTTTGTGTAACATTTAACAGGATAGTTTAAAAGATTTGAAGCTTTTATTATTAGAGCAATCTTCTTATTGAAAATTTTCTCAACAGTAGCTCCGACGTTATGGTAGTTTTGCTGATATTCATCTTTACCATAAGAATCGCTTACATTAATTACATGCTTTCCCTGCATTGTATATACAAGGCTTAATTTTAATCCGTACTTATCGCTACGGTAAGTCAGCCCGGCATTGAAGATGTGAGGAGACTGTCCAACGAGAGGACGTGTTTCCTTTTTAACAATTGTGGTTACATTGTTATTGGCATCAATAACATTAAGATGTTTTGGGACAACAACTTCGGAATGAGTAAAAGTATAATTCAAGTCGACTCCCAGGTCACCAAAGTATTTTATACCTACAAGCTCGAATCCCCAGTTTGTGCAGTTGGCGACATTTTGTACGCTTCTTGATTCACTTCCAGGTTTGATAAGTTCCTCAATGGCATTCGTAAGGTTTTTATAAAAAGCGCCGGCAGTAAATACTTCTTCTCTCTCGGGATAAAACTCATAACGCAAATCGTAACTTGTACCAAAAGAATGTTTCAGGTTCGGGTTCCCTGTCATTCCTCCGGGACGGATATCAGAATAGGGAATAACTTCAGTATAATTTGGACGGTTTATTGCCTGATATACTGAGAAACGAAGATTCTGTTTTTCTGTAAGTTTATATTTCAGATGCAGACTTGGCAGATAATCAAAATAATAGAATTTAGCGTGAGCAAGAGGCATTTGAGGATCGGCCTGGTTGTGTTCATTTCTCATGTATGTGAACTCGACTCTCATACCGGTTAAAACCTCGAGGTTCCCAAAATTAGTGGTAACCATACCGTAAACTGCCTGAACATCTTCCCATGCCCTGTAATTACCAGGATTGTTAACGGCATTCCCCTGTTTTTGCTGATCATTTTTAGTTGATATAGGTACAGTCAGAATATCGGGATTCGGATATAAATAATTATCAGCTGATGCATTGAATGAATATTCATTGGCATAGTTTTTCCTGAATTTCATTCTCCCCATTCCACCTGCTTTGAATTCAAACTGATGTCTAAATATGACAGGTTTATAAATTATATTAACAAATGCTGATTTATCTTCATCTTTGTCTGATTGCCAAACTCTTGTTATACAGCTCGAATAATTGAGATATTTTGGTGCATTGGCATCAGCAACAGGGATAGTTTGAACAAGATAAACTGAAGCGTAATCGGGTGAATTAGAGTTTGCAACGGAATAGATAAGGGACCAGTCAATATCGAGGTTACTCAGAAGTTTATTGTTTCCTTTGAGAATTGCGCTTTCAATCCCCGATATATCTGTAATTGTCTGATTATAGCTATGAACCGTACCTGTTCCGGGACCAGTTCTGGTATCTTCTGACAGAGTATCGGAAACTATCCTGGCCCTTGTCTCATTCATCTGAAAATAAGAGTTATAAAAAATGATTTTGTTATTTTCATTAAACTGGTAATCAATTTTTGCATACCCACCATATCTCTTCTGATCCTTACAGTAGGTTTGTCTTTCCCAATCACCAATCTGAATATCATTATAAGCATCAATGTTGTAGCCAACTGAATTATATGTGCTTGCAAGATGACTGTTCTGGACACTTCCATTAATCAAAACTCCAAGCTTGTTATTGAAGAACCTGTGACCGAACCCCAAATTGGCGTTTAGATCCGGTACTGCAGGGACAGATTTAATAACAAGATTTTTTCTCGAAAAATCGCTCAGTGCCGGTATATAGTCAGCCCCATTGGTCTGATAGAAATCTTTTGACAACACAGCCTTTGTATCGAAGGTGAGAAACTTATGATTGAAGTAATATTGATTGTATCCTGTTGAAAGCTGCAGATTGAAAAAAGATGCCTCAGGAGCCTGTTTCAGAACAAGATTTACCGTGCCGCCAATCCCGTCACTTTCCAGATCGGGAGTAAGAGCCTTTATCACTTCAATGCGGCCAATCAGTTCTGATCCGAATATATCTAAGGATACTGATCTGCTTGATGATCCGGGATTCGGCATTGTAACTCCGTTTACAAGAGTACTATTATACCTGGGCGGCATTCCCCTGATTATAGCATAGGTGTTGCTTCCTGAACTGTTTTTGAGCATTGAGACACCGGGCGCTCTTTGCATGACATCGGCAACATTTAAATCAGGTAACGACTCAATGGTTTTAGCTGAGATAATGTTGATAACATTCGGCGCAATTTTCTCATCATTTCTTGCACTTATATTTGTTTCTTTATTTTGAGCACCGGTTACAACGACTTCGTTCATCTGAATAACTGAGGGCTCAAGAGCGATCTCCTTTGTTATCTCTGATGACGTATTTAGTAAGTTCAATTTTAATCGCGGCAGAATTTTTATACCCCATGCAAGTACCAGTTATAGAATATAACCCTGGCAGCAGATTTGATTGATAATATATTCACCGCTGGCATCAGCAACTGTCAACAATTTTACTTGCCAATTATGCTTACCGCCGCTCCGCGACATGGTTTATGGGTCTGAACATCTGTTATCCGTCCTTTTATTATTGCTGCATGTGATAATGCAGGTATTAAAAGAAATAATAAGAAAATTGCTTTTAATCGTACGGTTTTTTTCAGGTTGTCCATTCAGGTTATTTTGGACAAATCTATTCCTTAATAAATACTATTCGGTTACAGTACTATTATGTAATTAATAATAAATTAATGTATGAAATGTTTCAGATATTTCATTTTTGTAATCCAGCCGGATGATGTCATCAACTGTAATCTATGAGCCTGGTTTTTTTGTATTTTCGCTTATTGAGATTTTGCGAGTTTGAACAGACGCACTCCAACTAATGGAAACCAGAAGAGATATAAGGTTCCCGCAAATGCCATCATAATTACTCCGACTGAAGGCAGGAAAAATCCGGTAATAATATGAAGCAAATCCAATCCGTGAGTGAAAATACCGGTTATAGCAGTGAGTTTGTTGAATACCGACGTTTTCAACATTATTATAGATATCAAGACTGCTCCGGATTGGAGAAGCAATCCACCGATCCTCGCTCCACTACCATGCCACATATCGGAAGCCAGAATTGTTTCCCCGGCCGACAGGAATTTATTCCTCTGATATTCAGATGCTGATTGAGCAAATTTATCAGAGAGATCAAGCATTGAAAGAACTGAAGGAGTTGCCAGTACAAGAGTTAACCCGGCAAATATTAAAACTGTTGATATGACGACAAGGCTATTATCGGTTTTTTTGAGTGCGTAATAGATACTATAGAATAACAAATAGTATAGTGGGAGTACAAAAACGGTAAGAATATCTAACCTTAAGAGTCCGTTGAGCCGGTTATCATGCAGCATCTTAAAACATCCTTCGGCAGTTAAAGGTGGAAGACCCAGTTTCACCATCAGGATCATTGTAAGTAAGGAATAAACAATAAAGATTATACAAGCGGCGACTCCAATCTTAAAGATTGTTTTATGAGAAAAATCCGAGTGAGAAATGTCGTCCATGAAGTTATTTATTTATTATTGACGGAAATTAAGAAATTATTCCAAAGCTTATGCAATTTTTGTACCCTAATACTACATAACGGACTCCGGAGATTCCTCATTTCGCTTCGCTTCATTCGGAATGACATGTGAATCTTGGATACAGACAGGGCGGAGAAGGCGATTTGCTCAGCAAATCGCCTTCTCCGCCCTGCTACATAACACAAAATACTATGTCATTCCGAGCGTCAGCGAGGAATCTCCTAATGTATAAAGAATACTTTTAAGTAATGTTGTCTAGTAGCCCTCTGGTGTGCGATCTCAGTTTAACAGATCTTCAAATTCTTCCCGTGCTACCTTTTTGGCAGGTACTCTGGCGAAGGTACCCATTATTTCAACCGGTATATCCTTAATATTAACTATCATTAATCCGTCAAGACAATTATTGAACTCACTGTCAATATTAAAACCAATGATTTTCCCGTTCACTTTCAAATATTTCTTCAACAGAACAGGTATGGAAAATCCATCCTGGTATTCATTTATGTATAAGTCTAAAGTCTTAATATTATCGCAGATATCCTTAAGTACAATTTCATTATTTTGTTTTACTCTTTTGGAAATTTTAAACTTCTTAACGGGACGTATATGTCGTGCTAATTCAGAATCGAAATAGTTTTTCCGGATAAACTCCACAATCAGACCTTTTGTTTTTGATGAATAATTATTGCTTATTGAAACTGGTCCTATAAGATACTTACAATCAGGATTTTTAATCAGGAACTGCAAGATTCCTTTCCAAAGCAAAAATAATGATAATGGATGGCGCTGATATTCTTTAATAATGAAAGAACGTCCCAATTCTATGGAATTCTCAAGCACTGAGCTGAATTCATCATTCATGTTAAATAACGATGCAGTATAAAAGCCATTTTTACCGTACCGTCTCATTATGTCCTTCCCTTTGCCAATCCGGTAAGATCCGACGATTTTCATATTAACATGATCCCAAATAATGAGGTGATGATAATGAGAATCATATTCATCCAGGTCGATACTCTTGTTTGTTCCTTCACCAGCTTCCCTGAAAGTAATTTCTCTTAAGCGTCCTATTTCAAGAATGATATAAGGAATAGAACATAGCGGGGCACAATATACTGAAAAACTCCCCTGAGAGAACAGCAGATAATCATCTTCAAGTTGTTTTAGGGCCATCTTAATCAACCCGGTATCAATAGGATTAATAATCTCTTCCACCGGTTCTTTAATTGTCTTTTGTCTGAAGTTGATGACAGGTTCAATCCTCGGAGATTGACTTAATGAATATGTTTTAACCCGTAAATAATGTTTAAGCCCCGATAATGTCGTAAATGACTTAATTGTTTTGCTTTGGATTGGATCACTTACTTTGATTTTTATTATTTGTCTGCTGCATTTCAACATCTCGGAAGGAAGCTTAGCGGTTCTAAGAAGCGGATGGATATTTCCAAGAAAGTAGAAAAAGGCGCTGTTATATCCATGAAAGTAAACAGGAATTACCGGAACCCCGGCCTTTTGTATGAAACGGATTGATGATTCCTGCCAATCCCTGTCTGTAATTTTAAAATCTATAAAAGAAGAAACTTCACCGGCTGGAAAAATTCCCAACCCCTTTCCTTCACTTAAATGCTGATATGCTCCTCTTAATCCTGTATAGGAAGACCGGGCTGATTTAAAAGTTTCAAAGGGGTTGACCGGAAAAATATAGTCCTTTATTGGTTCGATTTGTTGTATGAGAAAATTCCCCTGAACTTTAAAATCCGGTCGTACTTCACAGATAAGCTTTAATAAAAGTAAGCCATCTATGCCACCAAGAGGATGATTCGCTATAATAATAAACGGACCGGCAGAAGGAATACTTTTTTTGATATCATCTTTAACAGTGTATTTAATATCCAGTTTTTTTAAAATGGAATCGACAAATGCGAGACCCGAAAAAGAATTAGTCTCGTTATATATCTGATTTATTCTTTCTATTCCAAGGAAATATTTCACTGAAGCTACAATCCAGTTTCCTTCATTTTCTTTAATCTTTAAGATTTGCCTGAGATCAGTATCTTTTATAAGACTCATATCTGAAGTTTAAATATTGACATGAATAATTTTAGCTGCTGTAATACAATCAGAAAGCGTTTTTACTTCAAATTTCAGAACCGTATGTTACAATAATGCACCTGACAGGTTACAATAATATTAAATCTTATCTGCTGACAGATTGATAAAAAATACAAGCATATCGTGTTAATAAATTATTAAAATACAAATACATAACCATTAATATTTGATTAAATCGTCAGATTTTAAAGGAATAATAAACCTGCCAGCGGGTTTTCTTTCTTTATTTGCAGAACATGACTCGAATAGTTAATTTATACTTTAAATAATTAATAATTCCCTATGCCCGAGGAGCTTGTTTTTTACGTAACAAATTATGGGTACCTGGCAATATTCATCCTGGTATTTCTTCAGGAAGTGGGAATGCCAAACCCTTTCCCGAATGAGTTATTACTCATATTCTCGGGTTATCTGACCTATAAAGGAATTATGTATGCGCCCTATGTGGTATTAACAGCTGTTCTCGCAGATTTCACTGGTACAAGCATCCTCTATTTCCTGTTTAACAGGAGCGGAGAAATTATTCTGAGAAAAAAGCCCAAATGGATTCCCTTGTCGCCGGGTATAATCAGAACTTTAACATCTAAACTGACAAAGAAGGGTTTGTCAGGAATATTTATTTTCAGGCTGACACCATTTACAAGAGGATATGCATCAGTTATATCAGGACTTCTTCAGATAAAAGCCGCAACATTTTTAATAATCGCTTTTTGCTCTGCTCTTACCTGGGCGTCAATTTATGTTGTTGCAGGTTACCTGATTGGTCCTTACTGGATCTTATTCATACAGAATCTGGACAATTTTAAATATGTTTTGATCGCAGTTCCTGTAATTGTAATATGCACTATTCTGATTGCTTATTATTTCAGGAAAAGAAAAAAGGTTAATTCAGAAATCCTGACAAATTGAACGAAAACCTAAATACCTTCAATTTAAACTATCCATATTATGAAAATCCATATAGTTTCCGAAACGCCATTTATTATGAAGGCAACGGGTGTTCACACTGCATTCATGGAACATATTGAACTGTTGAAGGAGAAGGATGATATTGAAGTTGTTGTCAATAACGAGGGTACCGGTGATGTTTTTCACGGTCATACATATGGACTATATTATCTTTGGAAAGGAAGAAAGTATAATGGAAGACGAGTATTTACTGCTCACGTAATTCCTGATTCAATAAAGGGATCTTTACCTCTCTGGCGCCTTTTTATGCCTTTCATCAGGCTGGGGTTGAAAATAGTTTATTCATATGCCGATATTTGCATTGCTATTTCACCAATGGTCGAAAAAGCAATTATTGAAACAGGAGCTAAAACTAAGATAATAAGTATTTATAATCCCGTTCATATTGATAAATGGAGACGGACTGAGGAGAACAGAAAAAGAGGAAGAAAAATTCTTGGTCTCACTGACGATGAATTTGTTATTATAGGAGTCGGTCAATTAACCGGCAGAAAGGGTGTTGATGACTTTCTGAGTGTGGCTGAATCTATCCCGGGAGTCAGATTTGTATGGGCTGGGGGAAGACCCTTTGGCGGACTGACTGAGGGTATAAAGAGAATTGACGAAAGATTCAGAAATGCAGGGAGAAATGTAATAAATGCAGGTCAGATCGATCTCGAAAATATGCCACTTATTTATGCCGCTGCTGATTTGATGCTTTTCCCGTCGTTCCAGGAAAATTGTCCCCTGGCTCCCATAGAGGCTGCTGCATGCGGAATGCCGGTAATTTACAGAGATATTGAAGAATATAAATCATTGTATATTAATTCATATATTAAGGCAGGTTCACTGGAAGAATTCATATCTCTCACAAGAAGGATGATCGATGACAAAGATTTTTATAAAGAGGGTCTTGAAATATCACAACAATTGCTTATGCAATTTGATAAAGAAATAATAAGAGAGAAACTTATTAATGTTTACAGGAGTTTATTGAACGACCGTGAGTCCTCTGTCACCCTCAGGCCTATTCCTGCAACATGAAAGTTCATTGAAATCTTCGAGAAAAAACTGAAGAGCTATCTGTTAGCCTGGTTGATTTTTTCTGGTATCAGAAACTTTGCACAGATCGGGAAATGATCTGACAGAATTGTATCAGGCTTTACAACCGCTGACTTTTCTGAGATTATGTCTTTTGAACGAAAAGTCGGTGTACATTGGCCGGTAGATGTTCTGGCTGGCGCCGCCATTGGTATCATGTGCGCTCTATTCGGAATCATGATTATTAATAAACTCCATTGGTCGCGAAATAAGCCAGTTCAGATTATTACCGGACTTATAATTATTTTGTCAGATATTTACCTCTTATTTTTCTATGACTCCAATCATTTTTTCCTTTTTTTCATTTTTTGTGGTTTTCTCCACAGATTTAGATTTTTTCATTTCTTCAGATATTAATATTTTAATAAATTGAATTAACACTTCAAAATTAACTTGCTTTCCTATTTATAATGCATTAACACTGAGTCATTTTTGTTAATATTTTGTTAAGTATAGATGGATCGTTTGAGTCATAATTTTAAGAGCCTCTCCACATTTCTTAAATGGTGTACATGGCAATCGTATTTATTGATTTTCAATAACTTCCTGAACATATTAACCAAATTGTAACAAATAAGTAACAAATAGATGACAACTGTAACATTAAATGAAGCTAACTTTGCGTGAACATAATTGTTAAGCAAAATAAATATCAAAACAAACAAATTATTATCACGAAATGAAAACGATGCGGGAAGAATCAATACTTAACATCATTGCAACATTTGAAGAAATGGCTGATACCATTTTAGCACAACTCAAACTTCTTGAAAAATATATGGAGGTACATGATGAAGATGAACGTTCCGGAATAAGATTCGAAATAGACAAAAATGAAATTCTGATTGACAGATATGAAATTCTGGTGAGCGAAAAATTTATTAATTCAATTATATTATATCAACCTGTTGCATCAGATATCCGAAAAGCAGTTGCCATTTCAAGAATGTCAATCAACCTTGAACGAATTGGTGATCGAGTTATTAATATAATAAATTCAATAGATAATGTTAAAAATTCTGTGGAATACAAAGCCATGATCGAAGTTCTGCGTGTAATGTTGCTTTCAGGGATTTCCATGGTTGAGAAAGCTTTGCTTTCATTCATAAATAACGATAATGAATATGCCGTATGGACAATTAAGAATGATGAAGTTGTTGACGAAATGAACAGTAAGCTGCTTATTAACAGCATTTCAAAGGCAAAAGTAAGTGATAAAACAAAAGAAATGTTACTGAGTTATATTGATCTGAAAAGCATAATTACAAATCTTGAAAGAATTGCTGACCATGCAACAAATATCGCAGAAGCGTCTATTTATTCAATTCAGGGCATGGATATACGACACACCGGGTTGGATACCACTTTACCAGATAATGATGAAAGTAAATAAAATCTGATCGATAATGGAAGTAAACAGAAAACGAATTCTTATAGTGGATGATGAAGAGGATCTTTGTGAAATACTTCAGTATAATCTCACAAATGACGGATATCAGACAGAAATTTGTCATTCAGCTGAAGAAGCTCAAAAGAGACAACTCGGTAATTTTGATCTGATTCTTTTAGATGTAATGATGGGTCCCATGTCGGGATTTAAGTTTGCTGATAAACTAAGGAAAGAACATAAGGTCGACGTACCAATTATTTTTCTTACTGCTAAAGATACTGAGAATGATATTCTTACAGGTTTTAGTCTGGGTGCGGATGATTATATCTCAAAACCATTTTCTGTAAATGAATTACTGGCAAGGGTAAAAGCTGTTTTAAAAAGATCCTATATTGATAAAGTTGAAAGTAAAGCTATTCTTCAATTCAATGGAATAGATCTTGATACAATTCGTAAAAGACTGATAATAAATGATGAGCGGGTAGAACTCACAAAAAAAGAATATGAGATTCTAAAGACTCTTCTTGAGAACCAGGGCAAGGTGTTCTCAAGGGAGGATCTGCTTATGAGAATATGGGGACAGGATGTAATTGTAACAGAAAGGACTGTTGATGTTAATATTACCCGGCTAAGAACAAAACTCGGAGAACTTGGATCATGCTTAAAAAACAAGACTGGTTACGGGTATTTTTTTGAATTTTAATTGAATAATCAATTCACAAATGATCAGCAGGAACAAATTCAGGAATAATCTTTTCATTTATTATTCAGCGATCTTTGTAGTTTTCACACTACTGATTATAAGTTATTTGTACCAAAGAGAAAAAGAGTTCAAAATTACCTCACTTAACAGTGAGCTTGATAATTTTACCAAATTCACTGATAATTACATAAAATCTAATTCAATTGTTGAAAACGGAAATTGGAAATTAATTGATACCATAGTGAGGTTAATGCCGCAGGAAGATCTGCGTCTGACTGTAGTAAGTCCTACCGGTGAAGTATATTATGACAGTTCTGTCCATGACTGGAAAAGTATGGAGAACCATAAAAACCGGCCCGAGATCATTGAATCACTTTATTCTGATTTTGGTAAGGCTATAAGGAAATCAGCGACCACGGGAGATGATTATTACTATTATGCAAAATACTACAATAGATATTATGTAAGGGCTGCAGTTGTTTACAACAAGAAAACTATAAATCTTCTGACTGTAAAGAAATACTTTCTTATCATAATAGCTCTGTCATTCATTGCAATATGGATCGTTTTGCTGATTGTCACCAATAAGTTTGGAATGGCAATTAACAGGCTTAAGGATTTTGCTGTTCGTGTTGCAAACAATGAGCCTTTCGAAAGCGATTTTAAATTTCCTAAAAATGAGTTGGGTATAATAGGCGAAGAAATTATAGAGATTTATAACAAGATGCTTAATACCCAAAATGATCTTTCGAATGAGAAGGAAAAACTTTTCAGTCATTTAAATGCTTTAAATGAGGGAATCGCCTTTTTTTCCCAGGATAAATCAAAGATCCTCACAAATAACCATTTCATCCAATTCATGAACATGATTTCAGGAGAGCTTACAATTTCTTCGTCGCATTTTTTTAAAATAAAGGATTTCTCATCTGTTGTGGAGTTTATAGAAAAGCATTCGGGAAAAGAAATTAAAACATCAGATCTCCCAAAGCTTGAATATCAGATAGGAAAAAACGGTAAATTTTTCAGAATTCAATGCGTCGTATTTAGTGACAATAGTTTCGAAGTTATACTGAGCGACATTACGATGATGGAGAAAAACAGGCTCATAAAACAGGAAATGACATCAAATATAGCTCATGAATTAAAAACTCCGATTTCATCTGTTAAAGGATACATTGAAACCCTCATCAATGAACCAAATATGGGGTCCGACAAGCAAAAGTACTTTCTTGAAAAGGCTCTGGCTCAAAGTGACAGGGTTACAGGTCTGATTAATGATATCGTTGTCATCAACAAAATTGAGGAGGCAGCAAACACCTTTGTAAAAGAAAAAATTAAAGTTCTCGACATAATTAATGAAGTAAAAGATAATTTCAAATCAGCGATTGAGACCAGGGGCATGAAAGTTGAGCTGAGTGTAGATAACAATGCTTATATTACAGGTAATCGTTCACTTATAACTTCCATATTCCAGAATCTGCTAGAGAATTCAGTAAACTATTCAGGAAATAACACAACAGTTACAATCGCACTTTATAACCAGGATAATAAATTCTGTCATTTTTCATTTTCAGATAATGGAGTCGGGATTGCAGAAGAACATCTCGGAAGGGTATTTGAACGTTTTTATCGAGTGGATTCGGGAAGATCAAGGAAGAGTGGTGGAACCGGTCTCGGCCTTGCCATAGTTAAAAATGCCATACTTTTACATAAAGGAGATATCCAGATTCGCAGTAAAACAGGCGGCGGAATCGAATTCCTTTTCACACTTCCGAAATAACAGCCGGTTCAGGTTTCATCCAAAACGGCCTGTAATATAATCTTCTGTCTGTTTTTTAGCGGGATTCGAAAAGATTATTTCTGTTCTGTTCATTTCGATAAGATCACCCAGATAAAATAAAGCAGTAAGATCGCTGGTGCGTGCAGCCTGTTGCATGTTATGAGTCACAATGATAATTGTATATTCCTGTTTTAATTCATGAATTAATTCTTCAATTTTTGCAGTGGAAATCGGATCTAGTGCGCTGGCGGGTTCATCCATGAGAATTATTTCCGGGTTTACGGCTAGCGACCTTGCAATGCAGATACGTTGTTGCTGTCCTCCTGAAAGGCTTAACGCTGAATTAAATAACCTGTCCTTTACTTCATCCCAGATTGCTGCCTGCTTCAATGATTTCTCAACTATTTCATCAAGAACATGTTTTTGGCTTATCCCGTTAATTCTCGGACCAAAAGCAATATTATCATAAACAGATTTTGCGAAAGGGTTTGATTTCTGAAAGATCATCCCAACCTTCTTGCGTAGATTGACCACATCAATATTCTTATCATATATATTTATGTCGTCAATAACAACTTCACCTTCAATAGTTACATTTTCAATCAGGTCGTTCATGCGGTTCAGCGTTCTGAGAAAAGTTGACTTGCCACACCCTGACGGCCCGATGAATGCAGTTACCTTTTTTTCCGGTATATCCATTGAAATATTCTTTAACGCAAGATTTGTACCGTACCGGAGTGACAAATTTTTGACTTTTACTTTAAAATCGTCCATGAAAACTTTTTATTTTGCATTTTTTCTGATTCTGTATCTTAATGTAACAGCGACTGCATTCAGTGAAAATGTAAGAAGCAGCAGCACAAGGGTTGTAGCAAATTGAATTGGCTGGGTTGCATCAACGTTTGATGACTGAGTTGACATTATATAAATATGATAACCCAGAGACATAAACTGATCGCTGAGTGAATGTGGCAGGTGTGAACTGAAATAAACTGCGCCTGTGAACAATATAGGGGCGACCTCCCCTGCTCCGCGGCTTACAGCCAGGATAGTTCCGGTAAGAATGCCCGATATTGAACCGGGGATCACAACTTTTTTGATAGTTTGCCATTTTGTAGCTCCTAAAGCAAGGCTGGCTTCGCGCATTTCCCTTGGAATCGTTCGAATAGCTTCTTCTACTGATACTATTACAACAGGCAAAGTCAGAAGGGCCATGGTTAAACTTGCCCACAGGATATCAGGCTGGCCCCATTTCAGCTCTCCTCCATTGAAGACAGTATCCATGTTCTTGCCAATAAAGCCAATAAAAAATCCAAGACCGAAAAGGCCGAAAATTATGGAAGGCACTACGGCCAGTGTTTTTACTGCAAACCGGATAGTTTTTGCAACGACTGACTTTTCATTGGCATATTCTGCAAGATAAATTGCTGTTATTACTCCAAATGGAACTGCAGCTATTGCCATTATAATTGTCATAATCGCTGTTCCCACTATTGCCGGGAAGATACCACCCTTTGTCATTCCTTCTTTCGGAAACTGTGACAAAAATGTCCAGTTCAGATTTGGCCATCCGCCAATAATCGTTATTGCCAGTATTGATACAATAATGAAAATAATCACAAGTACACATATTCCTGTAATACTCTCAACTATAGTATCTTTGATATTTCTATTCATTTATTATTGTCTCAGGATATTCCAACTTATTTAAACTAGATACAACCTATTTCAATTTAATTCATTCCATCACTTTTTCGACTGGTATTTCCTTACGACAACATTCTTAAAATAAAATTCCGCAATCGCATTCAGAGCAAAAGTGAAGATAAAAAGCAATGAACCAATAAGGAACAGAACATTATAATGCGTGTCGCCGAATACTACTTCAGCCATTTCAGCTCCGATAGTTGCAGACAAAGTACGCACAGAATCAAATGGATTAATCGATATCATTGCAGCATTACCAGTCGCCATCAGAGCGATCATGGTTTCGCCGAAAATTCTGCCCAGTCCGAGTACCACAGCAGCAAATATTCCCGGGACCGCCGCCGGAAGAATTACATAAAAAGCCGTTTGTCTTCTGCTTGCTCCCAGGCCAAGACTTGCCTCTGTGAATGTTTTTGGAATTGCAGTTAATGCGTCTTCAGTTAGAGTATAAATGATGGGAATTGCGGCAAGCCCCATTGCGATTCCTCCGACAAAAGCATTCAGCCTGCTGGCATAACCAAAAATATTCTGTAGCACTGTAGCCAGTACCATCAAAGCAAAAAAACCTATAACAACAGAAGGAAAGCCTGCAAGAAGTTCTATAACAGGTTTAATTACCTCTCTTATCCTGGGTTTTGCGAACATTGCAGTGTAAATTGCTGCCAGGATCGAAATAGGAGCCGCAAATAACAATGCAATAAGTGTCACTTTAAGTGTGCCGAGAAATAATGGCAATAATCCATAACGGGGATTATCAGAAACCGGCATCCAGGTTTTTGATAGCAGTGAGGAGGAAGGTTTCTCGTTATTAGTTTGTTTTTTGTTTGAATTTACAACCTGGTTATCAACTGCTTTGGCGGTAGAACTCTCTGTCTCTGCACCCCCGTAACTTTCCTGCACTAATGTTTCAGTACTGGCTGAGGTCTTATTATCCATTTTGAATATCGGAAAAGCTTCCCGAAACACAAAAATGAAGATAAGTATTACAACAGCAATTGAAAGGAATGCTACAGCTTTTATAACTTTTTCTGCAAACCAGTCAGAAAAGCGAAATTTTTTTTTGCTGAATGAAGCCATTTGCGGATCGGACTTTTTTTTGTGTTTAAATCTACTGGAAACCTTATACATATAACTTCATTTCAACTTATTTCGACTTATTTCAATTTTATTCAATTCATTTCCCTATTATAAAATGCCAAACTTGTCAGAGTTAAAGTTCTGACAAGCCTGACAAATGGTCTAAAACTAACACTTCCCTGAATGACTATTTTACGGGGAAATAACCTACTTCTGTTACAAGTCTTTGTCCCTCAGCTCCTAAAATCCAGTCGATATACTTTTTTGTTTCGCCTGTTGGCCTGTTTCTCAGGTACATATACAAATAGCGGGTTATTGGATATTGACTTTTTGCAATTGTCTCAGGAGATGGAACATAAGCTGTGCTGCTTGCATCCTTTTTAACCTTAGCATATTTTACACCAACTGCATATGCTGCACCACCATAACCTATCCCATTGACATCTTTTTTCACTGCATTTACAACAGCAGCTGTTCCCGGAAGAGACTGAACGGTCGAAGCATAGTCATCTTTCACAACTTCATCATGCAAATATGTATAAGTTCCTGAGCTGTTTTCACGTCCATAAAGTCTGATTTCAGCATCAGCGCCACCCAATTCTTTCCAATTTTTTATTTTTCCTGTATAAATATCGCTGATCTGTTTCAATGTAAGCTCAGATACTTTGTTAGCATCATTAAGGAAAATTGTGACTCCGTCTTTTGCACAGGGGATTTCAACACCAAGAGTATTATACCTTCCTTTAAGTTTTTCAATTTCACTCTGTTTCATTGGACGGCTTGAATTGCAAATATCTGTAGTGCCATTTATAAGAGCCGTAATGCCAACACCTGAACCACCACCGGTTACCTGAATTGTTGCTGTTGGATTATTTTTCATATAAAGTTCTGCCCATCTCTGAGCAAGGATCACCATTGTATCAGAACCTTTTACGGTTATTTTTGCCTGTGAAAAAGCTGTCACTGAAGCCATAACGGCGATTATCAGCATTATCGGTAAAATTTTGTTATTTCTCATTTAATTACAAATTTAAATTTTGAACACTTTTGTTATAAGGTCGGATAGATTTATTAAAATTTTGCCTGAACTCGTATTGTAAACAAATTATCCTTAAAATCTGACGGATTTGAAGCATTGGTTTCATTCTTAGGCATAGTATATTGTGCAGTGATTCTGATGTTATCATTCAGATAGTACTGCCATGCCAGTGACCACGTCTTGTAATAAAGGGCGTTATTAGCTGCATCGCCACTTAATTTTGTGTTAGGATCATAATAATCATATCTCGCAACAGCCTGATTCTTCGCACCGATGTTTTTCACAAGGGTAATGTAATATCCGGCAAAATTGTTATATAAGTTTGGAGCTGCTTTCTTTTGTGCCATTGTTGCTGTCGATGCAACTGTGCTGGGTATGTTATTAATACCTGCAACATATTCTGCTTTGATTGACATACCGCCAAGAACATCGGCGTAAATCCTTATTTCGCCACCTGTCCAATGCTTATCAAGATAACGCCAGACATTATTAAGACTATCTGCAGTTCCATCGCTGTTTTTTACATATTTGTTGGTTTTTGCCAGGGTGCTTCCAAAATAATGATTTGCTCCGAAATCTATACCTACACCTGCAGCTGGTAATTTGACTGAATAAACAAAGCGTGCCATAACGTCTTTCCTTGAATCAACATCTTTCGCCTGAGTGCCTGTAAAGTTACCATTCATCATCATAACCTGAGCCAGAACCGGAATCTTTATCCCGATATATTCAAGTTTGGCGCCAATCTCTCTTTCACCAGGATAAATCGATGTTGTAACTCTTGCACGTTCCAATAATTCCCTTGAGCTTGATGAGTATTCCACATCATAATTCGGTCTGTTCATCTGACCCATCCACAAAGTCACATTTTTTAATTTTGGTAAATTCACAACGGTATAAGCATCTTTAAGAGCGAGGTTACCTGTACTGAAATCAGGCTGCAAAACAAATTTAACACCGTCAGCAGGCTCATAAGTAAATTTCACCCTTGTTCTTCTGAGATAAAAAGTATTATTGTATCCATTGGTTTTTTCGAGATCCGCGCCATAATGTTCCCATTGTGCCTGGATATAACCTGAAACTTTTATTTTAGTAAGTTTCCCAAGATCGGATTCATTTACAAGGACTCTGTCATCAAGGGCATTCAATTTACCTTCATGTCTTTCGATTACATCCTTCAGAGAATCGAGTTTCTGTGTTTGTGAGAATCCATAGATTGAGATCACAGAAAAAGTCGCAATAGCCAAAAGTTTCTTCATATTTATCAAGTTAGGTTTTTGTTTAAATTTTCCTGCAACAAAAGTCATCTTTCGTTATTACACCGCTGTTGCATTGAGATTAAGTAATTGTTACAAAAATCTAACGTATTGATAAACAAAATAGTTAAGCTTGAAAATAGTTATTTGTCTTTAGATGCGGAGATGCACACTGGTGAACGACGTAATGTAAGGCTATCTTTATCCAAAGCGCCCTGAGATATAGTCTTCGGTTTGTTTCTTAGCCGGATTCGAAAACAGAATTTGTGTCTTATTGTACTCGATCAATTCTCCAAGGTAAAAGAAAGCAGAGTAATCGCTCGTTCGTGCAGCCTGTTGAAGATTATGTGTTACAATAATGATTGTATAATCATTCTTCAGTTCCACCAGCAGTTGTTCGATCTTGTTCGATGAGATAGGATCGAGAGATGAGGTTGGTTCATCAAAAAGAAGGATTTCGGGTTTCATTGAAAGAGCACGCGCAATACATAATCTTTGCTGTTGTCCTCCTGAAAGAAAAGTTCCCTTTCTGTGCAGATTATTCCTGACCTCATTCCATAGATCAGCTTTTTTGAGAGAACTTTCTACCAATTCTTCCCTTTGGGTTTTGGTAAGTTTAATACCATTCAGAATATAACCTGAAATAACATTTTCAAAAATGCTCATGGTGGGGAAAGGATTTGGCCTTTGAAATACCATTCCTATTCTTCTTCTGAGCATAATCAGGTTCAGGTCATGTATCTCATCATCATCTAGAAAAATTTTGCCCTCAGTTCTGGTACCGGGTGTAAGTTCATGTAAACGATTTATACAACGAAGGAAAGTAGTTTTACCACAACCCGAGGGACCCATAAATGCGACAACACGATTCTTTGGCAGATCCATCGTAATATTATTCAGTGCTCTGGACTCTCCATAGTAAGCATTCAGATTAACAGCTCTTAAAACTGGATTTTCCATCTGCGTTCGAATATCTTTGTAACTATATTAAGGAATAAAATCATCATAATAAGAACAAATGAAGCTCCCCATGCCAGTTTATGCCATTCTTCATATGCACTGCTGGCATAATTAAATATAATCAATGGCAGACTGCTCATTGGTTTTAAAATATTTGTATTAATAAACGGATTCCCAAAAGCTGTAAAAAGTAATGGAGCTGTTTCTCCGGCTACTCTTGAAATGCTCAATATACTCCCGCTTAAGATTCCGCCATATCCCATTGGAATAATAACTCTCATAATGGTTTTATAATAAGGCACACCAAGAGAAAGGGATGCCTCTTTAAAAGTAGACGGAATAAGTTTCAAAGTTTCTTCAGTGGATTTAATAATTGGAGGCAACATCATAATTGCCAAAGCAATACTACCTGACAATGCAGAAAAATGGCCAAAAGGCTTTACTATCCACAGATATATTATGATTCCCAGGACTATTGATGGGATCCCCTGGAGAACATCAACACACAGACCTACCCAATATGCAAGTTTTTTGCTGCTATATTCGCTCAAATAAAGCCCGGCCATAGCGCCGAAGGGAATCGCGATAAGAGAGGCAACCGAAATAATGATGCCACTTCCTATCAAGGCATTTATAATACCACCTCCCTTCTCTCCGACGGGTTTGGGAAGATTAATAAAAAAATCCCAGTTTATAGCCGCGATACCCTGCCTGACGATGTAAAATAATATCAGAATCAAAGGGACTGTCGATAATGTGGACAATACAATTATAACAATCTTAAACAGTTTGTCTTTGTTAAATCTCAATCTCAGATGTTCATCCATTTCACTTAACGATAAAACGTTTAATTACAGTCCTGCCTAATATGTTTATAATGGTAGTAACAACAAAAAGCAAAAGCCCCATCTCAATCAAAACCGACAAGTATACTTTGCCGGTTGCTTCTGTAAATTCATTTGCAATAACGCTGGCCATGGTATTTCCCGGACTAAAAATACTTTTCGGGATATAGTGTGAATTTCCTATGAGCATTGTAACAGCCATCGTTTCACCCAGAGCTCGTCCGAGAGCAAGCAGAACAGAAGCAAATAACCCAGAGCGAGCATAAGGAATGATAATCTTTTTAACAACCTCGTATCGTGTTGCGCCAAGCGAGTAAGCGCCCTCCTTAAGAGCAGGTGGAACCATACTTATTACCTGCCTGGAAAGGGAAACGGCATATGGCATTATCATGATTGCCAGAATAATTGAAGAGGTGAGTATTCCTACTCCATATGGTAAAACGTGAAATTTAATTTCTACATTTCTTATTATTGGAACCAGCACAACCATACCCCAGAAACCGTATATTACAGAAGGTATACTGGCAAGCAATTCAATAATATTTTTAAAAATATTTGACACCATTCCCTCTGTAAAGTATTCCCCTAAAAAAACAGCTGCCGATAATGCAAATGGCGTAGATATTATTAGCGCCAGCAAAGAAGTAAGCAGGGTTCCGATAAGAAATGGTAAGGCGCCGTACTCATCTGTAACAGGATTCCACGCACTTCCATATATGAATTTTATTCCAAGATGATTTAATGAAGGAATTGACGAAATTGTAAGTGTTATAAAAATAGCTAACAGCAGGATTATAATGACAATCCCAATCAATCCCAGGCTTTGCCGGAAAATCTTTTCAAAGGAGAGTACTATATCCAGTTTTCTGCTCTCCCTGTCATTCGGTTTATTCCTTTTATAGGATAACATAACCTTAAAGATAAGGCAATCCTAAAGGGACTGCCTTATTGATGTTACAATTTTATTTATTTATAGCAATGACTTGCCATTGAATACAATAGATTTAAGGTTGCTTTCTACCACTTTCAGAGCTTCTTTTGGCAGTGGAGCATAAATCAACGGAGCTGCAAATTGCTGTCCTTCATGTGTCATCCACCAGACAAGTTTAACAACTTCTTTAGCTTTAGGTTCGAGTCTGTTATCATAATTCTGTTCCTTATACAGCAAAATCCAGGTAAAACTGCTTATCGGATATCCCTCAGGTGCTTCGGTATTAGTAATAGAAACCCTTGCATCGGCGGGAATTGTAACATTTGCTGCTGCTGTAACAGAGTTTATTGATGCTTCAATATATTTACCGCTTTTGTTTTGAAGAAGACCTACGGGCATTTTGTTTTGTAAAGCATATATTAGCTCAACATATCCAAGCGCTCCGGGAGTTTGTTTTATCATTCCGCTTACACCTTCATTACCTTTGGCGCCGATTCCGATGGGCCAGTCAACAGAAGTTTTATGACCAACTTTGGTTTTCCACTCGGCACTGATTTTCGATAAATAATCTGTAAATATAAAAGTAGTGCCGCTCCCATCGGAACGATGTACAATTGAAATTGGCATATTTGGCAATTTTACAGCCGGATTCAGATTCTGAATCCTGGCATCATTCCATGATGTGATCTTTCCAAGGAATAAATCTGCAGCCACATCGGGAGTGAATTTAAGAACAGGATCTCCGGGAAGGTTGTAAGTTATAATAGCAGCGCCAAGACAAGTAGGTATATGAACCACGGCAGCCGGCATATTTGCCAGGTCATCGTCGCTTAGGAAAGCGTCGGATGCACCGAAATCAACAGTTTTACTCATGAGTTGTTTTATCCCCCCTCCGGAACCAATCGACTGATAATTAACCTTTACGCCGGTCTTAAGATTATATTCACTGAACATTTTGGAATAAAGAGGATAAGGGAAGGTGGCTCCAGCTCCTAATAATTCCACTTCACTTGCCGGAGATCTCAGCTTTGATTTTGAAACCGGGGAAAATGCACTTGCTAAAACTCCTGCAAATGCAATAAGGATAAAAATGTAACCTAATCTGATTGTTTTCATAATTTCGTTTTTTTGATTTTAAAAAATCCGTTAACGTTTCAATATATTAATTCATTAATACTGAATCACTTGAAAATATAATGAACTGTCAATCTGAAAGCAAGGTCATTGCTTCCTTTGTTAAGTCCATTCACGGTATTATTCCTGTTATTATACATATCATACCATACATTTGGCATAAAATGAACATTCGGAACAGGGGTAAAATCCAGTCCTGCGAGTAAGAACGATTCTGTATACACTCCGGTATAAGAAGCTGTATAAACTTTGTTTTCACTGAACTTACTATCCGGATTGTAATAGTCGTAGCGCAAAACATATCCAAGTTTCTTATTGATTGGACCTCTTACAAAAACAGATACTCCCGATGCTAATGAATTGACTGTATCTGCTGTTGCAGTCTCCGTGAGAATAGTATTATTTTTCTGTACCTGTTGGAATGCTTCAACCCCGGCTGTGAATTTTTTTGTCTGATATCCCAGAAAGATTTTGTAAGTAGTTTTGCTTTTCTGATAAGGATGGGATTGTGTCCATTCATTATCTGCGCCAATATCCAGAATGACTTTCTGATCCATAAATTTTGCGTATACATTTGCATAAAATTTCTTGAATCTGTCTGTTTCAGGTTTAGCGCCTGTACCATTACTGATCATGAAGTTATATCCATAATCACCTCTGTTGTTTAATTTCCCCTGCAAACTTATGCCTACATCATTTGAAGATCCTATCTTGCGCATGTCCATAATCGTTTTTTCAAGAGAACGGTAACCCCAGACAGCTTCAGAATTGATAAATGTAGGAGGCGCCATTGCACCAATGACAAGATCGCCATTGTGAAAGAAATTCTTCCATCTCATATTGGCAATTTTGATATATATCGACCGGTTTCCATCTGAAGTGAATGATGTACCCTCATATGCCAATAATAATTGGGTTGAGAAATGTTCGCTTATATCATAGTCATATCCGAGATATATTCTTCTGAATTCCAAAGAATTAAAATCTTTAGGCGTATTGGCATATTGTGTATTGCTCATGCCAAATGAGTTAGAATGCGCTTTGTATAAAAAGTCACCAAAAGCATAACCCCATAATTTTCCGGAGGGTTTGAACTCAACATGAGTTGTGTCCTTTTGACCATAGACATTTAAACTCAACAATATAAATAGTATTAAAACTAATTGGTTTTTCATTTTCAGACTATTTAGTGATTTACTTGACTTTTAATCTGCAAACATGAAAAAACTGTATTACATGGTAATTTCAAACGGATTAAATAATTGTTACATGACAATTTTCTATCACGCCAGAATATAGCAATAGCTTTTTCAGAACAAGCTCAGAAGTTTAATTAGTATTATTATTTACTATTATTATTGCATGCCCAGATATTAATGGAACGCATTCATAAGCGTATAGACTGCGCCACCAATTATTGCAGAGACAGGTATTGTGAGTATCCAGGCCCAGAAAATTTTTGTGGTTACGCCCCACTTGACTGCTGATAATCGTTTCGTTGCTCCAACACCAATAATCGAGCCTGTGATCGTATGTGTTGTACTTACCGGTATACCGAAATGAGTTGCTCCAAAAAGTGTAAGTGCCCCTGCTGTCTCAGCACAAAAGCCTTCAAACGGTTTAAGCTTTGTGATTCTTTGACCCATTGTTTTAACGATTCTCCATCCTCCAAAAAGTGTCCCAAGTGCAATTGCCGTATGACATGACAGGACAATCCAAAGAGCAATAGGGGCAGTTTTAGCGACCTGGTTGGTAGCAATCAAGGCTACCCAGATTATTCCCATTGATTTCTGTGCATCATTTCCTCCGTGACCGAGGCTGAAAGCGGAGGCAGACAATAACTGTAATCTCCGGAAATACTTATCGACATTAGAAGGAGTTTGATTTTTCACGATATGCATGACAATAACAGAAATAATAAAAGAAAAGATCATACCGAGTACAGGTGCTATTACTATAAATAAAATGATTTTCAATACTCCAACTATTACAACGGATCCAATTCCATTGGCTACCAATGCGGAGCCGACCAATCCACCAACAAGAGTGTGTGACGAACTGGAAGGAAGACCGAGCCACCACGTTATAAGATTCCAGATAATTGCAGCAATAATGGCAGATGCTATCAATGTGAGAGTTATAGTTTCAACGTGAATAACTCCTTTACCGATTGTACTTGCCACTTTAAGTGGAAAGATCAGAAATGCCAGAAAATTGAAAATAGCTGCAAGTCCTACAGCCGCAACAGGAGAAAGTACTTTTGTCGATACTACTGTAGCAATTGAGTTTGCAGAATCATGAAATCCGTTAATAAAATCAAATATAAGAACAAGAGCAATTACAACGTATAGAAATGTCATAGAAGTTTTTGTAAATAAAATAATTAATTTTAATTCAACATGGTCAGGGTTTTTCGAGCAAAACTCCAGTTGTCTTCAAATTTATCATTCTTTTAAGTGGAAAATGTTTATTAATTGTTAAGTTTTTGTTACAATTTTGAAATCTCAACGATGTATAATTATAGAATTCAATCAAATGGACAATAAATGGCTTAAATGGGAGAGATCCAATCAATTGCCCAGGTCCGTTTGACTTCTTTTGACAGAAACAATCCCGATCAGATCAAAATGTGTTTCAAAGCAAAAGAATCTAATGTATTTGAGACTATCTTTGATTAAATATTTAATTTTCAAGAATTAAAAGACAATAACCGCAAAGGTCGCAAAGATTTTTTGCAAAGGTCGCAAAGAATATTACCGAATGGATTTAACTTTGCGTGCTTTGCGCCTTCTTTGCGCACTCTGCGGTTAAAAAAAATCTATTATGTCAAAAAAATCATTCTTTTTAATTGTTTTGTATCTACTTATAACCTCTGGCCTGAATTGCCAGGTAAAGAACCCGGTAACAAGCGGCAAAGACAAAGTAGCCATGTTTTCAAGGCTTACTGAAATGAAGACCAGTTCCCCCTACAAAGACATGAAGTGGCAGTATATCGGTCCCGAGAATATCAGTGGCCGCTGCACTGATGTCGAAGCAATCTCTCCTCGCGGAAAAAGTTATACAATATGGGTCGGATCAGCAACCGGTGGAGTCTGGAAGTCTGTGAATGAAGGAACCTCATTCGAACCGGTTTTTGATCAAATGCCGACGGCATCTATAGGTGATATAGCTATCGATCCGAATAACTCTGATATTGTATGGGTCGGAACCGGCGAAGCGAACATTTTCAGAAGCTCAAACCCGGGATGTGGTATATTCAAGACTACCGACGGTGGAAAAACATGGAATCTGATGGGTCTGGAAAACACATACACTATTGCCCGCGTCAGAGTTGATCCTGCAAATTCAGACATAGTGTATGTTGCAGCTACCGGACATGAATGGACGCCAAACGAGGACAGAGGGTTATATAAAACCACTGATGGCGGAAAAACATGGACAAAGTCACTCTATATCAACGAGAATACCGGTGTTTGTGACATTGTTCTGGATACAAAAAACCCGGGTACATTGTATTGCTCAACCTGGGAACGGATGCGTCTTAAATGGAATGATCCGAGAACTTATGAAACAACATTAAATAACAGCATCTGGAAATCGGCAGATTATGGAATAACCTGGAAGAAAATTAACCAGGGACTGCCTGAACCAAATAAAAGAGGCCGGATAGGCATAGATGTTTCAGTTTCAAATCCTAAGGTAGTTTATGCTTATGTCGATAACTATGAAATCGCAACAAAAGCAAAGCCGGGTGAACTCGATGCATATGGCCGTCAGAAAAGGGATATCATAAAAGGAGCAACAATATACCGGAGTGAAGATTCAGGAGAATCGTGGACCCAGGTAAGTGGTCTTGCTCCCGGCCAAAGCACCTTTATGGAAAATCATTCTGCTACTTACGGATGGGTTTTCGGTCAGATACGTGTCGATCCAAATGATGAGAATACTATTTATACAATGGGCATCGAGCTGAACCAGTCAACCGACGGAGGAATGACTTTCAAATCCCTCGATGGTCCTCACCCCGATCATCATGGGTTATGGATAGATCCTGCTAATTCAAATTATCTTCTTGATGTCCAGGACGGAGGTCTTACAATTTCATACGACAAAGGCAAAACATGGAAGTTTCCAATAAAAGAACTACCCCTGGCACAGTTCTATAACGTTGCTTATGACTTCAGTACACCATTCAGAGTTTTCGGATCGATACAGGATCACCACAGCTTCTATGGATCGGTTGATCTTTCCAACGGCAGGGACAAAGTGCCTGCAACAGAATTCAAACATACCCTGGGAGCCGAAGGCAGTACTCATGCAATAGATCCGACTGACAATAACACAATATATTCCAGCACATTCTATGGAGACCTTGCACGCGCTCAGATAGACAATTATCCCGCAAGTGTAAAGGAGCTCCTGCCAAAAAGATTTCCTGACGAAGTACCGCTCAGGGGAGAATGGGTGGCACCTTCAATCCTGTCCAAATTCAATCCATCAATCGTTTACCATGGAATGCAATATGTCTTATTCTCCCGCGACAAGGGAGATACATGGGAATATATCAGTCCCGACCTTTCCTACAACAAACCTGAAAAAAGGGGCGATATAAATTATCAGACAATATCTGTTCTTGCTGAATCACCTATGAAATTCGGTCTTCTATTTGCAGGAACTGACGACGGAAGGATCTGGAGAACAAAAGATAATGGTAAAAGCTGGACAGAGATCAGGAATGGGGCCGTTCCTGTGAAGTTTGTTTCCCGACTTGTGGCCTCAGCATTTGATATGGGTACTATTTACATGACTCAGACCGGAAGGCGTGATGACGATAGTCAGGTATATATATGGAAATCAACAGATTTTGGGGATAGCTGGAAGGATATCTCAGGAAATATACCATTCGGTCCGGTAAACGTAATAAGAGAAGATCCCATCAATAAAGATATTCTGTATGCCGGGACTGATGGTGGAGTATATGTAAGCAAAGATGGAGGAAAAAACTGGGATGTGCTTGGAAATATGCCGTTCGTATATGTGCATGATCTCGCTATCCATCCGCGTGATAACATGATAATCATTGCCACCCACGGACGCGGGATGTGGGTGATGGATGCGAATCCGATAAATGAGAAGGACAAAATAAGGTCAGGGGATGATGATCAGGAGACGGATGAATGAAGGGGAGAAAAGGAGAATGGGAGAATAGGAGAATGAGGAGATATCATCATGAAAAATGTGAAATCCATTAACCGCAAAGGTCGCAAAGATTTTACGCAAAGATCGCAAAGGTTTTGACTTTGCGTACTTTGCGCCTTCTTAGCGTACTTTGCGGTTAAAAGAATTTTTTTCAAGTATCTGCATCTATTTAATTTATCAGATAAATAAACTTTTTCTTAAGTTCAGTTACCTGTCCGATAACTTTTGAGTCTGATAATCCGACATCCATTAAATCTTTAAGAATCAGATCTATTTTATTGGTTGGCGCTGCAAACAGTAGTCCCCCAGATGTTTGAGCGTCAAAAGCCAGCATTTTCAGATTGTAATCCAGATCAACTGCAAATTCGATATCCTTTTCTGCATAATCAAGGTTGCGGAATGAAGCGCCGGGAATACACCCATCATCGATCAATTGATACGCATTACCTATCAGCGGCACATCCTTCATATTAATATTAAAAGATACTTTACTTGCCTTTGCCATTTTCAATGCATGCCCTGCAAGACCGAATCCGGTTATGTCAGTTGCGCCTTTGATCTTGTATTTTTTCATTACTTCCGCTCCCGTCTTGTTAAGAAGCTTCATCAGTTTTTTAGCTTTTGAAAGATCATCATCAGAAGCCATTCCTAATCTGTGCCCAGCCATAATTACGGCTGTACCGACTGGTTTTGTCAGGATTAGCAAATCTCCCTGCCTGGCTCCGGCATTTGAAATTATTTTTTCAGGATGAATATACCCTACAACTGCAAGACCATATTTAGGTGGCGAATCATCAATTGTATGACCCCCGATAATCCTCACTCCTGCTTCTGCAGCTTTATCGAATCCTCCTTTTAAGATTTCTGCATAAGCCTCCATTGGAAGCTTTGAAGCTGGAAACATCATGATATTGAGAGCGAGCACCGGATCCCCTCCCATTGCATAAACATCACTGATTGAATTTGCTGCAGCAATCTGTCCGAATTCGTAAGGATCACTGCAGACAGGAGGGAAAAAATCTGTTGTCAGCACGAGAGCGAGTTCATTATTAACACGGTAAACTCCGGCATCATCGTGAGTATCAATATCCACCAGGATGTTCGGATCAACCGGCAACGGAAGATATTTTAATATTTCTTCAAGTTGTTTAGGAGAAATTTTGGCCGAACAGCCCCCCGATTCAACCATTTGAAGAAGATCAACTCTTTTACTCATCTTCTGGTGCTCACGGTTTAATAATTTTATCTGCCGACGCCATAGTCTGGGCTATTGTGTACATATTACTTACCAGTCCGGCACCTACCACAGTTTCAAGACAATAATAATTAATGCAAGTGGCGCAAAGTAGTAATTCGACTCCCATTTTTTCGAGATCTCTGAGATGATCGATTGCAGGAGAAGATTTTGTAGCAAGTTTCACACCACTATTATAAAATACGATCTTCTTTGGAAGTTCATCAAGATCTTTCAGCGCCTTAATATAATTGATCATAAGCAAATGACCGAGTTCATCGTCGCCCTCGCCCATTTTATCAGAGGATATAACCACTATATAATTGCCCTGTTGAAAATGAGGAATTGTGGAATTGCAATATTTTTCAGCATCAGGCTGTACCAGGTCATTGACTGATTTTGTAACAGTCAAACTCCAGGTGTCTCCCGATTCAGTGATCTTAATACCGGCTTTATTATCTTTCAGGAACCGGCATAAGTTATCGAACGATGTTTTATTATCTGTTATAATGATGAAAGATTCTCCGGCAGCTGATTCCCTGAGTGCTTTCTTTGCCGCTATCAATGGTGCAGGACAAATTTGTCCTTTTGTATCTATTATTTTCATAATTACTACTGTAAAAAGATGTGCAAAAGTACGAAAGAATAATTTGAAAATCTGAAAATTCAGAATGGTAAAAAGAAACATTTGCCTAGAGTTACTAATGAGTTCTCATAATCCCCGAAGCTTAAGTTTATGTCTATGTCCCCAGGCCAGGGAGCAAACCACCTTTTCCCTCTTTGGGAAATAGAAAAGGGGTTATATATATGTAAATGTCATGATACCTGATATGTAAAAAAATTATTTAACAAATTGAATCGCCGCATCAGCTTACATATTTTTACATCCAAACTCTTTGTATTTTTATACCTTTATGCAGAACATTTTCATTCTATATATTCTTTAAAATGAACAGGATCAGGATTTTAATTTTTCTACTGACAACGTTAATGATAAATCCGGTATTCGCTCAGGACGCTGACAAAAGTATTTTACCCGGTTCATGGCTTGGAAAACTTTCGGTTCAGGGCATTCAGCTGCGGCTGGTCTTTAATCTGAAACTGAACGAAAATGATAGTCTGGATGCAACTCTCGATAGTCCCGATCAGGGAGCAAAGAACATACCACTCGGACGCGTAATTCTGTCAGGTAAGAAACTCACTATTCAGGCGCCAAAACTTTTTGGGGAATATAATGGAACAATTACCGGAGATTCTACAATTGATGGAGTATGGACGCAGAAAGGGGTTGATTATACTGTAAATCTTAAAAAACTTACACTACCATTTTTTATAAACAGACCCCAGGAACCGAAACCTCCTTTCCCCTATACTTCAGAAGAAGTAACATTCCATAATAATAAATTCAATATTAATCTTGCAGGCACATTAACAATACCTCAGGGATCAGGGCCGTTCAAAGCAGTAATAATGATCACCGGCTCCGGCGCCCAGAACAGGAATGAAGAGATAATGGGCCACAAGCCTTTTCTTGTAATTGCTGATTATCTCACCCGGCATGGAATAGCTGTGCTAAGGTATGATGACCGGGGTGTTGGCGGATCGCAGGGTAAATATTCTGAAGCTACATCAGCAGATCTTGCGACAGATGCTGAAGCTGCTTTTGACTTCTTAAAGATGAACCCAAAGATCGATCCGGCTAAAATAGGATTTGCCGGTCATAGTGAAGGAGGACTTATAGCTCCGATCGTGGCAGCTTCAAACACTGAAGTCGGTTTCATTGTATCACTGGCCGGACCCGGAGTTTCGGGCGAAGAGATCATACTAAGGCAGACAGCGGATATCAGCAGGGTCTCGGGCGTAAAAGAGCGTGATATTAAGGAGTCAATTGAGACAAACAGGAAGGTTTATGAAATTCTGAAGAAAGAAAAAGATAACAAGATAGCCGAAACGCAAATTGTTGACCTTTTCAGAAAATCGCAGGAAAAGAAAAACCTGCCGAAAGAAGATACAGAAAAAGCTGTAAATCAGCTTAGAATGACATTCGGGGCCGACCAGTACACATGGTTCAGGTACTTTATTATGACCAATCCTGCGACATTCTGGAAAAAAGTGAAATGTCCGGTACTTGCTCTTAATGGTTCAAAGGATCTCCAGGTAGCAGCCGATGAAAACCTTCCGGCAATCGCAAAAGCTCTGAAAAAAGATAAATCAGTAAAAACTGTTTTACTTCCCGGGCTTAATCATTTGTTTCAGCATTGTAAAACAGGTCTTCCTGCCGAATACAGTACAATAGAGGAAACCTTTTCACCAGAGGCACTTAAAATTATCTCTGACTGGATTTTAGCTTTATAAATCCTTCAAAACAAAAAAAATTGCTACATTCCCTTTAACTTTACTTTTTACAATAACCCAAATATCTAAATTGACATGAAAAAAATTCTGCTTCTTTCATTGCTAGCTGTTTTGATTGTGCTACCGGGTAAAATATCCGCTCAGGACCTGACAACCAAAAAATCTTTAACAGGTTCCTGGTCAGGTAAACTTACTGCAGATGGCATGGACCTCCGGGTAATTTTTAACCTGAAATTGGAGAAAGACAGCCTGACAGTTACTCTTGATAGCCCTGACCAGGGTGCATCTGGTCTCTCCGCAGGCCCGGTCATTCTGGATAAACAAAAGATTGTGATACAGGCTCCGGATCTTAATGGAGAATACGTAGGAACAATTAAAGGCGATTCTCTCATCGGAACATGGACACAAAATGGCGGAAGTTTTCCTCTGAAACTAGCAAAGCAGACTTCCACTGTTCCCGCTCCGAAGTAAATCCTGAAGGTATATTTTTACTTTTGTTTGCGTTTTACAGGCATATTTGCCAGTTTTCTGAGTATCATTCTTCCACGTGAGGTGATGCCGGCAGATCCGTCTTCCATCAGTAACCGTATTGATGTGGTAAGCTCATTCGCCAGATCGGGATAAACAAGCGTCAGCTTGTAAAGGATTTCCATTGAATATGCTTTTACAGCTATTGCAGAAAATCCTGAATTTAACTGGTTGAAGGAAAAATCCGCCAGCAAACCCTGTTGACGGGCATTAATTATATTAATGTCGCAAAGAGATAATATCCGGAGAAAAGAACGGAGCGTGCTTTCACATTCAATCCGGGGAAGAGAATCCACTATTTTCGACAGATAAGGATGTATCATTTCCGGATAAAGGTCACAGACTTTCGAAAGAGTCCATGATGCCCTGAATGACAGATGTTTGTCAGGTGAGAAAGAATACTCATATAGTTTGACAAATATTGCCGGATTCTCTATTGCCGATGTCGCAACCCATTCGGCTTCGGGCATGCTCATCATATTATTTATTATCGTCTGAAGGTCTTTATCAATCTGCGGATTATCGGGTTGAGCTGCTGCCTGATCATTTCTGAGTAGTACAGTTTGTCTTTTCATGTAATCCTTTGCAACAAACACATCGGCTTCGGAAAAATCCATTGTCATAAGGTCGTCAGCATCTACCCATTTAAAATCAATGTGTTCCGACAGCACGGGCAACTCGTCGAGTGTGTCGCATATAAACGGAATTAATCTGATCTTTTTATGGCCGTAATCGTGTTCAACTTCAGAGAGTCTTCCGCACAATATTATTTCCATAGATAATTCTTCATCTATTTCGCGGATTATGCATTCTTCTTCAGTTTCATCCGGTATAAGTTTGCCTCCGGGGAACTCCCATTTGAAAGGATGATCAGAAGCTTCGCCCCGCTGAACAACCAGGATCTGATTCTCCTCATTTCGTATTATGGCACATGTTACAATTATCATAAAAACTTTTGTTGTTATTTTAAGGTCTTTGCCTTGTCCCTTTTACCCCCTTTCATTTTCCCCCAAGGGGGAAAGGTTGTTTCGTCTTCCCCCTTGGGGGAGTGTTGGGAAGGGGTTAATATCTTAAAAATTTTGTTGCATGAATTATAAAGTGTTATCAACAGAAACGATTTAAATTTTAGTCAACATGAGATCCTCGTAAAGTGGTATTACAAGCAAATATTCAAATTTCATTTCTTCATGGTCAATCCTACAGGCATAATGGTGTATTCCATTTGTAACAATAAGATATGGTACTTTATAGCTCATATTATATGTAGCAATCTGCTCAAATACCTTATCATCAATTTCAACATCCGGAGATTTGCACTCTACAATCAATACCGGTTTTCCTGTTCTGTCGTGAACGAGTATATCAACCCGGCGCTTTAACTTATTGAACCTGAATAATACTTCAATACCCAGAAGTCCTGCAGGATATTTTCCTTCAGTTATCAGGTACTGGACAAAATTCTGCCTTACCCACTCCTCGGGAGTCAGTTTCACATATTTCCTGCGCAATGGATCGAGGATCATCTCTGAACCCTCTTTTCCCATTATACGGAACGAATATTGTGGCAGATTTAACTGTTTCAACTTAGTTTTGTATTTTTACCGTCAGCTTTTACAAATATATTGAGATAATCTTTAACTAAAATAATCTGATGAAGACCAAAGAGGATATTGTTAATAACTGGCTACCACGATATACCGGCAAATCTATCGAGACTTTTGGTAAATACTTTCTTCTTACCAATTATATGCATTATGTTGAGCTTTTTGCAAAATGGAACAATGTCCAAATCGAAGGCAGAGATAAAAATATGCCAAGCGCCACAGCTGACGGTATAACGATAATAAATTTCGGAATGGGAAGTCCCAATGCAGCAACAATAATGGATCTGTTAAGCGCCGTCTCTCCGAACGCGGTATTATTTCTTGGAAAATGCGGCGGGCTCAAAAAAAAGAATACTCTCGGAGACCTGATACTGCCTATCGCAGCGATCAGAAGCGACGGTACTTCGAATGATTACCTGCCAAGTGAAGTTCCCGCACTACCCGCTTTTAAACTGCAGAGTGCAATTTCTGCAACGATAACCCGGTTTAACAGAGAATATTGGACGGGAACAGTTTATACTACTAACAGAAGGGTTTGGGAATACGACGACAGGTTCAAGAAATATCTTGTCAAAACCAGGGCAATGGCCATTGACATGGAGACAGCCACTATTTTTACAGTAGGATTTGCAAATGAAATTCCGACAGGAGCATTGTTACTTGTCTCTGACCAACCAATGATTTCAACCGGTATCAAAACTGAAGCCAGCGATGTTAAAGTCACGAATGATTATGTTGAGATCCATCTTAAAATAGGGATAGCATCACTTCGGGAGATTATAGACAACGGCGTATCGGTTAAACACCTAAAGTTCTGATCATGGCTCTTACCTATGAGGAGATAATTTCCGATCTGAAAAACCGTATTTTTAAACCGGTATATTTTCTGGCAGGTGAGGAGCCATATTATATCGATCTGATCACTGATTATATACAGGATAAAGTATTACCGGAATCTGAAAAAGCATTCAATCAGATAATTCTATATGGTGATACGACAAACATAACGACAATAATTGATACCGCGCGGCGATTCCCGATGATGTCGAGTCACCAGGTGCTTATTATAAAGGAAGCACAGACGCTGAAGAAAATCGAGGATCTGATTGTATATCTCGAAAAACCTCTCGCCTCAACAATACTTGTATTTTGCTATAAATACAAAACAATTGACAAGAGGACGAAATTTTTCAAAGTACTCGAAAGTCGCGGAGCATATTTTGAATCGGCCAGAATCAGGGATTATCAAATTCCGCCATGGATTGAAAGGTATCTGATGATCAGGGGAATTAAAACAGATCCTGCTGCAAGTGCGATGCTCACTGAATATCTCGGGACAGATCTTCACAAGATCGTAAATGAACTCGATAAACTCATTATTACTCTCCCTGAAGGCAAACCGGTTATTACAACTGCTTTAATTGAAAAGAATATCGGTATAAGCAAGGATTACAATAATTTTGAGTTACAGAAAGCAATAGGTGAAAAAAATATTTTAAGAGCAAATACTATTGTTTACTATTTTGCAGATAATCCGAAGGATAACCCGATAATGCTTACCATTGCTTCACTTTTTGGACTTTTCAGCAAAGTTTTGACCTATCATTATCTGACAGATAAATCGAAAAACAACGTTGCTGCAGTTTTGAAGATAAACCCATTTTTCGTAAGGGACTATGAGGTTTATGCTTCAAAATATAATGCCGCAAAAACAGTTCAGATAATCAGCCTGTTACGTACCTATGATTTAAAGTCAAAGGGATTTTGCGACCCTGGAACTGATCCTGGCGATCTTCTAAAGGAAATGGTTTTTAAGATTTTGCACTAATAAGGACCTCTGCCGATTCCCGGTTGTCACAATTTGAGCTTTGGGGAATGAATGAAACTTCCAAAAAAGTTTCCCCCTGCCAAAAGCGAGGCATGCTCCCCTTTTGAAGGCTCGTCTTACATCACATCTTTTTACAGGATTGCTAAATAAGAGAAGGGGATCCTTCATTTCACTGGTACTCCGTATGCTACGTACCAGTGAAATTCAGGATGACAATGCAATTTGGGTTTATTGAGGAAGGAAGCGGCGCCTTTTGAATCAAATTTTCTAAACAAAGATTATTAGATAACCTGTCATCCTGAATCTTCCGCAATAAAATATGGAGTAAATGACAATTTTTATCTTGCGGAAGATGAAGGATCTTCCAGGGATTACCTGAATTTTAATAAATGTGAGGTAAGATTAGTCTTTTTAAGGACGGGATATTTATC
The DNA here is from genome assembly GCA_963734885.1 of uncultured Bacteroidales bacterium. Classification (GTDB taxonomy): domain Bacteria; phylum Bacteroidota; class Bacteroidia; order Bacteroidales; family VadinHA17; genus LD21. The sequence goes on along the minus strand of CAVTIJ010000001.1, from coordinate 444,913 downwards.
AGACATGATTTCAATACATCAAACTGTTTTTCGTACACACCTTCCTAATTCATTTCCGGAGAATCGGGGAAATCAGCCCACATCCTGTATTTGTTTTTAAAGCTCCTCAAAACTTTCTTCCAGATATCATCCCCTCTGTTTAAGACTATATTCGAATTTACCTTTGCAATGACCCAGGAATTTTCTTTCAGCTCTCTTTCAAGCTGCCCCTCCGACCACCCGGAATATCCAAGGAAGAATCTGATCTGGGACTGGTTAATTTTACCTGCCCTGATCATGTCTCTTATTGTGTCAATATCTCCACCCCAATAGATATCTCCTTCAACATGTACACTTTTGGGGATCTTATCACCCAGATTGTGCAGATAATGAAGAGTATCGGGAGCTACCGGTCCGCCCATACTCAGATTTTCGTTCCACCCTTCAAAGTCTTCGATAGCTGCACTCACCTGTAAATCGAGTTTTTTATTCAGAATAAAACCAACTGAACCCTGATCAGTATGGTCGGTCAGATATACGATGCTCCTGTTGAAAAAGGTATCAGGAAGGAAAGGCTCAGAAATAAGGATTTTCCCTTTTTCCGGAATTTTATCCTCCGGCAATATTGCAAAGAAATCAAGTTCCGATTGCATAGATCGAATTATAAAATATTATGCAAAAATAATTAAGTAAAAACTTATCTTCAATTAAATATTATCATATTTTTACTACAATTGTTAAATAATCTCATGCAAAAAAGTACTTTAAGCATAATTGGGAATAAAGTTGTTTTGAATATCCGCGAAAGGATGTGCGAAACGGCTGAAGAATTGCTGGCGAGTGACAAATTCCGTTTGGTTCTTGATCATTGTCTGAACAATTTAAAAGCAAAGAACTCGCCTTTACTGGAATTCTTTGGTGGTTGTACTGCTGACGAGGATTGCGTGAGCGATCTGGTCAAAACTCTCTCAATGCTTGTCAAATACGAAGCAAAAGTCGTACCTCATATTTTCGAAAAATCTCAAAAATTCCTGAACGATCTTGATAAACTTGCAGGTTTTGTTGAGTATCTCTATGACTACTGGCGTCATTTTGACCGGTTTATTATAAATGATTCAGAGGGAGACAGGCTTGATAAGAGACCTTACAGGACTTTTAATGAAACGATTGAACAGCTTACCCACCTGATAAGAACTGTTTACAGGCATATTCAGGAAAATATAACAGGAAGCCATCCTTCAGTTTACAGGCAGGTTCCGGCAGGAGCTGAAATGGCGGTTATTTCACTTCCAAAAAACATTGCTTACAGCGGCGACCAGTATAAAAAACTTAATAGCGTCCCGGTAATCAGGCAGATGCTTATCTACCCTCCTCTAGTCATACAGCAGCCAACGAATAAACGTACCGGACATTTTAAAAGGATAACCAAAAATCCGGTTGATCTTGTCTCTCTAAAACCCGGCGAATGGATCTGTTACCCGGCAAAGGTCGGGAAATTGCTTATAATGGTTTATTTCCACCTCGATTTCTTTGATCTTGGATTTTCAATGTGTAATCTGTTTCAGCTAGCCGATGATGCGGATCTGGAAAGAAAACCCGATGCACTGTTTATTTACGGGGTCCCGGGGAACCTGGTCGACGGTCTTGCTGAATTTTCGACAGTATTTTACGACGATCAGGAAAACGGGATATTTGTGGGCGCCATACCTGACAGACCTGAATTCGGATATTTCGGCTATCTGAAGAAAATGATACTAACCCTTCATAATTCAATAGTTATGAAAGCGGGACACATGCCATTTCATGGAGCAATGGTGAAAATTCTCCTTCAGGGGAACAAGCAGGCTACTATTCTGATGATGGGCGACACAGGTGCAGGAAAATCCGAAACACTTGAGGCATTCAGAGTGCTCGCAGAAAAATATATTCGCGAACTCACGATCATTGCAGATGATATGGGTTCAATTGAACTCGATCCAAAGGGACTCCCGATAGGATACGGCACTGAGATAGGAGCCTTTCTTCGTCTCGACGATCTGCAACCAGGTTATGCTTTTGGTCACCTCGATCGTTCTATCATAATGAATCCGAGCCAGGTTAATGCAAGGATAGTTTTTCCTGTTACCAATTTTGATACCGTTATAGCCGGACATAAAATTGATTATATCCTATATGCAAATAATTACGAAGAGATAGACAATGATCATCCGGTTATTGAGAAGTTTACCTCACCGGAATGGGCCCTTGATATTTTCCGTGAAGGAGCAGTAATGAGTAAAGGCACAACTACGTCAAGCGGATTGGTTCATTCATATTTCGCAAATATTTTTGGTCCTCCCGAGTATAAAGATGACCATGAAAAAATTGCTTCGAAATACTTTGGTTCCTTCTTCAAAAATAACATTTTTGTCGGTCAGATGAGAACGCGTCTTGGCATACCCGGTTATGAATCAAGCGGACCAAAAGAAGCTGCAATGGCTTTGTTGAGAATTATCGGGGTTACAGATATCGGAGCATAACACGACTGTACCCTAGCCAAGAAGTTGAAATCCATTAACCGCAAAGGTCGCAAAGAATTTACGCAAAGGACGCAAAGAACTGAAAAATAATGTTTTGACTTTGCGAACTTTGCGCCTACTTTGCGTGCTTTGCGGTTAAAAAAGGCAAAAAGAAATTAATATTTATCTGGGATTGCTTCTTTCATCATAGCATAAACCGTATCAAAAACATCCTCTGCATTTGGTTTCGAGAAATAGTCTCCATCAGTGGTATATGCAGGGCGGTGTTCTTTAGCTGCCAGAGTTTTTGGGGCGCTGTCAAGAAATTGCCAGCCGCCTTGTTTTTCAAGGACCTCCTCCATCATATAAGCGGTTGTTCCCCCGGGAACGTCTTCATCTAGAAATAAGACCCTGTTAGTTTTTTTGAGAGATTCAACAATCATTTTGTTCTTGTCAAACGGAATAAGAGTCTGCACATCAATAAGCTCCACAGATATATCATGTAATGCAAGCTGTTTCACCGCTTCAACTGCAATCTTTACTGTTGACCCGTAAGTAACAATTGTCAGATCGGTTCCCTGATTCAGAATTTCAGGAATACCGAGCTGAATTTTGAATTCTCCAAGGTTATCTGGCAGTATTTCCTTTAAACGATAACCGTTAAGAGGCTCAATAACAACTGCCGGATCATTGCCTTCAAGAAGGGTATTGTAAAATCCTGCCGCCCTTGTCATATCTCTCGGTGAACAAACATAAACGCCTCTTACTGAGTTAATAAGCATGCTCATTGGCGACCCTGAATGCCAGATACCTTCGAGACGATGCCCACGTGTGCTGATTATTACCGGGGCTACCATTCTTCCGGCAGTTCTGTAATGAGTTGTTGCCAGATCATCACTTAATACCTGGAGAGCATACATAAGGTAATCGAGATACTGAATTTCTGCAATTGGCCGTAAACCCCTCAGAGATAATCCCAGACCCTGTCCGAGTATTGTTGCTTCCCTTATTCCTGTATCGGTAATCCGCAATTCGCCATATTTTTTCTGCAATCCCTCAAGTGATTGATTAACACCTCCAATAAAGCCCGTATCTTCTCCAAATGTAAGAAGAAGAGGGTTTTTGGCGTACTGCTTGTCCCAGTTGTCACGCAATACCTGTCGGCCCGGAACCTCGGGCGAATCGGCTGAATAAACCGGAGCAACAGGTTTTACGTTAAGAACCGAAGTTGGCATTTCGTTGTAGAGATATGAATCGTAGCCTTTTAGTGCATCAGCGTAATTGCGTTTAAGCCAGCCATGTAATTCTTCATTCAGGTTATCAGACTTAAGACAGGTTCCGCAAATATTCCTTAAAATCTTCCTTGCAGTGACAAAATTGTCCTTTCGTATCGGAGCAGCAACTTTCATCAATTCTTCTTTGAGATTATCCACACTGCCTTCTTTCTCAGGATTTGTGCATTTGCAGGAACGGTCGTTAATAATCTTAACAAGCGCATCACGTTCAATTTTTATAGGATTCTGAAATGATTCCCACCCTATTCTTCGCGACTCTTTTGCTTCTTCTTCTGCTTCAGCTGCCAGTTTATCCAGTTCTTCAGCAGTTGCAATATCCATACTAAGGATCCATTCTCTCATTTTCCTGATCGGGTCAAATTCGGTTTCCCATTTAAGTCTTTCTTCACTCTTATACCGTTCATGTGAGCCTGAAGTCGAATGACCCTGAGGCTGAGTCACTTCGTCAATATGAAATACAACCGGAACGTGTTGTTCACGGCAAATTGCAATACCCTCTTCATATAGTTTTATTAAACCTGCATAATCCCATCCTTTTCCTTTAAATATTCTTATCCCCGGTTTATCTTTCTCAGCTTCAAATCCCTTGAGTATTTCTGATATACTGCCTTTCGTTGTCTGGTATTTCTTTGGCACTGAAATACCATAACCATCATCGTAGATCGAAACTGCCATCGGAACTTGCAGGACACCTGCTGCATTAATTGTTTCCCAGAAGTAGCCTTCAGAAGTACTGGCATCACCTATCGAACCGAATGCAACTTCATTGCCGTTTACTGAAAGTGTTGTGAATTGTTTAAGATCTTTGTTTTGTCTGAATAATTTTGAAGCATAAGCCAATCCTAATAATCGCGGCATCTGGCCGGCTGTGGGAGAAATATCTGCAGATGAATTTTTCTGCTTTGTCAGATCGCGCCATGTCCCATCGCGGTTTATGTTTGCTACTGAAAAGTGATTATTAAAAACCCTTCCTCCGCTACCAGTATGAAACTCATCGTCAGTATTTCCATACAACTGATGAAAGAACTCAAGTGAATTATATAAACCCATTGCCATCATCCAGGTTTGGTCGCGATAATATCCCGATCGCCAGTCGCCATTTTTAAATTGTTTTGCAAGCGCTATCTGGATTATTTCCTTGCCGTCGCCGAAAATACCGAACTTGGCTTTTCCTGTCAGAACCTCTCGCCGGCCTATAACACTAAGATCACGACTAAGGTTTGCGAGCCTGAAATCGGCCAGAATAAGTTCTTTTTTTAAATATGGTCCAGTTAGATTGTTTTTAGGTTTCATCCCGATTGTTTCTGTATTCGAATACTGTCCTGATTGACCGTTATTTTGTTTCATTCCTGATTTGAAGTTTAAAGGTTTACTGAAACTAGAAACAATCGAATTTCAATGTTGTTTAAATAAAGTGAAATTAAGAGTTCTTGAACATCTAGTTCACTTGGGATGTTGAAAAAGTCGAAATCCATTAACAAAGGTCACAAAGGTTTTTCACAAAGGACACAAAGGTCTATATTATAGTAGGGACGCAGAATTCTGCGTCCCTACTTTGTGTCCTTTGTGCCTTCTTTGTAGCCTCTGTGGTTAAAAAATATTTACTAATTAATTCTGAGTTGGGCGAAACGGATCCACTAATTTTCTTCCTCGGAAATATCTTTTTTCAGTTTTTCGGTAGCCCAGGTCTTAAAATTCCCATTTTCATCGGAAAAGACAAGAAAGACCTCAAATTCAGGGTGGTCTGACAGGAACTCAATAGTTTTGTTTTTGCCCATTACCATGAATGCAGTTGCCATACCATCAGCCATGGCGCAATCATCTGCAATCACTGAAGCACTCAGTACATTGTTTTTAGCAGGAAAACCGGTTTTCGGATCAATCTCATGCGAATATTTTATCCCGTTTTCTATATAAAATTTCCTGTAATTGCCGGATGTTGAAAGCGCCTGGTCGCTTATTTTAATTATTGCTTCAAGCGTTTGTCCCGGAGTCATGTTGTTATCCACAGGTTTGTCTATACCGATCCTCCACATATTGCCGGCTTTTTTCCCCTTTGCTCTCACTTCACCTCCAATTTCAACAAGATAGTTTTTAATACCAAGGTTATCGAAAAACCGGCAAATCACGTCCACAGAAAATCCCTGGGCAATTGCATTGAGATCGAGAGTGATATGCGGATCAGATTTTAAAATTCTGCCGTTAACCATAGAGATCTTCTCCATACCGACAAGCTTCATCAGGCTGTCGTGGTTGACATCTGCTAAACTTTTATGTCCGTCAGGACCGAATCCCCAGGCTTTTACCAGAGGACCTACTGTAATATCAAAAGCACCATCGGTCAACTCAAAGATTTTTGCTGACTTATTGAACGCCTCGACAAAAAATGAATCGGCCACTACGTCTTCGTTCCGGTTTATCTTCGAAATAATTGAAGAATCATTATAAAGAGATAACGATTTATCAAAATCGTGAAGGATCTTCTCTACCCTTTCTCTCAACTGGCCCGGATCGAGGTCCTTTTTGTTCTCGTAAACAATGCTATACGTTGAACCCTGGATGAAGCCATTAAAATTTGAATAAACAGGGGGACTGTATTTACATGAAGATAAAAGATAAGCGATAATTACAATAGCTGAAAAAATAATCTTTCTCATTTTCGGTTTATTTCTGCGAAAATAATGGTATTAGACTAATTGGAACTGGTTTCCGTGAAATTTCTTTGTGAGGCTTCGGGCTTTAGTGGCAAAAAAAATTGCCATCAAGACGAAATAAAGAAAAAAAATGCCACCAATACGCAAAGACGCTAAGAAACACCAAGAAGAAAAATAATGCCTCAACTGGTCTATTGTGCAAGGTTAAAGAAATTTTCACTTTGTGAACCTTTGTGCCCCTTGGTGCCTTTGTGGCAAAAATATACTCTGAGGTTTAGCAATTTTGCACTATTTTTGCAGGAATTCTGACAAGAACGGTTTAATGACAAAATCAATATTATCCATATACCTTTTTCTGTCATCAGTAATTTGCCTTGCAATTGGTGAAAGTGATTCTGTATTATACACGAATCATGTTTATGATCAGAAGATAAAAACTGTGCAATTATATAAAGAGGGCTGGAATCTTTCATACCCAATAATAAAATTAAACAGCGAAGAAAAGCTTGTGCTTAATTTTGATTTGATTGCTGATCAACCCGAATCATATTACTATACTTTTATTCATTGCGATAAGGATTGGAATAAATCCGATATTTTCGTTAATGATTACCTGACAGGCGACATCGAAAACCCAATCGAAGATTATGCGAGTTCTTTCAACACAACTGTCGCCTATTTTCACTACAAGCTTACTTTCCCGAATGAACGGGTAAGTTTAAGTAAGTCGGGTAATTACATATTGAAAATATATCCTTCCGGTAAGCCGGAAGAACCTGCTATTACAGAAAGATTTATTATTACAGAAGATGCCGCTAAGATTGATGTGAATGTTCACCGACCGCAAATGACGAAAGAAAATAATTCTCATCAGCAGGTAGATTTCACTGTCAATTATACAGGAATGTCTCTTACCGATCCTTTCCGGAATGTTTATTCATTTATCCTTCAAAATGGAAGATGGGATAATGCAAAAAGAAACTTAAGACCTGATTTTTTTGGAAATAATGAACTTAAATACAATTCCTTATCCGATAAAAATATATTTCAGGGCGGAAATGAGTTCAGGTATTTTGATATAAAAAGCATACGATATCAGACTGAAAACGTAAAAAAAATAGATTTTGCTGTTCCCAATTATAATGTCTTTTTATATCCTTCGGAAAACAGGGAATTCAAACCTTACTTTTACTGGAAGGATTTTAACGGGAACTATTATATAGCTTTCCAGGAGGGTCATAAACCTGATATCGAATCAGATTATGTTTATGTATATTTTACTCTGCCATCTGATCAGATTGTCCCGGGAGGTAACATATATATTTCAGGAGCTCTAAATAACTGGACTTATGATAACAATAATCTGATGAGATATAATCCTGAAAAAAGGCAATATGAGTGTACAATGCTTCTAAAACAAGGGTGGTATAATTATGAATATGTGTTTTTGAAAAATGGTGAGACAAATGGCACTTCATCACTGTTTGAAGGGAGCCATTATGAAACAGAAAATGACTATTTAATATTGGTCTATTATCGAAATCCGAGGGACCGTTATGACAAGGTTATAGGCACTGCAATTGCAAATACTCTCAACAAACTAACGAACTGAAAATAGAGTTTTGCAGACGAGGATTTTATCAACTTTTGTGTGCAATGCTGGCTCGGGTTTGCAATCCGTGCCTTTTGTTCAGTGATAGATATCTGTTCATAAAATGTCTTTGGCACCGATTACAAATCGGCGCCATCCGAGTTTTGCAGACGAGGATTATTATCAACTTTTGTGTGCAATGCTGGCTCGGGTTTGCAATCCGTGCCTTTTGTTAAGCGATAGATATCTGTTCATAAAATGTCTTTGGCACCGATTACAACTCGGCGCCATCCGAGTTTTGCAGACGAGGATTATTATCAACTTTTGTGTGCAATGCTGGCCCGGATTTGCAATCCGTGCCTTTTGTTAAGCGATAGATATCTGTTCATAAAATGTCTTTGGCACCGATTACAAATCGGCGCCATCCGAGTTTTGCAGACGAGGATTATTATCAACTTTTGTGTGCAATGCTGGCACGGATTTGCAATCCGTGCCTTTTGTTCAGCGATAGATATCTGTTCATAAAATGTCTTTGGCACCGATTACAAATCGGCGCCATCCGAGCCGCCATTACGCCTTTTCACCTTTACACCATTAATCATGTCTGTCAATTCCATACAGCATATTAATAGTGTGCCTGAGTGTTTTTACGATTTCGCTCATATATTCTTCAACAGCTTTTACAGATCCCGGAAGAGTATAAATCAGAGTCTGGCCGATGACACCTGCAATGCTCCGGCTCAATAGCGCATTGGGCTTCTCGGAACCGTATTTTATCCTGATATATTCCATAATGCCGGGGATCTCTTTATTTAAAAGCGGGGCAACTGTTTCAACTGTAATGTCCCTTGGACCGATACCTGTTCCTCCTGTTGTGATGATAACATTATATTTATTCGCCGATACGGCAAGAAGTTCCTTTAACATTCCTGAATCATCAGGTATAAGTGTAAGTTTTACATTTAAAAGCCATCCGGCAGAATGAAAGAAATCTTCGACCTTTTCTCTCACCTTTGGTCCGCTCAGGTCCTCATACTCTCCTCTGTGAGCTCTGTCGCTAAGAGTTATAATCAGTACTTCAAATGTTTCAGGAAAGTTCATTTCTTAATCTTTTCAGTGAGATTGATATTGTTGACTATCATATTCTTATCAACAGCTTTGCACATATCATATACCGTAAGAAGAGCAATACTCACGGCGGTCAGCGCTTCCATTTCAACCCCCGTTTTTCCGGTACATTTTACTTCACTGACAACTTTAACACCGGTAGAGTCAATTCTTGCATCTACGGTTACCTTGTCGAGCACAATATTATGACACAAAGGAATCAACTCAGATGTTCGTTTAGCCGCTGAGATTCCCGCTATCTGAGCTACTGCAAGCACATCACCTTTCTTAAGAAGATCATCTTCAATCAGTTTAATAGTGTCCGGAGCAAGATTAATATGTCCGCTGGCACGTGCGATTCTCAGTTGATTTTCCTTCTCACCAACATCGACCATGACAGCCTTTCCCTTTGGGTCGGTATGACTTAGTTTATCCATTGGTTAACCTCCTATGTTATAAAATGCATTTTTCTCACTTTTTGATCCGCACACGGGTTTCATGTCCACTGCCATTTTGATTGCTTTCTCAAATCCAAGCTCCCTGATGTCGAATTCCAGATCGTTGAAAAGACATGGTTTGAGCTTTCCATTTGATGTCAGACGCAACCTGTTGCATATTGAACAATCGCCTCCTGTACCGCCATCAACGACTGAAAAATGTCCTTTAACCAGATCCATCTGACGGATATATCTTATTTCCAGGTTATTATCTTTGCAGAACATGGTGACTTTCCTCGCATCATCTTCTTCCTTAGATTTCTTAACCACACAATTTATTTTAACGGGAAACAGTCCGGCATTTCTTGCTGCATCAATTCCTTCAAATACATCATTGATATTCCCTGACCGGGTGATCATGCTGAACTTTTCAGGGTCGACAGTATCAAGGCTAATATTGACCCTGTGAAGACCGGCTGATTTAAGTTCCTGAGCGAAGAGTTTCAGTAACGTCCCGTTAGTTGTCATAGAGAGATCTTCAATACCCTCAATATCCGATATCATCCTCACAAGGGCTGTTATGCCCTTTCTGACGAGAGGTTCGCCTCCTGTAAGCCTTACTTTTGTAACACCATTTAAGACTGCTAATTTTGTAAATCCGGCTATTTCGTTAAAGGACAAAATCTCCTCATGACGGAACAGTTTTATTCCTTCTTCCGGCATGCAATATACACAGCGTAAATTACATCTATCCGTGACAGATATTCGCAAATAATTAAGTTCCCTGTTAAATCTGTCTAACATTTACTATTTCTCCTTTTTTCAATGAGTTAATGCCCGGCCTGAGGGCAATTATCCCGAAAGCATTCGAAAGTGATGTTAAATGTGCCGATCCATGGAAATCAACAGGCATAACTTCATCTTTTTCTGTGATTGAAACAGGAAAGAATCCTAATCTTGATGAAGATTTTCTTTCATAGTCAACTGCCATCGGCATTTTATATTCAAATGACTTCCACTCGTGACCCATCATCCTGTTTATAAATGGTCTTACGAGCAATTCAAACTGCACAAATGATGATACAGGGTTACCTGGTAACCCAAAGATAACAGCTTTAGAATGGACCCCAAATGTAGTAGGTTTTCCGGGCTGAACATTTACTTTATTAAAAAGAATTTTTACGCCTGCCCTTTTCAGAACATCGGGCACAAAATCAAAATCACCCATTGAAACACCTCCGGTAATTATGACAATATCATTTTTGTCAATTGCTTTCGTTATCGTTTCGTACATGACCGACTCTTCATCGGCAACAATTCCATAATCAACCGCTTCTCCTCCTGCCCTAGTTACCTGTGCATTCAGCTGGTATGCATTACTATTACGAATCTGAGAAATACCAGGTTTTTCTGACGGACTGACCAATTCATCACCGGTACTGATAATGCCCACAAACGGTTTTTTTCTTACTCTTACATTAACATGACCAACTGAGGCCATAATTGCAATATCCTGCGGTTGAACAAGTCTTGATCTGTTGAGGACGACATCACCTTTTTTTACATCCTCTCCTTTCAGAGATATGTTCTTTCTTGGTTCGATCCCTGTAAACCTGATCTTTCCATTACTAAGTTTCTCCGACTCCTCAACCATAAAAACAACATCGCAGCCTTCGGGAACTATAGCTCCTGTCATAATTTTGGAGCATTGATTTTTAGCGACTTCATGAACTGGTTTTTTGCCGGCGGCAATTACTTCAATAACTTCCAGCTCAGTTCTCAGATCACTTAAGTGACAGGCATATCCATCCATTGCAGACCTATTGAACGGTGGCATATCGATATCGCTAATGATATCTTCATCAAGTATCCGTCCAACAGAATAGTAAAAAGGAATGATCTCAGGGCGCGTCGAAAAAACTGATTTCATTACAATTCTGTATGCCTCATCAAAACTTATCATTAAAGAATTCATATCACTTCAACAGAATTAGTTTAATTCCCTTCTATTACAACGATTGCCTCTGAAGGAAAATTCACCCATATCTCTTTATTTTCCACTAAATTATGTCTGGCTGCATCAGATGCGGGCATGTTAATATAAAATAAGTCACCTGCATCTACCGTAACCTCAACTCCAAATTGAGATGGAATGATTTCAGTTACAGTTCCTTTTATCGAATTAATCTTATTATCGTCTGCTAATTTATCATTGAGCGTAATAGTATCATTCTTTATAAGCAACAGGCTGTCACTCAGAAGATTTATACCATTCAATTTAAACCTGACATTGTTTTCGGTGATGCCTATTGAAGAACCATTTTCACGGAATACATTGACTTTGAAAAAATTCCTGATACCAGCATAACGTGCCACAAATCTGTTTGACGGATTTGAAAATACCTCATTTACAGATCCTTCCTGAATGATCTTCCCGTTGTGTATCACTCCTACTTTTTTGGCAAGACTTATAGCGTCGCAATAATCGTGTGTCACATGTATTATTGTCTGCCCTGCTTTATTAAGGTTTCTGAGCAATCTTTTAAGGTCATCTTTGAGTGAAGTATCAAGAGAGGATAATGGTTCATCAAGCAAAAGAAGACGGGGCGACATTATCAGAGTTCTGGCAAGAGCAACTCGCTGCAATTCTCCGCCTGAAAGTTTTACAGTATTCCGAGCAAGAATATGTTTAATGTTCATCGCTTCAGCAGCCTTCTGAACCTTTTCTTCAATATTCTTTTTATCCTCTTTTCTTGTACGGAGCGGATAGGCAATGTTTCCATGCACAGTCATATGTGGGAAGATGGCGTAATCCTGAAATACAATTCCGACTTTTCTGTCCTGTATCTTATGCCTGGTAATATCTATGTTATCCAGAAAAATATTACCTGAATCAGGATGCTCCAGTCCTGCAATAAGCTCCAGTAACTGTGTTTTTCCTGAACCCGATCTTCCAAGAAGCACATAGTATTCACCATCAGCAACTTCAAGGCTTACATCAGACAGGGCAAAATCGCCAAGTCGCCGGTTTATGTTATTCAGTCTGAGCATCAGGGTTTATATATTTTTCTTTTCTTCTTGAAGAAAGCAAACGCAGACCGACTAAGAACAGAAGGGCAACCAGGATAAAAAAGACTGATGCCGGACGGGCGTAGTTTAGTCCATATGAACTGAATCTTTCATAAATCAGCACAGGTGCAATCATAGGATGATACGCGATAATCACCACAGCTCCGAATTCACTCATTCCACGTGCAAACATCATAACAAATCCTGTGACGATGCTTCTCCATGCAAGTGGTAAGGATATAGTAAAAAAGACCTTTGTATGACTTGCCCCAAGATTAAGGGCTGCTTTCTCAAGTCTCTCAGGAACAGCTGCAAATCCGTCGCGGGCAGCATTTATCAAAAAAGGTACGCTAACAAAAGCCATTGCCAGAGCGATTCCAGATGGATGGTTTACAAGGTTCAGTCCAAAGAGAGACGCCGTTTTCCCCAGAAAACCATCGCGGGAGATAAATCCCAGTAATGCGATCCCTGCAGCGGTATGAGGCAGTACTATTGGCAGGTCAATAATTCCCTGGACAAAGTTCTTTGCTGGAAAATTCCTGCGTGCAAGTACCCATGCAAATGGTACAGCAGCTACAGAAAATATTAATGTGGCAGTGAATGAGATCCAGAGAGTGAGCCAAACACTTTCATGGACTTCTTTATCCTTTACCGTTTCGAGAAACTCAGTTCCACCGGTATGAATAAACATTCCGACAAGAGGAGCCAGGATGAAAAGCAGAACGAGAGATGACAAAATCATCACAATCCACGTAAATATGCTTGTTCTGCTCATTATCAAATCAGATTTTTTTTATTCCGCCAAAGTACTGTTTTAATGATGGAGGCAATTTGACAAAAGGTTCTGCAATTGGCGGGGAAATTGGCTCCTGTCCGTTTTTCCTGAAAATATCCAATCCTGCCGGACTTAGCATAAACTCAACAAATTTCACTGCTTCTTCCTTCTGAGGCGCCTTATCAAGGATTGTCAGGCTGTAATTTATAAAGTCACCAGTGACTTTCATCTTCACTCCTGGTTTATTTCCATCGACTTCCGTGCTAACCGATGAATATATATCAGCTTTTGACGAATCTGAAAGATTAATTTCTTTCGGCAACTCAATATATTTTAGTGCATGCTGAATTGCAACGGACCTGTACTGGAACATGTAGTCGATGGCATTTGATTCCATCAGAGCGACCAGATCAACTTCTTTAGGCCGGATATAGTCCTTATTTTTCGATGACAATTTTTCGGTCAGACCTGGTTTGTTATAATATTTCTCAGCCAGCATGAAGGTAAATATAGTTCTGTAACCACATGGGTCAGAATCGGGGTCTGACCTGGAATAAATTACATCTTTCCTCTGGAGAATATCCATCCAGTTGTCAGATTTAATTTCTTTTGAATATTTGGACTTATCGGTATAAGCAATTACTATTTCATTTGTTGCAAACCGGATGTTCCAGCTGGCATAATCAGGAATAAGTAATTTATCTATCACATAGTAGTCTGAGGAAGCCACAATATCGCATGGCTTTTTTAGCTCAATGACTTTTCTTGCGCAATCGAGGCTACCTGCAGATTCGAGGAAGATTATTGTCCCCGGGTTAATTTTCTCATATTCCTGAGCTATTTTTTTCAAAGGAACAGACAGCGACCCGGCATGAAATATGATTAACTCTTTTTCATCTGCCGGTGGTTGACTTTTTAAGTCTGACGGTAGAATAAAAGTTGCTAATAACATGGCAAATAAAAATTTCATAATACTTAAACAACTAAAACTTTGAAACATCCACAAAATTAGTAAAATGCTTAATGGGAGGGGCTAAATGAGACGATAAAAATAAATAACGATCTTCTAATTATGTGCCAGATTCAATAATGTCGTAATTGTTTTCCAGTTTCTGGCGGTGCCGATGACATTCATTTTTTTTTCGAAAAACCCTGTATAGAGTTTTGTTCGTCCGAATCCATTGGGGCAATAAATAAATATTTCATCCCCCATTACTTTAAATTTATCAGGAGGAAAATCCACATTTGCAACTTTTAGAATCTGAGGATTATGCGGAGTTGTATGTAAAAATATAACTGCCATTTTCGAAGGATCAAAATCCTCCTCAGTGAGGTACGGATTGATAGTAAAAAGCTGACTCAATTCCGTACTTTTTCTTGTCATGACAGATATGGAAAGATTGAATGTTTTCAGAATAGCTTTTTCGATATCTGCTGAAAGTGCAGATGATGACTCACTTTCATCGTGGCTGAATATGACGTTACCGCTTTGGATATATGTACTTACATCCTTAAACCCCATACCGATGTACATATCTGCAAGTTCGGTCATCCTGATCAAATTATGACCAGCCATATTAACTGCCCGAAGAAAAGATATATATGTTTGCATATTAGTCGAAATCCATTAACCACAAAGGTCAAAGGCATTACACAGAGTACACAAAGGTCTTATCAATGAGTTTAACTTTGTGCCCTTTGTGTCTTCTTTGTGTTTGTGGTTAAAAATAATTTTTTAAAGCCGTAATTATTGAAAATTTTTAACAACTTCAATAACTTCAGGAAAATCCATTCCTATCTTTTTCAGGAACTCTATTTTCGGAACACCGTTTTTATTCCAGCCCCGTCTCTTATACACTGCATCAATCAACGATTCATACCGACCCTCTCGGTAATTCCTCAGTACCTTCATTTTCTCAATCGTTGTCTTTCCTTCAGGATTGAATCCTGTTTTTTCTAAAAGCTGCTTATCGTAACGTTCTGCCCGTGATTCATATTCTTCAACTGTGACAGGGCCTGCCGCGCGATATGGTTGTCTGTCATGAATTCTGGTGCCAAAACCGCGCCGCAGATTGAAGACCCTTTGAAAATTATATACTCTTTCAGAATCTTCAACAAGACGTTTCTTATCAAATTCTCTCCCGGTAACTGCTTTGTATATAGTTACGTAGTTATCTACATGCTCGGGTACCTTTGAAGGTTCAGATGTTTGAGCATTATTTTCAGGTTCGACATCGTTCCATGGGAGTTTGCACAGACCGACAAGTCCGAACCAGGTACGAAACATGGGAAAATAATGAAGCGCTTCTGCTTTATTTTCAAATGTCGGGATCTGATTATTTACCATGTCCATGAAGATGAGCCATGCCTCATCGTGCTGGGGTCCCTTATTTGTAAGGGCAAATCCTCCCTGCTGGGCAAGAGATTCTTTTGACATATACTGCGAATATTCCAGTCCCTTGTTTTCCATCCCGATATCATTCAGAAATGAAGCGTCACCCCACCCGTTTTTAACGAACAGCTCTTTCATCCTGCGAACACCGGTTCCTGCAATTTTCCCAAATCCTTCTCCACGTGCCAGCTGATGCAAAAGTTCAAGTGCAGGCGCTGAATTTCCAAAGTTCAGATCCAGCCCTCCGGTTCTTTCTTTATTCAGTATTCCATTCTGGAAACATTCCATTATAAACGCAGTAAGGGTACTCCAGGTTATAGTGCATATCCCATATGTGTCGCAGTAGAAATTTGTTTCGATAATATACTCGGGATCGAATATTCCGCAATTTGAACCAAGCCCGGCTGCATTCTCATATTCCGGACCATCTACCAGTACCTTTTGTCCCTCGTATGGACCGGTCTTCAGAATAAAATCATCGATTCCCTTGCTGCATGACATGTTGCACCCGATCCAGCATCCATCGGGCACATTCTGTGTGAAATTATGTTTCCACACAGAAGAATCAATTTTATAGGAATCGGGATGGCTGCCAAATTTATAATTCATAACAGGCAGCAAGTCGTGGTCATTCATCACCTCCATAAGATGAGCCGTACCCACCTCCCGCATCTGGCACTGCCTGGCGTCAAGCTCCCTGATCTCGCGGTTGAACCTTTTGCCTCTCTCCATGATAGAGTCAAGATCTACCACATTATTCAGGTTTCCTTTCACACCGGGAATTTTGCAAACAAGTGCTTTTATCTTTTTGTTCCGGAATACTGAACCAATCCCTCCTCTTCCGGCTTGTTTCAGACGTACCTTTTTTCGCTTGTGATCATAAAAACTGAAATTCAACATTCCAATCAATGAATGTTCTGCAGCAGAACCTGTAGAAACTACACCAATGTTTTTCTTCTCGCTTTCATTGTCGGCAAATATTTCTGATAACTGTTCAGCTAAAAGATGGCTATCCGCTGTTCCTTCAGGACTCTCATAAATTTCTACTTTATGGTTTATTCCATCAATAAAAACTATAACATCTTTCTCAGCTTTCCCCTGAAGTTCAATCGCATCAAATCCTGAAAACTTCAGGAATGGACCAAAAAATCCACCTACATTACTGTCCATAACCGAGTTGGTCTGCGGGGAGATAGTAACAACCAGAGATTTCCCTGTACCTGAGTATTGCGTAATTCCTCCGACAGGACCGGAAGAAATAATGATCTCGTTTTCCGGATCATCCCATTTTGTTTCAGGTTTTGTAGCATCCCACAGAAGTCTGAGTCCATATCCTTTTCCACCGATAAATTTTTCTTTCATAACCTGGGGAACATTCTTCTCGATCACCTTTTTAGATCCCACATTTATATGAAGAATTTTATCGGTATAACCCTTATCCAGAGGGGTCCATGTATAATCCCATCTTTCTAAAAGTATATAATGCTCCAACGCTAAGTCTTTTCCCATATGAAATATTATCAGATGACTGTAATTCCGCTATTTACAACGTCAAAATTAAAATATTAATATATCATACAGCATGATATTGATCAGTAAAAGATCATTAATCCGGGGTATTTCTTTATAATAAATCTGTGTCAGTTTAGGGATATTATTCATTATTAAACATAAAAAGGTTTCTTATCTTTCGGAAGCATTGAGAAGGGTAAAAAAATAATATGAGATACTCTGAAATTAAAGCACATCTTTCGAAATTCAGAATCGGAATTGCAGGGGCAGGAGGGCTTGGTTCAAATTGTGCCGTGTCGCTTTCAAGAAGTGGCGTAGGAACGATAGTAATTGCAGATTTTGATGTGATTGAAGAAGCCAATCTCAACAGACAATATTATTTTTCTGATCAGATAGGTTTAAAGAAAACTATTGCGTTGAAAGAAAATATTTCCAGGATAAACCCCGGGGTGAACGTTATAGCACATCAGACAAAACTTAACAGATCGAATATTATTGATATTTTCTCGGGTTGCAATGTGATTGTAGAGGCGTTTGATAGTGCAGAAATGAAAGAAATGCTTATTGAAACAGTTCAGGAGAAAATGCCCGGAATACCTGTCATTGTTGGCTCAGGTATGGCTGGATGGGGAAAGACAAATGACATCACCTGCAGAAAAATAGATGATACATTGTACGTCATTGGTGATGAATCTTCCGAGGTATCCGAAGATCTCCCGCCTATTGCTCCACGCGTGGGCATAGTTGCAAATATGCAGGCAAATGTTGTCCTTGAACTTCTGATGAATATAAAGTGATAGCCTGATGAATATCTTATTAAATAACAGGGAAGAGAAATTCGTGCAGCAGACAATGAGCGTTTCAGAAATGCTTGTGCAGAAGAAATTTTCATTCAAAATGAGGATAATAAAGATAAACGGGAAACTCATTGCAAAGGAGAATTACGATACCACTTTTATTCATGAAGGAGATGATGTACAGATGCTGTATCTGATGAGCGGAGGTTAAAAAATAAATTGTAGGTTTACGTCATGGTTCTCAGATTTGATTTTAAAGATAAAATTCCTCCCTTTCTCCGGAATAAGTACATCCTGACGATAATCATTTTTATCGTGTGGGTCTCACTTCTGGATTCTAATAATCTGGTAACCAGGTATAAACAGATGAGAGAATTGCATAAGCTCAAGATCGACAGGGAGTATTATATAAAACGTATAGAAGATGATAAGCGAAAGATTCACGAATTAAAAACTGACAACCATAATCTTGAAAAATTCGCAAGGGAACAGTACCGGATGAAAAAACCCGATGAAGACCTATATATTATCCTCACCCCTTCCGAGGATAGAAAAATCAAAAGGAATAATAAGTAATGACTTCCTAAACTGTAGTTCTGGTCCTCAATAAGTTGGGATATAGAAGAGTTTGAAATCCATTAACCGCAAAGGTCGCAAAGAACTGATTTCTAATATTTGGACTTTGCGTGCTTTGCGCCTTCTTAGCGTGCTTTGCGGTTTAAAAGGACTTCTAAAACAGTCCCTCTTTTTCCAGCTTCCTGTAGTAAAGCAGCAAATCATGCGCCTTCTTTGAAACAAAACTGTCTCCAATTATTTCCAGCAATCCGGATGCTGCCATTTCCACAGTAACTTTTTCAAAAAAATCTTTATGAACGAAGTTCAGATATTTTACAATTTTGAACATATTGAACCATCCGAAAAATCGTTTCCGGAATGAGGATAATCCTGAAGTGTTATCCAGTAGTTCATTTATTTTTTCACTCCACTCCTTCTCATCAATAAATGATCTCAATCCATCAGGAATCGTATTGTAGCATTCTTTTGATCCACCGCATTTAAAGAAAGCATCCGACATGCTGAAAAATGTCCTGAGTTCTGTGAAAGCTTTCACATTATAGGTCAATAAAGTGGAACTATTCCGTATAGTCATTTTTCCAATCGAGGCCCCTGTTCCGAACGGTACCCTCGTTGAAGCTCTGGGAGATGGGTACACAATTGTTGAATTCAGGCTGAAATATCCGCCGGCCGGAACAAGTTTTTGAATAAAATAAAAATCCTCTCCAGCCTGTCGCCTGTTCATACCGCCAGCTTTAACATATGCCAGAGCTTTTACAGCAATAGCAGATCCAACGGTATGAAAAACATAAGGGAAACCTGAATATGCGAGTCCCTGGTAAAAGTACCGGAGATGAAGCTCATATAGAGTTATAAAGCTGATTGTTCCCTCATCTGCGCTTCCCGAAAGCGGATGTTCAAAATATATTGAACATGCAGATCTGTCATTTCTGATCAGTAATTCTTTATGCAGAGAAATGAAATAATTTTTTTCAACTGTACAATCGGCATCAAGATTAAGAATTATGCCGCCGGGTCTGTTTATCACTTCAAATCGACGTAATGCTTCATCCATACCTGTTTTTCTGGCCAACCCTACTCCCCAGCCTTTAATAGAATGATTCTCTGCAATAAATGGAAAAAGCCGGAAGAAACAATTTTCATTATGCTTCTTCCAGCTTTCGATATCATTATATGCTTTTCTGTTATTCTCGATGCTTTCTGATGGAGCGTTTTCAGGAGCATTTATAACAATAATAACTTCTACTTCACATTCAGGTTTCAGGCATTTCGAGAGGGAATCAAGCAATCGGGTTATTTCCGGCTCATTATATGCCGGCACGACTACTATTATCCCCGTATTATCATCAGGAGCCTCTTTAATTTCCTGAGAGAACAAAGTCCTTTCTTCAAGATAGGCCGAGGCAAAACCCATAGATAATTATTTTTTTTCGCCTTTATATTTTGTGTTAATAGCGTCAAGTACTTTCTGAGTTATATCAAGCGAATTGTCTCCGTATAATACAACACTTCCAAAGCTTTTACCGAGAATGTACTGGTAGTTATAGTCTGATCTGTTCTCTTCAAGAAATTTTGTAATATACTCCAGAACCTGACGATTCATTACCTGCTCTTCTTCGGCCAGGTTTTGCTGGAGCTTATCGCGTAATGAAACCAGTTCCTGCTGCTGTTGAACAAGCGACTGTTCCATCTGTGCAGCTGTTGCTCTTGTTACCAGTCCTTTGTTGACTTTATCCTGATAATCCTTTGCTCCTCTTTGATACTCTGTCCCCTTGGAATTCAGTTCTGCCTCAGCGCTTTTTTGCTTTGCAATAAGATCATTGCGACGATCGAGGAACATATTAAACTTAAAAATTACCGAATCAATATTGATATATGCAATGCCCTGACCAGGTGATGAAACCGATTTATTGCCTGTTTCACTCTTTTTCACCGGTTTATTTCCTGAAAAATGTAAAAAATAAAGTCCTGCAACAGCAAGGAACAATACAACATACAGAATTACAGATAGTCTCTTCATTTCAAATTGAATATTTGTTTAGATATTAAGTCAGGCGCAAATATAAACAAATAAATAAATGAGAACACTTGTAATAAATATTTAAATGGTGGGCTTTAGGATGTAAAGATATAACGGTAGAAAGGGACAACGGTATAACGGTAAACCGGTGTAGAGGGGTAACAGCAATTGAAGAACCGTTAAATCATTGAACCGTTGCGCCGGTGAACGTATATTAAAATTCCGGGCAAGGTATGGCTCTGATACGTTTTTTCAACTGACCCACTGACAGGTTATTGAATTCATATACCAGGGATATTTCATGGGCGCCACCTGTTGAGCTTATCAGGTTAGATATTGTGAAATCATAACTGTATCCGATATGAAGTTGTTCTGTTTTGATTCCAATCAAACCGATAATCGCATCGCCGGCTTGAGAGGTAACCAGAGGAATACCCCGGTACCACAGACCGAAAATTAGCGGGTTTTTATAATAATACAATCCTAAATCAGTCTGATAGAACCTGCCCTGCTTCTGGAAATTCATTGCCACTGACAGTACTTCCTGCATTTTCACCCTTAGTCGTGTCTTCTTTAAGATCTGAGCTCCCCCGTATAAATTAAACTTTACCGGGACGGTTGATTCATCTCCATAAAAAGAGGTCTTTGGCCTGAGAAGGTGATCGAGGGTGAAACCGGCCCATGTTCTGTCGTTATAGACAAGGGCTGATGTTGCAAAATCCACATCGGCCACATTATCAAATGGAGGAGGTGTAACGGAAGGAGACACTCCACTCCCTGTTATCTGACTGTTAAACACCAGCTTACCAATATCAAGACCCAGATAATAAAATTTAAAGTTAACACCCGGTCGTATATGCCACTCCTTATTAATATTAAAATCGTACGAATATAATAATCCGATATTCGTAGTACTGAGGTTTCCTGACCCTGCAACATCATATGTAGCAAGAACTCCAATCCCCGAATTGAAACTTGTTAATGCTTTATCGAACGAAATTGAGTAAGTATGAAAGACTCCGGGAACAGCCGGCCATTGATTTCTATAGTTTAAAGCAAACCGGTATTCGGAGGTAGCGCCAGCGAAGGATGGCGAAAGGTATAGTGCATTGGCATAAAACTGGGAGAATGTAGGATCCTGACCAATACTATCTATAAATGTGATGAAAGACAGTAAAAGTAAATATATTATCCGCTTCACCAAGATCGATCCCGTTAGGTTTATCACGACGAAAATAGTCAAATGAAATTAAAATCTCATATGATTTAACGAATATTATATCCAAAAGATTCGTATTCTGTCGTTTATTTTAAAAAGAATAAAAAGTACGACGCATCGATCCAATGTTATAGGAATGAGAGATGTTATACGATATCAGGTATTTACGGAACAATTTAGGTTAGTTTTTCAGGAGAGTAACATCACCCATTTGTATAAAAGGCTCTCCATTCCTGAATTTACCCCTGACTTTCCAGATATAGACACCCGGATCACATAGCTGATCTTTGTTATACCCGTCCCAACCTAAATTAATATCATTGCTTTCAAAGATCGGTATCCCGAGTTTACTAAATATTTTCAACTGATAATCTGATACGCCTGAAAAAGATGGATGAAATACCTGTGCTCCTTCATCACTTTTGGTTGAGTAATATCCACCCGATGGACCCTGGGGATTTGGGATAAAGGCATTCGGGAAATCTATGAAATACTCAGATCCTGAAAATGCATTTAAAACTGTAAGCGAATCAGAACAACCATACTCTGAATACACTGTGAGACGGACATTATAACTGCTGAATTTTGTATAAATGTGATTCGGTTCGAAAAAGTCTGAAGTCGATCCGTCTCCAAAATCCCATTTAAATCTGACTGCATTGGATGAATAATTGAGGAAATGAATCTCATCATCAGGCAGAATAGCTTTTTCGGGAGAAATTTCAAAATGTGCCCTGGGTTTGGGGTTCACTGTTACTGTGGCTGAAGAAGAGAGAATTTTGCCATCATGACTATAAACCTTCAAACCAATAATGTATTCACCTTCAACATCAAATATCCATTCCGGATCCTTTTGTATTGAGTAACCTCCATCACCAAATGTCCATCTGCAGGAGTCATATGAGCTTAAATTGTTGTGGAATTTTACTTTAAGAGGGGCACATCCCACCGTTATCAGAGGATCTACTAAAAAAGCTTCAGATTTCATATTGCTCTGAAGTATATTCATATCAACTGTATCCTGATTCAATAATTTGTTTTTAGGGAATGTCTTATTCATGACAGCCGGAACAAATATCTTATTATTCACAGGTTCCTGATACGACACCTTTTCCTGATCTGATTTGGTTTCCTGTTTTGATTTGGTAAGCTTATTAGCAGTAACTATTGATTGTGACAATTTTTTCGGAGGTACAGCTGCATTGGCCTTAGTACTAATGATCGGTTTTTCAGCCCGGACTTCAATGTATTCAGTTTTAGGCGATGTTATTACAGGAGTATTATTTGAAGCAGTTAAATGATCTGAACCAGAGAAAAGAAGGAGACCTGTTACAATTCCTGCAGCCACAATTCCGCCAATATAAAATATATTAAAATTCCCGGGGTTGAAGCGGAGGAATTCCTGTCTGGCCACTTTATGCATGATTTTTGCTTTCAATGCAATATCGGGGGTGGCCTCAGCAAACTCGAGCTTCTTTCTGAAAAGTTCTCTTAATGTGATATTTGACTTCTTCTTTTTCAATCAATTTTCCATTTTCACCCATTGGATGAATAACTATCCCTTACTTTACCCAGTTTTTCAAGTTTTTCCCTGATAACTGCTTTTGCCCTGCTGTACTGCGATTTTGATGTATTGGTATCAATTCCCAGCATTTCAGCAATTTCTTTATGTTTATAACCTTCAACTGCGTAAAGGTTGAAAACCATTCTGTATCCTGCCGGCAGTTCATTCAGAACTTTATACAACTCATCGGAGGTAAAAAAATCCTCCTCAAAACTCATAACACCAGTTTCAGTAGAAACAAACTCCTCAATCTCGATATGATATCGGTACTTGAGGTTTTTGTGGTAATGAGTTATTGCAGTATTGACTGCAACTTTTCTTAACCAGCCTATGAAAGAACCTGACCCGGTATAGTCTTTTATGCAAAAAAATATCTTCAAAAAACTATCCTGCAAAATATCCTCAGCTTCAGCCTTGTCAGTTGCATACCTCAGGCAAACACCAAGCAGGAGACGGGAATACTTATCGTATAACTCCTGCTGCGCCTTTCTGTTATGCTTAGCACACAACTCTATTATTTCGGGGTCACTCATCATAAACCGAGGACATTTCTAAGACTTTTTAATGAAAAAAAAGGTTGCACATCCTGAAAATTTTTCTCTAATGTATGAGAAATAATGCTTTTTACATGTTTTCCGAATGACAAAGGTCATTAAAAAATAATTTGGGATCCATTTAATTAGCGTTTTAAACAGGTAAAAGGAAAGTTAAATTAATCAGAATAGAAAATCAAATTATGTTTAACAAATTTATTGCGGCTATACTGCCTTATTTCCCTAAGAAATTCATATGGATCTTTTCAAGATCATATATATCCGGTGAAACCATTGAGGATGCGATGCGTGTATCCAAAGATCTTAACAGCAAAAAGATTAAAGTAAGTATTGACGTTCTGGGAGAGTTCATAAAGACTCTTGATGAAGCCGAATCAAATAAGCAGGAATATCTGAATTTGATTGATATTACTTATAAAAACAAAATTGATGGTAACTTTTCGTTGAAACCTACAAGTTTTGGATTGCTTATCGATAAGGATATTTGCTATCATCACATCAGGGAAATAATAATTAAAGCCGCATCCCTAGGCAGTTTCATAAGAATTGACATGGAGGATTCACCCTGCACTGATGATGAGATTGCTTTGTTCCGTAAATTAAGGAGTGAATTTCCGGCCAATGTCGGTCTGGTTATTCAGGCTTATTTAAAAAGAACTTTAAATGATCTTCGACAAATGCTTGACCTCAACACGCCTGAAATACCTCTGAATTACAGGTTATGCAAGGGGATATATGTCGAACCTGCTGCAATTGCTTATAAGAAATATGAAGAGATTAACCAGCATTTTCTGGAAGATCTTGAGTTCCTGTTCAGTAATAAAGTCTATGTCGGGATAGCAACTCACGATAAACCCATTATAGAAGGTGCGTACGATCTGATTAAAAAATACAATGTTCCTAAAAACATGTACGAATTTCAAATGCTCTATGGCGTTACACCAAAACTCCGTGAGAGCATTGTAAATGAAGGTCATAATATGCGCGTTTATGTACCTTTTGGAAAGCAATGGTTTGGTTATTCCACCCGCAGGCTGAAAGAAAATCCAAAAATGGCCAGTCATATTATTAAGGCAATATTCTATAAGGGATAAATTTAATTGTAGAGACGTTGCATGCAACGTCTCTACTCCTATTATAACGGATTCGGTAAAGGTTCCGGCATACAAATTCCATTTTCATACCAGGGTTTTTTATTCCTTAGCGGTCTTCTATAGATAACCACTTAGACTGACTTGTTTAACTAACCTACTCATTATGGAAAGATCAGAATTTTTCAGGAAGTTTCTTGCTTCAGGTGTTGCGTGCGGATGTGCAATGAGAATGCAGTTCCCTGGAACTTTTTCAGGTAATAGCATTTCACTAAATACTCCGGAAGAAACCCCATGTAGCGAGAAGATGGATTTCACCCAGAAATGGGTAAAACGATTTATGGATGTTCTGGATCATAATCTGGATGCAGACACATGTAAAAAGCTTATGAATATTAATGGTACGCTTTGTGCAAAAGGCGCTTACGGGGAACTGCCCCCATCAAAGGAAAGTTCACTGGATGAGATCGATGCAACTATTGCCAAGTGGCAGGAAGGCCTTGGCAAAAATAATATTTACCGTGATGGGAATACAGTATTTTTCAACTATGTAGGAAATCCTAAAGGCTTAAAAATAGCCGATGGATACTGCCTTTGCCCTATGATAGAGAATGGCCCAAAAACCCTGTCAGCAACATATTGCCAATGTTCAGTTGGTTATGTAAGCTATATGTTCCAGAAACTGATCACGGGAAAGCCAGTGAAGACAGAACTTCTTGAATCGTTGCGTGGCGGAGGAAAAGCCTGCCGTTTTAAAGTCACAATTTAGGTTGTTTTTTTAACTGCAGATATTCAAGATATTTCTCATTAATCTGTTCAATTTCCTGGTTGGTCAATCTCTTTTCCATGGGAGCAGCCCTTTCAGGTAACCCATGAATAAGAAGATAGGCTGCAGGGACTAACAGGAAGGGATTTATTCCGGAAATCATATCCGACGGAATGCCTCCTTTTTCGTAAGCATTAATTTTTTGCTGCTGTCGCAAAAGGCCGTAATTTGAAGAGGGATCCCCAAGTTTCCCCGTTGTCGTTCGTCCCTGGTAACCTGAAATTGCGACGTTATACCTGGCGTTGTTCATTGTTGCAGGTTCCTTACTGGGAGCGTTCATTATTTCCGCTCTCAGATTACTAAGGTGGGGAACAATAATAACCTCGCCTATCGACACAGTATCTGAATGCATAAAAATTCCTGCATTGAACTCGTTGCCTTTAAGGCTGTCGGAAACCAGCCATAATGTAGTTTTGAAACCCAGATGCTTAAATTTCACCGTATCACCCCTGTACACATAGAATCCGAATGTTCCGTCGGAGTTGCTGACATATGAAAAAGCATTATTGATCAGGATCTGCGTATTAGAGACAGGAGCCAGGGTACCGGCATCCATAATTATTCCATGAAACAAAATTGTTGAACCTTTATTCCCCGTCTGCTGACAGAAACCCGTAGAAGCAGTCAGATAAATCAAAACTACAAACAGTAAAATGCGTTTCATTTACATTTACCCTATTTAAGCTTAATTATCAGTTCCTTAAGGCTCCTTTTTGGAACATGATGATTCTTATTATCATCTCTCCAATATTTTACATTAGAGTCTTTTATATCTTCCAGAATCACCTTTTCAATTGGTTTTCCGATCGCCAGTATTAAAAGTATATCGAAATTATCAGAAAGAGAAAGCTCACTGCTTAATTCGGTTCTCTTTATAGAACCAATGATGCAACCTCCTAAGCCGGCTTCCGCCGCTCCAAGCATTATACTTTGAGCCGCTATACCATGATCGACACCAAACAGATCCGAAATTGATTTATCTCCTGCGATCAGAATATATGCCGAAGGTCTTTCTCCTTTTTCCGGTCCTGCCCAATCTGTCAGATATCCTGCCCATGCTATGTAGGGAAAGATCCTTGTGCACTCTTCGGGAGTGTTGAAATAAAGAAACTTGAGAGGTTGTTTATTAGCGCCTGTTGGTGACAACCTTGCCAGTTCAATAAACGATTCGAGAGTTTTGCCGTCAATCTTATAAGATTCATCAAAACGACGATACGACCTGCTTTTCAGTACAAGTTCCTTTAAGTCCATTATATAGATATTTGTTATTCGATCATTTAAGGAATCGCTCCTAAAAGTATCTTTATTTATTTAAAGATCGTTAAAATCGTTTTGAAATAATGTCCCAGTCGAGAATTTCCCAAAATGATTTAATGTAATCGGGACGTTTATTTCTGTAATCGATATAATAAGCATGTTCCCAAACATCGCAGGTTATCAGAGGCTTAAGTCCTTTGCGAAGCGGATTTCCTGCATTTGATTCCTGAACAATCTGCAGAGTTCCATCATCTTTTTTTGCGAGCCAGGCCCAGCCTGCTCCGAACAGTGTTGCAGCTGCTTTATTAAACTGTTCTTTGAATGAATCGAATGAACCAAATGAACCGTTGATTGCTTCAGAGATGTCGCCATTTGGCAGTCTTCTGCCATCGTGAGCAAATGATTCAAAATAAAAGGTATGATTCCATACCTGTGCTGCATTATTAAAAATGCCGCCTTCGGCCTTCTTAATAATAATTTCAAGATCAGCCTTTTCAAATTCAGTACCCGGGATAAGCCCGTTCAGGTTATTAACATAAGCCTGATGATGTTTTCCATAGTGATAATCAAGCGTCTCTTCGCTAATGTATGGAACAAGAGCGTTCAGCTTGTACGGTAGTTTTGGGAGTTCAAATGCCATGATTTAAAGTTTTGAATTAATACTTTCAAGACTAAAACAATGAACAATTATGTATGTTCAAAATTACAATTTTTAAACGTCATGGATTTATAAGGAAGTAAGAAAGATCTTTTCCGGAATCCTGGCGATTACGCCTTTATCACCTGCACACCTGAATAGCTCTAGTATAGCCTCTCTGCCTCTGCATCCGAGATTCAGTGTAAATTCATTCACAAATAACTTGATGTGATTATTCATCACTGTGCTATCCATTTCCCTGGCATTTCCGGAAACAAAATCATAGGACGCAAATGAATCTTTGTAAGCGTACTCAAGGCTTCTTCTCACAACTCTGTTTACCTTCAGCGCAACATCTTCAGGAATACTTCTCCTGACAACAATTGCTCCCAATGGGATCGGGAGACCTGTAAGGTTTTCCCAGTATTCACCCATATCCGCTATTTTACGAAGGCCTCTTTTATAGTATGTGAACCTGTTCTCGTGGATTATCAGTCCGGCATCAACTTCATCTTTAAGTATTGCATCTTCTATTTGCGAAAACACGTATACCTGTTTATTAACAACTTCCGGCCAGGCAATGCTAAAAAGCAGATTTGCAGTAGTGTATTTCCCGGGTATTGCTATTTTCAGACCCGGAAGATCAGAAGTATTTAATTCGCGTTTGCTGATTAGAAGCGGCCCATTCCTGTGCCCCAGTGCACTTCCTGCATCGAGGATCAGATAGTTTTGCGCTACATATGCATAGGCATGATAACTGATCTTTGTAATATCAACATCGGAAGACAAAGCTTTTTTGTTTAATTCTTCAACGTCTGTGAGAAAATAGTCGAATTCCAGTCCTTCCGTATCAATCCTGCCATGCACCATTGCATCAAAAATAAACGTATCATTCGGACATGGCGAAAAACCCAAAGTCAATCTCATATATTCACACCAGTGTTAAAAGTATATCTACTAGCTTTTCTGACAGATTGTTAAGGGCGAGAGCAATGTTCCAGTTTTTTTTATCGCGTGGTTCAACCTTGTTCGAGATAGCCCTTATGGCCAAAAAAGGAATTTTTTCCAGTGTGCAAATATAGAAAAAAGTTGCACCTTCCATAGTCTCAATGTCGGGATTAAATTTTTTCATCCATCTGGTTCTGGATGATTCAGATCCTGTAGCAGTATTTACTGTTATTGCTTTTACACGTTTTATAATATCATTTAACTTATTTAAATACAGATGATCGGACGGTAAAAGTCCATCCTTATATGGGAATTGGTTTTCATCTGCAAACCCGGCCTCAAAAAGTGTAAAAAAATTCTTGTTGTCTTCAATACCGGCATCTGCAAAACAATCTGAAAAAGGCATTACTACATCACCAATACTAAGTTCCCCACTGTAACTTCCTGCGATACCGGCATTGATTGCCAGGTCGGGTTTCCCATTAACTGCCAGCCAATCTTTCATAGCCCATGCAGTTGCCATCGATCCTACTCCGGTAACAAGTGAAAAAAATTCGAACCTGTTTTTTGCT
This sequence comes from uncultured Bacteroidales bacterium, assembly GCA_963734885.1. Taxonomy (GTDB): domain Bacteria; phylum Bacteroidota; class Bacteroidia; order Bacteroidales; family VadinHA17; genus LD21. The sequence continues at coordinate 415,543 of CAVTIJ010000001.1, read as the reverse complement.
CCGGATGTCTTTTCAATGGCTTTTTTAAGAGTATCAGCTTCAAGAGTCGTTGCTGTTACATACAATATTTTGAATGACATTATGTTAGAATGATGGTCAGGTAAATATAGAAAATTTCTTCAGTCACAAACTCAAACGGATTCAAAATATAGCTTTTATCAATTTTAAAGATCGAATTTATTGGTTAATATTGCATTGTAATTTAGCTATATATGATATACCTGACCCGACGAGAGAGATTCTGTGCCGCTCACAGGATGTTCAGGAAGGAATGGACCGACGAGGATAATTCAAAAATGTTCGGAAAATGCTCTAACCCCAACTGGCATGGACATAATTATATTTTATGGGTAACCATAGCGGGAGAACCATCGGAGGAGCTCGGATTCATAATGAATATTAATATTCTTAAACAAATTATCGTTGAAACTGTAATTAATAAGATCGATCACAAGAACATTAATCTTGAAGTTGATTTCATGAAAGGAAAGATTGCAACGACCGAAAATCTTGCAATTGCGATCTGGAATGAACTTGATCCAGTTATTGAGAAGGAAGGAGCAAGTCTGTACTGTGTTAAAATTGAAGAAACTGAAAATAATTCCATTGAATATTATGGCAAAAAAGATCGAATCAATAAATAATGGTACCGGCATTTTGCTTGATGTATATAATAAGGTTGAAAGTTGGGATAAGGAAAAGCTGGATGAGTTGTCCGATATCTACTATAATGTTTTAAAACTTATCGGAGAGGACCCCGAGCGTGAAGGGCTAAAAAGAACACCATCAAGAGTAGCCAAATCTCTTTTTTTTCTTACAAACGGCTATCAGCAGAATCCTTGTAATATCATTAACTCAGCGAAGTTTAAAGAAGATTATAAACAAATGGTCCTTGTGAAAGACATTGATCTCTATTCAATGTGCGAACATCATATGCTGCCCTTTTTCGGCAAAGCGCATATTGCTTATATCCCCGACGGGTATATTACCGGATTAAGCAAACTGGCGCGCGTAGTTGATGCTTTCAGCAGAAGATTGCAGGTGCAGGAAAGACTCACAACACAGATCAGGGATTGCATCCAGGACTGTCTCGCACCTTCGGGTGTTGCAGTGGTAATTGAGGCGCAACATTTGTGTATGCAAATGAGGGGTATTCAAAAACAAAATTCTGTAACAACAACCTCCGCGTTTACAGGCATCTTTCTTGAAAATATCCAGACCCGTGAAGAATTTATGCATCTGATTGCATCAAAACTTCATTAAGATGATTTTCCCGCAGATTTCGCAGATTTTCGCTGATAACTGCTCCTCCTGTGCAATCTGATAAATTATTTTTTTCTGAAACTATTTTTCTATTTTTGTTCCCGTTTTAAAAGGTATTGATAATCTAAAGCAAGCTATATGAAAGCATATGTATTCCCCGGACAGGGAGCCCAGTTTGTAGGTATGGGGAAAGATCTTTATGATAATTCTTCAAAAGCAAAAGATCTTTTTGAAAGTGCTAATTCCCTTCTAGGATTCCGGATAACAGATTTAATGTTTGCCGGAACAGATGAAGATCTCAAACAGACCAGGGTAACTCAACCGGCAATATTTCTTCATTCGACAGTGTTGGCCGCAGTCTTGGGAAATTCATTCAATCCTGACATGGTTGCCGGGCATTCCCTGGGTGAATTTTCAGCTCTTGTTGCAAATAAGTCGCTTACTTTCGAAGACGGTTTGATCCTGGTATCAAAAAGAGCTATGGCAATGCAGAAAGCATGTGAGAAAACCCCCTCCACAATGGCAGCAATCCTGGGTTTGGATGATCAGATAATTGAGGAAGTATGTGAATCAATAAATGAAGTAGTTGTTGCAGCAAATTATAACAGTCCCGGTCAGGTAGTCATTTCAGGTTCAAATGAAGGTATTGATCAGGCGATTATCATCCTTCAGGGTAAAGGGGCAAAAAGAGCTCTGAAACTGTCCGTCGGGGGAGCTTTTCACTCTCCACTGATGGAACCGGCACGGATTGAACTCGAAGAAGCTATTAAAAACACAAAATTTAGCAAACCTTGCTGTCCTGTTTATCAAAACGTTACTGCGCTGCCTTCAACCGATCCCTTTATTATAAAATCTAACCTGGTATCGCAACTCACGTCACCTGTCAGATGGACACAATGCATTCTTAATATGATCGCAGGAGGTGCAACATCGTTTGTAGAGGTTGGTCCGGGGTGCGTGTTATCTGGATTGATTAAGAAAGTGAACCGGGAACTAGCCACATCGAGCGCTTCTTTTGGAATTTGATGGCTTAGGGAAAAACGGTCGAGACCGTTCCCTACACTGGTTTCAGAATCACTCCCCGGTGAATTCTTCCGTCTATCATTATTTCAAGAGGAGAGTCAAACCTTACGTGTCTGATATATCCATCTTCGTATATTACATTCAGATTGTTCAGATAATCAACGTCATAATAACCTTCGTTTATGTAGGGATTTATTGTAAAATAGCCTACCCTGAAAGAAGTGAGGTTCTGAAAGAAATGAGTGCCCTGACTGGGATCTATCCTGTAATTTTTCAGGCCTGATTCTATAATAATCCTTGCTGCCGAAATCTGAGGCCATTTTACCGGTATACCAAGCCAGGGATCAGTTGAGCCCCACCTGCCCGGACCGATCAGGACATAACCTTTCCCTTCTTTTACAAACTGAGCATTTATCTTTTCAATCTCAACCGCTACATTTTTATTATTTGCAGCATTAAACGATTCAGGTTTCACATAAACAAGATCATTTATCCCTTTGAAAAGTCCATTACCAAGCGCTGAATCAGAAAATACTATTGTACCTTCTTTTCTTATATGATCAATATTTATGTTATGAGCTTCCTCGGTATGAACTATAGGCCGTACCTGCAGAAAATTGAATATTTTGGGAGAGCCGGGAGGCGTTTCAAGATTCGCAGCAAATTCAATTTCAATCGGATTATTCATTTCCTGTTGTCCGATTTCAAGAAGCGTGGTCAATATTTCAGCGAGTGGGAATGTTTTGTGCTGAAGTATGTTTGAAAATGTAATCACCCTTTTCCCGGAAGTAATTATCCCATCACGCAAAACATTATTATTCCTGTCGTACGTCGAAGCGACATATTTCAATGCAGCTTCATTCTCAATATTCTTAATATCTATCTTAAGTATATTGATTCCATCGTCAGTTGAAGGAACAAAACTATTTACATTCAGGTCGAGAGCGCAAAACTCCTTTTGCGAATCTCTGAGAGCAGCTTCAGGAGATGAAAGCTGAAGTACTTTTTTTGGATATTTCGGTGAAAATCTTAGTGACATTCCACCCTCAACGATAAGCTTCCCCAAACCAAATGCAATATTAACTATGCCGTCTTCTGCCTTCTCCGACCCAATAGGATAATAGTTTATCGATCGTGCCACACCTGATATTGTGGGATAATATATTTCGCCATGCCTGCTGCCGCACACTTCCTGCAAAATTATTCCCATTTTTTCTTCATCAATAACATTAGCTGTTGCTGTCATGTATGCTTTGCTTGCCTTAAAATAAACCGATGCGTACACCTCTTTTATGGCATCCGACAGCATCATCACCATCTGTTTGTTATCAGGAAGCCTTGGGATCATGTATGTTGAATATATTCCGGCAAACGGCTGATAATGTGAATCTTCCAGTTTACTTGATGAACGAACAGCAATTGGATTGTTTCTCGAAACTTCAAGGAAGGCGTAGAAATCCTGGTAGACATGTCCGGGCAATTCTGCGTTAATAAATCTGTTAAGGATTTCTTCATCCGACAAATCAGACAATGCTATTCCATACAGATTATTCTGATCCATGAATTCATCAAAAATATCGGTACTCAGTACGACTGTGCGGGGAATGGTAATAAGAACATCAGGAAATTTGTTAAACAGCTTATTATTTTTAATAATACTGTTAATGAAAGCAAGACCTCGTGCCTTCCCTCCGATTGATCCTTCACCTATTCGTGAAAATATCTGATATTCATCAAAGCTGCTCTTATCAAATTTCGCGATCACTCCCCTGCCCTTTCCCAATCTGAAGCTCGAAATTGCCACATACAGAAAACGCCTCATCTCGTCCATTGTTTCAAAATCCTCTTTCCTGATATATTTAAACATTTGGGCAACAGGAAACAAAGCTCTGGCATTTAACCATTTTGAAAAATGGTTCCGGGTGGCATGATATTCAAGAGTATTGTCAGGGATGGTAAGAAGCTTCTGCTGAAGACTCTGTAGATCAGTCGCAATTGCAATAGGTTCGAGTGTTACCGGATTCCTGAAAACAAAGGGACCGAAAGCCAGATACTGAATTATAAAGTTTCGCAGCTCAAGGGACAATGATTTTGAGTACTTATTTATAAATCCGGCTCCAAGTTCTTCAGCAGCTCGTTTATGCGCGGTACTTGAAGACTGGATAAGAAAAGGGACTTTGTCATCATCAGCCATAACAGCTTTACAGAGCTCGATGCCAGCGCTCTCATCCATAACATTGTCTCTCTTGTAGCTTATATCTGAAATGACACCAAGCACATTGTATTTATATTTTTTGTACAGATCAAGTGCATCATTGTAATTATTGGCGAGCAATATTTTCGGCCTGCCACGCATTTTGAGCATCCGTTGATGCTCATTCAACGCTTCACGCTGAAAATCGAGCGATTGCAATAACACAATACGGTATATATTCGGAAGGTATGAAGAGATATACCTGATTGAGTTTTCTACCAGAATAATTGCCTGAACGCCAATATGCTCAATATCGTAATCAGCATTCATTTTGTCTTCAATTAGCTTTATTATTGCCAGAATCAGAGAGGCATCGCCGAGCCAGCAAAAAACATAATCAATACCACTCAGGTCCTCACCTTCAAGCCTCAGAGATACTTCCCTCGAAAAATATGTAAGTACCACAATTGGTACATTCTCATACTTAGTTTTGATTTTTTTCGCAAGAGCAAAAACATCAGTACCCTTAAGGCTCAACATTGAAATTACAAGATCAACATTTCCTTCCTCGAGTATTTTGAAAGCATCCTCAGCATTGTCGGTCTGAACAAATGTTGGAGGGTATCGAAGGTTTAAGGAGGCATATTCATTGAAAATCTGTTCATCAATCCTTCCATCCTCTTCGAGCATGTAATTATCATAATTACTGCATATCACAAGAACCCGATGAATTCTTCGCTGCATCAGGAGATCGAAAGAGGTATCGGTAAAATCGTACTGCTGCAGATCAAGAATTCCCTCAATAATGTTCATAGTGCTTTAATTAATTATTCAATGAGATAACAGCGATACCTTTTTTCCCGTCCATGCGGATTAAAAGCGGTTTTTTGAACCTGATATGCCTGAAAAATTTACCATCTTCAATAATTTTCTGATCCTTGAGCTTATCCCAGAAAATTGTTCCGTCATTTGATTCGTGGTTAATTGAAAAATATCCGACATTCATCGAAGTAACGTTATGGAAGAAATGAGAACCAAGTGAGGCATCAACGTGAAAATCGGGAAGTCCGACTTCAACTATTATTTTGGCATTTGAAATCTGGGGCCAGACTACAGGTATACCCAGGAAATGGTCACGTGTTCCCCACCTTCCGGGACCCAAAAGAACATATTTGCGGTTTTCCTGAAGCATTTTCTCATTCATAGCATCAATTTCTTCCGCCATTTTATCGGTTAGTTTATTATTGAATTTTTCAGGTATAAGATATATGAAATCGACAATATCGTCAACTATTCCATTCCCCATGCTCCTTTTTGTCATGAGAATTGTGTCATCATTATTAATGCTTTCAGTATCAATTGAGTATCCGGCACCATTGCCAACAAGAGGCTTTATTTGCAACAGGTAGAATGAAGCAAGCCCATCCTTATCTTTTGTCAGATCAACAGCAAATTCAATCTCAACAGGAGTACCAAAGGCCTCAGTTACCACATCAAGAACAACCCTGAGGCTGGATGCAAGGGGGATATAATCGTACTTCAGAATATTTGCAAAGTTTATTACACGGGGACCTATGGCATCGAGACCTGGTATAATCGCATCATTGTCTATATACAGTACAGAGGCAGAATGTTTGAGTGTGCCATGCCTTTCAGCATCAGATATGTCAAGCATAACAAGTCCCGCATTCTCACCTTCAAGAAGATTTAGTTCTTTCTTTGCCATATCGACGGCGTAGAACGTTACCTGTGAATTTTTGTAAAGATCTTTATGTGAGATTATATCAAGTGAAGGATAGGCAGGTGAGAACCGGAATGCTCTTTCTCCTTCGACCACATAGTGTCCCAACCCAACGGCCATGACAGCAAATCCATCCTGGGGTTTCATGTGCGAAACAGGATAAAAATTAAATGATTGAGCAGTCCCGCTGATGTGCGGATAAAATGCATCTTCAAAACGGTTCCCTACAACCTCCTGAATGACCACTGCCATTTTTTCCTGCTCTACCTTATAATTGATTGCTTCAAAATAGGTCCGCGAATTTTTCGAGTAGATAGAAGAGAAGACCAGCTTGATGGCTTCAGACAATTGTTTAAGGCGTATCTCAGGTTCCGGATGGTTATTAGGAAGAAGATAAGTGCCGAAAATACCGGAGAAGGGTTGGCTCATTGAATCTTCGAACAAACTGGATGAACGGACCGCCAATGGCTTATTAATAAGCCGGATGAAAATCCTTAGTTCTTTTTCAAGTGTATAGCTTAGGCTTCCTTCAAGGAAATACTTCTGTAGAACGCCATAATCCTTCTCTGATTTAACTTTGTCCCACAAATGATTACGCTCCATGAACATATCAAATTCATCTGTCCCGATTATTGCAGTTACAGGTGTTTTGATATTTATTCCCGGAAGTAACCGTCCAAGTTCAAAGCTATAAATGAGAGTATTGACAAAAGCGAGGCCACGTCCTTTTCCCCCCAGGGATCCACCCGCGAGGCTTACTATGTTTGTCTCATCAATAACAGCAGATTCTTCAAAATTCACAACCTTGCCCTTGTTCATCTCCCTCCGTCGTTTCCTGATAATATCGATAAGGAATTCCCTGAGCTCCTTTAGACTGTTGAAATCAGATACTCCGATCGGATTTATCATTTTTGCAATCTTCACTTCTCCCCTTGCCATCAACCAGAGTGAGAAATGATTTTTCATTGAATGGTAGACAAGAGAATCTTCAGGTACAGTCTGAAGATATGCCTCGAATTCCTTCATTGATTTTGCAACAGCAATCTGGCGTCCTTTTGTATCACGGTAAACAAAATGCCCGAATCCCAGGTAATAATTGATAAATGACTTGAGATCCTGAAGAAGGCTCTCGGAGTTTTTATTTATAAAATTTGATTTCAGCGAGTGAGCGTACTTTGCATTCTCAGGGTCAGATGACTGAAGCACGGTAGGAAGGTTAGGCAAATCTTTTTTAAAATATTTGATAATCTCGAACCCGGCAATATCATGCATTACGCCATTCTTGGGAAATCTCATATCTGAAATGACGCATAGCAGACTATCCTTATATTTATTGTAAATGTTTATTGAATCTTCATAATTGGAAGCAAGAAGAATTTTTGGCCGTGCCCTGAGTTTTAGCACTTTATACAACTCATCTGTTGATACATCCTCGATAAGATTTCTGGTCTGCTCCATTACCAGGGTATAAAGCATCGGCAAATAACTTGAATAGTAACCTGCTGAGTCTTCAATCAGAAGTATTACCCTGGTCAGACCCTTTTTGGTATCATTTTCAACATTTACCTTGTCTTCGAGAAGTTTAACCATTGCGAAGAAAACTTTTGATTCCCCGGTCCAGACAAAATAGTTATCGAAAGGTATTCCAGTAAATTTCTGTTTTTTCACAAAGGTTACATCGGCAGGGTTATTAAGAAGAAGGAAGGTAGGTATGTAAGGATATTTATCCTTGATCTTTTTGCAGAGAATCATCGGAATCTCTTTATCAACGCCGATCATTATTATGATCATGTCGTAATGCCGTGCCTTCAGCCTTGCAAATGCTTCATCCTCTCCGGAAACTCCTGTCACCCTTGGAATAGAAGTCAGGCTCAGCTGGTAATATTCTCCAAGCATGTGATCGGAAAACCGTCCTTCGCCTTCAATTGAATATGCATCATAGAGATTTGCAACAAGAAGAATCTCTTTTACTTTGAATGGCTGAAGATCGTGAAAGACGTCTCTTTCAGCATTATGACGGTCAAGAAATTTCTGAAGAAGCTTTCTGCTTGAGACATCCTTAATATCTTCTTCTTCCTTTTGAGAAAGCTGGGATAATCTGATTATGTCCCTCGCTTTATAACTATTTATATACCCTGTCAGAAGACTTGCTATATTCTGGATCAGGTCGCGTTCTTCCTTAAGAAATGGTCCTTCGTTTTCGTTATTGAATTCAGTTGTATAGTAGATTTCAATTGTCCCTTTTTCATTATCTATAGTTGTGAATTCCTGAATCATTTTCCAGCTCGTTTCCCTGAAATCAACTGTCTCAAAAACCTTTCCCATAAACCTGATTCGCGCCACTGTGTACTCAGGATATTGCCATGCTGCGGGAAGAAGAAGCACTATTTGCTGCAGGGATTCTTCAAGCGGTTTGAACTCTTTCAGAATTGAGGTGGTCCGGTTGATGCATGCCAGTTCTTTTAACCGTTCCCGTTGATCATGGAGCAAGCGGTTATATTCCGGACTATTTTGATTCATTTCATCCATAGAAGGATAGCTGTTTGAAACAGGCATCAAATTTACTAAAATAGTTTCAGATTATGGCGTATTCAGAAGGGAGTGTAAACTTAGTTGAGATCCATTAACCACAAAGGTCACAAAGGGTTGCACGAAGGTCACAAAGGATAAAACCTTTGTGCTCTTTGTGCCTGCTTTGTGTCCTTTGTGGTTAAAATCAAACAGACCAGGTGTTGCCGCTTTTCAGCAGGTCATCCATGCATTTTATCCTGGAGGTCTTTTTAACTCCTTCAATCTGCTCCTTCACTGCCATTTCATATGTTGGTCCTTCGACTGACCGGATGACTCCAAGAGCCACCGGGTATTCAGGATATTTCATGTTGGCAAGCATGTACTGAATGCCCGGATTAGGCTCATTTGCATCATGAACGAGTATATTATTTTCCGTAATTCCATTTTCACCGATCTTAACGGCTTTCAGCTTCCGGCAACCTTCGAGAATTATACCCCTGTCGTTATTCTTACCGAAAATCATTGGCTGACCATGCTTAAGGATCAAGGTCCTGTCGTCGCGGACTTCCTTTTCAGCTATGGTGTCGTGAATACCATCATTGAAAATAACGCAGTTCTGAAGAACTTCTATTACCGAAGTTCCTTTATGCTTTGCAGCTTCCATATAGATCTGAGTCGACAGGTTAACATTTGTGTCGATCGTACGTGCGAAAAATTTACCCTTCGCTCCTATCACAAGTTCTCCGACTGAAAAGGGTTCTTCCACTGTGCCAAACGGCGATGTTTTAGTAACAAGACCTTTATTAGATGTGGGAGAATACTGACCTTTTGTAAGACCGTAAATCTCATTATTAAATAGTATGATGTTTATATCAATGTTCCGTCTGATTGCATGAATAAAGTGATTGCCACCAATGGCTAGAGCATCGCCGTCTCCGGTTATCTGCCATACCTGTAATTCGGGATTTGCAGTTTTAACGCCTGATGCAATTGCAGTTGCACGTCCATGGATACTATGAAAACCATAAGTATTCATATAATATGGAAAACGTGAAGAACAACCGATCCCAGATATAAAAGCAAATTTTTCTTTTGGTATATCAAGTTCAGCAAGCGCTTTTTGAACGGAACTCAGGACTGCATGATCACCGCAGCCAGGGCACCATCTGACTTCCTGATCGCTCTTAAAATCCTTCGGCGTATAATTATAAACTTTTGTATCAGCCATATTATTTATCCTCCAGTAATTTGATGCATTTTTCCTTAATGTCATTAACAGTAAAAGGAAGTCCCTGAATCTTATTTAATTGCTCATAGGTAAACTCCTGATGCTTCATACGCAAATAATCAGCGAACTGACCCATATTTAATTCACAGACAACAATTTTTTTGAATTTGCTGAATACTGCTTTCACGTTCCAGGGCAATGGATTTATGTAATTGAAATTTACCAGACTTACTTTATGTCCTTCGTCCTGCATTTCTCGTACAGCAGTAATCAGATATCCATATGATCCACCCCAACCGACAACCAGCAGATCACCTGATTTAGCTCCATAGACTTCAAGACTGGGTATTTCGTGAACCACGCGTGCAACTTTTTCAGCCCTAAGTTTTACCATTTCTTCGTGATTTTCAGGAACATACGAAACTGTTCCTTTAATCGTCTTCTCAAGACCACCGATTCTGTGCTCAAGACCGGCTATTCCCGGGACAGCCCACTGCCTGGTAAGTTTGTTATCATCGCGTTTATAAGGCAAGAAAGGAGTTTCAGAACGATCGGCAAATGGAGGTTCAATCTTTGGCAGATCTTTCATTGCAGGTACGCGCCATGGTTCTGTACCATTTGCAAGGTAGCTGTCAGAAAGAAGTAAAACCGGAGTCATATGTTCCAGTGCAATTCTTGCTGCTTCAAAAGCATAATGAAAACAATTTGAAGGTGTACTTGATGCTATAACAACAACAGGGCATTCACCATTGCGGCCATAAAGCGCCTGCATCAGATCCGCCTGCTCAGTTTTTGTCGGAAGTCCTGTTGACGGACCGCCTCTCTGAACATTTACTATCACAATAGGAAGCTCAGCCATAACTGCCAGACCGATTGCTTCTGATTTAAGCGCCAGTCCGGGTCCCGAGGTTGATGTAACAGCCAGATCTCCTGCAAAACTTGCACCAAGAGATGTACAGATACCTGCAATTTCATCCTCAGCCTGAAAACTTTTAACACCCATATCCTTGCGTGCTGCGAGTTCCTCCAGAATTCCTGTTGCAGGAGTGATTGGATATGATCCTATAAAAAGTTCAAGACCGGCCTTTTCAGCAGCAGCCAGAAAACCCCATGCAGTTGCGGAATTTCCGTTAATATTCCGGTAGACACCTTTTGCAATCTGGGCTGGAAGAATTTTATATGTCGGGGTCAGAGCTTCAATTGTTTCAGCGTAATAGTAACCAGCTCTTAAAGCCACTTTATTGGCTTCAGCCATGCCCGGTTTATTTTTAAATTTCTTTTCAAAATAATCTTCGGTATATTTTAGCTGACGATCAAAAAGCCAGTAAACCATTCCCAATGCAAACATGTTCTTGGTTTTCAAAACTGATTTTGGATCGAGTCCAAAGTCTTTAAGTGCCTCTTTTACCATTGAGGATATTGGAGCAGCAATAACATTATAACTCTCAAGCTTTTCTTCAGAAACAGGATCTTTCAGATAGCCGGCTTTCTCAATATTTTTTTCTGTAAAATTTCCTTCATCATAAATAATAGTACCTCCGGGTTTTATCCATTTTGCATTTGCTTTGAGAGCTGCAGGATTCATCGCAACCAGAACGTCGGAGTAATCCCCCGGTGTATTAATCTCTGAATGACCAAGATGTACCTGAAAACCTGATACGCCTCCAACAGTTCCCTGAGGTGCTCTGATCTCGGCAGGATAGTCAGGAAATGTTGTTAAATCATTACCGAACAGTGCGGCTGTATCAGAGAAAAGGGTTCCTGTAAGCTGCATACCGTCACCCGAGTCTCCTGAAAAACGGATAACCACTTCTTCCCGTTCAATAACTCCAGATTTTTTAACCATAATCTATTTTTTATTTCATTTTAACCCCTAAAATGGGCTAATAAACTTCTGATAATGCACAAAATTAACTTTTAAACATTGAAATTCATATAAAAAAAGAGTTTTGAGTATGATATTGATCATGTTTGTCGCTACCTATTCCATTTAGTGATTAACCTCAAAATCCTCGTTAAAATAAAGGTCATTGCGAGCGCAGCGAAGCAATTTTCAGGATAACCAATATCCAATCATATTAATTCTGGCTAATTAAGAGGATTGCTTCGTCGCAAGCTCCTCGCAATGACAGTAGAATAAATTGGAATCAGATCAACTCATTTTATATGTATAGGGCTTCTGTCAGCCCCAGATATCCGCCTTCTTCAGGTTGATCTCACCCTCGAAGAACATTCTTGCAATCTTTTCAAAATAAGTAGTGTAATCAGAAATGAAGAACTGATCTTTAACATTTCCTGAATCATTAAGAAGATTGTTTTTTTCGAGAGTTTGTCTCAGGATCATCGATACAATCCGGGCTGAATCAACCACTTCAACGTTAAAATTAAAAAATTTGCTTATCTGATTTTTTATTATCGGATAGTGAGTGCAACCAAGGATTAAAGCCTGAATTCCTCCGAGTGATTCATTCGACAAATATGTCCTTATAATTGCGTTGCTGATATCATCAAAAATAAATCCCTCCTCAATCATCGGGACAAGCAACGGGGTAGCCATTGATATAACTTTGACAGAGGAAGATTTTTCTTTGATCTTCAGTTCGTATGTGCCTGAGCTGATTGTTCTTTTTGTGCCGATAACGCCTATTTTATTAAAGTTTCTTGTGCTTAAATATTCAACAACAGGATCAATAACATCTATTAAAATAGTTTTATCGCTAAATTTTTCTTTAAGTGATTCAAAAGCAGATGCAGATGCAGAATTGCAAGCAATTACAATGACTTTTGAATCGTGTTCCAGCAGGAATTCAGTTATACGCTGAGAGTAATTTCGAATTGATTCTGCAGATTTGTCACCGTAAGGAAGGTGCGCGGTATCTCCGAAATATATAAGACTTTCTCCGGGCAAAATCTGTTTGATTGCATGAGCTACTGTTAATCCTCCTACACCTGAATCGAAGATTCCAATTGGTTGTTCTTTCACAGCAAAATATATTTATAAAAAAATGACCATCCGCCTGCTGGAGGATGGTCAATTGTATTTTTATTCAGAAATTACTTTAATCCAAGCTTCGTCTTAACAAGCGGCATCACATTAATACTTTTTGATTCGTCAAAATAGAGAAGAGCTCCTTTTGCCACATCGAAAACATATAAAAAGCCATTTTCCTTACCAACATCTTTTATTGCTTTGTCAACCTTAGCATAGATAGGCTGAAATACTTCTGTCTGCTTATTCTGAAGCTGCGTTTGAGCGTTGTTCTGAAAATCCTGAATTCTTTTTTGCATATCAACCAGTTCCTGTTCTTTAGTTTGTTTAACGATATCGCTCAGGTTCTTGGCATCTTTCTGATATGCCTCATTTTTATTGTTCAATTCGACTCCCATTAATTCAAGGGCATTGACAAGTTCCTTACGGAATTTTTCAAGTTTAACGGTGGCTGAGTCGTATTCCGGCATTGACTGTATAAGTTCATCGCTATTAATATGACCGAACTTAAAACTCTGAGCCATTGCATTTTTCCCCGCAAAAGCAATGACGACTATTAACACCGCTATACTAATGATTCTTTTCATTTTAAATAATTTTATTAAAGATTTAGCAAAAGTAATTAATTAATTTTTATAACCTAATTTTTCAAGAACCTGATCGCTGATGTCAAATTTCGGATTGGCGAATAAGATATTTCCTCCTGATGCGGTGTCGAAAATAACAGCATAACTACCATCAACAGCAATCTCTTTTATTGCTTTTAGAATTTCATCCTGGATAGGTTTTACAAGTTCTTCTCTTTTCTTAAAAAGATCTCCTTCAACTCCAAAATATTTGTTTTGAAGTTCTTTCATTTCCTTTTCCTTGGCAATAATGGCTTCTTCACGTTTGGTCTTCATTTCCTGGGAAAGAAGAACGGATTCGTTCTGATATGATTTATACATTTGTTCAACAACAGCATATCCGTCAGCAACCTCTTTTTCCCATTGTTTTGAGAGTTTGTCAAGTTGATCCTGGGCAGTGGTGAACGCCGGGATGTTTTTGCGTATATATTCAGAATCGACAAAAGCATATTTCTGAGCTGATGCCATTGCAGAAGTCAGAATTATTAATCCAAATAGTACACCAATTTTCTTCATAACCGTAAAAATTTATATTAAAACTCTTGACCTATTGTAAACTGGAACTGTGAGTGATTTGCATTCGGATATAGTGATGTATTAACAGGATCAAATCCATATCCCCAATCGACGCCCAGCAACCCGAACATGGGAAGATTTGCTCTCAAACCTATACCAGCCGACCGGTTCATTTTAAAAGGATTATAATCCTTAAGCTGGTACCATGCTTTACCTGCTTCGAGGAAAGTTAGCAAATAGATTGTGGCCTGTGGGTTAAGAGAAACCGGATACCGCAATTCAACTGTCAGTTTTGAATATACGTTCCCTGAAGGCGCCCCCTTGATTGGATCGACAGGAGTTAATGCCCCAACGCCATTGCTTCCTGATCCATATCCTCTTAATTTTATCATTTCACGACCATAGAAGCTATAACCTGTCATGCCATCTCCTCCAACTGAGAAATTCTCAAATGGAGACGGGCCGATATCTTTATTATAATACCCAAGATATCCAAAATTAAACCTGGTATTAAGAACCAGTTTCTGGTTCTTCGATAACGGATAATAGTAATCGGCTTTAAAAGTCCATTTGTGGAATTCAATCCATCTGTATTTTTCCTGGTCAGAAACACCAACCATATTCTTTCCGCTTATAAGAGAGTAAGGTGGTGTTGCCTGCAGCGAAAGAGTGAATGATGAACCTGTTTCAGGATAGATCAGGTTGGGCCCTGTTGAAAACCTTTGCAACCTTGTAGTTAAGCTAAACAAATTTGAATTACCATTATCAAAAAGAAAAGCATAAACTGTGTAGTTATTCAAACTATAACGCTGATAATTTAACTCACCATATAATGAGAAGTAGTCATCAGGCCATGCAAGCCTTTTTCCTATTCCAACTGAAGCACCATCAATGATCATAGACTGCCGTCCGTCTTCACCAACTTTTTTCCCATTCGTCATAATTGACCGGTAAAGACTTACCGAGAAAGTGTTTGGATTCTTTCCGCCCAGCCAGGGTTCAACAAATGAAATGTTATATGAAGAATAGATTCGTCCATTTGATTGTGCTCTTAAGCTTATTGACTGCCCATCCCCGGAAGGATATGGATGCCATTCTTTAAGCTTAAAGAAATTCCGCATCGCAAAGTTATTAAATCGTACCCCAACAGTACCTACAAGCATTCCGGCTCCCCAGCCACCGGAAACTTCAAACTGATCATTTGCTTTTTCTTCAAGTTTGTACAAAAGATCCACTGTACCATTTGTTATATCAGGAAGAGGCGTAGGATTGATTTTCTCAGGATCGAAATGTCCAAGAACTCCCAGCTGTCTGATAGACCTTATGATTTTTGTTTTGCTGAACAAATCTCCCGGCAGCGTATAAAGTTCGCGTCGGGCTATATGTTCATTTGTCCTGGTATTACCTGAGATAAGAACGTTATTCAGGTAAGCCTGGTCTCCTTCGTATATTCTTATTTCAAGGTCAATTGAATCGTGATCAATTTTTGCTTCAACCGGTGTCAGACGTGAAAACAGATAGCCATAATCCTGGTATAAATTGCTTACAGCATCCTGGGCGCCGGCAGATCCGTTCAACCTGTCTTCTATAAGCGACTGATTATAGACGGCGCCTTTTTTTACATTGAAAGTTCTTGCTAAATCTTCTTTTTTATACACGCTGTTCCCAACCCAATCAACATTCCGAAGAAAATACTGTTTCCCTTCATCAATTTTAATTTTGAGACCAACACGGTTTTCCGAAATAGTATAAAGCGAGTCAGACAATATTGTAAAATCCTTGAATCCATTGTCGTTATAAAAAGTAGCGAGCTTGACTTTATCTTCTGCGAATTTGTCTTTAATAAATTTTGATGCCCTGAAAAAATTCAGGTTTTTGACTTTTGTTGATTTTAATTTAGCGCGCAGTTTCGATTCTTTGAAGTATTCATTGCCAACAAAATCAATTTTGCCGATTTTTACTTTTTCCTTTTTATCGACATTTATGCTTAGAATTACATTATTTGGTTGATCAGGGTCATCTTTCTGAACAAATGTGACTTCGGTATTCAGGAATCCTTTTTCAACAAAATGATCTTTGATAATCTTCTGAGCTGTATTCAGAAGGTATGCAGTTACCTGGGAGCCGATCGGAAGGTTTATTTTCTTGTTAAGATCTGTTTTTTCCGAGTTCTTTAACCCGTTAAGTTTAACAGATGATATTCTTGGCCTTTCCAGTAAATTAATATCCAGGAATACAGTATCTGCCTGAATTTTTGTTATTGAAATCCTTACATCAGAAAATAACCCCTGTTGCCATAGTTTCTGCTCTGCAGTAGTAATAGCATCACCCGGAACAGTGACCTCTTCTCCGACACGAAGACCAGAGATCCCGATCAAAGCGTTGGCATCAAGAAACCTGACTCCGGTAATTGTTACGCCTCCGACTATGTAATCGTCAGACGACATGTAATCGATGATCTTCTGTTTTTCCTGCGCATTCAGTGAAAGGCTCAACAAGGCAAGAAATATTGCTATAAAAGTTCTTCTAAGTTTTTTAATCACCATTATTTTATCATTTTTCCGATACTTGTTCACTCGTTTTTCCGAATCTTCTTTCTCTTTTCTGGAAGTCAATTATAGCAATATAGAAATCATCCTTACCAAAATCAGGCCAAAGTTTTTCAATAAAATAAAATTCTGCATATGCTGCCTGCCATAAAAGAAAATTGCTTATCCGTAACTCTCCACTTGTTCTGATCATTAGTTCAGGATCAGGAATACCATTTGTTGTGAGATATTTTTCAAAATCATGTTCCGAAATTAACTCAGGATCAATGATTCCATTTTTTGCATCAATTGAAATTTTTTTTGCAGCCATGGCTAATTTCCCAGCGCGAACTATAACTCAGTGCAATTATTAGAGTTGAGTCCGGTACCCGCAGAAGTCAGCCGTATTGTTTCAAAGAGTCTTTCCCTCACTTCAACTGAAAGCCTCTCGATATCACCGATTGTTCTGAGACGGATATTGTTCTTAAGCAATGTATCTGTCTCTTTCGTAAGTGACTTGATCATTATTCCCATCAAGGCTGAAACCTCCTCATCGGGTCTGTCCCAGTTTTCGGTTGAGAATGCATAAAGCGTAAGGAACCCAATTTTAAGTTCTGCAGCAGCTTCAATTATTTGTCTTACTGCATTTACTCCCTGCTGATGGCCAAAAACTCTCTCAAGACCCCTCTGCCGTGCCCATCTTCCGTTTCCATCCATAATAATTGCCACATGAGAAGGCAATCTATTGTAATCTATTTCTTTCTTTAACTGCATAATACTTACCGTTTCCTTTTAGATTCCACTTCTCCATAAGCAGGACAACCGGCTAATTTATTATAGATTTTCCACGTAACTGCTAATCCTGTGAAAGTATACCAGTCATTGTTATGTACCCATGAATGATCTGACGGGGCAACTAAATCTGTTAAGCCGTCAAAGTTATCATAAAAAGTTTTACGAAAGCCATATTCAGCTTCCAAACCGATATTTTTATAAATATTAACTTTAAAACCGAAGGAAAAAGGAATAACAGGAATGAATGCAGAAGTATTACCGACATACGCAATTCCGCCTCCTGCAGCGAAATACGGCGTATAGTCCCATTGTTTTCCATCAGTTGTGTAGGGGAAAAAATTGAATTCAAACTGAAGAGCCAATTCTCCAACAAATCCTGAAAAGGAAGCTGCCCGTGCTTTTTGAAAACTATTGTTAAAATCAAGGTCATTTGCTCTTAAGCCGCCCATAAGGAGATCTGCCCTAATCGCCTGTCGTGGATTCAAATTATACCTGTAAAAAATCCCTCCTGCTGGCAGTGGGGAATATAAAAGTCTATCTGGATTTATATCTCCGATATAAGACGACACTCCTCCCATAATACCATAATCAGCATTTCTCTGACCTGATAAGGAGAGTGACAGGATTAAGAATAGCAATAACCAGTATATTTTTTTCATCAAAACTGAACCAGCTCTTTATCGTCTGAAGGATGGCAATCCGTTTGGACCGGTCTTCAGCTTATAAGTAATAGTGAAATTGAAAAAATAATAAACGTCATTTGAGCTGGAATATTGTGAAGTATAGCCATCAAGATTATCAGAAAATACATATCTGCCAGATAATTCTAATCCAAAATTAAAATTGTCTGAATATATAAGCGTGGTACCAACTCCGCCGGGAATAACTGCAGCAAATCCACCCGGATTCATTCCTGCTGCCTCAAGCGCACTATTTCCATTGACGGTATATTTGCATCCTCCTATTCCTGTGAATATGTAAAAGTCGAGAGATCTAAATAAACCGTCCAGCCACGGCTGATAACCTTTGCTGAAAAGATAGCTGTCCTCCACCTTGTTTTTTATGAAATAGTATTCACCAATCAGGGCCGGTTCGATAAACTGAGTGGCAGAAGAATATAATCTGCCTTGATTAGAACCTCGGCTATCTGTTGCATGGAATAGCCCTGTAGTAACACTTAATCTTACATTAAGATCCTTAAGAATCTTGTATTTTGCACTGACATTTACATTGAATCTCGTTTGATTCAAGGCAATATTCTTGATTCCCAGCACATTCACTCCTTTGGAATATCCTCCTATATCTCCAAAAAAAAATGAAGGTCCTAAACCCAATGAGGCTTCGTATCTTTTTTCTTTCCAGATCTGAGCATCGGCCAGGGCAATTAAGAAACACAGAAGTAATAAGGTTAGAAAGGACCTTTTCATAAATAGTTCTGTTTTATGTAATGGCAAATATAATAATCAATCTTATTGAGATAAAGTATACAACATAAATAAAATGAAATAGGTTCTAATCTCACATTGAATAGATTACACAAAGGTCAATTTCTATAATCAGCACCCCACATCAGTTTACTTCTTAAAGTACTATAGAAGTCCCTCCCATTTAACATAACGGTTTTAATTTTTACTTCCGATCTGACAATATGAACTTCTTCGCTGAAAGGAAGTCTCTTTGAACGGAAGTCACAGGTAGCAAGGTATTCATTGCTCCTTCCTTCAATCACCATTCTGATTTTTCCTTCACCTGAAAGTATAATTGGCCTGATAGTCAGGTTGTGAGGAGCTATAGGCGAAATAATGATACTCTCATCACCAGGTGAAAGTATCGGTCCTCCCACACTCAGGTTATAGGCTGTAGAACCGGTAGCCGTGGAAACAATCAAACCATCAGCCCAGTAGGTATTTAAATGTATTTCATTAAGAAACACGTTAATAGTAATCATGCTTAGATCAGCTTTCTGTATTGTTACCTCATTCAAAGCAAGCGAGGAGCTTTCTTTAAATAAGCCTGAAGGCTTTGTAACTTCCAGAAGACACCTCTCCACAATTTCGTATTCATTTTTACAGAGCATCTCAACTGATCTTTCTATTTCATCAGCCGAAATATTTGCAAGGAATCCCATTCTTCCCGTATTAACACCCGCTATCGGGATGCCTGTATCTTTCACATTAAGAACAGTTTCGAGAAAAGTTCCGTCTCCTCCAACACTCAGAACAAGATCGGGCAATTCCGTTGTGAACGAAAGCTTTCCGGCTTTTTCAATAATATTCCATACTGTTCCGGAAACAGGGGTTAATAATTTCTGATGGATACGGATCTTAATTCCCCTATTATGAAATTCATCGACAAGTCTGCTGACGCTATCCAGAGTCTTTGCATTGTTATCCTTGAAATAGATCGCAACTCTTTGAAGCATATTTCAGATATTAAGATATTTCATCAGCATGTCAAATCTTTCATTGTAGAAGCGGTCCATTGAATCATTATCTGAAACCCATGTCTTTACTTCATAATTATACCGCTCGAAGGTTCTGATAACCGAGGTTAAATCACCGGTATTTACTTTCAGAGTGACCTCAAGCTTTGTTGAATCCGGCGGAGAAGTGATATACATACTGAGGACTTTAACATTATTGCCTTCAACAATCTGGGCAATCTGTGAAAGAGAATAATCTCTTGAAACTAATTCAAGAACAATTATTCCACCAGGCTGATCAATAGCCGAGATACCTGCAATATGTCTTATGAGATCGCTTGTGGTAATTACTCCGAGGAAATGATTATTACTGTCGAGTACCGGAACAATTGAAAGTTTCAAGCGTGAAGCAAGACCAATAACTTCAAAAATATGCTGTTCAGCATCAACGTATGGTTTGAATAATTTCAAAGAATGATTGCCAATAGGCTCTTCAGGCTGATTCATATCATAGATATCAGAATCCGAAATAAGACCAAGGAAATCCTGGTTATTGACAATCGGCAAATGCGAAACCCTGAATATCTCCATCCAGTTCAAAGCTGTCTGACCCAGGTCGGATGTTTTGAGTGACGGAATAACTTCTGATATTAAATCTTTGGCAACCATTTAACCTTTTATTTTCAACTAAATATAGTAAAAAAAAATGCAGTTATTGTACTTTTGTTTTACATTCACAATACAGTAACAAATTCCAAATAATAAAATGACAAAGTTAAGCGTAAATATTAACAAGATTGCAACTCTTAGGAATGCAAGAGGAGGAAATGTTCCAAATGTCCTCACTGCAGCAATAAATTGCCAGCTTTTCGGGGCAGACGGGATAACTGTTCATCCGCGTCCTGATGAGCGGCACATCAGATATAATGATGTTCTTGAAATCAAAACAATAATAACGACTGAGTTTAACATTGAAGGTTATCCATCAAAAGAATTCATTGCTCTTGTTTTAGCAGTTCTACCTGACCAGGTAACTTTAGTACCTGATCCTCATGACGCGATCACATCTAAC
The DNA here is from genome assembly GCA_963734885.1 of uncultured Bacteroidales bacterium. Classification (GTDB taxonomy): domain Bacteria; phylum Bacteroidota; class Bacteroidia; order Bacteroidales; family VadinHA17; genus LD21. The sequence goes on along the minus strand of CAVTIJ010000001.1, from coordinate 394,635 downwards.
GCTGGCTGGGATACGCTAAAGAACAGAGATTTTCTGTCAGATATTGTTTCGGCATTCAGGGAAAAAGGCATCAGAACATCGCTTTTCGTAGATACTAACCCTGTAAATATCGATAATGCAGTTTTGACAGGAACTGACCGGATAGAATTGTATACGGAACCGTATGCTTCAAGGTTTAACCAAAATGCCATCGAAGCTATTGAACCTTTTATCAGAGCCGCTGAACTTGCACGGAAATCAGGAATGGGATTGAACGCAGGTCATGACCTCAGTCTGGAAAATCTAAGGTATTTTCATCAGAATATTCCCTGGATAGACGAAGTTTCAATAGGCCATGCGCTAATTTCGGATGCTCTTTATCTCGGGCTTGAAAATACTATTCAAATGTACAAGCGACAACTAGCCTGATAATCTGATAATGAAACTTTTTCACCGGATATACGGGAACGGACCTCCTCTTATAATTCTTCATGGACTATACGGATCATCTGACAATTGGGTTACAATTGCACGGACTCTGAGCGACAGTTTTACGGTAATTCTGCCCGATCAGCGGAATCATGGCGGGTCACCACACAGCGAGATACACGATTATAACTCGATGAGGGATGATCTTTTTGAGCTTGTCAGTGACCTGTCTATTAAGAAATTTTTTCTTGCCGGACACAGCATGGGAGGAAAAACCGCGATCTCGTTTGCGCTTAAATGGCCCGAAATGCTGAATGGTCTGTTGATCGCTGATGTTTCTCCTTTTACAACTGAGAGTACTCAAAATTCAATTCATACTCAACATTCGCAAATTCTTAACGCTGTTTTGTCACTTGATCTGCATAAGATTAGAAACAGGAAGGATGCAGAATTGATGTTATCAGTAAAAATACCATCAGAGAAAGAAAGAGGCCTGATTCTTAAAAATCTGGAAAGAACTTCGGAAAATACTTTCGGATGGAAAATTAATGCCAAATCATTATCAAAGAACCTTGAAAAAATAATGGAAGGTGTTGAACGGCCGTTGGATTACAACAAACAGATCACCGGGTTCCCGATTATTTTTTTAAAAGGTGGTGATTCTGAATACATTCCCGAAAATGATTATAAAGATATACTGAAAGTTTTTCCTGCAGCCGAAATCATAGAAATTCCAGGCGCCGGGCATTGGATACAGGCGGATAAACCGGAAGAGGTGGTGAAGTATATGAGAAGATTGTTGCAATAATTTTAGATTAGTGTTGATCCAATGGGATTCCTCGCTCCGCTCGGAATGACATGTCTTTTATGGAATTTATAGGAGGAATAAGCGGCGATTCGAAGAGGATTCGGAATTTCCCATTACTCTTATTCGAATCGCCGCTTATTCCACCTTCCATTTTCAAAATCAAAGTGTCATGCCGAGCGGAGCGAGGCATCTCCAAGGATCATAGTGATAACGAGCCAGGTTAATGAGGTTTATTGAAATGTCACCGATTCAATATTCTCCTCTTCAATCCCTTGCAGGTTCATAAAACGCAACAGTATCCGGGCAATAGCAAGAACATCTTTTTCACAATAGCGTACAATTCTTTCAATATCGCCTTCTTTGTAGAATATCCCTGCAACCTGGCTTCCGTCGATATCATCTTTAGGGGTCGGGATGCCAAGTATCGATGTCAGCAAGTCGAGTGAGGTATAGTTTTTATAATCACCAAACTTCCAAAGATCCATTGTATCAAGCAGCTTTATCTCCCAGGGCTTTTTCCCGGCATTATTAAGTATATCAGGCAACTGAATCCTGTTAATGATCATCCTTCTGGCAATGTATGGAAAGTCAAATTCCTTTCCATTGTGAGCACACAACACAGCTTCGCTATTATTTTTGGAGAATTTTGTCAGCATAGCTGCAAACTCGGTCAGGAGTTCTTTTTCGTCCTTGTTAAAAAAAGATTTTAGTCTGAAGAGGTAAGGATTTTTCTCCCTGACAAGACCGACAGAGATGCATATGATCTTACCGAATTCTGAATAGATTCCTGCCCTCTCATAAACATCCTGCGGTGCCTGATCAGGGGACCTGAACTGCTTCGATTTCTTTTCCCACAGGTTTTGCATTCGCGGATTTAATTGTTCAAACGTGACAGAGTCCGGTACTGTTTCAATATCGAGAAACATTACATCCTGTATTCTGATCTTGTCCAACATATTATTAATTTTTAGATAGATGCTTTTCAATGATTGAAATCAATACCTCTATACCGACCTGATTTTCACCTCCTCCCGGTATAATTATATCGGCGTACCTCTTTGACGGTTCAATAAATTGCAAATGAGAAGGTTTAACTGTGTCATGATACCTTCCAAGTACCTGAAGCACCGATCGGCCACGTTCAATGATATCCCTGTTAATTACGCGTCCCAGGCGATCGTCCGCATCTGCATCCACATAAACTTTTATATCCAGCATGTCTCGCAATCCGGGATCAGTCAGGATCAGTATCCCTTCAACCAGAACTACTCTTGCGGGTTCGATTGTAATTGTTTCCTTAGCTCTCAGACAAGTGAGATAAGAATATATTGGCATTTCGATTGATGCCTTTTTCTTTAACTGCTTAAGATGAGCAATTAGCAGTTTCCATTCCACGGAATCGGGATGGTCAAAATTTATTTTCTGCCGTTCTTCAAGAGTAATCTCTCTGTTGTCTTTATAATAGGAATCCTGTGGAATCACAATAACCTCATCATTTGGAAATACTTCCATTACTTTCCGTACAACGGTGGTTTTTCCCGAACCCGTTCCTCCTGCTATTCCTACTATCAACATATTTATATAATTTTGCGCTAATTCTTTTCAAAAATAAGAAAAAGGATTGAAGTGAACTTAATAATGATCAGTGTTGGTTTTCCCTGGTGGTAAAAAATATCTTTAACCACAAAGGATCACAAAGGAAAACACAAAGGATCACAAAGGGAAAAATTTTATGACTTAATTATAAAATCACAATTCCTGACATGATTCAAAAAATACCTTTGTGTACCTTCGTGAAAACCTTTGCACAAAGGAGCACTAAGGTAAAAACGAAGGATCACAAAGGAAAAATACACGAATTAAAGATAAAATCACATGGTTAAACATATAGTTTTCTTTAAGGTAGAAAAGTTCAGTACATTGAAGGAAAAAGAACTTCAGGTGAAAAGGCTGGATGAAATTTTTTCTCCTCTTGGAAAATTACTGCCTTTTATTGTTGATTTCAAAACAGGTGTCAATTATAACGAGGCTTCCTTTGCCTGGGACTTCGTAATTGATTCAATCTTCAGAAATAAAGAGGACCTCGATAAGTACATGGTAAGCAAAGAACACCAGGATGCCGTAAAAAAGGCATCTGTCATTGAAAAGACCAAGGCAGTAATTGATTATGAATTTTAAAAATATTATATGTCTGAATTGTATCCGTTAAAATTCGAAACTGTTCTAAAGGAAAAGGTATGGGGAGGAAATGCACTTGCCTCCCGTTTTAACAAAGAAACAACCGGGTCAGATCACATTGGAGAGAGCTGGGAAATATCAGCTGTTGCTGATGATCAATCTGTTGTCAGCAATGGTTTCCTAGCAGGGAACAACATCGAAGAACTTATTGAGGTCTACATGGGTGATATCACAGGTGACCAGATATATGAAAAGTTCGGAAACGAATTTCCATTGCTTATTAAATTCATTGAAGCCCAGCAAGATCTGTCTATACAGGTCCATCCCAATAATGAACTGGCAAAGAAAAGGCATAATGCTTACGGTAAGACCGAAATGTGGTATATTCTTGAATGTAAGGAAAATTCAAAGATATATTCTGGTTTCAGGGAAGGGGTTACAAAGGAGATATATGAGCAGGCAGTAAAGAATAACAGGATTGAAGACATAATGAATGTCGATACAGTTGAACCAGGAGATGTTTTTTTTACTCCTGCCGGAAGGGTTCATGCCATTGGTGCAGGAATAGTTCTTGTTGAGATACAGCAAACTTCAGATATCACTTATCGTATTTTTGACTGGAACAGGAAGGGAACCGGCAAAGAAAAAAGAGAGCTACATACCGATCTGGCGCTTGATGCAATTGACTTTAATCAGACAGGAAGCAATAAGTTAACTTCAAAACCTGTCCTTAATATCAGTATGAATCTGGTCAATTGTGAATTTTTTAACACTAACCTTCTCTGGTTTAACAAGACAACAGAAAAAGAGTACGCGCTTATTGATTCATTTGTTGTGTACATTTGTACTCATGGCGAGTTTCAGATTTGCTGGGACGGGAATACGGAAAAAGTTGTAAAGGGTGAGACTATTCTGCTGCCGGCGATGATAAAGGAAGTAACATTGAGACCCCTTAATGAAGCACGTTTACTTGAAGTTTTTATCAATTCAGGAGATATATTTTAAACAAAAGGATAATAAAGCTCGCAAAGACAGCTATGTAGTAAATACTTGGTGAAACTTCGTGCCTTGGTGGCAAAAACCAGTTAATTGACTTTACAGACTTAAATTAAAAATAATGGAAAAAAATTACCATCTCCTTTTTGTAACTTTAATTATTTGCAGTTTGATAGCATGCACTGGTAAAGGAAATGCAAAAAAAGAACAGATTGCAGTAACTGATTCATCATCTGTTACAGACACAGGCTATACCGGTATTAAACAGTATATGAGCGGCAAAACTCTCGTAAAACTTGTTACATTTAAAAATGGTGTCAGGGAAGGCCTTATGAAATCATTTTATCAAACCGGAGAATTGCGTCAGACATGGATTTACAAAAATGGTGTGAGAGAAGATTCCTCAATCTGGTTCTACCAGCAGGGACAACCTTTCCGCTCAACTCCGTATAAGAATGATACCATTGATGGAATTCAAAAACAATATTACAGAACAGGGCAGCTCAAAGCTAAAATCGGTTATCAGAAAGGCCTCCGGACAACATTCCTGCAGGAATTTTCGCCAGACGGGAACCTTATTAAGGGATATCCTGATCTCGATATAAAAGTCACCGACGAATATAAAACCAAATCTACATACAAGTTGACTCTGGGTTTGACAAATAAATCGATAAACGTAAGATATTACCGTGGGGATATTGCAAACGGCGTTTTTGATACAACACGATGCAAATCAATTAAGTCCATAAAGGGAATCGGAACTCTGATATTGAAAAAAGTTGGAACGCAAAAACCTGCCACCGTTGGCATAATAGCGGAAATTCTTACAGACTTTGGTAATAACTATCTGGTCTATAAGAAGGTAGAATTACCATATCACGATCTAAATTAAAATTCTGCATGATTATTCATTCAGCTGCTTTCATAAAAAGCAGTCCTACAATAAAAGAGTGTCCGGCACCAGATAAACCGGAATTCGGATTTATCGGACGATCAAATGTGGGCAAATCGTCATTGATTAACATGCTTACAGGATGGTCGAAACTTGCCAAAACTTCTGTTCAGCCCGGAAAAACCAGAACCATTAACCACTTTGCTGTAAACGACAGCTGGTATCTTGTGGACCTGCCGGGGTATGGATATGCAAAAGTCCCGGTGAAACTCAGGGAAAAATGGGTAAGAGCGACCGAACAGTTTATTCTTCACCGTGAGAATCTCGTATCTCTATTCGTGCTTCTTGACTCAAGACATAAACCTCAGAAATCAGATCTTGAATTCATGGAATTTCTGGGAAATAATAGTATCCCGTTTGCCAGAGTCTTTACAAAGAGTGATAAACTCTCAGTTACTGCTTTGGAAAATTCAATAGATCAATATAATACGGAAATGCTTAAAAACTGGGAATCTCTTCCGGTTTCTTTCATTACTTCTGCTGTTAAAGCCAATGGCAGGGATGAGATTCTGAACTATATTGAAGAATCTATGAACAATTTTTCAAATGGCGCATAATTTCGGAAGGGATTTTATAATTTTGCAAAGAATTTGATCTCTTTTTTAAATCATTAATATATCTTGAAATGTTTGGAACGGCACCAATGAAAGTCTTTTCCTGCAGGTCTTCAAAAGGTCTGGCTGAGAAGATTACGGATAAATTAGGAATTGAGCTCGGAAAAAGTTCCGTTACAAGCTTTAGCGATGGAGAATTTCAACCCTGTTTTGATGAATCTGTCAGGGGTTGTATGGTTTTTATAATACAGTCTACAAATCCTCCTGCTGATAATCTGTTTGAATTGCTTCTGATGATCGATGCAGCTAAAAGAGCTTCTGCTTACAAAGTAATTGCAGTTATCCCATACTACGGTTTTGCACGTCAGGACAGGAAAGACAGGCCACGGGTATCAATCGGTTCAAAACTTTCAGCCGACCTCCTTAGTACAGCTGGTGTAGATAGAGTAATTACGATGGATCTTCATGCCGATCAGATCCAGGGTTTCTTTAATGTACCCGTTGACCATCTATTCGGTTCCGCCATTTTCGCACCATACATTGCAAATCTTAAATTAAATAATCTATGTGTTTCTGCGCCTGACATGGGCGGATCAAAAAGGGCAAATGCGTACTCCAGGCACCTTCAGTCGGAGATGGTATTATGTTACAAGCTTCGTAAAAAGCCAAATGTCATTGAGGAAATGTCAATAATCGGAGAAGTAGAGGGAAGAAATGTTGTGATAATCGACGATATGGTTGATACTGCAGGAACCCTTGCCCTTGCTGCGAATATGATGAAAGACAGGGGGGCATTGAGTATCAGAGCTTTTGCCACTCATCCTATCCTGTCAGGTAACGCTATTCAGAAAATAAATGATTCAGCTATTGAGGAACTTGTTGTGAGCGATTCTGTACCTTTTACGAATAGTTCTAAAAAAATCAAAGTACTCTCGATTGCTGATATTTTTGCTAAAACAATTCAGGCTGTTACAGAAAATCAGTCGATTAGCACAAATTTTGTATTCTGATTCCTTTGTTCTATATTTGCAGGCCAATTTTAAAATTAATGTCAAACGTGTAATGGGGAATTACCGGCATGATAATTCTTAGTAGCACAATAACACTTAAACAATGAAGACAGTTGAAATTAACGGAACTTTCAGGACAGAATTAGGGAAGAAGAGCTCCAAGGAGATCAGGAAAGCAGGGAATGTACCATGTGTGATATATGGGAAAGAGAAAAATATTCACTTTTACGCTCATGAAAACAGCTTTAAAAATCTTGTTTATACCCACGAAGCTCATCTCGTGCAATTAAACATAGAAGATAAGGTATATAAAGCAGTGTTGAAAGATATGCAGTTCCATCCTGTAAAAGATAATATTCTGCATGCTGATTTTATTGAATTATTCGCCCACAAATCTGTTGTAATAAATATTCCTATCAAAGTCACAGGAGATTCTGTAGGTGTAATTGCAGGAGGAAAATTAAGTATAAAGAGAAGAACTTTGAAGGTAAAAGGTTTAGCTGAGAATCTTCCTGAGGATCTTCCGATTGATATCACCGAGCTGAAAATTCACCAGGGGATAAAAGTTGGCGATCTTGCATTTGATAAGATCGAATTGCTCGACCCAAAAAAGTCTATGGTTCTTACTATTGCTACTTCTCGCGTTGCACAGAAAACTGATGAAGAAGTTCTTGCTGAAACTGCAGCAGCTGAAGCAGCAGCAACAGGCGGAGAAGCATCAACTGAGGCTCCGGCAGCTGAGAAAAAATAGTGTTGAAATAACATTCAGGCTTGATGAAATATCTGATAGTTGGCCTGGGAAATATAGGTGAAGGGTATAAGGATACCCGACATAATATAGGATTTAATGTATTGGATGCCATGGCTTTGGCGTCCAATATTTCTTTTACAGACAAGCGTTATGGCGCTACATGTAATATCAGTTACAAAGGACGCGACCTTATCCTCCTGAAACCATCGACTTTCATGAATCTCAGCGGAAACGCAGTGAGCTACTGGATCAAGAAGGAAAACATCCCGCTTGAAAATCTTCTTGTTATTGTTGATGACCTGGCTCTTCCGCTTGGAAGTATCAGGATGAGATCAAAGGGCAGTGATGGCGGACATAATGGTCTGGCACATATTAATTCAATACTCGGAACAAATGAATATGCCCGGATAAGAATTGGAATAGGGAGCTCTTTCCGGAAAGGAGCCCAAATAAATTATGTTCTCGGGAAACTGGATCCGAAAGAAAGAAAATTCATGGACGAGAGAATATCTATTGTTATCGACATGATAAAGTCATTTGCATTCTCCGGGACAGAATTGACAATGACGGCGTTTAATAAGATCGGGAAAGTACAGCCTACTGAAATAAAGCCGGAAGAAAGCTAGGCGAAGTTTTCAAACTTCGCTTCCCTGTTTAAGTTCATAATTTTTCTTTGCGTCCTTTGCGTAATCTTTGCGATCTTTGCGGTTAAAGGATTTCATTTTTTTTATATGTCTGACAAAAAAGAAATACGGATCGATAAATTTCTCTGGTCTGTACGATTATACAAAACAAGGAGTATTGCATCGGATGAATGCCGGAAAGGCAGAATCATCATCAATAATATTCAGGTCAAACCTTCAAGAACTGTTGTTAAGGATGAAATCATCACTGTAAAAAAACCTCCGGTTAATTATACGTACAGAGTGATTGAACCAATCGAAAACCGCGTGGGAGCTAAACTTGTACCTGAATTTATCGAGGATATTACTCCTGATGAGGAAAAACTAAAACTCGAAATCGCTCACTCAGGGGGCATGGTTTACAGAGATAAAGGTACCGGCCGGCCCACAAAAAAAGACAGGAGCCAGATCGACAGGATCAGAGAAGATTAAGTGGGCTCAGGGCTCAGGGCACAGGGCAAAATCCACACCAAACTCTAGATCACTTTAGTCACTTTAGTCACTATAATCACTCTAGTTCACTTTAGTCACTCTAGTCACTCTAGTCACTCTGCCATGGTAGTATAAAGACGTAATATTTCAGAAATCGTCGTAAAAGTAATTCTGCTTTAGCAACAACATTTCACTTTTTTTTAACTTGCACTCAACAACTTCAGAACATCAGATATCTGATGTGGTGCAGGTGCATATTTTTATTGAATGGGGAAAGAAAATATTGAAAAGTATTCGGCCGGATACGCTCTCCTAAAGTCTGTAGCAGGTTTCTGGCATAATAATGTCTTCTATAGAAAAGTCATTGTACTTGGCCGTGAAAACATTAATCCTGATGATCATCTGATCTTTGCACCAAACCATCAGAATGCATTGATGGATGCACTTGCTGTATTATTCACTCACAAGGGACAGCCAATATTTCTGGCAAGAGCCGACATCTTCAAGAGAAAAGCCATTGCGGCGATCCTCTATTTTCTTAAAATACTACCTGTCTACAGAATAAGAGATGGATTCAGCAGCCTTAAGGCAAATGATGAAATTTTCACAAAAACAATTGATGTACTGAAGAACAAGAATGGAGTTGTCATCCTTCCGGAAGGCGACCATGCAGGATTCAGAAGGCTTCGGCAACTTAAGAAAGGCATTTGCAGAGTGGCTTTCCAGTCGGATGAAGCTACTGGTTTCAACCTGAAGATTAAAATCATCCCGGTTGGCCTGGAGTTTTCAAACTATAGCCGATTCAGACAGGTTCTCACCGTTGCTTATGGAAAACCTATTGAAGTTTCGGAATATTTTGAATCATATAAGGCAAATCCTGAGAGAGCTTTAAATGAATTGCGTTCTCGTCTTTCAGATGAGATGAAAAGAATTATGATCCATATTGATTCGGAGGAAGATTATGAAGCTATCGACGAACTAAGAAGTATGATCAACGGCAAATTCAGTGATGATATTAAGTTCTCGAAACTCTTCAGGGACAGGATTCTTGTGAACAAAATGAATCAGCTGAAATCAACAGAACCTTCCCTCTATTCAAGAATATGTTCGCTGAGTCTGAAAATAAAAAGAAAAGCCAAAGAGCTCAACACCGATTACCGGTTACTTGAAAAAAGGAAACATCCTTTAGGCTGGCTGATTGCCGGAATGATCGGAATAATAATAACTTTCCCGTTGTTTATTTACGGAAACATATTCAACCTGACCTTTCTTGAAATTCCTAATCTGCAGATCAGGAAAATAAAAGATCCCCAGTTTCATTCATCGATCAGATACGGAATCTCCCTGGCCATGGCATTTGTATTCCTCCCCCTCTATCTGATCCTGTCGCTGTTTATTTTTTCTTCATGGTGGCTGGGTTTGCTTATTTTTCTGACGCTGCCCCTCTCCGGTCTCTTCGCATGGAACTATTATCTGGAGTTTCGCAGGATAAAAGGAGGATTCAGAGTCAGAAATTATATCAGGCAAAAAAACAAAGATTTTCAACTTCTCCGATGCAATTATAATGAACTGGTAAACCTGGTAGCTAAACTCTAGAATGAAGAAAAAAAAACTTTTTATTGGCAAAGTAGCATGGATTACCGGTGCATCATCGGGCATCGGTGAAGCATTGGTTTATGAATTTGTCAGCAGGGGGGCTGAAGTTATTGCATCCTCAAATGATGTTGCCGGGTTGGAAAGAGTTAAAGCAGGATGCGGAGAAGATTCTGTTAAAGTTCATTGTGTTCCTTTTAATCTCGAAGATACTTCAGAGATTGGGAAACTGGTTGAAGAGCAGATAAAACTGGCCGGGAGACTCGATTATCTACTCAATATAGGAGGCATTAGCCAGAGGGCCAGGATTGATGAGACTCCCTTATGGCTCGACAGGAAAATATTTGAGATCAATTATTTTGGAACTATAGTGCTTACAAAAGCTGTATTGCCTTTTATGGTAAATCAAAAATCAGGTCACATCCTGGCAACCAGCAGTATATCAGGAAGATTTGGATTCCCGCTCCGTTCTGCATATTCAGCATCCAAACAGGCCTTGCATGGATTTATTGAAACTCTTTATCTTGAAAATAAGAGATCCAATATAAGAGCTTCGGTCATAATCCCGGGACGGGTCAGGACAGCGATATCAGTTCATGCACTTGATGCTCAGGGAAGGGAACATGGCAAGCTCGATGAAGGACAGGCCAAAGGATTATTGCCGAAAAAAGCAGCTGAGATAATAATAAGAGGTATGATCAGGAACAAACGTGAGATACTTGTAGGAAAAAGTGAATTATTAATGCTTCATATTAGACGATATTGCCCTTGGTTGTTTTTCAGAATTGCGGATAAAATTGACTCAATGTAATAATGGAATTTAGGAATACCTTCAAGATTACCCCCTTCCCAACCGTAAGCAACCATCCCGCAAAGCGGGATAAGAAAGGGGGTTGATCATGAAAAAGAGATAAAGTCACTTTAGTCACTCTAGTCACTCTATTTACTCTAAACTTAAAATAATTAAAATGAAAGGTTATTTAATCAGTGGTATTCAACAAATGGGCATCGGTGTTGAAAATGTTGATGAAGCCTGGAAATGGTATATAGATCAATTTGGAATGGATTGCCGGATTTTTGATGATAGTGCTCCTGCAAAACTAATGCTTCCATATACCGGCGGAGAACCGAAAAATAAACACGCTATTCTTGTTATGAATCTGCAAAGCGGAGGAGGATTTGAAATATGGCAGCATACTGAAAGAATACCGGTTAATATCAAGGAGGAAATCAGGCTTGGTGATCTTGGCATAATTGGCTGTAAGATTAAAACAAAGAATGTTAATGAATCATATTCATTGTTTCAAAAGAAAGGTATAAAGGTGCTTGCTGAACCCGGAGAAGACCCTTCAGGCAATAAGACTTTGTTAATGAAAGATCCTTTTGGGAACATCTTTCAACTTGTGGAAGCCAGCGATTGGTTTATGAATGAGAAAAAAGCAACTGGAGGAGCTTACGGAGCAATAATCGGAGTGTCCGACATTGAAAAAGCCATGGTTGTATATTCTGATATACTTGGTTACGATCAAATTGTTTATGACCACTCAGGAGTTTTCGAAGATCTGAAAGTTTTGCCTGGTGGAAACGGAAAATGCAGAAGGGTACTCCTGAAACGTTCCAGTCCATTCCGTGGAGCATTCAGTAAAATGTTCGGCGATAGTGTAATAGAACTTATCGCAACAGATAAACCCGGCAAAAAAACGCTTGACGGCCGTTTTTGGGGTGATCCTGGTTTTATCCATCTTTGTTTTGACATGAATGGGATGGACGGGCTGAAGGCTTATTGCGAAAGCAGGGGGCATCCTTTTACAGTGGATAGTAAGAAAAGTCACGATGGAAACAGCTTTGACATGGGGGAAGCAGCAGGTTACTTTTCTTACATTGAAGATTCTGATGGAACTCTGATCGAATTTGTTGAAACTCACAGGGTGCCTATCCTCAAAAAACTGGGCTGGTACCTTGACATGACTAAAAGAGATCCTGAAAAACCACTTCCGGATTGGATTGTGAAGACTTTAAGATTTTCAAGAGTTCCTCACCCCTAATAAATCCATTAACCGCAAAGAACGCTAAGAGGGCGCAAAGTACGCAAAGTCAACAAAACTGGATTTCCTTCTTTGCGATCTTTGCGCAAACCTTTGCGGCTTAAAAAAGACTTTACAAAATTAAATACATCTATATTTTAGCAACACTGTTTTGAGCGTAGTCTTCTGCTTTCTGCATAACCCTCATAATATTACCGCCCCATATTTTGGTTATATCCTGTTTCGAATAACCACGGCGCAGAAGCTCAATTGTGATGTTTTTCATATCCGCGGCTGTTCTGCAACCGTCAACTCCCCCGCCACCGTCAAAATCAGTTCCGATACCGACATAATCAATTCCGATTACCTGAACGACATGATCGATATGGTCAACAACATCTTTTACAGTTGCAGATTTTTCATATGTTTTCTGAATGTTTTTAAACTCATTCCTCACAATTTTTTTCATTGAATCATTGAGACTGTCATACTCGCCATATTTTGTCTTCAATTCTTTAAGTTTCAATTCCAGCTCAGGATTTGGGTCCGGTGTTTTAAGATAATTACCGAGTACGCAAATCTGGATGACTCCTCCATTTTCCTTGAGCGCAACAAGCATATCATCTGACAGGTTTCTGGGACTCCCGCACAAAGCCCTGCATGAGGAATGCGATGCGATGACCGGAGTGGCAGTCACTTTAAGTATATCAAAGAATGACTTATCAGAAATATGTGAAACATCCACCATCATTCCCAGTCTGTTCATTTCTTTTACAACCTGCGTTCCAAAAGTAGTAAGTCCTCCATTTTCCTGTCCTTCAGGATCAGTTGATGAATCACAGATATCATTGTTTTTTGTGTGAGCGAGGGTTATATACCTGGCGCCAAGGTCAAAATATTGTTTTATCCGGGTCAGATCTTTTCCTATAGGATAACCATTTTCCATTCCAATGAAAGCGGCAATTTTACCCTGCTTTTTTAGCCTGTATGCATCATCGGGAGTCAGTGCAATGCCGGCAACGTTGGAATTTTTCTCAACATTTTTATTAATAGCTTTGAAAATATCGACCGCCTTCTTATGTACTTTATCATAGGTAGAATCATTTCTCGGCCCTTGTGCAGTAAAAACAGCAAAAAATTCAGCATGCAGACCGCCTTCCTTCATTTTAGGAAAATCAACACAACCATCAGCGCTCCTTACACCCATATCAAATCCCGGATCAGTAAATTCCATAGGAGTATCACAGTGAGTATCTACTGTGAGGATGGATGAGTGAATTCTGTCTGCTTTTCTGATCATCTGTTTTTCAGTGTTTGCGCAACCAGCAAAAATGAAAGCTACCAGGATGAGAATGAATGTTAATTTCATAACAATATTGTTGATTTTGATGCAAGATAAGTAAAATGCATCCGACGCTTTCGGTTTTTGGCAGGTTTAACCTATTTTAACAAAGACTGAAAGACATTTTAAAACAAAAAAAGCCCCATCCACATTAGTTGGAAGAGGCAATCAAGAGCTCAGTACATTTAATTTGTTATGATACCTTTTTTCTTCCGGTCTTCCCTGATATACTTACCTGTTATGACGGCAAATAACATCTTAATTATTTCCCAGGCAAAAAATCCAAGGAATACAGCCATAACCACGTATACAAGCCAATAAATAGGGTTAAAATAATCCATAAGACACTCCTTTCCCTTTAATTATACCTGTGGATAATAATTTTGCACTCGAATACAAGTTCAATAATCACATCCTGATAATCTTTAGACTTTCACTCTAAGGATACAGGTGTTATACGAACCGCTGGTATAATTGTTGCGGTAAACCACATATTAAGTGAATTCGGATATTTAAAAAAAGCCCTGACGCTTCGGTCAGGGCAGCCATGAAAAGAATGAAAATTGCTTTTTGGACAGTAAAAAGCGTATTTTTCGAGAGTAAAATTATACTAATTAACACATAAAAACAATTTTTAATCCGAAGTACTTACGGTATCAGGAATCTACAATTTCACATGAGTAAATACGCTGAGAAGAACGATTATGCCAAGTATTATTATTACAATTCCTGCTATTTTTGTTAATCTCACAATCAGCCTTAGTCTGATCTTCTTCTTGAACCGGCTGACAAAATAACTCAGGAAGAACCACCAGGCAATTGTGCCAATCAATACTCCGGGAACGAGAAAGAACGGCACCAGGCCGGGCTTCATATTTTCATCAATCTGCATACCTGAGAAAAAGGCCACATATATAAAAATGGTATAAGGATTTGTAATTGACAGTACAAACACAGAGTAGTAATCACGCCATAAAGATTTATCTGTCTTCTCCCGGTTCCTTATATCCCTTACAGGATTGGATAAAAATACTTTCAACCCTACCCCTATGATTATCAATCCCGCTATTATGCTGATGATGAATCTCTCTTGCTGGATAAAACTTATTATCACATTAAATCCTACGGCGGCCAGAAGTGCAAGCAGGGTATCGGCAGTGGCAAGGCCAAGGCCCGAAAAGAAGCCTGACAACATGCCACGTTTTATAGTTCGGTTAATAAGTAATATACCTATCGGTCCCAAAGGCATCGAAACTGCGAGCCCAAGGAGAATTCCCTTAAGTATTAATACCAAAGCTGTGACCATCTTCCGGATTAAAGTGAAGCAAATATAAGGGATTATTTTGCCTGAAACGGAAATTAATTTCTATTATGAAATCCATTAACCGCAAAGATCGCAAAGAAATTTACGCAAAGATCGCAAAGAAATTATATTTAGCATCTTGCTCCTTTGCGCACTTTGCGCCTCCTTAGTGTACTTTGCGGTTAAATAATTTAGCACACTTGAAGGTTCATCATTAATTTATTCAAATAAATTTATTCAGAATTCAATCTCAACACTTCAATACTTCTGTTACTTTTGGATGATTTATAAAAATTATGTCTGAGAAAAGGAAAGTCTGGCACTGGCTGGCTCTCGGGGTCCTTTCATTAATATGGGGAACCAGCTATATATTAATGAAAAAGGGTCTTGAATCCTTCTCTCCACTACAGGTGGGAGCTTTGAGGATCGTCATTACTTTTGTATGCCTGCTGCCACTTGCCATGAAACATTTTAAGCATCTCAACCGGACAAACATATTATCAATCATCATTATAGGATTATTCGGAAGCGTAATACCTGCATTTTTATTTCCACTTGCTGAAACAAAAATCAGCAGTTCACTGGCCGGCATGTTGAACTCCCTGAGCCCTGTATTTACTTTGGTCTTTGGCATATCAATCTACAACCGGAAGCTTGTCAAAACACAGGTAGCAGGCGTATTCCTTGGATTAATCGGTGCAGCAGGCCTGCTTTATAATGGGTCGTTCACCTTTAATTTGTTTGGACTTTTTGTTGTTCTGGCTACCGTGTTGTCAGGAATAAGCTCAAATGAAGTCAGCAGGGTAAAGGAATTGAACGGAATAAGGATTACCGCGCTATCATTTTTTGTCACCAGTCCGGTAGCAATTATCTACCTGTTGTTTTCAGATTTCTCAGCGCCAATGCATACCGTAAACTGGGCGAAAAATCTATGTTTCATAGGAATACTCGCGGCACTTGGAAGTGCAACAGCTCTGCTTATATACTATCTGCTTATCAGAGATTCATCACCAGTTTTTGCATCCTCTGTTACTTACTTCATCCCGATTGTTGCTACAATGTGGGGATTAGCAGATAATGAGCACTTTTCTTCATCAATGATTTTTTCAATTATATTTATTTTTGCCGGAGTATTCATAATTAACAAACCTGACTTTTTTCGTAAAAAGAGGCCAGTTTCAGATGAATAAATATAGCCTTGTTGGTCTGTCAGTAATTGGCGGTGTACTTTCAGGATTAGCGTGGACAAGCTGGTGTTCAGGGTTGGTACTGATTATAGCCTTTGTTCCATTTTTTCTGATCGAAAACTATCTCTTTGAAAATCCCAAAAGATTCTCCCCGAATGCTTTTTTTATCTACTCCCTTCCCGGTTTTGTAATTTTCAGCATTATGTCGCTTGGCTGGATGCGAATTGCCAGCATCACAGGAGCTATTTGTGTGATGATGGGACTATCCTTCCTGATGGCTTTCACTATCTGGTTGGCACATATTGTACGCCTCAGGGCCGGAAACATAGCCGGATTTACTGGTCTGATAACATTCTGGCTGGGTTATGAATACATAACTCTCAACATAAATATCATTTCACCCTGGCTTAACCTGGGGAACGGTCTTGCAAAAGATATCCTGTTCATCCAATGGTACGATTTAACCGGTACAGGAGGTGGTACACTCTGGATACTGGCTTCAAATCTTTTCCTGACAATAATTCTTGTTAATTCAATTAGAGGGAAAAGACGGAATTTTAAATTTGTTGTAATCTGGTTGCTAATCATAATAATACCATCGGCTGTTTCTTTTTATAAATATAAATCCATAAGGCAAAACACGAATGATGCATCGGAAGTGCTGATCATTCAGCCTAATACGGATCCATACACTGAAAAGTTCACTATCCCTTTTCAGGATCAGTTGAAGAGGGTAATTTCGCAGGCAAACAGCATGATCACAAAAAAAACCCGCTGGGTCATAACCCCTGAAACGACGATTGATGATCCTGCAAATCTTGATGATCTTGGTAACGACAAATATATAAAGATGTTTAAAGAAATGATATTACATTATCCTGATATCAACATTGTTACTGGTCTGGTTACCTACCGGCTCTATCCCAAGACCGAAGAAGCCCCTTCCATAAGCGCCAGAAAAATTGATGCATCAGGATTATTTTATGATCATTTCAATTCTGCAGTTCAGATTGACACGGGTAATTACTTTAACGTCTACCACAAGTCAAAGCTTGTACCAGGTATCGAAATGCAATTCTCAAACGGACCGGGGAGGTTCATTACAAGAATATTGCCATATCTGGGTGGAACAAAATGGGGCTATGGAATGCAGGAAGAACGTACATGTTTCACTCATAGTTCAACCTCAATGAAAGTTGCCCCGGTTATCTGTTATGAATCTGTTTTCGGCAAATTTGTGACAGATTATGTAAAGAAAGGTGCTCAGGCTATCTTCATTATCACAAATGACGGCTGGTGGAAAAACACCATTGGATACAAACAACATCTTGACTTCGCATCACTAAGAGCTATTGAAACAAGAAGACCGGTCGCCAGAGCCGCTAATACCGGTGTCTCATGCATAATTGATATAAGAGGGAAAAGAACAACCGAAACAAAATGGTGGACTCGGACGAGTATAACCGGCGAAATCTGTCCGGAATCGAGGATCACTTTTTATGTTGATCATGGTGACTATCTTCTTCAGATAGCCTCTGTAATAAGCGTGGTCATAATTTTAGCTGTTTTTGTTGCAATGCCGGTCAAAAAAAAATTCGCTCAAAGGAGTAATTAGTGCAACTCTTATAATATCCTGTTGTCTTTATAACCAGGTAAGCTTATCAGGTGGATAATTTGAACATTTATATACATGCCTCCCTAATTGAGGAGTGCAGGAAGGGAAGCAGCAAGGCTCAGTTCAGGCTCTATAACCAATATTCAAAAGCCATGTACAACCTTGCCTACCGGATTTTGAATAACAGGGAAGACGCAGAGGATATTTTGCAGGAAGCATTTGTGGAATGTTTCAGGAATCTTGAGTCTTTCAGGTTTGAATCAACATTCGGCGCCTGGCTTAAAAAGATATTAGTAAACAAATGTATAAATCATATAAAGAAAAAAAAGATTGATCTGACACTTGTGGAGGAGCTTCCTCCGGTTATTTATGAAGAGGATGAAGAAAAGGAAGTTGCTTATTCTGCTGAAAAAATAATTAAAAGTATCGAGCTGCTACCCGATGGTTACAGAATAATCTTGACACTTTATCTTCTTGAGGGGTACGATCACGGTGAGATTTCACAGATACTGGGTATTACCGAATCGACTTCGAAGTCACAATATTCGAGGGCGAAAGAAAAGTTAAGAAATATACTTTCAAAAAATTAAGCATATGGATAAGCTTGAAGATCATATAAGAAGAAACAGGGAGGATTTTGACAAGTACAATCCGCCGGCGCAAATCTGGACAAGAATTAAGAAAGAACTGAGAGGGAGAAATTCAAGATTGAAACAATGGATTTCTCTGGCTGCAATGATCGTTATCGTTCTTGGTACAGCTATTGTTTTTTTCAAGCCTCAGTACCGATTTTCGAATAAGGAAAACGATAGCTCTGCACGTGCTTTTCCACAACTGAAAGAGACAGAAATTTATTATAACAATCTTATAAACTCGCTATATAAAGAAGCAACACCATTATTAACCGGTAACCCGGAAGTCAAAAAAGAACTTAATTCCGATATGTCACAAATCGACAGTATTTGCACTGATATTAAAAAAGATTTGAAAGACAATATCTCAAACCAGGAAGTTGTAGAGGCATTGATCCAGAATTACAGAACAAAGATCCAAATTCTGGAAGATATGCTTACCGTACTGAAGGAAAAAGAAAACAATCCTGAAAAAAAGAAAAGCCATGAATTATAAAATAACTGTTATACTCAACCTCATATTCCTGATATTAAGTCCTTTGTCGGCTCAAAAGGAAACTGAGACGCGGAATTTCATCAAAACAATTCCGGTTGGGAAAGAAAGTACCCTTGAGGTAATGAATAAGTACGGAACCGTACAGATTACGACCTGGAACAAGGATTCTGCTTATATAAGGGCAGAAGTAAAGGCTTATGCAAAAGATGCATCGAAACTGAGCAAGATGTTTGAAGGAATCACTGTAAACATTACAGATTCAAAGTACATTGTTAGAGCAGAAACGGAATTCACTTCAAATATTAATACATTATTCGAGAGTTTTAAGGGCATGACAAGCAAGATAATATCATATGATAGCCGGGTAGAGATTAATTACTATATAAATATACCCGAATACCTTAATATGAAAATTGAAAACAAATATGGAGATGTGTATATGGAGGATAATACCGGTGAACTCCGACTTAATATCTCTAACGGTTCTCTCAGAGCTAATTCCATTGGGGAAAAATCCAACATAAAAATGGTATTTTGTGATGCAAAGATCAACTCGATGGTTTCAGGAGATATCGATGCTTCCTTTTCTGAGATTTCGTTGGGGACAGTCGAAGATCTTTCCATAAACTCAATCTCGTCAAAATATGATATAAAAAAAGCGGGTATTATTCATGGCGAATCGAAAAGGGACAAGTTCTTTATTGACAATATAGAATCACTTCAGGGAAATTCATATTTCACCGATTATAAGATAAGCAACGTTAAAAAAGATCTGAATCTGAATGCCAGATACGGAAGTGTCAATGCTGACCTGATTGAAAAAGGATTTGAATCGATAGATATAAGTTCGGGGTACTCCGACATTTCCTTAAACTTTGATCCTGCTTCGTCATATACACTGGATGTAAGGCATCTGAATGCGTTCCTCGTTTTGCCCGACAAAAACATCAAAACCGAGGAAAAGACCCTTGACGAAGACAAGAAGGAATACATTACAACAGCCATAGTGGGAAAAAATCCGGGAAGGTCAAAAGTTAAAATAGATGCTACCCGCGGGAATATTTATCTTAAATAATTTGCATCAGGGATGCAACCCTGATAATGTTTAACTGTCTTTACTCAAAAAGACTTGTATAGCTGATATTCTGATCGTTTAAATAAAGTGAAATATATGAAAAGACTTCTACTCATGTTGCTTCTGATTTTCAGCGTTTTCTATTCTCAGATATATGGACAAATGGGATCACGGCAGGCAGGTTTACGAACCGGTTTCAGAAGCGGAATATTCTACCAGGTAACCGGTAAAGCAGGTACCGCCGAAATCGGATATAATGCAATGCTGAGCTTTTACAACAAAGGATTGCAACTGACAGGACTCAGAATAGTTTATGAATCCGCCTTGCAGGATATATCCCCTGATCTGTTTTTCGCCTGGGGATATGGCGGTCATATCGGATTCGTATATACCGATCATCTCGGTTTTCTGGGAGAAAGATATGATTTCCGCGGAGACCGTTTCTGTCCTCTTATTGGCGCCGACGGTTGGGGAGCAATTGAATACAGATTCAGGGATATCCCTCTGAACATCAGTTTAAATTTAAAACCGTATGTGGAACTCACAGTACCTGCATTCGTAAGGATAATGCCTGGTGATTTTGGAATTTCTGTTTCTTATGTCTTTTAAAATAGAATCTAAACAACAATTCATATGAAAAAAACTATTATTCTGTCAGCATTTATACTTCTTCTTTGTTCAGCAGCCTTTTCACAGGATGAGCCGGAATTTGAATATTATAAAAGCGGTGAAATCAAAACATTACTTGGCCGGCACAGAGAAGGCGGAGCATACGGAGCCTTTACAACGGGATATTCGGTGATAGATAACAGGCATGCAGTACTTCTGGGAGGAAGATTCGGATGGCTTGCAAGTCATTCCATAGGCATTGGATTTGGAGCAACAGGATTCATAAATGAGTTCCATTATGAGCCTCTTCTTGACAGAGATGTCTCTCTTGCAGGTGGTTATGGCGGGTTGTATATCGAACCAATTTTATTTCCGCGATTCCCGGTTCATCTATCCTTCCCTGTTTTATTTGGTGCAGGCGGGATCTCGTACGTCTCAAAAGAAAATTTGCCTGATGACAACCTCATACAGGATTCCGAAGCATTTCTTTTGATTGAACCCGGTGTTGAGATCGAACTTAATCTTACAAGGTTTTGCCGGTTAGCAGTTGGAGCAACTTACAGATTGCCTTCCTCTTTTGATATCGGATTATCAGGAAATAAGATAGCTGATGCTGAATCGCTTAAAGGCGTGAGTTATACCTTGTCGTTAAAATTCGGAAGGTTCTGATCTATATTGGCCTCACCCTAAACCGAGCGAAGCCTCGCCGAAGGCAATCCCTCCCCCAAGGGCACGGACTTAAAAAATCACCAATTTAGTTGACTACTTCCTTGCGCCTTCTTAGCGTACTTTGCGGTTAAAAAGGAATTTTTTACATGGTGCAGCTGGCGCCGATTTGTAATCGGTGCCAAACCGAAAGTAATCTTAGCACGGATTGCAAATCCGCGCTATCGAATGTAGAGTCACTTTTTAGCCCTGAACGCAGCCACTCCCTCATCGAGCCATTTCTTATATTCCTCAACATTCAGATTTGTAGGCATGGGAGTATTCATTGGATTACCTTCATAATCAGCTATAACATAGAGAGGCAGAGCATTTGTTTTAAATTTCGAAATTTCCAGATCTTCATATAATTTGCCGATAGTCTTCTTCTGTTTCCCATCAAGAGAAGATACTATCCACTCATTTTCAGGCAGCTGAGTCCGGTCATCGACATATAGTTCAATTATAACAAAGTTATCGCGAAGTCTCCTGAACACTTCAGGATCAGACCATACCTTAGCTTCCATCCTTTTGCAGTTTGCACAGGCATGACCTTTAAAATCGATAAACACAGGCATCCCTTTTTCTTTAGCACATTCAAGTCCCTGCTTATAATCAAAATAGCCTTTCAGACCCAGAGGCATCTCAAAAATGTTACTGTACTTCGGCTCTGAACACAGTGTATTTGTTTCCGCGCTCTGATTAAGATTCACTGACGGAGTTCTATTTTCCGATATCAACCTGGGAAGATTGAAGTCAGAGGATTTCTGAGATGGAAGAAAAGAAGATAAACTATTTAGAGGTGCACCGAAAAGACCCGGTATCAGGTAAACTACAAAGGTAAATACAGCAATTATCAGGAATAATCTGAAAGTACCTATATAAGGAACGTCACTATCATGTGAAAACCTGATCTTCCCCATCAGGTAAAGTCCAAGAAGCGAGAAAAGAACGATCCAGATTGCCAGGAAAAGAGTTCTTGAAAGTATTCCCAGGGAGTACACGCTATCAATGGTCATCAGGAATTTCATACTGAAGGCCAGCATAATAAATCCCAGAACGACTTTTATTGAATTCAACCAACCACCGGACTTTGGGATACGGCTCATTATCGAAGGGAAGAGTGCAAAAATTGTAAAAGGCAGAGCAAAAGCAACCCCGAATCCTATCATCCCAAAAGTTGGTCTGAGTACATCACCGCTTGCAGCTTCTACGAGAAGGGCTCCAATTATTGGACCAGTACATGAAAATGAAACAATTACAGTAGTCAATCCCATAAAAAATGCAGCAAGTACACCACCCTTGTCTACTTTTGAATCGGCGCTTGTCACCCAGCTGTTTGGCAGGAGTATCTCAAATGCTCCGAAGAATGAAACAGCAAATATTACGAACAATGCGAAGAAAATAGTATTCGGAAGCCAGTGGGTGCTCAGTGCATTGGCAAAACCCGCTCCGGCACTGGTAAGTGAAACGATAATTCCAAGCGAAGAGTAAATCAGAACAATCGACAACCCAAAGATAAGAGCTTTAAACACTGCTTTACTCCTGTTTTCAGCTCCCTGTGAAAAAAAGGCTACCGTCATTGGGATCATTGGGAATACGCATGGCGTAAGGACACCGGCAAAACCTGCAAGAAGCGAAATAAGGAAAAATTTCAGCAAACCCCTGTCTGATCTGACAGGAGATGCAGCTAGTCCGGCATCAGTATTATTTTTTATTACCTGAGTTCCTTTTTGATCACCAATCTTAATAGAGAATTCAACATCTTTTGGTGGTGAACATGTTGAATTGTTGCATGCCATATAGTTAACAGTGCCCGTCACAGTAAAAGAAGACTGAAGAGCAGTTATTTTTTGCCGGAATTCGGCCTTGTTACTGAATGTTTTGATCTTGAATCCGAAAGCATCGTCGAAAACTTCAACCGGCTTTGTTACCTGATATGTACTTCCATCGAGTTTATATCCGGCAGGTATGGTATCGAATTTGAAAGATGTAGGAATTGGACCGCCGGCTGGAATATCCATCGCATATATATGAGAATTCCTTTCAATAGTTGCGGTAAAGACCAGCTCATATTGCTTGTCAGCCTTCTTCTCATAACTGAAATCCCATGTTACGGGATCATATATCTGTGACTTAGCTAATAAGGTTAAAATAATAAAACCAGAAAGTAGTAAAAGTTTTCTCATTACAATTCTTATTTATTCTTAGATGGAAAATCCATTAACCGCAAAGGTCGCAAAGTTTACGCAAAGTTCGCAAAGAAAAAATTTTACCACGGAGTAACACGGGAGTTTTTCACGGAGTAACCCTGCTTTAAGTCTCACTTTTCCACAGTCTTCTATAACATCGCCTATCGCCTATGATACATAATACATCCTTCAGGCCAGATCAATTTCATTATTAAAATGATCGTAGAAATGATATTCGAGCATATGATACGAAGTCACAGCCTGAATTTTGAGGCTCACTTTATATTTGAGGTTCCATTTCCTGAAAATCGGGAACAATCCCTTTTTAAGGTAGGATGCTACAAAAGGATGAACATTCAGGATCAGCTTTCGGGTCTTGATTTTATCAACTATAAAGGAAAGACTTCTCTCGAGCTCATCGGTAAACAGGATTGTTGGCTTTGTTTCACCCGTGCCGTGGCACGAAGGGCACTTTTCGTTTGTGGTAATATTCATTTCAGGTCTTACCCGCTGACGGGTAATCTGCATGAGGCCGAATTTTGTGAGAGGAAGGATATTATGTTTTGTACGGTCAAGCGACATTGCCTCTTTTACCTTGTCGTAAAGGAGTTGCTTATTTTCCTGGGTTTGCATATCGATAAAATCGACAACTATGATCCCTCCCATATCCCTGAGTCTCAACTGTCTGGCTATTTCAGTGGCGGCTTCCATATTCACTTCAAGGGCATTTGCCTCCTGATTGTTCCCCGATCTCGATCTGTTCCCGCTGTTAACATCAATGACATGCAAAGCTTCGGTATGCTCAATAATAAGATAGGCTCCATGTTTGAAGGAGACTGTTTTCCCGAAAAGGCCTTTTATCTGCTTATTAATACCGAAATGATCAAAAATAGGAAGCGTTCCCTTATAGAATTTGACAATTTTTTCTTTTTCAGGAGCAATTTCCCTTATATATGCTTTGATATCTTCGGCCAGAGTTGGTTCGTTGATATGTATACTGTTAAATGTTACATTGAGCATATCGCGGAGGATGGTAGAGGTACGGTTCATCTCTCCGATAAACAGTTTTGGTGATTTTACCTCCTTTTTCACAGAAAGAAACGCTGACTCCCATTTCTGAACAAGCTCCCTGAGTTCGGCATCAAGCTGGGCAACCTTCTTTCCTTCAGCTACAGTCCTCACAATAACACCGTAATTCCGTGGTTTTATACTCTGAACGAGAGCTTTAAGCCTGCTTTTTTCTTCGACACTCTCAATTTTCGATGAAATTGATACTTTATCGGAATAAGGCATCAACACAAGGTTTCGTCCTGCTAGTGAAATCTCAGAAGCAAGACGCGGACCCTTTGTAGATATAGGTTCTTTTGTGATCTGAACGATCACGGTCTGACCAGTGACTAAGACATCTGTAATTTTGCCATCCTTATCGATATCAGGTTCGGGCTTAAATTTATGCACGGGAGGAACCTTGCCCTGTTTTTGAAGGGCGGTCTGGTAGTATTTGTGCTGGGTTCTGAATTGTGCGCCAAGGTCGAGGTAATGCAGAAATGCATCACGTTCGTAACCTACGTTAATAAATGCAGCATTCAGTCCGGGCATTATCTTTTTTACCTTTCCCAGGTAAATATCCCCGACTGAAAATCTTACATTGCGCTTTTCCTTGTTCAGTTCGATTAACTGCTTGTCTTCCAACAAGGCTAAAGAAACTTCGGAATCACCTACATCGATGATTAAATCCTTATTTACCACTTCACTATATTAATCAGAGTTAATATAATATCAACCACACCTGATATCCTAATACAATAAACCTAAAGACCATAAGATCTTTAGGTTTAATATGTTTAATGACAGACCACTTATGATCTTTTACTTCTTCTTATGTCTATTCTTCCGCAAACGCTTTTTGCGTTTGTGAGTGGCCATTTTATGTCTTTTTCTTTTTTTACCGCTTGGCATACAGGATTATTTCTTTACGTGTGATTTAACTTTGGTGATAAATGATTTTGCTGGCTTGAATGCCGGAATATTGTGAGCAGGAATAATAATAGTAGTATTCTTGGAAATATTCCTTGCAGTTTTCTTGGCTCTTTTCTTAACGATGAAGCTTCCGAAACCCCTGAGATAAACGTTATTACCTTTTACCATAGAATCTTTTACAGTTTCCATTAAGGATTCCACAGCTTTCTGAACTGTCACCTTTTCAATACCAGTGTTCTTGGCAATTTCATTAACAATGTCTGCTTTAGTCATTTTTCGTGAAGTTTAAAATTCAACAAATTATTTTGTGTCTTCGTTTTTTCAACTGTGCAAATATAAAAATATTATTTGTTTAAATAGAAACACTTACATAATAATTTTTTTTATTTGCTTTTATTAATGCCTTAAATACAATGAAATAGATAAATGACCTCATTGCTCAGTCAACCGATTTATATCATAAAGATATCGCCCCTGAATTTGGCAAAATACTGACCGATTGCAATTTAATCAATTAAGAAGATCCATGGTTGCTGAAAGTGCTTTTTTTATTACCTTTACAATCCGGAAATTGTCTTAATCATAAATATATAACTATATGTCAATCAATAAAGTTATACTTGTAGGAAATGTCGGGAAAGACCCAGTTGTAAGGTATTTTGACAAAGGTGTTGCCAAAGCTACATTTCCTCTTGCAACAAGCGAGACTTATACCAATCAGCAGGGTGAAACTATAACTTCCACAGAATGGCATAATATAGTTTTGTGGCGTGCCCTGGCCGAAGTTGCCGAGAAAACAGTAAAGAAGGGTGCACAGATTTATATCGTCGGAAAGATAAAGACACGATCGTATGTCGATAAAGACGGGGTTAATAAATATATAACTGAAATACTTGCTGATACTCTGCTTGTTCTGGAGAAAAAGCAGGTTATCACATCAGGGCAGACCCAAAAATCAGATAATTCCGGCCAATCAGGAGTGAATGAACCCCAGCCTTCTTATCAGCCTTCCAATGAAAATGCCCCCGGGACCGACAAGGGTAATCCTTCAAATGATGAATTCAGTCCCGATAACAGGCCTGATAATTCTCAGAATGAGGATGATTTGCCTTTTTAGTTTAAATATTTTACTAAAATAAACTCAGTTGGAACCGGCTTGCACATTGTCATATTTGTTACCTGTTTCCGGAATTGTAATCAATAGTCCTGATCTGAAAATAATTATAGGTTTTTTAGTGATTGTAATACTTCTCATGGGCTCAGCGCTTATGTCTGCAACAGAAGTAGCTTTCTTTTCTTTACGGCCTGAGGATATAAAGAATTTCAAAACTCAGAAGGACAAAAAGTCCAAAACCATTCTGCGATTGTATGATAATCCGGAAAAATTACTCTCTACCGTACTTGTAGCAAATAATACAATTAATATTGCCATAGTGCTTCTGGCAGCATACTTAAGCTCAAAAATGTTTGATTTCAGCGCAGAGCCCGTTATTGGGTTTATCATAAATGTAGTCGCTATAACTTTTCTCCTTCTTTTCTTTGGTGAAGTAATGCCAAAGGTATATGCATCAAGAAATCATATTATTATTACCAAACTGATGGCTTCTCCGGTAGCTGCCCTGGATAAACTATTCAGGCCGGTAACAACACTGCTTATCTTCTCATCAGCATTCGTAAAAAAAAGAACAGGAACAAGACACACGAATATCAGTATGGATGATCTCTCGAACGCTCTTGAACTAACGTCTGAGGAATTTAATGAGGATGAAAAAATCCTAAAGGGCATTGTCAATTTCGGAAATATCAATGTAAATGCCATAATGTGCTCCCGGACTGATGTTACTGCTGTAGATATCAAAACAGGTTTTGATAAAATAATTTCTGTGATCATCAGTTCAGGATTTTCAAGAATACCTGTTTATTCGAATTCGTTCGATAATGTTAAAGGGATCTTATATGCCAAAGATGTGCTTCCCTATACGAACAATCCGGCGGGGTTTAAGTGGCAGTCTTTGCTGCGGCCACCATATTTTGTGCCCGAAACAAAGAAAATAAACGATCTTTTAAAGGAGTTTCAGACAAAAAAGATGCACATGGCGATAGTCATTGACGAATACGGCGGTACATCGGGATTGATTACTCTGGAAGATATTCTCGAGGAGATTGTGGGTGAAATTGCAAATGAAGATGATGAAGAATCTCAATTATTCCGTAAACTGGATGACAAAACTTATGTTTTCGAAGCCAAGATCCTTTTAAATGATTTTTGCAAGGTTATTGATATCGAAGAAGATATCTTTGAGGATGTGAGAGGTGAATCTGAGACTCTGGCAGGTCTGGTTCTGGAACTCACAGGCGAAATCCCGAAAAAGGACCGTATAATAAAATTCAGAAATTTTGTTTTTAAAATCGAATCAGTTGATAAAAGAAGGATTAAAGAGATTCGCGTCGAAATAAATAGTGATGAAAGTGATAATAAACAAGTTTAGAATATTAATATTCCTCTTCATAATCTCTTCTTCAATCGGATGCAGGGAGGTATCTGTTCCTAAACCACGCGGCCATTTCAGGATTGATCTGCCCGACCGGCAATATGTTCAGTTCAATGAAAAGACGGTTAAAGATCCTGATATACCTGTTTCATTTGAATACCCGGTGTACGGGCAACTCACATTCCAGGATGAAAAAGGGGCGCATCCAGGGTGGTTTAATATTGAATTCCCAAAATACAAAGCAAAAATTTATCTTACATACAAGCATGTAAATAATGATATTGACAGTCTTCTTTCACAGAGTTACGATCTTAATGTAAAAAATCATGTATCAAAAGCTGAAGCAATTGATGAGCAGGTCGTTGATAACGGCGATAATAATGTGTATGGAATTTTATATGATTTGAAGGGGAACACTGCCTCAGCTGTTGAATTTTATGTAACTGACAGCACAAAAAACTATCTCAGAGGTTCTCTTTATTTTGCTTCTGCGCCAAATGCAGATTCACTCGCACCGGTAATTGATTTTTTCAGAGAAGATATCATACATCTGATTGAAACTCTTAAGTGGAAAAAATAACACTTTTGGTTAACTATGGGTTGTATAACTAAACATTATCTTAATGAATTCTCCATACTTGGTGTATGGAAGATTGAAGAAGATCTGAATACATTTTTCGATCTTGTTTCGCTCGATAATGATGAAAAAAAGAAATATAAAGGGTTTAGCAGCAATTCACGGAAACTTGAATACCTGAGCGTAAGGGCTTTGCTGGCTGAACTAATTGGAAAAGAAACAAAGATCGTTTATAACAAGAATAATAAACCATTCCTGAATGACGGATCCCGATTCATCAGTATATCTCATTCTCATAAGCTTACAGCCATTTTGCTAAGCACAAATGAAAAAGTGGGGATTGATCTTGAATATATGAGCTCAAATATTGCTGCCCTGGCTTTCAAATTCATTAATGTGAAGGAAAAAGTCTCAAAAGAAATTGAAAAGCGGAGATATCATCTTTATATTCATTGGTGTGCAAAGGAAGCTTTATATAAAATTTGTGATAAAGAAGGGATAAGCATAAGAAATAATATCACTATTGAACCTTTTGTTGTAGGGGAAGCAGGCGAAATAAAGGGGCGCGTTCATACTAACAAGATTAATGAATCATTTGATCTATTCTATTCAAGATATGACAATTACGCGATAGTGTGGACAAAGAAAAATTATGACCCGCTCTCGATTCGGGAGGTTCCACTTTCAACGTCAAAGATGGAAGGGGACTAATCAGATGTGGTTTTTACCTGAACAACTCGAACATTGGCTCACCGTCACAAGCATTCGGATATGGGATCTTGCAAAGTGTAGATAATGTCGCAGCAATATCAGTCATATTCACCTGCCTTGTCACAGTGGCCCTGTTCACTGTCCAGCCATACCATATCAAAGGTACGTGAGTATCATATTCATAAGGTGAATTATGATTTGTAACAAAATCTGATTCCTTCTCAACCCACCCCGGGTTTAAAACAACAATTACGTCTCCTGATCTCTGAGGACTGAAGTTATTGACTATTCTCTTTAGATTCCCTGTCCCAAAATCATTTGCTTCAAATGCAGAATATGGATAAGCAGCTTCCACACCTGTAAACTGAACAAGAAACCGCGCAACTTTCTTTTGAACGTCATCGAGTGAAAGCCTTGCATCCTCTATGAGAGTTCTGTTTAGGAATATCTGACGTTCAGAGTACCCTTTTACCCAGTTCCCTTCGCCATAAACCGCATTCAGATATGTCCTGAGCAACTGGAGAGCCTGGTTTTGCTGAAAATATCCCGAAGGGATCCTGTTCATTTCAAGGACCTCAGGTATTTCAGAAATTCCATGAGCTGCAGTAAAATAGATCAGGACATTCTTCTTGCCTATACTGTCGTTAACGAAAGTGAGCAGATTTTTAATATCATCATCAAGCCTTAAAATAGCATCACCCATTTCAACCGATGAAGGTCCGAACCTGTGACCAATATAGTCTGTTGCAGAATAGCATATTGAAATGTAATCTGTCGCATCATGTTTCCCTAACCGTTCATTTTTGATAAGCCTGATAGCAAAATCAGTTGTATAGGAATTGCCGAACGGAGTTTCTCTTAATAAAGAATAATCTTTGGTGCCACTTTTTGACCTGATCTTTTTCAGATCGTAGGGAAAGTAGTTTACACCGTTAAACCCAATTTCGAACTTATTTGAATCTGGCAGACAATCGGCGTAATCCCTTTCAGGTTTCAACAAACTCCAGGTGGAATTCAGATACACCTCAGAAAACTTCATCGCGTTAAAATCGTTAACCCATGTCGGGAGTTCTTTTAGATAATACGAACTTGACATCATTGTCCCGGTGGTATTATCGTACCAGTATGCCGCATTTGCAGCGTGACCCGCCGAAAAGATCGCAGAGCTTTCTCTCAGCCCGACTCCGAATACTTTTGCTTTCCGGTTTGTTGACAAAACCAGTTCATCCGAGAACGTCGATACCAGGAGGTTTACCGGAGAATGCAAACCCGATTCAAAGCTGCCGCCAACAGCATTGACATTAATATCTTTTGAGCAATTTATCAGCTCATTTTTAAGTGGCACATACCAATCGTCGGATGTAATACCATTGACTGATGGTTCAGCCCCGGTTGCTATTGTTGCATGACCCGGTGCGGACTGAGTAAGCATGTACTGAAAAGAAGCATTTTTGAAGTACGTCCCCTCATTGATCAGCTTTTTTATCCCGTCTTCTCCCAGTTTATCCCTGAATTTTTCAAGTTGGTCATATTTCATTTCTTCCACAACAATCCCGATAACCAGCTTTGGTTTATCGGGCGGCAGATAAGCGCCCTGGCCATACAGCCGCATAAGAACAAAACTCAAGAATATGACAGAAATATATTTTTTCATATTTAGTTGCTGATTATTAAAGAATTAGAAACTGATTGCACTATAAAAGGATCAAGCGAGTTTCTCCTGCAATAGTACTGTGCAAAAATACTTGATTTAAGGGAAGATGCAAATGGAGAGGATTATTTAATAACCAGTAACTGCCCATGACAGGAATTTCCTGTTCCCAGGTTTGTGAAAACAATTGTATAAATCCCTCCGGGCAATAGTTTTAAATCAATCGTAACAGGAGTGCCAAAAGTGACTTCTTCATTAAATTCTGACAATAAAACAGCAGAAATGTTGAATATTTTGACATTTGTCTTCCCTTCAAATTTATCGGGAAGAAGGGCATTAATAAAACCTTTGGCAGGATTTGGATAAAGTACAAGATGTGAATCGGAAGTAACCCGATCAATTTTACTGACAATAGGAGACATCTCCACAGTCAGATCGGTTCTTTGTTCCTGACTCACAATGATATTACTGATTGTATGTGGGAAGTAACCTGCCGCAGTAAAAGTCAAATTCCACGATCCGGGCGACAGAAACCTGATGAAATTACCCGTAAGCGTGTCGGAATAAACCTGCGAACTGTCTTTATCGTGTCCTTCAATAAACACTTTTGCAGGGACAGGGAGATGCGTGACGGAATCCTCAACATGCCCATGGATGCCATACAATGCATTTTCGAGATATCCGATGAGTGAATGCCAGTTATTCTGCCATAAAAGAGGCAACTGAGCTTCAGGAGTAATATACTGGTCGTCGAGTTCAATTGTGACCTCCCTCCCATGTAATTCCCAGGTGACAAAATCCTGCCTGCCTCCGTAGATGATATACCAGAGAGCGCCCCTTGTAACTCCATTATCAAGCATATTCATATATGCGGGACCAGCGTAAAAATGAGCAGTATCAGCATATGACCTGCTGATCGAGTTAAACCATTCATCATCGGCGTGCAATTTTGAAAACCATCGATCCCATGGATAGTTAACTACCTCCGACCCTGAATGAAAGTTTGCTGACAGCACAAATCTGTGCTTTCTCAGAAATTTTATCATATCAATTGTTTCCTTCTGCTTAACGGTTGTGGGAGTTATGGGATCAGGGAAATTACGGTTAAGATCAACTCCGTTTGCATTGAAACGTACAGGTGAGCTCATAATGTTACCTGTTCCATAGGTTCCATCAGGATTGGCAAGAGGGTTGATCCATATTTCAAGGTTATCAAGCAAGGATTTCACTCGCGGACCCGATGGATAATTTTTCAGGAGATAATCTATCAGATGAAGCATCAACATATATCCTCCTGTTTCATCACCGTGCATGGAAGAGGTATAAAATACAGCCGGCTTTAAATCTGTATTGCCTGAAATCCTCAAAGCCAGAACCATTTTACCATAATTGGTAGAACCAATAGTATCAAGATGACAATATGCCGGATAAAGGTTTGCGAAGCTTCTCATTATTGAATCATACTGGGAATAAGTGGGATATTTGTCCCACTGGGAAGTCAAAACTTTCGGAGTCGACAGAATTGCCTTAGTTACAGGGCTTTCGGTAATCTTATAATTATATTTCTGGCCAATGAACCACTCAACAGTAAGTGGTGATAATCTAATAAATATTGATTCGTCCTTAACAGATAAAATTGAGACATTTATTGTGAGTAAATCAAGAGATGTCACATCACTATAAGGTATCGTGACTTCAGCCTGACCGTACTGCATGACTGTCTGCCGAAGCCTGTCATCAGAATTTAAAACCTGTGAATTACAATTTAGGACAGAAAGAAAAGATATAACGAATAATATCAGGAACTTTCCAGCCATAAGGACTTTATACATTAAACCTTATATGCAGTATATCGCCATCTTCAACGACATAATTCTTGCCTTCGATGTAAAATTTCCCGGCTTCTTTACAGGCATGTTCAGAACCCAGAGTAACAAAATCGTGGTATTTCATAACCTCAGCCCTTATGAATCCCCGCTCGAGATCACTATGGATCACTCCTGCGGCTTTTGGTGCTGTCATTCCTGTTTTTATGGTCCAGGCTCTGATCTCCATTTCCCCTACTGTAAAAAATGTTTGCAGATTCAGCATTTTATATGCAGCTCTTACCAGTTTATCCACTCCCGGCTCGGTCAGCCCGGCATCTTTCAGAAATGCCAGACGATCCTCAGTGCTTTCAAGTTCAGCAATCTCAGCTTCTGTAGCACCAGCAATCACAAGGATTTCTGCATTAGAGCCTTTAAGAAATTCTTTTACTCTGTCAACATGCTTATTGCCTGTAATGGCTGACTTTTCATCAACATTACATACATACATTACCGGCTTCATTGTAAGAAGAAAAAGATCGTCAACGTATTTTTTATCTTCCTCCTTAACTTCAAGAGTCCTGGCATTTTTAAATTCTTCAAAATGCTCCAGATACTGATGCAGTATTTCAACACCATGTTTTGCATCCTTATCGCCCGTTTTGGCTGCCCGTCCAAGACGTTCTATCTTTTTCTCCACCGATTCGAGATCTTTTACCTGCAGTTCAAGATCGATCGTTTCAAGATCGCGTACCGGATCAACTGAGCCATCGATATGAGGAAGAGCCTCATCATCAAAGCAACGCAGGACATGGATAAGCGCGTCAGTGTTCCTTATATCGCCGAGAAATTTATTTCCGACTCCTTCACCTTTATTAGACCCTTTGGCCAGACCGGGAATATCTACAATTTCTACAGTGGTATGCACAATCCTGTCAGTGACCTGGTGTTTTTCAAGTTCATAAAGCCTTGGATCAGGAACCTGTACGACTCCCATATTTGATTTGGTAGCACTGAAAGCAAAGGCGTTTGTTTCGCCTTTGGTATTTGATATGCAGTTAAAAATTGTAGTTTTTCCAACATTGGTTATCCCAATAATTCCACATTGAAGAGCCATCAGCAGTCCGGATTAATTGATTTGTCGCAAATTTATCATAATTCCGGGGATAATTCAATGGTCAAAGTAATAGTTAAAGGACTGAATCAGTATAATTCCCCTCCCCGGAGAGGTTAGGGGTGGGTTTTGAGGGTAAGGTCAAAACCTGGAATGAAATCCTTTAACCACAAAGGGACACGAAGGTAACACAAAGGGTCACAAAGGGGAAAAAATGCGATAATCAAGGGATCACAACTGCTTAATTCCCCTCCCCGGAGGGGTTAGGGGTGGGTTTTGAGGGCTGAGGTTAAGGTTGAGGTTGAGGTTGAGAATTATATCTGCGAAAATATGCGAAATCTGCGGGAAACAAAAATCCGCAATCCGCAATCCGCAATCCGAAATCCTATGATTATCTTTAAACCTTCAGCCATATTTTCTATCTAAGAAGAAAACTATTATCAATTGAGGAGCACTGCGACAGACGATAATATTTCTGATTTATTGAAAACAGATATTGACAAGGGGTTCAGGCTTCTTGTGGAAACTTATAGTCAGAAACTATACTGGCACATACGTCGCCTTGTTATTCTGCACGAGGATGCTGATGATGCTCTTCAGAATACTTTTATAAATGTGTGGAAAAGCATAGGAAATTTCAGAAGCGAAAGTTCTTTATATACGTGGTTATACACCATAGCCACAAATGAAGCGCTTTCTCTGATAAATAAAAGGAAAAGAAATGCGGCTGTTTCCATTGATGATTTAAGCAGCTATTTTGAGAGTTCACTTGAAGGCAGTACGTGGTTTGATGGTGATAAGGCTCAAATGAAGCTTCAAAATGCGATTCTTAAACTCCCTGAAAAACAGCGCATTGTCTTTAATCTGAAATATTACGACGATATGACTTATGAGGAGATGAGCAAGGTGTTGAAAACTTCAGAAGGCGCTTTAAAAGCTTCTTATCACCATGCAGTAAAAAAAATTGAAAAAATGATAGAAACTGATTAAACTTTATCAATATCCACCAATCTAAGATATAATGACAAAACTCAGTGACATACCGCCAAAAAATCCGTTCAAAGTACCTGACAATTACTTTGATGAGGTAAACAGAAAAATAATTTCTGCAACATCTGATATACAGCCTGTTGTAAGGAAAATCAGTGTTTACAACAGATTCAGAACAGGTTTGCTTATCGCAGCTTCTGTTGCCGGGTTTATTATTTTAAGTTATGGCACAGTCAGACTAATCAATTCCGAGAAATCGGGATCGACTGTTTCAGAAGTGCTGCAAGATATAAATCCCGACTCTCTCATCAATGATATTGACATTTCATCGATTGAGATGAGCGCTTCATCACTGACAATCCCGCAGGAGAGTCTGGATGTAAGCAAAAAGGATATTATCGACTATCTTTTAAAAGAAAATATTGATATAAATGATATTTATGAAAGGCTGTAATAAAAACAACATGAAAAGAACATTATTTCTATTAATCATAATTCTGATTGTCCCTGTGATCAATACCATGGCTCAGAATACAAATCTGGAAAAACTGAATAACTTCAAAATAGGTTTTTTCACAAAAAAAATTAATATGACATCGGATGAAGCTGAAAAATTCTGGCCCGCATATAATGATTTTCAGAGCCAGAGAAATCAGATCCAGCTTGAGAAGATGAAAATTAACAGGGAATTTAATCTGAATGAAAATTCACTTAGTGACAGTCAGCTTACTGAAATGGGTGACAAAATCGTCGATTGCCTGGTAAGAGAATCAAATCTGGAAGTAGCGTTTCATAAGAAACTTAAGGAATTGTTGCCGCCAGCCAAAGTGATCAGATATTACCAGGCTGAAAATCAATATAAACTTCAGCTTCTTAATGAATTGCAGAATGCAAAGCAGCAACAGGGATTAAGAAGACGGAACTTTTAAGTCTTCGATTGGCCCCCTGCTTCTTTTTAACCACAAAGAACACAAAGAAGACACAAAGTGCACAAAGTTTAAAACTTTATGTATCAGTCATTTGTGTGCTTTGTAAAATTCCTTTGTGTCCTTCGTGAAATTCCTTTGTGTCCTTTGTGGTTAATGGATTTCAACTTTTTCAAAATCCCAAAGCCACGAAGTTTCAGAGGTCCCATTCTTATTGCAAATCAAAATTTCTAATGAAGTTCACAGCCTTTTCAATTTCGGTGTACATAACTTTATCATCTTCAATGAACGGAACTGTTTCGCGGAAGGATCTGACAACATTTTCTATCAGGGCCGATGATTTCAAGGGCCTTCTGAATTCGAGAGCCTGTACTGCCGTAAAAAGTTCAATAGCTAAAATCCTTTCAAGATTTTCAGCAACTCTCAGAAGTTTGGTTGCCCCGTTTGCACCCATACTGACGTGATCCTCCTGTTCATTCGAAGAGGGAATAGAATCGACTGATGATGGGGTACAGAGCTGCTTATTCTGACTAACAATCGAAGCTGCAGTGTATTGAGGTATCATGAAGCCGCTGTTCAAACCAGGATTTGCAACCAGAAACTCTGGAAGATCTCTTTGTCCGGCAATCAGTCTGTAGACTCTTCGTTCTGAAATACTTCCCAACTCTGCAAGTGCAATAGAGAGATAATCGAAGATCAGCGCGAGAGGTTGTCCATGAAAATTTCCTCCTGATACTATCACATCTTCATCGGGGAATATAGTGGGATTATCAGTCACCGAGTTGATCTCTGTTATAATAACCGATTTGGCATAAGTTATCGCATCCTTACTCGCTCCATGAACCTGTGGGATACACCTGAATGAATATGGGTCCTGAACATGCGCTTTCCTGCGGGAGATAAGTTCGCTCCCTTTCAGCATTTTCCTGAAAGATGCTGCAGTTGCAACCTGTCCTTTATGAGGACGTATTTTATGTATGCATTCGAAGAAAGGATCAGGACGGCCATCATAAGCCTCCAGTGATATAGCTGAAATAAGGTCAGCGAAAGCTGAAAGTCTTTCAGCCATTGTTATAATGTAAACTCCGTAGGAGCTCATGAATTGTGTCCCGTTAAGAAGGGCAAGACCTTCTTTTGATTTAAGCTCAACAGGAGACCATCCAAACTTCTTGAGAATAGCCCCAGCCTCCGACTTTTGTCCTTTGTAGATCACCTCTCCCATTCCAAGAAGCGGCAGTACCAGATGAGCCAGCGGAGCAAGGTCACCTGAAGCTCCAAGGGATCCCTGTTCATAAACCACCGGAACTATACCTTCATTAAAGAAATCTATAAGCCGCTGCACTGTAGAAACCTGGACACCCGATTTTCCCAGACTTAATGCATGAATCTTAAGCAAAAGCATTAACCTGACAATATCCTCCCTGACCACTGCCCCTGTTCCGCAGGCGTGCGACTTAACAAGGTTTTCCTGAAGTTTGTTAAGCTGGTCGTTACTTATGGTTTTGTTATGCAAAGAACCAAAACCGGTGGTTATACCATATATAGGCGATGTGTTATTTACCAGCTTACCATCGAGGTAATCCCTGCAAATAGTGATAAGTTTCACAGATTCCCCGGAAAGCGATATTTTCCCATTATTATGCAGAAGTTCCCATATTACTTCAATTTTCAGGTCTTCAGGTGATATTTTAAAATTCATCAGATTATTTATTAGTTATTTTTTTAACCACAAAGGACGCAAAGAAGGCACAAAGGACACAAAGTAAAAACAGGGTAATCTCCTTAATGACCTTTGTGTTAACCTTTGTGATCTTTGTGGTTAATGGTTTTCGTTTTTCAGATTCTAATTTCGTTTTTAATAAATAAGTCAAGATCTTTAAAAGACATGTTTCTCTGTTCGCCAGAAGACATTATCTTAATTGTCAGACTATTATTTTTGATCTCATCTTCTCCTGCAATAATCACAT
This sequence comes from uncultured Bacteroidales bacterium, assembly GCA_963734885.1. Lineage (GTDB taxonomy): Bacteria > Bacteroidota > Bacteroidia > Bacteroidales > VadinHA17 > LD21. The sequence continues at coordinate 356,880 of CAVTIJ010000001.1, read as the reverse complement.
AAGGTATCTTTTTTGAATCAGCGTAGGAGATTTGTTTTTTAAGCTTTGCAGAATCGGGATATAATTCGCTTTTCACATTCAATCCATGCAATAAATCCAGAATTTTCAGACCATACAAAATCTCTTTTTCTCCAAAGTTAACCACTATGACCTGTGTTGAAGAAGCTTTGCTCTCATCAAATAAATTTAACTGGTTCATAACATCATAGATCCTGTCAGCTCCGAATGAAATTCCTACTCCCGATACTCCTTCCATTCCAAAAACCCCGGTAAGATTATCATATCGCCCACCTCCACAGATGCTGCCGATATTCACCTCTGCTGACTTTACTTCGATTATGGCGCCAGTATAATAGTTTAACCCACGAGCAAGCGTGAGATCAAGTTCTACTTTTGAGTTTAATGAACTTCCCTGAATATATTCAAACAAGGTTTTTAATTCTTCAATTCCTTTTAATCCAACGTCGGAAGCAGATAACAATTCGCTCAGTAATTTGAGTTTTTCAGAGGAATTGCCTGTCAATTGCAGAAAAGGTTGCAACCCTGATATTGCACTGTCAGGGAGGTTTTTGCTTCTTAATTCGAAATTAACATTATCGGCGCCAATTTTATCAAACTTATCGAGTGCAACAGTGATATCAATTATTCTGTCGGATGCTCCGATATATGATGCAATTCCTGCAAGGATCTTCCTGTTGTTGATTTTAATAACCGTTGAAATCCGAAGCTTCGTGAAAACGTCATCAACAATTCTTATTAACTCATATTCATTTAATAATGAATCGCTTCCAATTACATCAACATCGCATTGAAAAAACTCTCTGTAGCGGCCTTTTTGAGGCCTGTCGGCTCTCCAAACCGGTTGTATCTGGTATCTTTTGAATGGAAAAACGATCTCATCACGGTGCTGGACAACATAGCGTGCGAAGGGAACTGTAAGGTCATATCTTAACCCCTTTTCGCACATCAACGAAGATAATTTTCCTAATTCGCGGTTGCTCAGATCTTTATCATCTACAGTTGAAAGAAAATCACCTGAATTGAGTATTCTGAACAGAAGTTTGTCTCCTTCATCTCCATATTTGCCAAGAAGTGTTGACAGATTTTCAATAGCAGGTGTCTCAATTGGCTGGTAGCCATATAATCTGAAAATATTTTTTATTGATTCGAAGATATATTCGCGTTTCAGCATCTCTCCGGTAGAGAAATCCCTGGTTCCTTTCGGTATTGATGGTTTGGACATAGGAATAAGATAAAAGACAAAAGTAAAAAAGATACTGAGAATCTAAATCCATTAACCGCAAAGGTCGCAAAGATTTTTCGCAAAGGTCGCAAAGTATTGAATTTAACAGATCCTGACTTTGCGTTCTTTGCGCCTTCTTGGCGTACTTTGCGGTTAAATCACTTCTTAAATATGTACCAGGTTTTTGTCAGGATGAATCAATATTTTTCCGGGACGAAGGTCTGTTCCGTAACAGGGGGCCTCACATAAGCTATATCATGCTTCAGCGGAGGAAGTTTAAGTGGTTTCGGAGTAAGATCTTTATATGGTATTAGCGACAAAAGATGGCTTATACAATTCAATCTGGCTCTTTTTTTATCATCAGCCCGTACGACATACCATGGTGATTGTTTGGTATCGGTATAGGAAAACATCTTATCCTTAGCCATTGAATATTCAACCCATTTATCGCGCGATTCAATATCCATCGGACTTATTTTCCATCGTTTTGTAGGATCTGTGATTCTGTCCTGGAATCTCTTTTCCTGTTCATGATCACTAACGGAAAACCAATATTTTACCAGAATTATACCCGACCTTATCAACATTCTTTCAAATTCAGGGCAAGATCTCAGGAACTCCTCATACTCGTCGTTTGTGCAATATCCCATTACCTGCTCAACACCGGCCCTGTTATACCAGCTTCTGTCGAAAAGAGCTATCTCTCCTCCTGCCGGCAGTTCCGAAACATATCTCTGAAAGTACCATTGAGTTTTTTCCTTTTCAGTCGGTATGCCAAGAGCAACTATCCGGCATATCCTGGGATTCAGGCATCCTGCAATGGTCTTGATCACACCGCCTTTTCCTGCGGCATCCCTGCCTTCAAATACTACAACGACGCTCAGTTTATTAGCTTTAACCCATTCCTGGAGCTTCACTAATTCAATCTCGAGATCCATGAGAAGTTTTTCGTACTCTTCAGAATCGAGCTTTTTCTTTTTTTCCTGTTCTATATCATGATATAAATCCTCTTTATTTGAAGATTTCCCATTTACCGTGCCCTTTTCTTTATTATGTCCCATGATGCAGAATATTAATGAAACAGAAAAGTATCAATTTTTTTTGAAAACGAGAACATTTTAGGAAGAAAAAACAAATCCATTAACCACAAAGGAACACGAAGGAATTCACAAAGGAACACAAAGGGAAAAGGTTGAGGATTTAGGTTGAGAATATCAGTAACCTTGATTTTCTCGTAAAGACGCAAAGACGTAAAAAAATTGAGGTTGAGGTTTAGGTTTTTTTCAGTAGAGATTTTTTCACTACTCTAAACCTTACCTTAACCTCAACCTTATGTAGCCGTTACTCCTTTTCGCCTTTACGCCTTTTATTGTATAAACGGTATTACCAGCGGGTATCTGAAAAGTTCTCCCTTTGGAGCTTTCACACTGGCAATAATAACACATACTACTTTTATTGTACCCAGGGCCACAATTATGGGGATGCCTATAATAATGAAACACAGTGGAATAGCAAGGAACATATAGAGAAGCATGGATAGCTGGAAGTTAAGCGAAGCTTTTCCATTTATATTAACCCACGAAGACTCATCTCTTCTTGTAAGCCAGCAAATCAGGGGCCCGATTATCCCGCCAAATGGGAAAAAGAAACCGGCAAAAGCTGAGAGATGACAAAGCATCGACCAATTTCTTTCTGTTTCCGTTAATATCCTGTTCTCTTCCATGATTTCTAAGTTTTATTTAAAGACGGCTTTCAGAGTCGTGTGCTGCATGCTATTTCTCAAGCTTTTTCAGATCGTCGATGGCAGTAATCCGTTTGGATTACTCAGGTCAATTTTATGCAGATTATAATAGTATAGTTCTGAATCATCGGCTCCGATTAACATTTTAAAACAATAACCACCTACTCTTTTTCCCTTCGGGCCTACCTTATGAAAGACCAATGTATTCGGAGTTTTATCTTCTATTGCTTTAATTATTTCCTCTTCAGTAACAATCTCAATTTTATGTGTATATATCTTTTTTATCCTGATCGATAGTAGGATATCTCAGGGGCCAGATCTTCCTGCTCGTACAAGTATTGTTTTATTCTTAATTTCAGGATATATTTTTATTATAATATTTAAGGTATTTTCTCCTGTAAGAGATGGATCTTCAGATGATCATTTTGCGCATGTTGCTGCATGAATGAAAGAATTGCACCAAGTTTGTAGCTGTAATCAAGATCACTTGCTCCCGCAAAAGAAAGAGGAATTGCACATATTTCAGGCATCTCGCCAAGTTTATTGACATTTTTTCCCTGGAGAAGATTAATGAAATTATAAAGCCGTGGATTTGTCCTTTTCAAAGTTTGTTTGTGTAAGCACAATAAAGGAGTAAGCAGGATTTAATCGTCTGACATTAAATTCCTTTACTTCAATAAATTCAAATGGGGTTATTTTCCAGTATGCATTAACTAGCCTCTCTTATAGTGGATATTATATGCTGACAACGGATCATCCTCAAGGACGATACAGGTTTTTGATGCATTAAATTGCTTTATTTCATCATTAGCTGGGAAATGGGGCCTGCGCTGTCAATAATAAGCTGAAAAAACAGAAAACAGGCTAATAATTAATGTTCTCATGATTGAGGATTATTGAGCAGGTACAGGAATATACAATGGATTCTTTTCGTCAAATTTTCTGATATACACAAACATAAGATCTTTTTTCTTTCTTCTTGACAGCTGAACATACTCATCATATAAGCTGACTATCCTTCATCAGAAGCAGTTCAGTATTATCGACATCAAATTCCAGAATTTTCCCGCTTTCAAAATCAATTAGGTATTGTTTTAATTCACTCCGCTGCAGACCTGATTGCCTGTAAGGTGAATAATATGGGCTGTAGGGACTATAATAATTACTATAACCATAAGGCGAATAATAAGGATCATAATAACCGTATGGAGAATAATTACGTGAATCATAGGTAGTAACATCAGCAACAAAATGGCAAATATTACCGACAAAAGTTATTCTGTTGAAGTTTTCCTGAATCTGAACATATAGTACTCCGTTACGCGAATAGCCCCAGATAGTGTTTTTGGCTATCTCCTGCCTGATCCCCATATTATCGTAGAAATATATCTTATCTCCTTCAAATATCTTCTTAAAGAATTCCCTGTCATTATAATCAACCGATGTAAGCAATTTTGCCTTAGGTATCGGACTATTCATTTTAACCTGGTCGAAATTAAGATATATGCCATCATTGAATTTGAAATCGGGAGTGTATTTTACCATTCCCTGTTTATCATCCTGCCCTGCTAATAGCACACAAGAAATGGTAAAAGAAAATAAACTCATAAAAAGAAATATCTTTTGCCCTTTCGGCATAGCATCTGATGTTTTTCTTTTCAGGTTCATAATTGGTTTTTGTATTACAAATTTAGGCATTTCCTTCAAAGGTTGTTAATTTCAGTTAATGTATATTTGATTACTATATTTTGTGTAAATTTACATAACCTCAAAAATATTATTTATGGTAAGTGAAACAGGTAACAGTGCTAAATTTAACGGATTAAATAAGCCAAATGAGGAAATTTTTGAAAAAAAAAGAAAAAGCATTGAAACATACTCAATAATAGCCATCTTCATCCTGATTTCAGCTGCATTATTAATCATCTTTCAATCTCAAACTTCCGGCAGGTTGCATGATAATTGCAGGCGCATGCCTGATCTTATTTAATGTTAGAAAAACATCTGATCTCAATAAAAGTTTTAAAGAATCATTAAATGAATTCTCTTCACTGAATGAAAGAAAGAACGATGTAATTACCGACTTTTCACATCGGATCAGGGAACCTCTCAACAACCTCGTTATTATCTCTGACATGCTCATGGAATCAGGTCTTCAGAAGAAACAAAAGGAATTGCTTGAAACTTTTATTGCTTCAACAAACAATATGGTAACCACTGTTAATGAATTAACAATGCAATCGGCAGGGAACCTGAGCTATGAACACAGGAAAGCAATAAAATTTAATCTTCTTTCCACAATTCAGAATACAATTGAGCTATACAGTCTTAAGGACCAGGCTAATATTGACTTTATTCTTAACAAAAAAGAGTTCAGCGATTTTGAATTTTATGGCGATCCGATTATTCTAAAACAAATATTCCTCGATTTATTCAATACAATCGAGAATCAATCATCCGACAGGGTGACTAAAGTTGCAATAAACCTCAAGAAAACAAGAGAAAACGGGAATGAAAGCACTGTAGCTCTCAGGATACAAACTGATAATCCTATTGTACTTGATAAATGATATTGGCCTGGAAAAAAGTCTGGCAGCTAAATTCATATCGTCGGGCAAAGGCACATTTGCACAGGAGATCGGAACCAATTCAACAGTGTTGAACATTTATCTGCCTTACTCAAATCCTGTTCCTGAAACAAAACAATCAAGTGCATCACAAAAGATAGAAGAGCTTAGTCAGAAGGACAAGGTCCACAAAGATCTTAAGGATCTGAAAATTCTTCTGGTTGAGGATAATCTCATCAATCAGAAGATCACATTGCTGACTCTGAAACCGCTCGTTTACAGTATCGATACAGCATCGAATGGCAAAGAAGCTCTCGACAGGTTCGGCACAAATAATTTCGATCTGATTCTTATGGATATCCAGATGCCTGTGATGAGCGGGCTCGTAGCTGCGGAAAAAATAAGGGCTCTCGAATCCAGCACCAATTCGCATGTTCCCATTATAGCAATTACCGCAAATGCGATGATTGGAGATAAAGAAAAATGCCTTTCTGCCGGTATTGATGATTATATCAGTAAACCTTTTCAGCCGGCAGCCCTGATTGACAAAATAAAAAAGATCATTTGATGTCTTTGATCAATGGTCTGAATCCTATAACCATTATATCATCAACCTGTTCATTTAGTCCCATCCATGTCTTCATGTTTTCCTCGAGAATCGCTTTCTGGTCATTCACAGGAAAATTATGAATTGTCATTAACAGATACCTGAATCGCCTGTACATGAATTTTTTGTTTTCAGTATCCTCCGAATTGGTCAACGTAACCATCGGAGAAGATGTAAAATATATCATCTTCAAGCAAATCTATTTCGTGGTCGGTATATGGAAGTCCGTCAGGATTCATACCGATAATGATCTTATCGGCAAGTATTTCAATCAGACTTCCATTCCGTATAAGGTAAAGGGGGAAAAATGCCCCAGCATATTGTACCTTTTTTCTGGCTTTGTCAATCACACAAAGCCCAATATCCATTCCATCCCTGATTATAGTACCGATATTCTTTTCCCTGCTGAATGTTTTTTCGAGTCCCTTATTCATAACAGCTAATATCCTGGAAGGGATTTCAATATTATCTTCATTTATCGTTTTCTCAACTATCTCCAATCCTATCATCGACATGAGTGCGCCGGGAACTCCATGACCCGTACAATCGGCCGCCACAATAAATATCTTTTCATTTTTTTCGCCTATCCAATAGAAATCGCCGCTTACAATATTTTTAGGTTTGAATAGAATAAAAGAATCAGCAAAATGATTTCTGAAATAAGTTTCTGAAGGCAAGAGAGCTTCCTGTATCCTCTGAGCATATATTAGGCTGTCTGTTATATTCTTATCCTTCATTTCCAGCTCTACTTTCTGTAATTCTATAAGTGCATATGCCTGTTCCTTTTCCTTAAGGAGTTTTCTTGTTTTGACCAGTATCCTGGTTTGTGACAAAATAAACAGGAGGATAATTGAGTTATAGTAATTGAACCATAGATAAGTAAATGATATGTAGCTACGGGCAGGACGGTAATATCACTATTAGCAGTTGTCAAACTGATTAAATAACGGTTAATATATAAGGTGAATGACTTCCATCAGATAACACAAAAATAATCGAAATATCGGAATGTTTCCTGAAAGTATCGCAATTTTAGATAAATGGTTAATCCATAATAATTTCATCCTTTCCGCTTCGACATAGCCTCATGTAATCCGATGATGGAGAAATAATATGATCACCAATTTCAAAATCGTTCCATCTATTGTCAATTGCAGTTATTGTTTCAACTGAGGAGACTACAATATTCGGCCATTTTCTGTGGAATCCGCCTTTTCGGTATGCTTTTATTGTGCCATCAATCAATATTGAGTCTTCAGAGATGAAACTGTGGTCACGCCTCGGGTCCGAATTGCCAAGCAGTTGCCATGTTACCATAAATAAATCATTGACATCAACTGTATGATCGACAGTGATTATCAGTTTGAATTTTCCGGAGGAGTCGTTTTGTCTGAATAAGTTTTTAACTTTTTCAATTACATCGTTATCATCTGAACGATTTACAGAAATAATAAGAACCGGAATTTTTTCTTTAATAAGACTGAGATTGAAATCCTTAATGATCGTTTTATCGAAAAAATCGGTTTTAAAATCAGAAAAAGCAGATATCGCAGCAATTTTCATTCCCGGGTTTTCTTCCTGATGCTTAATTGTGGCATCCAGACCGGCTTTACCTCCGAACGAAAAGCTATCTGATGAGTGATCAAGAACATCGAGTGGTCCGGTACTGAAAAATAAGTCCTTGATAAAATCAACATTCTCAAAGACATGAGTGAGCAGGGCTTTATAATTTCTGATATCAATTTCTCCACTCACAACTACCATATACTTGGTAAACATCATCTGCCCGGCTCCCATCAATGAATGTAATATTTTCATACCCTGGCCAGGGTAAGTTTTTTCTATTTTAACAATTACAAGATTATGGGCAATACCGGCATCCGGCATATGGAAATCTTCTATTTCGGGTTGCAGTGTCATCCGAACAGGCGACAGGAATAATCTTTCAGTAGCTTTTGCTATCCAGGCATCTTCCTGAGGTGGTATTCCGACAATTGTTGCAGGATAAACAGCTTTATTTGAATGCGTTATGCAGGTTATATGGAATTTAGGATACCAGTCGGCCAATGAGTAGAAGCCTGTATGATCCCCAAAAGGTCCTTCCCAGAACAGTTCTTCCGCCGGATCAACAAAACCTTCGAGAACAATATCTGCATCTTCCGGGACATACAAATCGTTTGTAATGCATTTTACCAGTTTAACCTTCTTCTTCCTCAGGAACCCTGCGAGAATATATTCATTCACGTTTTCTGGCAAAGGAGCGGTTGCCGAGTACGCATAAACAGGATCTCCTCCCAGGGCCACAGAAACGGGCATTTTTTTACCTGTTTTTTTCCAAGCCTCAAAGTGATTTGCACCTGTTTTGTGCCTCTGCCAATGCATTGCAGTGGTATTCTTATCAAGAATCTGCATCCTGTACATACCAACATTTGAATTCCCGGTTTCGGGATGCATTGTGTGCACCATTGGAAGCGTAATAAATCGTCCCCCATCATATGGCCAGCATTTAAGAACAGGTAAAATACCCAGATCAGGTTCATGATATATTTGGTGCTGGCATTTTCCTTTTCCTCCGGCTATGCGCAGGAAACAAATTGCCAAGTTTAAGAAGCGAAGGAAGTGCGGAGATTTTCTGAAATACTGAATCTTTGCTTACAGATATATTACTGAACAGTTTTTCTATTTCTTCGCCTGCATCGTCGAGGTTTTTCCGTCCGATTGCCATTGACATCCTTTCATCTGATCCGAATGCATTTATTAATACAGGGAAATTGGTTCCGGTATTCTCGAATAAAAGAGCTTTTCCGCCTGATTTAGTCACTCTGTCGGTAATTTCAGTGATTTCCAGGACAGGGTCAACGAAATGTTTGATACGTATCAACTCATTTTTTTCCTCCAGACCGGTAATAAATTCCTGAAGACCTGAATAGCTCATAAATTCATGTATGAAAATCAAAGATATTCAATAAGGAGAAGAGTAGGTAACAATATACTGTAAATTAATCTCACAACGTAATGGTTATTGCTAGCAAAGCGAAGCAATCTCCCGTTATGACTGAATAATCCAGCTTGCTTCGTTTTGTGATCAAAGGATTGCTTCGGTCCGCAATGGCGTCCTCGCAATGACAGTAAATGTAAATGGGGTCAACTTTGGGGTTATAAAACAATAATGGGAACTCATCTCTAGGATTAGTTCCCATTCACCGTTTACGACCAAGGTCGTCGACGGCGTCAGACTACTGTTATTCTGACCGGCTGCATTCCTGGGTACTTAGCCCTTTCTGCAACCCACGGCTTTCGGGTTATGCCTGTTACAGCAAAACCTTCCTGCTGTCCTTTCCCATGCCGAAGCGTGGTTCCGGGACGAAGCGTCATTCAGGCCCGTTGCATAATCCCGGAGGATTTTGCTTCAGTTTCAGATAACCTGGGGCCGAAGCCCTTCATTTTCTGAAGCCCTGTGACTCAATCTTTGAAAAGAACGTTTCCGTTTTCTCGGCGATTTTCTGAACATTTTGAACGCGAAGTTCAACTGGTCCAGGCTCCGGCTCTCTTGATGCGCAGTCCCGAAGGTCTGACCGAATCGGAAGTTGTTTCAATTAAGTAACCCTTTCCTTTTCCACATCTTTTGAGCAGTCTTTTATCGCTCATCTGATAAGATCAAATTTATATTAATGAAACGATATAACAATCATCATTCCTTTCTATCTTATCCACCCAATATAAACATTGGGGTTCAAAAAATGTTCATAACGTCGGGAAATGACATTAGACCTTAATATGATAATAAATTTTCTATGTGCCTAAGTATCAGTTTTAAGGAGAGAAAAAATTAAGAAATAAAATTTTAAATAAATTATGACCAAGACACAAAGTCACAAAAGGTTCACAAAGGCGGTTATCGAAGCCTTAATTTTTTGTTCAGCCACGCCATGGCATGTCCCTACTACGCGCTCATAAGACTTAGTCACTACGCTTGGCGAAGTCTTATGACTTCGCAGTTAAAAGCAAAAAAAAGCGAAGTTCGAAAACTTCGCTTAGCGTATCGTGATAAGTTTTACTGGTTATTTTTTATACCCGTATACAGCCAGATTTCCAAGAGTCTCTTCGATTCTGAGTAACTGATTATATTTTGCGATCCTGTCGGTTCTGCTTGCAGATCCGGTTTTGATCTGACCCGAATTTGTTGCAACTGCTATGTCAGCTATAGTTGTATCTTCAGTTTCACCTGAACGATGTGAGGTTACAGTTGTATAACCTGCTCTGTGAGCCATTTCAATGGCATTAAGAGTTTCAGTAAGAGAACCGATCTGATTGACCTTAATCAGGATTGAATTTGCACAACCCATGTCAATTCCCTTTTTCAGATAGTCAACATTTGTAACAAATACATCGTCGCCCACAATCTGAATATTTTTACCAATCCTGTCGGTTAACAACTTCCAGCCGTCCCAGTCACCTTCAGCCATTCCGTCTTCAACAGAATCAATAGGATATTTTTTGGTCAGCTGTTCAATATAGTCGACCTGTTCCTTTGAGGTTCTTCTGGCGCCTTTAGGGCCTTCAAATTTGGAATAATTATACATTCCGTCGGTGTAGAATTCTGAAGCGGCGCAATCAAGAGCAATTGTTATATCCGAACCTGCCTTATAACCTGCAGCTGCAATAGCTTTAAGAATTGTTTCAAGAGCATCTTCTGTCCCTTCGAATTTTGGTGCAAAACCACCTTCATCACCTACTGCAGTACTTAAACCTCTTCCCTTGAGCACTTTTTTCAGAGCATGAAACACTTCTGCACCCATGCGTAATCCTTCAGCAAATGAAGGCGCCCCGATAGGTCTGATCATGAATTCCTGGAATGCGATAGGAGCATCTGAATGAGATCCTCCGTTAACAATATTCATCATTGGAATTGGTAATGTAACAGCATTGGTACCTCCAATATATCGGAACAATGGAAGACCATGATATGATGCCGCCGCCTTAGCTACTGCCAGAGAAACACCGAGTATAGCATTTGCGCCGAGGTTGCTTTTTGTTTTCGTACCATCAAGGTCGATCATTTTCTTATCTATCCCGGCCTGGTCAGTAACATCCATTCCTATTACCTCCTCAGCAATAACATTATTAACATTATGCACTGCTTTGAGAACCCCTTTTCCAAGATACCGATTCTTATCGCCATCTCTGAGTTCAAGTGCTTCATTTTCTCCTGTTGATGCTCCGGAAGGAACCGCTGCCCTTCCAAAATAACCACTGGTTGTCATTACATCAACTTCAATTGTTGGATTGCCGCGTGAATCTAGGATCTCACGAGCATGAACACTAACTATCTGACCCATAATTTTTTATTTAATTGTTAAACAATTATGAAATATACAAAAAAAAGGGATTGATATACTCATCCCTTTTTGTATTTAATATACTTAAACATACAATTATTTTTCTGGAACTGATTCTCCGGCTACTTCTTCAGATTTCTCAACAGGTTTTTCTGCCTTTTCTGCTTTAGCCTTCGGGGCTTTTGTTTCAGCTACAGTTTCATCTTTCTTTTTTGAAGTTCTTCTTCTTCTTGTAGTTTTTGTTTTTGCTGCTTCGCCGCCGAGCATAGATTCGTTGTAGTCAACAAGTTCCAGAACGCACATTTCAGCATTATCACCAAGACGGTTTCCTGTTTTCAGGATACGCGTGTAACCCCCCGGACGCTCAGCGACCTTAGGGGATACTTCCCTGAATAATTCAGCAACTGCAGTTTTATCTTTGAGATAACTGAATACGATTCTCCTTGAATGTGTTGAATCTTCCTTCGATTTAGTAATAAGAGGTTCAACAAAGGTACGGAGGGCCTTGGCTTTGGCAGTTGTTGTCGTTATCCTTTTATGAAGGATAAGCGATGTTGCCATATTCGAAAGCATCGACTTCCTGTGTGAACTTGTTCTTCCTAAATGGTTAATAACTCTATTGTGTCGCATTTCTCTATTTCCTTAACCAGTTTATATTAATCTTTCTCTAATTTATATTTGCTAACATCCATACCAAATGAAAGGCTCATGGATTCGAGCAACTCATCAAGCTCTGTAAGTGATTTCTTGCCAAAATTCCTGAATTTAAGAAGGTCGTTCTTATTGAATTTCACCAGATCACCCAATGTTTCAACTTCAGCAGCTTTCAGACAATTTAGCGCTCTCACTGAAAGATCGAGATCGACCAGTTTTGTCTTGAGCAATTGTCTCATATGCAATACTTCTTCGTCAAACTCCTCGTTTGCCATCTTGTCGTCCGAATCAAGAGTGATTTTCTCATCGGAAAAGAGCATAAAATGATAAATAAGAATTTTAGCAGCTTCTTTCAGAGCATCTTTTGGATGAATTGAACCATCAGTCTCGATTTCAAAAAGCAGTTTCTCGTAGTCAGTTTTCTGTTCAACACGGTAATTTTCAACCGTATATTTTACATTCCTTGTAGGAGTAAAAATAGCATCGATTGCAATCAGGCCGAATTCACTGTCAACGGGTTCATTTTCTTCTGCCGGAACATAACCTCTGCCTTTGTTGACTGTTACTTCAATCTGTAACTTAACATCGGGTTCCATTCTGAAAATAACAAGTTCAGGATTAAGTACTTCAAAACTGCTGAGAGCATTGCTCAGGTTTCCTGCTTTAAATACATCCTGACCACTGACCTTGATCGTAACTTTTTCATGATCAACGTCATCAACTATTCTTTTAAACCTTACCTGTTTCAGGTTCAGTATAATCTCAGTAACATCTTCCATAACTCCGGTTATAGTGGAGAATTCGTGATCGATGCCTTCGATTTTAACTGTTGTAATGGCAAAACCCTCGAGTGAGGAGAGAAGAATTCTTCTTAAAGCATTGCCGACAGTAATACCATAGCCAGGTTCAAGCGGACGGAATTCAAATTTTCCGTGTTTGTCGTCCGCTTCCAGCATTATTACTTTATCAGGCTTCTGGAATGATAAAATGGCCATAGGATTTTTCTTAATATTATTATTTAGAATACAATTCAACTATTAGTTGTTCCTTGATGTTCTCAGGAATATCAGTACGTTCAGGCACGCTCATAAATTTACCTGCCATTTGTGCGTCATCCCACTCAAGCCATGTAAGCTTTGAATATTTCTTTGTTGTAAGTGAATCTACAATTGTCTCGAGAGATTTTGATTTCTCGCGAACACCAATAATATCACCCGGTTTAAGCTGGAATGAAGGAATGTTCACGACTTTTCCATTAACTGTAATGTGACGGTGGGATACCAGCTGACGTGCTGCTGCTCTTGTAGGAGCAACGCCCAGACGGTAAACAACATTGTCAAGACGTGATTCGAGAAGCTGCAAAAGTACCGAACCGGTAACACCTTTGGTTCTTGAGGCTTTCTCAAATGTATTACGGAACTGACGTTCAAGCATACCATATGTATATTTTGCTTTCTGCTTTTCTCTAAGCTGAACACCATATTCTGAAGTCTTCTTCCTTTTTTTGTTCATACCATGCTGTCCGGGAGGAAAATTCTTCCTCTCTGCGTGTTTGTCGGGTCCGAATATCGGTTCGCCGAATTTCCTTGCTATTCTTGTTCTTGGGCCAGTATATCTTGCCATTTCGTATAAAAATTTTGAACTTAGTTACTATTTATATTATTTCGGATTTCGGATTGCTGATTTCGGATTGATTTAAATCCGCAATCGAAAATCCCAAATCCGCAATCAATTAAACCCTTCTTCTTCCGGGAGCACGGCAACCATTATGTGGCATTGGTGTTACGTCGACAATTTCAGTAACTTCAATTCCAACATTGCTTATTGATCTGATTGCTGACTCACGACCTGATCCTGGACCTTTTACAAATACCTTAACTTTCCTTAATCCCAGATCATAAGCCACTTTACCACATTCTTCAGAGGCCATTTGAGCAGCGTAAGGTGTATTTTTCTTGGAACCTTTAAATCCCATTTTGCCAGCAGATGCCCATGATATAACCTGACCAGAATTATTTGTCAGAGTAACAATGATATTATTAAATGATGAATGAACATGTGCCTGACCTGATGGTTCTACCTTTACGACCCTCTTTTTTAATGCTCCAGTCTTCTTTGCCATAATCTATTTATTTAGTAGCTTTTTTCTTGTTTGCAACGGTTTTCTTTCTCCCTTTACGGGTTCTGGCGTTATTCTTGGTGCTTTGTCCTCTTACAGGAAGACCGATTCTGTGACGAACACCTCTGTAGCAGCCAATATCCATAAGCCTTTTAATGTTCATTTGAGTCTCCGAACGAAGCTCACCTTCGAGCTTATAGTTATCGTTCAGAATTCTACGGATGGTGTTGATCTGATCATCGGTCCAGTCCTGAACCTTTGCATTCCTGTCAACGCCAGCTTCGTCGAGTACCCTCTGTGCAATGCTCCTGCCTACTCCATAGATGTAAGTCAGGCCAACTTCGCCTCTTTTATTTCTTGGTAAATCCACACCAACAATACGTGCCATATAATACTTTTCTTAAATGAGTTGCAAAATTAGTTAAAATTATCCCTGTCTCTGTTTGAACTTGGGATTTTTCTTATTAATAACGTAAATGCGACCTTTTCTCCTGACTATTTTACAGTCAGCGCTGCGCTTTTTTACAGATGCTCTTACTTTCATTACCTTAATATTTCTTATTTATACCTGAATGTTATTCTTCCTTTTGTTAAATCATATGGTGACATTTCAACTTTTACTTTATCTCCTGGCAAGATTTTTATGTAATGCATTCTCATCTTACCCGAAATATGTGCTGTGATCACGTGTCCATTTTCGAGTTCTACCCTGAACATTGCATTTGAAAGGGCTTCGATGATAGTACCGTCTTGCTCAATTGATGGTTGTTTAGCCATACATTTACATTTTATTTAAAACTTTTTCGATAAATTCAAAAGTTGTTAGTACCTCAGCTTTCCCTCTATCAACTGCAACGGCGTATTCAAAATGTGCCGAAGGTTTCCCATCAGCAGTTTTTATGGTCCATCCGTCACGCATCTGTACAGTCTCTTTCTTTCCTGCGTTTATCATGGGTTCAATACAGATAACGAGTCCTTTTTCCATTTTTGGCCCGGTTCCCTGTTTGCCCCAGTTTGCAACCTCAGGTGATTCATGGAGTTTTCGTCCCAGACCATGCCCGACCAATTCTCTTACCACTGTATATCCGCCGCTTTCTGCTTTGGTTTGAACTGCATAAGAGATATCTCCGATCCTGTTTCCTACGATAGCTTCTTTAACTCCTTCTTCAAGGGAAGCCCTGGTAAAATCTAAAAGCCTTCTTACTTCCATCGATATCTCACCTACCGGAAATGTGTAGGCACTGTCGCCATACCAGCCATTTAATATTACCCCGCAATCAACCGATATTATATCCCCTTCTTTAAGAATATAGTTGGATGGAATACCATGAACCACTTCGTCGTTGACAGATGTGCAGAGAGTATTCGGAAAACCACCATATCCCTTGAAAGCCGGAGTTGCTCCGTGATCGCGGATAAACGATTCGGCTATTCTATCGAGATAAAGAGTAGTGACCCCGGGTTTAATAAGAGAAGCCATTTCCGCAAGTGTTCGCGACACCAGCATATTGCTCTCTTTTAACAACCCTACCTCTTCATCAGTCTTTAAATACAACATCAAAGAACGCTAAACTTATTATATAGATGTAGTTGCTCCTGATCTTCCCTTAACACGGCCTGATTTCATCAGACCATCATAATGACGCATAAGCAAATGACTTTCAATCTGCTGGAGAGTATCAAGGATAACTCCGACGAGAATGAGAAGTGATGTGCCTCCATAGAACTGGGCAAACTGTGGTGATACAGTTGCTTTCACTGCAAGAGATGGCATAATTGCAACTATTGCGAGGAAAATTGAACCCGGGAATGTAATACGTCGACATTATCGTATCGAGAAACTCAACAGTTTTTCTTCCGGGTTTGATTCCGGGAATAAATCCGCCATTTTTCTTCATATCTTCTGCCATCTGCACCGGATTTATAGTAATTGCGGTATAAAAATATGTAAAGACAATAATCAGAATTGCAGTTACAAGATTATACCAGAATCCATACATATTTGAGAATGCTACCATAAAGCCAGATCCTGAATTTGTGTATCCGGCAATAATCATAGGTAGCATCATGATAGCCTGTGCGAAAATAATTGGCATTACTCCTGCAGCATTTACTTTAAGAGGTATATACTGACGCACGCCACCGTATTGTTTATTACCAACGATCCGTCTTGCATATTGTACCGGAACACGCCGTGTACCCTGAACCAGAAGAATTACGCCAAGTACTACAACGAATAAGAATAAAATCTCAACAATAAACCAATCGCGCCACCGGCACCGTTCATCCTTACTCCTACTTCAAAAATAAAACTCTGGGGCATCCTGGCGACAATACCAATCATGATTATCAGGGAAATTCCATTTCCGATACCTTTATCCGTTATCTTTTCTCCAAGCCACATTACGAACATAGTTCCAGCGGTGAGGATAATAACAGAAGATAACTGTAAAGAAAGGACCTGAAATAACAAACGCAGCAGTGCTTGGCAAGTTGAGAATGCAGGTTAACAAGATAAGTCGGAGCCTGAAGATACAAGAACTGCAATAGTAAGATAACTGTGTATACTGATTCATTTTACGTCTTCCGCTCTCACCCTCTTTCTGAAGTTTCTGGAAATAAGGGAACACTATGCCGAGCAACTGCACAACGATTGATGCGGAGATGTAAGGCATTATTCCGAGAGCAAAAATTGAAGCCTGTGAAAATGCACCTCCCGAGAACATATCAAGCAGCCCCATCAGACCTGAAGAAGTCTGATGTTTCAGATTCGCAAGCTGTGAAGGGTCAATTCCGGGAAGGGTAACATATTTACCCAGTCTGTATAATAAAATGATTCCAAAAGTATAGATTAATCTCGCCCGTAGATCTTCTATCTTAAAGATATTTTTTATAGTCTGAATCAGTCTCATGAAATTATAGTATTACAGCGGTTCCCTTTTTAGCTTCGATTGCCTCTACAGCTGATTTGCTGAATGCATGGGCATGAACTTCGAGTTTTTTCTCAAGAGTTCCTTTTCCAAGTATTTTCACCAAAGCATTTTTAGAAACCAATCCTGCCATTAACAAGGACTTCAAAATCGATTTTTTCCATATTATGTGATTCCGCGAGAGTCTGGAGAGTGCTTATGTTGATACCCTTGTATTCTTTGCGGTTAATATTTTTGAATCCGTATTTCGGAACACGTCTCTGAAGAGGCATCTGGCCGCCTTCAAATCCTATTTTTCTGCTGTAACCTGATCTGGATTTCGCGCCTTTATGCCCTCTGGTAGATGTGCCACCTTTACCCGAACCTTGTCCGCGGCCGAGACGCTTATTCTTTTTAACTGATCCTTTTGCAGGTTTTAAGTTACTCAAATCCATAACTTTATATTGTAATTGTAGTTAATACCTTAAATATTTTCAACAGTAACCAGGTGTCTGACTTTAACTACCATCCCAAGAATCTGAGGGGTAGCTTCATGTTCAACACTATGATTTAATTTGTGGATACCAAGAGCTTCAAGAGTTCTCTTTTGTCTTTCGGGTTTCCCATTTTTGCTTTTCACCTGAGTGATGCGGATTTTTGCCATCGTAATGATTTTTTCTAACCGTTAAAAACTTTGTCCATTGCGACACTTCTGTGTTCAGCAACAGTGAATGCATCTCTCATTTCGAGAAGAGCGGCAAATGTTGCTTTCACAAGATTATGAGGGTTTGATGAACCCTTGGATTTAGCGAGTACGTTTTTCACTCCCACACTTTCAAGTACAGCACGCATTGCACCACCTGCTTTAACGCCTGTACCTTCAGAGGCCGGTTTGATAAATACTTTTGCGCCGCCGAATTTTGCAACCTGTTCGTGAGGAATAGTACCATTAATAACTGGCACTTTTATCAGATTCTTCTTAGCATCTTCGATACCTTTGGCGATAGCCGTTGTTACTTCACTTGCTTTACCAAGTCCGTGTCCGACTATACCATCTTCATTTCCAACAACTACTATAGCTGAAAAACTGAATGTACGTCCCCCTTTTGTAACTTTTGTTACTCTCTGGATGCTGACAAGCCTATCCTTAAGTTCGAGATCGCTGGTTTTAACTTTTCTTATACCGTTTCCCATAATTCATTAGAATTTTAAACCGCCTTCGCGGGCTGCATCAGCCAATGATTTTACTCTGCCATGATATTTATATCCGCTTCTGTCGAAAACAACTTTCTCGATTCCTTTTTCTTTGCATTTTGTAGCGAGAAGTTTTCCGACAAGCTTAGCCTGTTCGATTTTTTTAATGCCTGTTTGGGCTGCTACATCTTTTTCTTTAGAGCAGGCCGACAGAAGAGTAACTCCGTTCAGGTCGTCAACAACCTGGACATAGATCTGTTTATTGCTACGATATACTGCCAGTCGTGGTGTTTCAGCAGTGCCGCTTATTTTCTTCCGGATCCTCATTTTGATCCTCGTTCTTCTTTCCAACTTTGTTAAGGCCATGATTTCTTTACTTTTACCAGATTAAACACTAGCAGATTTTCCAGCCTTCCTTCTGAGCTGTTCTCCAACAAACTTAATTCCTTTCCCTTTGTAAGGTTCAGGCGGACGGAGAGATCTGATTTTTGCTGCAACATGCCCGATAAGTTGTTTGTCGATACATGTAAGGGTTATGATTGGGTTGGCCCTTCTTTCAGTTTTTGTTTCGACTTTCACTTCAACCGGGAGTTGAAGGATCACTTCATGAGAAAATCCAAGACTCATCTCGAGGTTCTGACCTTTTGCTTCAGCACGGTAACCTACTCCGACAAGTTCGAGTTCTTTCTTGTATCCTTCCGATACTCCGACAACCATATTGTGTATTAAAGCACGGTAAAGGCCATGCAACGACTTATGATTCTTTGATTCTGATGGTCGCGATAATATGACTTCGTTCCCCACCACTTCCACCTTCAGGTCTTTGTCAACTGGTTGAGTCAACTCTCCAAGGGGGCCTTTCACTCTTACCAGATTGTCGTCGCTGACACTTACAGTGACGCCTTTTGGCAGGTTTACAGGTAATTTTCCTATTCGTGACATTAAGCTATCCTCCTAATTAGTAAACATAACATAATACTTCACCGCCTATTTTCTCTTTTTTCGCTTCTTTATCGGTCATCAGGCCTTTTGAAGTCGAAATGATTGCAATACCCAGTCCGTTAAGAACTCTTGGCATCTCATCAACTCCGATATACTGACGGAGACCAGGACGGCTCACTCTTTGAATTTCTTTTATTGCAGGCTTCTTGCTCTTCATATTATATTTCAAAGCAATTTTCAACACACCCTGCGGTCCATCACCATCAATAACCTTATAGCTGAGGATATAGCCTTTTTCAAAGAGAATTCTGGCAACCTCTTTCTTAAGATTGGATGCTGGTGCTTCCACGACTTTATGACCTGCCATGATGGCATTCCTTATTCTGGTCAGTAAATCTGCAATTGGATCAGTCATCTTCTATTATTTAATATAGTTTATAATTACTCAAAAATTACCAGCTGGCTTTCTTGACACCCGGGATTAATCCGAATGAAGCCATTTCCCTGAAAGTTATCCTGCTTACTCCGAATTGTCTCATATAACCTCTTGAACGGCCCGTTAATTTGCAACGGTTATGCATTCTGTTAGGGTTAGAATTTCTGGGCAGACGGCTTAGTCCGACATAATCGCCGGCAGCTTTAAGGGCAGCTCTTTTTGCAGCATATTTCTGGGTCAGTCTTGCGCGTTTTACTTCGCGGGCTATCATCGATTCTTTAGCCATATAACTAGTTTTTAATATTTTTAAAGGGTAAACCAAACTGTTTAAGAAGAGCCAATGCTTCTTCATCAGTACCAGCCGAGGTCACAAATGTAATTTGAAGACCCATGATCTTTGCGATCTTATCGAGATCGATCTCCGGGAAAATTATCTGCTCGGTAATTCCGAGAGTATAATTGCCACGGCCGTCGAGCTTGGAATTAATTCCTTTAAAGTCGCGGATTCGCGGAAGAGCAACAGATATCAGTCTTTCAAGAAATTCATACATCCTATCGCGGCGTAATGTCACCATTATACCGATAGGCATGTTTTTTCTCAATTTGAAATTAGAGATATCTTTTGTTGACATTGTCTGAACAGCTTTCTGGCCAGCAATATCCGATAATTCTTTGACTCCGTATTCAAGTAGTTTTTTATCGGCTATGGCCTGTCCTACCCCCTGGTTGATAACTATCTTTTTCAACTTTGGGACCTGCATTATGGTACTGTATCCGAATTCCTTCATCAATGCAGGGACGATCTCGTCTTTATACTTGGTTTGTAGCGCAGGTATGTACATTACTTGATCTCCTCTCCTGATTTTTTAGAATAACGCACTAATTTATTTTTATCATTAAGTTTCTTTCCAACACGTGTAGGTTTTCCTGAAGTAGGATCGATAAGCATCAGATTTGAAAGATGCACCGGCGCTTCTTTTTTAAGAATACCACCCTGGGGAGCTTTTGCATTTGGTTTGGTATGTTTTGATACCATATTAACGCCTTCAACAATAGCTCTGCTTTTATCTCTGTCGACTTCGAGGATACGGCCTTTCTGACCTTTTGATTCGCCTGTTATAACTATAACCGAATCTCCCTTTTTTAATATGTATTTTCTTCTGCATCGTTGTGTATTTAAATATATTACAACACTTCAGGTGCTAATGAAACAATCTTCATATACTTATCACGCAATTCCCTTGCAACCGGCCCGAAAATACGTGTTCCGCGAACTTCATTAACATTGTTAAGAAGAACAACTGCATTGTCGTCGAAACGAATATATGAACCATCTGCACGACGGATCTCTTTTGTCGTTCTGACAACAACTGCCTTGCTGACAGTTCCTTTTTTTGCTTCACCTGAAGGAAGTGCGGATTTCACACTCACGACAATTTTATCACCTACGGTAGCATATCTTTTTTTGCTACCACCGAGAACCCTGATGCACAAAACTTCTTTTGCGCCTGAGTTATCAGCTACGGTCAATCTGCTTTCCTGTTGTATCATGATTACTTAGCTCTTTCGATTATTTCGATTAATCTCCAGGTTTTGTTTTTGCTCAGAGGCCTGGTCTCCGATATGCGTACGGTATCGCCAATATTGCATGAATTTGCCTCATCATGAGCCATCAGCTTCTTTGTCCTGTTTATAAACTTGCCATAGATCGGATGTTTAACTTTCCTCTTTATGACTACTACGATGGATTTGTCCATTTTTGTACTGACAACCACACCTATACGTTCTTTTCTAAGATTCCTTTCCATTTGCTGATCTAGCTTTTTGATTTTTTATTCAATTCTCTGGCGCGCAATTCAGTCTGTAAACGTGCAATTGTAAGTTTCACTTCTCTTACCTTCTGAGGGTTATCAAGAGGTGTGATTGCATGGTTAAGCTTCATCCGAACGAGCATTGTCTTTTCGGTATCTATTCTCTCGAGAATATCTGAAGTGCTTAATTCCTTTATTTCTGAAGTTTTCATTATTCTTCTAATTTTTATTCCATTAGGTAATCACGTCTGACAATAAACTTTGTCGTAATCGGAAGCTTCTGTGCTCCCAGACGAAGTGCTTCTTTTGCAACTTCATATGGCACACCTTCAGCTTCAAGCAGTATTCTGCCTGGCGTAACCGGAACAACAAATCCTTCAGGTGCACCTTTTCCTTTACCCATACGAACCTCAGCAGGTTTCTTTGTTATAGGTTTATCGGGGAATACTCTGATCCACAACTGACCTTCACGTTTCATGTGACGCGTCACAGCCTGTCGAGCTGCTTCGATCTGCCTTCCGGTGATCCAGCTCTCCTCAAGTGCTTTGATACCAAATGACCCGAATGCCAGCTGGTTGCCTCTTTGTGCATTACCTTTCATTCTTCCCTTCTGGGCTCTCCTGAATTTGGTCCTTTTCGGTTGTAACATTGCTCAAATATTGTTATAAATTATATACTAAGTCTCTTATTTTTTTGCTTTCCTTTTCAGGCTCTTGCTCTTGGCATTTCTTGCGCCGATATTCGGACTGAGATCTCTCTTGCCAAATACTTCTCCATTGCATATCCATACTTTCACTCCCAGCAATCCAACCTTTGTATGTGCTTCTGCCAAAGCATAATCAATGTCAGCACGCAGGGTATGAAGAGGAATACGACCCTCTTTATATGATTCGCTTCTTGCCATTTCAGCACCGCCTAAACGACCTGAGATCATAATTTTAATACCTTCTGCTCCCATTCGTATTGTTGAAGCGATCGACATCTTGATTGCGCGCCTGTAAGAAATTTTTCCTTCAAGCTGACGGGCAATATTGTTTGCAACGATATTGGCATCGAGTTCCGGACGTTTAACTTCAAAGATGTTTATCTGGACTTCTTTTTTGGTTATCTTCTTGAGCTCTTCTTTCAGTTTGTCAACTTCCTGTCCGCCTTTACCAATTATAATTCCAGGACGTGCTGTGTTAACTGTGACAGTAATAAGCTTAAGAGTTCTCTCAATGATGATCTTTGAAAGGCTGGCTTTTGCAAGTCTGGCGTTGAGATATTCCCTGATCTTGGTATCTTCTACAAGTTTACCGGAAAAATCTTTTCCACCGTACCAGTTTGAATCCCACCCTTTGATTATGCCTAATCTGTTACCAATCGGATTTACTTTTTGTCCCATCTGATCTATTTTGATGTATTTTCAACTTCATTAATCTTACTGTCAAGCACGAGAGTCACATGGTTTGATCTTTTTCTAACCCTGTAAGCTCTTCCCTGAGGAGCTGTCTGCAATCTTTTTAGCGCACGTCCTCCGTCAACATGAACAAGCTTTACATAAAGGTTGCTTTCTTCAACTCTAACACCTTCATTTTTTGCCTGCCAGTTTGCAATTGCTGAAAGGAGAAGTTTCTCCATTTTGCGTGATGCCTCCTGTGGACTGTACTTGAGGATATCAAGTGCTTTATTTACATCTTTCCCGTAAATGAGCTGTGTTACAAGTCTCATCTTTCTTGGTGATGTTGGACAGTTTCTGAGGATCGCCTGGTATCTGCTCTTGGCTGCCTCTTTTTTCTGGTCAGCTGAATTTCTTTTTCTTGCACCCATTTCTAAATGATTTTCAATGTTTACATTACTTATTTGTTACCAGAGTGACCCCTGAAAGTACGGGTAGGTGAGAATTCTCCCAATTTATGGCCTACCATGTTTTCCGTAATGTAAACGGGGATAAATTTGTTCCCGTTATGAACTGCTATAGTATGTCCCACAAAATCAGGTGAAATTACAGATCTTCTTGACCATGTTTTTATCACCGATTTTTTCTGTCCTTCATTCATTTCAAGCACTCTTTTACCAAGTTTGAAATCGATGAATGGGCCTTTTTTAATTGATCTACTCATAATATATCAGTTATTTTTTCCTTCTTTCAATAATGAATTTTGCAGAGTATTTCTTCTTATCCCTGGTCTTGAAACCTTTTGCCGGGATACCCTTACGTGAACGCGGATGTCCACCTGATGCTCTTCCTTCACCACCACCCATCGGGTGATCGACCGGGTTCATAACAACACCTCTCACTCTTGGACGACGTCCCTGCCAGCGTGAGCGGCCTGCCTTACCAGATCTCTCCAGGTTATGGTCAGGATTGGAAACAGTTCCGATTGTTGCACGGCAGGTAGTAAGGATCAATCTGGTTTCCCCTGAAGGAAGCTTGATTGTGGCATATTTCCCGTCGCGGGCTGATAACTGGGCATAAGTGCCTGCGCTACGGGCAATTGCACCGCCTTTGCCAGGTTTAAGCTCAATATTATGAATAATAGTACCCATTGGGATATCACTCAGAAAAAGAGTATTACCGATTTCCGGTGCAGCTTCTTTGCCTGAGAGTAAAGTCTGTCCGACCTGAAGTCCTACCGGAGCTACAATATATCTTTTCTCACCATCCTGATAGACAACAAGTGCAATACGTGAAGAACGATTAGGATCGTATTCCACTGTTTTGACTGTTGCCGGCATTCCATCTTTTTCCCTGAGGAAATCGATTTCTCTGTACATCTTTTTATGACCGCCTCCGATGTATCTCATAGTCCGTTTACCGTTAACATTCCTTCCTCCTGATTTTCTGTGCGGTCGAAGTAAGGATTTCTCCGGTGTAGCACTTGTGATAGTATCAAAAGTGCTTGCGATTTTATGTCGCTGGCCTGGTGTTACAGGCTTGATCTTTCTGACTGCCATATAGGTTATTAAATATTGCTATAGAAATCAATTTTGTTTCCCTCTGCCAGCGTAACAATAGCTTTCTTGGTTGCTGATGTTTTACCAGTAAGAAGTCCCGATTTGGTATTACGGGATTTAATTTTCCCGCCATATCTCATCGTATTAACCGACTCAACTGTAACAGTATACAGCTCTTCAACGGCCTTTTTTATTTGCAACTTATTTGCACTCCGGTCAACAAGAAAACCATAGCGATTAAATTTATCGCTCAGTTTAGTCATCTTTTCCGTCACAATTGGTTTAAGCAAAATATTCATTACTCAAGGTTTTCTAGTTTTCAAATGTTGCCTGCAAAACGTCAACTGCACTCTCCACAAGTATCAATGTTGAAGCCTTCATAATCTTGTAAGTGTTTAACTCACTGGCTAATACAATTTCAACGCCTGGTACATTTCGGGTTGACAAATATATATTATTATTTTGTTCCGGTAAAACAAATACTGATTTTTTATTTACAATATTCAGGTTATTTCCCATTTTGATGATCTCCTTTGTTTTAGGAGAGTCGAGTGAGAAGTCTTCCAGTACAATAATATTATTTGTTGAAGCCTTATATGAAAGTGCTGATTTTCTGGCTAATTGTTTAACTTTCTTGTTAAGCTTGAAGCCATAAAACCGTGGTTTGGGACCGAACACCCTGCCTCCTCCACGATAAAGAGGGTTCCTGATATTACCTGCACGTGCAGTACCGGTTCCTTTTTGTTTCTTTATCTTCCTTGTGCTACCAGCTACTTCACCGCGTTCTTTTGCTTTATGAGTACCCTGCCTCTGATTGGCAAGAAACTGCTTTGTGTCGAGATAAATAGCATGGTCGTTAGGTTCAATACCGAAAATCGCATCATTGAGATCGATTTTTCTCCCGGTTTCCTTACCGCTAGTATTTACAATTGCTAATTCCATTATTTTGTAATTATTACGTAACCACCTTTAGGACCCGGAACTGATCCTTTAACAAGTATCATATTATTCTCAGCCATGAGTTTTACAACTTTCATGTCCATAGCCATAACCTGATTTCCACCCATACGGCCACCCATTCTCATGCCGGGCAGAACTCTTGATGGAAATGAAGATGCTCCTAATGAACCAGGTGCCCTACCCCTGTTATGCTGACCGTGAGTCTGTCCGCCAACACCGGCAAAACCGTGACGTTTAACGACACCCTGAAATCCTCTTCCTTTCGACCAGCCTCTTACATCAACAATGCTGTCGGTGCTGAAGAGTTCAGCAGTAAGCACGTCTCCTTCTTTACACTGTCCTTCTGCAAAGCCTGTAAATTCAATAACTTTTCTTTTGGGCGTTGTATTTGCCTTCTTGAAATGTCCCATTTCAGCTTTGGTAGTGTGTTTTTCCTTTTTATCTTCGAATCCTAACTGCACGGCGTTATAGCCATCTTTCTCCACCGTTTTAACCTGTGTAACAACACATGGACCGGCTTGCAGAACCGTACATGGAATATTCTTTCCATTTTCATCAAAAATGGAAGTCATTCCTACTTTTTTTCCAATTAATCCCTGCATTTCTTTATTGCTTTACTGGTTTCACACTTTAATTTCTACTTCAACTCCGCTTGGAAGCTCAAGTTTCATCAGTGCATCGATGGTTTTTGGCGTTGAGCTGTAAATGTCGAGCAATCTTTTGTATGATGAGAGCTCAAACTGTTCTCTTGCTTTCTTATTAACAAAGGGAGAACGAAGTACTGTATAAATCTTTTTGTGGGTAGGCAGTGGAATTGGTCCGCTGACAACTGCACCAGTTGATTTCACTGTTTTTACGATCTTCTCTGCAGATTTATCTACGAGGTTATGATCATAAGATTTCAGTTTAATACGAATTTTCTGACTCATCTTTTAAAGAATTTTTCCTTTAGTAACTTCTACAATTTTGTTTGATATATCTGCAGGTACCTTTTCGTAATGGGAGAACTCCATTGTTGATGTTGCCCTGCCCGAGGTAAGAGTACGAAGTACTGTAACATAACCGAACTTTTCGGCCAGAGGTACTTTTGCTTTGACTACTCTTGCGCCTGCTTTCGATTCCATACCTTCCACTCTGCCCCTTCTTCTGTTGAAATCGCCAATAACATCGCCAACATATTCTTCAGGAGTCACAACTTCTGTAGACATGATAGGCTCAAGAATAACAGGATTACATTTTCCTGCAAATTTCCTGAAGGCCTGTTTGGCTGCGATTTCAAATGAAAGAGCATCAGAGTCAACCGGATGGTACGAACCGTCTTTGAGTACTACTTTAAGGCTATCGAGTGGAAATCCTGCAAGCGGTCCATTGACCATAGCCTCACGGAATCCCTTTTCAATTGCGGGTATATATTCTTTCGGAATATGTCCGCCCTTAACTTCATTGATGAACTGAAGACCTCTTACATTAGCATCTGCCGGTGCTAAATCAAATGTCATATCGGCAAATTTACCACGGCCGCCCGACTGTTTCTTGAATACCTCGCGGAATTCAGCCGTGGTTGTAATGGCTTCTTTATATGCGACCTGGGGTGCTCCCTGATTACATTCAACTTTAAATTCTCTTCTAAGACGGTCAACAAGAATTTCCAGGTGAAGCTCGCCCATACCATTTATAATAGTCTGTCCGCTGTCGGGATCAGTTCTTACCTGGAATGTGGGATCTTCTTCTGCAAGCTTATTGAGCGCCATTGATAATTTATCGACATCAGCCTGAGTCTTAGGCTCGATCGCTATACCTATCACAGGTTCGGGAAAGTCCATTGATTCGAGCCTGATAGGTTTGTTAATTGCGCATAATGTATCGCCGGTCCTTATATCTTTAAACCCAACCCCTGCACAAATATCGCCGGCTGAAATACTTTCTTTCGGATTCTGCTTATTGGCATGCATCTGAAAGAGACGGTTAATTCGTTCTCTTTTGCCTGTACGTACATTCAATACAGTATCACCGGCTTTCAGAATACCTGAATATATACGGAGAAAAGCGAGACGTCCGACAAAAGGATCGGTAGCAATTTTGAATGCGAGAGCTGCCATCGGAGCTTCGTCATCGGGTTCACGTATAATTTCCTCATCATTTCGCGGATCAATTCCTATAACAGAACCTTTATCAACGGGTGATGGAAGGAATGCAATGATAGAA
The DNA here is from genome assembly GCA_963734885.1 of uncultured Bacteroidales bacterium. Taxonomy (GTDB): domain Bacteria; phylum Bacteroidota; class Bacteroidia; order Bacteroidales; family VadinHA17; genus LD21. The sequence continues at coordinate 329,216 of CAVTIJ010000001.1, read as the reverse complement.
TCGAGAAGGCTTTGAACGCCTTTATTTTTAAATGCTGATCCACAGATAACAGGTATTGCCAGTCCGTCAATTGTCACTTTCCTGAGAGCGACCATTATTTCGTCTTCAGTTATTGACTTATGATCTTCGAGATACCTTGCAAGCAAGAGTATCATCCACACCTGCAACAACCTCAACCAGCTTCCCCCTCCATTCTTCCGCTTCGGCTTTCAGATCAGCAGGTATTTCCTCAACACTGAAACTTGTAACATTAGCTTCGTCGGTGTTATAGACGATAGCTTTCATTTTAACAAGATCAATAACTCCTTCGAAATTTTCTTCCGCTCCGATGGGGATCTGGACAGGAACAGGGTTTGCTCCAAGTTTTTCCTGGATCTGCTGTACAACACTGTAGAAATCAGCGCCTGCCCTATCCATTTTGTTTATAAAGGCGATCCTGGGTACAACATATTTATTTGCCTGGCGCCATACTGTTTCCGATTGTGGTTCAACACCTCCAACGGCACAGAAAACAGCGACAGCTCCATCGAGTACTCTGAGAGATCTTTCTACTTCAACAGTAAAATCAACATGCCCCGGAGTATCGATGATATTAATTTTAAAATCTTCGTCCTTAAATTTCCAATAAGTGGTTGTAGCAGCAGATGTAATGGTAATTCCTCTCTCCTGTTCCTGAACCATCCAGTCCATCTGGGCATTGCCATCATGCACCTCTCCCATACGATGGGTACGACCAGTGAAAAACAGAATACGTTCTGTTGTTGTGGTCTTACCGGCATCAATGTGGGCCATGATTCCGATGTTTCTGGTATATTTCAGGTTTTTATCCATTTGCTATTTTACTCAACTACTCTTATTATCAACTAGAACCGGAAATGTGCAAAAGCCTTATTGGCTTCAGCCATCCTGTGTGTATCTTCTTTTTTCTTATAAGCGCCACCTTCAAGCTTGTAAGCTGCCATAAGTTCTGCGGCAAGCCTTTCAGCCATTGAATGACCTGTTCTTTTACGTGCGAAAGAGATCATATTTTTCATGCTGATGCTTACTTTCCTGTCGGTTCTGATTTCCATCGGAACCTGAAAAGTGGCACCACCGACCCTGCGGGCTTTAACTTCGACCTGGGGTGTAACATTATCCAGCGCCTGCTTGAAAATTTCAAGCGGAGTTTTGCCTTCGCTTTTAAATTTATCACCGACTATTTCCAGTGAGTCATAGAAAATCTTAAAAGCCAGATTTTTTTTGCCACTGAACATAAGATTATTCACAAACCTTGTTACATACGGATCTTTGTATTTTGGATCCGGTAACAGAATCCTCTTCTTTGGTCTTGACTTTCTCATTGTCTTATTCCTTTAAACTGTTACTTCTTAGGCCTTTTTGCACCATATTTTGATCTTCTCTGTGTACGGCCATCAACTCCTGAAGTGTCGAGTGCTCCACGAACCAGGTGATAACGAACACCCGGAAGATCTTTTACCCTGCCGCCTCTGATCAGAACGATCGAGTGCTCCTGCAGGTTATGACCTTCACCAGGAATATAAGCGTTTACTTCTTTCTGGTTGGTCAGCCTTACCCTGGCTACCTTCCTCATTGCTGAATTAGGTTTCTTTGGCGTTGTGGTGTAAACACGTACGCAAACGCCCCTTCTCTGAGGACATGAATCCAGAGCTGGTGCTTTACTTTTATCTACCAGTTTCTTCCTGCCTTTTCTTACTAATTGCTGAATTGTCGGCATATTTCCAATTATTTTAGCATTAAATTTTACTTAAAAAAATGGTTTGCAAAGGTATTGTTTTTATTTTCAAATCAAAATCAGGTTGCATTATTTTTAAAAAAAAATAAAACATTACACCAAATTACCTGAGTATTATGCATAATCAGGCACTTAAGCATTTTTTAAAACAAGAAATCTTACTAAAAATGTAAGTTATCAACAGGTTGCTTCCCGATCTTTCCAGTGAAAAACGTTTTGTAAACTTACGATGGCAGAAAAAACGGTACTCCTGTATTTCAAAAAACTTGTGCAAAGGAAATAAAAAATTTGTAATTCTCACCTCTTTATTAAACTGTTTTTAAAAAATTATTATTTTTGTGCCCTCCTAAGCATCGTATAAGTAAATAATTATTACATATAATCCAGCGAAACATGAAAACATTCCAGGCGGACCAGATTAAAAACATTGCTCTTCTGGGTAACTCAGGTTCAGGTAAAACTACCCTCGCAGAAGCAATGCTTTTTGATGGCGGTATTATCGAAAGAAGGGGTACAATTGAAGCAAAGAATACAGTATCAGACTATCGGCCAATCGAACATGAAAATGGCAATTCAATTTATTCGACAGTTCTGTACACTGAATTCCAGAATCACAAAATAAATATTTTTGATACTCCGGGCCTTGATGATTTCAGTGGCGGAGTAATATCCTCTCTTTTCGCTTCCGACGCCGCTGTGATGACAATAAATGTTCAGAATGGCGTTGAAGTTGGTACCGAAATTCATTTCCGTCATGCAGAAAAAGAAAACAAGCCGCTCATTATAGTTGTCAATGGATTAGATCATGAAAAAGCAAATTTCGAGAAAACCCTCGAAATGCTTAAAGAGAGATTGAGCAGTAATATAGTATTAATTCAATACCCTGTAAACGAAGGAACCGGCTTTAATTCTATTATCGACGTACTTAAAATGAAAATGCTTCGTTATGCAAAAGACGGAGGTAAAGCTGAAGTAGTTGATATACCTGCAGACCAGGCAGATAAAGCCGCTGAATTACACAGTGCCCTTGTTGAAAAAGCAGCTGAAAGTGATGAAGCTCTTATGGAATTGTTTTTTTCTAATGACAATCTCTCCGAAGATGAAATTAAAAAAGGTATCGCAAAAGGTATATTGACAAGGGGAATGTTCCCTGTGTTATGTATTTCTGCAAAATCAAATATCGGAGTCGACCGCCTGATGGAGTTCATAATAACAGAAGCTCCTTCAATATCCGACATGCCTGCGCCTGTTAATAATAAAGGAAATGAAATTAAACCTGATCCTGCCGGACCAGCATCAGTTTATGTTTTCAAATCAGCAATAGAAGAGCATATCGGCGAAATAAATTATTTCAGGGTTTATTCAGGTAAAATTTCAGAGAACCTCGATGTAGTAAATACCAATAACGGATCAAAAGAACGTCTTGCACAGCTTTATGTGAGCGCTGGCAAGAACAGAACCAGGGTTCCCGAACTTCATGTCGGGGATATCGGAGCATTCGTAAAACTAAAAAATACAAAAACAGGCCATACGCTTAATGCCCCTGGCAACGACTGGAAATATGAAGGAGTTAAGTTTCCTGAACCAAAGTACAGGACAGCAATAAAAGCTCAGAGCGAAAGCGATGACGAGAAACTTGGTGAAGCTCTCAATAAAATTCACCTCGAGGATCCGACAATTGTAATCGAATACTCAAAAGAATTAAAACAGATCATTGTACACGGACAGGGAGAATACCATCTTAATATTATGAGATGGCATCTTGATAATATTTATAAGATCCCTACCAACTACAATCCTCCGAAAATCCCATATCGTGAAACAATAACGAAAACGGCCCAGGCTGACTACAGACACAGGAAACAATCGGGCGGTGCAGGACAGTTTGGTGAAGTACATATGATCATCGAACCTTATGAAGAAGGTTCGAAAGAAGCAACAATGCAGAAGATCAATGGAAAAGAAATAAAAATATCTGTCCGCGATAAAGAAGAAATAACCCTTCCATGGGGCGGAAAACTGGTATATGTCAATAGTATTGTCGGTGGTGCAATTGATGCGCGTTTCATGCCGGCTATCCTGAAAGGTATAATGGAGAAAATGGAAATCGGACCTCTCACCGGATCATATGCACGTGATATCAGGGTTTATGTTTATGATGGGAAAATGCACCCAGTTGACTCAAATGAAATTTCATTCCGTCTTGCCGGAAGAAATGCATTCAGCCAGGCATTCAAAATTGCGGGACCAAAGATCCTGGAACCGGTGTATGATGTTGAAATTTTTGTTCCTTCAGATCGTATGGGAGATGTAATAAGCGACCTTCAGGGAAGACGCGGAATGGTCCTTGGCATGTCGAGTGAAAGACGTTTTGAAGTTATCAAGGCTAAAGTACCTCTGGCAGAAATGAATAAATATTCCACTGCCCTCAGTTCAATAACCGGAGGCCGTGCAATGTATACGATGAAGTTTGCAGAATATGCACAGGTTCCTGGTGATGTTCAGGATGCTGTTATCAAAGCATACTCTGAAGAAGAAGAGGAAGAATAGCCTTCGACTGTTGCTGGCGCGGATTTGAAATCCGTGCCATTTTATAGCCTTCGACTGTTGCTGGCGCGGATTTGAAATCCGTGCCATTTTATATATAAAACCGCCTCAATATTGGGCGGTTTTTTTATTCTATCCTCCATGCTATGCGTAGTCTTAAGACTGCGCTTTTTTATTCCCTAATCGTCAGCCAATTCCATTACACCATTTTCAACACATCCCACACAAATGCCCTTATCCCAACCTCCTCGTTTACAGCATCAATCCTCTTAACATTCTCCAGAACGCTGTCAACGATCGCATCATCGACAATTGTCAGAACGCTTTTATTGATTTCAGGCCAGGCATGGGTTCCAAGATGAGGAACACCAGTTGCTGATCCCCTGCCCTGAACATTTTCCCATAGCGAAAACCCTTTAATACCGAGCTTATCCAAAAGGTACTCCACCTTTTCAGTATGAGCCTGATTATATATTATCATAATTGCTTTCATATCTAAGTTTTTTTCAGGTCTAGTTAATTTGTTTTGTACCATTGCCATTCATGAAATCAAATTCAGAATAGACTGCGAGGTTTTTGTTTCTCTCTCCGCGTTTAGCAAACATCGCATAAACTACAGGGACAAGAACCAGAGTCACCATTGTAGAAAATACCAGTCCGCCGATAACGGCAACACCCATCGGGCTCCATAATTCCGAACCCGATCCCTTGCTCATTGCAAGTGGCAACATACCAAGGATTGTTGTTGCGGACGTCATTATTACCGGTCTCAGACGCGACCTTCCTGATATAGCAATTGCTTCATAAAGTTCATGTCCACGGTCGCGCATTAGGTTGATGAAGTCCACAAGTACAATTGCGTTCTTCACGACAATACCTATAAGCATCACCGCCCCGATACCTGAAATAACGCTCAGAGGAGTATTTGTCAGGAATAATGCTATCGCCACACCCGAAAATGCAAATGGTATTGAGAACATTATAATAAATGGCATTTTAAGAGATTCAAACTGAGATGCCATTATCAGATATACCAGAATAAGACTTATCAGCATCAGGGTAGCAATATCCATGAATGCATCCATCTGCTCTTTAATAGCACCTGAGATCTGAACCATCACTCCACCCGGCATGCGGGTTTCGTCAATTGCTTTCTGAACATCGATCTGGATATCAGTAAGTGATCTCTTATACGGAGTAAATGAAACACGCACAATACGTTCCTTACGCTTACGCTCAATACTTGGTGGTGACCAGTATTCTTTTATCTGTGCGATCTCACCAAGTCTGATTATCTGTCCGGTCATGTTGGTTATGCCCAGGTTTTCAATATCAGTCAGTGAGCTTCGGGCATCCTTTTTCAAGCGCACCACAACGTCGTATTCGTCACCAAACTGACGCAGACGTGTAGCCGTCAGCCCATCAACCCTGTTCTTCACTGCCGTTGAAACCATTGCCGTATTGAGTCCGTTTGCACTCATTTTATTCTGGTCAAAGATCAATTGCAGCTCAGGTTTTGATTTTGCACGGCTTATAGTGACATCCTTACACCCTGCAATATTTTTTATCTTATTCGAAAGTTCCTCCGCAACAAGGTTTGTTTCTGAAATATTATATCCATAGACCTCGACATCAACAGCACTTCCGCCGAAGCTCCCCATATTATCGGAAGTGCTCAGTGTAAAGTTTATTATTTCAGGTCTGCCCGCCAGATCAGCTCTCATTTCTTCAACGATTTCAAAGACTGATTTCTTCCTTTCTTCAATTGGCACAAGACTTAAACTGTAAGTGATAATATGTGTTCCTCCGGCACTGAATATTGAAGCAAATCCACCCTGGTCATCCGTACCGGTCGAAGTTGCAATGATTTTTACTTCAGGATATTTCCTTTTAATCAGATCATCCAGATAATTGGCAGTCAGAATGGTCTGATCAACCCTTGTTCCTGTCTGCAACTGAATTGTAGCTGAAATCCTTGATTCGTCAGCCTGTGGAAAAAATTCAGTTTTGATAGCCACAAAGAGACTCATCGACCCTATGAAAATTACTAATGCACTTATTGAAATGACAGTTTTATGATGAAGAGCCCAGCGAAGTGTTCTTTCATAAAAATGATCCAGATTATCCAGCCACTTCCTTATACTCCCGTCATACGTCCAGAATTTGGCATTTTTATTAATCGGATACCATTTCAGCAGAAGGGCGCTAAGGGTTGGTGTCAATGTTATAGCAGCAAAAACCGATGTGACAATTGTGATAGTCACGATCATACCCAGCTGTTTGAAAAGAACACCGGTAAGACCTTTTATAAATGTAAGCGGGAAAGAATACCGCAACTACGGTAAGGGTAGTTACGATAACAGCAAGCCATACTTCATTTGTAGCATAAATTGAAGCTTCCCTCGGCCGGCTTCCTCTTTCAATATGTTTTGTAATATTCTCAAGTACCACAATAGCATCATCGACCACCATCCCTATCGCTATCGACAACGATGTCAGCGAAATTATATTTATTGATGCACCAGTTACATAAAGATAAATAAATGCAACTATAAGAGATATAGGAATTGTAAGAATGACAATAAATGTCGCCCTCCATCTTCCAAGGAAAAACAAGTACAACTAAGCACAACAAATATTGCTGCATACATCAGCGTTTCGGTCAGGTTGCTTATTGACCCTGTTATAAATGAAGCGCTGTCAAATAATTTTTCAATCTTGACATCCTGGGGCAAATCCTTTTTCAAGCTCAGTAAGCGCCTTGTCAACTTCCCTGGTCACTTTGACAGTATTGCCACCAGATTGCTTCTGAATATACATACTCATTCCCCTGGCACCATTGATCTTGGTGTCGAGCTTCGATTCCCTGATGGTATCGCGGACCACAGCAATGTCTTTTAGATAAACACTGTTGCCATTATAATTGCTGACAACAAGGTTCTTAACCACATCACTCTCCGGAAATTCTCCCTGTATACGTAAAGGATAATCTGTTTTACCCATTTCAATATACCCAGCCGGCATATTAAGGTTTTCCGCCCTTATCACATTTCCAATCTGCTCAATAGTAAGATTATATGCCTCCATTTTCCTGGGATCAACATCAATATATACCTTTCGTCCCGGGTACGCCTGCGAGTGCAACTGAGCCTACACCTTCAATCCTGTTCAGAGGGTTTACAATTTTTTCATCAAGAACCTTTTCCAGACCGGCATAGCTCTCCTTTGCTGTTATTGCATAAAAGACAATAGGCATCATGCTGGTACTGAATTTGATAATAGTAGGTTTATCACAATCTTCAGGCAATATTCTCTCAGTAAAGCTGAGGGCGCTCCTTATGTCATTTGAAGCCTCATCGAGATTTGTCCCGTATTCGAAATTCATGAATACAACCGAGGCTGCATCGCTCGAAGTGGAAGTGATCTCTTTTAGTTTGCTCACCGAGTTGAGAGCATTCTCTATAGGTCGCGTTACATTTGATTCAATATCCGAAGCGCTTGCACCGGGATAATTTGTATAAACCACCACGAAGGGTAATTCCATCTCAGGATATAAATCCACCGGCAATTGTGTCAGTGAATATAATCCCATAACCATTAATCCGACAAAGATCAGAATGGTTGTTACAGGCCTTTTTACGGAAGCACTATATATACTCATTTTTGTATAGTTGAATTCTGATATTACATTATTATTTCAATCGGGTCGCCATTGATCAGTCTTGCCTGTCCTTCAGTCACAAGATTATCACCTTCTTTGAGATTATCGGAAATAATCTCAAGCTGATCATCAAATCTTTTCCCGATCCCCACTTCAATTCTCTCAGCCTTTTTTCCCCTTTCCACATAAACGAATCTTGTATTTGTACCTTCCTGCACCAGAACTGTGTATGCCGGAACAACAAATGTCTCTACTTCGCCAAGATCCATTGATACCCTTACGAACATACCCGGTTTCAGCAAATCATTTTTGTTTGGAAGTTCAAGTTCCACATTAAAGGCTCTTGTGCCGGTATTTATGGTTGGAGAAATTCTGTAAACAGTGCCTGTGAATTTTTCATTTTTGTAGACATCAGCTGTGACATCTGCTTTCATCCCTGATTTTATTAAAGGGTAATATTGTTCAGAAATGCTTACATTTATCTTCAACGGATTGATCTGCATAATTGTAAGTACAGCCGATCTTCCGGTTTGCGTTGTTGGGGCCCCTGAATAGACCTCTCCGTCTTCAAAGTATTTGCCCGTTATGATGCCTGCAAATGGTGCTTTCATAAGTGTATTTTGCTCCATGAAATCAACATTGGTTTTTGTAACATCATATTGTGTCTTTAACTGGTCGTACTGCTGTTGCTTGGCACTGCCTGACTTGAGCAATGTATCGAGACGTGAGAGATCTTTTGACAAACTGCTCATCTGAAGCTTTAACTGATACAGCTGGGTGCGATCCATAAGGAAAAGCTTATCGTTGCGGTTAACCTTATCCCCTACTTCAACGTATATTTTATCAATACGTCCGGGCGTAGCCGGTGCCATGTTTACTTCCTCAAAAGGAAGAACAGAAGCCGTATAGTCAATCGTTCGTGAAATCTTCGTTTTTGCCAGTGTGGCAACCTTCACTGGAATTGCAGCCTTCTCTAACGGGTGCAGCATTTAGTGTACCTTCCGCTGCTGGTTTTGCTTTTGAAGAACAACCTGAAATGATGAGTCCGCAGATCAGGATTACCGGGATTGTGCTTAAATATTTCATTATTATTGCTTATATTAAAGTTTCTAAATATTTCTATCTATTTCTATTTTTCTTCTGTTACTACTTATTTTCTTCCCCACCTAGATTATTCAACAGCTTATCAAGCGCCAGCTTTGTCTGAAGTAGATTCATAAGAGCTGATACATAGTTATTTTCAGATTGAAGGTAAAGAGAATTTGCCTGTGTCAGTTCGAGGCTCGATGCCATTCCCTGTTTGTACTTGTTCTCGGTGCTTGTATAAACTCTCTTCGAAACCTCAACATTATCCTTCTGACTTTTGTATTGAAGATTGGCATTGACCAGATTATACCTTAGCTGCTTTTCCTGCAACAAAAGCTGTTCCGTGACCATTTCTTTTGTTGTTTTTGCCTGCTGATACCTGATTTGTGCCTTTTTTATCTGACTGTACTTCTGACCGCTTCCGAATATTGGAATTGAAAGCTGCAAACCAGTCATAGAATTCTGAAACCACTGCTGTGATGAGATTTTATCGCCCATTCCATTAATTCCGTAACTATAAAATCCAGCTAATGTAGGCAACACAGATGCCTTTTGCGATTTGAAGGCTAGTTCTGATATTTTTTCCTGACCCTCTGTAAGAATATAATTCAAGTTCTGCTTGTGATCGAATTGCTGTGACAATAATGCTTCAATATTGATTTCAGAAGTAAAATCCTCAAGAGACTGACTCAGGATTATTCTTGTTTCAGGAGCAACTCCAAGCTGGAATCTCAGGATATTATAATTCAATTCAATTGATCTCTGCATGGAGCTTCGCGTATTCTCAACCATTGTAACATTCGATACCATCTGGTCTACATCAGTTGATTCAGCCATACCAGCGGAATACATTGATCTTGTCGATTTAAGAGTTTCATTCAGGTTGGCAATATTACCATTGAGTATCTCCAATGATCTTTCTGAAACAAGAATAAGATAGTAAGCTGAACTGACTGATTCTTTTGTATCAAGTTCTGTTTTGGCAAGATTCTTTTCACTCAGCTTATTTGCAAGTTTTGTTGTCTCTATACCTATATATAAAGGTGCATTAAAGAGCAGCAGGCTTGCCTGGACGCTTGCGCCTGAATTGAATTGGGAACCAAATGTAACAGGTACCTTCTCTCCCGGTTTGCCAAAAAAATCACCTGGCAAAAGTGTGGTCATAAGCTTGAGATTATCGGTAAATGATCCGGAGGCGGTGACTTGCGGCAACGCGTTGGAAATTGTTTCCCATAGCGCAACTTTCGAAGCCTGAACATCAGCCCTTGAGTTGATCATCATTTTATTATTTACCAATGCATAGTCCTGTGCTTCCTTAAGTGAAAGCTTCAACTCGCTGTTTTTGTCCTGAGCTGATATAATTCCACCTGTTGCTGACAGGAATATCAACAGGATAGTTAGGATCGCTTTTCTTTTCATTTTAATTTTTTGTTACCAGTGCGTATTAAGTTAATCTGTTTTTTCTAAAAATTTCTCTTCAAGCCGGTTAATAAGATCAAGACCTTTTGCAGTGGATATTCCCCTCAGATAATTGAAGAAAATATTTCTGATCACATCCCGTCTTGAGAATTGATCGTATGGAAACAATTCATTATCCATTATCGATCTACCAAGGTTGAACAGGCATCTGTTTGCCAGCTCCGGGTTAATTTCTTTCCTGAAAAGTCCTTCCTTAATTCCCTTCTCAATAATCTGAAAATTATTTCTGTAATCGGGCAATGATACATTTTCTGAATTCATAATCAGAATATCATAATGGTATTTTTTCAGATCAGCCTGGAATGCCGGGCTCATGGTCTGAAAAATTGTCCGGTTTAGTTCAAACATTCTGAAAATTGCAACAAGTGAATTCTCTGATTCTTCAAGAACTTTTTTTGCCAGCTCTTTTTGCTGCTGAGCCATTTTTGTCAGGACTGCAAGCAAAAGTTCATCTTTATCAGAAAAAATCTCATAGATCGTTCTTTTCGATATACCAAAATGATTAGCAATAGAATCCATTGTGACAGATCTTATGCCATAAGTCTTGAATAATTCACTGCTTCCTTCTATTATCCGTTCTTTGATATCCATCAGATTTTTTCTCTACTCAGCAAAAATATGAAAACTATTTTAGTTTACAAAGTTTTATATGTTAAGTTTCGGATAAATTCAGTTAAACAGGTATTTTTACCGGTGAATGGGGAAAAAGCGTAAGGCATGAAAGGTCGGTTTTAAGGTTTAATAATAAATAGAAGACGTTTGAGTATATAAAATATTTTAAAGTATATAAACTCACTGGATGTTTCAAGATGATTTTTGTAATAAATGCCCCTTTCCCAACCTTCCCCCACGGTGGAAGGAGCAAATCCAACCTTTCCCCCTTGGGGGAAAATGAAAGGGGTAAAACCTTAAGAGAGAAAATTGATTTTTTCTAAATATTATTTTAAATGAAAACACAACAAATTATTTACCAGGTAGATGCTTTCACTACCGAACCATTTAAAGGAAATCCCGCCGGTGTTTGCATACTCGATCATGAACCGGATGCAGTCTGGATGCAGAATGTTGCCATGGAGATGAATCTGTCTGAAACTGCCTTTGTCTTTCCTGGAAAGGATTTCAGGTTCATCAGATATTACACGCCTGAAACGGAAATGAAATTATGCGGTCATGCTACATTATCAGCATCGCATATTCTTTACGAAACAGGACAGGTAAGGAGCAATGAAGAGATCCGTTTTTCATCAAAAGCCGGTGAATTGATAATCAAGAAGAATGGTGACTGGATGACTATGAATTTCCCGGTATATCCTGTTGAAAAAATGGATATGACTCCTGAATTTAAAAGAGTAACAGGTTCAGAAGCGCAAGAGTTATATACTGCTGGTTTCGGTTGGACACTCGCATTGATGAAAAATGAAGAAGAGGTCCAAAAACTGAAACCAAATTTCTCGCTCATGAAAAATTCAATCTTTGGAGATTTAATTGTTACAGCCCATTCAGATGATCCGGCTTTTGATTTTTGTGTACGCTGTTTCGCTCCTGGTGTAGGCATAGATGAAGATCCTGTTACCGGTTCTGCTCATTGCGCCCTCACCCCATTCTGGTCAGCGAGACTGGTAAAAAAGAGTTTAATTCTCATCAGATTTCAAAAAGAGAAGGAATTTTAAAAGTTTCACTAAAAGGCGACAGAGTTGATATTTCGGGCCAGGCTAAAACTATATTTAAAGCAGAGTTGTTTGTTTAGTCGAGCTCGCAGAAGATGGCGCGGATTTGCAATCCATGCCATTTCTGCTCGGTTGTAATTCGTGCCTCTTCTGCTCGGATGCAATAGGTGCTCCCGGTTAGATTACAATTTTGGGCACCGATTGCAAATCGGCGCCAGCAGTCGGTTGGGGGATTGCCTTCCTTGAAGAGCCGATTCTATTGTACCTTTGCACCATCAATAAATATTTTGTATATTTCACATACTCAAATATACTACTATGCAAGAAGATATTGATTTAAAAATCAAAGAGTTAGGATTATTCCTGCCTCCCGCTCCAAAACCAGTTGGAGTGTACAAACCAGTTTTGGTTATTGGCAAATTTTTATATGTTTCGGGTCAAGGTCCGATTGCCGCCGACGGAACAATGATAAAAGGTAAAATTGGTGCAGATCTCGACCTTGCAGCAGGCAAACTGGCTGCCAGACAGGTTGGATTAACGATGCTTTCTACTATCAAAACTCATTTCGGAGATCTTAAGAAGATCAAACGGATAGTAAAAACCCTTGGGATGGTCAATAGTACTCCTGATTTTGACAGTCACCCTGCAGTAATAAATGGCTTCAGTGAACTAATGGCGGAAGTATTCGGAGAAGAAAACGGAGTCGGTGTCAGAAGTGCTGTAGGCGCTATGCTTCCAATGAATATTGCTGTTGAGATCGAAGCAATGTTTGAATTATACTAGTTTTTTTACCACAAAGGTCACAAAGATGCTAAAACCGAAGGTCACAAAGAATGCAGAATATCTTTGTGTACTTTGTGTTTCTTCCCTTTGTGTACTTTGTGGTTCATGGATTTAAATTCTTCTTCTTATAATTGCTATAGTCAATGAAAAATACCTCCGAAGCAGATAATAATTGGTATCAGATCAATAACCCTGATGAAGTCCCCTCCCCTTCCCTTCTCATTTATCCTGATCGGATAGAAAGCAATATCAGGAAAACAATTGAAATTGCAGGAAGTGCTGATCGACTGCGGCCACATGTAAAAACCCATAAAATGGCCGAGATTGTTAAGCTGCAGATGAAATATGGCATATCCAGGTTCAAATGCGCAACAATTTCCGAAGCGGAGATGGTCGCCGGATGCGGAGCTCCTGATATCATGCTGGCCATGCAACCTGTAGGTCCCAATATTGAAAGATTCTTTAAATTAAAACATGAGTTCAGTAACCAGAAAATATCCTGTATAGCAGATAATGAGGAGATTATTGTACAGCTGTCAGATATGGCGAGGAAAACAGGTCTCGAAGCACATGTATGGCTCGATATTAACAATGGCATGAATCGAACCGGCGTTATACCCGGGGAAAAAGCGGCGAGGTTATTCAAAAGAATCATGGATTCGCCAATGCTCAATGCAGAAGGACTTCATGTGTACGATGGACATATTCATGAACCTGATCTTACAAAGAGAAAACAAATTTGTGCTGACAGTTTTGTTCCTGTTCAGAGTCTTATTGATGAATTAAAAAATGAAGGTATATCACCGGTTAAGATTGTAGCCGGAGGTACCCCAACTTTCCCGATTCATGCAGCTCATAAGAATTCAGAATTAAGTCCCGGAACATTATTGCTATGGGATTGGGGTTATAGCAGTTCATTCTCAGATATGAACTTTTCACATGCTGCCGTACTTCTGACTAGAATTGTCAGCAAACCAGGCAAAGATCTTTTGTGTCTCGATCTGGGACATAAGGCAATAGCATCTGAGATGCCACAGCCGCGAATCAAAATACTCGACATTCAGAAATATTCCATTATCAATCATAATGAAGAACACATGGTGATCAGAACTGCTGAAGCGGACAAACACAAAATTGGAGAAGTTATATATGGTATACCCTGGCATATTTGTCCGACAGTCGACCGTTATGATACGGTTTACGTTGTTAATGATAATGTTGCTACTGGAAAATGGAATGTTGAGGCAAGAAGAAGAATGATTAACTGTTTGATCCGACCTGCAAATGCTGAATAATCCTTTGATTTTTGACGGGCATCTCGATCTGTCGATGAATGCCCTTGAGTGGAACCGCGATCTCAGATGGGAAGTAGAAGAAATCAGAAAAAGCGAAGCCGGAATGACCGACAAACCCGACAGGGAAAGAGGAACAGTAAGCTTTCCTGCAATGCGGAAAGGTCGTGTGGGATTGTGTGTCGCAACTCAGATAGCCAGATTTGTAAAACCTGGGAATAAGATTCCCGGCTGGAAATCTCCTGAACAGGCATGGGCTCAAACACAGGGGCAACTTGCCTGGTATAAAGCTATGGAAGAAGCGGGTGAAATGGTACAGATATGCTCAGGAAATGATCTTGAAAAACATCTTCAACTCTGGAAAAATCCATCCCAAAACACTCCTGTTGGTTATATACTGAGTCTGGAAGGCGCTGATTCCATCATTTCAATGGATCACCTCGAAAAGGCGTTCACTTATGGACTTCGCGCGATCGGACCCGCTCATTATGGACCGGGAACATATGCCCAGGGAACTGATTCAACCGGGGGGATAGGGAAAAAAGGACGGCAATTACTGAGAGAGATGGAAAGACTGGGAATAATTCTTGACGCCACACACCTCTGCGATGAGAGTTTCCGGGAAGCGTTGGACTTATATAATGGTCCTGTATGGGCGAGTCATAATAATTGCCGGAAATTCGTACCACATAACAGACAATTCTCTGATGAACAGATTGTTGAACTGGCGAACATAGGTGCCGTTATAGGGGTTGCCCTTGATGCCTGGATGATGGTAAGAGATTGGGTAAGAGGAAAATCTGATCCCAGGGAGATGGGTGTGTCTTTAAAACTTATGGTGAACAACATTGATCACATTTGTCAGCTCACAGGTAATTCACTACATGCAGCAATTGGATCGGATCTGGACGGGGCGTTCGGAACCGAACAGTGTCCTTATGATCTGAACACAATTGCAGATCTTCAAAAAATTCCAGATTTGTTATCCGAAGCTGGTTATGCTGATTCAGATATAAAAAACATATTGAGTGATAATTGGATCAGATTTCTGAAGAAGCATTTGCCAGCATAAGGAATTACCTGTACAAGTAAACAAATCCCCTGTATTCCTTTCCATTATAGTTGATGTCATCCCAGCCATAAGCTTTAATGAGATAGAAATAGACACCGGGTGTTGCCTTTGCTGAAGATGAGTTAATATTGCCGTCCCATCCTTTCCAGTTTTTCAGTTTCTCTCCATCACCAAAAAAAGAATAAACTCTGAGCCCGCTGCGGCTGAACACTTCCATGCTCAGATTTTTAAGAGATTTTGATTCAACCATGAAATTATCATTTAGCCCATCACCATTAGGTGAAAAGACATTTGGAATATGAAGTTCCGACGGATCAACAACAATATTTTTTTCAAGCCTCATAGAATCAATACAATGCAGATCACTTTCTACTGTCAGCTTTACAGAATATTCTCCCGGTTTATAATAAATATGCGGAGGCGGATCTTTTAATTCTGATGTTGTCGTGTCTCCGAATTCCCATTTATAGCCGGCTGCTCTGATTGAATTATTGGTAAAGGCCACTTCCAGAGGCGCTTCTCCGTTATCCGGAGTAACCGTGAAATCAGCCTTAACACGAATTGTCTGATAAAAGAAAGAGGACTCGCTCATGCATCCGAAACTGTCAGTTGCCTGGAGCTTGTAGGTGACATCAACAAGCGGAGGATCGAACGTCTGAGGATTTAACAGGAAATCGGGATATGGAATAGTTGAAGAAGGATCGGATGACCATAAAAACTTTACTCCATCCGGCAGCTTCACAGGAATTCCGTTCGATATATTATTATAATAAAATGTATCAATCGCAACCTGCCCTTTTAAAGCAACATAATCACAGGTAAAATTCTGAAGGGCAGCGGATGTAAACGGCTTATCCAGAAATATCCATCCGACGAAGTTAGTATCAATGCCGCCTGTCAGAATGACCTTATATCCACCTTCATCTAGATCTCCTGAAGAGGATGTCAGCACTCCGGTTTCAGTTTTGAGAAATACACTGAAACTTTTTGTTGTATTGCTCCATTTATACCATGAAAAATTAAAGGGACCTGTTCCAGCCGGACTGGCGGCATTTAATGTCCCTTTCTGCGATCCTGAATCGTTGCAGTAAATAAATATCGGATCTTTTACAGTGGGTGCTGAAGGATATGATGTATATCTTACAGCGCTCATTCCCGGTGCTGAAAGCTGAGCCACAGAAACAGCCGGTACCAGCAAGATCATTATTATTAGAAGATAACGCACAGGTTCCTCGAGCTTTGAGAATATAACGATTTCAGTATCTTTTTGGTATACTTTTCTGCAATTATACTAAATTTAGAGCAAATACTCTCTGTCACATTTCATGATTTCTCATATAAAGATTTTCCCGCAGATCACGCAGATAAACGCAGATCTTTCTTTCTGCGAAAATCTTCGAAATCTTTGATGGTTCGCTCGGAAATCAATCTTCAATCTTGGAGAAAGTAAATTAATAGTAAATCACAAAGCTGTTAATAAGTAGTGCTTTTTTATCTACTGGAAAAATGATCATCTGAAAATGTATTTGTTAAATTTGCCCCGCTAAACGCTGTAATTCAAATCAAAGACAAGAAAATGGATTATCTGAATGATCTGAACGAATCTCAGAAACAAGCAGTTATTAATACTGAAGGTCCATCCCTTGTCATTGCCGGAGCTGGTGCAGGTAAAACAAGAGTGCTTACTTACAGGATCGTTCGTCTTCTTGAGAAAGAGGTGCCGGCTGGAAAAATCCTTGCCTTGACTTTCACAAACAAGGCTGCAAAGGAGATGAAGGAACGAATTACACGAATTGTAAGTCCGGAAGTTGCCCGATATCTCTGGATGGGTACTTTTCACTCCATCTTTTCAAAGATATTAAGAATGGACGGAGAAAAGCTTGGCTATAAATCAAACTTTACAATTTACGATTCGTCAGATTCAAAAAGCCTTATAAGAGCTATCATAAAGGAACTGAATCTCGATGACAATGTTTATAAACCGGGTGTTATATCATCAAGAATATCGGCGGCAAAAAACAACCTTGTCACCTCAAGCATGTATGCTGCTGATCCATCCATGCAGGAATATGATAAATCGAGCCGTATGTTTTTGTTAGCAGATATTTACAAAATATATGCGGCAAGATGTTTTAAGGCCAATGCCATGGATTTCGATGATTTGTTGCTTAATACCAATATATTATTCAGGGATTTTCCGGAGGTCCTTGCAAAATATCAGCAGAAGTTTAATTATGTCCTTGTTGATGAATATCAGGATACAAATTATTCTCAATATCTAATTGTAAAAAAGCTTGCTGCTTCCCATCATAATATTTGTGTGGTTGGCGATGATGCCCAGAGTATTTATTCATTCAGAGGCGCCAGGATTGAAAACATTCTGGAGTTTAAAAATGACTATACGGATTATCAGCTTTTCAAACTCGAACAAAATTACCGCTCCACACAGATGATTGTGAATGCTGCGAATACAATTATCGCTAATAATGAAGGTCAGATCCAGAAGAATGTTTTTTCCATGAATGAAACCGGAGAAAAAATTCAGGTAATGCAGGCTATGACTGATTCTGAAGAGGGATTTAATGTTTCCTCTGATATTTTCGATAAGAAACTGTCACAGCAGCTCAACTGGTCAGATTTTGCCATATTATACAGAACGAATGCGCAGTCGAGGATATTTGAGGAGACACTACGCAGAAAAAATATTCCGTATAAAATTTATGGAGGATTATCTTTTTATGAGCGGAAAGAGATAAAAGACATTCTCTCCTACTTCAGGATGGTCATTAATCCAGAGGACGAAGAGGCCTTGAAAAGGTCAATTAATTATCCGAAAAGAGGGATCGGCGATACAACAATTTCTAAGGTTTTTGAATTAGCCACAGCTTTCAATGTAACACCGTGGAGCCTACTTCATGAAGCCCGGAAATATCCCGAGCATTTTAACCTTGGAACTGTTAAGAAATTAACAGGTTATACAGAAGTAATAAAAAACCTTCGTTTAAATTCCGATACTGAAGATGCTTTCAAAAAAGCAAGGGAGATTGCTCTTGGTTCAGGAATTATGAGAGAGCTCAAAGAAGGAAGATCACCGGAGGAAGTCAGCCGTTATGAAAACCTTGAGGAGTTATTAAATGCCATAAAAGTTTTTACAGAATCTGCAGAAACCAACGGAGAACCATCGACACTTGAAGCATATATGGCAAATGTTGCTTTATTGACTGATCAGGATACCGAAAAAGCTGAGGACCGGAACACAGTTACACTAATGACAATGCATTCAGCCAAAGGCCTTGAATTCAAGCATGTATATATTGTTG
The DNA here is from genome assembly GCA_963734885.1 of uncultured Bacteroidales bacterium. GTDB lineage: Bacteria > Bacteroidota > Bacteroidia > Bacteroidales > VadinHA17 > LD21. The sequence continues at coordinate 310,556 of CAVTIJ010000001.1, read as the reverse complement.
GAATGGAGGACACCCTGTTTCCATCGCCAATGTCCTCAGGAAGTGCCAGAGAATTGGAAGAAGAAAGACGGCTTTTTTATGTTGCTGTAACCAGGGCAGAAAAACAGGCGACCTTCAGCTACGCTCTGAACAGATATAAATGGGGTAATCTTGAAAGATGCAGCCCAAGCCGGTTTCTTAAGGAAATAGATCAGAAGTTTCTGCATTACCCTCAAACAGGCGGCAAGCCTTTTCCAACTAACAGGCCTTCAGAGAATAAGCCCGGTGCTGTTCGTGAAGAAGCCAAGCCATATATTAAGGATGACAGGTTCAAAAAGATATCAGGCAGCATCATTAAATCAGATGTTCCGTTTATTGGAAGCGACTCTTCTCTTTTTATTGAAGGGGATATAGTTGAGCATGAAAGATTCGGAAAAGGAACGATTACATCTATCGAGGGGCAACCACCAAACACAACGGCAACGGTGGAATTTGACAATGATGGAAGCAAAAAACTCCTCCTCAGGTTTGCAAAACTCAGGAAAGTGTAATGCGCTTGCTATTTTTAAAAATATTAACCGCAAAGAACGCAAAGGGAAGAAACGCAAAGCACGCAAAGTCAAGACTTATTTCTTTGCGAACTTCGGTTTTAATCCTTTGCGAACTTTGCGGTTAATTGGTTTTAATCGAGAGATATTAATATTATTTCTTTCCGGCCTGCCCCCAGTTCATTTTCATGAAAGTATAGCCTACTGTAGAGATTGTTTTTGGAAAGTTCTCGTTAATCTCCTTCGTTTCCATTTTCATTGTTGGCTTATCTTTTTTATCAAATGATTCCATAGCCAGCATCATAGCCCCCTCAAAACCCGGATAGTTATAATATGTAGGCATTCCGGCTTTACCCCAATACTTTTTGTCGGCTTTAAGCTTCACATCCTTTGTCATCCAAACATTAGCGTAACCATCTTTATCGGGGTCGACTATTTTATATTCGTCACATTTGTAACCAGCTATTACTCTTGTATTTCCGGTTTTTGTTATTGTTGCTTTTTCAGGATTTGATCCTTTTTGATTTTTTGCCTGTGCCTGCATTGCTGAATCAGTCGGCAAAGTTGAAATTATACCTGTCTTGGAATCACTGCCATTGATGAGCATCAGAAAACATCTGCTTTCACCGTCAAAAACAAAGGTAGTAGGTACGGCCTTATTACCTTCCTTGACGTCAATAGGTACCATGTCAATCCCGGCATTAGGACTGTCGCCTGTAAAATATGTATAATAGTCTGCTTTTGTTACATCTTTATTGTCATACGATTCCATTTGCATGTAAATCCTGCCGGTAAATTTGTATTCATCGCTGTATTTTATATCAATCTTACCGCCAAAGAGACCACGCCCTGTTTCCTTGGTGCCCGTTTTCTCCGTAGATGCATTTGAATTAGTCTGGTTACTATCCGATTTCTCTTTAGCTTTAGCATTAGCTTCATCCCTGTCACTTTTATCGACAGCCGAATCGACCTTATGTTCTAGCTTCCTGTTTATTGCCCGTCGTATCAGATAGCCCTGAGCATTAGTAAAAGAAGGTATAGCCAGCAATAAAACCAAAATGAGCATTAGCGATCTTGTTTTCATGATTTGGAATGTTTTTAAATTAGAATATAAAGTTACAAATATTTCCGATTAAAAAAAGAGGCTGCATTTCCATGCAACCTCTCCTGATTCAATTATATAAGTGATTGAAATTATTTTGCTATTCTTCCTTTGTGTAACGTTAGTTTAACTTTTAATGCTTATGCAGCTGCAACTTCAGCTGGTTTTTCTTTTTCACGCAGAACAGCTTCGTAAAGTGATGCAAACGAACTGCAGATCCACATTATAGCAGGGAATATCCCTACTATTAACAAACAGAATCCCAGTATTACAATGAATATTGAAACAAACCCCAGCAAGAATATCTGCCACCCGTGGCCTTTGGTTAATTTCCAGCTTAATTCGACAGCTTCGATAGGGTCGAGCTTTTTATCCATAACTATATACGATACAAAAGCAAGCCGGCAAGCAATTATTATCCCTGGTACAATGAGAGCAAATAGTCCGAGTACAATCAGTGCAAAAACCAGGAGATTTGCAAGTATTATATGGAGATAGTTCTCCATGAATCCTTTAATAAGATATTCAAAGTCGGGCTTTACTTTTCTAACGGCCTGAACAAAAATAAAATTACCTCCATATTCGAATACAGGTTTAACAAGAAAAGTATAGAGTACTGCAAGTAATCCAAAGAAAGCTGCAAAAATTCCGAAAGTCCCTACTCTGAAAAGATTTTGTCCCCATTCATTTCCCCAATGCCACGGATTACCTGAAAAATGGTGCATCCATCCATTTCCCCAATTCCAGGGCCAGTCCGAACCGTTAAAATGATGGAACATCCTGAAAGGGCCTGTTACAATTGCAAGAATAAGAATAACAAGAAATAATCTTAGAAAATTATCCATCATAACTTTCCAGCCTGTCCCCAGACTATAGCCAAAATCGGGTACTAATTTGTATTCATTATTTGTTTCCATGTTGTGTAAAATTAAATTTCTTAAAGTCTGACCATTTATGAAGCAAATTTATGCCGGTAAAACTGATTGTACTTCATACTATCGTAGTGTTTTTATTTTTTCCTACTTTAGTATGTAGCCCAATACTTTGGTAGTAGTTATTTTTGAGTTCCCATTTTCAGGTATTTTAATATCTTTATATAGTGATAGTGTACCTTGGATATATAATCTTTATTTTATCTGTTGCATTGGCAGCCGGAGGCATCGGTTTATCATCAGGTTTAAGAAAAAAGTATCATCATGAAATTTTTTCGGCCTTGCTTTATTTTCAGGTATTTATTTTCACCTTCGGCTTTTATGGAATATGGGGTCAGGAAATAATTAAAGTATTTTTGTCCACCTATATCTCCGCGGATCTTCTCACAAAGTTTTCAGATCTGGCTTTGCTGCTCGGGCTGCCGTTTCTAGTTTTTGCCTGGCTCATGCTGATCCAGTTCTCATCAGGTATATCAGGAAGAAAAAATACAAACTGGTTAGTTTTGTGGTTCCTCCTGTTCAATTTTTCTGTAATTATTATTCTTGGATATTTGGTGGCGAAAGGAAATGCAATTAAACCTTCATTCCTGTTAAAATACTATTTCATTTCAATGCTTTTCCTTTATTCGACTATTTCATCTTTGCTGATACTTTTTCCAAAAAAAGGAAAATCAATCATCCATGATTTTGACAGAAAAAGAATTGGTCCGGGGATATTTCTGGTAATGCTGACACAATGTGTGCCTTTGCTTTTCTATAATTCTCAACCCTTCCTTGCAATACTTTTTACCTTTATTTTCTTTTGCGGGTAATACTTTCCTTCCGATATATCTTAATTACGGAACACTTTTTACAGTTTTTGCCTCCGACTCTGTAAAGATATATCATTTGAGGAATTCTGCAAAAAGTTCGAAGTTACTCCCCGTGAAACCGATATTGTCCGAGAGATATGTAAGGGATTGAGTAATAAGGAAATATCAGAAAAGCTTTTTATAAGCCTGCAAACCGTGAAAGACCATACTCATCGGATCTACATCTAAGACGAATGTTAAAAGCCGTGGTCAGCTGATTTACCTGGTAAAAGAATTAAAGATTCTTTAAACCCGTTTCACGAAATTTAGAGTACACAATAATCCTTCCTTTAATAAATTTCAGAGAAAATGTCTCTCCCAGCGCTTCGTTTAAAGTTGCGAACCACCAGTTAGTGATTTTACTATTTGTGAGAGGATAACGCAATCCGTGAGATGTTACTTCAGTTTCCGGATCAATGGAAAAGATTGAAACCTGCTGCCCCGGAAAAGATGAGATCACAGCTTCTGACACGAAAGGGCGAAGGATACCTGTATCTGTTACCATTATAACATTCATATCCTTTGCATATTCGACAAGCAGAGAGATATTACCTAATGTATGATCCTCCCTTTTCCCCGTTGCACCTACTATTACGATATCCTTGTAATTATTTTCTCTGCACCACATTACTACCTTAGTGAGATCGTTGGTGTCCTGATTTTCATCTCTGAATATGCGGTCTGCAAACCGGTTTGCCAGATCGTCATTCAGGGAATCCATATCACCTACAATAGCCTCAGGCACCATCCCCGCAAGAATGAGACTTGCAGCGCTACCATCGCAACAAACTATTCTTGTGGCGTTCTTCAGATAATTTAACGGAATCTCATGCTGAGGATAAGTTCCGTCTGCAACAATTGCAGTGTATGACTCAGGTTGGAAATCGGTCATTGTCTTGATAGGTTATTCAAAATAAACTTAACCACTGAGTAACACTGAGTTTAGAAGGAGTGACACTGCTTTATGTTCTTACTCCATCCTAACTCGTGTTACTGTGGTTAATGGTTTTCATTATTATCTTTTTGAAGTTTAAACTTTGAATTCGTATTGTCTTTTTCCATGCTATCAATCCTCCAAACGACATAACTCCATATACAATGTACAGAATTACTGTAGGATACAATCCACGGGTAATAAAGAGAACTGCCGAGACAAAATTAACAACAATCCATAAATACCAGTGTTCATATATCTTTCTTGCAAGCATCCAGGTTGCTATAATTGATAATGAAGTGATAAATGCATCCCTTACAGGCACCGGAGAATCTGTCAATCGGGTAAGAATAAGCCACATACCACAATATAAAAGAACAAATACAAGGCTCAAAATTAAACCTGTTTTCAGGGTTAATCTCGTCACCTTCAATTCTTTTTTTCCGCTTCGCGGAATTTCGTCGCTACGCTCCTCAATCTCCACTTCTCCTCTTCTCCCCTTCACCTTTTTTTGTTCTTGTTCTTGCTCTGCGCCATGAGCCCTGTGCCCTGTGCCTCTCGTCCACCAGTACCATCCCAGGCAACTTATAACGAGATAATAGCCCTGCAGACTCATGTCAGCATAGATTTTGCTGGTGAAAAAGACCCAGATGTAAACCGCTGAAGTAACAATCCCAACCGGCCAGAGCCAGATGGTTTGTTTTATTTCAAGAAATACATAGATTATCCCGGTAACAGCTCCGAATATTTCAATGTAATTATTTGATATCCAATCAGATACTGACATATGGCTAATTTTCAGAATTTCAAACCGATCTTAAACATATAATTAATGCCTGCCTGCGGAAAATAGCCATCCATAACGTGAGTTGATCCTCCTTCATTATATTTATATACCCAGGCATTTGTTTCGTACATATTGTTAAATAGATTATTAACAGCAAACTGGAATGTCATTTCCTTAAATAATCTGCTTCTGAAAGTATATAAAAAGGATATATTCTGAAGATAATATGCATTCAGCATCCTGTCATTGTTTTGAGTATTGTCAATGTATTGTTTGCCTACATATTTGGAGTTGAGTACCACATGAAAATCAGTAAACGGATAATAGTCAATAACTGAAGAAGCTACTATCGAAGGTGAGAAAGAGATTGTCTTATTCTTCAAAGTCATCTGATCCTGAACAGATGTGTCCCAATTGTCGGTATAGTCAATAAAAACAGGAATAATGTTCCTGCTAAGAGTCATATTGGCATTCCAGTTTAAATTTCCCAGTACCTGTATTCCGGTTTCAAGTTCGACACCCTGTCTGTAACTTTTCGGAACATTTGTCATTATTGCGGATCCGACATTGTTTATTTTTCCTGTTAATATCAATTGATCTATATAATTCATATAGTACAGGTTTACCCTGAACATCATTCCCGACGTATGATATTCATATGCTGATTCGTAATCGAATAATTTTTCAGGAACGGGAGTTTTTCCCTGATCAGCATCTGTAAAATCACTGCGAACAGGTTCTCTTTGAGATACTCCGAATGATGCATAAACTTTTTGATTCTTACTGAAATTGTATGTAAGTCCGGCTTTTGGATTGAAGAAGTTATAGTTATGATTTTGAGTTACATCTTTGAGATTTTCATCAAGACCACCGATTGAATAGTTTATTTTTCTGTATTGCATATCACCATAAAGATTTACTTTATCGGATAAAGAATAGTTAATTTTTAAAAAAGTATTTAAATCCTTTTTGTTGCCTGTTCCTGTATACCACCTGTAACTTTCACCGTCGAAGGTGGCGATTCTGGCCCATATGATATCTCCAAAATGATTCCCTATGTATTGATTCCATCCGCCACCCAAAACGGCGTTGATCTTGTTTTTTGTGTAATTCAATGAGTATGTTATACCATAAAAATCATTTCTCAGCCATCGCTGTGTAATAAAATCAGAAGTAGTGATAGTATCTGAATTTATCACTGCATTTGGTAAATTAAACGTGCTGTAAGCTGTACCCGGTACCAGGTTCTCATAATAACCTTTGCCTCTGGTATAATGAATAGCGCCATCGAGACTGAAATTGGAGTTAATTATTTTTGAGTAATGGAGCTGATAATTATCCTGCCAGTAGTTATCTGTTTCATTCTTATAATTATATGCGTTATAAGTCCTGTGTGTCTTAAGCGAATCCTTGGGAACTCCATTCCAGGCCTGATATGTATGTTCAACTCCTGAGAATATAATCAATTTGAATATGCTTGTCTCCCCGTAGAGAGTACCTGATATATAGAAAGATTTTAAATCGCTGAATGCCCGGTCGATGTATCCATCAGACCAGATCTTAGAAAGGCGTCCATCAACTGCAAATTTTTTATTTATCAATCCGGTTCCAAAATTGACTGTGTTTTTTGAAGTATTGAAAGATCCATAAGAGGAATTGATTTCCGCATATGATTCTTTTTTCAGGTCAGAAGTCTGAAAATTAATTGTAGCTCCAAAAGCGCCGGCTCCATTTGTAGAGGTTCCTACACCCCTTTGTATCTGGATATTATCAGCAGAAGATGCAACGTCGGGCATATCGACCCACCATACACCATGAGATTCGGCATCATTTACGGGTATGCCGTCAATTGTTACATTGATCCTGTTAACATCTGTTCCTCTTATATTAATATATGTATAGCCTACCCCGGTGCCGGCATCTGATGAAACAACAAGTGATGGAGTACTGCTTAGCAGATAGGGAACATCCTGGGCAATATTTGCTTTTGAAATGTCCTCTTTTGTAACGGTAGAATAAGCCATTGGAGTATGTTCACCGGCTCTTGTTGCATTAACCAGAACCTCTTCCGTCATAAATGACTTTGTCGCTAGTTTTATGTTTAAAATAGTATCTGTATTAAGGCTGATTTGCTTTATTTCGGGTTCATATCCTATAAAAGAAAAATGTACTCTGTATTTCCTCTTTCCGGAAATTGAAGAGCAAAATTTCCATCTTTGTCGCTATGCATCACCAAGAATTGTATTTTCAATTGTGATACTGGCGCCCGCTAATACTATTCCGTTCAAATCAGTAACTTTACCTTTCAGAACAGGACCGGTTCCCTGAGCCTGTGAGACTGAGTGAAGCACGGCAAAAACAACAAAATAAATTATTTTCCTCATTCTTTTGAAAATTAATCAATATCCAATATCAAGAAAATGAGGTTGTTATGATTTGCTGATTTACATGATACTCTTTCTTCCCTCCGCCGGCATTACCCGGATCAGGTTTTAAGGGTATGATCTCAGCCCGTAATTATAAGGCACCCCATTCAATGATATGTCAAAGGTACTATCTTTTAACAGATTAATCAATTATTTGTTAAATTAGCATTCAAATCCGTGAGAAATGAAAAATCTGCTTGATAAACTTAATTACAAGAGACAGAAAAGGATATCTGTTTTAAATGCTGAAAAGGATTTCATTAGTTCGATTGCCACGGACCTGCAGGATGTTATTATTGATCAAAAGATTGATCCCAGATATCCTTATGAGTTCATAATGATATTTGTGAAGAGCGAATCGGAAGTTGAGATGTTTACTCCGATAATTATTCATAATCTGATAGCTGATGGTGTTTTATGGTTCTGTTATCCGAAAAAAACCTCAAAAAAGAATAAATCAGATATCGATCGTGACCATGGCTGGAAGATTCTTAATGACTCAGGGTTTCATGGGATCCGATTAGTATCCATAGACACGGACTGGTCAGCATTAAGGTTCAGGAATAAAAAGTATATAAAATCGACATCCGGCAGAATCAAATAATAATTTCGGATTTTGAATTTCAGATTTAATTCCGAAATCGAAAATCCACAATCCGCAATTCTTCTGATATGATCAAGACAACTATTTTAGAGACTGCACTGGGTAAAATGATTGCAGGTGCTACTGACAAAGGAGTTTGCCTGCTCGAATTTCATGACAGGAAGAAATTACCAACCGAGTATAAGGATCTTGAAAGACTTTTAAATACCACAGTGGAAGAAGGTGATAATAAACATCTTAGTATCCTCAAAAGCCAGTTAAAAGAGTATTTTGATGGCAGGAGAAAGGAATTTACTATTCCATTAGTGACACCGGGAACACAATTTCAGCAATCGGTCTGGAATGAACTCCTTAAGATAGAGTATGGATCAACAAGATCATACCTTGAACAATCACTTGCTTTGAATCAGCCCGAAGCAATCCGTGCCGTTGCTAATGCGAACGGAATGAACAGAATAGCAATTATTATTCCTTGTCACAGAGTTATTGGCTCCAATGGCCGGATGACCGGATATGGAGGCGGGATACATAGGAAAAAATGGCTGCTTGATCATGAAAAGAAATACTCTGGACAAGCAGTTGATCTCTCATTATTCTGATTAAATTCTGCATATTTACTTAATTTAAACCTCAAACAATGAAAACTCTCATTTCTAAAAGGAAATTGCTTTTATTACTTGCCCTCCTGTTGGTGATTCTTCTTCCGGGTTGTGCAAATAATGAGGCAGTGAAGCAATGCCTTACCGGACATACATACGGTTTCTTTGGCGGATTGTGGCATGGATTTATAGCTCCATTTGATTTTATAGGTATGCTTTTTAATGACAAAATTACAATGTATGCCCAGAATAATAATGGCGGTTTATATGCTTTGGGATTCCTCCTGGGAAGCGGTGGTTGGGGTTTCTTTGGAAGCAAAGCAAATAAAATGAGAACCAGCAGGGTGCATGTTCAGAGTCAGAGATTTGATAATGCGGAGATAGTGGAATAATAATGAGGCCTCTCCGTTTGAAAAAGTCCTTTTTAATGCTAAAGTACTCAAATTAGGTGCAAAGGAAGCAAAGACAAATTAATATAACTCAGTTCTTTGCGACCTTTGCGTAAATTCTTTGCGACCTTTGGGGTTAATGGATTTCGATTCTTCATCAGCCCAATAGGGGCAAAGTTTAAAACAATTATACCACTTAATATGAAAAACCTACTTACAATCTTACTTATAATGTGTTCATTTACTGCCTTCTCTCAAAAAAAAGATCTTATTTATCTCTGGCCTGGTAAAGTACCCGGAGAAGTAAAAGAAAAGATGCTTCCAAAAGTTGATACATCGGAGAAAGATGGTATTATAAGATTTTCAGAAGTTACAAATCCTGCTCTTGAGGTATTTCTTCCCGATGCGGGTAAGAATAACCAGTCTGCTGTGATTGTTTGTCCCGGTGGAGGTTACCAAATCCTTGCTTATGATCTTGAAGGAACTGAGATTGCTGCATGGCTCAACAAAATGGGGTTTACCGCTTTCGTTCTTCAATACAGAATCCCGAACAAAAAAGAAGGTGCATTACAGGATGCCCAGAGAGCAATTCGTATAGTAAGAGATAATTCAAAAAAATGGAATATCAATCCTGACAAAATTGGAATCATGGGTTTCTCTGCAGGAGGAAGTCTGAGTGCAAGAACAAGTATTTTATTTAAAACAAAAACATATGCACCTGCAGATAAATCTGATAGTATATCCTGCCGGCCTTCTTTCACTATGCTTATATATCCAGCATATCTCGACCAGGGCCCGGATTTGTCACTAACTCCCGAGCTGAAATTAAATAAAGATGTTCCTCCGATATTTATTTTTCAAACGGCCGATGATCCATATGGTAATAGCGCCCTCGTCATGGCTTCAGCTTTAAGAAATGCTAAACTACCTGTTGAATTGCATTTATTACCCGAAGGAGGACATGGCTATGGTGTACGTCCAGGCAAGATTGCAGCCACAACGTGGCCTTTGCTTGCAGAACAATGGTTGAAAAGAACAATTAATTTAAAATGATCAAATCCAAATGTTGTAAGGACGTTTACATCAATGCTTTTTAAAAACTGTGAAAAACATTATCGACAATATTATTCAAAATCAATTACTCGCTTCTGAAAATTTCATTTACGGGTATGCTGATCTTACAGGATTGCTTGACGAAAAATTCGCCGGATTTAATTATGGAATTTCAATAGGTGTCAGACTCGATACAGAAATAGTTGATCTAATAATTAATGGTCCAACCCCTGAATATTTTTCACATTACAGGCAGGCCAATAATGATCTTGCATTATTAACCAGGAATATTACAGAAGAGCTTTCACAAAATCATATCGAATCATTAGCTATTACTCCCACTGTTTCAACATCCGATCTTGATACAATTTATTTTGAGGCTCTCCGTACTGATCTCTCCCATAAAATGGTTGCAACAAGAGCAGGTCTGGGTTGGATAGGAAAAACCGATCTGTTTATATCAAAAGAATACGGTCCAAGATTACGTCTTGTCTCTGTATTGCTGAAAACTCCGGTTGAATCCAAAACTAAACCCATCGATGTGAGCCGGTGTGGCAAATGCCGTATCTGTGTTGATATATGTCCTGCAAAAGCTGCTACTGGAAAACTCTGGAACATTAAAATCGACAGGAATGAGTTCTTTGATCCCTGGAAATGTCGTAACCAATGCGCGGAATTCGGAAAAATAAGACTTGGCCAGGATGCCCGCGTTTGCGGCATCTGTGTATCTGCATGTCCGGTCGGAAAAAGGTGATTAATCACAACTATTTACACAACTGTTTGTTTTGTAGGTAAAAGCAGATATGGATAACAGTTCTAAATCAATCGAGGCAATCCTGCCTCCACCTGCCTCTCATATGGTTGGAGACGGATTCAAGGTCCACAATTTCTTTCCTTCAAATCCCAAAATAGGACTTAACGGGATGAGTCCATTTTTCCTTCTTGATTATGGTTCGAAGTGGATTGTTCCTCCGTCAGAAAAACCACGAGGTGTCGGGGTCCATCCTCACAGGGGATTTGAGACTGTTACAATTGCATATCATGGGAAGGTGGCACATCACGATAGCGCTGGAAACAGCGGAGTCATAGGCGAGGGAGATGTCCAGTGGATGACTGCAGGTTCAGGTGTTCTACATAAGGAATATCATGAGGAGGAGTTCAGCAGAAAAGGAGGGCTATTTCAAATGGTGCAATTATGGGTTAATCTTCCTGCAAAATATAAGATGACACCAGCTAAATATCAGCCTCTTGAAAATAAAGATCTGATCAAGGTATTTCTCGATGACGGTAAGAGTCATGTGGAAGTTATTGCAGGAGAATACGATAACTTGAAAGGTCCAGCATCAACATTTTCACCTTTGAATCTTTTTAATGCAAAACTGCTTCAGGGTGATAAGGCCCGTTTCAGTTTTAAGAAGGAATATAATACAGGCATGCTTGTTGTTGAGGGAGAATTAAAGATCAACGAATCAAAAACTGCCGCAGATGATCATTTTATTCTTTTCGGACACGATGGTGAGGATATCACAATTGAAGCTGTCAAACCGAGTATTGTTCTGGTAATGAGCGGGGAACCTATTAATGAACCAATAGCTTCATATGGACCATTCGTAATGAATTCAGAGGCTGAAATAAAACAAGCCTTCGATGATTTTAAAAAGGGCAAATTTGGTTATCTTGAGGACTAATTTAAGATATCATATCCAATGGCACAATTCATTAATTCCCCGTCGATTGTAAAGGCAGCTGGTAACAAAGAAAAGATCATTAAAGAGTTTTTTGGAAACGTAAACAGCAAAACATCCGAAGTAAGTATAGCCAGGATGAAAAGCCCTGAGGGGTGGATAGAACCTGGTCAGAGCCCAAAGTTCAATGAGTATACCGTGGTTTTGAAAGGGAAACTCAGGATCACCACAAAAAATGAAGAATTCATTGTCTCTGAAGGTCAGGGAATTATGACCGGCAAAGATGAATGGGTGCAGTACAGTACACCATTCGAGGGAGGAGCCGAATATATTGCTGTTTGCCTTCCTGCATTCGCCATGGACTTAGTCAGAAGAGACGAAGAAATTTAGTATCTCTCGAATACGGAATCGCACCCTTTGCAGTTGTTTTCGAAAAAGTCTCTTTTAACCGCAAAGCACGCAAAGAAGGCGCAAAGAGCGCAAAGTCAGAATTACAAAATAAGTCCTTTGCGACCTTTGCGTAAAATCTTTGCGACCTTTGCGGTTAATGGATTTCAAAAATTATACAACCTGAGACAAATCATCTTTTCATCTGATTGAAATTGAGTAAATTTGAGGAAAAGACCAAATGGAAACAAATACTGTCTGTCCTACCTGTACCGTGACAATGCGTCTAATCAAAAGCGAAGATCTTAACCATCATGGAACTCTGTTTGCAGGGCGTACCGCTGAATGGTTTGTCGAATCAGGGTTTATTGCAGTTGCATCGTTGTTAAACCCTCAGAATATTGTTTGTCTTAAGATCCATGGAATGTTCTTCACAAAACCTGCAGTATCAGGTGACGTTCTTAAGTTTTCCTCGAAAGTTGTTTTTACCGGTAATTCGAGTATAACTTCTTATATTCATGTTGAGAAAAACGGTGATGAAAATCCACTGGTTGATGGTTTCGTTACTTTTATTCATGTGGATGAAAACACAAGACCCACACCACATTACCTGAAGATAAATCAGGTGAGTGAGGAAGACAAACATTTATATGAGATTGCTAAGAACCTTCGTTCGAAATAATCAGTTCTTATGTTCCGAAATGCAATCGTATGCAGTCCATGTCCCTCAGTAACAGAAGGAATTACCACATCAGATCTCGGCAAACCGATATATTCCAAAGCTATTGTCCAACACAATAATTATGTTGCTGTCCTGAGGCAATTGGGGCTAAGAGTCAAGATCTTACCACCTAAAAATGATTTCCCTGATTCAACTTTCATTGAGGATGTAGCACTTTGTACTTCAAAATGTGCAATAGTTTCCAGACCCGGAGCAGTTACACGAAGAGGTGAATCTGTGGGCATAAGAGAAATCATGACCGGTCACTTTGAATCAATAGAAGAAATTAAGGCTCCCGCCACTCTGGAAGCTGGTGACGTAATGATGGTCGAAGATCATTTTTACATAGGAATTTCGAATCGCACAAATTCTGAAGGTGCAGATCAACTTATAAAAATCTTAAATAAATATGGATTGACCGGATCAAAGGTTCCATTAATGAAAATGCTTCATCTAAAATCAGGAGTGTCTTATCTTGAAAACAACAACATGCTTGTATGTGGTGAATTCGTTGAAAATAAAATTTTCGGGAATTTCAACCGGATTATAGTTGATGAAGATGAATCTTATGCAGCTAATTCTTTGTGGATAAATGATATAGTTCTTGTTCCTGAAGGATTTCCAAAAACAAAGGAAAAGATTGAGAAGGCTGGTTATGAGACTATAACTGTGGATGTTTCAGAATTCAGAAAGATAGATGGTGGATTAAGTTGTTTATCTTTAAGGTTTTAAATATAGGATTATCCTGAGCATTTAATACTACTACGATTTCTTGCCATTCTTTCTGGCTTTTATTATCAGATAGACAACAAAAATAATACCGATTCCTAAAAGAATGTGGCCCACATACGGGAATATCTGCTCTCTTACAGCATATAAATAATAACCAATTATTGCCAGTATAATATTCCAGATCCCGGCTCCAATTAAAGTAAACATCATAAAATCACGCAGATTCATTTTTGCCAGTCCGGCAGGAATTGAAATCAGATGCCGGATCCCCGGTACAAGACGACCAATAAAAGTGGAGGTTTTCCCATTCTTTATGAAATACTCTTCTGCGTGCTTTACTTTTTCTTCAGAGAGAAGAAATAATTTTCCAAGCTTCGATCCGGCAAATTTATATACAATAGGCCGTCCGAGATAATATGCAAGAGTATAATTGATCAGCGATCCCGAGAGTGCCCCTATCGTACCGGCAATAACCACAATGAAAACATTCAGATCACCCTGTCCTGCCTTATATGCTGCAAACGGAATAACAACTTCCGATGGCAAAGGAAGAAATGTGCTTTCAATCAGCATCAGCAGTGCAATAGTGAAATAATTCAGATTGGTCATGTACCAATCAAACAGTGTCTGAAAAAACTCCATAGGTTATCCTTTGTTACATAAATAAATATTCTTGGTTTCGGATCAGAGGCAATATTAACGTTTTTATCCGGTATTGACAATTGAGTTAAGAAAAAAGCCGAATACCCGGGAGAAAGTGTTTCATATTTTAATACACAAAGTACACAAGGGCTTATTTATAGAATTTTAATGTTTTGTGGTTAAAAAGGAGTTTTCAACAGCTCTGGAAAACCATCATTTCTTCCAAAAATCATTATCAAAATGTAAGACAAAGTAACATAAAGTATCTTAAAAGGAAAATATAAACTAAGCGAACTTCATCTTTACCAAGTTTCATTCTAAATTGTTAACTTTGATTACACTGTAAATAATATCTGAACCTTCATAAATATTGACATGGAAAATTTAAAGACTACTTATTTAGGATTAAAACTAAAAAATCCCCTGATAGCCGGAAGTTGCGGTCTTACAAATTCAATTTCGAATATCAAAGAACTGGAAAAAAAAGGTATTGGGGCTATAGTTATCAAATCTTTATTTGAGGAACAGATACAATCAGAAGCTGAGATGGTCGTAAAAAATAATACCGATGATCTGAGTATTATTAACCGACCGTCCCAGACAATATTCAACAAAAGAATATATGATTATGACGAAGCATATTCATATATATATGATTTCGCAAAGCGTAATACACTTGGGAAGTATTTATACTTCCTCAATGAAGCAAAAGAAGCGGTTCATATACCGGTAATCGCCAGTATTAATTGTGTATCCAACCAGGACTGGCATTCATTTGCCAAAAAAATTGAGGAAACAGGTGTTGATGCTCTGGAGCTGAACATTTATATTCTTCCGTCTGATATGAGAAGAAGCGGGGAAGACAATGAGAAAATTTATTTTGACATAATACGTGAAGTGAGAAATTATGTAAATCTTCCGATATCAGTTAAGATAGGTTACTATTTTTCTTCATTATCTCAGACAATCAAAAAGATATCGCAAACAGGAATAAAAGGTATGGTTCTTTTCAACAGGCCATATAATACTGATATTGATATTGAGGAAATTGCACTGAGTCATGGACCAATTTACAGTTCAGCTGAAGAATATACGCATACTCTGCGTTGGATTTCAATAATGGCCGGTCAGGTGGACTGTGATCTTACAGCATCAACCGGGGTTCATGATCATAAATCATTTATAAAACAATTATTGGCAGGTGCAACAACAGTACAGATTGCATCAGCTTTGTTTAAAGAGGGGTTCAAAGTTATTCCCGAGATCATTAATGGCACTGAGGCATGGATGAAGAAGCATCAGTTTGACTCAGTGGATTCGTTCAGAGGAAAATTAAGTAAGTCTAATCTGGAAAATCCGGCAGCTATTGAGCGGGTTCAGTTCATGAAACTTTATTCGGGAATTGAATAATCATCCACTTAACCTGGTGTTAAATTTAAAACAACAAGCAGTTAAAAGATTTTTTCCAAAATATAAGTAACGGTACTTTCATTCCGTCCGCATTAATGTCGTCTTGATACAGTTAAAACTCAAGTCTGTACAATTGATTAGAATAATTCAAAAAAATTCTAAAAACTTCATTAAGTTTATAACTATGTCAACTTATCGTTGACTTTTTGAACTGACTTTACCTGATTATTGCGCACAATAAGTTGGATTGATTAATTGGGAATTTAAGGTTATATTTTATATAATCTTAAAAATACTTTGTATGATATTAAAACTATCACACATTATATGATTTTTGTTCAATCTGATCGCATTCTTAACGAACATCTTTTTACTTATTTTAAAATATTAATTCTTTGTTTAACAAAAATCTTTTATTATGAAAAAAATCTATGCTTTTCTTATGGCAGGAATACTTTTTCTTTCCATTCTTGTCATTATTCCCTCATGTAAAAAGGAGATCTACACTGATGCTGATGCACTTGCAGCCATGAAAGATGGATTAAAGTATAAAAATGACCTTGCAAAAGAGCTTGCAACGCTCGAGCTCACTAATCAATTACAGATGATTAACCTGCAATCTCAACTATCAATTAAGGCAACACTCGTAGGTGATTCTCTTTCAAGGATCGGAGCAAAAACCAACGTAAACGTACAGGTTCAGGATGTTACGGGAAGTACCGCTGATATGAGCGGTTTCAGTGTAACATTAAATCAAAATGGCACAGCTAAAACACTAACAACCGATGCCAATGGTTTGGTGGTATTCCCCGATTATCTAACCGGAAGTGCCGCAATAGTTGTTTCAAAAACCGGTTTTGCCAGAGCTTCAGGTATTGTAAATATTACCAATGCATATTATGACCTAATCACTAAGCAACAAGCTGTTTTAGTACCTATTTTCCCGACTGATGCTGCTACAGCTAAAATAAGTGGTACACTTCAGGCACAATTAGATATGACAACAGCGGATCCTGAAGTTGTACAAAATGGAATTGTATCCCTGAATTTTAGTAATGTCAATAATATTCTTGCTAATCCTAACTCGACTACCACTGCACTGCAATTATATGGCTTGGTTGGAGTTGTTTACGATGGCGGTTTTATGCAAACTGTAAAAACAGGTGCCGATGGAAAATATGAATTTAAAATTCCAAAAACCAAAAGTAATATTAGTTACCAATTAGCTGTTTCAACAATTCAGAAAGAACAGAAATTGTTATTTGGCGATTACCCCTACAAACTCGATTCAATTAGTGTAGATACCATGAAAACATGGTTCGGATATTATGCCAACACTATCAACCCAATTTATGATACAAAATATTTAACATTTAACTATAATTATGGTACCCAACAGCAATTTGCCGGTGTCAATATAAAGATTGGTGCCCCGGCAGGCGGACAGACACCTTCCGAACCCGCAGACATCAGTTGGGCACATAATGATTCAACAGTTATAACATGGAGTTTTACCAAATTCGCAAATTATTATAATGAGTATACAAATATTACCCAGGCCCCGGTATTTGTCTATACGCCTTATGATAAAACAAAAGTGACTGAGATTACACCTACTAAAGGTACAGCAAATATTACAAATGGGAAGCTCGTTTCATTATACATGACCGATGGTGGTGTATACAAAGAATTTGGAAGAAAATTTGCAGGTAGTAACATTGCACCATCACAGGCACAGGATCCAGTATTTAAGTTCTTTGAACAATTATCTGATGAAGATCAAGTGAATTGGGCGACTAAGATCACATATCAGACTGCCATTGCTAAAGCTACTCTTGGTCTGAATGCAAGTGGTAAAGTAACAATTACTTTTGACCTGACAACGGCCCCTGCGAGGAAAGGGGGCGGATACACAGCCATACCAAATGTATCAGTAAAATTTAGTACTCCCCATACAACAGATACGATTATTAATCAAAGTAGTCTGAAGGTGAATTTATTAACAGGAGGCAGTCTCTCAATTGATCCAATTGTCCTCCCAAAATATACAAGTACTACTGGGTTTGTAATGACTGCGACTACTGCTGTTACTATTTCTACATCCATGTATAATGGGAACTGGCAGCTTGAATCGAGTTACACTCCACTTTCAGCTTCAGCATCCTTAACCTATAAAGTAGACCTTTTAAATGGGTTCAAAATTACAGATGGAGGGCTAGGGTATAAAAATGCTCCAACAGTAAGGGTTCAGAATTATGCTACAAAACAAGGAACCACCGGAGGATGGGTTCTGCAAACGGTTGCTGAAGCTACTACAACATTGGATGCGCAGGGAAGGATCATCAGTGTATCTGATCCGGTTATGCTCGATAATTTCATGATTCAATATTCCAGTTCTTGGAATGGAACCTTCTGGCAGTATCCTTTTAATAATAATAATATTGTTACCGTTCCTGTAGATGTTACTGGTACAGTTCAGGCATATGCCAGAGCTATTGTTGACCAATTTGGGACAATCACCAATGTTTTGCTTTTTAATGAAGACATTGCAAACAACAATGAATGGTTAACCAGCGCATACGGAGCCAGTTATGTAAGTGGCAAAGGCTATGTAACTACACCCAATGTTATTGTAACTCCTGTCGGGAAAACATCTGTTGCTATCCCTGCTCAATTGAAGGCCGTTGTTAACCCTGCAGGGAGGATCGGAAATATTATAATAGTAAATGGAGGTAAGGGTTATGATGTAATGAACCATCCTAATGCCATTATAGTGCCGGGTAACCTTAAAAATAGCATATCAACAAATGGTGTTAGCGACATTCAATATGATATAAACCTGGGATTTGGTTACAGAGGTAATCCGATCAGTATTTTTTAATTAATAAATCAGAATCTTTAAAAGTGCAGGCTGTAAAAATGCCTGCACTTTAATATATCTTTTTAAATAAAATAAACTACATAATATATGATGTATAAACATAAGCTATATAAAGTAATTGGTCTGATTATGCTTTGTATGGTAATTTACACTCCCCTAACTGCCCAGGATGCAACTATATCGCCTTTCAGTTTTGGCCCAAAAGTGGGAATAGGCAGTTCAGGTCTTGCTTTAAATTACCTGCAACCTCTGGGGCGTGCCAGGACAACGATATCTATTGGGGGATTTGCCCAGTACAAGCTGCTCGGTTGGCTCGCGATTAATGCAGACCTTGTATATACTCAGGCTGGAGGCTCGGATGTGAGTTCCAGATTGTTTTACTTTAAGGACAGCCCTATGCTTGCCATTCCTGAATTAAACAAATCTCTCTACCGAACTGATCTGTTATTGCATCGGGTCGAATTGCCGGTCACAGCTCATATTACACCTCCCGGTTTTGAAGGCAATGTTCGTCCCGTTTTAATAATCGGTCCCTCCTTTGGGTACACAGTAAAGGCAAATGCCATTAACTGGTATAAATGGGATTTTGAATCTGCTCCAAATGACCTGATGACAGTTACACAGGACAACCTGAAAAGCAAGCTTAACAAAATGGATCTTGCCGGAATTATAGGGTTTGGTGGCGATTTTGACCTTAAACCTGTACCCTTTTCACTTGGTGTAACCTATCGGATGAGTTTTACCGAGACTAACAACTATATGTATAGTTTATTTTCGAATTATACATTTAACAGAGTTGAAGTCTATTTCGCTGTAAAGTTTTAAATCTTATTTTAGTACTTAAAAAGCCCTCAGGTTTCACCGAGGGCTTTTTATTTTAAATAGATACCAGCCGCACAATAATATCGATCAACCATCCGGGATAGATACCTAAAACCAAAATTCCCAAAGCGATAATTGCCAAGGTGAAATTCCCTGTGAAAGTTAATTCGGGTAATTTATTGTCGCCAGACTTCGAAAAGAGCGCTGTTATAACCCTCAGATAATAATACAAACCTATTACGCTATTTATTATCAATGAAATAATGAGTATCAGGAGCCCTGCCTTCATTCCTTCAAAAATGATATAGAATTTTGCGATGAATCCCGAGGTAAGAGGAATTCCTGCAAGTGATAACAATGATAGTGTCAATACAACCGAAACTCCCGGCTTTTTCCAGAAAAGTCCTCTGTAATCATCAATATTCTCTGCCTCATATTCATTGGAAGATAGCAGTGATATAACACCAAAAGCCCCTATTGTGGTTATAAAATAAGATATAAGATAAAAGAGCGATGCATGTATACCACGGTTTGTCCCAGTCAGAAGTATTATTATCAGATATCCCATATTTGCAATCGATGAATAACCCAATAGTCTTTTCAGATTCTTCTGTCGTATTGCAAGTATATTGCCAAAAAACATGGAAAGTACCGCAATCACGGAAATAGCTACAAAGAAGAAGTGATTATTAAAGCCTTTCAAGCTGAAGAAGAAGCGGATCAGAACGGCCATCACTGCACCTTTTGAAACGGTAGCTACGAATGCTGAAACCGGCGCCGGAGCACCCTGATAAACATCGGGGGTCCACATATGGAATGGCACTAATGCCAGCTTGAAACCAATTCCGACGATCATCATTCCAAAACCTGAAACAGTAAGTGGAGATAATTGAGCTCCGGACCCTAGTCTGGTTACAATCTCAGAAAATTGCATGGTTCCAGACGCTGTATAAATCAAAGCCATACCAAATAATAAAAAAGCGGAGGATACCGAAGCCAGGATGAGATACTTAATACCTGCCTCAATTGAATTGCTTTTCGTCTTCTGGAAAGCTATGAGTATATATAACGATATACTAAGTGTCTCAATCCCTAGAAAGAAAATCACAAAATGATTGGCAACAGCCAGCAACGACGCACCAAGTGTGGATGTAAATATTATTATGTAGTACTCCTCTCTGACGCCTTCAAGTTGCTCTATATACTCATAGGAAATAAAAGTAACCAGCAAAGCTGAGATAAGGAGTATCCCCAGAAAGAATAATCCATACATATCAATAGTAAACAATGTTCCGATTGCATGAGGAATCGTAGGAATGAGGAGGAATATTGAAGTAAAAGCTGCCAGAATAGCGAAAACAGAAAACCAATAAACAACCCTGTAGTTTCTCAGGACTGAAATTACTATCATTATTATCACAGGAGCTATGGCGATAATCAGAAAAGGGGTCAAACTTAAAAAGTCTTTTTCGGTCATATTTATAATTACTTGATATTAATGTTTTGTGTACTAGGCTATTACCCCCTTTCTTATTTCCCCCAAGGGGGAAATGATGTTTCTTCTCCAATGGATGTCAATTATCCGAAAAACTGTTAATTTTTTTTAAAACCAAATCAATCCTTGTTTCTATTTCCATATTCTTAAATCGCAGTACTTTCAGATCTGATGACTGCAGATATTCAGTTCGTTCAAGATCATAATCCTGACGACCCAGATGTATCTTCCCGTCAACTTCAATAGCAAGATTAGCTTCAAAACAATAGAAATCCAATATATAGATCCTATACGGATGTTGCCTCCTAAAAAACATGCTATTTTGTTTTCTGGCTCTTATTTGACCCCACAGAATTTTCTCAGGCCCTGTCATCTCATTCCTTAAATCACGTGCTTTTTTCTTGATATTTTGAGTAGCACCGTGGTTATGTTTTGCAATATTTATTAATCCTGACCTAACCATCTTAGTTTAAACTGTGGAAGTGGACTCTCCTTCCCCCGTGGGGGAAGGTTGGGAAGGGGGTAAAAGATAGTAACGTTACTTCTGTTCTGATCATTGACTTCTTTTTGATTAGTCAAAGTCTTCAGAATAGCAGGTTTGGCAGTTTCAAGTACAGGTTTTGGAAATAATCCCAGCCATACAATTGCAATAACCAGTAAAGCTGATACTAACTTTTCCCTTATATTCAGGTCATTCATTTGCCATTCAGTATTTTTGCCCC
Organism: uncultured Bacteroidales bacterium; assembly: GCA_963734885.1. Lineage (GTDB taxonomy): Bacteria > Bacteroidota > Bacteroidia > Bacteroidales > VadinHA17 > LD21. The sequence continues at coordinate 288,855 of CAVTIJ010000001.1, read as the reverse complement.
CAAGAAAGACCTTCTGCATTATTCTGAGCGAATAAATTGGTAGCTGCAATAAGTCCAAGACTGGCCAGACACGCCATTAACACATTTGCCTTAAAAGTACCGACCAAAACAAGGAACTCGGCAATAAAATTTCCCAAGCCGGGTAATCCTAATGATGCCATAGAAAATACGAGACCGATCGCGCCCATCACAGGTGCTTTTTCCCACAATCCTCCCATCTTATTCAAATCTCGGGTATGGATTCGTTCATAAAGTTGTCCGACAAGCACAAATAATGCACCTGTACTGATTCCGTGCGCTAGCATCTGAACGATAACACCCTGGTAAGCCAGCTCATTAAAAGAAAACACGCCAAGTATTACAAATCCCATATGACTTACGCTTGTATAGGCAACAAGACGTTTAAAATCAGTTTGGGCGAAAGCAAGTTTTGCACCGTATAAAATACCAATCACACCCAGAAGCATTCCTATCGGTGCGAAGGAAACTGATGCTTTAGGAAATAATGGAACTATAAACCGAAGCAGTCCATAGGCCCCTGTCTTTAAGAAGCAAAGCCGCGAGAATAAGACTGCCTGCCGTTGGAGCTTCAGTATGAGCATCGGGTAACCAGTTATGCAACGGGACCACCGGCAATTTCACAAGAAAAGCAGCCAGGAATCCTAACATTATCAATAAGCCGGTTGCCACAGGCATTTCCGTTCCCAAAAGCTGTATATAGTCAAATGTATATACTCCTGTATATTTGCCATGTACAAAATATAATGTTATGATAGCAATAAACATCAGAAGACCGCTTGCCTGGGTATAAAGAAAGAATTTATTCGATGCGGCAGTTCTGTTTTCGTGGCCCCAGATTCCGATCAGAAAATACATTGGTACGAGCATCAGTTCCCAGAAAAAATAGAACAGGAAAAGATCAAGAGAAAGGAACACGCCGGTAATTCCTGCAAGTATAAGAAGTAAATTGAAATGGAAGAAACCTACTCTGGCATTAATTTCCTTCCACGATATTATAACGGATATTATTCCAAGGAAAAAGGTCAGAAAAATCATCACCAGACTCAATCCGTCAAGCGCAAAATGCAGGCTTATCCCAAAAGCCGGTATCCAGTCAATCTTAATATTGATCAACCATCCAGTATCGGATTCTGTCGAACCCACAACATTTAAAATAAGCAGAACCAGATCAAGAATTAACGCAGCCAATGAAATTATCCTCGACCATTGCGGCATCCTTTTTCCGGTTATCCAGGCAAGAAATGCCCCCGCCAACAATATAATAATCAGATAAATAAGTATCATTTACTAAGCATAAAAGTTAATATTACTGCAATACCGATTGCGAAAGACAAAAATACCATCTGATCTTGCCATTTTGAGTAATGCTGAGCATCCTGTTCCCGGAAAGAGCCAGCTTCGAAAGCCATTTGTTCCAGTAATCAATAAAATCATTTTTATCAATTACCGATAACCAAACTACCGGCCTTACAAACAAGAAATCATACAGTTTATCAAACCCCCATCCTTTTTCAAAGAATTTGTTAATCCCGCTGTGGCTGAATGGTTCCGATAAAGAAGGCTTTTTTAAATAAATTAAATAAGCGATATAAATTCCTGTCAGTGCAATAATTGCTGAGAGTACCTGAAACAAAAATTCGCTTCCTTCACCGGATTTTGTGACAATAACAGGTAACGTGTTATCTACCAGATTTGAAAACAAATGTAAATTACCGATTGAAGCGGGAAGTTCAATAAATCCTCCGAAAATTGACAGAACTGCAAGGATTATCAATGGAACTGTCATCAGTTTCCCCGGAAGAAAAGATGGTTCTGTTTTGGTCTCGCCAAAGAATGTAATAAAGATCATCCTGAAGGAATAGAGAGCAGTAAGCAATGCACCAATAATTCCGGCAAGCCATAATAATATGTTTCCGCTTTGTGATGAAAATGAATACCATAAAATCTGGTCTTTACTGTAGAAACCAGCTGTTATCAAAGGTAATGCTGACAGCGAGGCCGAACCAATCAGAAATGTGTAAAATACAACCGGCATTTTCTTTCTGAGACCACCCATTTTGAAAATATCGTGTTCTTCATCGAGAACCAGAATAACAACTCCTGCTGCGAGGAAAAGCAGAGCCTTAAAAAAAGCATGTATCATGAAATGAAATACGGCAGCCGACCATGCACCAACACCCAGGGCCAGAAACATATATCCTATCTGGCTGATAGTAGAATATGCCAGAATTCTTTTCAGATCGTGTTGTGCAAGAGCACTGAATCCCGCAATCAGCAAGGTAAGGGCGCCGATAATTGCTATTGCCGCCTGGACAACTGGGGCAAGATTAAATAACACATGAGTCCTTGCTATGAGGTAGACTCCTGCTGTAACCATTGTTGCGGCATGGATCAATGCACTTACAGGAGATGGGCCTGCCATGGCATCAGGCAGCCAGGTTTGCAAGGGAAGCTGTGCGGATTTTCCTAATGCACCTCCCAGTAACAACGCAGCTGTTAATACGGCAATTGAAGACCCTGTCATCCATTTTTCGGATGCATTTTGCATCAATTCATTTATGTTGACTGTTCCAAAAGTCAGGAAAAGGATGAATATCCCTATTATCATTGCAGTATCGCCAATGCGCGTAATGATAAATGCTTTTCTTGCAGCATAACCATTTGACGGTTCTTTGTACCAGAAACCTATAAGAAGATAACTGCATAACCCAACACCTTCCCAGCCAAGGTACAGCAACAAGATATTATCAGCCAGTACAAGCACGAGCATCGATCCCACGAAGAGATTCATATAGGCAAAGAATCGGGTAAATCCTTCATCTTTTTCCATGAATCCGACTGAGTATAGATGGATAAGGAATCCAACAAAAGTGATAACAAACAGAAAACAAGTGAAAGAGCATCGAGAGTGAAAGAGATATCCACTTTAAGATTTCCTGCCTTAATCCATTCCCATATATTGACTGAATATGATTTTACCTCAGGAAGTGACCTCAGAAAACCAATACCGACTATTAATGTAAGAGTCGCTGCGATACCTATTGATCCCGCACCAATATAACCTGCCACCTTCCGGCTAAACCTGCTGCCAAACAGAGCCAGAATGAGAAAACTCAAAAACGGAATGGCTGGTATTAAGGCAATCAGAATGCTCATTTTATAATTTAATATTATTACTCATCAATTTTTGTCGTTCTGCCCTTCTAGGGGGTTAATCCTTTCTTAAAAGGATTTCCCTTTGTTTCCTTTAATGGATTTTCTTCTTTGACGGCACAAAGGGCACAACCCATGTGTTTAACAATCTCATGTTTTCAAATAGCTCAATTTGTATCCTTTAAATTATTAACTGCATCTGCATCAAGTGTTTTAAAATGATGATAAACCTGAAGTATCAGAGCCAGGGCTATAGATACCTCAACAGCTGTAACCGCAAGAATAAAAATAAACATTACCTGTCCGTCGGGCTGCTTCCAATGAGTACCTGCAATTATAAATACCAGACCCTGCACTGTTAAACATGACCTCTATCGACATAAGCATGAAGATCATATTTCTTCTAACAAGCAAACCTACAAGTCCAAGGAAGAATAGTATCCCTGCAAATATTATCACTGTTCCGACAGGTACTGTAAGCATAATCCTTAACTTGTTTTGAGAAATCGATGTATAACTTTTTTCTTTTGGCTTCCAAGGTGATATGCTCCGATCACGCCCGCCATCAATAAAATTGCTGCGATCTCCACTGCAAGAAGATATGTTGAGAAAAGTGAAATCCCGACTTGCTTCGGCAATATTGCCTCCTTCTCAGGAGCTGTAGCTTCAACATTTTTCAATGCCAGAATAAGTGTAATGAGCAGTATAGCTGCAAGTATCGATGGAACAATCCACATACGCGGTTTAAGCCATTTGTTTTCAGGCTTCACGCTCAAGACCTATGTTTAGCATCATAGTGACAAAAATGAAAAGCACCATAATTGCACCCGCATAAATAATTACCTCCAGGGCAGCAATAAAAGGAGCACTCAACAGATAAAATATCACCGATACCGCTAACAATGATAAAATAAGATAAAGTAACGAATGGATGGCATTTTTACCTGAAATTGCCATTATCGTTGATATTATTGCCACTGCGGCTGCTATGTAAAAAAATAGATTCATCGTATCAAAGTTTAACTATGGCATAAGGTCATTTACATCAACCGGCTTCTCTTCATTGTCTCCCTCTCCTTTTCCTTTTACTCCCATGTCAACACCTGCATGTTTATAGAAGTTATATCCCGGATATTTCCCTTCCCCACTGATCAGCAGATGCTCTTTTTCATAAACCATATTCTGGCGGTCATATTCACCCATCTCAAAATCAGGTATCAACTGAATTGCGTAAGTGGGACATGCTTCTTCACAAAAGCCGCAAAATATACATCTTGAAAAATTGATCCTGAAAAATTCAGGATATCTTCGTCCATTTTTCATCTTCGGTCTGCCTGAAGGGAAATGCAATCAACCGGACAAGCAGCAGCACATAAATAACATGCAACACATCTTTCATTCTTATCCGCATCCCTTGTAAGAACAATCCTCCCCCTGTAACGGGGAGGCAGATATGGCTTAACCTCAGGATATTCCATAGTTTCTGTCTTGTGAAACACATGAAGAAAAGTCAACCACATGCTACGGAGAATGCTTATCATTAATTAATAAATTTATTAAATCATTAATAATTTTGTTAAACCTTTAACCACACAGGACCCAAAGGGATTCCCCCAAGGGGAAAAGAATGAGTCTTACTTTGGATCCCCCTTGTGTTCTTTGTGAATGCGGGTTCGTGCACTTTGTAATTATATATTTAATTCTTTCATTTTAAAAATATCAATATTGCTCCTGTAATCAATAAATTCAGTAACGACAAAGGCAATAATATTTTCCATCCAAGCTCCATCAACTGATCATATCTTGGCCGTGGTAATGAAGCACGCAGCAGAATGAACACGCATATAAAAAAGAATGTCTTAAACAGGAACCAGAAAACAGGAGGAAGAAAAGACGGACCAAGCCAGCCGCCAAAAAACAGTGTGGCAATAATACCTGAAATAAGTGTAATTCCCAGGTATTCACCCACAAAGAACATCCCGAACTTCATTCCTGAATATTCAGCATGATATCCTGCAACAAGTTCACCTTCAGCTTCAGGAATATCAAAAGGAAGACGATGAGTTTCAGCAATGCCGGCAATGAAGAAAACAATGAAACCCAACAAACTGAGGAATAAAAAACCATCCCCCTTTCTGTGCTTCAACAATTTTATAGAAACTGAAACTATCAGCCATCATAACTACTCCCATCAATGATAATCCCATGAACACTTCATAGGTTAACATCTGAGCTGATGCTCTCATGGCTCCGATCAGGGAATATTTGTTATTTGATGCCCAGCCTCCCAGTACTATGCTGTAAACACCAAGAGATGAATTGCCAAGGAAAAACAGAATGCCAATATTGGAATCAAAAACCACAAAATTTGGTCCGAAGGGTATGACAGCGAAAGTCAGCAATATGGTTGACATCAGTATTCCCGGAGCCAGCACAAACACGGCCTTGTCGGAGAAGGGCGGCATCCAGTCCTCTTTAAAAAACAGCTTTATTGTATCGGCAACCACCTGGCCAATTCCAAAAGGACCTACTCTGTTAGGACCTAATCTGTCCTGCCAGACTGATAGTAACCTTCTCTCTACCCATATCAATCCGGCAGCGATCGAAAGTGCAATCAGGAGTACCCCGGCTATAATAAAAGCATATTTCATTAACAATTCATATTAAAGTTTATGAAATTTTCCACCGCCCGGAAGCTCAATATAATGGCATCCCCGGCATATTAACAGACAAAGCAGCGATGCCTTGCTGAACACCAGAACCTATTTTAATTTTAACTTTTAAGTTTTCTTTTGAAACTTCAAGCTCTACAAAATCGCCCTCATTAACCTTCAGTTTAGCTGCATCATTCTCATTTATAAATAAAAATGGCTGCTCTATTCTTTGGAAAACCGATTGACTCACGGAACTCAGCTCATCGCTTCCAAAAATCCGGTATAACGGTACTACAAGCATCTCTTCTTTGTCAATTTTCAAATCCCCTTTCATGCAGGCTTACTGTATTCAACTTCAGAAGCATTTGACATTTTCGAATAGTCTTATCCCCGGATCTCCGCCTTTCATTGAGCCGTCAGGTTCATCAACATAACCATACATAGCCTGGACTGAATTCCAGCCGGGTATCCAATAAAACGGGACCAGCGATGACGGAGGATCTTCCTGCTGCCCTTCCATACTGAACTTCAGCGGTGAATCCGGATCCTTTGGAAGAGCCGGTTCGCTTACAGTAATATTTGCATTCATTGCTGTCCTGCCGCTGAAACGCATCGTCTGACGTGGAATTTTTGTATTCAGCATCCTGAAATCAGCATCAGGGATATATTTAGTCAATTTTGAAAAGACGGGCAATTCATTTGCCATCGATTCAACAATATCATCAAGCCTGTTCCATGAAATTAGAATTGTCCGTGATTTCGCATCTTTAATATATCAGCAAGCCATCTCCAGCTTTCCGTAACCTGTATCCTTGTTCACGACAGCTTTATAATAGCGCTGGGCCCTTCCTTCATTATTAACAATAGTACCTTCAGATTCAGCAAAAGTGGCTGCCGGTAACAGAATATCAGATTTTTCGGTCGTTTTATTATTAAGGTGATCAAGAACAACTGTTTCTTTACTATTATTTAACAATGAGGTTACAAAATCACTGTCAGCTCTTCTGTATAAATCGTTTTCAAGAATTACAAGAACATCAGTATCATTATTTTCAAGTCTCTTCAAAAGATTTGCCTGGCATTAAAGCCAGGCCCATGCTATTACATTCAGGCAAGACCATGCTGAGCATGACATTTGAACCTGTGGAATGAAGAGCTGAATGTAATATTAAAAGCTGCATTTATAATTCTTTCATCACCACTAACTTATCCCTGAAATAATTAACGGATTTTTTGCTTTTCGAAGGGAAGAAGCAATTTTCGCTGCAAGTTCAGGGATATCTTTCATCCCGCTTTTTGAATCTGGAGATTTCTCATCAAGATGCCGGGCAATAGAATATCCAAGATCCGCTAATATCCTGAACCGACGATCTGAATGTTTTCTCTGCAATTTCATCAAGAGAATCATTATATGCAGTAGCGATAAATATCGGACTGACCTCATTCTGTCCCAATTCCCTTACAGGAATATCATTCCATAGAGGTATATGGTTTTTCTTTGCTTCTTCATTCGGAGTATTTCTTGCTGCCTGACGCACTGCAAGAGCAATCATCGGAGCAGTATTTGTCAGATCCTCACCCAATATCAATATTGCATCAGCTTTTTCAATTTCTTTAAGAGATGGAGTATGAATTCCGCTGTTCTGGAAGAAATCTGCAATGTTTTTCGTGAGAAGATATTCCTTTTTTGAAATCCCGTGATAGAAATTATCCCTGCCAGCGAGGGTCATCAAGGCAAAATTCGCCTCAAGAGTAGCCCTTGGCGACCCAATACCAATAATGTTTTTTTCTTTGGAAAATGATTGTATTCAGGTGTGAAAAAAGTTCTTCTTCATTTACCTGTTTTCTGATCATCAGCTTTATTCAGCTGAGCTGTTCTTATTCTCTTTTCATTATTTACAAATTCATATCCAAAACGTCCTCTGTCACAAATAAAATATCCGTTAACAGCTCCATTATATCTGCTCATTATCCGCCTCAGCGATCCATAGCGTTCACTTGCAATTGTATTGCATCCCACACTGCAATGGACACATACCGAAGGCGCATTTGTCAGATCCCATTTCCGGGTAAAATGTTTCTTTAAAGTTTTATCGGTGAAAACGCCGGTCGGGCAAACCTCTACAAGATTACCGCTGAATTCATTTTCAAGAGTGCCATCCTTATGCCTGCCAAAATAAACATGGTTCCTTGATGCAAATACATTCAGGTCCCTTCCTCCGGCATAATCTCGATAAAACCTGACACATCTGTAACATTGAATACAGCGATTCATCTCGTGGTTAATGAATGGCCCAAGATCCTGATTTACATATGTTCTTTTCGAAAAATCAAAACGCCTGTATGTATGACCCGACATAATTGTCATATCCTGAAGATGGCATTCACCACCCTCATCGCAAACCGGACAGTCATGAGGATGGTTGGTCATCAGACCTTCAATTACTGCGGCTCTGAAAGATCTGGCGTCATGATCTTCCACTGATACGATCAAACCGTCGGTTACGGGTTCCATGCATGACATTACAATTTTTCCCCTTGTATCATCTTTATCCCTGAATTTTTTTACTGCGCATAACCTGCAGGCACCTACCGAACCAAGCGCCGGATGATAACAGAAATGAGGAATGTCAATTCCCAGAGAAAGGCAAGTTTCAAGAAGATTCTTGTCAGGCTTGACCTCGTATGATTTCCCGTCTATTATGATCTTTACCATACTTACCTCCAGGGACATTTTTTATCAGTTATATGTTTAACGAAATCATCATGAAAATACTTCAATCCGCTTTGAAGAGGCTCGGCTGCCCCGGGGGCATGTGCACAAAATGTATTTCCGGGGCCCATATATTTTGCATTAAAGCTCAGCAGGTCAAGATATTCCATTTTACCGGTTCCTTCCTCAATTGACCAAAGCATCTTTTCAACCCAGGGAAGGCCTTCCCTGCAGGGAGTACACCAGCCGCAGCTTTCCAGGGCAAAAAACTTTTCGACATTATGAATAAATGCAACAGGACATGTTTTGTCGTCAAGTACGATCATAGTTCCAGTGCCGAGCCTGCTTCCAACGGCAGCAACAGTTTTAAAGTCCATCTGAACATCGAGATGCTCCTCAACAACAAAATCGGTAGATGCTCCTCCGGGGAGAGCTCCCCTGAACTTATGACCAGCGATCATACCACCAGCATGTTCTTCGAGAAGCTCCCTGAATGTAATTCCGAGAGGTAATTCCCATGTTCCCGGTCTGTTAACTTTTCCGCTTACACCATATAATTTTGTGCCTCCGGTACCTGTGAGACTTAATGCTTTAAACCATTCTGCACCATTTATAACAATGTGTGAAATCCATGACAATGTTTCAACATTATTAACGACCGTGGGTCTCCCAAACAAACCGTTGATTGCCGGATATGGAGGCTTGGCCCTGGGAAGCGCCCTTTTCCCCTCAAGAGAATTCAGTAAGGCTGTTTCTTCCCCGCACATATATCGGCCAGCACTCGAGTGCACATACATGTCAAGATTAAAATCGGAACCCAGGATATTTTTCCCCAGATAACCGGCTTTATAAGCTTCATCTATAGCTTTATGCAATATCTTTTCCGCTTTTTTATAGGCCCAGCGCAGAAATATATATGATTTTTCAGCCTGAATGGCATATGCCGAAATAATCATCCCTTCTATAAGCTGATGAGGATTCCCTTCCAGAAGATATCTGTCCTTGAAAGTCCCTGGCTCCATTTCGTCAGCATTACAAACCAGGTATTTAGGTTTTGGTTTTTCTGCATCCATTGGAACAAGACTCCATTTTGCACCTGTAGGAAAACCTGCACCACCCCTACCAAGCAAATTTGATGCTTTTACAATATTTGTGACTTCTCCGGGCGACATGCTTTTCAATACTTTCTCCAATCCGGAATAACCACCCGTCTTTTTGTAATTTTCAAGGTCCTGAACCCTGCTGTCTGATATAATATGTTGAGTTAAAGGCTTTTCCATTTATCAACTATTTATAACTTTCGAGTATTGCATCTATTTTCTCAATTGAAAGTCTGTTAAAATGATCATTATTGACCATCATCACAGGAGCATTATCGCAATCACCCAGACAGGAATTTGGAAGAATGGTGAACCTTCCATCGGTTGTCGTCTCACCGAATCTGATTCCGAGCTTCTTTGAAAGATATTCGTATAATGATTCATAACCCATTATCATGCAGCTGATGCTATCGCAGATAAGTATTATATTTCTGCCCACAGGTTTACGGTAAATCCGGCTGTAGAATGTGGCTACCCCATCAACCTCCTCATCGGTCATTCCTAACAGCTCCGCGATATCGCTCACCGACTCATCAGAAACCCATGCGCGATGCTGCTGTACTATCTTCAATGCATCGATGCATGCAACTTTTGGATAAGGATATTGCTTAATCTCCTTCTGTATCTCCTTTATTTCCTCTTCATTCAGCATTATAAAAAATTATACTGTTAATAAATTAACGGTCAAGATCTGCAAGTACAAAATCCATAGCTCCGAGAATTGACAAAAGATCGGGTATCGTATATCCTTTTGCGATTAATGGAAGCATCTGTATATGAGGAAATGACGGTGTTCGTATCCTTGAACGATATGATGATGTACTCCCGTCACTTATCAGATAATAACCATTACCTCCCTTTGCGCCTTCATACGGTACCATTGCCTCTCCGGCAGGTATAACCGGTCCCCATGATACACCAACGAAATGATTGATCAGAGTCTCGATATCTGTCATGGTTTTATCTTTCCTGGGCGGTATGGCAAGCGGATGATCCGATTTATAATGACCTGAAGGCATATTGTTTATGCACTGCTGTATGATGCGCAGACTCTGACGCATCTCTTCCATTCGTACCAAAGCTCTGTCGTAACAATCACCGTTCTTCCCTAATGGAATATCAAATTCAAATTTATCAATGCCTGAATAAGGTCTCTTCTTCCGGTAGTCCCAGTTAAACCCTGTAGCCCTGAGGCCGGCCCCTGTAATTCCCCATTCTATTGCTTCTTTGGTTGTATAGACACCGATACCAATTGTACGCGCTTTAAATATTCGATTCTTTATTACAATATTGTCGAATTCCTTTAATCTTTTCGGAAGGTAATTAACAAATTCCTGCATAAGTTTATCCCATCCATCCGGGAGATCATGGGCCACTCCTCCTATTCTGAACCACGAAGGATGCATACGGCCTCCGGTAATAGCAGCTACGATATCAAAAATTCTCTCCCTGTCATTAAACGTGTAGAATACAGGCGAAAGCTGCCCCATATCCTGGGCAAATGTACCAAGCCACACCAGGTGACTGGCAATACGGAAAAGTTCGCTCATCATTATCCGGATCATATTAGCCCTGTCCGGAAGTTCAATTCCTGCCAATTTTTCAACGGAAAGAAGATATGCATGGTTGTTCATCACACCGCTCAGGTAATCGATACGGTCGGTATAAGGGATATAGGTATGCCACGACTGTCTCTCGCCCATTTTCTCAGCTCCGCGATGGTGAAATCCAATATCAGGAATAATGTTCACGATATCTTCTCCGTGCAATTGAACAATAAGCCTCAAAAGACCATGGGTACCAGGATGCTGTGGACCGATATTGAGAAACATGAAATCGCTGTCCTCACTTTCAGTTTCCAAACCATATTCCTTCGGATTGAATTTCAGATTTTCGTCTTCCTCCTCCCTCAAAGCATCAGTAAGAACAAATGGCTCCAGCTCAGTAGCTCTGGCATGGTGTTCTTTTCTTAAAGGATAACCCTTCCAGGATTTTGGCATTAGTATTCTTGTAAGCCGGGGATGACCAATAAAGTCTATTCCAAACATGTCAAAAACCTCCCGTTCATACCAATTGGCTGATTCCCAGACAGAAGTAATACTTGGAGCAGAAATATCTCCGTTTTTAAGTGCAATTTTTAGTCTTATATCGGAATTTCTTTCAAACGAGGTTAGATGGTAAACAACTGTAAAATCACTTGATGGTTGGCCTTCATGTTTCCGGCGAACACGCTCATCAACTGCGGTCAGATCGTATAACAAGCTATATGGAAGCAGTGTTTCGTATTTGAGATAATTTAAAACTTCAATTAATCTGTTCTTTTCGAGCCATAATGTTGGAGTACCATCGATGGTTTCCTGCTTATACTGAATTACAGATAAACCAAATCTTGATTCTAATTCGGAAATAATATCGGAGTTCTTCTGTTCCATTCTCAGGAATTAAATTTCGTTCATTGGTCTTATAGTGCCCATCTTTGATCTTTCTTCCATTTTTTTATCCCGCAATGAGATTTTGACAGGTCTATGTATTCCCTGGGGTCCTATTACCCAACTTAATGGACGTTCCTCTTTCCCTACTGAATCGCGCAACAATAAAAGGCCCTCAAGAAATGCATCGGGACGAGGCGGGCAACCTGAAACATAGACATCTACAGGCAGGAACTTATCGACTCCCTGAACAACGCTATAGATGTCATACATACCTCCTGAATTTGCACACGATCCCATTGAGATGACCCATCTTGGTGCCATCATCTGTTCATAGAGCCGCTGGATTATCGGAGCCATTTTCATAAATACGGTTCCAGCGATTACAATCACATCAGCTTCGCGGGGTGTTCCACGAATTACTTCACCCCCAAACCTGGCAATATCATAACGGCTAGTAAGCGCAGTTGCCATCTCTACAAAACAACATGACAAACCAAATCCGAATGGCCATAATGAGTTCTTTCGTCCCCATCCGATCATCTCGTCGAGCTTTCCCATTAAGACGGTTCTGCTTAATTCATCAGGAATGACCATATCCTTTCTGCATACCGGATTTTATCATTTGATTTAATTCTTTGTTAAGGTTTTTAGCTTTCAGGATTTTCCTTCCATTTGGCCCAAAATCAAGAGCCCCGATACTCAGTTCATATACAAGTAGTACCACCAGCAGTCCAATGAAAAACAGAATTCCAATATAACCTGCAAGTCCAAGCTCACGAAATGATACTGCCCAAAGCATGATAAAGGCAGCATCAAGATCAAAAATGACGAAGAACATTGCTATAATATAAAAACCTGAGGAAAATCTGAGGCGGGCATCACCTGTTGGAGGGATCCCTGATTCGTATGGCGCATCCGTTTTCTTTTCCTGATGATGCTCACCCAGCAAGTAAGAAAGACCAATCATTATTCCAACGAGCGAGATTGCGATAAACGCGAATGCAATAAATGGCCAGAAAGTAATGTCTTGTACCAACAACATAGTTCACAAGTAGTTGAGTGCTATCAATTGTCTCACAATATTCAAAATGATACTTACTTTAAATATATGAAATTTATATTATTATGCATTAAGTTTAACCAAAAATAAGTATTAATAAACAGAATAATCTGATGATCAGCGTTGTTAATTTTAGTTTCAAGTTTCGAGGTAAAAATTCAATTTAAACAATGAACAATAAAAGTTGCGGGTTTGTTTAATCAGGAAGCTTTTTTTTAAGTTAATACATTTTGAAAAACTTAATTATATGAAAAGAATAAATCAAAAAATAGATAAAGATGATCAGCAGGGGTATCCGTCCTATCCACCCACCGAAGATATTTATGGAAAATTTCAAAAAGCAAAAAATGTAAATCCGGAAGATCCTTCTAAAGTCAGGGATAAGTCTGATTTAAAGAATAAAATCTCAGCGAATGAAGAATCATTTTCAGAAGATATGTCAGGTGACGATCTCGATATCCCTGGCCCGGAACTTGATGAGGATCTCGAAGTAAATGGCGATGAGGATGAAGAAAACAACTATTATAGTCTCGGGGGAGATAATCACAATGATCTTGAAGAAGACTATAATGAATATAATTAACCTAAATGAATAAGAAATGGCAATTAAAAAAGTATGGATAGAAGAAGGTTGTACGGCATGTGGATTGTGTGAAGATATTTGCCCTGAAGTTTTCAAACTGAAAGACGAAGCTACGGTAATTGAAGGGGTCAGTTATGCCGACTATACTGAAAAAATTAAAGAAGCTGCAGATAATTGCCCGGTAGAAGTCATAAAATATTCAGAGTAAAAATACTGTCTTATGAATAAACTAAAAACCAGGTACATGGGATTAGAGCTCAACAATCCTATCATACTTGGTGCCTCAAACCTTGTCAGAAATACGGATACGCTTAAAAGAGCAGAAGACTTTGGTATCGGAGCGATTGTATATAAATCGCTTTTCGAGGAAGAAATACAACTTGAAAGTTTTCAGCTTGATGAAAAGCTTGCAGAGTTTAATGATCTCCATGCCGAAATGGTTACAATACATCCCGATATTGAGCATGGCGGTCCTGAAGAACATCTTCTTAATATAAGAAATGCAGTTGAAAGTCTGTCAATACCGGTGATAGCCAGTCTGAACGCTATTAATAATGACACCTGGGTAAAATATGCAAAACTACTCGCTGAAACAGGAATTGATGCTCTGGAGCTGAATTTTTACCAGATCCCTCTCGATTTTAATAAAAGCGGAAGCGAAATTGAAGAAGAACAAATCAGGACTTTTAACGAGATCCGGAAAAGCATATCAATCCCTATAAGCGTAAAATTAAGTCCCGATTATTCCAATATTCTGAATTTCATTAAAAAACTTGACAAAGCAGGAGCTGATGCATTTGTACTGTTTAATTCCTTTTTCCAGCCCGATATAAATGTCATTGATGAAAAGCATATCAAAAAATCGAATCTAAGCCGGGAAGGAGATTATAAGAAATCGTTACGTTATGCCGGACTTTTATACGACAATATAAAAGGTGATATTTGCAGCAGCCAGGGAGTTTTCCATGGTGAAGATGTGGTTAAACTGTTGTTATCAGGAGCCACGGCTGTGCAGATTGTGAGTGCAATCTACAGGAATGGTTTAATCCAGATTAATCAGATCAAGGGTGAACTTGAAGCCTGGATGGAAAGCAAAAGCTATAACAGTATCGATGAATTCCGGGGAAAATTGTCTAAGAACAGACTCGCTAACGATCCGTTTGTTTACAGAAGGGCGCAATATGTTGATCTGCTGATGAATTCAGATGACATAATACTTGGGGGAACAAATTCCCGTATCTCCCCGGTTTAACCCCGAAACGTCAGTGTTGAAAATCCATTAACCACAAATATAGCCTGTAAGCTATTACAAATACTGCAATCGTACCCATCACAACGGCATGGCATTCATCGATCAGGAGCTATTAGATTGACAGAACAAAATAAACATTATCCCAATCCTGTGCAAAGCTAAATATCATAATAAAAAGTTGAATTCCATTAACCGCAAAGGTCGCAAAGATTTTACGCAAAGGTCGCAAAGAAGTGAATGATAACGTTTTGACTTTGCTTATTTGCGCCTACTTTGCGTGCTTTGTAGTTAAAAAGTACTATTTCAAAAATTGCAATGAGGGAAATGTAAAGAAAAGCTATTAAGGAGGTCTATTTTAACCTTGTTATCCTTGTCTCAATTGGCTGATTGATAGTTATGGGAACCTGTTCCTCGATGGTATTGGCTGAATCGAGTTGCAGCGCTTTAACATCTGAAATGCAAAGAAGTCTTGATAAACTGTGTAATGCAAGTGTGACATTTTCAGTCCCTGATAACTTATAATCCCGGGGCATTATCCTGTCGATAAGTATGTATTTAAAATCGGCAGGCATTGAATGTTTTTTAAGAGAATCAAATGTGCTTTCAAGTTTTATTTCCCCTGATGCGATCATATCTTCCAGAACCTCTTTGAAATATAGATTGATCTTGGGTTCTACTTTAAAACCTATATGAAAATCAACCCTTATCAGAACACCGGGAATTATCTGGTTCACCTGGTAATCAATTCTGTCAGGCTCATCAATCCTGTCGACATGTATGAACCAGTATGTGTCTGCCCTTTTGGGCTGTTTCTGGAAGATGGAATAAATAACTTTTGATTCAACCTGATCGGCTCGGTTTGCTTTAATAATATAAACAAGGTTGGTCGCTGTTTTTGGAACAGAATTGTCTTTGGAAAGATCTTTGAACAAATCGATATATTTATAAAGATCAGTGAACGTCACGTACCTGTTTTTCAGTTTTCTTCCGAAATACCATCCATACATTATAATGAAATACATCGATGCGAGCATCAGTGTGAACCATCCCCCATATTTGAATTTATGGAGGTTGGCGATCAGGAAACTCCCTTCAATACTAAGGTAAATAGTCAACATCAGCAGAACCAGCCTGTGGTTCCATCCGCTTTGATATGAGTAATATGACAATAACAGAGTCGTCATAATCATTGTGATGGTAATGGCTAATCCATATGCAGCTTCCATATTTGCTGATTCTTTGAAAAAGAATACGACCAGACTGCAGGTGATCCATAGAAACCAGTTTACGAAAGGCAGATAAACCTGGCCCTGAACAAAGGTGGGATGCAATATTCTGATTTTAGGCCAGAAATTTAAAGAAACTGCCTCACTCAAAAGCGTATAAGACCCGCTGATCAGTGCCTGACTCGCAATTATCGCCGCAGCTGTCGATATCAATATCCCCGGCAGGAGGAACCATGGAGGCATAATTGCATAAAATGGATTCAACTGCCCGCTCTCAACATGATGCAGCATTACCCAGGCTCCCTGACCAAAATAGTTCAGCAGCAGTGTTATTTTTACAAATATCCATGATACACGAATGTTTGCTCTGCCGCAATGGCCAAGATCGGAATATAGCGCTTCCGCTCCTGTTGTACAAAGGAAAACAGCCCCAAGCAGGATAAATCCTCCGGGGTATTCGCTCAGAAATTTTATAGCAAAAACCGGACTGAACGCACGGAAAATATCAGGATAATGTATTAACTGAGTAAATCCAAGTATACCAAGCATTGAAAACCACACAACCATTATGGGGCCAAATGATCCTCCTACAAAGTTGGTCCCGAATTGCTGTATGAAAAACAAGGCTCCGAATATGATAAGAACAATAGGAATAACGGGTATATCAGAATTGAAAAGTTTCAAACCTTCAATTGCTGATGTTACTGTAATTGAAGGCGTTATAACTCCATCAGCCAGAAGGGCCGCACCCCCGACCATCGTAAGAAGAGCTGCCCAACCCGATTTTCTCTTTATCAATGCGAACAATGCAAATATCCCTCCTTCACCATTATTGTCCGCACGCAGGGTTATAATAATATATTTTACGGTTGTTTGCAGTGTAAGTGTCCAGAAGATGCAGGATAGCGATCCATATATAAGCAGTTCATTAATATTTGCTTTCCCTGCAAGCAGAATTGCCCGCATTGTATAGAGAGGACTGGTTCCCAAATCGCCATAAACTACACCCAGTGTTATTATCAGACCAGCAAAGGAGAGTTTTTTAATGTCGAGATGATGTTTTTTCACTGCCATAAATATGCACTGAACTTCGATCAGCGTGTTTTAAAATAAAGCGGGCAAAGATAATAATTATTAGGATTTTAAGAATTGCATTATCCGGATTATTTTATTAGTCTGACCACTAGCGAGCTGTATTACTTTTCTCTTTTTCAGAGTTATAATACCATCCGATTACCAGAGATACAACCTGATTATAATTCTTGACACCTTTATCAATTTTATTGGCTTTTAAGTAAATGTCATTTGCTTTCGTCTGCATCTTTGAGAGATTCCTGCTCTCAAGTCCCTGGTAATATTTCTGACGCGTATGAAAATCTCTGATCACTGCTGTATCTATTTTACTCAGATATTCCTTATAATCCTTCATTCTGGAAGCATCTCTCAGGAAGTAAAGAAGAATTGATTGATAACCTGAATATCTTACCATCTGATTCTCTGACTTTGTGCAGACAACAAAAGCAACGAAGTTAGCTTCTGATTCGCTTGTAAATCCAAACTGATGGGCTTTTTCGTGAGCGAGTACAAATGGATAATCCATAGGAAGATTGAGTCTGTTCAAATGAATTTCATTAAAAAAAGGACCGAAATAGCCACTTACTCCTACCTTAGAGAAAAATGAACTGAATATCATTGTCTTTGGTTTCCGTGTACCATTAGGATAGGATATGCCAAGAGAAGGCGCGTTTTTCCTATATGACTCTTCAATAAGAGTATCGAATTTTGGATATAAGGCTGCTGTAAAAGAGATGTGATTTTTATTGGTCTCAGTTATCAATGTATCAAGTACTGTACTGAAATACGTTTCGCCTGTCGGAGGATTTACCCAGTTTAACCTGCTTTCAATTTTTGGTCTGAAATAATTGTAACCCCATGATATATAGAAAAATGAATAAAGCAAAGCGAGAAGCTGTAATGCCCTCAGAACATAGATTCGAAATTTAATTTTTTTAAAAAGCACAAGAACAAATGCGCCTGTAAGTACAAGTAATATCATTACCCAGAATATGTCCCATAATGAAAAAGGTACAACACGGCTCAGAAATGAAAAGCTTGATGCTATTACAGGATAGAACCTCTCAGAATAAACTGACTCAACAAAATTGCTGTGATGAACAGCAAATCTTAAACCCAGAAAAACGAGCAGCGCCAGAAGAAAAGGCCAGGTAGCGAGAATAATCTTTCTGAAACTGAATAATTTGCTTTTGGGAATTCCGGCCATCTTCAAAAAATAAAACTCAAAAGTACGAAATAGCAAATGATAATAATAAATCCATTAACCACAAAGATCACAAAGAAGGCTCAAAGAGCAAAAAGGTTTGCGGCAAAAAAACCCTTTGTGTCCTTTGTGTTTTCCTTTGTGTCCTTTGTGTAAAAGGATTTTTTCACACTTGATAAGGCGCTTAAAATTAAAGTCGAATTAGTTTATCTTTGTAATAATTTGATAAATCAAAATTTAGAGAAGTAATTATGCACAGTAAAACCTCCAGTTTCCAGAGAGCTTTGTTTTTTATACTACTTATTTCCATATTCTCCTTCGCAAGAAGTCAGGATACACAGAATTCTCCAAAAAAGATATCTTTTCTCTTTATAGGTGATATCATGGGTCACGATGAGCAGATCTGGTCAGCTGAAAACAGGGAAACACATACATTTAATTATGATGATGTTTTTAAATATATCAAACCGGTAATAAGTCAGGCAGATATAGCTATTGCTAATTTTGAAGTTACTCTTGCAGGACAACCGTATATGGGATATCCACAATTCAGCTCGCCTGCTGACCTTGCATCTGCATGTAAAAATGCCGGTATCGATTATCTTGTAACTGCTAATAATCATGCCGCTGACAGAGGTAAAAAAGGCATAATCAGCACAATCACAAAACTCGACAGCATAGGTATTCCCCATACAGGAACTTTTCTCAGCTCAGCAGCACGCGACAGCCTCTCACCTCTGATGTTTCACAAAGATGGAGCATCGGTAGCGTTAATAAATTACACTTTCAGCACTAATGGTTTAACCGTGCCGGAACCTGTAATCGTCAACATGCTCGATAAACAGGCAATAGCAAAAGATGTGATGAAAGCTAAGTTCAAAAAAGCTGATATAATAATTCTCTTTTTGCACTGGGGTACAGAATACGATACAATTCCTTCACACGACCAGACTGACATGGCCAGATATTTTCAGTCTATCGGTGTAGATATGGTTATAGGCTCCCATCCTCACGTAATACAGAAAATGATATTGTCAGGCGATTCAACGTTGAAAGAGAACAGACTTGTGGTTTACTCGCTTGGTAATTTTATATCGAATCAGCGTAAACCAAAAACCGACGGAGGCTCCATCGTAAGAGTAGAACTTAAAAAGGACTCTGACAAATATGTAATTACAAATGCTGGCTACGTCCTTACCTGGGTCTATACTCCAATTGTAAACTATAGAAAAAAATTCTTTATCCTGCCATGCTCAGAATTTGAAAACAAACCTGAGTTTTTTGATAAACCTGAAGCATTCTCCCAAATGAAACAGTTCATTGCCAACTCAAGGAAACTGCTTGGTGAACAAAATGTTAACGTGAACGAGTACATTTTCAACGGAGAAAGCTGGGTGTTTAGGAATTAGGATTTTTTTATCTCAACTTTTATAAATATAATTGCACATCATTAATAAATACAATTATTAAGGATGAATAATTCCCTGTTACTTCTTTCATTCACTGCGATCTCAATAGGTTTTATTCATACTATTCTGGGTCCTGACCACTACCTGCCTTTTATTGTGTTGAGCCAGGCAAAGAAATGGTCACGCAGGAAAACAATGATCGTTACTTTTTTTTGCGGTATCGGACACGTACTCAGCTCTGTAATCCTGGGACTCATTGGAATCGCAGTGGGTATTTCCGTAACAAAACTTGTATCTGTTGAATCGTACAGAGGAAATATTGCAGCATGGCTATTTGTCGCTTTCGGACTAGTGTACATGATTATCAGCATCAGGAATCTGGTACGGAAGAAGAAACACAGTCATTCGCATTTTCATTTTAACGGTGAGAAACATTTTCATGAGCATGACCATCTGAATGAGCATACTCATATCCATCAGGAAGATACATTCAAAACTACCCCATGGGTATTGTTTCTGATTTTTGTCTTCGGTCCGTGTGAGCCTCTTATTCCACTTGTAATGTATCCGGCTTCAGAAAATAATTTTCATGGCGCTGTGATAGTTGCGATTCTTTTTTCAATAACAACAATCGCAACAATGATGTCGATAGTGATGGCTTTCAACCTGGGACTGAATAAAATAAACCTCAAACCAATTGAAAAATACAGTCACCTTATTGCCGGGACAATGATATTCGCTTCAGGTCTGGCAATACTATTCCTCGGATTATAAACAATAATATTACTTCACAGGAGTAATCCTGAAAAGGAGATTGGTGTTCGGATCGGGAATGATTTCACTGATTTTTGGAGTTTTTATCCTGGTTGTCGTAATTCTTTCAGTTACAGGTATTTTCAATAGATAAGATTCCTTTGGATCCTTTATCAATAGTTCAATATCAAAAGTAAAAAGATGATCCTGAGTTTGTTCTATTATTATATCGGTAAATCCTTTTTCCTTTCCCTTCCTTGAGAAAATCTTCAGATCAGGCTGACCCGCAATAAACAACCATTGTTTAAAAAAATTACTAAGATCTCTTTTTGATACCAGCTCCATCTCCCGCTGAAAATCTTTTGTCAGTGCATTTTTGTTCTTATATCTTTCATAATATGACCTCATGCCTTTCCAAAACATTTCATCGCCGATCTCTCTTCTTAACATATGCAGAACCCAGGCTCCTTTTTGATAGGAATTATGATTTAGCAGCCTCATCAGATTTGTCACAGTTGTATCAACCACAGGTTTTGGTCTGCGTAAATAATAATTCAGCACGCTGTCTCTTGCAGCTTTCATAGTTCTGTTGAATTCATCTTTACCATAAGTCTTTTCCTGATAAACAGCGGTCATATAAGTCGCAAATCCTTCACTAAGCCATATGTGGTGCCAGTCATTTTCCGTAACCGAATTCCCGAACCATTGATGGGCAATCTCATGAGCCATAAGATTCTCAGCTTTATCTTTACCTGTTACAGAATTTTCGGAATAGAAAATACAGCTTGCATTTTCCAGTCCGCCAAATATAGTTTTTGATTGAACATTAGCCAGTTTTTCGTAAGGATAAGGACCCAATAACTTATTATAAAACGCCAGAGGTTTCACGCCAACTGAATAATCGCTGAAACCAGCTTCTCTGTTCTCGGTGAAAACCCAGCTCCATACAGGGATATTGTCTACGCTGCCTTCCAGTCTGGAAGCAAAATTTGCTATCCCGATAGCCATCACTTTAGTTGCAAGCGGAACATCTTCTTTCCAATGAGTGAGCTTCGTATGATGTGGCATGCAGCTTTCCTCTACCAGATGACCGCTTCCTACAACTTCATAATGATCGGGCGAGGTAACAATAAATTCCACAGTTGCTTTATCATAAGGATGATCAATGCATGGAAGCCAGTTTCGCGCTCTGTCAGGCCAGTTATCGGCAAAAAAAGTCCGGCTCCCGAATTTATTATCCGATATTATCAATCCGTCGGCGGGGACTCCAAAATAATCGATAGTTATTATGCCCTGAGTACCTGCTTTTACAGAATCGGATAATGTTATTATGATATTATCTTCCTTGTGCGTCCATATAATTGATCCGTTATTAAAGCTTACATTTTGTACCTCCATTCCTCTGTCATTTGCTCCTTTATTCTTTAAATCAAAAGAGAGTGTGTTAGCAGTTCTTGTAAATTGCATGGTCATTTCAGTGTGTCCGTATATGATATTATTTGTATCACTTACAGAAATTGAAAATGAGTAATTTAAAATATCTATTGAATGATTTCGTTTGTATCTATCATCGGCTTTTGCATTAAAAACGACTGACAGAAAAATTATAATTGATGATATTATCTTCATATTGTGTTGCTTCATAATTTTAAAATAATGATCGTATTACTTTTTTACCATCCTGCAATTTATCTGGAATTTGCTATAAATTACTAGCTTTGCATAAAATAAAATGCTCACAATGAATTACGATTATAATACTCAGCGGAAAAGAATGGCTCTGCCAGAATACGGAAGAAATGTTCAGAAGATGGTTGATCATATTAAGACCATTGAGGACAGGGCGGAGAGAAATCGTGCTGCCAAGACCATTATCTCAATTATGGGAAATCTTAATCCCCATCTTCGTGATGTCGGCGATTTTAAACATAAATTATGGGATCATCTGGCTCTGATCTCAAACTTTGAGCTTGATATTGATTCACCATATGTTGTTCCTGAACCCTCGAAATTTGTTGAAAAACCAAAACAGGTTCCATATAAACAAGGCGATATAAGATTTCTTCATTATGGACGTATTATTGAGCTGATGATCGATGCTGCATCCGAAATGAATGATGGACCGGAGAAGGAATATCTCACAAATCTGATCGTCAATCAGATGAAAAAATCATACATTACATGGAACAGAGGCCAGGTGGCCGACGAGGTTATAATTGGCGACATGAAATTACTTTCCAGGGGGAAGCTGAAAATGACTGAGGGAGTAAGGATTCTCGAAGTAAGGGAACTTATTCCTCCTGTAAAAAGGAAACCAACCGGAAAACCTCACGGCAAACAGCAAAACAAACAGTTCGTTAAGAAAAAAGGACACAGCCGGCATTAATGAGTACTTTTATTGTTCAGGGAGGAAAATCACTCAAAGGAGAAATTACACCTCAGGGAGCTAAAAATGAAGCTTTGCAGGTAATATGTGCTATACTGCTGACTTCAGAAAAGATTACAATCCGGAATATTCCTGACATAAGTGATGTTAATATGCTGATCGAACTGATTGGCTGCATGGGCGTTAAGGTAGAAAAAGAATCCCCCTCTATTGTAAGTTTCCAAGCTGTTAATGTCAACCTCGATTATCTCCAGACGAGTGAATTCAGAAAACAGAGTTCAAGTCTGAGGGGATCCATAATGATTGTCGGACCTCTCCTGGCTCGTTTTGGCAAAGCATTTATTCCTAAACCGGGAGGTGATAAAATTGGCCGCCGCAGGGTCGATACACACTTCACAGGTTTCCAGAAGCTTGGGGCTCGTTTTGAATTTGATTCCTCTGATCCTTTCTTCAAAGTCGAAGCCCCTTTATTAAGGGGCACATACATGCATTTAGATGAGGCATCAGTTACCGGTACTGCAAACATAATTATGGCGGCTGTTCTTGCAATCGGTCGGACAACTATCTACAATGCCGCCTGCGAACCATATGTGCAGCAGCTTTGCAGAATGCTTGTTTCTATGGGAGCAAAAATTGATGGTATCGGATCTAACCTGCTTTATATCGACGGCGTAAAAGAACTGGGAGGATGCGTCCATACTATCCTTCCCGACATGATAGAAATAGGATCTTTTATCGGGATGGCTGCCTTAACCGAATCGGAAATAACAATCAAAAATACCTCCTACGATAACCTCGGAATCATCCCGGATTCATTCCGGCGCCTGGGTATAAATTTTGAGCGCAAAGGCGATGATATCTTTATTCCCCATCAGAAACATTATGAGATAGAGACCTTCATTGATGGTTCAATAATGACAATTTCTGATGCTATCTGGCCGGGGTTGACCCCCGACCTGCTCAGTGTATTTCTTGTTGTTGCCACACAGGCAAAAGGAGCTGTTCTTATTCATCAGAAAATGTTTGAAAGTCGCTTATTTTTCGTTGATAAGCTTATAGATATGGGCGCTCAGATAATTCTTTGCGATCCGCACCGGGCTACAGTTATTGGCCAGGATAAAATGATCAGACTGAAAGGCACTGTAATGTCATCACCCGATATCAGGGCCGGAGTAGCCCTTCTGATCGCCGCTCTCTCTGCCGATGGCAGAAGTGTAATCCATAATATCGAACAGATCGATCGAGGCTATCAGAACATTGACAAGAGGCTTAATGCGTTGGGGGCAGATATACAAAGGATCTGACCAATGAGTCAAAGATTGCTTCGCTCCGTTCGCAATGACAATGTAAATCAGTTAAATCAGAACCCTCTCCTGCCAATTTGTCAACTATCTCTACTTGGCAGGCCTTTTGTAAACTACAATATGAATCGAAATAATGGTCTAATGATGAAAAGAAAGAATAAGGAACAGGAGGAGACAACACAAAATTACAATAACAAATCGACTGAAAATAAAGAAAATACTAATTATCCTGATAACGTCAGCAGTGATTCCGAACTGAACGGACCTAATGAAAATACTGAAACTTCAGATAAGAATGCTGACAAAATGATGCTTGAAGTAAAGGCTGCAGAAGAAAAACTGGCAGAAATGCAGGATCGTTATATTCGCCTTTCAGCTGAATTTGACAATTACCGGAAAAGGACTCTCCGTGAAAAAATGGATATGACCAAATATGCCGGAGAAAATCTGTTTCTTAGTATAATTCCTCTTGTAGATGATTTTGAACGTGCCCTCAGACACATTGATACAGCGTCAGATTGTGATGCCATTAAAAACGGAATTGAGATTATTTATGGTAAGTTCAGCGATTTTCTTAAAGCGAACGGAGTAAAAGAAATTGAATCATTAAATAGCAATTTCAATGTCGATCTTCATGAGGCAGTTGCAAAAGTGCCTGTCGAAGAACCTGAGAAAAAAGGAAAAGTAATCGATGTAGTGGAAAAAGGTTATTATCTACAGGACAAAGTTTTACGCTTTTCAAAAGTAATAGTTGGAGAATAGAACCAAATCTGAACGGCAATTAGTGGCTGATTAAAATAAATTTCAAAGGGATGGGAAAAAGAGATTACTACGAGGTGCTTGGATTAACTAAAGAGGCCACAAAGGAAGAGATAAAAAAAGCCTACAGAAAGCAGGCCTTAAAATATCATCCTGATAAGAATCCTGGCGATAAAGCTTCAGAAGAAAACTTCAAGGAGGCTGCTGAGGCTTATGAGGTGCTGAGCAATGATGAGAAGAAAGCCCGCTATGACCGCTATGGACATGCCGGCATGGGCAACAATGGCGGCGGATTTTCAGGTCAGGGAATGTCGATGGATGACATCTTTTCATCGTTTGGTGATATTTTTGGCGATGCATTTGGAGGATTCGGAGGTTTCAGTGGGGCACGACGCGGACGAAGAATTAATAAAGGAAGCAATCTAAGGGTAAAAGTAAAACTCACATTGCAGGAAATAGCAATTGGCGCTGAAAAGAAAATCAAAGTCAATAAATATGATACCTGCGACTCATGTGGCGGAACTGGGGCATTCAATGCCGCAAGCGTTTCTACCTGCCAGACATGTCATGGTTCAGGTCACGTTACCCGACTTACTAATACTTTGCTTGGGCAGATGCAGACAACATCTGTATGCCCTTCATGTGGCGGAGAAGGAAAGACAATTACGAAAAAATGTACAACTTGTTATGGTGAAGGAGTTGTACAAAAAGAAGAGATTATAAAGATCAATATCCCTGCAGGTGTCGGAAAAGGGATGCAGATGACAGTAAGCGGGAAAGGTAATGCACCTCGCCGGGGTGGAGAAAACGGCGACCTTCTCGTTGTAATCGATGAAGAAGAGCATCCGGAACTAATAAGAGAAGGTAATGATTTGATTTATAATCTGTTTATTAGTATTCCCGACGCAGTTTTAGGAACTCATGTTGAAGTTCCTACTGTCGATGCCAATGTTAAAATCAAAATTGAACCAGGTACCCAACCTGGTAAAATCCTGCGTCTTCGCGGAAAGGGATTGCCAGAGGTCAATGGCTATGGACGCGGCGATCTGCTTGTTAACGTCAATGTATGGATCCCAAAAAGTATGAGCAAAGAAGAAATGAAGATCTTCGAGAAATTCAAAGATTCAGAGTCCTTCACTCCTGCTCCTGATAAAAACGATAAAGGCTTCTTCGAAAGAATGAAGGGGTATTTCGAATAAGATCTCACCTTTTTAATCAATTCTTTTTAACCACAAAGTGCACAAGGAATGCATAAAGTACACAAAGAAAAACCTGGATATTTGAACTTTGTCTCCTTTGTGTTAAAGCTTTGTGACCTTTGTGGTTAATGGATTTTGCATTTCTAATTAACTTAAAAGGAAACGATTTCATTCATTTTCTAAAGTATTACACTGTTTCCCGGAGTTTTTTTATATTTACAAGTCTATTGAAAAAATATTAAAACCAAAACTCACATGGCACTTTTTGAAGCTAAGAATGTCACAAAACAATATGGAAATCAGCTGGCACTCGATAATGTAAGTATCTCTGTTCCGGAACAATGCATTTACGGACTTCTGGGTCCGAATGGCGCCGGAAAAACCACTCTCATCAGGATAATTAATCAGATTACCGGACCCGATTCCGGTGAGCTGTTTCTGAATGGCAGAAAACTGGTACCGTCTGATGTTCAGCTTATTGGCTATCTACCTGAAGAAAGAGGATTATATAAAAAAATGAAAGTAGGTGAACAGGCTTTATATTTTGCACAGCTCAAAGGTCTGTCCAAAGCAGAAGCTATGAGAAGGCTCAAATACTGGTTCAAAAAACTAGATATTATCGACTGGTGGGGCAAAAAAGTTGAAGAGCTATCAAAGGGAATGGCTCAAAAAGTTCAGTTTGTAACCACTATTCTGCACGAACCAAAACTACTTATTTTCGATGAACCATTTACGGGTTTCGATCCTCTGAATACAAAAATTATAAAGGATGAGATCCTCTTTTTGCGTGAGAAGGGAGCTACAATAATTTTCTCTACACATAATATGGAATCTGTTGAAGAGCTTTGCGACAACATTACTCTTATTAACAAAGCCAAAACCATCCTCGAGGGAAGTGTCCATGAAATCAGAAGCAGATGGGCTGCAAATGAGTATGACCTGGTTTTTGATGGTAACGTCAAAATTGAAGGAAATGGACATTACAGCATCCTGAAACAACATACCGATACTAATAAAAGTACAATCAGATTGAAAACTACAAGCGATATTAATACAAATAATATCCTCAAGACTGTCATGCAATCGGGAAATATCATCTCCTTTAACCCTGCTCTGCCATCAATGAATGAGATTTTTATCAGAGTAATTGAAGCTGGTAATAATTAAATCCTCATATTAACTTTCGAAATTTTTCAAAATATGAACAAGATATCTGTAATTGTAAAAAGAGAATACATTACGAGGGTTAGAAAAAAATCGTTTATCATTATGACAATTCTTGCCCCGGTTCTGATGGCTGCAATCATTACAATACCAACTCTTTTGATGATGAATCAGAGTGGTGAACATAAAAAAATCGCTGTGGTAGAAGATAGTTCTGACCTGTTTAAAGGTGTTATAAAAAACACAAACGATGCAGAATTTGTCTATCTTGAGAATACAAAAGTTGACGATCTCAAAAAAACCTTCGAAGCATCAGGCTACTATGGAATTCTTTATATCTCTCCGGAGATTATTCACACTCCGAATGCTGTCTATCTAATTGCCAAAAAACAGCCTCCAATTGGACTTCTGCAATACATTGAAAATTCGCTCAAGAAAGAGATTGAACGTCAGAAATTGTTGTCGTACAAGATTGAAAATCTTGATGATATAATGAAGAACGTTGAGACAAATGTATCGGTACAAACAAAAAAACTTGATGAATTCGGAGTTGAAAAAGGTACCAGTACCGGAATAGCCATGGCCCTGGCCTATCTGTTCGGTTTCCTGATGTATATGCTGGTCTTCATCTTCGGAGCCCAGGTAATGAGAGGCGTAATTGAAGAAAAAACGAGCAGGGTGGTGGAGGTTATAATATCTTCAGTAAAACCCATTCAACTCATGATGGGTAAAATAATAGGGATTGCGCTTGTTGGTCTTACCCAGTTCTTTATATGGATCTTTCTGACCGTTGGAATTGTCACAGTTCTGAAAACAACTCTTCTTCCAAAAACAAATATCACTGAGATTTCACAGGCAGTGCAACCTCAGAATATGATGTCGGGAAATCAGCAGGCTACAGGTACTGCAACAACAACTCAGACTTCGGAAATGTCCCCACAGGCTGCTGAATTCTCCAAATTATTTGATAGTGCTATGAATCAACCCTGGGGACTGATAATATTCTGTTTTGTTTTCTATTTCATAACCGGTTATCTTCTTTATGCTTCGGTATTTGCCGCAATAGGATCCGCGGTAGACAATGAAACTGAGACTCAGCAGTTTATGCTCCCCGTTACTATACCTATAATACTAGGGTTAATGGTAGCAATGGGAACAATGCAAAATCCGGAAAGCCCACTGTCATTCTGGTGCTCCATAATCCCACTCACTGCTCCTATTGTAATGATGGCAAGAATTCCATTTGGTGTTCCTTACTGGCAGATTGCTGTTTCAATGGTGATAATGCTGGTAACATTTGCTTCATTTGTATGGATGGCAGCAAAAGTGTATAGGACAGGAATTCTCATGTACGGAAAGAAAACTTCCTGGAAAGAGATGTGGAAGTGGCTGCGATATAGTGGATAAGGACGGGGAATAGAAGCACGGAGCTCAGGGCAGAGTTTTTTACTCCGTGTTACTCCGTGGTTAAGAAAAAAGGAATAGGCTAATCTATATAGTATGTCGAAAATACTGGTCATTGACGATGAGCGGGCAATCAGGAATACACTGAAGGAAGTTCTTGAATATGAGAAACATGAAGTGGATCTGGCTGAAGACGGACCAAAGGGATTGGAAATGTTCGCAGCTAACTCATATGACATCATTCTCTGCGATATCAAGATGGCTAAGATGGATGGAATTGAAGTTCTCGGAAAAATTATTGAAACTTCATCTGATACACCTGTTGTAATGATCTCTGGTCATGGTAATATTGATACTGCTGTTGAAGCCATCAAAAAGGGAGCATATGATTTTCTTGAAAAACCTCTCGATCTGAACAGGCTGCTGATCACTATCCGCAATGCAATGGATAAATCCACGCTCATCACTCAAACTCAGGTCCTCAAGAATAAGGTGAGCAAGATGTACGAAATTGTGGGCGAATCGGAAGCGATTGAGAAAGTCAAAAGCATGATCGATAAAGTAGCTCCTACAGAAGCAAGAGTTCTTATTACCGGAGCGAATGGAACAGGTAAAGAACTGGTAGCTCACCAGATACATGAAAAAAGCAACAGGGCCAAGGCTCCTTTTATTGAAGTCAACTGTGCAGCTATACCATCTGAACTTATTGAAAGTGAACTATTTGGCCACGAAAAGGGATCATTTACATCGGCTATCAAACAAAGGATTGGTAAATTTGAACAGGCAAACGGGGGTACTTTATTTCTCGATGAAATAGGCGACATGAGCCTTTCAGCTCAGGCAAAAGTGCTTCGTGCCTTGCAGGAAAACAAAATAAGCAGGGTGGGATCAGACAAAGATATACACGTAAATGTTCGTGTAATTACAGCCACAAATAAGAATATCAGAAAAGAGATAGAAAATAATAATTTCCGGGAAGATCTGTATCACCGGCTAAGTGTTATTCTTATCAATGTCCCTACACTGAATGAAAGAGAAAATGATATTCCAATCCTTGCAGATTATTTTAATACTTTGATTTGCAGGGAATATGGAATGAGCAAAAGAATAATTAAACAGGATGCTATAAAAGAACTTCAAAAGATCCAATGGACCGGGAACATACGTGAATTCAGGAATGTTCTCGAAAGACTGATAATACTCTGCCCGACTGAAATTACAGGAAGTGATGTTCTGGCTTATGCAAAACCTGTCTCAGGCAGTAATATTTAGAAACTCATTTTACTACAAAGAACACAAAGAATGCAAAGCACACAAAGTAATATATTATGAATTTCACCTTTTGTGACCTTTGTGTAATACCTTTGTGACCTTTGTGGTTAATGGATTTCAAATTATAATTAAGATATCTGTCTCATGTTCCGGATAGAAAATGACAGCTTAGGCGAAAAGAAAATCCCAACCGATGCTCTTTATGGCATTCATTCGGAAAGAGCCAGAGAAAATTTCCCCGGCAATTCTCCTTTTCCACTTGAATGGTACAAATCAGTGGGTATCACCAAGTTGGCATGTTATAATACTTACAAAAAATTCCGGATAGCTTCAGAGGATAAATTAGGTAAAGATCTTCCTTTTAAGACTATTAATGATGATATTCTGAACGCCCTGATTGCTGCTTCAAAGGAAGTTTCAGATGGTTTGCATTTTGAACACTTCATAATTCCTGCAGTTCAGGGAGGTGCCGGAACCAGCATTAACATGAATATTAATGAAATAATCACAAATTCAGCACTTTTGAAATGCGGGAATAAGTGTGGAGAGTACACTTATATTGATCCTATTGAACACGCAAATATCTACCAATCAACAAATGATGTCATTCCAACTGCACTTACTGTCGCAGTTATGAGATTATTGCAGTCACTCGAAGAAAAAATAAACTCTCTGCGGCAAAAAGTTGAAGAATTTGAAAAGAAGACTCGAGAGAACCTGCGCCAGGGTTATACACAGATGCAGGCAGCTGTACCATCCTCTTTCGGACTCCTTTTCAGTACATATAATGAAGCCCTTTCACGCGACTGGTGGAGAGTGTCAAAATGTTCCGAAAGGATTAAAACAGGTAAACCTCGGAGGCGGCGCAATTGGTACCGGATTATCTCTACCGCGGTTTTTCATAATGGAAGTTATACCGGAACTCCGAAATCTGACACAACTTCCTCTTGCTCATAGTGAAAACCTGTCAGATGCTACATCAAACCTTGATAAATGGGTGGAAATCCATGCCATACTTAAGGCCCACGCGGTGAATCTTGAAAAAATGTCCGCCGATCTGCGACTACTTGCATCAGATATTGCCGGAGCAAAGATCATCTCAATTCCCGACAGGCAGGTTGGAAGCTCAATTATGCCCGGGAAAATTAATCCGGTAATTCCTGAATTCGTTATCTCCTCCGCTCATAAAGTATATGCAAATGATATGCTTATCTCGTCGCTATGCGGACAGGGCACACTCGAACTAAATCCATATCTCCCTTCATAGGTTGCGCTGTCATTGAAAGCCTTAATTTGCTGGTGTCAAGTAACGTTACAACTACTGTTAACTAATCTTTTCCGCGGATTGGTTATTCACGAATCTGCCGGATATGATGCTGTTATCAATAATCCTTCAATAACAACTGCCTTAAGTCCTTATATAGGATATCACAAGGCTGCTGAATTGCTCTATGATGAAAAAGAAGAAAGATCAGCATCTTTGAAGCTAATAGTATTCTGAAACTTATTGAGAAATCAAAACTTAAATCCATCCTTGAACCCGGAAATCTTCTGAAATTAGGTTTTTCACTTGATGATCTGTGAATTCAGGAATGAGAAATTGAAATCCATTAACCACAACTCAAGCCACAAAAGGGGGACAACTGTTCTAAACTATTAGCCCTTCCCTTATTGTTTAGGGAAGGGATGAAGGTAAGATGTGAAAAAAAGTTCAGACAGAGAACTGACAGGGATAAGGGTAGCAGAACCACAGATAGCAAATAATTGCTAATTTTGCAGACAAATTTTGCAGGATGGATACAAAGGGACGGGAGTCAAAACCACACATCGGAATATATGGCCGGCGGAATAACGGAAAAAGCAGCTTCATTAACAGCCTTGCTGGTCAGGATATTGCCATCGTTTCCGACCATGCAGGAACAACAACCGATCCTGTAAAAAAGTCATTTGAAATAACAGGTTTTGGTCCGGTTATTCTTATTGATACTGCTGGTATTGATGATTCAGGAGAACTCGGACAGAAGAGAGTCGACCGGACGACTAAAGACCCTTGAAAGCAATCGACCTGGCTATTCTTATTGTTACTGATAATTCTTGGGGAAATATGAAGATGAACTCGCTAAAAAGTTCAATGATCACGACCTTCCTTTTATTAGTAATTCACAGCAAATCAGATATTAATGGACCTAGCAACGAATTTAAAAATAAGGTATTATCGCTGACAGGAATACCTCTGTTTGAATTTTCATCGGTGGATAAGCGCAACTACGAGGATCTCATAACGCTTATCAAGAATACCATACCCGAGCATTCCTATAATAATCCATCATTGCTGGGCGATCTGATCAGCTATGGTGACATTGTGATACTCATCACTCCTATTGACATTGAAGCACCTGCAGGAAGGCTTATTCTTCCACAGATGCAGGCAATTCGTGATATCCTCGATAATGAAGCAGTGGCAATTGTATTAAAAGAAAGGGAAGTTGATGCTTTTCTTAAAAAAACCGGAATAAAACCCGCTCTGGCAATAACTGATTCACAGGTTTTTGTGAAAGCTGATGCATCTATTCCACACGATATTCCACTTACCAGTTTCAGTATAATGCTTGCCAGGTTTAAAGGCGATTTCGACAACTATCTTAAAGGTACTCCCAAAATCTCTTCTCTTAAAGATGGCGACAGGATACTTCTTCTGGAGTCGTGCACACATCATGTGTCATGTGATGATATCGGAAGAACCAAAATTCCAAGATGGATAAGCAATTTTACAGGTAAAAAACTTGAATATGAAGTTGTTGCCGGATTAGATTCCTTGCCCCGACCAGTAACTGATTATTCACTCGTTATACAATGCGGAGGCTGTATGATCACCAGAAGGCAGCTTTACAACAGGATCCAGCCTGCAATCAAAGCCGGTGTCCCTGTAACGAACTACGGAATGGCAATAGCCTATGTGCAGGGTATTTACAACCGTGCAATCGCTCCTTTTGTGAAGGGAGAAAAAAAAGTAAATACATATCTCTAGCCCCACATTGCAATAGGTGTCGTCTAATGTTTTTTTAACCGCAAAGCACGCAAAGCAGTCGCAAAGTACGCAAAGTCAAAACATTGTGCCCTTTGTGCCTTCTTTGTGACCTTTGCGGTTAAAGTAGGCTTAGAACCTGAAATAAATAAACGGCATAATTTCCGTCGTTCTCATCTGAAACAGAAGTATTGCCACTGCCATCACTATCGCAAGCTGTCCGGCAAGAGGAATTTTAATAAACAGTCCCCTGTATGACTCTTTTGTTCTTTCAGGAAGGAAATGAATGATATAAGCCACCCCCATCAAGAGCAGCACATTGCTGTATCCCGGCAGAACTGCAAGATATGATCCGGGAGAGAAATTTTGAAAGATCTGTTTCAGCATTATTTTTATGCTGTCCATATCAGGTCGCCCTGAAGAAGATCCAGCAAAAATTTACAAATTGAAATGTGATAAAAATTGAAATTACTCTGCCAATCCAGCTTGTGCCGGTACGTTTTTAAAGATAGAATCCCATATCCTGTTAAATACAAGCCCAATCCCATGCAATCCTCCCCATATGACAAACCTCAGAGAAGCTCCATGCCACAATCCGCCAAGAAGCATTGTTATCATCAGATTAAAATATGTACGTATTTTCCCTTTCCTGTTTCCCCCCAACGAAATGTAGAGATAGTCGCGTAGCCATTGCGAAAGTGAAATGTGCCATCTTTTCCAGAAGTCGGTTATGCTTTTGGCCTTATAAGGTGAGTTAAAATTTACAGGCAATCTGAATCCCAGTATCAGCGCCACTCCGATAGCAATATCAGTATAACCTGAAAAATCACAGTATATCTGGAGGCCGTATCCGTAAATTGCCAAGAAGGTTTTCGAAACCGGAATAAATTGAAGGTGCATCAAAAACACGGTCAACCAGATTCAGAGCTATAAAATTTGAAATGACAATTTTCTTGATCAGGCCTTTTGAAATCATATAAAGAGCATGGCTGAATTCAGGTCGTGAAAGTCTGAACTCCTGATAAATCTGTGGAATAAAAACAGATGCCCTTACAATTGGTCCGGCTACAAGATGAGGGAAGAAGGAAACATAAAAACCAAAATCAATAATGTTCCTGACAGGCTCCATCTTCTTCCTGTAAACATCAATCGTATAACTTAGTGATTGGAATGTAAAAAAGGAAATACCTACCGGTAATATTATAAAACTAATGTCAAAAGTGGTTCCAAGGAAAGAATTTGAAAGATTTGAGAGAAGGTCATAGACTGCGAAATGAGTTCCAAACAATCCATTGACTGTATTTATTATAAACGCGGTATATTTAAAATATCCGAGGAGGCCCAGATTTGAGATTATGCTGAGAAGCACAAAGAATCTTCTCGCTGCTATGCTCCTCGATTTAAATATTAATAATCCGCAAGTGAAGTCTATTAATGTTACAAATATCAGAATGAACAGAAAGAAACCGCCTGCCTTGTAGTAGAAAAACAGACTGATCAGAAAGAGGTAAATATTTCTGATTTTCATTTTTTTATATACAACACTGTAACCCAGCAGAACTATCAGAAAGAACATCCAGAATGCAGGTGCTGTAAACACGAAAGGCTGATCGGGATTATAGCTAAAAACTGACAAAACAAGAGACGTAAGCATACTATGTTCCTGATGTTCAGGTATAATTATTGCCGGTGGGTCGGGAATTGTGATCTTCGCCTTTACTGATGGAGCAGTATCAGATTGATGGGAAGTAAATAATGATGTTACAAGTCTCTTTGAAAGTGTATCTGCGCCCTGGTAAGTGAAATGTACATAATCTTTCTGGGCAAGAGGTGGTTTCATTCCTGCCCATTTAATGATTGATGACTTACCGCCCATTGCCGTGTAAGAATCCCAGAAATATACATCAGCTTTTTTTGTCGCCTGTTTCTGGGCATCTATTATAAATGGAATATTATTATAAGATTTTATGCTGTCGCCTTCATTCATTGCCATATCTGTCACACCAACAACTAAAATCGATGCAGATGGGGACAGATTCTTAATAAGCGAAAGCTGCCGTTTCAGACCTTTTTCATAATAGGAATAATCCTCTCTTACATTTTTTACAATATTAAGGCCATATTGCAGTATGATCAGATCGGGGGATAGCTTTTTATACGATTCACGCAGATTGTTCCTGTTCACCATTGTAAATTCAAGACCGGCGCTTCCGCGCTGTGGAATATTATCAACAACTACACCTTTCTCGCTTTCAATACTGATACCGTATATATCCGGACTTACTCTGCCGCTAAACTCAATAGTAATATCTTTTCTTCCTCCCAGCCGACACAATATTTCATTGTATCCTTCACCCCTTTTTAATGAGTCAGCCAGTAATAATTCATTGTCCCCTGATACCTTTATGTTTACTTCACCAGGTGTATTGCCGTAAAATATCCGGAGCGTCTCATAATCCGCTGTTGCGCTATCAGCATAATTTGATGGCCTTATCCTTACAAATGCCTTTTCAGTTTCTTTTGTAGAGTCTTTTTCGGGAAGGTATCTGCAGATCGCCATGAATGGTCCAAGATTCCTGTGAGACAGGTCTCCTGCTTTATATGAAAGATAATTGTATCTTTTCCAGTTGGAAGAAGCCCGAAGCCATATTGATTTAGTGTACATTACCGGCATAACCGGCAGAAATAAGCCAGGACCGCTTCCGCCCCTTCCTTTCCGCAGAATATTACGAAGGTAGGAAGTTACCCGGTCACCCTCTATTTGCGAATCGCCGTAATAAATAACTCTGATCTGGCGTTTTGAAAAATTTAGAGAATCGAGAAAATTTTGTAACGGGATAGTGAACTTTTCTGCCAAGCCCGATGTATTTTGTAGGGAACTGTCGCCAGCGTTCCCTGGGGATGAATTTTGTAGGGAACGGCGGTGACCCCTACAATCATCGTATCAGCAGCCACCGGTAAAACTGCATCACTCTTTTTCTCTGCTGGTATTAAGGTATTTATGATCCCTGATGGGACAAATTCATAAATTGATGGGAAAAGTTGGCTTAAGCTAATTATATAATGAAGACCGGTAAAACAGGCCAAAAAGATCAATAATAGCAAGAATGACCTTAAAGGACGCATATATTAAGAAGGAATCAGCTCTTTTTCTTGATCTTCAGTTTCTGCCCAACCTTTATTTTACCGGGATCAGCGATATTATTCAATGAAAGTACCTGTGTTGTCGTTACATTATCAAACATTTTTACAATATCCCATATTGTATCGCCATTTCGCACCGTGTAAGTAATGAACTCGCCATCAGTCTCTTCAGGGACACTGCTCACCTCAGGCTGGGTGTTGGATGCTGCGATTTTCCCGACAAGTGCTTGTTTTTCAGCATATGATAATGTATTGATTCTCGAATAATATTCCGATTTTAAAGGATTGACATATACCGCTAATTTCTGGCCTACCCTGATCTTATTCTTATAAATATTATTCCAGTTCCTGAGATCAGACAAACCTACTTTAAACCACTCTGCGATCGATCCGATATTGTCGCCATCTTTAACCGTATAGATAAGTTTTGTCTTGCCTTTAATATCAGTATTTATGAATGTCGATCTTTTAGGATCGGCTATTACAACATTTTTATTTAAATAAACATCAGGTTTATAGCTTCTTATTGTATCATTCAGATTTATAAAATCACCCAGGTGATTCATTGGAAGCGTAAGTGACTGCGGTTTCGAGGAACCGGGAACCAAACCGGTTTTATACTGAGGATTAAGCGCGTGAAGCTCACCAAGTGGTATGCCCATTACCTGAGATATCTGAGCAAGATGAATATCTTTATTAACCATTATGGTATCTGTTGCAACCGGGATATTAAGAGGAAGAGGAACTATATTATGGTCAGCATAATAAGTTACTGCGTAAGCAGCGGCAATATATTGAGGTATATAACCCCTGGTTTCCCTTGGCAGACGGTAATAGATATCCCAATAATCTTTTTTATTACCTGATCTCTTGATTGCTTTATTCACATTTCCAGGCCCACAGTTATATGCTGCAATAACCAGGACCCAATCCTGATAAATAGAGTAAAGATCTTTAATATACCGGGCGGCAGCATGAGTTGCCTTGACAGGATCTCTTCGTTCATCAACGATGGAGTTAATTGTAAGACCGTACATCCGACCGGTGCTGTACATGAATTGCCACATGCCGGTAGCGCCTGAGCGACCATTCACTACTCCGGGATTAAGTGCAGATTCTATAACTGCCATATACTTAAGTTCAGCAGGAAGGCCATATGAGTCAAAAACATCTTCAATCATTGGAAAATAATAGTCCTTCAATCCTAGAACGGCTGCGAATTTTTCCCTTTTCCTGATTGTGTAGACCTCAATATGATTTTTTATGATGCTATTATATCCAAGCTGGATTATAGAGTTGATCTTGCCGATCCGCTGCTTATAAACTGAATCAGGGATAGAGAATCCGACTGTATCACCTTTTACCTCCGCGTTATTTTTTACGGCTATTTTGACATACCAGGTGTTAACAAGGCTGTCGAGATCAGCGGCAATGCGGTCACTGCTGTTATCCGATTTGATTATTATTGTGTCATTATCTGACGCTGCATTAACTTTTAATACTGCAAGGAAGAAAAATATTAATATCGCTCTGAATTTCATAGTTAATTAGTTAAAAGTTTACCTTCAAATCAACACCAAAACCAGCTCCTACAAAACCGCCGGGTAAAGTCATCTGCATAGGAACGAATGTAAGGTTAAGATTATTACTTACATCATAATTAAAAAGACTGGCATCCACGTTTGCATCCAGCACCGACACAAGATACCATACACCAATTCCGATATATGTCAGATCCCTGTTCCTTTTATAATAATCGACCAGTCTCAGCAATCCGTCCTTATAATATGAATAATTTTGCAATGTATAAGTCTTCGGATATAGAACAGGGTCATAACCTTGCGGATTGGCAAGTATCAATTTAAGATAGCTATTTGTTTGCGGGATATTATCAGTAAAATCCTGGTATGCTTTCACATACATAGTATAATTTTTTGAGTAAAAACCGGCCCCGTAAATAAGCCCTGCAAACCCAATATAAACCACAGGAATTTTCCAGTATTTCCTGTTATAGATCTGACCCAGTCCGGGAAATGACACTGCCATCATCGTTGCTTTCATCGATTCAGGCTTAAATTTATGCCTGCGATGCTGTGAAACTTCAAGTGTATCCTGCCCAAACATAATTTGTTCGACGCAGAACAACTGCAGAATGGCAATAATCAGTATTTTATGAGAAGTCTTCAAAATAAAAATAAGCCGGACATCATTTCTAAAACCAGTATACAGCCGACAAATATAATTATTTTCAGGACTTAAGGCGATCAAATACCCCTAAAATACGTTCCATTTCATCGGGACTTTCAAATGCTATCACTATTTTGCCCTGACCCTTTTCGTTAATCCTAAAATTAACCCTGGCATCAAAAATCTTATTGAGATGATCAGAAAGCTGTGTAAAATCATCATTCAGCTTTCTCTTTTTTTCAATTTTTGACGGGTCTTTGGTTTTTTCTGATTGCAGTTGTCTGACAAGCTCTTCAGCCTGACGCACTGATAGCTCACCATCAATTATTTTATAATAAACGTTGATTTGTTTTTTTGGATCCTCAATATTGACAAGTGTCCGGGCATGACCCATCATCAGATGTTTGTTCTTAATGCCAAGTTGAATTTCAGCAGGCAGCTTCAACAGACGAAGATAATTTGCAACTGTCGACCGTTGTTTACCAACCCTGTCGCTCAATTGTTCCTGGGTAAGCTTACACTCTTCGATCAGCCTCTGGAAACTTATTGCTACTTCCACTGCGTCGAGATCCTCACGTTGGATATTTTCGACAAGGGCCAGCTCAAGCATAGCCTGGTCGTCTGCTGTTCTGATGTATGCAGGAACATGGGAAAGTCCTGCCAGACGAGCCGCGCGTAACCTTCTCTCACCGGCAATTAACTGATATCGGCCTGAGCCGATTTCCCTTACTGTCAGTGGCTGAACTATGCCCAGCTTTCTTATTGAGACTGAAAGTTCTTCAAGAGCTTTTTCATCAAAGCTCGTTCTTGGCTGAAAAGGATTAGCTTCAATAGAATCAACAGGGATATCAAGGTTTGCCTCAACTTTTCTCTCAAGTACTTCTTTTTCTACTCCATCTATCAATGCACCAAGACCTCTTCCCAACGCATTCTTTTTTATCATATTCATGTTATTTCTCGTAATATGAAAGTGGGATTACTGTAACACTTTTGCTTCCTGTTTCTCAATAAGTTCTTTTGCCAGATTCAGATAGTTGACAGTACCTCTTGAATCAGCATCATAGAGTATGGCAGGCTGACCGAAACTTGGTGCTTCTGATAGCTTTACATTCCGCTGAATTATGGTTTTGAAAACCATCTGCTGAAAATGTTTATTTACTTCATCAGCGACCTGATTAGAAAGTCTTAACCGTGCATCATACATCGTCAGTAAAAAACCTTCAATTTCAAGTTCCGGATTAAGATTGTTCTGAATGATTTTAATTGTATTCAAAAGCTTCCCAAGCCCCTCCAATGCAAAATATTCACATTGCACAGGAATAATCACTGAATCTGATGCAGTCAATGCATTTACCGTAAGAAGTCCTAGAGAAGGTGAGCAATCGATAAGTATGTAATCATAATCTGCTGCAATTTTCCTGAGAACAACTTTTAGAATTTTTTCTCTCTCAGGCCTGTCCAGCATTTCTATCTCAGCACCGACGAGGTCAATATTTGAAGGTATAATTGAAAGATTTTCAATCTCACACTTCAGTAAAGCATCCTTCGGATCTTTGCCGTCTATCAGACAATCGTAAATTGTGCATCTTATCAGCCGTGTGTCGATTCCAATGCCGGAAGTTGCATTTGCCTGGGGATCCCCATCAACTATAAGAACCTTTTTTTCAAGCGCAGCAAGACTGGCCGCCAGATTAATTGCTGTTGTTGTCTTCCCAACCCCACCTTTTTGATTTGCAATTGCTATAATCCTACCCATCGTATTTAAGTTATCGAGTTATATTCAGATTTCAAATTTACTATTAATGACCGTCTGCTACCGGCCATAAAAGATGTAATTGTAAACATTTTTTTTGGGGTTTTCAACATCTTATTAACATCAATTTTCTTGCCGCCGTCTTAACACAAAGGCTAACTGTAAGGGCCACAAAGTAATTGAATCAGGCATATAGATTGTTGAAAAGTTGCTGTAGGATATTGTTTTTAAAAATTATCTAATTTATTTACATCTTTGTCTGCTTATAAAACAAGTATGATTCTAAATACCGATCAAAACAGATGGATGGTCATAGTAAATCCTAACGCCGGTAAGGGAAAAGGGAAAAAAGACTGGACAAAAATATCTGATTTCCTTAAGAAGGCGAATATATCTTTTGAGGTAGAATTTACAGAAAGAAAAGGTCATGCTATAAACCTGACAATTGATGCGATAGCTTCAGGTTTCAGAAAAATAATCACAGTTGGCGGAGACGGAACTCTTAATGAAGTAGTTAACGGCATTTTTAGTAATAACTTTTGTCCTGCTACCGAGATTGTCCTGGCTTCAATACCAGTTGGGACCGGAAATGACTGGGGGAAAATGTTTGGTATCCCTCTGGATTATGAAAAAGCAGTCAGGGTTATCAGCGATAATAAAACTTTGTTACACGATATCGGGACAATAAGCTTTTATAACGGTTCTGAAAAAAATAACAGATATTTTATCAATATTGCCGGACTGGGATTTGAATCGGTAGTGGTCAGAAAAACAAATATTCAAAAAGATAACGGTCGCGGTGGAAAACTGATTTATTTCTATAATTTGCTGACAAGTTTGTTATCTTATAAAAACACTAAAGCTGAAATAATTATCGACGGGGAAATTACACATGCAAATGTTTTTTCTCTGAATGTCGGCAATGGACGCTATTGCGGTGGCGGCATGAGACAAACCCCCAGGGCAATCCCTACTGACGGTCTGCTTGATGTCACAGTAATAAACGGGATGGGTAAGTTTGAGATTATTAGAAATCTCAGAATACTTTATAACGGACGAATACTTCAGCACCCAAAGATTGACGGATATAAATGCAAAACTATCAAGGTTAACTCTGAAACTGCCATGTATGCAGAAGCTGATGGTGAATCTCTCGGTCAGACGCCGGCAGAATTTGGAATAATCCCTGATGCACTTAAAATTGTATACGGTACGAATTTTATTCTGTGACTTTTATCTCAAAAAGTTTTGGCCATCTTTTACCTGTCACAAAGATCCTTTTACCCTTATCATCATAAGCAATGCCGTTTAATACGTCGGTATTTTCATCGCGATCAGAAGCCGGAAGAATCCCTTTTAAATTTATATAACCCAAAACCTTTCCGGTTTTTGGATCTATTCTGGCAATGTGATCATTATACCAGATATTTGCCCATATCTCGCCATTAATATATTCCAGTTCATTTAATGAGTCTCTTTTCTTTTCATT
This sequence comes from uncultured Bacteroidales bacterium, assembly GCA_963734885.1. Classification (GTDB taxonomy): domain Bacteria; phylum Bacteroidota; class Bacteroidia; order Bacteroidales; family VadinHA17; genus LD21. The sequence continues at coordinate 247,135 of CAVTIJ010000001.1, read as the reverse complement.
GTCATAAACCTCAATTTTGGAGATCACGGTAAACATGTCAGGCTCATAAAAATACAATACATTTGTTCCGTCACTTAGTACAATTTTATCATCTATTGTTGTAAGTCCCCAACCTTCAGTCGGATAATAGATCTTATTAATCAGTTTGAAATCTGATTTATTATAAACAAACCCTACTTTGTTCCTCCATGTTACCTCATAGATACGATCGTGGTAAAGAGCGATTCCTTCACCAAATAATGAGGGATCCAGGTCGTGTTGTCTTTTGACCTTACCCGTTTCAAGTTCAACTTCCCTTAAACTTGAACCTGATTCTTCTCCGGTACCCTCAAATAATTCGCCATTGTCGTACACCAGACCCTGAGTAAATGCATTTTTATCGTGAGGATATGTGTGAACTACTTTATATCCATATTTCTTAGGTACAATATCGGAAAAGATGACAGTGAAACGAGTCACGGTATTCTTTGGCTTTCCATCCTTGTACGCCGTTACTTTTAATGATTTCCGCCCGGTCGAAGAAATGAATGTCTGTGGAATTAAATATTCTAAGCTCCCTGATTTTAATGTTGTTACATAGTTACTATTAAAATAAACGGCAACAGAATCGGGAAATTTATTCTGATCCTCGAGACCGAGGATTAATTTTATAGACTGGTTCAGTTTTAAGCCGGCATCTTCTTCAGGCGAAACGATTTTTATAAGTTTAACGGGAGTTTCTTCACTGATATTCTGCGATGCAGGAGTTGCATTTCCTTTTGTTTTACCTGAACGGCCAGAGCAGGAAAGTGTCCAAATTAAAATGGAAAGTATAAAAACGGAAATGAAAAAATTTCTATAATCAGATTTCATCAGACTTTGTTTTCGTTGTAAATAGGCGTTTAAAAATATTTCTGCGGGCTGATGAAATTCTTTTTTCAGCTTCCCTCTGTTCAAATTCGTAGGGAGTCAGTATCTGCCAGACTCCGCTCCATCCCGGAAAGCCTCCAATGTTCCGGTCATCAATATAGATATCCGCATCTATTTTCCGGCTCACAGTTCCGTCGAAGATTTCTTCGGGGTAATTTTTATTGACAGCATAAAATTCAATCCCGTTTTTCCTGCAATATTCAACAGCCGCGTCAAGCTCCTTGCCTGTCCGAAAGGTCCATAGTATCAGGTTTGCTCCCAGCTTCTGGAGCTCCTTCAGAGTCTGGAAAGCAAAAAGTTTTTCTTTTCCTATACCGGGATATTCGTGGTCAACTATTGTTCCATCGAAATCGACTGCGATTTTTATGCCTGTAAAGTCAACCATTGAATTGTAAAATATTAATTACAAATTTAATAATAAATGATCAAAGAATATCAATGGCGTAAATGCAGACGCACTAATGATGCCAATAAAGGATTTTTAAACTCAGCAGTAATATCATTGCTTACTGAAATTTATCTTAAATTTATCCCATCCTATTTACCTCATCGCAGAATATGAAACATATTCCAAATTTCATCACCTCATTAAACCTGGTTTCAGGATTTATAGCAATTATTTTTATATCAAACGGGAACCTGGTTACGGCATCCTGGTTCATTCTGGCTGCAATGATCTTCGATTTCCTCGATGGTTTTTCTGCCCGTTTGCTTAAAGCTTACTCCGCAATCGGAAAAGAGCTTGACAGTCTTGCTGATCTGGTAAGCTTTGGAGTGGCACCGGGATTAATAATTTATCAACTTCTCAGCAGTTCTCTGCTATTTGCTTTTTCTACCCAAAATTCCAATGTGATTTTAACTATAATGGTAGTATTATTGTCAGCGATCATGCCTGTCTGCGGGGCTGTCAGGCTGGCAATTTTCAATCTCGATTCAACACAGTCCACTACCTTCAAAGGCTTGCCAATACCTGCTAACGCAATTGGGGTAATATCACTGGTAATTGCAGAGCGCTATTCCCATTCGCATCTGTTCGCCTCCCTCATCGGCTCCCCAATCTTCCTGCTGATATTCACAATTATCCTGTCGCTTTTAATGGTAAGCCGCATCCCGCTTCTCTCTCTTAAGCTTAAAAATCTGAAACTGAAAGGTAATGAAGGAAGATATATTCTGATATCGCTCGTAATAATCGGTTACCTGATTTTCGGAGTAGCCTCGATACCATTTATTATTCCTGTTTACATTACATCATCATTTTTATCACTTCTGTTTTGATATCAGATAGATAAAATAATTCTGACGTCCAAAGTTGATACCCGAAGCCTCACACCAATGACTTACTGTTCCTTTTCTGGAAATTTCTTTTCATAAGCTGCCAGAGAGTTTTTAATAACGTACCAGGCTATCAAAACAAACACCGGCAGAATAAGGTATTGCAGAATTTGGATTATGTACATGGCCAATATTAAAGATTATCTTTTAAATTACTTATCTCGTTATCTTTCACAAAGGGTGTGAGAGGTGCGCGGTGCGAGGAAAACCAAGCGCTTCATACCGCATACCACAAACCGCAAACCGCTAATATTTATGTTCTCCGTTATTCATTTCTGCTTCAGTTATCTTGTCTTTATTTATAGCTTTCCAGGCATACCAGACATATGCCAGGACCAGCGGAATGATGAATGAAACGTACATCATCGTCTTCAATGTGAAGAGGCTTGAAGATGCATTATTTATTGTTAAGGAACTTTGAATATCGTGCTGAGATGGATAAAATGAAGTTCCATTGAATCCGGCTATAAGGAATAAAGCAAATACTGCAAGCACTGTTCCGGTTCCGGTGTACCAGATTCCGAGCCTGTTGTTTTTCAGAACGGTGATTCCAATGCCTGCGAGCACTCCTGCAACTCCCATAAGAAATAATACAAGCACGAAAGGCATCTGAAGCAGGTTATGTAAATACTTAAACTTTTCAGCGCTAATTATACCTGTTGCTCTGTCTGTGGCAAAACCTTCTGACACCAGGAGTGAAATGACAAAGTATAAAAAGAAAACAAGAAACGGTACTGCATTGATAATTATTGCTTTAACCGATCTTTTAAATAATTCTTCATCACTGATACTAAAAATTATATACAGGAGTCCATTTATTCTGGTAAGAAATAAAACAGCAAACCCAAGCGCAAGATTTCTTATATTTAAAAGCGCTTCCAATCCGTACCATGTTGTTGCCCAATGGACCTGATTCATCTGATTCAGCGAAAACATTGCGCCGGTGAAAAAAGTGGCGACAGCCACACCTATCAGGAAGGGCCCCAGAGACCCGTTCAAAAACAAAAAAAGATCAAAAGTCCTCTGTCCCAGAAAGTTGTTCGGTTTTGATCTGTACTCATAGGCAATAGCCTGTATCGTGAAACTGAATAAGATAGCTATCCAAACCCAATAAGCGCCGCCGAAACTTGTTGCATAGAAAAGAGGAAACGATGCGAAGAAAGCGCCGCCAAACGTAACAAGTGTTGTGAATGTAGTTTCCCATTTCCGGCCTAATGAATTCACAATCATTGTTTTCTGATTGTCATTCCGGGGCAGGGAATAAATAACCGATTGTCCGCCCTGGACAAACATCAGAAATACCAGGATACTGCCCAGGACTGAAATTATTATCCACCAGTAATGCTGAAGAAAAAGCTGAGATATAATCAGGGTCATAATCAGTCCTCCTAGTTTTTAGGTCCTATTTTAATCTGTTTCACCATTATGGATATCTCCGAGATCAACAATGCGGTAAACATAAGTGCAAAAAGGATGAATGTGGTGATAACTGATCCAGTTGTGACATGTGAGACTCCTTTTGAAACGGTCATTAAATCCTGGATTATCCATGGTTGTCTTCCCACTTCGGTCAGTATCCATCCGAGCTCGCTTGAAACATATGGCAATGGTATTGAGATCAAGGCAATCCATAAAAACCATTTGTTGCTGGTAAGCGTTCCTTTATATATCAAAAACAAAGCAACCGAAAATATCATTATAAATAGAAATCCGAGCACAACCATAAGATGAAAAGAATAAAAAGAAATCGATACATCAGGGATAACATCTTCGGGTTTATCAACTGCCGCATAACCAAAATATCTGAAATATTTGTCCTGAAAGTTTTTATCACTGAAGACTCCTTTTAATGCTGAAATCTGAAGCGTATCATTTTCCGATTTAGCTTTTTTATATGAAGCAAGAATATCTCTGGCATAAATGCCGTTCTTTATTTTTTCTGAAGTAGGAATAAATTTTAACTGTTCATTACCTGATATATGATCAGCTAATCCCGGAACATATGTATCATTATCTCCACCTGTGAGGATCGAAAGCAAACCGGGGATCTCAATTTTCACGGCAAATTCCTTCATCTCCTTATCTCCCATCTTTTTGTGAGAGTCTTTTAGTATGCCAAATGCAATAAGTCCTGCATTACTTTTACCCTCGTACAATACTTCCATAGAAGCAAATTTGACAGGTTGCAATTTTGACAGGTTTCTTGCTGATTCATCTCCTGTATAAGCTACCATCAGTGATGATAGCAGGCCAAATATGGAAGCAATAATGATACTCCTTTTTGCAAGGTATTCTTCCCTTTTATGTATAAGGAACCATGAACTTATACCAAGCACAAACATTGAAGCCAGCAGGAAGCCTGATGAAACTGTATGTAAGAACTTGTCAACGGCAATCTGATTAAAAAGAACAGCCCAGAAACTGGCCATTTCATTACGTGCAGTATCAGGATTAAATACCATACCGACAGGATGCTGCATCCAGGCGTTGGCAACCAGGATCCAGAGGGCGGAGAGACATCCGCCAATTGCAACCATCCAGGTGGAAATGAGGTGAAATTTCCTGCTAACCTTGTTCCATCCGAAAAACATTACCGCTATGAAAGTTGATTCAAGGAAGAAAGCCAGTATACCTTCAACTGCCAACGGCGCCCCGAATATATCACCTACAAACCAGGAATAATTTGACCAGTTAGTGCCAAATTCAAATTCAAGGATTATGCCTGTTGCAATTCCGATTGCAAAATTTATCCCAAAAAGTTTCATCCAGAAAAGAGTAATGCGTTTCCATTCTTCCTTTCCTGTTTTAACATAAATAGTTTCCATTATTGCGACAATCATCGACAACCCGAGCGTGAGAGGCACAAATAACCAGTGATACATAGCTGTCAGTGCAAATTGGGCCCTTGACCAGTCCACGAGGCTCAAATCAATATTATCTATCATGTGAATCAGATTGGTTAATTAATTGATCAATAACATGTTCGCTTCTTTCCCTGTCGTTATTGAAATTCTTATACAGGAATTCCTGGAAAAAGAATATCCTCAATATGGCAAACATTATGAATAATTTGATGATGATAATAATCCACACTTTTCTTCCCCAACCCGACATGCTTCTGAATCCATCAATATAAAAACTGAATAGCCTTTTCATCAGATTATTCTTAAATCACTTTATTTAGTTATGGACAGAGATCTACTTTTTATTATCCGGCTCCTCATTTGAATGAAATGGTGTTGTTGGTTTGCTTATTTCTTCAGGCGATAGACCAGAGGTAATTTTTTGCACTGGTTTAAAATTGTAAAAAAACTCACGGGCGAATACCCTGATCACGGTATATGCCGGGATTCCCAATATCATCCCCGGAATTCCGGCTGCAAACCCTGATGCAAGAACTACAATAAATATTTCCAGCGGATGAGCTCTTACGCTGTTTGAGAAAATCACCGGTTGAAATACAATATTATCGATTAAGTGAGTTATTGCTTCAACAAGTATCATATAATAAACTAATGGCACGACTACAGTCGAAAAATCCTGAGTAATATGCGATGCAATACCCATCGTGATAGCTATTGCCAGTCCTATCCATGGACCTGCGTAAGGAATAACATTCAATATTCCTATTATGAGACCCATCACAAGAGCTTGCTGAAAATCTATACCGGCGATGGTCATACCAACAGTGACCAGAGTAATAATACATGTACTTTGTATCACAATTCCGATAAAATATCTGGTCAGAAGCTTTTTAATTGAATAAAGTGCCCTGGTAACATTATCGAGGTATTTATCGGGTACCCACATTAATATCGACTCGAAAAATAATCTCTGATCTTTCAGGAAAAAAAATGTGATGAATGTAATCGCGAAAATAGCTATAATAACATTCCCGAGAATGCTGATAAGTGAACCGATAAAGTTCTGAATCATCTTAATATTCAGTACTCCGGCAACTTTATCTGCGATATAACTTTCGATAGACAGATCCTTGGAAATGTTTTTATTTATGCTTCTGATTAAATTCTCAATTTTATCTATCGGTCCCGATGCAATCTGAACGATCTTACTGCTATCGATGGAAGAAAAATAATTTATCTGCCGTGTCACAAGCGGTACAAAAATTATAAAAAAAGTTATGATAACACCCCATATTATAATAAGCGTGAACAGGGCTGAAAGAGACCGGGGAAAAGACCAATTTTTAATTTTGATTTTGCAGAACAAATCTACCAGGGGACGACCCATAATAGAAAACACACCCGATACCAAAATGTAAGCTACTATGTTCCGGAAAAACCAGGCACAAGCCAGAAGCAATAAGATCCCACAGAAAATAAGAATGTTTCTTAATGTTTCTTTCATTTACCGAAGCATTTCTTTTACAAACCTAATTGAAATTTTCCGAATTCGCTAAACGTTCTTCTAAACTCCCCCATTTTTTACCCCTGCCTCTGAATGAGATACACGTTTGAAGAATTAATTAACCGCAAAGGCCGCAAAGAATTTACGCAAAGTACTTCGCGCCTTCTTTGCGTGCTTTGCGGTTAAAAGGATTCGTCATGTCATTTTGGCTTGTTGTTAAATAAAATACATGTCATTATGTCCGATTAGTCTGTTTGGAACAGAGTTTGAAATACAATACCCGAACGAATAAATTAACTAAAATTATAGGAGGACAAAACAATGTTACCAACAATTACAAGAAGAAGTTTCAGGCCATTTTACATGTCTGATTTTTTTAACGATGATTTTTTCCCTGTAACAACAAGTAAAACAACTTTACCTGCAGTAAACATAAGGGAGGATGAAAAGAATTATGTTCTTGATTTAGCCATTCCGGGAATCGACAAGAAAGATCTGAAAATTGATGTGAACGAAGACATTCTCACAATTTCATCGGAAGTGAAAAATGAATCTGAAGAAAAGAATAATGGTTATAAGAGAAAAGAATTCAGCTACTCGGCTTTCAGCAGAAGTTTTTATATTCCTGAAAATGCTGACAGGGATAAAATAGGTGCAAATTACAAAGACGGAGTTCTATCTGTTACTCTCCCGAAACAGACGGAAGAAAAAAACAAGATCAGCAAAACTATTGAAATCTCATAAAAAAATCCCGGTTAAGTTCCGGGATTTTTTTTATGTGCACATTCCTCAATATATGTTTTTCCAAAATTCCTCCCGAATTGCTTCAGGTGTTCCGTTTTATGATTCCCTGCAGAAAATTTAAATGCAGCTGTCTCTTCAAATATTTTCAATTTCAGAAGCCGGAGTGATTCAAGAATAATATTAGGTGATTCACCGCTCCATCCGAAGGATCCGAAAGCGCCTCCTAATTTACCTTTATCTCTTATGGGATTTATAAGTGCAAAAAGCTTGTAAACAGGCAGTAAAGTGTTTTGATTAATAGTTGGCGACCCGACTAATATCCCGCCCGACATAATTATTTTGGATTCGAGCTCATCCAATCCGATATTCTCAATGTCAGTAATATCAACTGTTATCCCGTCTGTTTCAAGGATCCCTTCAGCTATATGGAATGCAGCGTCTTTCGTGTAACCATAGGCCGATACATAAGCGATCAGAATATTCATGCGGCTGTTCTCAGTCATAATCTGCATATATTCTTCAGAGTATTTTTCTGAAAGCTCAATAGCCTTTCTGACATTAGCTTTATGAACTGGTCCGTGCCCTGGACATATGAATTCTATGGGCAATGGCTTAATTTTTTCAATAGCTTTCAGCATAAACCTGCTGAACGGTCGCATAATTACATCAAAATAATATTTGTACGCTTCAACATATTTATCTGTAAAGTCACTAAAAATATCGTCGGAACAAAAATGAGCCCCAAAAACATCACAGGTAAAAAGGATTTTGTCTTCCACCAGATAGGTCAGCATTGAATCGGGCCAGTGCAGATTCGGAGCAGAATAAAATCTGAGTGTTTTATTTCCAAGGTCAAGAGTATCGCCATCCTTTACCACACGTGATTTAAATGGCTTATTAACAATATCTTCGAGATATCTGACAGCATTGCCGCTTCCTACAACTACTGCAGAAGGCGCCAATTCGAGAAGAAGCGATAGACTTCCTGAATGATCAGGCTCGGTATGATCGAGGATAATATATTGAAGATCCCTCAGATCGGTAACTGAGTTCAGCTTTTTCAGATATGTGTCGCTGAATTTTCCTTTGGCAACTTCAACCAGGGCCTTCTTCCCGGCATTAATGAAATAAGAATTATAGGTCGTCCCGTATTGGGTATGCATCACAATATCAAATGTCCTGATATCATAATCAAGTATGCCAACCCATTTGACATCTTCGGTGATGTCAATAACTTTATTATCGACTTTGCTCATTCGTAATTAATTTTTAGATTTTGGCGATGATGCTTTTATTTGCCTTCACCTGCTGTAGGATAGGGATTTCAACTTCAGTGCCTACAGGTAAGAAAATATCAACCCTGGAACCAAACTTAATAAACCCGAGTTCATCACCCTGCCGTACCTCTACATTCTCTTTTGCATAAGTAACAATCCTGCGGGCAACTGCTCCGGCTATCTGACGGATCATGACTTCAGTTCCGTCCGAAGTTTTTATCACAATTGTACTTCTCTCGTTCAGCTCAGATGATTTAGGATGCCATGCGACCATGTTCTGACCCGAATGGTAACAGACATACTTTATCTGACCCGATACAGGATACCTGTTGCTATGCATGTTAAATGGCGACATGAAAATAGAGACCTGCAACCGCATGTCTTTAAAGTATTCATTTTCCATGGTTTCTTCGATTACCACAACTTTGCCGTCAGCAGGTGCATAAACAAGCCCCGGATCAGCTTCAAAGTGCCGGGTCGGCAAACGGAAGAAGAATACCAGGAATATATAAAGCATGAAAGAGCATATCAGAAAACCCCAAATGACAAGAGCAAATGCTGCCCAGATAACATTGACAATGATATTCAGTATCAGCAATGCGAGCAAACCATAAGCCAATATCTTATATCCCTCCTTATGTATATGAATCCTCATCTATAAATAAATTTGCACAAAACTAATCAAGTACAGCCAATCATCCAAAAAGAGATATAAAAAGATACACAAGCGGGAAGGAAACTATAGCGCTGTCGAACCTGTCAAGAAATCCTCCATGACCTGGCATTATATTTCCCGAGTCCTTAACTCCCGTACTCCTTTTAAGCATCGATTCTATCAAATCTCCATATGTCCCAAATACAGAAATAATAATAGCAATAATTACCCAGTGAATTTTATCCACAACTCCCAGCCATCCGGACAGAAAAACTGCTGCGACACAGGCAATAATGATACCGCCAAAAAAACCTTCCCACGTTTTCTTTGGTGAGATACGTTCCATAAGTTTATGACGGCCAAGCGACATTCCTGTCAAATATGCCCCGGTATCGTTTGCCCAGATAAGAATAAAAAAACCGATGATTATTCCCGGTGAGAACGTAATGTCAGGATGTGGTAATATTGAATTAAGTCCCGTTTTTGAAAATGCGGCAAAAGGGAACATGGAAAACGGGATGGCGGTATAAAGTACCGAGAAAAAGGTATGTGCCAGTGAATCAAATGGTTTATCCTGTTTGCGGTATAACTCAATTATCATTATTAATAGCATCAAAGGGATCAGAATCAGAAAAGAGTTTTTTGGGATCTTTCCGCAAGCTATGAGAGTTGATATCACGTATGCTGTAATCCCGGCGATAATTCCTGTCGCCATCTGTGGACGCAGACCTGTATTTCTGATTATAGTAATATATTCATACTGAGCTCCGAGGAGTATTATTAGTCCGGTAATAAAAAAAGACACAGGATGAAGCCAGAATCCTCCCATAACGAAAATCACGATCCATGCTCCTGTTAAAGTACGTCTGAAAAAAGTATTCAATTATTGGCCTTATTAAAACCTTAAAATTCGGATAGTTTATATTTCAACTTATTCTTTTACTTTTTTTGTCTTGCCTTTTTTCCCGGATTTTTGTAAAGATGCAAGTTCTGGATCAGCATCATTTATTTTTATCTTTTCTGCTGACTTCCTGCCCTTTTTGTCAACTTTGTTTACTTCCTTATTATTGATCGGGGGTAAGGCTGCTTTGGCTGCAGCTTCTTTCTCATCCTTTAAGACCTCAGCTGTTCTCTTTCCAAATATTCTTTCAAGGTCCTCACTGAAAATAACTTCTTTTTCCAAAAGTAATTCTGCCAGTTCAGTAAGCCCTTTCATGTTATTCTTAAGAACTTCCTTGGCTCTGATATATGATTCTGCTATTATAAGATTAACTTCCTGATCGATAAGTTCTGCCGTCTTCTCACTATAAGGTTTTGTGAAACCAAAATCAGATTGTCCTGATGAATCATAAAAACTTATATTCCCTACTTTATCGCTCATACCGAAGAATGAAACCATGGCATAAGCCTGTTTTGTAATTTTTTCAAGGTCGCTGAGCGCACCCGTTGAAATTCTTCCGAAAATAAGTTCTTCCGAAGCCCTTCCCCCAAGAGCGTAAGCCATTTCATCAAGTATCTGTTCCCTGGTTGTCAGCTGCCTTTCTTCAGGAAGGTACCATGCTGCCCCGAGAGCCCTTCCACGAGGGATTATTGTTACTTTGAGCAATGGACTTGCATGTTCGAGCAGCCAGCTCACTGTGGCATGTCCTGCTTCATGATATGCAATTGTCTTTTTCTCTTCAGGAGATATGATCTTGGTTTTTCTTTCGAGTCCTCCTACAATACGGTCAACAGCATCAAGAAAATCCTGTTTCTCAACAACGGTTTTATTCTTTCTGGCAGCGATAAGCGCCGCTTCGTTGCAAACATTTGCAATATCAGCTCCTGAAAATCCCGGAGTTTGTTTTGCCATGAATGCAATATCAAAATTCTTCTCAAGTTTTATCGGACGAAGGTGAACGCGGAATATTGCCTCCCTCTCAACAAGGTCAGGAAGTTCCACATGGATCTGGCGGTCAAACCTTCCGGCACGCATCAGAGCACGGTCGAGAATATCTGCCCTGTTTGTTGCTGCCAGTATGATAACCCCCATATTCGTACCAAAACCGTCCATTTCAGTAAGCAGCTGATTAAGAGTATTTTCTCTTTCATCGTTAGATCCAAAGTTGGCATTACGCCCTCTGGCCCTGCCCACTGCATCTATTTCATCAATAAATACTATACAGGGAGCTTTTTCTTTTGCCTGTTTGAAAAGGTCTCTTACTCGTGAAGCCCCTACTCCGACAAACATTTCCACAAAATCAGAACCTGATATTGAAAAGAACGGAACGTTTGCCTCACCTGCCACGGCTTTTGCCAGCATAGTTTTCCCGGTTCCCGGAGGACCTATCAAAAGTGCGCCTTTTGGAATTTTTCCTCCAAGATTGGTATATTTCTTCGGGTTCTTAAGAAAATCAACAATCTCCATGACTTCTGTCTTAGCCTCCTCAAGGCCAGCCACATCATTGAAGTTAAGCTTCACGTTTGTATCCTTATCAAAAATCTGAGCACGGGATTTCCCGACGCTAAAGATGCCACCAGCTCCACCAGCTCCTCCTCCTGACATCCGTTTCATCATAAAGAGCCAGAATGCTATTAATAAAACCGGTAACAATAGCCATGAAAGGATATCTCCGAACCAGTTTTTCCTGTTCTGATAATCGGGCGAGATAAGTTGAGAATCGGTATATCCTGCATCTTTCTGGAATTCTTTAAAATCAGAAATAAAACTGCTCAGATCACCAATTGTAATTACAAACTGAGGCTTGGGAAGCGACAAACCAAATCCGGTTCCCGGTTTTGGAAGTTTTGGATATCTTCCCGATTCCAGCGCCTGTTTTGTAAGATAGATTTCTGCCTGATCCTTGTTCACAATAACCATCTTGTCGATATCGTGATTTTTGATCATGTCTTTGATCTCACTTGTTGAAGTCGGCTGAGCTGTTTTCCCGTTATTTAACAAGGAAAACAGGATCAATGAAACAGCCAGTACTGCAAAAATCCAGTTTGTATTGAAACGTGGTTTCCCATTTTTATCAGGTTTTTTTTCGGGTACCTGATTATTATTTGTATTTTCTGCCATAAATCTAAAACTTACTATATTTTATCTTCCAGGGATTCTATAGCTGCATCAGCCCAAAGTGATTCGAGACTGTAAAAATTCCTGTATTCCTCAAGGAAAACGTGTACTATTATATTACCATAATCAAGAAGTACCCAGAAACAATTATCCAGGCCTTCTACGTGTATCGGTTTTTCAGATGCTTCTTTTCTTACTGTTTCATCTACAGAATCACAAATGGCGCTAACCTGTGTGCCTGAAGCGGCATGACATATTATAAAGTAATCTGCAATCCTGCTTTCTAATTTTCGCAAATCAATTTTCAGAACATTTTGCCCCTTTTTCTCAAATATACCCTTAATCACGCTCCCTAAAAGGACGTCAGCTCCGTCAGATTTTTTCTTCATCAATAATTTTCAATTTCTAATTAAGTCGCAAAAGTACCAATTTTATCTGTATTTTTGTTATTGTAATGGTCTTTTGCAATTTCAATGCCAATCTTATGATTAATCCTGAAACCGGAAATTAATTTGGATTGTTTCTAAATAAAAGGCTAGTAATCATGATAATAGGCTCCAAAATAATATTTCTTCCTTCACTGACATCAACAAATACCTATGCCTCTCAACTTCTAAAGAAAAGTTCACTTCCTGAAGGGTCAGTCATATACACAAATTATCAGTCAGCCGGAAAAGGATATTTTGGTAACAAATGGGAAAGCGATGATGGTAAAAACATATTAGTCAGCATTATACTTTATCCGTCATTTGTTAAACCAGAAGATCAGTTTTACATTTCAATGGCTGTTTCACTCGCTATTTGTGATTTTCTCGGGAGTTATTCTGTTGATTGTAACATAAAATGGCCAAATGACATTTATGTAAATAATGACAAAATAGCAGGTATTTTAATTGACAGTGCAATCTCAGGTGAGACAATAGAATATACTGTTGTGGGAATTGGCCTCAACATTAATCAGGAGAAATTTTCAAACGCAGTTCCAAATCCGACATCGCTTAATTTACAGTCAGGAAAAAAATACAATATAACCGACTGTCTGACAAAGCTATTGGTAACAATTGATAATAGATACAGGCGATTGATTTCAGGTGAAGCAGACCTCGTGAAAAAAGAATATACTTCGAAATTGTACCGTTATAACCAATGGTGCGGATTCATGGACATTAACGGATCTTTTAAGGGAAGAATTGACTCTGTGGCAAGTGACGGGCGTTTAGTTATTGAAAGAAGCGATTCAAAGTATTACCGATATGCCTTTAAAGAGGTGGAATTTATAATCTGATATCTTTCCAGCCATTGAATTGCTCCATCTCGTGAATAAGTTTTTCAAGGAATTGTTCTATCGGCTTTGCTGCCATTATCTTCATCATCGGATTCAGATCGGCGCTCAGAACTATACTCACATCAGCCCTATTCTTAATATTATCAGAGATGGATAAGGTCAGGATAAAATCCTCTTTTTTAAGGGCATCTCCATTATAAACAACCTTTTTAAATTCTTCTTTCTCAGCTATTCTTAAAGCCACAGTACCCAGCATCGGAACGCTGAAACTGCAGAAATCTTTTTCGGCTTTCCAGTTATTCATTGTTCCTTTTTGTATGAACTGTTCAAAATTCCTGATGTCAGTAACAAATACAAAAACTTCAATAGCGCTGCAGGAAACAGTCCCGTGTCTGCTTTCAAAAAATGATAGATCGGTCATAAAAATAAATTGTCTATTATATAAGATTATTGAGCATTAACTATACTATTCCCCTCCAAGGAGGGGAATTGCACTGTTACAGCCCCTTAGCTGTCCACACAGAGGCATGTTGAGTTATCATACTTTAACCCCCCAATTCGCCGGATCCAATCGCCAGCTCTTGAGCGTATCTACCTCAGTCTGACCAATATATCCCGATTTAACAGCAGTATCTACAAGTACCGAATAATTACTCAATGTATTCAGTTTGCATTTTCCGGCAGCAAATGCATCGGACGCTTTCTTAAATTCATAAGTGAAGATTGCCACCATACCCAGGACCTCACAACCTGCATCTCTTAAAGCAGTAACCGCATTAAGGCTGCTGCCGCCGGTTGAAATAAGATCTTCAACGACAACAACTTTCTGTCCGGGTTCAAAATAACCTTCAATCTGATTTCCCAATCCATGTTCCTTTGCTCCCGATCTCACATAAATAAATGGCAATCCAAGTCTGTCCGCAGCGAGGGCTCCATGAGCAATAGCGCCTGTCGCAACTCCTGCTATCAAACCTGCATCGGGGTAAAGTTCTGTGATCATCGAAGCAAACGATTCACAAATGAAGGATCTGATTTCCGGAAATGATAAGGTTTTACGATTATCACAGTAGATTGGTGATTTCCATCCTGATGCCCATGTAAAAGGATTTGATGGTTGCAATTTTATTGCGTTAATTTGCAAAAGATATTCGGCTGTTTTTTTTTCAAAATTCGACATATAGGATATGTATAAAGTTCATTTTGAGAATAGATTTATTTTGATAAGCCCTGAACCTGACAGGTTACAAAAATACGGCTTATTCCATAAATTCAATGACACGAAAGAACTTTATAAGATAATCGCTGATTTTCAGACAGATAAAAGCATTCCTGCAATTAACATATATGGACCCGATATCAAACATATCTGGAAAATTTTCAGGATCTATTTCACAGAAGTAGGCGCTGCAGGTGGACTGGTAATGCACAAATCGGGAAGATATCTTTTTATTGAGAAGAAGGGCAAACTTGACCTGCCAAAAGGACATATTGAAAAAGGAGAAGAACCTGAAGCTTGTGCTTTAAGGGAGGTAAGCGAAGAATGTGGTATAAAGGGTCACCTTATCGTAAAACCAATTTGTCCGAGTTACCATACATATAGTTGGGAAGGAATATCATATCTCAAGAAAACCAGCTGGTATCTTATGAAGTACGACGGGGATATGATTATTGAGCCTCAGGCTTCGGAAGGTATAACACAAGTCCAGTGGCTGTTTCCGGATGAATTGAATATGATAAAAGGGGATGCCTGGTTGTCTCTTATGGATCTTATAAATTGCTCAATTCTCAGGTGAAAATGCTTCAGCTTCAATACTCCTGTAATCTTTAAGATTGATTGCTTTCGGAACAAACTTTGATGCATCGCCACCACTTCTGATTATATCCCTCACTATTGTTGAATTAATAAACGAATGCTCAGGAACTGTAAGAAGAAAGACTGACTCAATTCCCGGCGCCATCGCTTTATTTACCTGGCCTATAGCTCTCTCAAACTCAAAATCAGCAGCCGTCCTAAGACCCCGAATGAGGAATCCCGCATCTTTCTTCTTGCAGTAATCTACTGTAAGTCCCTCATAATGATCAACTTTTATTCTTGGTTCACCTTTAAAAACCTTTCTGATCATTTCTATTCTCGTATCAAGCGAGTAGTAGTTCTTTTTCAGAGCATTTGCTCCCACTGCAATAATAATCTCATCAAAAAGGCTCATTGCTCTTCTGATAATTGCTTCATGACCGATTGTGAATGGATCAAAAGATCCGGGAAAAACAGCTACTTTTTTCATTCGAACGTTATTTTTTTAGGATTCTTTACTTTTTGCCTGAGTAAAGCAAGCTCCAGAACTTCCATAATTGATTCAACATAATGGAATTTTAATCCTTTTATATAAATGTCCTTGATGTTTTCAACGTCTTTCCTGTTTTCTTCTGAAATTAATATCTCCTTGATTGTAGCTCTCTTGGCAGCAAGAATCTTTTCCTTGATGCCGCCAACTGGTAGTACTTTTCCTCTAAGCGTTATTTCCCCTGTCATAGCCATGAACTTCTTTACTTTCCTTTGTGTGAAAGCAGATGCAATTGAAGTAGCCATTGTTATTCCGGCAGATGGTCCATCCTTTGGAATTGCGCCTTCAGGAACATGAATATGAATATTCCACTTTTCCGAGAAATTATCAGGAAGTTCAAGCAATTCAGCGTTCGACTTGAGGTATTCAAGAGCGATAATGGCTGATTCTTTCATTACCTCGCCAAGATTTCCTGTTAGTGTAAGCTTCCCGTTCCCCTTGCTGAGACTTGTCTCTATGAAGAGTATCTCCCCTCCGGCAGCGGTCCAGGCTAAACCTGTGACAACGCCAGCCTGCTCATTTCCCGAATAAATGTCTCTTGAATATTTCGGTGGACCGAGCATTGCGCCCAGTGTCTTTTGCGAAAGAACACTATCATATTTTGTTTCCGATGCTATGTTCTTGGCTGTGACTCTCACAACTTTTGCCAGGCGTTTATCGAGTTCCCTTACGCCTGATTCCCTGGTATATTTTTCAATCAGAGTCTCCATCACCTTTGTATCTATTGAGATCTGATCGGGTTTCACTCCATGATTTTCAAGCTGTTTCGGGAAGAGATGCCTTTTAGCAATTTCAAGCTTCTCCTCAATAAGATAACCGGTAATTTCAATCAATTCCATCCTGTCCCTTAGTGCAGGACTTATGGTTGCAAGGTTATTAGCTGTTGCAATAAATAACACTTTCGACAGGTCATATTCCATTTCAAGGAAGTTGTCAAAAAATGTGCTGTTCTGTTCCGGATCAAGAACTTCGAGCAGCGCAGAAGAAGGATCACCTCTGAAATCCTGTCCCACTTTATCTATTTCGTCCAATATGAATACAGGGTTTGAAGAACCTGCACGTTTAAGATTCTGGATAATCCTGCCGGGCATAGCGCCAATATAAGTTTTCCTGTGACCTCTTATTTCAGCTTCATCGTGCAATCCGCCTAATGACATTCTGACATACTTTCTGTCGAGCGCTTTTGCCACCGACCTGCCAAGAGAGGTCTTTCCTACCCCCGGAGGTCCATAAAGACACAAAATCGGCGATTTCAGATCACCTTTAAGTTTAAGCACTGCAAGATGTTCAAGAATACGTTCCTTCACTTCCTCAAGACCAAAATGGTCCGAATCGAGAACCTGACGGGCGTTATTGAGATCAAGATTATCGACAGTATAGAATTCCCATGGAAGATCCAGAAGCGTCTGTATATAGTTCACCTGCACGGAATACTCAGCCGCAGCCGGATTAAGCCTATGCAGCTTATCTAGTTCCTTCTCAAATACCGTTTTAACTTCCTTGCTCCACTTTTTCGATTCAGCTTTCCTGCTGTATTCTTCTATCTCCTTCTCGACAGGATTTCCACCCAGTTCATTCTGAATCGTCTTCATCTGCTGATGAAGCAGAAATTCCCTTTGCTGCTGATCGAGATCGCTTTTGACTTTTGACTGCAGTTCATTTTTAAGTTCCAGAACCTGAATTTCCTGAACCAGGTATTC
Source organism: uncultured Bacteroidales bacterium (assembly GCA_963734885.1). Classification (GTDB taxonomy): domain Bacteria; phylum Bacteroidota; class Bacteroidia; order Bacteroidales; family VadinHA17; genus LD21. The sequence goes on along the minus strand of CAVTIJ010000001.1, from coordinate 229,465 downwards.
AAGAAGCATAAATCCCCTGTCGCGCAAGATATTAATATCCAGAAGTTTTTGCTTGTCTTGTACTTTGATATCTGTATTTGAACATATAAAGTTTATCAGATACGTGTTGTTTTCGATATTCTTTATTGCAAAGCTTGCTTCGGGGCTGATATTGGGATTAATCTTAATTATTTTGAGAGACAGATCTTTAAGGGATCCGACGACGGCATCAAAATCCTTACTCGTAGCTTCAGGTTTTATCTCAGGGATGGTTTTAACCTTTGCAACAAAATACGGGTCCTCCGAAACAAGCTCCTGAAGGGCCATTCTTTTCCTCCCCTGGATGATTGCCGTAGTTGATCCATCGGGCATTTCCAGAAGTTTAACTATCTGACCGATAGTTCCGATCGAATGAAGATCCTGATATTTAGGGTTTTCAATATCGGGGTCTTTTTGAGCGACCGTTCCAACTATTTTATCATTCCTGTAAGCGTCTTTTATAAGTTGAATTGATTTTGGACGGCCAATTGAAATAGGAAGCACTACCCCAGGAAAAAGAACAGTGTTCCTGAGTGAAAGAATTGGTATAGCTTCCGGAACATCAACATCATCCAGTTCACCATCGTCTCCATCCGCTATTATCGGTACAATATCCCCTTCACCATCAAGGATATCCGGCATGAATATCTCATTTGCGGGTTTCCTGAATTTCTTTTCCATCTATATTTTACTCCTCACAATTTACTTTTGTTGTCATTTTTTTCCTCTTCGAAATATCTAAGTGAAGTCAAACTTTCCCCCCTTAAACCTTAATCCCTCTTTCAACATGAGGGATCCGTAATCTGCTCATTTAATGAACCTTAACTTCTAACCTTTCGACTTCTGCCTTTTTCGTCAGAATGAAATGCCAAAATTACACAATTTTTTAAAAAATATGTGAATATTGAGTCATGCAATGATTGTGCCAGAGTTTATATGTAACAAAAATAGGGACCTGCTGTGGCAGGTCCCTATTTATAGATTTTGATCAGGAAGTTATTTCTTTTTTCCCATATGATCTTTATAGCGGGTATTGAATTTATCCACTCTACCGGCTGTGTCAACAAGTTTCATCTTGCCGGTATAAAAAGGATGAGATGTATTTGATATCTCAAGCTTGATAAGAGGATATTCATTTCCATCTTCCCATTTAATATTCTCTCTTGAGGGTGCTGTAGATTTGCTCAAGAAAGCTGTTCCGTTTGACATATCCTGAAAAACTACAAACCTGTAGTTGCTTGGATGAATACCATTTTTCATTGCTAAATATTTATTATTCTGATTAATCCTGACAAATTCTCCTTTAATTAGGGTTTGCAAAATTAACTAACATTCTTTAAAATGCAAAAGTAATTGAAAAATTATTGGGTCCCTCTTAATATTTACTTTTTATGTCTCTGTTTATCAGATATTTCATCTTTATATTTCATGAATGAGAGCTTTTTATTGATCAAATAACGATATGTAATGTGCGTTTTGGCCTTTCTGGCTCCCAATGCTTCATAAATTGCTATCATCCTCGGATTGTAATCCCCAACCCATGAAAGCTCAAGCTCTTTGAACCAGGGCTTCTTTTTAAATACTTTATATAGCTGGTAAAAGATAGCTGATTCGACACCGCTGTTCTGATGAGTTGGGTGAACACCTCCAACAAGGGCTCTCATCCTGGTCATTTTATGAGTGGCTTTATAATATACGAAACGGAGCACATTCCAAAAATTGAGCTTTCCGTTAAAGTATTTCAATATCTGATTAAAATCGGGAAAAAGCACAAAAAAGGCGATTGGTTTATTATTGAAGTAAGCGAACCAGATAAGTTCTTCGTCGATAATCTGTTTTGCCTTTTCAAGTGACTCTTCAAGTATTACAGGATCAAGAGGAGTAAAATCCTCTTTAAAAATCGACCATGTGGAATTATATATTTCAACGATGTCGTTCACATATTTCTCCTTGTTCCGGAACTCGAAATGGTGAAATGAATAGCCGGGCCTTTTGGTGAGCCATTCGGCAATTTTCATTATCCTGTCGGGAAATTGAACTATTTTGTTCTTCTTATCCCTCACATCGCGATGATATGAGTACTGCTCAAAATAATTTTTGAATCCATACTCCTCGAAAAATGCCTTGTAATACTGCTTATTATAGGGCATCCCGATGCCAGGTTGCATAAAACCTTCAACCAATAACCCCCAGTTATTGTCATTTTCTCCAAAATTGATGGGAGCATCAACAGCTTGTATGTTTTGTGAAACATGCCACTCGATTGCTTTATCAAACAGCATAAATGCTGCATCCCTGTTATCAATAACTTCAAAAAATCCAATGCCGCCAGTGGGTTGATTATTTGCCGATGATCTGACTTCATCTATAAATGCTGCGATCCTTCCTATCGTTTCCCCGGCATCATCCTTTAGTATCCATCGCGCTGCTGATCCATGTTTAAAAGTATGATTCTTCAGGGGATCAAAAACTGACTCAATGCCTGAATCGAGCTGACAAACCCAGTAAGGATCAGACTTATATAATTTTTTTGGAAAATCAATAAATTCCCTCTTATCACCTTTTGTTGCAACTTCAACTATTGTCATAATGTAGTTATGAGAATCAGACTTTGTAGTACAGGATTAATTAGTCTAACCGATCCGGTGCAAATATAAACAGATTTTAATAACGGCCCAAAGGCGTAAAGGCGTAAGGGCGTAGAGGACGGAACAAGACCGCAAGACCTGCAGGACCCTTAATGTATATCAATTATACTATGGTCAATAAGTACAAACAGAATTCCTACAAGAAACGAATACATGTATATACTCTTAGAGGGATATATTCAGATGGTTTGATATTCATCTTAAACCAGACGTACAGGACCATGAACAAATTACTCACCATATATGCTACGAAAGTTGAAAGAGCAACTCCCTGCATTTTGTAACCCCATCTTATCATTAGAAAACTTAAGGGAATATTTACGGCAATTTCAATTATTGCAGCAATAAGCATAATATGTGTTTTCTTTCCGACCTACTATGATGGTCTGTGGAAAAACAAGCCGGGGAATAATTAAAAGCGAGTAAATAAGAAATATACCTGAACTTTTATGAAATTCAGGTCGGAACATTATCGGGTATGACCATTTGGCAATCAGCATCATGAACATTGTGGTAGGAAAGAGAATATGCATGAGTCGCAGTGATTTAACCCTCAGTATTTCGAGCGACTGCTTCATCTTTTCGCGTGTTGAAAACTCTGACAGCATTGCGCTGCTCAGACCATTAGCGAGCATTAAAACCAGCGGAAATTCCTTTGCACCATACCTGAACCAGGCAAACATTGCAGGATCTTTATAAACTGCTGATATAATAATTCCGTCAGTGTATTGAGCTGACCCGCTGATAAGTGTTGTAATTATCAAAGGAAGACCGACATAAAGATGTTCCTTAATAAATTCCCAGGAAATCTTAATCTGAGTGTATCTTCTTAAAAGTATGATGAGCCATATCCACCTGAAAAAGGTGATCAGGAGCAAACCATAAATTGACCAGATAATGTCCTTACCAAGTATTATGGGTATAATAATAAATAAGAGCTGGGCCGAAAAAGTATATACACCATACTGAAAAATACGGTATGACCTGTTATTCAGAAGATAAATATATTCGATAAGCTGAACCGGACTATTAAAAAGAACATATAACAGCAGAAGGTTTATAAAAGGTACATTTCCCCGGTTATGAAAAACCGAAAAGTAGCCTTTGAATGTGTTCCCAAGGATAAATAGCACCAGACTGAAAGCACATAACAACAAAAAAGCATTAAATAATTCGGGTGATTTACTCACCCCGTTATCTCCGACTTTTCTGTATGTTTTATTCCTGCGATAAAGAGGCAACAGGGACTGTATTATCCCTGTAACCCAGAAAAATGTCAGAAAACTGCTAATGAACATGAACATCTCCCACTGCCCGATGTCTTCATTGGTTAATCTGCTCTTGGTAATTACTATGCTGACAATGAGAAAGATGACAGGCTTCATCAACTGGTAAAGCTGAAGCCCGGAGATATTATCTATAAACTTTATTCTTCTCAAAAGGAAATATTCTTCTTACAATAACACCCTGATAACATCAAATAGCTTCTTTAATTGCCCGGGAGTTCATTTATTTTAGAACTGTTCAAAGATAGCAATTGACTTCAGCTTAAGAAAATAAAATTAAAATTTTGTGATCTTGAAATTTTGACCTTATTTTGCACTCCTGAAACGGTGGATGTAGTTCAGTCGGTTAGAACGTCGGATTGTGGTTCCGAAGGTCGTGGGTTCGAGCCCCATCTTCCACCCCATCAATAAAATATAAAAAAAGGCAATTATCTTATATTAAGATAGTTGCCTTTTATGTTTCAACTCAGGTTGAGATTGAGGTTAAGGTTGAGGTTGAGAACATCTTAACTTTGATAGAAGACAAAAAAAATTTGGTGATATTAAAAAGATTTAGGTGATACTATTGCGATTTATATTTTTTTACTTATCTTTGCATCGACATATATAGATATTTATATTTTTATAAACATTACAGCAGTAAAATGAGAAAAAGTGTAAAAAGAGTTTTTTCAATGGCAACCTTGCTGAAGTTATTCTTATTAACTAGTATCTCGGCAGGAAATCCTGTCAATACTGTCAGGGATGGTGATAATGGAAATAGTAAGGTAACCATCGTAAATCTGACAAATGACACGTTTAAACAACTGGTTTATAATTACGATAAAAATAAAGACTGGAAATACGAAGGTACTAAACCGGCCATTATAGATTTTTATGCTACATGGTGTCCGCCCTGTCGCCAGCTATCACCACTGGTTGAAGAAATTGCCAACCAGTATTCCGGCAAAGTAGTGGTATATAAAATTGATACTGACAAAGAGAAATTGCTTAGTCAAACTCTCGGAATCTCAGGATTACCAACATTGCTTTTTATTCCGGCAAAAGGAAAGCCGCAGGCTTCAATGGGTTTTATACCAAAAGAAACAATCGTGAAAACAATTAACGATGTATTACATATAAAGTAAAATTCAGATAATTAGCTATAAATAATAAATCTTAACATAATAATGGAATCAATAACAAGTGAAGTAGTGCATCTTACTGCACAGGATTTTAAGGATAAAGTATTCAACTACGAAAAAGGAAGTGAGTGGAAATATGAAGGTACCCTCCCAGCAATAATTGATTTTTACGCTGACTGGTGTCAGCCATGTAAAATGGTTGCCCCGGTTCTCGAGGAACTGGCACTGAAATATGCCGGGAAAATTGTTGTCTATAAAGTTGATACAGAAAGTGAACAGGAACTTGCATCTGTATTTGGCATTCAGAGTATTCCTACCTTATTGTTTGTACCAAAAGAAGGTCAGCCCCAGGCTGCCATGGGTGCATTGCCAAAACAAACATTTGAAGACGTTATAAACGATATACTGCTAAAAAATTAGGTCTCGGATAATATGTGTAGGGAACGGTCGCGACCGTTCCCTGAATATTATAATATAAAAAATTGGTAGGGACGTAGAATTCTACGTCCCTACACAAATCAAAATAATCCATATTATTTTAAGGCATCTCGGGTAAATTCCATCCTTTGCGGTATGTATGTTTAATATAACCGCTTGCAGCTTCAAGAGCATTGAATTTTGCAAACTGCTTGTTAAAGGTAGGATTTCCATCCTTTACATTGAATTCATTGATAGTCACAATCCTCAGTATATCAGAGTCGCTGATATTTGTGAACTTCATATTCCGTGCATCCCATTTAAGAGATCTGTTCAGATCCTGCAACCTAATCGCAAGTACGCCAAGAAGCACCATTTCATTGAATGGTCCGGAATACGAAAAGTTAGATGTTGATTCAACTCTGTTTTCCGGAGACTCTTTGCAGGCACGGATCCAGTCCTGTTCATGAAATCCATCAATATACCCGGTGGCTCCCGGAATACGGCGGAGATAAGGCTTCACATCCGGTATCCTGCCTGAGACCAGGCGACTGTTAAAACCACCGCAACCGCAAATAAGCGTATCTTTTGTCCCAACAAAAATACAACCACCCAAACCATCTGCCATCAGGTCAACTCCATCAGGAAGAATATCGGAAAAAACAGGATAAAGACCTCCGTCGTACCAATATACTTTTACTGGCGGCATGCCTAGTTTTGGCATCTTCTCACGTGCAGGAAATGAAAATTCGACTGTTTCTGCCTGAGGTGGTGATTCTGTATTTATCAATGTTGAGCTCCCGCGCACTTTATCAGGGTAGCCAAGTTTCAATGATTGATATACAGGATCAAGTACATGGCAAGCCATATCTCCAAAAGCACCTGTTCCGAAATCCCACCAGCCGCGCCAGTTCCATGGAGTATAAATATCATTGAATGGTCTGACAGGAGCAGGTCCGATAAACAAATCCCAGTTAAGCGTTTTTGGTACCGGCATTTCTACAGTTGGACGTTGTAATCCCTGAGGCCATATAGGACGGTCGGTCCATGTATGAACTTCCTTCACCTCTCCTATTTCCCCGTTCCAGATCCATTCACATAATTGCCGCACTCCATCGCCTGAATTACCCTGATTCCCCATCTGGGTAGCTACTTTGTATTTTTTAGCGAGTTTTGTAAGAAGACGTGATTCATAAACCGAATGGGTAAGCGGTTTCTGGCAATAAACATGTTTCCCCAGGGTTAAAGCAGTTGCTGCTATTCCCGCATGAGAATGGTCAGATGTCGCCACCATTACCCCGTCTATTGATTTTCCCATTTCATCAAACATCTTGCGCCAGTCCCAATAGCGTTTTGCTTTTGGAAAATCATTAAAAGTTTTTTCAGCATATTTCCAGTCTACATCGCATAAGGCTACAATATTTTCAGTGTTCATACCTACCAGGTTCGGATGGCCCTTGCCACCAATCCCTACTCCGGCAATATTAAGCTTATCGCTTGGGGCTTTATATCCTAATCCGCTGATAACATTTTTGGGAACAATAGTTAATGCAGTAGCTGCAAATGCGGTCTTTTTCAAAAAATCGCGACGTGTGTTAGTCAGATTTGACATGTCTTGAAAATTTTAGTGGTATTAAAGTATTATAAGAAGAATTGAAAATTGTTATTTAAGAAATCCATTTAAAGAAATTTTCATTTTATCCCGATTATCAAAGCTAATAATTTATTGATTCATTTAATAAGTATATACTGAAGTCAAAAAATCTTAAACCAGTTTTGTCAGTTCATAATGTTCTACAAATCTCAATGCAAAATCATCCCTTCCCAGGATCAGATCAGCTGCGCGAACTGCTGAAGTGATTTTCTCAGGATTTGCTATAGGGCATGTTAAACCAGCGCTGATTGCAAGAACCATGAACGCTACGTTAAGCACTTCCCGTGAAGGCAATCCGAATGAAATATTGCTCGCACCCTGGGTTATGTTCAGACCCAACTTTTCATGTACCAGCCTGATTGTGGCGAGTGTTACCATGCAAGCCTGCGGATCAGCGCTGATTGCCATCGCAAGAGGATCAATAATCACATCTTCTTCTCTGATACCAATTCTTACAGCCCTGTTTAGAATTTTTTCAGCGATGGCAAGTCTTTTAAAGGGATCATGAGTGATTCCATCATCATCCATTGTCAATCCGATAATAGCCGAACCATATTCTCTGACAAGCGGAAGAATCGAGTTGAGTGATTTTTCTTCGCCATTTACTGAATTGATGAGACATTTTCCAACAGCAACCTTAAGAGCGGCCTCAATGGCAAGTGGGTTCGGAGAATCAAGACATAGAGGAATGTCATAGTGTATCTGCAGTTGTTTTACTGTTTCCGGCAGCAGTTTCACATCATCAACGCCCGGGTAACCAACATTCACATCGAGTATATCGGCCAATGCATCTATCTGATTTCCGGCCAGTTCAAGTACATACTCGAAATTACCTTCCTGCAGAGTTGACACAAGTTTTTTCCGTCGTGTAGGATTAATACATTCACCGATAATAATAACAGGTCCCTCCGTATTGATAACTACCTCCTTCTTTGTGCCACGTAGCGTCGTTTTCATTATATGCTTAACCTCATCCTGTTTAAATAATTAACTGCTCCCTGTGGATCGGGTGAATAATAATCAGCGCCGATTTTTTTACAATAATCATGAGTCACTGGCGCTCCTCCGACTATTATCCTGGTTTTCTTATGTTTTGCTTTTATCTCGCTTACAATCATTTTCATATTCTCCATTGTAGTTGTGAGCAGGGCTGACAGACCAACTACAGCATCAGGTTTTTCTTTGAGAGCGTTAAGAAATTTCTCACTGCTGACGTCAACTCCCAGATCTATTACCTCCCAGCCTCCGCCTTCGACCATCATCGAAACAAGGTTTTTCCCGATATCGTGAAGGTCCCCGGTTACTGTTCCTATTATAAACGTCCCCTTTCTCATGGTTTCTCCCGATTGGAAAAAAGGCTTCAGGTGTACCATTGCACCACCCATTGCTTTCGCTGACATAAGCATCTGCGGAACATATATCTCCTTGCGGCTGAATTTATTACCCACGTTTGCCATTGCCGGAATCAATGCTTTTTCAAGTATTTCATCAGGCTTAAATCCCAACTGGAGAGCTTTTTTCGAAAGCTCGTCAGCTCCATCCTGATCCTTCATAGCCGGCGGGTAAGGCGAGGATTTGTTTATCTTGCCAGCTTCCACACAAATCGAAATCTGATTTAAAATATCATTCATTTCCGCATTTATTAAAATGTTTCTGAATCACGAAGCATCGTGATTCTACATTTATGTTAACAAACAGATTAATAGTTATTGACCTTTTGCAGGCCTTTGAAAATAGCAACGATGTTTTCAACAGGAACATTTGCCTGTATATTATGAATTGTATTAAATACGAAACCCCCATCACCTGAGAATGTCTCACACAGCTCGATTACCTGCGCTTCCACCTCCAAGGGAGTTCCGAAAGGCAATACTTTCTGTGTATCTATTCCTCCACCCCAGAATACAAGCCGGTCACCATATTTTTGTTTGAGAGTTTTCGGGTTCATGCCGAATGCATTGATCTGGACAGGATTAATAATGTCAATACCTGCTTTGATGAAGCTCTCCATAAACGGCTCAACAGCCCCGCAGGAGTGCTTGAAGGTCTTCCATGTTGTATTTTCATGAATCCAGTCTGTCATTTTTTTGTACCACGGAAGATACAGATCATCGAAAGTTTCAACCGAACAGAAAGATGAAGTCTGTGTTCCAAAATCAGTACCACAAATAAAAACTGCATCGATATCGTTCCCGACTATCTTAAATATCTTCCTGAAATTTTCAATTGCAATTTCAACTTGTTTTTCGAATATGAATTTTATATAGTCAGGCCTCATTAATGTTGACAGATACCATTCTGTAACATCACGGATACCTTTGGGATGTTTGAGAAAAGGGGCAGGCACCAGTGCAATATCACCGAGACCTGTCCCACCGAAGTTAGCTATAACCCCTTTTCCCGAATCTTTCAGCTTCATGATGTTATCAGACCAGTACTTTAAGTCTGCATCTGTGAAAAGCTGGAATTCTTCAATATTATCAACCGGGTTTAAATTTTCCTCTGAGAAAGGCTCCTGACGGATTATTGAATCAAAAAAATATCCTGCCTTAGGCATCTTCCCGCTTGGTCCAGCTGCTTTGTCTCCCTCAGGAAATATCACCAGATCGCCATTAGAATCAACCTCTGTAATAAATTTCCCCGGAACAAGAACTTCCTGTCCCCAGAAAGTCCTGAATTCTTTCCAATCTTCATTGGGAAATCCAAACAAAGAACCTCTTGCAGGAATCCCTGCTATATCAAGGTGAAGAATTTCTGCCAGATCATCCTCAACCTCTCCCAGCATCTGATATGGCTCTATTAACCTGACCGGGTGATTGTCCAATCCATAATATTTTCTCAGATTTTCGACCGCTAGTATATGAATGCCTGTTACTGATGTAGATCCGATGTCAACAGGTATTTTATCGGGCTGCCGGTGGTTAAGAGAATCAATAAGCCTTGCTTTGGAAGTACTCATAATATGTCTTTGTTTTAGAAACTTTCATATACAACCTCAATGAAATTCCATGATATGTTTTCAAAAATAATGGCTGCCTTTTTGGTTATCTACATCAATTTTTACTAATTTAGATGCTATATTAACATTAAACCTCGCTTCAGTAAATTTATTACCATATGCCGGCTTTATTTGAGAAAATAACTGTAAAAGCTGATGAATCATTTTCAATAGGAGTATTTCAGGATAACCTCGAAAAAAGCAGCTGGCACTATCACAATAATTATGAGATCAGCTTCATAACCGAGGGTTCCGGCAAACGAATTGTAGCTGACTCCATTGAAGAATTTCAACCTGGCGACCTCGTATTTATCGGCCCAAAACTGCCGCATGTATGGCTGGCTGACAAGGAGGTCAGAACTTTGACAGCGCGAACTCTCGAGATGGTTTTCCTGCAATTCAATTCAAATGTACTATCTCCGCAATTGCTGATCCTTCCTGAAATCAGTAATATTAAAAAAGCGCTTGAAATGTCCGAACGAGGGATTCAGATCATAGGAAATACCCTCAATGAAGTGAGCGAAATCATGTTGCAGCTGCCATATCTGAAAAGTTTTGACCGGATGCTTCATTTTTTTCAGTTGATGGATATCATCGGGAAGAGTACAACAAACAAATCTCTTGCTAGCAGGGAGTACCTTGCCAAACGATTCACGACAAGCAATAAAAGGATAGCGGCTATTCATGAATACCTTATGAATAACTATCGCGAAGACATTGATCTCAGTGAATTAGCAGCGCTTGTCAGTATGGCAGAAGGATCGCTGTGCAGGTTTTTTAAAATGAATATGGGGATCACCCTGTTTGAATATCTGAATCAGATCAAAACAGAACTTGCATGCAAGCTGCTTATGAATAAAGATCTGAGTATACTTGAGATTTGTCTCGACAGCGGGTTCAATAATATAAGTCATTTCAATAAACAGTTCAAGAAAATAACCGGTGTTCCGCCTACTGAATACAGGAAGAGATTTTAATCAATTGCCGTTGGCTTAAGCCGACGGCAATTGATTACGGCAGTTAAATCATGCTGCTTATTCTTTACCTGGTTTGTATTTTGTATACGCCAGAAATGACAGAGCCGCTAATGCAATTACTGTAATATACACAAAAGAAGGTATGGGTGCAGCTTCACCTGAAGCATAAGAATGCATTCCCGACAGATAGTAATTTACTCCAAAATATGTCATCAGAACTGAAGAGAAGGCAAAGAGAGATAGCAGGTTATATGTGAAGATATCTTTCATTCCGGGTATCCTCCTGCTGTGAATTACTATACTATATATAATAATAGTGATCAACGACCATGTCTCTTTCGGATCCCATCCCCAATATCTCCCCCACGATTCATTTGCCCAGATTGCTCCCAAAAATGTTCCTATCGTAAGAAGATAAAGACCAATTGTCAGAGTTTTAAAATTGATAACCGTCAGTTCATCTATTGTGTCGGAAATCCTCTCACGGTTTTTATCTTTTGACAATGCCAGAAGGATAAGAGTGATCAGTCCAAGTATTGCGCCGACACCAAGGAATCCATAACTGCTGATTATTACCGATACATGCAATGTGAGCCAGTAGGATTTAAGAACAGGAACAAGATTTGTAATCTCGGGATCCATAAAACTCATATGAGCCACCATCAGTGTCATTGAAGCAAGAACCGCAGACGCAGAAAGTGCAAATGCAGATTTCCGGCTGAAAATGAATCCAGCCAGAAGTGTTGCCCATGAAATGAAAACCATCGATTCATAGCCATTGCTCATGGGCGAGTGTCCGGCAATATACCATCTCATACCTATCCCGAAAGTATGAAAGAGGAATCCGATAAACAGCAACGAACTTAGGATCTTAACAAACAATGATGTTGATTTTCTGCCACTTATCACCATTGTTATAAGACCGATAAGCATGATCAAGCCAACTGTTGCATAAAAAGGAAACAGTCGTTCGAAAATCCCCAGACGATAATATAAGAGTTCAGCTTTTGTTTTAGATTCAGATGGCAGAGAGTAATGCGAATATTTTTTCTGGTAATTGGATATTGACTCTGTCAACTGACTTACTGTTGCCGTATTATTTGTTTCCAGAGCATCTGACAGTACAGGAATGATGTTTTTAAGGAAAAGCGAATCCTCTTTATTGGCTTTTATCGAAGCTTCCTGTGGTGTTACCCACGTATGAGTGCTATCGCGCAGTGGAAGGAGTTTCATGAAATCGCCTTTATAAATCATGTAAATGATGTTGACCCTTTCATCGACTTTCATTATTTCCTTGTCGGTTTTATTTCGTTCGCTTGGCGCTTTTGAATATGCAGTATTTACCGCTTCGGAAATCTTGTATGTCCCGTTATTATCGAGATTGACCAGATCAGAAAATGCGGCATACCTACCTTTAATACCCAGAGTTTTTTGTAAATCGTTGTCTGAGATCCGTATCATGGGAACATCCTTCCAGTCTTTAAAATCGAGGTATATGCCGAGAAATACCTGCATGGATGTCAATCCTTCGAATTCATTCTCCCTGGTTACCTTTCTCAGAATATCGTTACTTAAAGTGAAAAGTGGCTTTGTCCGCCCCTTCTGATCCTGAACGAGGACTTTGCCAAATTCTATTGCTGCTGATTTTTCAGGAATCAGTTTCTGGGCATAAATATTACCTGCGCCCGAAATAAACAGGAAAAGCGCTATAACAGTCACTGTTTTCCTTATCACAGAATTCCAGTGGCCGGCAGTCACAGTCCTGAACATCGTATTTTTACTCAATAATGACAACAGAATGAAAAAGAATAATAAACCATAACCTGTGTAGGTCACAAGCATTCCGGCCATATCGTGGTTCACTGAAAGTACCGTTCCTTGCTCATCACGGTCGAACGATGACTGGTAAAAACGGTAGCCTTTATATTTTAGAATATTATTCATGAAAATCATGAAAGGCTTTTCAATATTATTATTCTTGTCAATAATAACTACATCACTCTTGTAACCTGAAGGACTCGCAGATCCGGGATATCGTTCAAGAATAAACTTATTCAGTTTAATTGTGAAAGGAAGAATTGTCGCTTTCGGACCATAATTCAGTTCAAAATTATTCCCTTCAAATTCACATGAAGCTGAAGCGACGGAACCGCTTTCTGATTCTTTATCCCATAAATATAAAGTAGCTGATTTATTGCCATTTATCAAATGAAAAATAAAAGCGTTGAGACCTGTGGTTTGTTCCTCGGGTTTAACAGCAACAGCTTTTGTAACACCCGACAGTGACATTTTCTGGGGCACTATCTTGATATTATTTACACTCAGTATCTCCATAGGTTTCAGCTCCAATGGTCTCCCCTTTTCCTGTTTTGTAACTTCCTGGGTCATCATACTCATAATGCCGATATCTAAGCCTGATGATATGTAGAACTTACCGGAATCGACAGAAATGTTTACATCGGCAGGCTTACCTGCTCCGAACTCAAAAGTGATCCCGTTTGAGGTTTTTGTTTCTCCCTTTCTAAGGATAAGGTTATCTCTTTCCATCATGTTCGTAACTATCAATGAAACAACCGGTTCTCCCTGGGGGCTATCAGTTATGCTTTCAGTAGCATTCGGAATTAGACGGGCAAGAATTATCTGGTACTCGTTCCCGTTGATTCTGACAGATTTTTTAAAATTATCAGACGAACCGCCGGTCATGGAATATTTCTGGCTGTTGCTGGTAATAACAGCACCGTTTTTATCTTTTACAGAGTATCCTATAAATTTATCATTTGAAGAACATTGATTCTGGTCCTGGCCATTGCGGATGTGAATTGTCCCTTCCCAGCCAAAATATCTGGTTATTCCTGCGCCAATAAGCATCAGAATAAAAGAGAGATGGAACAGGGCAACCGGAAGCTTTTCTTTTCTGAGTAGTTTTTGGTTGAAATACCTGTCCGACAAGATTAACCGCAAGAAGCAATAAAATCAGCTCGAACCATTTTGCATTGTATACCAGATTATAAGCGGCTGCTGTACCTAAATCATTCTCAACGAAAGTTGCAACTGCCATTGAAAGTGCGAATACAACAAATAATATACCCATGAAAAGCGGGGAAAAAAGGAATTTGACAAACTTCATATGAATAATAATTTAAAAATATAAATAAACTGCATTATGCTAATTTTTAGCCTTTTACGGATATTGTAAGAAGTCGCTCCCTGTCAAGTATCTTTATCCTTGAGGAGTTTGAGGAGATGACTGAAGAATCTTCAAAATCCTTAAGGATCCTTACGACACATTCCTTGGCCATATTTGTCATCTCTCCAAGTTCCTGCCGGGTAAGTATCATTTCATACTCATCGTTCTTGAACACGACATCTGCAAAATAGAGTAAAGCATCGGCGAGTCTTCCGGGCATTTTCTTTTGAGAGAGATTGACCATTTGCCTGAGCGAAACAAGAGATTTGTTGCTTATATCTTCCAGAAGACTCTCGGCAAATATCCCGTTTGTCCTGACGAGTTGCCTGAAAATATCAAAATCAATAAAGCATGCCTTAACTGCAGAGATTGCTGCAACGGTATAAGTGTAACGGGAATCGACATATGCGCCGGGACCTAATATCAGCCGGCCGGGTTGAACGATGCTCATGATAAAATTTTTACCGTTAAGGCCTTCGATATAGGTTTTTGCCATACCTGATGACAAAAACAACGCGTTTGAAGCAGGAGATCCCTGCTTAATGATAATCTCACCGGGTTTAAATGTTGCTTCGTATCTGTTTTCGTTTACAAGGTTCTGTTCCTCCCTGGTCAGAAGACTAAAATTCTTCCAGCCATAGGTGCAGTCTTCGATACAAATTTTTAGATTAACAGCAGACATTTTTGGACTATTTGAGGTTTTAAAAATAGGTTATTAATGCCACGACACTTTGCAAAAATAATAAATATCACTCTATTAATTGATATTTATCATTGAGATGTGCTATATCTATCAATATAATACAACATAAATAGCATAATATCTGTTAACAGAATAACAGATCAATATGTATAACTTGCCTTCCTAAAACCTAATTAAAAAATTAACCAAAATATGAAAAGCTTGATCAGACTGTTCGCAGTGATTTTTACCACAGGATTCCTTGTTGCAGCTTGTGAAGGTCCTGCCGGCCCTGCAGGGAAAGATGCAAATGAATCATGTACTCAATGTCACAATTCCGCAGGAGTTGACTCGGTGAGTACACAATTTGAATTATCAAAACACTCCTATGGAACGGTGGCTTTTGAAGAAGCCGGGAATACGGGATGCTCACCCTGTCACGATGCAGAAGCATTTAAGTATGTAGTTAAAAACAATGTTTCTTCAGCTTTTGCGATTGTGCCTCCTGCCACTTCCTATTCAAACCTTTACGCAGCATCACCTGACAAAGCCTATGGAGCAATGCGTTGCACAATGTGCCATGACAGGCTTCACACGACTTATACCCATGATGATTTTATGCCATTAACAACAACTGCACCTGTTTCTATGACCTTTACAGGCGGGGCAACAACAATGGACCTTCAACAGGATGACAGTAAGAGTAATCTCTGCTTAAAATGCCATCAGCCTCGTCCGTTCACAAATTCGAACACCGATAAAAACGTTCTGAATTACGCTGGTCTGGTAAGTAATCCTACTGCAGTTTTCTATAGCGCTGCTCAGGCAAATAGCTTAAATGTTCTGAAACCAGGTTACAGAACTCATACCCATTATGGTACCGTAGGTGCAATAGTAGCAGGTAAAGGTGGCATTGAGTTTGGAACCGGATATACAAGTTCAGCTCATGCTACAGTTGCTTCATGTCAGGATTGCCATATGGCGCCTATGTCAGGAAGAGCTGGCGGACACACATTCTCTGCTCAGGGTAACTTTAACGGATGTAATGTTGCAGGTTGCCATGCTGCAAATCCAATCTCTGCCTCAACGACTTCAAAATACTGGAAACAAACCAGAGACAACACAAAAGCGCTTCTCGATCAGCTTGCTGCTAAATTAAATGAAGGTGGTGTTGATATCCTGAACAGAAATTCAGATGCAACAAGCAATCTATGGGCCGGCCTCACAACCAACAATTATGACGGATATCTGAATATGTATGACCCGATCAATAATCCGACAGGCAGTGTAGATAATGCAACGATGTTCCAGTCTACAAGCACATCAGGATTTACAGCTGCTCAGATCACTTATAACAGCACTTTACCAAAGCTTACTTTGACAAATGCACAGATGGGAGCAATTATCAATTTCCAGCTTTGTCTAAGGGAGTTCAGCCTTGGTATACATAATACTGCATATACTACAACTTTATTAACTAACTCAATTGCAGTTCTTCCGTAAGGGTTTGCTTCGAAATATTATTTCACTTTACTCCCCTCAGCAGCCAAACTGGGGGGATTTTTTTTTAAACAAAAGAGGCTGAACTAAAAAGTCCAGCCTCTTCAAAAAATACTTTTTTAATCTTTTTTACTTCTTAAATGTCCTCAGGTAATTAACTGTATTCCATATCTCATCATCAGTCAGTTTACCATCGTACTTAGGCATGTCACCTCTTCCGTTTTTTGTCTTGTAAAAAATTTCACCATCTGTAAGACTGGTAAATACAGGTTTGGAAAAATCACCGGGATTGGTTTTAATAGATCTTGCTTTTACACCATCACCGGCTCCGGTTTTTCCATGACAAGAGGCACAGTTCTTTGTATAAACAGCCATACCGGCTTTTGTACTGGCTTCGCTTTTTGCTACAGGGTTCTTCATCGATTTAAAATTATCAGGAACAACCCAAGGCTTAGGCTGAGCAACTAATGCTGCACTCAGAACCAGGCATGCTGCACTCACTAAAAATAGCTTCTTTGTTCTCATAAGTTAAATTTTAAGTTTATTGTTAATCCTCTCAAAGAGGATGTTGATTGCGATATTCGAATTATTTCTTGAAAGTCCTCATATAAACAACAGAATTCCAGATATCCTCGTCGGTAAGCTTACCATCATATTTTGGCATTTCAGCCCTTCCGAATTTTGTTTTGTAGAAAATATCACCATCACTTTGGCTCTGAAATGCAGCTTTTGAAAAATCACCCGGGAAATCTTTAAGAGATCTGGCTTTTACGCCATCGCCCAGACCAGCTTTTCCATGGCATGATGCACAATTTTTTGTATACACAGTCAATCCCGCTTTTTTACTGGCATCACTGACAGCAACAGGGTTTTTCTTAGTCTTGTAATCAGCAGGAACAACCCAAGGTTTTGGTTGAGCCATTAAAGACATACTCATAAGCATAGCCGCCGAACCGGCCAGTATTAATTTGCGACTTTTCATAATTCTATATTTTAGTTCAACAATAATTGTCAGTATTTATATAGTTCAACAATAGTGCCAATATCAAACATATCCGAATTATTCTTCGTCGGAAACATGATAACCGGTTATTATTCCTCTGAAAAGAGATGTCGGTTTGTGTCCTAGTGTGCAGGTATAAATATGAATGATCATGAATATCGATAACAGGAATCCCATTGAAATATGGAGTATATCAGTCAATATTAAACCACTGACACCGAAAAAAGTTTTAATTGTGATCTCGGGCAACAACAAACCAATCCCGGAAATTATCAGTAATGGCAGAGCCAGGTACAAAGCGAGAACATAGGTTATTTTTTGAAGGGGGTTAAATTTTCTCTCCTCGGTAACAGGGAAAGGATGTTTTTCACCTTTGAACATTCCGCTTGCGTAAAATTTAAACTGAGTGACAAGATTTGCAATGAAATGCTTTTCCCGGAGACGGTAATATTTGCCGTTACTTGTGAGGAGGTTACCTGTAACAAAGAAAATGTAATTAAAAACAAGTATAATGGCAGCAAAATTATGCCACTTTACCGCCTTGGCGAAACCAACAATATAAGCGGCATTTGTTTTATCGGTATACTGCATACTTACCCCGGTAATAATAAGAATTATAAACATCATGGCATTTATCAGATGCCAGAGCCTTATCCATTTTGGGTAGAGATACATATTTCTTTTTATTTTTTATATTTATTTCTTATTCTGAATGCGATATGGACAGCTACTATTCCTATTACAATAACAAAGATAATCAAACTTAACATGTTAAGATATTCATTACGGTTTGCTCCTATCACATAAGAAGCATTAAGAATAATTCCGTTGAAAAATCCATCACGTCGCTGTTCTTTTGATTCGAATTTATAAAGTGAAGCCATGAGTATTGAGTTTTTCGAATGACATTCATTGCATCTTCTTACAGCCTGTTCTTTTGGCAGGATCAGATGGGATACAGGTATATTGTTATTGATTTTTGTATGACATTCAATGCATCTTACATTCGCAAAATGTGAAGCCTGATTAGGCAGCCAGTCGTGCTTCTGGATAAGGTTAATTTCGGCTCTGTCGCTTACAAGCTGAAATCTGCTGTAATCCGAATGACAATTCAGACAAATAGCATTATCATATTCAATTGTGGCTTTAAGATTCGTGCTGTTTCTGACAGTTATTTTATAGGTATGAGGATTATGACATTTCCAGCAGGTAAATCCCTGATCTTCCATCTTGAAATGGATACTCTGCCTGTATTCGGAATCGATTTCCTCAAAATGATATTTCGCAAACTTTGCATCCCCTCCATGACAATCGATACAGTTATATTTTTGTTCCATTCTCAGTTCTCCTGAATGCGGAAATTTTGCATACTCATCAGAATGGCAGTCGGTACAACTGAAACTTCGGTGGTTAGATGAATAAAATTCACTTTTATGAACTATCCTGTCGGAACACATATTGCCCCTGACCACTTTCGCTAATGATTCATTTGTGTACTCGTATCTCTGCTGTCCATGGCATTTGAAGCAGCGATTATTCAGAGAATCAAACTTTGAAACAAATAACGTTGAGTCCTGAACTTTATTGGTTTCATTTTTAGTCCAGGCTGCTCCTGATGAAGAAAGATAAAACAAATTAAAGAGAACCGACAGGATGAATAACCTGAATATAAATAATTTCATATCTGATTACCAAACCGTTTTAGAATCTGATCGTAATATTAAAACCTATAAGATACTCACCTTTTTTGAAATCATTGGTATTAAAAACCAGGTTTCTCTGGTTAATGATCTGATTATAATTGGTTGCGAAGATCTGGAAAGTATGGGTTGCTGTACCAATTTCCCATCCAATACCAAGGTTTGGTTTAGGCTGGACATCAATATTTTGCTTGGTAAGCAATTGGTCATATTCCAGTATCAGTGACTGGTTTCCGAATACATTAATGCGTGCACCTGCAGATAAACCGAGGTTAAGATTCTTATAACCTGTACTATCAGAAGTTTGTGGTACAGAGTTATAATAAGTAAGTGAAGGAGCTACCTGGAGCGAGATTTTATCAGTAAGTTTCCTTGCAATAATTATTTGTGTGAAGTATGAAAGCCTGTGAATATCTTTGTACGAAGCTGCTGGACCAAATGCATCTTTAGACCTCAGGTCTATTACAAAATTGCCATAATAAGCAACGGATAATGGCATTCTGTTATCCTCAGTTTGCTGAAGTATCTGATATTTCCACTGAATATCCTGAAGCTGATAGTCCTTGGTTGTACCAACACCAATCATCAGCCGGTCGGTAATTCCATAATTCAGACCAATCCTGGTATTTGCCGAACCATAAATTCCAAACAGGTCGTGATAGTTTTTGATCATTGCGAAACGGTGATGTATTTCCATTTCCAACTGACCTTTGAAAGGTGTTGCAATTGTTTGGTTTTCTATGAGTATACCTGTGCCGAAAGTGAATCTTACCGGCTTGGATTTTTCATTAGTCTGAGTAGTATCTTGCTGGGCGAAGAGGGAAGTAATGAAGAAGGATAGACTCAAAATGATTAAGAACTTTTTCATATTTTAGGTTTTATCAGATTACAATTTGAATATTTATTAATTATTTTTTGCTCCCTGGGTTATCCAATAGAGAATTTTTAGTTTATCAGCATCGGTTGTTCTTGGAATATGATCGCCGGTTGTTATTCTGATATAGAGCCGGCTGGTCGAAGCTGGCAGATTTACATATCCACCTTTTGTAAGAGAAAGATATGATTTCCCTGATCTAAGATCGGGTAATCTTACCCCGTTATGACAGGCGATACAGTTGGCTGTAAATATAGGCTGGATATCAGTTTGAAAATGCCAGGTAGCTGATGGATCAACAGCAGGAGGAGCATAAGAAACTTTCTCACAAGAGGTTAATCCCCCTATCGCTGCAATCAGAACCAGGGCACCAAAAATAAACCTGATCCTTATCAATTTTAGATTCATATTTTTAGTTATTGTTAAAGTATTCACAAAGATATCTGATTATCCTTACAGGGAGCTTTTTATCTGTCACAAAATTAGTGATTTGGCATGCTCTTTATCACGTATAAAATTGATTTTTATCATTCGTATAAATGATATATATTTTGACGGAACCAATGAAAAAAATGATTATCAACTATAAAAAAAAGGCTTCATCTGAAGCCTCCTTTTTAATTTTTTTAATCTGACGAATATCAGAACTTATAAGCGTTGTCTTCTATAAGCTTATCTGCGATCCTTCTTCTGGCGTCTTTTACATTCACACATTCAACACATGAAAGGAGGTCAATTGCTTTAATCAGCTGAGCACAGTTTTCAGGAGTAGAAAATGAACCAATTGCTTCGAGGGCTGATTTTCTGATGATGCTTGCTGTATCAAATACATTGACATCCAGCATATCTTTATAGATAGTTCCGGTGCCATTCTGACTGCTCATTTTTTCGACCCTTAATGCAAGTGATTCAGACACATATGTTTCCATCATCATTTCAGCAATATTATTCAGAACTTCCTGTTCATTAATAAGTCCTTTGCCGAATGATTTTGATGCACCATGAATACAAATAAGAGTAGCTTTTTTAAAGTTTTTAATGTATCTCCTTTTCTGTTCAAAAAAGCTCTCTCCGGTTTTCGCGACACCGTTTAAATTTTCCAGATTATTAAAAAGTTTTTCAGCTTCACCGAAAAGATCGAAGTCGCCTTTCATAGAGCGTTTCATTGCAGTATCAACAACAAGAAGACGGTTTATCTCATTTGTGCCTTCAAATATCCTGTTAATCCTTGAATCGCGATAGCCTCTTTCTACTGCCATCTCAGCTGAATAACCCATTCCGCCATGGATCTGAACTGCCTCATCAGCAACAAAATCAAGCATTTCGGATCCGACAACTTTAAGTATTGCTGCCTCAACCGCATAATGGCTGATGGCTTCTATCGATGCCCTGCCATAATCACCGCAATCTGCAATCAGACTCTTCAAATAGGTATCGATATCGCTACTAACCCTATATACAGCTGATTCTGAAGCGAATAAACGGATAACCTGTTCAGCCATCTTGTGTTTCAAAGCCCCAAAAGTAGAAATAAGGACTCCAAACTGCTTTCTTTCGTTAGCATATTTGACCGTGTCGTTGATAGTTTTTTTAGCAGCGCCTATAACATTTGCTCCAAGTTTAAGACGACCCATATGGAGAATGCTGAGCGCTATCCTGAAACCTTCGCCTCTTTTTCCAAGCAGGTTTTCAACCGGAACTTTTACATCATTAAAATATATCTGAGCTGTTGAAGAACCTTTAATTCCCATCTTATGCTCATCAGGACCTATTACGACACCGGGGAATTTTGTTTCAACGATAAATGCACTGAGTACCCTGTCAACATCAATTTTTGCAAAGACAACAAGTGTGTCAGCAAATCCTGCATTTGTGATCCACATTTTCTGTCCGTTAAGGATATAATGTTTTCCGTCCTCGCTTAATTTTGCATTTGTTTTGCCTGAGTTTGCATCACTCCCCGCACCCGGTTCAGTAAGACAATAAGCGCCGATTAATTCCCCTGATGCCAGTTTTGTAACATACTTCTCTCTCTGTTCTTTTGTTCCATAATACATTATAGGAAGCGTTCCGATACCGCAATGTGCCATATAAGCAACTGAGAATGAATATCCTGCACCGGTTGTTTCTGCTACCAGCATCTGTGTTACGAACGATTGTCCGAAACCGCCGAACTCTTCAGGTATTGAGATACCCATCAAACCAAGCTCACCTGATTTTTTTAGCATGCTTTTCATCAGGCCACGGTCGCTTTTCTCAACTTGCTCAAGATTGGGATAAACTTCGGCTTCAAGAAAATCTTTACAGGTCTGAGCAATCATTTTCTGTTCCTCATTGAATTCTTCAGGAATAAAAACATCTTTCGATTCAACATCGTTAACCAGAAATTCACCGCTTTTCAAGAGTTTAATATTTTCCATTTTTTTCATATAATTATTTGGACTTCCTTATAAATCGATCGATTGTGCAATTAGTTCAGCAATGTCGAGATTCCTGATCTCATGTTCTTTGTTTTTATACTTCAGACCATCTGTAAGCATAGTCATGCAAAAAGGACAGGCGGAAGCAATCACCTCAGCGCCGGTTTCGAGAGCATCTTCTGTTCTTTCAATAAATACTTCCTTATTGCCTTTTTCTGCTTCTTTAAACATCTGGGCACCACCTGCTCCACAGCACAAAGAAAAGCTTTTATTTCTGTGCATTTCAACAACATTGCCGGTAAGTTTACTGAGGATATTCCTGGGTTCATCATAAATTTCATTTGCTCTTCCCAAGATAACAAGGATCGTGATAGGTTATTGTGATGTTTTTTAATGAATCACTGTCTATTTTCAGATTTCCGGCTTCAATATTCCTATTCAGAAACTGCAGATAATTGATTACTTCATAATTACCGCCGAGATCGGGATATTCATTTTTAAAAATATTAAAACAATGGGGGCAGATCGTAATGATTTTTTTTACTTCATATATTTTGAAGATCTCAATAAGCTGAAGAGCCTGCATCTGGTATAGCATTTCATTCCCGGCTCTTCTGGCAGGATCGCCATTGCATGTCTCTTCTTTCCCGAGAACAGCATAACTAACGTTTAGATGAGTAAGTATCTTTGCAAATGCTTTTACTACTTTCTTGTATCTGTCATCGAAAGCTCCGGCACAACCCACCCAGAATAAGTATTCAGGTTTCTCTCCTTTTGCAAAGAGATCAGCCATTACAGGTACGTCAATTTTCCGGGTTTCCATATATTTATATTTTTTATACTGAATTTCGACTTTTCTTTTTTAATTCTTCTCTTTTATTACCCCCTTTCTTATTTCCCCCACGGGGGAAAAGATAGATCCACTCCTTCCCCCTGGGGGAAGGTTGGGAAGGGGGTCATCTTAATATTCATTTCTAAATCTTTTGCCCAATTCATCCTGTCTTCAGCAGAATATTGCCACGGAGCTCCGTTATTTTCAATATTGCTGAATAAAGCTTTTATATCTTTCGGAGCAGATGCCTCTTCCATCACAAGATATCTTCTCATATCGACAATCAGTGTCGGATGGTTTATGTTTATCGGACATTCTTTTGCACAAGCGTTGCAGGTTGTACAGGCCCACAGCTCTTCTTCTGAAATGAAATCTCTCAAAAGAGAACGGTTATCATTGAAATCTCTCCCGTTTTTTACCATCAGAGGACCTTTTTCATTCATCCTGGCCCTGAGATCCATTATCACTTTCCTCGGGGATAGTTTTTTTCCTGTAATATTTGCCGGACAAACGGAAGTACATCTGCCGCATTGTGTGCAGGCAAGAGAATCAAAATAGTTTTTCCATGAAGCATCCTCTGCATCTTTTACTCCGAATCTTTCAGGTGGAGTATCGCTGGCTGCCGGAGCAAAAGCAGTGTTCGGATCGAGCATCAGTTTTACCTCCCTTGTAATATTATCCATGTTCGGAAGCTTGCCAAGCGGGTCAAGTCTCGACAGAAATACATTCGGTACCGACATGAATACATGGAAATGCTTGGAATATGGTAACATATTGGCAAAGAAGAAGATCAGAAGTATATGCGACCACCATGAAACTTCATATAATAATTTGAAATTTTCTGAATTACCACTGGTAATAAAATGTGAAATTAGTATGCTGACAGGGAAGACTCCTACAGATGCTTCTCCGGTAAGTGTTTTATATTCAACATACCCAATATTCATTGCGAGCAACGAAACCATTAATAAAAGGATTATTGAAAGGGCAATGTTGGCATCGATATGGGTCATCTTTTTCATTTCAATGCCCTCGAATCTTTTTATATGGAAAAAGATCCGCCGGCTTAGAAAAATGACTATTGAAATTGCTACCAGTAAGGCAAAGATATCGCCCGATGCCATTATAATATTGTATACAGGTCCAAGTGCTTTGAGAACTCTGTCCGAACCAGTGAGTCCGTCGATGACCATTTCAAGACTACCGAAAATTATGACACAAAATCCCCAGAATACGAGTGCGTGAAAAAAGCCAATTACGGGTTTGCGGAAGATCTTTGTCTGGCCAAATGCAACCTTCATCATTACTCCGAACCTCTTACCGAAATCCCTGACCGGAAATGCAGGCCTTGTAAGTCTGAAAAAACTGATAATCCTTAAGGTGGTGTAAGTAAACACACCCAGGGTTATAAGTAGTGTCAGAGAAAATATTATCTGTTTCGTCATAATTCTAGTCTCCTCTTCTTATTTTTTTTGCCACAAAGACGCAAAGACGCAAAGTTTAACGGGTATTGACATATCTGCGAATTCCATCTTTTATAAGTGGTACATTAAAATTAATAAGATACCCCAGCCTTTTACCTGTAAGCATCAAGTGGCTAATAATTTGAGCTTCCCAGACGGGATTTACAAGTTCGACTGCTTTCAATTCAATAATTACTTTGTTCTCTACCAGTAAATCAAGTCTCAATCCTTCCTCGAATGTAATCCCATCATATACAATGGGAATATCCAATTGCCTTTCAACATTAAATCCTGCCTTTTTTAATTCATGACTTAAACAAACCTCATATACTTTTTCCAACAGACCAGGACCCAAAGTTTTATGCACGATAAAGGATGCATTAACAATTTGCTTTCCAATTTTTTCCTCTTCAATTGAAAGAAGCTTTTCCATTATTTCTTAGCGCCTTTGCGCCTTCGTGGCAAAAAATATTAATATTATTTCCTTATTTCTTTTACCGCTTCCACAAGTTTAGGCAGAACCTTCATTGCATCACCAACTATACCATACTGCGCTGCTTCGAAAATCGGAGCATCTTTATCGCTGTTTATTGCAACAATATATTTTGATGAGCTTATGCCTGCCAGATGTTGTGTTGCACCTGATATCCCTACTGCAATATAAAGGTTAGGCGCAATGATCTTTCCGGTTTGCCCTGTATGTTCTTCGTGAGGTCTCCATCCCTCATCTGATACTGGTCGGGAACAAGCTGTTGCAGCGCCAAGAAGATTTGCAAATTCAATAAGAGGCGGCCAGTTATCGGGTGATTTCATTCCTCTCCCTCCTGAAACAACTATGTCAGCATCAGTAAGCAAAATTTTTCCTGATTGTTTCTGAACATCTTTTACCACAGTTTTTATCAGTGAAGGATCAACAGAAGGACTGTAATTTTCTATTACCTGATTGACTTTAGTCTCAATTACGTCAAACGAATTTTGCGCCAGTGTAATAATTTTTATCTCAGACTTAATAGCCTGGTGAGCATAGGCATTGCCTGAATATGTCCTTTTATAAACAGTAAACGGATTAAGGCTTAATGGAAGTCTGCTAACGCCTGAACCTACACCTGCTTTAAGACGCACTGACAATCGGGGAGCAATTGCTTTACCGGAATTGTTATTGGAAATAACTATAACAGTTGCATTTTCCTTTACTGCTGTTTCAGCAATTACACCTGCATATGCCTGGTTATCAAGAGTTGCAAGTTTTTCATTATTTATGTTGATGATCTTTGCTGCCCCGTAATTTCCGAGTTTGTTAAGTTCGTCGTTTTCAACTTTCCCGATTGAAACAGCTGTTACTGATGTATTAAGCATTTTAGCAACTCCTGTTGCATAGGATACGAGTTCGAATGAAAGTTTCTTGAATTTTCCATCCCAGTTTTCGGTATATACTAATACTGACATATTGTTTTGTTTAGGTTAGTAATTATTTCTCAGATTACCTTTGCCTCATTCTGCAAAAGATCAAGAAGCTGTGCAGGATTATCTGCATCGATATATTTACATGCAGCACGTGGGACAGGTTTTTCAAAGTCCATTATCTGGGTTAGGGGTTCAATTACAACAGGTTCAATGAGTTTCACCGGTTTGGTACGGGCAAGCATGATGCCACGCATAGCGGCTATCCTTGGTTCTTTTGCGATTCCTTTTTGAACGATAGCTACAAACGGAACAGGTACAGTTACCGATTCTTTCCCGCCGTCAATTTCCCGTGTCATTACAGGCTGACCATTTTCAAATTTCAGATTAGAAACGGCTGAAACAGATGGTATACCTAAAAACTCGGCGATCATACCTCCAACCACAGAACCATTATAATCGCTTGATTCTATTCCGCACATTATTACATCAAATTGCTCCTTTTTAACAACTTCGGCAATCTGTGCAGCAACAAACCACGCATCAGACGAAACTGCATTTACCCGAATTGCATCATCGGCTCCGATTGCAAGAGCTTTACGGATTGTTGGTTCTGCTGTTGCCGGGCCGACATGAATAACGGTTACTGATTTTATACCGCTGGAAGGATCATCTTTCAGCTCGAGAGCGCGTGTAAGAGACAATTCGTCCCATGGGTTAATAACCCATTGAATTCCGGTGGTGTCAATTGAAGTATTTCCTTCGGCAAATTTAATCTTCGTTGTTGTGTCGGGAACATTACTGATACAAACCAGGATTTTCATCTAAAATTGAGTTTTTAGTTTATTTGTTACAAATTGTTTAATAGAATCATTTCAACCTTTGAGGCGGCAAATATAATAATTTATGATTCACTATCAAATCAGGCAAATATCATACTTAGCATATATTCGAAATAAATTTAAAACCTAACTCCTTCTTTTTCTTATAATTAGTTTATTGATAATTGCTATATTTTTATTGAATTCGAAAGAGATCGGCTTTTCATAATCCTGATTTTATTAATCTTAAATGTTTATCCTTTACGAGGAAAGGAATAAACTCACTCAATAATATGTATCAACAATACTTTATCGCCTACGGCGAAAAATCATACAATTGGATTGCCCGTAGGGCATAAAGGAAACAATTATTGCCTGTTTTTTTACATTGTAGAGGTTAAACATCTTATCTAAAATTGAGGAAACATTATCCTATATCCAATTTTAGATATAAATTCGCAGCGCCAAACCGATTTATAACAAGCAAGATTTGAATAAGAAAATTAAGACGTATTCCGCAGTTGTTTTGTCAATGATCTTCTGGGCATTTTCATTCATCTGGTTCAAGGACGCGAATAAGACATTCCATCCCATTACAATTGTCTTTATCAGGTTGTTGTTTTCAGTTGTAATAATGACTGTTTTTCTCGTTGTGACCAAAAATTATATGAAAATTAAAAAGTCGGACCGGAAACTTTTCCTTATGCTGGCAGTATTTGAACCTTTCTTTTATTTTCTGGGTGAGAGTTTTGGTCTCACATATGTGTCAGCAACTGTCTGTTCTGTAATGATATCCACAATTCCTGTTGTTGCAACAATTGGCGCATGGTTAATATTTAAGGAGAAGCTGAAAATCATTAATTATGCCGGAATAATTCTGTCTTTTGTTGGAGTCCTGGTATTTATTATAAACCGCGATGGCAGTCTTTCTTTTAATATCAACGGCCTTGGATTTCTGATACTCGCAGTGTTGTCTGCAGTTGGTTACAATCTCACTCTTAGCAGGCTTGTCGGTACCTATTCTCCGGTTTATATAGTTAATGTTCAGAATATTATCGGAGCGGTTCTGTTTCTGCCACTCTTTCTGATCTTCGATTTTAAACAATTCATGTCTGTATCTTTTACTTTTAACATGTTCAAACCGATAATTGAACTCGCATTTCTGTGTTCGTGCGGGGCCTTTATACTTTTTGCTTACTCAGTGAAGGATATGGGGATCACTAAAGCAAATGTATTTTCAAATTGTATCCCGGTATTCACTGCGTTATTTTCGTTCTGGCTTCTTGGTGAGGAACTTACTTTTCAGAATATTACAGGAATGGCCATTGTAATTGCCGGACTTTTTATGTCGCAGCTGAACGGGAAAAACAAAAATATAGGAGAAGCTCTTGCATTTACAGGCAAAACTGCGTGACATTTCCAGCCGCCCAACTTCTATTTAGTAATTTTAGGTCGAAGAGGCGGCAGGGGATGTGTGGTTAAAAAAATCAAACTATATTTGATGTGTTTCAATTTTCATGAAAAAAGAGGCCCTGATTTTTTCCTTTTTCCTTGTGATTACATCACCCTGCTTTTCACAAACGGGAGGCGATAATGTATACGAATTTCTTAATCTGACTCATTCCGGTCTCGTATCATCGCTTGGAGGTACAAATGTTTCATTGCAGGGAAACGATCTGAATCTTTCGTATCACAATCCCGCCCTTCTTAATTCAGGAATGAATAATAGTCTTGCATTAAATTTTGTGAATTATTTCGCAGGAATCAATTACGGATTGGCCATGTATTCAAAATCATTCGGTATAAAAGGAAATTTTGCCGCAGGGCTGACATACCTTAATTATGGTTCATTTACTGAAACAGATGTATCTGGAAATATTACAGGAAGTTTCAAAGCAGCTGAATATTCTTTGCCAATTATTTATTCACGTGAAATCGATTCGCTGATCACCGTCGGCGTCATATTTAAGCCAGTCTTATCGCAGCTTGAGAAATATAACTCAATAGGTTTTGCATTCGACTTTGGAGCATCGTGGCACAACAGAATAAATCTTTTTTCTGCCGGACTGGTAATCAAAAATCTTGGTTATGAAGTCACAACCTATGCCGGTGAAGCGCGGCAGGATCTGCCATTTGAAATTCAGGCCGGCTTGTCGCAAAGGCTCCCACATGCTCCATTCCGCTTTTCACTCACACTCAGACATCTCGAAAAATTTGATCTTACATACCAGTATAATAAAGATGTTAAAACATCATCGGGTTTCTTCGAGAATACTATGAGACATGTTATACTTGGAGTAGAACTTATTCCACATAAAAACTTTTATATCAGTGCAGGTTATAACTACCAGAGGAGAAGGGAGCTGGAAATTGAATCTAAAGTTTCAACTGTGGGATTTTCATGGGGATTTGGAATAAATACATCATTCATGAATATTGAATTTGGAAGGGCAACATATCATCTTGCAGGTTCTTCAAATAATATCTCTGTGATTTTAAGACCGGATCTGATCTACAAAAAAAACAGAAAATAGATAATATAGATAATTATAATTTTCAAGTTTATTACCCCCTTCCCAACCTTCCCCCAAGGGGGGAGGAGTGAGCTGTCATCCCGCCTAAGCGGGATAAGAAAGGGGGTAAAGAAGCAAATTAAGCATAAAATAGTTTCTTAAATTTTTAAGAGGATGCATTCTGATACGCGATAACTCCTTTGTGTTCCTTAGTGATTACCTTTATGTACCTTTGTGGTGAATTTTTAATAGCCTTTAACCACAAAAGGTCACAAAGGGAAAACAAGTAACACAAAGGGAAAAGACTAACACAACATGAATAAAAGACTGATTATAGCCATTGATGGTTACTCCTCATGCGGAAAAAGCACATTCGCGAGATTAATTGCAAAAGAGCTTAATTATATCTTCATCGATAGCGGAGCAATGTATCGTGCTGTTACGCTTTATTGTATGCGCAGAAAATTTATAAGTGTAACATCAATGAATATCGAAGGCATACTTTCGGAACTTAAAGATATTCATATCGATTTTGTTTTTAATCCCGACATAAATGAATATGAAACTTTTCTTAATTCCGAAAATGTTGAGAAGGAAATAAGAAATATGGATGTCACGTCATATGTCAGCAGGATAAGTCAGATAGCAGAAGTACGTCAGCGGATGGTAGAATTGCAGAGACAAATAGGGATTTCCAAAGGAATTGTAATGGATGGCAGGGATATAGGGACGGTTGTTTTTCCTGATGCGGATATAAAGATTTTTATGACCGCTTCAGTCGATATCAGGGCACACAGGAGACATAATGAGTTAAAAGCTAAAGGAATAAACATCGATTTTGAAGAGATCAAAAGAACAATAATAGCACGTGATATTGCTGATGAAAACAGGGATATCAGTCCTTTGAGGAGAGCAGATGATGCCATTATTCTTGATAACAGCCGGATGACAGTGGATGAACAAATGGTATGGGTAAAGGTGATTATTGATAAAGTAAGAAATGGTAGTTGAGATAGACAAACAATCGGGCTTCTGTTTTGGCGTTCAAAATGCTGTTGAAATAGCAGAAAAGGCTCTTTTGAATGGTGAAAAAGTTTTTTCTTTAGGGCCGATCGTTCATAATGATAAGGAAGTTGACCGTCTTTCATTACTGGGACTCGTATCGATAAATCATGAGGAATTCGGAAAACTTAAAAACTGCAAAGTACTTATAAGGGCTCATGGAGAACCTCCGGAAACTTACAAAATCGCAGAAAAGAATAACCTTACAATTATTGAAGCCACATGTCCGATTGTTAAGAGACTTCAATCCAAGATACGAGAAACCTGGCTCAGGACTAAGGAAGGTGATGGTCAGGTTGTAATATTCGGGAAACCCGGGCATGCTGAAGTTATTGGTCTTCTAGGCCAGATAAACAATGAAGGGATAATAGTTTCCGGTCCTGATGATTTTTCAAAAATCGATATCTCAAAACCTGTCTATCTATTTGCACAGACCACGATGAGCGTCAAAGAATACAGCAACCTTTCCGACATCCTGCGGATTAAAATGGAAGAAAAAGGAATATTTGATCCGGGTAAAAGCCTTGTAATAAATAAAACAATTTGTGGCCAGGTATCAAACCGGGAGCCGCATCTTAAAACATTTGCGGAGAAGCATGACACAATCATCTTTGTGAGTGGACGGGAAAGTTCAAATGGTAAAATGCTATATTCTGTCTGTAAGAATATTAATCCTGATACGCATTTTGTTTCAAGTCCTGATGAACTGGACAAATCGTGGTTCGCCGGTAAAAAATCGGTTGGCATCTGCGGTGCGACTTCAACACCCAAATGGCTAATAGAAAACATTCGTGATATCATTTCAAATATCTGAGTACCGGAAAGTTCCGTCCTTTTGTAAGGCTAAAAAAATTGTATTACATTTGCTGCCTTATTTTACACAAAATTATTTATGGCAAAAATTAGAAGAATCGGGGTACTGACATCAGGAGGAGATGCCCCGGGAATGAATGCTGCTATTCGTGGCGTTGTCAGAACAGCAGTTTATAACAAACTTGAAGTTATGGGAATACGTCAGGGTTATCAGGGCCTGATCGATGCAAGTTTCTGTCCTCTTGAATCATCAGGAGTGAGTGATATCATTCAGAGAGGTGGTACAATCTTAAAAACTGCCAGGTGCGAGGAATTCAGATCACCTGAAGGCAGACTGAAAGCTTATAATAACCTGAAAACTGCGCAAATTGATGGCGTGGTCGTAATTGGAGGAGACGGATCTTTTACCGGGGCAAGGATTTTTAATGAGGAGTACGATATCCCATTCGTAGGGATTCCAGGTACTATAGACAATGACATTTATGGTACAGATTATACTATAGGTTACGACACAGCTCTAAATACGGTCGTGGAAGCTGTTGATAAGATCAGAGACACTGCAAGTGCGCATAACAGGATGTTTTTCGTTGAAGTAATGGGTGCGGAAGCAGGATTCATTGCCCTGTATAGCGGGATTGCAACAGGCGCTGAAGCAATAATTATACCTGAAATAAAAGGTGCTGAACAGAACCTGAAAGAGATGATACAGGCAGGCAATTCAAGAAAAAAATCAAGTAATATCATAATTGTGGCAGAAGGACATAAAGAAGGCGGTGCATTTGCAATGGCCGAGAAGGTGAAGGATGAGTTTAAAGATTATGACGTACGTGTATCGGTACTGGGACATCTGCAGCGCGGAGGTTCGCCATCGGCTATTGACAGGGTCAACGCAAGTCGACTTGGGCATGCTGCTGTTGAGGCCCTTATTGATGATCAGAAGAGTGTAATGGTAGGGATCATGAACGGCGAGATCACTCTGGTCCCTTTCAGGAGAGCCGTTAAACTTCATAAAGATGTTAATCATAACCTTGTTGAATTAGCTAAAATATTATCCGTATTTAAATATGCCCGGATCAAAAGTTTACTTCACTAACCTAAGAGCAAAACCGTCTCAGAATCTTTATAAAAAACTTGATGCACTGATCCTCAAAGCCGGAATTGACCAGATTGATTTTAAGAAAAAAATTGTTGCGGTAAAACTCCATTTCGGAGAACCCGGGAACCTTGCTTACCTCAGGCCAAATTTTGCTGCACGAATTGTTAAATTCCTAAAAGCAAAAGAAGCTATCCCATTTCTTACTGATTGCAATACTCTCTATTCCGGAAGGCGTTCCAATGCACCAATGCATCTTGAAGCCGCGTTTGAAAATGGATATAATCCGCTTGCAACTGATTGTCCGGTTATAATCGGTGATGGGATAAAAGGTACGGAATACCGCGAGATTGAATTAAATCTGGAGTATTGCGAAACTGCAAAAATCGGAAGTGCAATTGCAGATGCTGACGTGATTATATCAATGAATCATTTCAAAGGACATGAAATGACCGGATTCGGAGGAGCTCTGAAGAATTTGGGAATGGGGTGTGCATCTGTGGGAGGAAAATTATTCCTTCATTCCGGATCATCACCAAAGATAGTCGAAGAGAACTGTACCGGCTGCAGGGTTTGTGAGAAGTATTGTGCTCATGATGCAGTTGAAGTAGGTAAAGATAAAATTGCGCATATAAATTATGAACTGTGTGTCGGATGCGGTCAGTGTGTTGCAGTTTGCCAGTATGATTCTGCCCAGGTTGTCTGGCAAAACTCATCTGAAACGGTATGCAAAAGGATAGCAGAATACTCGCTGGCGGTAGTCAGGGATAAGCCTTCTTTTCACATAAATTTTATAATGAATGTATCGCCCGATTGCGATTGCTGGGGATTTAATGATTATCCTTTGGTTCCTGATCTGGGAATAGCTGCATCATTTGACCCTGTTGCTCTCGATCAGGCTTGTGCCGATCTTGTAAAAGCCGCTCCTGCCCTTCCGGGAAGCAGGATTTGCGATGATCATAAGGAAGATGATTTGAGCGGCGATGATAAGTTCAAACTTGCACACCCGGATACCAGCTGGCAATCAGGCCTTGAACACGCTGTAAAAATTGGATTAGGAACAATTGAATACGATCTGATAAGTATTTAATCGTAAATAATAATAAAAATTGCCACTAAGGGGCACAAAGACACCAAGAATTCACAAGAAAATTAATATCTAATTATTACTTGTATTCCTTTGTGTCTTTGCGTCTTTGTGGCAAAAAAAACTAGAATAAACCTTCATGAATGCAAAAGTAAGTACGGCCCGGCTTTCAATAATATCCAATTCATTACTTATAGTGATGAAGCTGGCCGTGGGTCTTATAAGCGGATCGGTAAGTATTTTGTCAGAAGCGATACATTCTTCAATGGACCTGATCGCTGCAGTCATCGCATTCTTTTCGGTTAGGGTTTCAGACAATCCACCTGATTCGAGACACCCTTACGGACACGGGAAAATTGAAAATATATCAGGAGTTATAGAATCTCTTCTGATTTTTCTGGCAGCAATCTGGATCGTAATTGAAGCTGTAAAAAAACTTCTTGGCGGGAAGATTGAACTGGAATCTATAACACTTGGTTCGCTTGTAATGCTCATTTCTGCAATCGTAAATATTATAGTATCCAGAAGGTTATATAAAGTGGCCCGTGAAACAAAATCTGTTGCCCTTGAAGCTGACGCCCTTCATCTGAAAACTGATGTTTACACTTCGTTTGGCGTTGCAGTTGGCCTGGGTTTGATCATTTTAACAGGAATTAACTGGCTTGATCCGATTATTGCAATTATAGTTGCACTTTTTATTATAAAGGAAGCATTTCAATTGCTAAAGAAAGCTTTTACACCTCTGCTCGATACAGCCTGGAGTGATACCGAAATTAAAGAGCTTGAAGAGAAATTAGAAAGTCTTGACGTCGATTATCACGATCTGAGGACAAGAGTAGCAGGGAATTACCGGTTTATTGATATTCATATACAGATTTCGGAAGATGAATCAGTCGGCAATGCTCACAAATACTGTGATAAAATAGAAAATATGCTGAAATCAGCTTATGAGAATGTGACAGTTACAATTCATGTGGAACCAGCTTAAAGAACCCCTGACGGTTTTTTCCTGTACATGCCTGCAACATCATTTTTTAATTTCTCCCGTGCCTTTATAACAGCTATTAGTTCTTTCCCGCTTAGCTTGAATTTCTCCGGATTTTCCGGATTGTTTAAATAAATTATTGTCCCAGGCTTAAGACCCTTTTCAACAAGTACATTTTTTTCATTCGATTCACCCAGAAGGACAATTTGTTTGATGCCATTCTTTGTGTAAACAAAAGGAATGCTGTCTGTTCCTGCCTGTACACATTCAGTAGGAATGAAGATTGCATCCTTAGTTGTCGTCACTATCACTTTATTGCCGGTAGTCATTGATGGTCTGAGGGCGGGATCAGATCCTTCTACATTAATCTGCACTTCAAACACCTTATCATTGCTGTTATTCAGCTTTTCACCAATGTTGGCAACATAACTCACTTTACCGGTAAACTTTTTTTGAGGGAAGGCATCTATCGTGATATCAGCTACCTGTCCGATTTTCATCTTGCTGACATCGATTTCATTGACATAAGTCTTTGAAAGCATCGTTGTCAGATCGGGAAGTGTGGCAACTACCCTGTCAAAAGGATTGATCATAGAGCCTACTTTCCGTTTTGTACCCGACCATTCCTTTTTATAAATAACCATCCCGGATGAAGGCGCTTTAATAGTAAATCCTGCAAGTACTTCCTCCAGATCTTTTACCCGTCTGGCATTCTTGTTGACCCAGTAAGTCTGATTTACAATATCTGTTTTGTTCTGTGCTAATTTCTGGGCGTAGCTTCTGTTAAGCTGTTCAAGAGTCCGCTTTGCCTTATCAAGAGCAATTTCCGCTGACCTGATTGTCGGAGCAGGTTCGTACTTTGAATTACGCAGAGTTATCGCAGTTTCCTGTACAGTATACTTCTGATTCTTAATCTGATCCCTCAGGTCATTTAGAGCTACTGCGGTATCAAGCAATTTCATGTTGAGAGCGGTCTGCAGTGTTTCTAAATTGGTCTGAGTATCTTTAAGGCTGTTATTCAGATCGGTCCTGTCGAGTGTGGCAACGTAGTCACCCTCTTTTACCAAGGTTCCCTCAGGTATTAAATCCTGAATCTTGATCATAAAAAACCTGATGTCACGCCCCATTGCGATCTCCGGACCTTTAATATCCAGTGATTTTTCGGCCATAAGTTCGCCCGCAGAAGCAACTGTTATGTCGAACTGACCTTTCTGAACTTCTGTATAAAACTCAGTCGGATTTCTCCTGGAAGTTATCTGTGTGAGGGCAAATAACAGAATAAATGCCAATGCAAAAACAATTCCTGTAATAATAAACTTTTTCTTCATCCGCTTTAAACTGAGAATAGTCCAATATAATCTAATCCCCGAAATTATTAAAAATAACCCGTTCGAAAGTCCCATCTGCAATTTTTAACAACTATTAACTAAAATCATTTTTGGATACTCTTACAACTGGATTACATCTTTTGTAACTCTTAACCACAGAGGTTTTTCAGGAGTTACACCGCTAAAAACTTTGTGAAACTCATTTTACAACTCCTTGATACTCCGTGGTTAAGTATTTGTTTGAAAGAGGGTTTGGGAAGGGCTGAGAAATTTCTTTATTTTACATAAAACTCTCACTTATGAAATATAAATCTCTTTTCGCACTGATCTGTCTCTTGATCGCATTTTCACTCAGTTCTTATGGTTCAGCAGTCAAACCGGGAAACTCATTTTATACTCAGAAACCCGATGACCCCGATGCAGTCTATTTTATTCCGGGCACATTTAACATAACCGCTGATGGAAAAACCGATGTATCGGAAGAGCTTCAGAAGGCAATCAATCAGTTAAAAACTGACAGGAACTTTGGTATCCTGTTCATTCCAGAGGGAAACTATCTGATATCCAAAACTATTTATATTCCTGCCTCTATCCGCCTCATCGGTTATGGCAAAACAAGGCCGGTAATCATCCTTAAAAAGAATTCCCCGGGTTTTCAGGAACCAAACCCCGGTGATAAAGGAAAGGCTTCTTATATGTTCTGGTTTACCAGCAGTGTAGTTGAAAATGGGAAAGAGATCAGGGACGCAAGCGCAGGAACATTTTACAGCGCTCTTTCAAACATCGATCTGAAAATTGAAGACGGAAATCCATCTGCTGTTGCTCTCAGAACACACTTTGCACAACACAGCTTCATTTCACATTGTGATATTCATACAGATAATGGAAAGGCTGGATTATTCGACATAGGCAACATGATTGAGGATGTTAAGTTTTTTGGTGGCGATTACGGTATTTACACCACAAAAGCATCCCCCGGGTGGCAGTTTATGATGCTTGACACCTATTTTGAAGGTCAGCGTAAAGCCGCTATCAAAACACATGAAGCTGGGTTTACAATTGTGAGAATGACTGTAAAAAATGTTCCTTCTGTGATACTGGTGGATCAGAATTATTGGGAGAAACTTTTTATGGAAGATTGCCGGTTTGAAAACGTCACTGGTCCTGCCATAGAAGTAAGTGATGAGGGTAATGCACACATGCAGGTCAATATCAGAAACCTCACATGCAGTAATGTGCCTGTTTTGGTTCATTATCCGAAGCCTGGTACAAGTACATCAGCTCCATCAAAGATCTATAATGTGAAAAAGTTTGTTTACGGACTTCAGATGGATGATCTTGATTCAGAAGCCAGGATAAACACAGTTTATGAACCTGAAGTTTTGAAAAGCCTTCCGGCAGAACCTGTTTCTGATATTCCTGAATTTCCGGGAATGGAGAAATGGGTAAATCTGAAAACCCTTGGTGCAAAAGGTGATGGTCTGACGGATGATACAAAAGCTATTCAGGCTGCAATAGATCAGTATCCATGTATCTATGTTCCCCAAGGATCGTATCGCATCAGCTCCACTATTAAACTCAAACCCGAAACTGTGTTGATCGGACTCCACCCGCTTGCAACGAATTTCACACTAATTGAAAACTCTCCGTTTTTTGGCAGTTTCGGAGCTCCTGAAGCTTTAATTGAAGCGCCCTCCGGCGGAACTAATATATTGTCGGGTATCGGTTTATATACAGCACAAAACAATTACAAGGCAGTTGCATGCAAATGGATGGCGGGTGAAAAGTCAATGATAAACGATGTTAAGTTTATAGGCGGACATGGGACAATGACGCCCGGACCAAAGGTATCCTGGAAATGGGAAGAAAATAAACCCGCACAGAACCAGAGCGTACAGTCTGCATCAGAACAGGTATGGGATACCCAGTACTGGAGTTTGTGGGTTACGAACAACGGCGGTGGGATATTCAAAAATATCTGGTCAGCAAGCACTTTTGCAGTATCCGGATTTTATGCATCAAATACAAATACCAGAGGTCGATATCTATGCGATGTCGGTTGAACATCATGTCAGAAATGAAGTTCGGTTTAATAATGTTTCCAACTGGAATGTATATGCTCTTCAACTTGAAGAGGAAAGTCGCGAAGGATCAGAATGTCAGCCTCTTGAACTTGAGAGATGCAGAAATATGACAATAGCCAATTTGTATATGTTCCGGGTAATCAGGGTCAAAGTTCCTTATCCGTATTCAGTAAGAACATGGGATTGCTCAAATCTTGAACTGCTGAATATCCACAATTACAGCCAGATAAAATATACCACAGATAATCCGCTCTACGACATTAATACTGATATTGAGGTTCGTCCGGTTGAAATGGCACGTTTATTCATCAGCGGAAAAACTCCAAAACTCGGTTCAACAAAATCAGACAAACCGGTTCAGCTTCTTGCAAAAGGATTTGAATTTGCTCTTGGCTCCTGTCACGATTCCAAAGGCAACATTTATTTTGCTGAACAACGCATGAAACGTATTTACAAGTGGTCGGTTGAGACAAATTCTCTGAGCCTGCTGGCTGACTTTCAATGGGAACCGCTTTCCCTGGCATGTGATTCGAAAGACAATCTGCTTGTAGTTTTCAGATATAACCCGCAACCCGGATTAATTGTAAACGGTCAGCCAGAGAAATTTACAAATCCTCCTGATGCTTTCGGGACATCTTTCAGCGGATGGGGAAACTCGGGTTTCGCTACCATGGTTTATTCAGTCGACCCGGGGAATCCGGAAGAGACAATCTTAAAGCTTGAAAAGATCCCGATGGGAATTATAGATAATATATACAAAGCTTTATATCCTTCAAACAGGTGGCGTGATTATCACGATTTCAATACGATTTCTGTAGCCAGAGATTCTTTATGCTTTCTTGCACCCGACGGGAAAACAATTATTCCGGTGTGCTACGACCTGGCCAGGTCGTGTGCCCTGGTAGAGGCATTCCCGGGAGAACCTTTGTATGCTGCTGATGAGTATGATAAACGGACAGTGAAGTTTAATGTCGATCCCAAAGGTTATATTTCAGATCTCAATTATTTTGTAGAAAAAGGTGAATTCAGTTCCATTCCGGATGGTTCAGGAAACGTATATATTGCTGACGGACAGGTATATATTTTCGACAAGGAAGGGAAACAAACCGGGATAATAGCAGTACCTGAAAGACCGACAACGATAACTTTCGGAGGGAAAGACGGGAAAACGCTGTTTATTACCGGAAAGAAAGGGTTATATAGGACTGAAATAAGGTAAATAAATAGAAATCCATTAACCACAAAGGGGATCGAGCGTAAAGAAATAGCCCGGTGGGCTATTTTAGCGAAGAGGCCAGACTGCCGCGTAAACTTTTTCACAAAGGTCACAAAGGTCTATATATAAGTATTTAACTTTGTGCCCTTTGTGCCTACTTTGTGTGCTTTGTGGTTAAAAATATTTCACTTTGCAAGCAATCCTTCCAGGAAACTAAACTCATCTTTATAAAGCCCGGGGATTAATTTCGGCTGATCGCCGATTTCCATTACATTCCCGACCGGTTTATCATAAACTTTCCATTCCGGCAAATCTTTTCCGTTCGGATTTCCATTTTTTACAAAGTTCACCCAATAGTCATTCATAGTTTTTTCAACTGCAAAATCCATATCACGCCATGGCCTTTTCCAGAGGTGAAGAGTGTGCAGTGCAAAAGGCACTTCAGAAGTATGAAATGCACCATAATTTGGAAAATCCGGCTTATCCACCGGCACATGGCTGAACTCATAAATATATGCTGGTTTATGGCTGTAACCTGCCCACAGATATGCTGGCATGGCAGCAAACTGCAAAAGTCCGGTCTGCTTCAACGAAGCTGTAACTTCATCATTTGTATTACCCGGAAACAGCTTCAGGAATTCTTCCGATTTATCACCCCAATTTTTCACAGCCTGTTCCTTATATTTTTCAGGTGTCATCGTCTGGTTGCCCATCAGTGATCCGTCACCAGTAACCCAACCTGCAATCATATTGACATCATTGAATTTTCCATCCCTGTAAGCAGCAAAAATATCTGCAGGTATTACATATCCATCGGATACTGGTCCGAAATTACCACCTGCATTTATAAGCTCGTCTGCTGTTTTCTGACGCAGTTCATTAATATTAGAAGCCTTCATTTTTCCCATAAATGCGACTCCTGATTTTTCAGCATCAGCCAACTTACCTCTCATAAAATTGCTTAATATTCCTCCGCTCTCGGCAATAGCGCCTCTGAAAAGATCCTTTGCAAGAGGCGAAGAGACAAGCGCGCAGACACTCATCGAACCAGCTGACTGACCTGCAATTGTAACTTTCTGAGGATCGCCGCCAAACGCCTCTATATTCTTTTTTAACCAGACCAGGGCAGCGATCTGATCAAGAAGGCCATAGTTTCCTGACACATTATTTGATGTCTCTTTACTAAGCTCGGGATGTGCCATAAATCCAAACACTCCCACCCTGTAATTAATGCTGACGAAGATGATGCCTTTCTTAGCCATCTCTTCTCCGTCATAAACAGCACAGGCGGCAGAACCCGATGAGAAGCCTCCTCCGTAAATCCATACAAACACCGGCAATTTATCTTTTGCTGATTTGGCGGGAGTCCATACGTTCAGATAAAGACAATCTTCACTTAAGTTATCGGGAGGAGTGATAAATTCTTCAGTCCACATCATGAAAGGAACAGGCTTCCTTTGCATCGGACTCGCTGAAAATTTAACACATTCCTTTATTCCTGTCCAGTCTTTAACAGGAGCAGGTGCTTTCCATCGCAATTCACCAACAGGTGGAGCAGCAAAGGGAATTCCCTTAAAAACAGCAATATTCCCGAATATAAATCCGGAGACCTGTCCATTTTCTGTTTTCACTACTGAAAGCTGAGCAGAGAGGTTTGATGAACAAAGCGCAATGGCTATGCAAATCCAAAAACGCGGGCTTAGTAAATTTTTCATCCTGTATAATATTAATATCCAAGTTTTAACAAAATCGAATCGGTTCAATTAATCATCCAAGGTAATGATTTGAAAGATAGAATTTATCTATGGTTTCATTAAATTTTAGGAATATTTTATGATGAAAATCGATGGAACACCTCCGGTGTTCAAAAACGGTTTACTAGTATTAGTGGAACCCCTCCGGGGTTTCGTAAAGCATAGTACAACCTCGGAGCGGTTCCATAAATGCCGGGTTTCAATAATTCGTCATGTATAACCGGTAACGGTGAAGCGGTCTCATTAATGCTTGAACCGCGGAGCGGTTCCACCAATTATAGGTTTAGAAAATTCGAGTTGCTTAATGGAACCGCGGAGCGGTTCCATAAATTCTATGGTTCAATTAAAAGTTGTGAATTTTATGATGAAATGGCCGGGAGGCTAGGAAGTTTACTATAAAATCAGATATTCTAAAATTGATTTTTCACCCCTATCGTCGGATAAATCTGAACCTGATGATCGGTGGTTAAAAGATGGTAGTAGACATTAATTCTCGAACCTATCGAAAATCCGTTTTTAATTTTGAACCAGAACTGGGGATCACCAAAAAAAGCAAACTTTTTCCCTTTCAGATCTTTTGTATAATCATCGCCCTGATTCCTGTTTTCAGTCCAGAAAACAAAACTACCTCCGGCAAAAATTTTATAATTGAAAAATCCTCTGCCGAAATACAGAGTAAGCTGGGGATCAAAACTTGGTTTTTCAAATGCTTCATAACGGAATATTAAATTAGCAGAAAACCAAGTATGATCCCACTGAAAATGATAAGAAATTCCCATTCCATAGGCATTTGCAAGATAATATCCGGAATATCCGGAAGTAACACCTAATCCTCCACTAAAATTGAGAGATAAAAAAACTTTTGGTTTCCAGAATTTTATTGTTTGTGAGATCTGTGTATAAACCTGACCAACGTTATTATTCTTTCCACTAAGGTCAGCCTGCAGCTTAAAAAGAAAAGATCCCTTATTGATGGAATCAATATTTTTGAAATATTCAAAACTGAAGGATGGAAAATTCTTAGGATTCAGTTTAGGTTCAATTATATGTCTGATATCGTAGTGCAGCTGAAGATTCTGCGTAAATGCGGATACAGAAAAAAATAAGAAGGCTGAAAAAAGTAAAATTTTCATAAATTTGAAATTCAATTGTTTATAATTAAAAATCAAATTTATGCAGGGTAAATTTCAGAATCCGGAAATACCCTGGAATTCTTCGGAATTATTACGGAAATCTTGTATAAAGAATGATACTAACAGGGAATGAATGAACTAGATAAAACAATATTTAAAAAACTCTTCAGGGAAGCCTGCCTGAAGTGCTTTGGTTTTCCTCTTTCTTCATTACTCACTGAAACAGACAGCAAGCTCCTCTCGAATAAAATATTTGAGAATACCGGCCTGTTAATTGGAGCTAAGAGTATAAAGAATTATTCATTCTTTGTTTTGAACAGTAATGCTGATGATAGCAAAAAGGAGAATCCTTCTGTAGCAACACTGGACACGTTGGCAAGATACGTTCTGGAAGCACCATATACAGATGATATAAAAAGGAAAGAAAAAGAGGGGCATTATCCATATTGGTTTCAGTACAGAACAAAATTTTCAGAAGGCGGCAGCAATTATCTGGCAAAGGTCAGTTTTAAACCTAAAAAAATCGTTTTTGTTTGCTCAGTTATTTTAGTGGGCCTGATATGTTTTTTCCTGATAAGGACTTTCACAAACAGGAAAAATTATGAGGTCTTTAATGACAATTTCAATTCAGCCTCAGATGATACATTAAGAAGCAAAGGATGGATTGTGAAATCAAAGGATAATACATGGTGGAAAAGGAGTAATGAGAAACCGGGTCATTTGACATTATACACTCTGAAAGGAGATAATTGGGCAGACAGCGCAAATCCTGCTGAAATAAAGAACCTTCTGATGAGAAGAATAAATGCCAGTTGTTTTGTTGTAGAAACACATATAACAAATTTTTATCCTCATGAGAACTGGCAGCAGGCAGGGATCCTCCTTTCTGAAGATTCGACATTTGCCGGCAAAATGATCAGGTTAACTGTGTCTTATAACGACTTTTTTGGCGGGTATGAAAGATCCCCCGAAATAATAATCCAGGCAGTCAGTTCTGCGCAAAGTGGTACGCTAAGCAAACCGGAAGAGATTGCCCACTTCACTCTTAACACAATTAATCCGGGGCAGGAAGAACTGGTACGAACAAACCTCTCAAGAACAGCTCTTAAGATTGAGAAAACGAATAACCATTTCAGGTTTTTATATACTACCAGTCCTAATGAAAGCTTTGCCTTTAAGGAAGTTGTAAGTCGTGATTTCGACATTCAACCACGCTATATAAGCATTTTCGCTATAGCGGGTTGGTCGGATGATCTGAACCCTGTTCCGGTTTATTTCGATTCATTTTCCTCTTCAGGTACCCCCTGCAATAAATGATATCAAATCAGGCCTGTTTGAAATCAGGAATAAGAAGGACCTTTCCTGCGGTCATATTACCCAGGTAGGTATCAGCTGCCAGTTGTGCTTTATCGAGAGGGAACCTCGCCTGAACAGTTATTGTAAAGTCGTTTTTGAGAAGTCGTTTTACCTTGTTCAGGTTAGTAATTGTTTTAAAAAGACTATTGTCCTTCATCCAGTTTGCAAGGTAAAAGCCATGAAGTTTTTTATTCTCAAGCAATAAAGGCCGTAGTTTTGTGCCCTGATCGCTTGCGGAGAGGTTACCGTAAATAATCACAGTAGCCCCATATGGCAGAGAGTCAAGAAGTTGTTGTGTAAAATCGCCGGTAATCGGATCGAGAGCCAGCGTGGCATTCAGATCGTGAGTCATCAGTCGAAGCTGGTCAACAAAGTCCTCATCTGTATTTTTTAAAACATACCTGGCCCCTTTTTGCTGTAAAAGATCTGCCTGACTTTGATTTCGTACTATATTTATTACTGATATATTATGTTTCTTTCCAAGGGTTATGACCATACGGCCTAAAGCTCCGGCAGCAGCTGAATTTACAATTGCCGTATGTTTCTCTTTAAGTACCATATCAAAAAATGCAACAGCGGTCATTGGATTCACAAGTAGCATCGATCCCTGTTCGTCTGAAATAGACTTTGGTATAGGGAAACAAAAAGATGCTTTTGTTACCATATATTCGGCCCAGGTACCGCTGGAGGGATTCAACGAGGAACAGGCAACCCGCTTGCCGAGCCATAATTTCGGCAATAAACCTTTACCGGCTAATACAATTGTTCCGCTTCCTTCAATTCCAGGTATAAAGTTGCGCAGATCTTCTTCTTTTGTCACGCTCCTGATCCGCTGAAAATCAGAAGGATTAACAGGGGCAGCAGCTATTTTAATAAGGACCTCGCCATCATTAAGATGAGGAACTTTAACTGTTCCGACTGTCAAGGGTCCGCCCGGTTGTTCAAGCTTGACAGCCAGCATCGTTTCTGGTATTTTAATCTGCATATCAGTATTTTAAAGAGGAAACAGTAAAATTAAAATAAATGTTTAGTAATATGCATGACTGCCTCCTGGCTGGAATTGGAGATTTGAAAATTTTGAAATCTTTTAACCACAAAGGTCATAAAGATATTACACAAAGGACTATTATATAGGGCCTTAACTTTGTGCTCTTTGTGCTGTCGTTGTGTGCATTGTGGT
Source organism: uncultured Bacteroidales bacterium (assembly GCA_963734885.1). Classification (GTDB taxonomy): domain Bacteria; phylum Bacteroidota; class Bacteroidia; order Bacteroidales; family VadinHA17; genus LD21. The sequence continues at coordinate 184,856 of CAVTIJ010000001.1, read as the reverse complement.
TAAAAAACTTTACACATTTAAGTCATTAATCCGTATCTTTATATACCAAATGAAATTTTAAAACGATTAATTATGTCACTTACCGAGAAAATTGCCAGCGATCTGATTACGGCGATGAAAGCCAAGGATAAGGTTGCCCTTGAAGCAATAAGAGCTGCAAAAACGGCATTTACACTTGCCAGGACGGAAAAAAGCGGTGATACAGTTCTGACACCAGAAGAGGAACTGAAAATCATTCAGAAATTAGTTAAGCAACGCAGGGAATCTGCTGCCATTTATAAAGAACAAAACCGACCCGATCTTTACGAAAAAGAAGTTACCGAAGCAGATGTTCTTGAAAAATATCTTCCTGCAAAGATGAGCGATGAGGAATTGGTAAAAATCCTAAAGGGGATAATCGAGCGCGTCGGAGCCAAATCACCGGCTGATATGGGAAAGGTAATGGGTGTTGCGACAAAAGAGCTGGCAGGTAAAGCTGACGGGAAAGAGATCTCAGCGAAGGTTAAACAGCTTCTTGGTTAATCATATTCATTGCTCGCGTGGATTTGCAATCCTTGCGAGTCAATATTTAACTGTAACCGTGGTACGGATCGCAACCGGGTAATAGTTGGCACCGATTCGACGAGGTCAAATCCGTGCCAGCTACTTACCAGTAAAATAAAGATTGTACGCCCCGTTCGAATATATTGCCAGGCTGTTACTGTTTATGCTGTAGCTGTAAGCTTCCTGAAGATTTTGAACTGTATAACCCTCCCATTCGACATCAGTACAAGCTATTTTAGTAGTAGCCAGATCTGAAATTTCCAAAGTACCTGATGAAGAAAAGGAATATTTTCCTGTTCCAGTGTTACATATTCCAGTGAAGGAGATGACATTCGATGAATTGGTGAAATCTATAGTAATTTTATTTGGTTGATCTGCTGGGTAATTAGTTACAGCACTTGATTTTGTGTCCTGAATGTATGATAATACCCAGTGCGTATTCAATAAAGACGGTTGTTTTGGGCTTTCCTTTTTACATCCTGAGATTATCAATCCCATGGTAAAACAGAAAATGAATATCTTTTTCATATTGCAGACTTTTTACAGAAAAATAACCTCAAAAATCAAGCCAACACAATGAAATAAGTTTCTCACAAAGACTAAGGTACGGGGTTGCAGTATCAGAGATCAGGCAATACTCTCCAATATCTTCAATATTCATAATCAGGTATTTTAGTTAAAATTAAAAAAAATTAAGAATTACTCTGCAAATTCAGCAATGATCCTGCTTCTGGCCCTTGAAAAATTTGAACGCGATGTACTGCTTGGGATAGATAATATTTCACCAATCTCCTCATGATCATATCCTTCAAAAAGATAAAGTGAAATTATATTCCGGTATTTCTCAGGCAGATTCTTAATTATACCCATAACCTTATTTGTTCTCGGATCTTTTTCATTTTCAGAATCTCCAGTTTCAAAACCTGTATCTTCAATATACTGGAATGTTTCAATGTCGCCATATACCAGGATATTCTTCTTATTAAGAAAATCTATTGAATTGTTCTTCACAATTTTCCTGAGCCATGAGCCAAAACTCACTTTTCCCGAGTAAGAATTAATCTTCTCAAATGCCACAAGGAATGATTCCTGCATAATATCTTCTGCTTCCATTGAATCCTTTACGATTCTCAGACTCGTATTGTACATTGCTTTATAATACACTTTGTAAATCCGGAACTGTGCTTTCTGATCGAATCTTTTGCATCCATCAATAAGATTCTGATGTAAATTATGGAATTGTATTCCCTGATCAACAATTTTCGTTTTCATGATAAATAATTTTGATTTGACAGATCAAAACTAATATCGGTTCTCCCCTAGTGACGAACATGCCTATAAGCGAGATGTACGTCCCGATAGGCAAGCATGTTTGTACAAATGTAAATGGCTGTTGATCAGTTATTAGAGAATTTACGGAATTCCGAAGGGGTTTTACCTGTCAGCTTTTTAAATGCATTATTAAAAGCTGTTTTTGAATTGTACCCGACCATTTCAGATATTTCTTCGACAGTGATCCTGTTCTTTTTTTCGTCAGATAAGATCCTTTTTGCTTCTTCAACACGATAAGAAGCGAGCAATTCAAAAAAAGACTCATTAAGTTTTTCATTAATTACCTGCGACACATGATGCGGGCTCTCACCAATTTTCTTTGCAAGATCTGACAGTGATGCCAGATTATCTTTATAGTAATTCCGTGTTTCAATCTCAAGAATAATATTATCAAGTATTCTTAGTTTACCTTCTTCATTCAACGAAGATTTGCTGTATTTCGTTATAGAAATATCCATAAATGATGTTGAACCTTCAAAATATGCAGACTCATTCATTACTCTGTAAGTTGTTATCATACAAATCAGTGCAACATATGAATCGATGTAATAATCCCCTAAGTCGCCCTTGAATGTCAGTTTAACAACTATGAACAGGAATATCACAACTGAAATATGCAGAATCATATTTCTCAGTGACAGGATCACTTCATCTTTTGTTGAAAGAATTGAATCTCCCGCTTTGTGCACCTTTATTAAGAGAAGTCTTATTGCAAGTAATGTGTAAGTAATCATTAGTATCCCTGTGACCGTATTCAGATAATTCTTCAATCCCAATGGATCATTTGAAAACTTCATCTTTACATCCAGTGCTGGCCAATCGGGATGGAAACTGTATATGTAGGAGTTATATTTAACCTCATTTGGCTGAACCAGGTCAAACATCAGATAGCAGAGATAGAGGGAAGGCAGGATAAAGTGCATCCAGTCTCTTTTTGAATCTGACTGATCAAGACTTGTCTTCACATAGAGGAACAGCAAAGGACCGATGGCAAGATTTAGCGGCTCGGAATAGTTTGTAATGACGAGGACTCTGGTTATATACCCGGTCATGTTGAGCAATTGTTCAAAAATGCAGAGGGTGAGAGTAAGAAGTAAAAATCCCTGGTATCTGTTGGCTTTAATATTAGATGAAGGCTTTATTATAAAGAAAAATGACAGGATGAAACCCTGGATAACTCCAATAAAAATAAATATAGAAATAATGCTCAGGTGGGTGGAAGTGTTCATAAACCAAATGTAATGAACTTTCCGGAAAATTCTGTGAAACAAAAAAAGAACTGTCACAGGGGTGTACAGAGAAACACAGAGGTACACAGAGATAAAAAAAACCAATGTCGTTCAGAGAAGGCAGTCATGCATTTCCGAACGACAATGGTAACCTAAAAAAATTCCCCCATTACTTCCCTTCTTTCTTCACATATATGTCACCCTGCATATTTTTCATCATCATCTCCGGGCCGCCGCCGTTTATTTTTCCAATAATCCAATCATCCTTCTTGATTTTGTATAACCCGGGCTCTGTAGACTTATCTATTTTTGAGGGTGTTTTATCAACATCGATGTCAAAATCGCTGAACACATCTCCATTATCTGATTTTAATTTCAGATTAGCTTTTGTGTCAGCAGGAAGAGTGACGTTAACGTCGCCATTCAGAGTTGAGAATGCCATTGCAGCCTTAGGATCAATAGCCTTAAAAGTAACATCAACATCACCGTTAACTGTATTTGCGACAACAGAACCAGAGATATTTGTAAGCGTGATCTTATCATTTACATTGTTGACTTCAAGTTCACCTTTTACGTTATCTACCTTTACTTCACCATCATTCACGGTTCCTATCTGAAGATTTACATCCTGAGGGATTTTAAGTTCCAGGTCGATGGCTTTATTAGGATTCCCTGTATTTACCGTAACATTATTGTCAGCTTCTTTTGCAGTAACCTCAAAACCTCCATGACTGGAAATACGCTTCATACCATTCACGGTTTTTGGACCTTCTTCTTCATCTCCCCCTCTTGGATTTACTGTGATTACTACGTCTTTACCATCATAACCTGTTACATTAATTGATCCTGAAACCAGGTGTACTTTCAGGGAATAATGCTTGCCCGGACTGCTTAGAGGAACGGTCAGAGTCTGTGGTGCATCTGTTTGAGCTATTGACTTCAGTGTAAACATGAGGCTGAGTAAAATCAAGGCCTGCGATTTTCATTTTTTTCATAATTGTATGGATTAAGATTGTTTTTTAATATATACGTTTCCATTAAGTGTTTCGAATTTAAATGTCTTGCCTCCTTTACCGAAACGAACAGAGGTTGAACTGTTGAGTTTATAAACTACCCCATCACCCTTTTTATCCTGTACTTTTGAAATTGAAGCTGGCAATAATTCTGCTTTAGGAAAGTCAGTATAGAACTCTCCATTCATACTTTTGAATTGCAGATCGGCCGAAAGGTCAGGTTGATAATTTACAGTAATATTCCCGTTGATGGTGTAATAAGATGATTCTTCAGGGGGATTTGTAAGGTAACTTACTGTTACATCACCGTTGACGGTATGAGCGAATGTAGTTCCCTTTGCGTTTTTAATTGATATTTCTTCATTAACATTATTCACGTGCAATTTTCCGCTTACATTATTTACAGAGATGATGCCATCATTAACTGTTGAAATATGCAGGTTCATTCCAAAAGGAACCTTCACCGTAAAATCAACATTATATTGATAGTCAATTTCCTCACGATCATCATTATAGTGCCATTTGCGGTGAGGTCGTGAATCATAAGGCGAAGAGATATATGCCATAATTGTATCTGTTCTTTCATCAAATCCCAGCTTAAATTCCCTTTTGCCTTCGTCGAGTGTTTTGTCATCATCAGCAGTAATTGTTTTATCCATTTCGAGTAATACTTTATTGCCCTGGTAGCCTTCCACTTTAATAAAGCCTGAAATGTTATAGATAAACAATGTTGCACCAGAGGCATCACCGGAAATCGTAAATTCTTTGCTCAGATGCTCTTTAAATTCGCGAGAATTTGCCTTTGTTACGGTGCATATGACTCCCAATCCCATTATAAGGGTGACTATTAACTTTTTCATAATTTATTGAATATTAGTTTCTCAGATTAGTTTTTGTATACTTTTCTCGATTTTGATTTTAACCATTTGATTCAGATCTTTCTTACTGAGCAGTTTCTGCAGAGACTGCACAGAGCTTTTTTCCTGCAATCTTACCATGATATCGGCTATTGCTGATTGCATTATAGGAGAATCCTGTGAGCTTATACTTCTGACGAGACCTTCTCTGACACGTGGATCGTCCGCTTTCTTTGCAAGAGCCTCGAGAGTAGCCAGACGTACATTAACGTTTGGATCTTCGTTTAAAGTTCTGAAAAGAGCGTCAATTACTTTGGTATCAACATTTTTCATGTCATCGGTATATGAAACTGCCTGTATCCTTTGCGATGCTGAAGGATCCTGAAGCTGTGACAGCATCATAAGCTGCTTCATCTCCGAAACCTGTGAAGAGAGCGATTCCAATTGACTGTTATAATATATCACTGATCCAACTGGTTTATGCAAAAAGTACCCCATAGCAAGGCCAATTATTACCAGGATAACACTGAATGCCAACCTTGGTCTGGCTTTCAGAGACCAATATTCCCGAACCATATTGATCCATTCAGTTACCGGATTACGTCTCGAAATAAGCTCTTCTTTATAGTTCGATAACATTGCTTCAAAACCGGCGTTCATGGTAATTGAAGGCTCGGGTTGGGGAATTTCGCCCATAAGCTCCCAAACTTTTTTTGACGCTTCAAATTCCAGACGGCATTCTGCACAACTTTCCAGATGTTTTTCAATCTCATCTCTCTGTTGCTGATCAAGATCTCCTGATAGTAATAATGGAAATTGTTCCCTGTAATCTTTGCAATTCATATTATTTTCTATTTCTCAATTTTCAAATAATTACTTTTCAACTGGCTCAGCGCCCTGTGAACCCTGACTTTAATTGCCCCTTCGGTTGTATTCAGAATTTTTGCTATTTCGTTATATTTCAGTTCCTGAAACCTGCATAGTATCAATAGTTCCCTGTTTTCGTCACTTAATTTTCCCATTGCATACTCGAGCATTTTTAAGTCTTCATTTTTCTCAATCGCGGCATCAGTCATTTGTTCTCCTTCTATTCTTTCTTCATAATCCTTAACATCAGAATGAGCCGGTGTCCTTTTAACTTTTCTGAAATGATCATATACTGCGTTCCTGGCAATATGATACATCCACATTTTAAACTCTCCAAAGCCCATGAATCCTTCCGGATATCTCAGCATCCTTAAAAATATGTTCTGAACCATATCTTCACTTAACTCCTTCTGGCGAGTCATGTTAAAAAGGAATCTGAATAGCTGACGATGATATCGTTCATAAAGCAGGCCCATTTTATCAATGTCACCATTTTTTACTTTCAGCATTAATGCATTATCCGAGAGAGTATCCAAGCTTTGCTTTTTTTGTTTGCTTCATTCAGTACTGTAAACCTCTGTAAAATTAAAAGGTTACAAGGAAACAGTCACTTTTTTAAAGATATGAAATAGACAGGGAATCAAATTATGTAATTTAAACAAGGGAGGGCTTCAGAAAACCCTTCTGACCTCAATGTAATTGGAAAATAAAAAACCAATGTACTCCAGTTTAAAGGAGGTGGTGCTCTAGCTGAAATACTTCGCCAACAATCCCATGAAAATTTTCATTTTAATGGGTTTGGAAATATAATCATTGCATCCTGCAAGTATAGCTTTATCTTTTTCACCCATCAGACCAAAGGCTGTCTGGGCTATTATAATTACGTCATTATTGAATTTCCTTATCTTTCGGGTTGCCTCATACCCATCCATTTCAGGTAATTTTATATCCATCAGTATGAGGTCCAAATCAGGATTATTACGGCAAACATTAATAGCTTCGATCCCGCTGGTTACCTTTAGCAATTTTTTACAAAATGGTTCAACATGGGCAGAAATCAGTAGTTCGGAAGGCTTATCATCTTCTGCAATTAAAACAACCAGATTCTTTATTTTATAATTTTCAACTCCCATTGTAATGAAATCATTACTATTTGTCTGAACTACCTGAACATCATAAGGTATATTAAAAAAGAACCTTGTTCCTTTCCCCGTTTCGCTTTCAAACCAGATTTTGCCACCTAGCATTTCAACATATGCTTTGGAAATAGATAATCCCAACCCGGTTCCTTCATAATTTCTAGTCAGTGAATCATTGCCTTGCCTGAATCTTTCAAAAATCAGTTCCCGCTGTTCGTTTCTGATTCCGATACCCGTGTCTTTTACAAAAAACTCAAGGAATCCGTTCGATTTCTTATAACCATATTCTACGTACCCGGTATGCGTGAATTTTATTGCATTCTTCATCAGATTAGTAAGTATTGCAATAAATTTGTCGGCATCAGTTTTTATTTCTGCCTCATAGGATGGTAATGTATCTTTAATAATCAATTGAATTCCTTTTGCTTCAGCTTCAGGGCGGAAAAATTCAGTAATAATTTCAATCTGCTCATTTACATTTATCAAGGAAATATTAACATGCATCTGACCCGATTCAATTTTAGATATATCAATAATATCATTGATGATATTGAGCATGCGTTCACCACCCTTCTTTATGATATCAAGGTAGGTTTGTTGTTGTTGAATAGTTAAGTCATGCATTTTCAATAGTTCGGTAAACCCGAGTATCCCATTCATCGGAGTCCTTATCTCATGGCTCATATTTGCCAGAAAAGATGATTTCAACCTGTCGCTTTCTTCGGCTGCTTCTTTGGCTTTTATTAATTCTTTTTCAGCTTTTTTCCGATCACTTATATCCCGGATAATAATTAGACGGCTCCCGGGTTGATTTTTGATACCTTGTTTTAAAATCCGGTAAGTCTTGATATCTCCATTATCGCCAATCTCGATCTGATCAACAATTTTATTGTCTGTTGCAGCTTCAAGCAATTGTTTGCAAGCTGCACCGGATGCCCCAGCAGTAATTCCAATTACTTGCTTATTGTCTATTCCAATAATAGACTTTGCAGCTTCATTAATATCCTGTATTCTGTCATGGGAATCGAGAACAAGGATTCCATCCGGCAATATTTCGACAAGTGTTTCGCGTGCAACCGGAACAAGATCAAGAAAATGGGAGTTCAAAATTGCGTATGCTGCCAGAATTCCACTGAGAGTAATGCTGAATGGAGTTAGGTCGAGACCAGGTACAGGGCTTTTTCCTGCAACATATATTATACTGACAATCCAGGGGAAAAATCCACCGGCCAGGACAACCAATCCCTGATATCTGAAGGTTTTAGTTTGACGTTTGATAAAAATAAATAGATAGACAGCCGCTAAAAAAAGAAGGAAATAAGAGTAAAAAATGTAACCTATCCAGAACCATAAACCGTGATAATACTCCATCAGGTTGGTTTCTCCTGATATCGAGGAATATCCTGTCCAGATCAGATTATGTTTTTCGTTAGTCAGGACAAGAATCCAGGTAATAAACGGAATTATAAAAAGAGAAACTATGTTTTTGGTAATCAACAGTTTGTCCTTACCAGTGAAGCGCAGGACAAAAATCAGGTAAAGGACAGGAGTTGCAAGCCCTCCCAGATACTCAAGTTTTGACCAGAGCATTTTCTCTGCTTGAACATGTGCTGAAGTTTCAAAAATAACACAGAACGCCCCGAAACCTGTGGCAATCATTAACCATGCAAGTTCTTTCGCTCCAATAATAGTTCTCCGTTGAATAGCAATAAAAGCAACGAAGAAAGAAACAAGAGCGGAGACAATGAAGAAAACAGAATATAAAGTAAAAAAATGGCTCATAATCCTCTCCGAAGATAGATAAAAAATCTTACCTGATACCTGAGAAATATTGTTAATCGGCAACAGTTCAATCTTGATGGAAAAGTCTTTTCTTTCCTTAATAAATTGAAAGAAATTCAAGCCGTGAAAACCTTATAAAGCATTTTATGACAAAGAGGTGCGTATTTGTTTTGGATTAATTTTTAGTGTAATTATTAAACATTTCATAATTTTGATATGTTTCTTTCTTGTTAAACATTTTTAATTATAACCTAACTAAAAAATAACCAGGATGAAAAAAGTATCTGTGATCCTATTTGCCTTAGTCACTATGACAACATTGTCAATTGCTCAGTCGAAAAGTTCAATCGGTATTTTCGGAGGATTAAATATCCCACGTTTGAGCGGTGGAAATAGTAATGAGCTAAGTCGCGATTATACATCCCGTTCAGGGGTAGCTTTCGGGTTGACATCATCATTGTATATCGGTGCTAATTTCAGTTTGCGTGTTGATGTCATGTATTCAAGCGAAGGTGGAAAAAGGAATGGAATACAGGCATTCGATGCCTCCTCAATAAGTCCGTTGGTACCTGCCGGTACATACTTTTATGCTGATTATAAAAATGAAAGCATTTTGAACTATGTTGAGGTCCCTGTAATGGTCAAATATACTTTCCCGTTAAACAAGTCTTCAAAATTTTACATAAATGCTGGTCCATATGTTGGTTTTTTGCTGAATGCTAATGAAAAAACCAGTGGCTCAAGTTTAATATATGCCGACAGGACAAAGACAATAGTTATTATTCCGGCACCAATGTCATTCGATGCCAATACAGATATAACAAAAGACATTAATAAGTTAAATATCGGATTAACAGGGGGTCTTGGTTTATCGCAAAAACTCAGTTCCGGCGAAATATTTATTGATGTCCGCGGAGCATATGGACTGAAAGTAATTCAGAAATTAAGTCAGAATGGCAGCAGTCACAATGGAAATCTGCTTATAGATCTGGGATATGCTATTCTGTTTTAATTGACAGTCTTGCAGTCATGCGGTCTTGCGGTCTTGCAGTCAAGCCGTTGCACCTTTGAGCCGTTGCGCCTTTGCGCCCTTAATTATCTTTGAATAGCCTTACGCTGAGCCCGTAATTCGGTTCTACTTTCTCAAGCGTAGCTGTTTCGGTGTAAACCCCAAGTTTAAACTGCCATACTTCTTTTTCATCAACAGGAGTGTTGCTCCAGTAATGAGCGCAGGCACCGAGGTTGTTAAAAACTCCGCGAGCATAGCGTTCTCCACCGAACAAGCTGTTAAATCCGCTTTCGCCACCTGTTTTCAACTGTTCGTAAACCTTTTTACTTTCACCCCCAAGATATGAGTGTAAAGATTCCCATTCTTCTTTTGAGGGCAAATGCCATCCTTTAGGAGATATGGTCTTTGCTGCTTCCCAGTCATACAGGAAACCGTAATTTATCAGTTTATTCTTTTTCTCGTCTTCATATTCCCAATAATTCCCATGAGAAGGTTTTTTTGCCAGGTTTTCAGCCATTACAATATGCTGACCAATTTTTATGACGTTATGAGTTGATCCGTCACTCTCATCGTAAAAAGTACCATGTCCGCAGATTTCGCATATGTCATTTTTGATGTGATGCATATTGTGGCGGATTTGACCGCATTTACTACATTTTTCGCAGTTTTTAGCCCAGTCATGATGATTCTGGCGGGTTTTTCCGCACACAGAGCATTTTTCACAATCGTGCGACCAGTCATGTTCTTCCTCATCAAATACCTGACCACACCTGGAACATTTTCCGCAATCGGCTGACACTTCATGTTCGGCGTCCCGCACTTTACCACACTCGGAACATTTACATCCGTCCCATGAATGAAGACCAAATTTACATTTGAATGACATGTATACCTCCTTTTAAATAATAAAATTGTGTTGTTTCAGGTTTATGAATTATTGAAAATGGATTGGGATCTTCATAGCCAATAATTTCTTTACTAATATAGAACAGATTTTGTTTAGTTGCTAATGTTCCTTATAAAAAACGGTATGCGGTGTCAGGCATGCAACACGCGGAACACAATGTCAGAGACCAGTTCCGAACAAATATTAAAGGGGTATGTTGAATAATATTAATTCTTTGTCATGAAAGCTACATTATCAGATAAAACTGTATTGATAACCGGTTCAACAGATGGTTTAGGAAAACTTGTTGCACGACACATTGCAGAACGGGAAGCAACTGTTCTTGTACATGGCAGAAACAAAACAAAAGGAGATTCCGTATTGAATGAATTGACACAGCTCACAGGAAATAGAAAATTAATATATTATAACGGTGACTTCAGTTCATTTTCACAGGTAATGGAACTAAGTGAAGAAATACTCAAGGATCAGGATCATATCGATATTCTGATTAACAATGTGGGAATCGGAAAAGGAAAGGATAATGAGCGGGAGATCAGTGATGACGGCATAGAGCTTCGGTTTGAAGTTAATTATTTATCACATGTTCTTCTTACGGAGAAATTGCTCCCGTTATTAAAAGATACATCTTCGATCATTAATGTAGCGTCAGTTGGTCAGGAGTCAATAGATTTTAAAAATCTGATGCTCGACAGCGGTTATGACGGATTCCTTGCTTACCGGCAAAGTAAAACTGCACTAATTATGTATACTTTTGACCTGGCAGCAAGGTTGAAGGAAAATGGAATAAAAGTCAATGCCCTTCATCCAGCATCACTTATGAACACAAACATGGTGATTCAGGACTGGGGCCGTTCTTCGAGTACAGTGGATCAGGGAGCTGAGGCTGTGGAGAATCTCCTGTTCACTGAGACAACCGGGGCTTATTATGATGGAAAAAAATTGTCAAAAGCAATTCCTCAGACATATGATCCCAAGGCAAGGGCCAATCTAAGATTCGCTACCCGCACCTTGCTTGAGAAATATATAACAGTCAAAGTTTAGAGTTGAGCGGATGTTATTCGAATTCAACGGTGACACCAGTCTCGCTGAGTTGATTTATCTGCTCAATATCAACATTATTCCCCGATAACTCAACATATTCAAGATCATGCAATTCAAAAAGCGGAGAGATATCGTTTATATAATTGTTTGATAATAAGACGCTTCTCAGGCTTTTTAAATAGCTTAATTCATCTATAATACCTACCTGGTTGTCTGAAAGATTCAATTCTTCCAGATCGTTTAGTCCGATGAGAGGCGATAAGTCGCTTATCCTGTTATCCGAAACATCGATTGTTTTTGCATGAATACAAAACTGGACACCATCAAGATCATTCACATCTGATGAAGATAATTCCAATTCCTCGATTTCCTCAAGATAGAAGGGTGGATATTCAACATCAACATCGCCGTATTCCCGTAATTTAATAGCATCGTAAAACGTATAGCCTTCAGAATCGGTATGAGTCTTTGAATGAATTGGTTCTGGCGGTTCATTTACATTTATAATTGTGAATCCTTCAATATCTAAATCCCATTCATAAACAGGTGAATAATCTATATCTTCATAACTTTTTATTGAAGTGGTTATTTCTTCAATCCTTTCCAGGCGAAGTATATGGGAATAAGCCATTAATCCGTCGAAATCATTCAGTGATGTCAGCCTGTTAATTTCAGTGATATGATATATAGCCCTGTCGGGGTGATACATCATCATCAATCTGGAAAAACCTTTGCCGTCATCTCCTATTCTGATATCTACAAAATCGCTGATTATCTCTGAAATTGTCTGCAAAACGGTGTATTGCTTGCTCTTGAATAAATTAATCAATGTAAGAGAAATGGTGTTCAGATTACTGACAGAATATGCTTCAATGAGGTCCTGATGTAATTCCTTTATTGTCATTCTAACCGAATTAGTATTACTAAACAGATAAGAAACCGCAATGTTAATTAAAAATGAGGTATAACGGTATTGTGGTATTACGGTTTTACGGTATTACGGACATACACCGTCTTTATATTTACAAATTCCTTTATTCCATGCTCCGACAATTCTCTTCCATAACCGGAATGGCCAGTACCTCCGAAGGGTAAACGCGGATCGGACTTTACCATTGCATTAATAAAAACCGAACCATCTTTAAATTCATTCACCAGATCTTTAGCTTTTCCCAGGTCGTTAGTAAAAAGTGAGACCCCGAGGCCGAATTTTGATGTATTTGCAAACTCAATTGCCTTTTGGGTATCCTCTGCTATAATGAAAGGTGTGACAGGACCAAAAACCTCTTCATCGAATAATGGCATTCCCGGAATTACATCCGTTACCAGGGTAGGTTCAAAAAATGCTTTGTTACGGTCGCCTCCCATAATAAGCCTCGCTCCCATTCCAATAGATTTCCTTACCTGTTGCTGTACCAACTCCGACTGTTGTATGCTTGAAAGTGGACCTAAATCAGTATCCTCATTTTCCGGATCACCTGATTTTAACTTTTTTACTCCTTCAATGTAAAGAGCAATATATTTATCGCTCACCTTTTTATGAATAATGAACCGTTTTGCTGCGATGCAGCTTTGTCCGGCATTCTGAAATCTTGCTTTTATGCCGGTCTCAACTGCTTTTTCGATATCAGCATCTTCAAGCACAATAAAAGCATTGCTTCCTCCCAGTTCAAGGAGGGTTTTCTTTATTAATCCTCCTGCAGCAGATGCAACTTTTTGTCCGGCAGACTCACTGCCTGTGAGTGAAATGGCTTTGATATTATCATGTCTGATCACATTTTCGACCCTGGCAGAGCTCATTACCAGATTAGTAAATACTGATTCGGGAAAACCTGCCATAGTAAACAGTTTTTCAATAAGCTGTGCACAGACCTGAACATTGGAAGCATGCTTAAGCATTACAGTATTCCCTGCCATGATAGTGGGAACTGCAAACCTGAATACCTGCCAGAATGGGAAATTCCAGGGCATGATTCCAAGAATAGTGCCAAGTGGTTCATAGTTAATATAGCTCATATCAGCATCTGTATCTGCTGAAACGGATTTGAGAAACTGTTCTGCATTTTTTGCATAATATTCACATACCCAGGCGCATTTTTCCACTTCCGCTCTCGATTCCTTTACCGGCTTACCCATTTCCGATGTTATGGCATGAGCATATTCCTTAAGGTTTGATTTCAATAATCCGGCAACTTTCGTCATGAGTGCACTACGGTCTTCAAAAGTCGTCCTTTTCCATTTTTCAAAGGCATCACCGGAATGAAGTAAGAGCTCATTCATTTTCTCATCAGAATATTCCTCAAAAGTTCTGATCGTTTTGCTGGTATAAGGATTAGTGCTTACTAACATAATATGGTTTTGATTGATGTATTAAGTAATGAAACAAGATGGATTAATAAAAGTTTTCCTGGTTTGACCTCTGAACTTGATTCTGTACGACCGCCGCTTGGGGATGTTGAAATAGTCGAAATCCATTAACCACAAAGGTCACAAAGGCTTTTCACAAAGGACACAAAGGTCTATAACATAGTGTTTTAGCTTTGTGCCCTTTGTGCCTTTTTCAACCGACGGATCTTCAGCGGAGGTGGTCTTTGTGTGCTTTGTGGTTAAAAGGAACTTTTCAACACGCACCTGGGGGGTAGCCTTTACGCCCTTATTTATCAAAATTTATCTTCTTGAACTCAGCCAGTTTCAAAGCCTCTTTCCTGTAGGTTTTTCTTGTATTTTTTACAGCGTCGTCGGCTGTTATTCTGCTTAGGCCAAAATAAGCGTAAGCTGTAAATTCATTGCCATATTTTCCGAACAAAGAAAGCTCGTTGATACCTTTATTATAATATTCCATTGCCAGCTTATAGTCGTGATGTTTTTTTTCCTGCAAAATCCCATTTAAAACAGTGAGCTGTGCCCTGACAAAATTGCTTCCATTGGTTACTGATGTTTCTGAAACAAGCTTTTCGGCCTCATCGTACTTTTTCATCAGCAAAAGATTTCTGATATACTCCTCGAGATAAATTCCGTTCCCGGGATAATTATCATGCAGAGTCTTACAATAGTATGTGCTTTCAGCCAGGTCATTTTCAAATCCAAGGAAAGTACCGATCAGTACAATGGATGCTTCGGCTCTCAAAACAATTCCACTTAATGCAGCTGTCTGCAATTGTCTTATCCCAACTTCAATATTGCCCGACGGAAACAGAAATGCAAGTGATTTGTAAACAGGATATATTTTAGGATATTCTTCACGATAATAATTATAAAGACCTGTGAAATAGTATAAATCCGTGCATCCTGAAGTAAAATCAAAAGCACGCCTGATATATTTATAAGAACTTATTGTAAGAGGTGTCACCTCCATAATAAGATCATTATCATCATAAAACAGCAGAAGAAATCCCCTTGCACATAAATCTGACAGCAGATATTCTGCACGATCTTCCTGTTTTTCATTAAGTTCAGAAAGCCTGATGCATTCTCTCATGTCCTCTTCAAAGGAAACATGCGATGGAGAGGTATGAAGCAATGGATAATTCTGCCAGTAGTTCATCATTCCCCTCAGGAGGTAGACGATCGGATGCCCCGGATATGATTTTATGATCTTTGTATATAAATCCTGTGCTTTGTCGAATTGCAGATTATAAATATAATCGATATCCTGTTTAACAAGCTTTAGGTTTGTCGTATCGCGAAGCAATTGTGCATCAAGCTGGTTAAAGATTGCTATAAGGAAAAAGCACACCACAATTATTTTATGTCTGCAATTCATCATTGAGAATTTATTTGTTACACAGAGGGCCACGGAGAATTATTGCATTTTTTGACTTTTGAGACTGACTATTAGCAGACATCTACCTTACGCCTTTAATTATCAAAATTAATTTTCTTGAAGTCAGCAATTTTCATGGCTTTTCTCCTGTAAGATTTAAGAGAATGCCTTTCACCATCGCTTATACGGCTCAACCCAAAATAGGCATAGGATGTATACGAGTTCCCATATTTCCCGTATGCTGAAAGATCGCTGATCCCCTTATTATAATATTCAACAGCAAGATCATTGTTATTATATTTTTTTTCCTGCAAAATTCCTTTTAATACCAGAAGTTCTCCCAAAAAGAACTTGTTGTCTGTCACTGAATCTGTTTCAAGTAATTTTTCAGCTTCATCATAATTCTTCATCAAGAGAAGATCCCGGACAAGTGTCTCAAGAAACACAATATTACGGGGGTACATTGAAAAAAGATCCTTTGCATAATTCAGACTTTCAGGAAAGTTATTTTCGAAACTTAAATAGATCCACGATAACAGATAACTCGATTCAGCTCTCAGAACAACTGAATTCACGGAACAGATTTTTAGCTGTTTCAGTCCTTCTTCCATGTTACCATGAGGGAAAAGAAAAGCCAGCGATCTGTACACCGGATAAAATTTTGGATAAGCTTCACGATAGTAATTATACGTTCCGCTGAAGTAGTAAAGATCTGAACAGGTTGAATTAAAATCAAAAGCACGTCTGATATATTTATAGGTACCTATTGTAAGAGGAGTCACTTCCATAACGAGGCCATTATCATCATAATAAGACAGTAGCATGCCTCTTGCGCAAAGATCTGCAAGCAAATATTCCGCTTGATATTCTGGTTTCTTATTATCTTCGGATATCCTGATACATTTTTTCATGTTATCCTCGAAGGAATCATGAGCGGGTGAATTATTCAGCAAAGGATAGTTTTCCCAGTAGATTATCATTCCTTTCAGAAGATAGCCGATAGGATGGGAAGGGTAATCTTTAACAATTTTGTCATAAACATCCCAGGCATCCCTGAACTGCATGTTGTATATGTAATCAACATCGGTTTTGACCAGATCCATGACGGTTTTATCCTGAAGCAACTGAGCTTCAGCAGTGCACTCGAACGAAAACAAAGTCAATATAATAATAAGGATCTTAAATCTTTGGGACATTGTAAAAGATCATTTCCAGCATAAAATTAATAAATCTTATTTGACAACTAAATTGTATGGGATCAATTAAACGACATAATTCATTCTTAGTTACACAGAGAGCCACTGAGAACCACAGAGGGTCACAGAGTATTTCTCTGTGTAACTCAATGCTTCTCAGTGTTCTCTGTGTAAGTTCTTGTTTTTCATTTTTTTTGTTGATAGTCCCCCATCATTTTATCACGGAGAGGTTTAAATTGAAATCCCGGACTCCATTGAGGAAAATCTTTTGAAACACTAAGATCGTAACCCACTTCGAAGTAAACTTTTACATCATCTATCAATCCGCCAAAATCCCATTTATCAGGTTCATAATTATCAGAAGGCTTGTGGTAATTTTCCACTATCCATTTTTCTTCGCGGGCAAGGCCCCATTCTTTACCATGTTCAAAATTATCGACACCCTCGGAAAGATCCAGCGATGGTACTCCTGCCTTTGCAAAACTAAAATGATCGGAACGAAAATATCCGCCTTTTTCGGGAGTAGGATCGGGAATAGCATATCGACCGTATTTCTTCAGAACTGTCTCAGCATAATTGTCGAGTTGTGAATTTCCATAACCCACAAAAGTCATGTCTTTGGTTTTCCCGAAAATATTAAGCGCATCCATATTTATATCTGCAACAGTTTTTGCAAGAGGGAATAATGGGTGTTTAACATAATATTCACTTCCGAGTAATCCCTGTTCCTCGCAGGTTACTGACAGAAAAAGAATTGACCGGTTTTGTTTTGCCGGAAGCCTGGTGAACGCTTTTGCAATCTCAAGCAGGGCAGCCGTTCCTGTTCCATTATCGACAGCGCCATTAAAGATTGAATCACCCTTGAGAGCGGGGTTGACTCCAAGATGGTCCCAGTGGGCCGTATAGATAATATACTCGTCAGCCCTGTCTGTACCAGGCCAAAGAGCCGTCACATTGTTTGATTTGACGTGCTCAATCTTATTTTTAAAATGGATTGATGCTTTAAGCTTCATCTCAACTGGTTTGAAACCACGTTTTGAAGCATCTGAGGTCAATTTATCATAATCGAGACCTGCTGATTCAAAAATCATTTTTGCTGACCCCGTGGTTATCCACGACTGCAGCAGAAGGTCAGATTTGGAAATCTCGTTATCCTCAAGATAAAACTGGGGACCCGACCAGCTGTTCTGAACAACTTCCCAGGGATATCCCGCGGCGCCAGTTTCATGAATAACAATCGCAGCCTTTGCTCCCTCCCTTGCAGCTTCTTCATATTTATATGTCCACCGCCCGTAATACGTCATGCTCTTACCTGAAAATAGCGTACTGTCACCTGTTGCGTAACCCGGATCGTTGACGAGAATAAGAACAGTTTTTCCCTTGACATCAATTCCTGCATAATCATTCCAGTTATACTCAGGCGAGTTTATTCCATAACCAACAAAAACGACTTCAGAATTCACAATATTAATTGAGTCGGTGAACTTTGGAGAGTTACCGATAAAATCATCAGGATATTTGAGGTTAACCTGGCTTTTCCCCCCGCTGAAATTTAAATTCCTGGTTTTATCTGAAGTAATCTTTACCAGGGATACCTCCTGAAAATAGCTTCCGTTGTTGGCAGGTTTCAATCCCTCTTTTTTAAATTGCTCAGACAGATAAGCAATTGTCTTTTCTTCACCAATGGTTGCAGGCGCCCTTCCCTGAAAATCATCCGAGGCGATTATCGAAAGATGTTTTTTCATGTCATCAGCCGTTATACTGTCGAGGGCCGGACCGATATTATTCTTTTCACTTTTGCAACCTGAAATAACTGCAATAGACATAAGTATTAAAGGATAAATAATTTTTGACATGGCAAATACAAAATTTATGTTGAAATTAATTTAAAACTCTGATTGCTAAACAGAAGTAGGGAAAAGAAAGTTTATCGGTTTTTTAGTTTGTTGTTTACTTTCTCCTACGAAGCTGAAGAACTACACAAGCGAAGTCTGATGACTTCGCTTAGCGCCATCCAGCTTAGCGTGCTCTCCGCTCGGTGAAGTCTTCAGACTTCACCATCCTTCCTTTTCTTTGAGAACAAACCTTTTATTTTTGACCATATCTCAGCATGCGCCGATGTTTTTCTCTGGTCTCCTATCAGGTAGGCATAGGGTTGAAGACCTTCGACATTTTCAAAGATAATTTTCAGGATTCCTAACAAGGGAAGGAATAAAATAATTCCTGCCAGGCCCCATACGACGCCTCCGAGAATAAGTATCAGAATTGTGAAGAACGGGCTGATACTCACACTCCCCCCGACAATATACGGTTCAATAAAATAATGATCAATAACGTTTACAAGAGAGATAATTATCACAACTCCGAGTGATTGTTCCAGGGATCCGCTTATGAAAGTCATAAAGAGCGGAATGGTACCACCTAACAGCGCACCTACGTAGGGTATTATAGTTACCAGTGCGGCGATAGCAGAAAGTATCAATCCATCTTTCAGACCAATAACTGAAAAACCAATAATATAAAGAATACCTATTATAAATGCTGCTATGATTCTACCTGTCAGATATTGCTGCGCTATTTTACTGATCCTGTTGATCATTTCATTTGTCTCATCTCTCTTATCTTCAGGTGACAGCATGACCACAAAATTTTCATATTTATCTCTCTGTAATACCAACAAGAAAGTAAAAACCAAAACCAGTATAAATTTTCCTATTAAGCTAAATGTGCCTTTTACAATGCCCGTGAGAATACTTCCCGCACCTGGTAACGCGTCTGATGCCTTATCCTTTAATTGTTCGGAGCTAACTCCCAGATTATCGCTTATCCATGATTGTACCTCTGAAATCAATTCCTCGAACCGGAGCTGAATTTGCGGAAGCTCCTTCCCGATGTGGTTGATCTGAGCTGAAAGCAACGTGACAATTGCAGAAATTACGGAAAGAAGTATAAACACAGATATTAAAGAAGAAAAAACTCTTGACATGCCCTTTTTTTCAAGCCAGTTTGAAACAGGTGTCATGAGCATAGCCAGCAAACCGGAAAAGGTAATGAGGACGAAAAATTCTTTTCCAAAATAGAGGATCAGGCTAATTAATATAGCGAACAACAATAATTTATTTGTTCTGTCCAGTTTAGGAGCTTTTAACATATCGTTTTATTTTGTGAAAGTAAACTAGTATAAATATAATACAGAAAGACATATAGAAAAGTTTAATAAAGTATAAAAAAGGTGTAAAGGCGCAAGGGCGTAAAGGCTTAATTGCGCCTGGCGAAGTCTTCAGACTTCGTCGAAGAATTCATATTTTAAAACTAAGCAAGAAAGCGAAGTTTGAAAACTTCGCTTTGCTAACCACTAATAGAACAACAATAACCCGTCCAGGAAATAGAATATCCCTATCGCACCAAGTATCAGTCCGCAAATCCAAACATATTTCTTTTTGGACAAGGTTGCGATTGAAGAAAGAAGGATGGAAATCTGAAGAAAGATCACAGCAATGCCCAATTTATCTGAATGTTTTTTAGACTCATCGCGGATATTTTCGAAACCTTTAGCTACTTTGCTTATATCCTCTTTCTCCGATTCGTAAGTCTTCACTTTCTGGGTATAATCTGCAATAAGTCCGTTGTATTTCTGTATAAGCGCTTCATTGCCCTTTTGTTTTTCAAGAGTAGCCACCTGGATCTCAAGGTTTTCCCTTCGCTGGTCGTAGATATAGCTTTTAATGCTTTTACTCTGATAAAATGCCCACTGGTCGCTTGCCTTTGTCTGGTTCAACAGACTCCTTGTACTGAATCCACCACCTTTAAAAGTTGATAATGTTGCTGCTACAGCTATAAGAATTGTTGTTAGAGCCAGGTATGTTAACCAACTTTCTTTTTTCACTTGTTCCATAAATCTAAAATTTTAAAATTTTCGCAATATTAATTAAAAACGGTTTCTGGTGTGCGGTGTGCGGTTTTAATGTCCCACATACACATAACGCATACCGCATGCCGCTAACCGTATACCGTTCTCACAAATCAAATCTGAACTGGATAAGAAATCCACTTTTTGCAATATTCGGGTTATTCAGGTAACTGAAACGTTTGACAAAATCAACTCTGAAGATCTTCAGAACATTGGAAACTCCCACTCCGGCTTCAATATATGGCCGTTTATCCAATGTGTAGGTTAATGGTACACCGTTGTTATCAATTGGGAATTTGAAAAGGTTGCTATGTAAATCGGGATTATTGGTACTGCTGAGATTCCCGTATAAGACTTTCAGGGTTAGCAATTCCCTTAGCTTGAGTTTTTTTACAAGTGGGATTTTGTTTAAAATAAATCCGTTAAAACAGTACTCTGCATTCAATGATGCATACTGATCGCTGACAAATTCAAGGAAATTCATAAGACTATAAGAATTCTTCTGATATGAATATGTCTGGTTTGCCCTGTGTACGAACAAAAGGGGATACGGCACCTGTCCGATCACTTTCCCAGCTTCAAATGTGATATCGCTATACCCTAAGATTGATGCAAAAAATCTTTTACTGATGCTAAACTGGAATCTTGCATAATTATAATCGTTACCAATTAATTTTGAGCCTATTGTTGTTTTTAACTGAATGACCGGATACTTGTTTCTGACAGGATATCTGTATAATTTCCCCTGGTAAAATGATTCATTAGGTGCATACCTCAGGTTAACGTACAACTCTGATACATTCAAATTGCTTATGCTGTTTGTGGTTGACAAATAATCAGTTGTATTGAAATTCAGATTCCCGTATGCCGATTGTTTGTTGTAACTGAAACCGGTCAGGAAAGAAAAATGGGTTTCGAACTCATTGAGATATTCAGCCCTGAATGTTTTGTTTAAATAGAATTTATCGCTGATGCCTCTCTTTAATGATAGAAATATGTTGTCTACCTCTGAGAACTGCAATTCCTGACCAGGAATACTCACTTCCTGTTCATAATACATCCGGATTGACTTTACGGGGAACACATATATCGTCCTGGGAGATAATGAATAAGTCATCCCGGCAAAATACTTGTACGTCCGGTCCCTCAGACCATATGCAGCATAACCGTCAAAATTCAACGCCTTGCTGAACACGGGTGTTGTTCTGCCTCCAAATCTGAATCTTGATCCTTCCACGGAGTTATAACTGTAGAAACTATCCCAGGGTCCAATTTCAACCGGACCCAGATCGAGAAAATCATCAGTTATAAGCATTAATATTTTCATTTCCCGTTTGAAAGCCGGGATCTTTTTTATACTGTCAATTGTGGAATATATTTTGCTTTCCGATTGTGTAAGCGGCACATATCGTTTTGTTTTCCAGTATTCTTCACTATTTGATGTCTGTTCGAGCTGTTCGACGCTCTGCGGACCTCTGAAGATTTTGTTGTCTATCGGCTGATTTTTTATATAATCCCTGTAGGTTATGGTCCTCTGACCATACAACCCCATAGAATTTTTAGAAAGTCCGAAATCAATTGAGATCTCGTCCTTTGAAAGCAGCCACGATTTTCCTCCAAACCGGTCAAAATCCTGCGTAATGGCAATATCCTGTACCCAGTCGATATTGATTTTCTTATTTAATCCCATATCGATCTTCCTTACTGCATAAGTGCTGTCAAGGGTAATATAAAGGTAACCATGGAAAAGAAAATCAGCTTTGTTCCTCGGTTCAAAAAACAACCTTATACATTTAATATTATCCACAGCAAGAGTGTCGACAATGTAATATTTATAAAATACAGGAGAAGAATTTGCAATAGGACTTAAGAATGTGTTTGTCAGCAATCTGATATCATTATCATATATATTTATATTCTGATACAGGTAATCAAGATGTGCTGAGATGCCCTTATTATCAAGATATTCATCAACATTTGTTGATTTTTCGTCCCGCACTATCTCTTTTGTTGCTTCAGGCGCTTTTCTGTAATAGTAATCGGAGATTGCCTCTTTTATATACAGAGGCAGAACCTGGTTGCCAATTCTTTTTGTAGTATCGATGCTCTCAAATACAAACCTGAACTTTCCGGACAGAGCGCCTTTCTTAAACTTTTCTGTTACGTTGCTCAAAGCAAGCTGGAGTTTTTCGTATTTCTTATATTCAAGGTAGTCAAATTTCTGCTCCGTGTTTTTATCCTTATTATCAATCACTTTCTGAATGAGTTCGACAGCAGGATTATTTTTATTTCTATACGTATTTCTCCCCCGGTTGATAACTATTTCACTCAATTTTATTTCCGACTGGCGTAATTTAATATTGAGCGTTTGAGTAACACCTCTGCTGATCCGGCGCGATTCTGAATCATAACCAATGAATGAAAAGGTGACTGAATCTGCTTTTGCTTTTGTTCCCAGATAGTATTTACCGTCTTTGTCCGTAATAGTTCCGGTATTCGTTTTCGGTATAAACACAGCCGCTCCTGTAAGAGGGACACCTGTTTTTGAGTCAGTAACAGCTCCTTTTATTATTGTTGAATCAGCTATCTGCGCAAAAGAAGATGCGCTCATACGGATAGAGATTACGAAAATAGACACACAAAAAAAGACCTTCCCGGGATTGCTCATTTAATGTGATCAGAAAAAACGGAATAATAATTGTTCATTATAAATATTAAGAACATAAAACAATTATTGAGGGAAGTTGTTTAGTGCCGGTACCGGGTCCTGTGACACCTTTATGCCTTTGCGCCTTTACGCCTTATTTTATCAGGACCCGGAATAAGTTGACATGATACCATACCTTTGCATAGAAATATGCCAGTATCAGCAATGCAATCATGAATGTAAATAATAATCCGAAAAATTTACCGGCGACAGATTTTCCTGATTTGATGGCTTGTACTGAAATAAACTTAACCCAGCTCTCGAGTTTGATGAATAAAGGATAAAGGATCACTACAGTAATTGCCATTCCAAGAAATGTGAATTCAACAGGTTTATATTGATTCTTATAACTGACCATATAGCCGGTTATGGCATTTGTTATAAGATTAACAGTAAGTATGGTAAGGGTTATTACAACGAATCTGAAAAAATAGCGGTACATAGTGATGGGAAATTTGTGATGCCAAAATTATTCTATTAAATGTAATTGGCAAGAAGATAAGGTACAAAGGTTCAGCAGGATTTTTTTTACCACGGAGGTACAAATGTTCACCTGGATTTTTTTTACCGCAGAGAATACGGAGTTTTTCACGGAGTAACACGGAGTTATTACAATTTTTGCCCTGTGCCCTGTGCTCTGTGCTCTGTGCAATTTTGCCTTTGCGCCGTTATACCGTCGTTATACCTTTATGCCATTTATTATTATCTTCGTCGATCTAACTATCACCCGATGAACGATCTTCAAATACTGATAAATGAACTTGTTAAGTTCAGAGACGACCGGAACTGGTCACAGTTTCATAATACAAAAGATCTTGCTCTTGCAATATCGATTGAAGCAGCAGAATTAAATGAATTATTCCTGTGGAAGACAACAGAGGAATGCGAACTCGTCGACAGGAATAAGCTGAAGGAAGAATTAGCAGATGTGCTGGCTTTTAGTCTTTTGCTTGCCGGCAAACATGGATTTGATGTTAAGGATATAGTACTCGAAAAAATCAGGAAGAATGGAGAGAAGTACCCGGTAGAAAAATCAAAGGGAACAGCAAAGAAGTATAATGAGTTGTGAAATGTCGTGCGGTCTTGCGGTTTTGCGGTCTTGCGGCTTGCGGTCTTGCGGTCGCAATGACTGCAGGATAGCATGACCGCATGACTGCATGACTTTATTATAAGGTGATAATAATATTCAGCAACTCCTGTTTGGTTTTTCCGAGCTTGAAAGCAAGTATTTTAATCATTTCTTCTTCCTTGCCCTCGTCAAAACGCAGATCTTTATCACTAAGAGTTTTGTATCTCTTAAGAAGCTTCCCTTTCTTTTCTTTCCAGAATCCTTCTGCCACGCTTTTCATAATGGTGTTGTTGAAAATTATTTATATATAGAGTGTTCACCTTACATTAATCAAATGACGTGCCAGAAACCAGACAGAAACTGGAAAAACAGGCCTTTTGAAGGCTATATCACTCATTACCAGTTAATAATAAAACAATATTTTAAAAAGAACAAGATGTCATAAAGATTTGGTCCTTTCTCAAAATGAGAATCTTTTATCAAGTTTAGAAAATAATGGGGATATTGCTGTACTGCAGTCTGGCGGTCAGGAGGTAATAAAGACTGCATGACTGCATGACTGCACGACTAACATAGTCATTCCATTATTAAATAAATTACCCGTATCTTGCTGATTATTGTTCTTTTATTAAATAACAGTCACACTTCAACAGAAAGGATAACGTTATGTGTTTTTCACCGGAAGCTAGTTTTGCAGGAGCCGCTATCATTTCTGCAATTGGTGTTGTTACTCTCCGAAAGATCCATAAACCTTCGCAGATCCTGTTCGCATGTATACCATTGTTCTTTGGTTTCCAGCAATTTGCAGAAGGCTTTGTATGGCTGACACTTCCGCTGCCTGATTATACTGTCATTCTGAAAATATTCGTATATATATTCCTTCTGACGGCCCAGGTAATATGGCCCGTACTAATCCCTCTCTCAATACTATTGATGGAAAAGTCGAAAAAAAAGATTGAAATATTAAAAGTCCTACTGATGACAGGGATAGCACTGGCTATGTATTACGGATTTTGTCTTTTGAATTTTCATGTTGTCCGCGTATTGAAGGCTTCCATATAAAATACTATAATGATTTCCCTGAATCGACTGGAATGTTTGCTACAGTAGTTTACCTTATCGCAACAATACCTCCCCTTTTTATCTCCAGCGTTAAAAGGACTCATTTGCTTGGTTTACTGATGACTTTATCATGTGTTGTCACAGTTATCTTTTTTAAACAATATCTGACCTCGGTGTGGTGTTTCTTTGCAGCAATTATAAGCGGTGTAATATATTGGATTTTAAATGATCTGCAGAAAGAATTCCTGTTACCAAATTCAGGTTGATGAGGATGCATCCCGCGGAGAAACCACCTGCGGCCTCTTAGAATTGAATTCTGCTTTTTATAAAGGGTGCTTTGGTCGTGAAAAAGTTGAAATCCATTAACCACTAAGATTACAAAGAAGGCACAAAGGTCGCAAAGAGGTTTCCCTTTGTGTCCTTTGTGTTTCTTTACTTTGTGTGGAGCAGAAGGTCCGGTTTTTAATTATTATATGGAGCAATAACTTTTTTAACTAATGCAATTGAGGCTTTAATACCTTCATCTTCACTCAAATTATTGCCTTCATATTCAACATCGATATATCCTGAGAATTTTGAATCAGCAATTATCTTCATCAATCTTGCATAATCAATCTGAGTCTCATTTCCTTCTGCATCAAAATCATGTGTTTTTCCGCTGACTCCTTTTGCATAAGGCATCATTTCAGCAACACCTTTGTAACGATCGTACTCATAAAAGTTACCCAAATCCGGTAATGTTCCGCAGTTGGGTTTATTGACTGCTTTCATTATCTCAACAAGCCATTTCCCTATAGATGAATTTCCTCCATGATTTTCAACGATTACATTGATACCATAATCTGCTGCATAGGTTGACAATTTGCTTAATCCGTCGATAGCTGCGGCCTGCATCTCTCCCATTGTGCCAGCACCGGCTGCATTTACCCTGATTGAATGACAACCTAAAAACTTTGCAGCTTTTACCCATTTATAGTGATTCTCTACTGCTTTTGTCCTTTTTGCAAGTGAGGTGTCAGCAAGATTTCCTTCGCCATCAACCATTATTAACAAACTTTTCACACCATATTTTGTGCAGGAGTCTTTTAACTGGGTAAGGTAAGCCTGGTCTTCACCTTTTCCTTTGAAAAATGTCGAAACATATTCCACTGCATCGAGACCATATGTCTTCTTTGCTATTCTTGGAAAGTCGAGATTAGTTATAGTTTTCCCATTCCATAATGCGCGATGCAATGACCATTCGGCAAGGGAGATCTTGAATTCCTGTTTCTGACCGAATAAATTCATACTCATGAATCCTGCAATCAGAGCGGCTGTTAGTAAAGATTTGATTTTCATACTTATTGATTTTAATAAATTTAATGACAAATTATTGGATGTTAGGTTATCGCAATTTAACAAAATATGTCAATTGAAATTATATGTTAAGAATTAATGGTTGAGATTTTAAGATTTATTAACATCCGGAATCTTGCCACCAGGGGCGCTAAGGCGCAAAGAACCAATAACCTGATCTTATTAAACCTTTGTGAATCTTTGTGTTACCTTTGTGCCTTTGAGTCCTCAAATTTAGCGTATAATTCTGATTGAGACAATTGAATGACAACTGAATGACAACTGAATGACAACTGAATGACCATTGAATGACAATTGAATGTCCAGATTGAATTTATGACATTTGAATGATATTTGGTGGGATTCTTCGTTAAACATCCATAAATTTGGCTTTACAAACCAATAAATTCGTTAGCGATGATTAATGAAGAACATAATGATTATCCATTCGATAATTCTGCAGTTTCAAATCCTATAAAGGTATCCGATGACTCTGATTCGAAAGAAATACTTGTATTCACATCTAACCATAATGTTTACAAAGTTCAGAAAAGCGAGATCAGAGATAAATTTCAGGCTTTGCAGAAAATTGAAGCCGAGCCTGGAGAGAAACCAATTTATCTGACTGGTGAAAAGAGATATACAGGTTTTTTGATTGTTGCTTTTGAAAACGGGAAAATATGTAAGATATCAATGAGCAGCTTTCAGACAGAGTATGCAAGGAAAAAACTAAAAAATGCCTACAATGATGAATCTAAGTTAATATTTATTGAACTTATTCAGAATGATATTGACCTGGTTGCAATGAGCAGCATAAAGAAAGTTGTCTTGTTTAACACATCCCAGATTAATCCTGTTGGCAGCAGAACAACAAAAGGTGTTCAGGTAATGAAACCAAAGGACGGAAGTTCAATGTTGAAGGTTAAACGCCTGGAACAGACGAAACTTTCTGAACCCGAATATTATCGTAAGAGCGAAACTCTCAATGTGGTAGGGTACTATCTGAAGACCGGGGATGAGGTATAAAGCGGTACGAGGTACGGGGTTCGGGGCGTGGAGCGTTATACCTTTATGCCGTTGCGCCGTTGAGCCTTTCTATTAACTTTGAACATTCGCTGTCGCTCGGTGTAGTAACTATACTAACGTATTAAAGATGTACAATAAGATTAAAGGTTCCATGGAAGGCTCGCCGGCTGTAAATCTGGCTGCATCTATAATCATAATTGCCGGTGTCATTTATGCAAAATCGATAATCACTCCCATTTTGCTTGCGATTTTCATCAGCGTAATCTGCGCACAACCCATATCGTGGCTTGTAAAAAAAAATGTTCCAAGAGGAGTTGCGCTTATAATTGTTTTACTGGGAATGATTACTCTTTTTATGGGATTTGGCTTCGTTTTGGGAGGAGCGATATCTTCATTCTCTGGCAACCTCTCAAAATACAGCGCTTCCCTGACTGAGATAAGTAATGATTTTATAGCGAGTATGAACGACAGAGGCTGGAATATTCATTCAAGCCAGTTATCAAATCTTATACAGCCGGCAAAGATCCTCGAATACACTGCAAGCGTTTTGAATGCTCTTGCAAATATGGTAGGAACTACCTTTCTGATATTTCTTATAGTCATATTTATTCTTCTGGAATATGGAAGCTTTTCAATTAAAGCTATGGCAGTAAGAAGTGAATCAAATAAATCTTTACCATACTTTTCAACCATTTCACAGAATATCCGTCATTACCTTGGCATTAAAACTCTGCTGTGCCTTTCAGTGGGAGCCCTCATCTATCTGGCTCTTCTGGTCATAGGGGTCGATTATCCGCTTCTGTGGGCCCTGATAGCAGGGCTAATGAATTATATTCCCAACATCGGATCAATAATCGCAACAATTCCCACAGCAATCTTTGCCCTTGTGCAACTCGGTCCGGGGGGAGCACTCTGGACACTTGTAGCTTCACTGGTGGTCCACAATATTCTCGGAAACTTTATTGAACCAAGGCTAATGGGGAAAGGGCTCGGATTATCAACTCTCGTCGTGTTTATCTCTCTTTTGTTCTGGGGCTTTGTATTTGGTCTGGTAGGCATGTTCCTGTCTGTTCCGCTCACAATGACAATAAAAATTATCCTCGAACAAAATGAGAAGACAGAATGGATTTCATTACTCCTGGGAACGCCTTCCGATGCAAAAGCATTTCTTCTGAAAAAAGAAACGGAAAAGAGGAAAGAGAATTGAGAATCGTCTTGCGGTCTTGCGGTCTTTTGCTTTGTCAGTCGAAGCTTCAGCGAAGGCTGGCTGTCTTGCTGTCTTCCGGAATGCCTTTACGTCTTTGTACCGTTATGCCTTTAAGCCTTTTATTTGTTATCTTCGCGGATTATAAAAATGACTTTAATTAAAAGAACATAAGTGATATTTGATGAATTAGATTTAAATCCGGAGTTGCTTGAATCGATCGATTACATGGGCTTCAAAGAGACAACTCCGATCCAGGAAAAGGCCATTCCTGTTATACTCACTGGCAGTGATCTCATCGCATGCGCGCAGACAGGAACCGGGAAAACTGCTGCCTTTCTCCTTCCAATAATGAATTTTATCTGTGCAAAACGTCCTGCTCATACTCACACTCTCATACTTGTACCGACACGTGAACTGGCAATCCAGATTGACCAGCAGATCCAGGGACTGGCTTACACATTGAATATTACTTCAATAGCAGTTTATGGCGGAGGTGACGGAAGCGGATGGGACCAGGAAAGAACTGCGCTTTCGAAAGGAGCTGATATTATTGTGGCAACCCCTGGAAGGCTAATCTCACATCTTAATCAGGGTTATGTAAAATTCAATCTGATTGAGGTACTTGTTCTTGATGAAGCAGACCGGATGCTCGATATCGGGTTTTATGACGATATCATGCGCATAATCTCCCATTTGCCAAAAGTAAGACAGACTTTGATGTTCAGCGCCACAATGCCTGCCGAGCATAAGGTCCATGTCGAAGCATATCATGAAAAATCCTGTCGAGATTGCCCTGGAAAGATCGAAGCCGGCCGAGGGTGTCATCCAGAGAGTTTATATGGCAAATGATAGTCAGAAATTGCCTCTGATAAACAGCATTATCGCTGATCATCCTGAATATAAAAGCATTCTGATATTCTCATCAACAAAGAAAGAAATTGAGCGAGATTGTACGCGGATCTGCGTTCAAAAGATTATCATGTGGAAGGCATTTCATCTGATCTTGAACAAAAGCAGCGTGAAGAAATGCTGGCAAGGTTCAAGTCGCGGAAAACAAGGGTACTTGTAGCTACCGATGTGCTTAGCCGTGGGATCGATATCAAGGATATTGATATGGTTATCAATTATGATGCACCATCTGATGCTGAGGATTATGTTCATCGTGTGGGCCGCACTGCGAGGGCAGAGACTACAGGAGCTGCTGTAACGCTTGTCAACAGGGCAGATACTATCAAATTGCAGCGAATAGAAAGATTTATCGGGTACCAGGTCCCCAGAGAGCCGTTGCCTGCATTTATTGCTGAGATGCATGACAAAACCCCTGATAAACCCGCTCATACCAAATCGGAAAAGCGTGGGTTCAAACACAGGTTTAATCAAAAAAACAGGAGAAACGGAACGGAGGGTCCAAAGCGGGTCTGAGGTCTTGCTTTGTCAGCCAGTCATCCGTTGGATTCATTCGCACGATCTGTATGTTGTGTTTCCCTTCGCTGGGCCAAACCACCTGTACCGGTACTTCGCAATAACATCATAAACCGGATCTCTTATGAATGCCGGAACTATAATAAAAATGTAGAATACAGGCCATAAGCCATCAAGGCATTTTAAGATATGGAGAACAGCGTTCGATTTGGTATATATCTTATCATCCTGGATTAACAATACAGATCCTTTATTCACATTTTTTTTGTGATAGCGTTTTAAATAGTCCTCTGCCTTTTCAGATGCCAGAGGTACGAAACAGAATATCCTGCTGCTGTCATTTTTTGCAATGAAAGTGACAACATTATTGCACAATTTGCATGTTCCGTCAAAAAGGATGATATACTTTTCTGATTTTTTCGATTCTTCTGAAATCCCGTTTGGCATGTTTACCCGGTTGAATTGTTGATCAAATATAAAACATAAATTGTAGTGATTCTGTTCACCTGCTACTTCCTACAGTCTGAAGTCGGAAGACAGAAGACCGAAGTAGGAAGACTTCAGACTTCAGTCGGACTTCGGACTTCGGACTCCGGACTTCAGACTTCGGACTCCTGTTTTTCTTCTTCTAAACCTTTGTGACCCTTTGTGTTTCCTTTGTGTCCCTTCGTGGTAAAAGGATTTCAGATTTGCTCACACCTCCCACTTTAATTCTATCTCTATTATCTCTGTGCTTCGGTTGGACTCTGTGTAAGTTCTTCGTTTTTATGAGCTTCAAATCCCATGTTCCATCATTCCCATAAACATACCGCCAAAGTATGGAATAAGCCAGATAATCCATACCAGAATACTATACCTGTGAAATTGCTTCCGCAGGTTTTCACTTCCTTTCCTTACAACATAAGTTGCCCAGGAAGCATGGACAAGCATCAGCCACAGGGCAATCTGTCCAGTGAGGGTATGTATCTCCATCATATTAAAGGAATGATGTGCAAGTTTAGTCATGGCCAGTGTACCTGAAACATCAAAAAAGAAGCCTGTCCAGAACATTATAACATGCCATTTCTTGAGATATTTTGAAAGTCGTTCTGACCATATGCCGGTTGAGTAGAAAACCAGTGCAAGGGTAATCAGGATTGTCGAGACTAAAAGCAGATTATTCATAGTTCAAAAATTACGCAGGCAATGTAGTAACAAAATTGGCACGAGGTATGAGGTGCAAGGTCCGGTGAATCTTTTTAAACATTACCCTCTTTCATTCGTTCTATAAATGACACTGATAAACCATGAAATTATGAATCCAAATGCAATCAGAGAATTTGCTTCTTCTTTTCAAAAAAGCAGAATACTGCTAAGCGGTATTGAACTTGATGTTTTTTCTAACATTGAGGAATCCGGCTCAACAAACAAACAGATTGCAAATAAGCTTAAATTAGATGTGCATGCCTGTGAGCGTCTTATGAATGCACTGGTAAGTCTGGGATTCCTTAAGAAGCAAAACCAGCAATTCTTCAATACTCCTGAGAGTTTTGCATTTCTTTCGAGAAAAAGTCCCGACTACCTGGGAGGTTTAATGCACTCAAATCATCTGTGGAATACATGGAGTAACCTGACAAAGGTCGTAAGAACCGGGGTATCAGCTCACCCCGATGAAATTAATGTAAGAGGTGATGACTGGCTCACTGCTTTTATTACGGCTATGCACGACAGGGCTAAAAAACAGGCCCCGGAACAACTGGCCAGCATTGGTTTGTCAGGTGTTAAATCTATCCTCGATATCGGCGGCGGATCAGGAGCTTATTCCATGGAGTTTGTAGTGAGGAAACCCGAGATTGAAGCCACAGTGTTTGATCTGCCGAATGTTGTACCGATCACCAAAACATTTCTTGAAAAAGAAGGATTTGCGGGGAAAGTAAAAACTTACGCAGGAGATTACACCAGAGATGAATTGCCAAATGGATTTGATATGGTGTTTCTTTCGGCTATTATTCATAGTAATTCATTAGACGTAAACCGTGATCTGATAAAAAAATGTTACGGGTCTTTAAACAAAAATGGCAGAATAGTTATCCAGGACTGGATAATGAATAAGGACCGTACGCAGCCAACATCCGGGGCCGTATTTGCAATAAATATGCTTGTCGGAACCGAAGCTGGTGATTGTTTTACCGAACCTGAGGTCTCAGAAATGATGACTGCAGCCGGGTTCAGAGATATTTCAAGAACCGAATTTGAGACTGGTTACAGCAGGATGACAGGGAAGAAGGAGTGAGAGAAGACTGAGAGACTTAGAGACTTAGAGACTTAGAGACGGAGTGCTGGTCGGATTTGACTGCGTCGAGCTCGCATCAGCTGTTAAAATCTCAGAGTGTAATTATAAGATTAAGCAATTCCTTATTTGACTTTCCGAGTTTGTTGCTCAACAATGCCAGCATGGCGTTTTCTTCGCCTAATTTGAATTCCAGATCTTTCTGAGTAAGATTCTGATACATTTTCAGGAGTTTTGCTTTTCTTGCATCCCAGTATCCGGCTTTAGTCGCTTTCATGACTTTTATTCTTTAATGTTATGACCTTTAATACAAAGACTTACCCTGGGGGAAAATGATGCAGGAAGAGGAAGAAATTCGGTAGATGGCCGATCTGAATCGGCGAACGGAACCCCCTGCCGCCAATAATAAAAAAACTGCAATCCCGTTTAACCGGAACTGCAGCTCTTGACATTCTCACAATTGTAAAAATCCTTTTATTATGTTCGCAAGCTCATCTGCTACGCCTCCCCTTCCTTTACTTCAATAATTTCATCAGCCAGCAGGCCGTGAGCTTCACGGTGAACTCTGATAGCCGATTCTTTATCCGGGGCTTCAACCAGACAAAAGACTTTGCCTGTTCCCTCATCAAACCAGTATTTCTGATACCTGACATTATATTTATCCTGAATTTTAAGGTCCCTGGCATGAGCATCGGCAACAGCTTCCTTGGTCAGGCCGGGAACATGTTGATGAATATCCATAAATAGTGACATTTTGACCTCCTTTTTTAAAAAGTTAATTAGATTCAAAAAATCGAATGATCCCCGCTTCCTTATCTATTCTCCTCAAGGTTAAGTTTATATACTAAAAAAAGAATGGCGGGTAAAATAGTATACAATTCAGGGTTGAATTGGTTCAAAAAAA
Organism: uncultured Bacteroidales bacterium; assembly: GCA_963734885.1. GTDB lineage: Bacteria > Bacteroidota > Bacteroidia > Bacteroidales > VadinHA17 > LD21. Next base: position 151,264 of record CAVTIJ010000001.1, on the reverse strand, counting down.
TAAATCCATTAACCACAAAGGGCACAAAGTAAAGAAACACAAAGGACACAAAGAGAAACCCTTTGCGACCTTTGTGCCTTCTTTGTGCTCTTTGTGGTTAAGAAATTATCAGTTTAGTTTTTTACTTTAGTTTTACAATCAACTCTTTATACCGTTCATCTCCCCTGATATTACCAAATGCCGGATCAGCTTCGATAATTTTCCGGGAATTGAAGCCATGTTTGACGGCTTCAGACAATACATCAAGAGCCTTCTTTGATTTACCAGATTGAGCCAGAGATTTCGCCAGATTATAATAGTTATTCGGGTTTTCACTATCCGACAATGTGCAGATCTCAAACAGGAAGGCTGCCTGCAAATAAAACTTGTTTTTGTAAAATGATGTTCCCTGCTCCGAACAGAGAATTGAAATGAAATTCAGCACTCTCGAAGCCATCTGGCTGTTCTCAGGACTATCTTTATCGCGAAGTCTTACTAGTGATCTGACCATATTCGACCACCATATTGATGCACTGTCGGGTATTGAACCGGAATTAAGTATCTCGCCCAGGTAGTTCAGACATTTTTCTTTTGTCTCCCCTTCAGTTGCAATCATTTTGTTCCATTTGCGCATTGCCGTTTTATATTCAGGCGATTTTTCAGAATCTGCGAGTGACTTTTGCAACCGTGTGGCGAAAGGAGTTCCACTGAAATCTCTAGCGGCGAATCTCATGTACCTTATCGCATCAATGGTGTTTCCGGCAGATAACTGAGAATTGATCAGCGTTTCAGTTTTGTTCTCAACATGTGAAAGGAATGTCTGATCAGCTGGTATTATTTTCTTGTCCATTGCCTGGAGGATCAACCATTCAACAGCCTCAGTGATCAGACCGGGATCCGGCCACTGATGACCACCTGAGAACGTTCTGAGATATGATATCACCTTAGTCTGATTGTTAAAGAAGTCCATCAGGTCGAACATTTCGGGATAATTCATATCGCGGGTACCGGCAATACCATAATATAAAAACCCGGAATTTCCTGACGGTATATAATTTCTGTCATTTGGCAGACCTGCGCCGCAACCTATTACGCCTGAGATTCTTTTCTCCGAAACCGCAAATGCCATGGCAAAACGCGATCCTCCTGAAAAACCTGAAACATAGATCCGTTTCTGATCTATATTGAATCGTTCTACGACATCCCGGAGCATTGCTGCAGCTGCTGTAAAGCTGTCACCCATTGAGCCATTTCGCGAATTGTTTGAACAGGCCAGGATGAATCCGTATTTCCTTGCTGCCTCTATGAAGGTATTAACGGACGTTCTTCCTCTTGCAGCAGGATCAAAAATCAGAATGACCGGCCAGCTCTTTTTGTTGTCATATTGCGCTGGCTGAAAAAGAGCATAGCTTTGACCGGCAGCATCCTGGCACCTCACGGTATCTTTAAGCTGTTCTTTGGCTGGCAGCTGTGAGAACAGGAATGGTGTAAATGCCTGGAGGAAGATGAAAAGGGTGAATATCTTTTTGTGCGTCGTTTTCATTTATGAGTTTTGATATTCGAAGATATTAATTTTACCCCTAATCACCTTATTTTGACAAGCTCGGAATGTAAATTGTTCAGGGAACATTACAAAACTCTGGCTACCTGACTCGTCCTTCCCCCCTACTCATCCTTCAGAATATCCACCAGCCTCACGCATAACGCTTTTATTATCTGGTAACTTATTGTTCCAACAGCAACTATAAGGATCAGAAGTGTGGCGAAAAGGAATTCCCAGATCTGCAGATCGTACTTATTTGCCCCTGCAGGTAAAACATGATATACGTAATAAGCTGCGGGCCAGGCAAGAAGAACGGAGACGAATATCAGTCTGATGAATTCAGATGAAAGTGTAATATAAAGGCTGCCCTGTGAGAATCCCAGTACCCTGCGGATACCGACTTCCTTCATTTTTCGTTGTGTGAGGAAAAGGATAAGTCCGAACAAGCCTATCGACGAAATTATGATTGTTAAAATCGCAGTGAGCGTCATTATCTTTGAAAATCCTTCCCATGCCCGGAGCGCATTCTCATTTTGTGTAAGGAACTGTATATTCCTGAATTCAAATGCATCATTAGGAAAGAAATTTGTGAACTCTGTCTTAACGATCTCCATCGCTTTCTTTTCCTGACCTTTCATGAAGCTTACTGCATATACTCCATTGTTCATTATGGAATCCTTGGCCAGCCGGTAGAGATGAGGTTCGATCGGGTTATATACAGAGAACACAACATAATCTTTTACCACACCAATCACCTGATAATCCTTGTTGAAGACTTTTATACTCCGTCCAACAGGATCTTTCCAACCGAAAACTTTTGTGGCTGTCTCATTGATAAGGCATTTGTTACGGTCCGCTGGAAATTCCCGTGAAAAGTTTCTTCCATCCACCATCTTAAGATCAAATGTCGGCACAAAATCATAGGTCACATTGCTGAATCTGACAAACACTTTTTCATCAGGCTTGCCGCCTTCCCAGTTCAGATCATCACCACCGGGAAGGATAAAGGGAATATAATCAGAAGCACATACATTCCTGATCTCAGAATGCTGCAACAATTTCTGCCGTAATGGTTCAAGTGACCCTTTCTGATCCGTGACAATGTTGGAAAACATAACGGTTTCGGAATTGAATCCCAGATTTTTCTTTAACATGAACTGTGTCTGCCTGTAGATGATGAAACCGACAATAAGCATAAAAATGGATATACTGAACTGGATGGTGACCAGGGTCTTCTTCAGGCTAATGCCATTTGTCTTTTCAGATATGAATTTTTGTTTCAGCGCTGCAACAGGATTGTACGAAGAAATTACATAAGCAGGATGCAGTCCGGATAATAGCCCGGTTATAAGAGTGACCACAAAGATCACAAACAGTAATTTCCAGTTTTCAAATGTGTGTGAAAATGTTTCACTTCCCAGCATATTATTCATCGCAGGTATAGCGAGCTGCGCCAGGAACAGCCCGATAATTGCTGCAATAAAAGTCAGTAAAACTGATTCGGTCATGAACTGTTTCCACAAGCGTTTTTTATTAAACCCGAGAGTTTTCTTTATCCCGATCTCACGAAAACGCGTAGTGGCATTTGCCGTCTGAAGATTAATGAAGTTGACCGATGACAGGACAAGTATAAGAACTGACAGAAATGTCACCAGCCCGATAATAACATACATGCTGTTTTCAAAAAACGGGTCAATGTAGAGCTTTGACATCGGACGCAGGTATGGGTGATGTTCTTTCCTGTAATCTTTCAATGCGTTATATATCTTAGTGTCAACCGCTGCAGAAGTTGCATTAGGCTTGAGAAGCACATAGGTATAAAAGGCATACGACCTGTAGTTTGTCTCGTAATCCTGTTGACCTGAAATTGCTTTGTATGATAGCATCGGCAAAATATAAATCGGCCGCCAGCTTGATTTTATTGGAAGATCCTCATAGACCCCGGTTACATTGAAAACGACTTTATTCTCTCCATATACCTGTTTCCCTACTGCATTTCCTCCGGGAAACAGACGGTCTGCAACTTCCTTTGACAACACTATGGAATAAGGCTGAGTAAGAGCATTTGCCTTATCGCCCTCTATAAACCTGAAGGTGAAGATATCGAATACCGTCTGGTCAGCAAAGTAGCCAAAACGTGTCAGGAACTGATTTTTCTTGTCAACTGACAGAAAAACTCCGCTCTTGTTATTATCACCCACATCGTGAATAAGAGCAATTTTTTCTATCTCAGGAAGATCAACCAGGTCTTTCCGGCTCAGAGCTGCAGTTACGCTCCAGGTATGCTTTACAGTGTTTTCCTTCTGGTCCATAAAAAGTTGGAGCCTGTATATACGGTCGTAATTTGTATTTTGCTTATCATAGTTAAACTGATCGGATATAAAAGTGCTGAGCACAACGAATGCGGCAAATCCTACAGCCAGGTTTGTAAGGATAATAAAGTATAATACTTTGTCCCTTGCGATCCTTCTAAAAAGAATATATAATGAATGTCTGATCATGACTCTGTTGTTTTAGGGTGAATAAGCTGGTTTCTTCTAAACTACTCTGTTAATCGATTCAAATATCTTTTCAGATTTTTCCATTACCAGATGTCCGTCAAACAGATTGACTATCCTGTGTGCTCTCTCTGCGTGATTAATAGAGTGAGTAACCATAATTATCGTTGTTCCTGAAGCATTCATCTCCTCCAGGAGCTGCATTACCTGTTCGCCGTTACTGGAATCAAGATTACCTGTCGGCTCATCAGCCAGTACCAGTTTTGGGGTAGTGATCAGGGCACGTGCAATTGCAGCCCTTTGCTGCTGTCCACCTGAAAGCTGCCTCGGGAAATGGCTCCTGCGATGTCCGATCCGCATCTGGTCGAGGATCTCTTCAACCCTTGCTTTGCGTTTTGCCATCGGCACCTTCATCGCGATGAGAGGCAGTTCAACATTTTCAAAAATTGTCAGTTCGTCAATGAGGTTAAAGCTCTGAAAGATGAATCCGATGTTGCCCTTACGCAGGTTCGTCCTTTCCTTTTCGCCGAAGCCCGATACGTTGGTGCCTTCGAAATAATATTCTCCCGAATCGGAATCATCGAGAAGACCAAGAATATTGAGAAGAGTTGACTTTCCGCAACCTGAAGGTCCCATTATAGCAACAAATTCACCTTTGCTTACTTTAAAATTTATTTCGTGAAGCGCTGTCGTTTCAACCATTTCGGTCCGGAAGATCTTTGATAAATTGACTGTTCGTATCATAAGTTGGTTTTTCTTTATAGAAGCCAACTTCATGCCAAAAAATTACTTTACTGATAATCAGCTATATGAAAAAACATGATTCCTTTCCAGGTAAAATTTTTTGACATGATTTCATAAAATATTTTTACATTTAATTATTATTTGAACCTGACAAATGAAGAAAAACACACTTCTTATAGTCGACGATAACAAGGCGTTGCTGAATGCATTGAAAATCCTGCTTAAAGAGGAATTTGAGGTCATCAGAACGATCTCAGGTCCGAATCAGCTTACCGGCGAGCTTGAAAAAGGTGATCTGGACCTTGTGCTGCTCGACATGAATTTTACGGCAGGTGTGAATACCGGAAATGAAGGCTTATTCTGGCTCAGGGAGATTAAGAAGAAAAACCCTCTTGTTGAAGTAGTGATGATCACCGCTTACGGCGATGTGGAGCTGGCGGTAAGATCACTTAAGGAAGGTGCGGCGGATTTTGTGCTAAAGCCCTGGGATAATGATAAATTGAAAGCAACACTTGAAGCCACTGCACGGTTGAGGAATTCGAATATTGAAATATCCAATCTGCGATCGAGAGAAAAGCTTTTTAAGCAGGATGCCAACCGTACCACCGGACTAATTACCGGCAAATCAGCCGCCATGAAAGAAATAATGAACCTGGTTGATAAAATTGCCGTTACCGATGCCAGTGTCCTCATAACCGGAGAGAATGGAACAGGAAAAGAGGTTATAGCCCGTGAGATACACAACAGATCAAAGCGTTGCAATGAGCTTTTTGTGCTTGTGGATCTCAACTCCCTGTCAGAATCGTTGTTTGAAAGCGAGCTTTACGGACATAAAAAAGGATCTTTCACGAATGCTTATGAGGACAAGACCGGCAGATTTACAATGGCAGACAGAGGCACTCTGTTTCTCGATGAGATTGGAAATATACCGGTAAACCTCCAGGCTAAGATATTGACAGTGCTGCAGACACGTATTGTCACACCCGTAGGTTCGGTGAAGGAAGTGCCTGTTGATTTCCGGTTGATCAGCGCAACCAACAAAAACCTTTCAGTGATGGTTGCTCAGAATCAGTTCCGTCAGGACCTTCTATTCAGGATGAACACGATACAAATACATCTTCCACCGCTAAGGGAAAGACCTGAAGATATTGAAGATCTTGCGTTGCATTATCTTAAAATCTATGGAAGAAAATACGATAAACCTGATCTTGGTCTGGCAGATGATGCAATTGAAAAACTGAAAAGAAATCCGTGGTATGGAAATATCAGGGAGCTGCAGCACACAATGGAGAAAGCAGTAATACTGTCAGACAGCGACAAGCTGCATGCATCGGATTTTATTCTTATTGACAGCGACGTTGCTCCTTTGAATCAGACCGAGACTCTTGAGGACATGGAGAGAAAGATGATAATCAGCACATTGAAGAAGAATAATTTCAACCAGGGACTATCGGCCGAACAGCTGGGCATCACAAGGCAGACCCTCTACAATAAAATTAAGAAATATGGTGTCTGAGAAACTTCTTAATTACCGTGCGGGGATTATCCTGCTGGTACTTAATGTTATTTCCTTTACCGGTGCAGGAATAATGATTGCAGGCGGACACTATCTTACTGCTGCCCTATTTGCACTTGCCGGGGGGATAGTTATACTTCTACTTATAAGGGTCTATGAGGCTACAAATGAGACAATCACCTTTTTCTTTGATTCTCTGCGCAATGACGATACAACACTTCACTTCGCTACAAACTTCAGGAACAGGACTCTGACCCGTCTGTATGAAAGCATGAACCACCTGAACCGGCATTTCCAGGAGATCAGGATTAAAAATGAATATAACGAATCGTATTACAGGACGCTGATTCAGCATGCATCAACAGGTATATTAGTGCTCGACGCAAACAACAAGGTCGAGCTGATAAACAAAGCTGCATGCCAGTATGCAGGGTTCTCGCCTGAATCCACAAATCTGAATATTCTCGTGATAAAGCATCCTGCTTTTTATGAAGCTGTCTGTAATCTTAAGCCGGGTGAGAACGTGACATACAGGAATCTTATATCGAATAACCTTCAGATACTTGTGTTCAGGGCATCCATGATAACAAGGAAAGATGCTGAGCTCAAGCTTGTTTCCATTCAGGATATCAGGCATGAGCTGGAATTCAGGGAACTTGATTCATACCGGAAACTGATCAGCGTGCTGACACATGAGATCATGAATCTCCTCTCCCCGCTTACTACTGTTTCAAAGGAGCTCTATTCAATGTTTCGCGCCAATGAAAAACCAAAAATGCTTTCGCAGATCGATGATGAAACGATAAAAACTGCAGTTACCGGTCTTCAGCTTATAAATGATCAGAGTAACGGACTCCTTAATTTTGTCAGCAATTACCGGAAAATCTCAAAGCTTCCTCAGCCGGAATTTGAGACATTTGAGGTTGAAGGATGGGTGGAGCAGCTGAAAATTGCATTCTCCGGGAAGATGAGTGAGAATAATATTGACTTCAGGATAACTGCAGATAAGTCATTGAAAGAAATTATTGCAGATAAAAAGCTGCTAAACCAGGTTATTATAAATCTTATAAACAATTCAGTTGAAGCTCTTCAGGAAAAAGACAAGGACAGGATGATAAGGATCGACATGTTCAGAACACCTCAGAACAATGTTATCATCAAGATAATCAATGATGGTCCGCTGATTCCGCCGGCGCTGCTTGAGAAGATCTTTGTACCGTTCTTCACCACAAAAAAGAACGGATCGGGTATCGGACTGAGCATTTCGCAGGAGATAATGAAACTGCATAACGGGTCGATCACGGCTGTCTCATCGGAAGACAGTAAGACGTGTTTTATTGTGGAATTCTGAAAGGGTCTTGCGGTCCTGCGGTCCTGCGGTCTTGCGGTCCTGCGGTCCCTTCTTCCACTGTGCCCTGTGCTCTAAGCTGTGTGCTATTGACACTCCGTGTTACTTCCGTGAAAAACTCCGTGTTCTCCGTGGTTAAGATACCAGCCTGCATGGTTGTAATACTTCAGAATTTTGGTGAATAAAACATAAAGCAAATTAAAGGTAAACGAAGCAAGAATTTATTTGCTACCATAATTGTGAAGAACTACTACTTTTAATACCGATTTAACCACCTGTTAACTAATAATGAGCCTGAATAATGGTTACTTTGCCCGGATTTCCAGCAATTAGCCGGACGTTAAGGACCGGAAACTGATAAAACAAAGTAAATGAAACAGTCTCAGTATATATTAATTTCCTTCTTTACGCTTGTACTCACATATTCTGTGAAAGCACAGTCATGGGATTTTATTAAAGAAAAGGATGGCATTAAGATATATACGCGTATTGAGGACGGAAGATCACTTAAATCCTACAAAGCGATAACTGATATTAAAGCCCCGGCTCAAAAGATCTTCACTCTGATGGAAGATGTTAATAATACTGATTGGTGGGACAAGAAACTAACTCAGATCAAAATCCTTTTTCTTGATAAAGGCGTGAGAGTGAAGTATTACATGGTTTACGGTTTACCCTGGCCGGTTGTCAATCGCGACTTGTGTGTGGATGTCACAATTTCAAACAACCCGGTAAGTGGTGAACGCACGGTTAATGCAGTTGCGCTCAATGGTGTCGTTGACGAACGTAGAGATATGGTTCGCATAAAAGATTACCGGCAAACATGGACAATCACGCCTGCCGGTAAAGATCTGACTCATATTGTACTTGACGGTTTTGTTGACCCTTCGGGAGCTGTGCCGGCTTGGATCTCCAACCTGCTCATCATCGAGTCGCCCCTTAAAAGCCATCAGAGGCCTCAGGAACGCGGTGGAGAAGAAATAAAGTCATGGGGGCGTGCGGTGTGCGGTGTGCGGTGTGCGGTATGAGCCCTGCACCATTACAAAAACGCGGACGCCCTTAGAAACACCTCCTCAAATGATCTGTCAACCTTCTCCTTAAATGGCGAAGCCAGAACCGGAAAAGGATTTTCATGTGAATAGGAATAATCAGGATCCATTATGGTGATCAGCTCATCTTTTCCTACCGGCCTCAAAGTCTCGATTACCCCGGGTAGCGGGATCACCTTATCCTTTTCCAGCGCGATAACTCTTACCTGGTCGTGAAGCTTTGAAAGGATGGTTTCCCTGAATGAAATCAACCTGTTCAGATCGATCATCGACCTGAAAGCCATGGCTATCCTGCTTGTATTCAGAAATTCAGAGAGTCCGGTCTTCTTTCCTGCCTGCGCTTCAAAATCATTCATATAATAATTGTATACCCTGTCGAATGCTCTTTTATCCATTATATATTTCGATGATCCGTTCATGTTACTGAAGACAGAACCTCCGCAGAAGATAAAAAGCTTTGAATCGGTGAACAGATCCCCCGGATTACCCATTAACAGTATCTCAGAAAGAAACGCACCGATCGAATAAGCAAAGATATTTGTTGTGCTGCCTTCAGGAATTTCGGGATGAGTACCATTCCGGATTGAGCTGACGAGCCTGATGATATCGTTCGCTGTCTGGTTGCCCGAATAGAAAAATCTCATAGGATCATCTGTCAGACGGTTGCTGAGCGCGATGTTGACAAAGCTCGAATTGCTGATCCTTCCTATCAATGAATTCCGGTGATTCAGGTAGTCTGACATCGACCGGGGATTGCTCCACGTCTGTGGCGACCGGTTAATATGGAAAGATATCGGGAAAAGTATAATATAGCTTGAAGTGCTCTGAGCAAGTCTGAATGCCCATGTCAGGTATTTTTCCCAGCTTCTTTCATTCAGACCATGAAGCATTATTATGACTTTTTTGCTGTCGCCGGCAGGACAAAACAAAGGATAGGAAAAGGTGCGGTTTTCTTTTATCGCCGGGTCCTCTGGATTAATAAAACCTTCCCCGCAGATTTCGGATGTGAACTGAATATTCCTTATTCTTATTCCGTCAGACAATTTTATCTCCGTTTTCTCCGGATCAAAAAGTGCTTTCAGTTCATTATGCAGACCGGTGTAATTCATTATAATTTAGTAATCTGAAGTCAAATAAAAACCATATAAAGGAATCTTCAAAAATAATGGGGTACTGCAGGCAGCCTCGGGATGAATTAAGCCATTATGTGACGAAAACGCCTTATTTGTGATGAAATCGGAGAAGTACGAAAAATCAAAAACAAATGCCTGAAATGTAATTGGGCAGAAAAAACTAAATTTGTTCTGTAAATATGAACTGATGGTTGATTTTGAAAAACCGACGCCCGGGTATCTTCATGAGAAAAAGAATATTTTTCGTCTCATAGTCTTCACCTCCGTCTTTGCCCTGGTGTTTATAAATCTTTATTCACCATTCGGGTCCGACAGGTGGTTTAATGTTTCACGGATAGAATTTTTCACATATTCAAGCCTGATAATACTCACCGGTGTACTTGTTGTTGTGGTCAGCAGGATAATAATGTATCATGTGAACATGCGACACCGGCTGAAGCTTTTGAATTTCCTGATCTGGATCGGCGCTGAAGTTCTTTCAATGGCTCTTTTCTATGCAATGTTTGAAAAGCTTTTCTTAAAAGATGTGAGGCCTTTTGATGAACTTGTAAAAGCATCGTCATGGAACACCGCGCTCGTTCTGCTGATTCCTTATTCGGTTACCTGGCTTTATTTTTCATGGAAGGATAAGCAGGAACAGCTTCTCAGGTTTTCAGAACTCGGTTCATTGTCGGCGAATATAAAAGATATGATACCTTTTTATGATGACAGGGGTGTCCTCAGGTTTTCGGTAAAAAAGGAGAACCTTCTATATCTTGAGTCTGCTGAGAACTATGTCAGTATCTGTTATCTCAACAAGGGAAAGGTATCGAGGTATCTTCTCCGTGAAACTCTGAAGAAGGTGGAAGAAAGTTTTACGGGCACTGATGTGATCAGGTGTCACCGTTCATATATGGTGAACTTTGAGAAAGTAAAAGTGATCCGTAAGGAGAAGGATGGCCTGGTGCTGGAGCTTGACACACCATCGGTGTCCGATATTCCCGTTTCAAAAACATATATCGGAGCGGTAATGCAGACTTTCTCGGGGGAATAAAGAAGCGGTATGCGGTATGCGGTATGAGGTGTGGGGCTGAAAGACGAAGGGACGAAGGGACGAAGAGACGAAGGGACGAAGGGACGAAGGGACGAAGGGACGAAGGGACGAAGAGATGAAGGGACGAAGGGACGAAGAGACGAAGGGACGAAGAGATGAAGAGATGAAGAGACGAAGAGACGAAGAGACGAAGAGACGAAGAGACGAAGAGAATATTGTTGATTTCGAATCTGCGCAAATCTGCGTAATCAGCGGGAAACGAAATCCTTTAACCACAATGGAACACAAAGGAATTCACAAAGGAACACAAAGTAAGAACTGTCATAAAGGAGCCGCCAATGGCTTTGATCCCTGAGCTATACAAACTCGGTGTTAACCTCTGTGTCCTCCGTGGTTAGGTATAGGTACGCGGTACGCGGTGCGTGGTGTGCGGTAAGGTTCCCCTTTACACCGTTACGCCCTTACTTACATTTAAGATTAGCTCTCTTTACTTTAGATGGTGCAGCAAAAACCCCGTAGTTGGCATTCTTGAATGATTCACAGGCTTCAGCTATCTGACCTTTTCCTTCCTGTGCCAGGGCGATCTGAAAGTAGAATTTTGCTTTGGGTTCTTCAGCGCCCGTCTCAAGGGTCAGCCCTTTCTGTGCATATTCTAAACCCTTATCGAAAGCCTTCTGTTTGTTGTAAACCTCAGCAAAGAAATAGAACAGATCCTTGTCGTCGCCATATTTGGCGGCTCTGTTAAGATAGCCCAGCGCTTCATCAAGTTTATCCGCCTGATCAGCCTTTGATCCGGCTGCACGAAAATACGTAATCGCCTGTGTGGATGCCTGTTTAATCCTGGCAGAATCAGTTCCTGGCTTCATCTTTCCTAAATACAGATCAATAGTCTTTTCAAACTCGTCCGAGTTGGCCTGTTTCATATATACTAATGCCTTATTGTAAATTGCAGAAGTATAATCAGGGTTGATCATTAAAACGCTGTCAAATGTTGCAAGAGCATTTTGATAATCATTTTTAGAGAAATAATCGATAGCCATATTATTATAAGCCTTTATCAGAAGCATATCAGCGTTTTGTTTAGCTGTCGGGTTATCATATTTTACTGCTACGGCAATTGCTTTTTTTGTGTCCGCAATTATTTCGGGTGCCGGTTTCTTTGCGGTAAATGCACGTGAGGCAACACTATAATACAAACCTGGCAGGATTTTTATCGCCTTCTGGCTCAGATCAGCCGCAGAATCTCCAACCTGTTTTGACAGGTCGACCGTTCTTTCAAAAGCTTTTATTGCTGCCTCGGGATCAGTCTGAACTAAATTGGCCCCCTCATTGTAGGCTTTGATAACATCATTGCGTCCCTGTGCTTTAACAGTTGATACTGAAAAGACTAATACAACAAGGAAACTGACGGTTTTAACCAGATTTTTAAGATTCATATTTATCATTTTATTAATAGCTTTTATATTGAAAAGGATAAAAATAAAAATTTAAATCGTTTTGTCTAACAATTTATGAAAAAAGTTTAAATTTTTGAGAAATTGATCTGCGTGAATCTGCGGGAAAATCTTTTAACCGCAAAGGCCGCAGAGAAGGCGCAAAGTACGCAAAGGAAAATGAAGAACTTACACAGAGAGAGGAAAGTATAAGAAATGAGGTGTGAGGTGTGATGGAAAATCAGAGCACAATTCCTCCCGAGCGAAGCATCCGGAGGTTAGGGGTGGGTTTTGATGGCTAAAAAACTCCGTGTTCCTCCGTGGTTAAATGGATTTTCAGTACCTGACAGCTCGGTTAAGTTATCGGCTTGCGAGTGCTGTAGGCGCTAAAATGTTTTCGTATCCAGGCCGGAAGCCCCGCTGGGATGCGGTTCAGCAGGAATTATGATCTGAGGATTGCCATTGCCGTCAAAGCAACGGACGGTAAGAGTATGTTCACCTTCCTGAAAAGGCATATCAAACCGCCAGATCACCCATGTCAAATCCGATAATGGAGTTCGTAATTTTGCTTCAAGCCATTCGGCTTTATCAATCCTCACTTCAACTTTTGAGATACTTCTGTCGCCGGCATGGGCAATTCCGCCGATGGGAATGAGTTTTCCACCATGTGCATCAGTTATTACATCTTTTAACAGCTATTGTGTCAATAACCGAAGTGGCTTTCATTAAAGCCTCCTTATCCCAACCTCTGGTGACCCAGTAGCCAGCTTCCCATTCATCCATAACTTCAATTGAGTCAATCCACTTGGGCTGCTTCATGCCATAACGATCGGGGATGTAAATACGGAGTGGAAATCCATGATCCTTTGTAAGCGGCATGCCATCCCAGGCATAAGCCAGCACTATTCTTTTGTCATTGTTGACCAGATCGATCGAAACTGATTCATAAAATCCATCGGCAGCATTGATCCTCAAATACCTTGCTGACGGTTTTGGTCTGACATCCGCAATAATCTTCCGTAAGCTGGTTCCTGACCATCGTGTAGTGCCGATAAGATCTCCTCCCACAGGATTGGAGATGCAGGCTAATGTGATAAACTGATCCATTTGTTCATAGCTCTGAATATCCTGTAATGAAAATTCCTTCGGGTTTTCAACAAGTCCGGTTATTTTCAATCGCCAGTTTTCTTTATTGATTACAGGAGGCATGGCATTAATATCAATACGGTAATGCTCTTGAACCGGTGTGAATTCAGGTCTGGTGCCAGGAGCAGGTATTACTTCGGCACGGGCATTAGGCAACTCATTATGAGCCGACCAGCTTTCAGTTTCCGATAAAGGCTGTTCTTTCTTTCCCATCAATAAATCCACAACAGCGCCGGTGACAACAACTGCTGCAGAAGCAGTACCTAAACGGATCAGGAATCTCCGTCGACCGATGCTCTCAACCTGAATTTCTTCTTTTCCCGCAGAAGGAGTAACTGCCCGTCTGTATATCAATGCAAGTACAGCAGACCATGTTATAAAAACAGCCAGATTCCACAGCTCATCTATGATTGTAACCCGGCCAAGATTTAAATCAATCATCAGTATTAATATTCCCAGGACTATTCCTGAAATTATTCCGGGAAGGAGTTTGAATTTTTTCGATCTGGTTGATATTGAAAATATTATTATACCTGAAATTATGGCTACAATGAGGAAGGTGAAAACGGCTATGAACTGTTCAGCGCTCTTAGCTGCCGTAGCAGTACTATGACCCAAGTGAAAGAACCGGATTGCCTTAACCATTGTATCAATACTGAAAGTAATGACAGGTCCGGGGAGGAGGCGAGATATCCAGTCAAAAAGATTAAACGGGACGAATGTTAAACCGGCGACCTTCCACCCAACGAAAAAGACTACTATCAGAGGCAGTGTCAGGAAAAAACTTATTAATGCAACGATGAACAATCCTGGTTTTTTCATAGCTACTCAAGAGAATTACTAAACATTTTATATCTGAACAAGTGACGGAATAATTAATAATTAACAGGGGTTAAACTGTTAAAACATCAACAGATCAGGATATTAAATGTTCGCTTGAATTCGGCATGCGGCAAAAGGACGAAAGGCGAAGGGACTTAGGGACGAAGGGACTAAGAGACTAAGGGACGAAGAGAACCACTAAAACATTTACTTTTATCATTTGCCCGATTTATAATTTTTTATATCTTCATTGAATCTAAATCTGATTTGATAGCCACCTGTGATCAATTTCCGTACTTTGGGATAGTGCTCCCTGAGTTGACGGTATGCAGTGGGCGGGTAATTAAAAATTCAAAATAATGAACTTCAAAATTTTTCTGGTATCTGTTTGTTTCGGAATAAGTTCAATTGTATCAGGTCAGAATAGTCCCATAGCTAAAATGGCTACAATTATCTCAGGATCTGCAAGTATTGTAAACCAGGGAGGGGATTTATTTGAAACTTCGGATGCGAAACATGCCACACGCATCACATTTGCACCTGCATTTAATTATTTCATCACTAATAATTTTTTCATTGGAGGAGGTTTAGACTGTTCCTCGGAAAAGCAGGGTGATTATTCCACAAGTGCATTTGGGATTGGTCCCCAGATAGGCTACGCTTTTGGAAATTCAACTTCCAAAGTGTACCCCTACATTGATCTCGGAATACGTTACTATAGAACGAAAGTGGATGTAAACGGTTATTTCGGCCTTACTCCGGTAAAGCTGACCGGATCGGAAATTTCATTGGGTTTTGGTATCATCGTTCCTGTTAAGAACCATATTGGATTGATCTTTGAGGGTGAATACCAGAAAATGAAATTAAAAAATAAACAATATAGTGTAAATGATTCAGGCGACATTCTTTCATTTGGAGTTGGGTTAGCAGGATTATTGTTTAAAAGTGACAAGTAACAAAGTACACAAAGATGTGTATCCGGGAGACTGAACCGAAAGCAATACGTCTCCATATGATCTAAACATCAATCTGTTTTTGTTTCCCTTTGGAAAAAACGGAAGGAATAATCAATACCAATAAGAATACAAAATCCTTCACAAGTAGGTAAACCATTCTTAATCACCTCATCCTGATATTTGAAGTTCTCAAAAGATTCAAAAGAATAACAGACACTCCCGGTTAGATCAAAGTGCAACAGAGTTAACTGATACGCCAGGGCAGGTCTGATATACCAGCTTATTCCCTTAACTGACATCAGGTTTTTCTCTGCGGTTTCGGGATTGGCAAGCAAACCGAAATATGTTTCCATTTTCCATCTTGTGAAACCTAACCCGGTGTTTATGTCTAACAGAAAGGAAGAACGATTCCATTTCTTAACATAATAATCAATTTTTATACCCGCCTCGTCTGATTTTACATACTGGTCAAATGAATAAACCGCAGAATAATCCCTGGCGCCGATCCTTGATCCGGTGTAGTGATAACTATATTCAGGACCAATGTTTAACCTGTCAGTAAATGAGTATTGAAAAAATGATCCAAACACAGGGTGTGGGACAAAATCGTCAATGATCCTCACTTCAAAAGGCATGTTTTTGATATTATACTGATTTCTGTCGCTCAGACCAGGCTGCCCGGAAACATCAAATCCTGACAGAAATCCAACTTTAATCAATCCCTTGTCCTGACCTGCTGCAATCAGACTGGAAAGCAAAAACAATAAGAGCATTAAATGTTTCACTCGCGTCATATTGTTAAATTATTTTGTAATCATCAACATTAATTGATCTCCCATTACCTGAATATAGCTTTCCATTAAAGAAGAAGTAGCTTGACGAACCTGCCAGCTGAATAATCTTGTAAGAAGTTCCGGTATTCAGATTTATTAAAATTGAATATTTCTCTGGTGGAAAGTACTGAAACTGGGCAATCGCCATGTCTGAAGCAAAATCATAGACTACGGGAACAAATTCGAAAGTCACATCAGATGAATGAAGCAGTGTGAAATCACGTGTATCCCTCACTTCCAGGACGTAATGGTACAAAGATATCCAGCGCGGAATTATCATCTTATGTTGTGACTCGGGATAATAAACAACCGGAACTGTTTCCTTCGCATAACTTGATCCTACATCCACACGTCCGAGTTCATTTAACTGAACTCCATCAAAATTATAATACACCCACTGCATTTTAAATGTGATATTATTTACCTGTATGATTGCCAGATTCTGACCATCCGGCGAAATATTTGAATCAGAATTGTAACCGTCATTGCTATATCGATTCTCGTAGATCCTGACCCCTGTTGCTACATTGAAAAGTCTTATGTAGCCATTATAGTCTGCTGTACTGATGATTCCGTTATTCGAAATATGAACATCATTCAATATAAGATTATGCTGCTGGTATCCCTGGATGTCGACTGTATTAACTACTGAAAAATCCGAAGTTCGTCGTACAACATATTTTTCATTCCAGAAATAACCAAAATATATTCCGTCGGGTGAACAGGATATCATATTCAGAATAGTAGAAGCGCCTGCTTCTGCATTCATTACATCAGAATTTTTACCGGTTTGCGGGTAATATTTAAAAAACCTGCCGGCAGAGTACAAAAGAAAGCTGTTATCAGAACTTATATAAAATGACTTATTAAACAAAGGTACTGAATCGCCCAGCGCAAAAGAGGTTATTCCTCCTTTCGTTTCCAATGCTGAATGATAGTTCTTAAACAGCTTCGGAATATATTTGAGCCTGGCGGTATAATCACCCCCGAAACCAATTTTGTTTGTGAGTCTGATTGATGTGATGCTGAGGTCGGTGATATCATGTTCCTCTGTTCTGCCATAATATGGAGCTGTGGTGGTCAGACAGTATGATTGAAGTGACTTCTCTTTTACAGATCTGCTCCAGCTGACATCAATGGTGTTATCGGCATTGACTTTTACGGCCGGGAGTTGTAAATTCATACAATAATTAAGATTATAATCAGAGTAACCGGAACTAAAATAATATCTCAGAGTATAGTATGAATTGCAACCTTCAACGAGTGTGCTATCGGTAAAAGAATTCTGGTGAGGATCATATATCGTTTTCGAGCCGTATCCCAGAGGCGACGACCATGAGATAATGTAGCTACCGAAGTCAGCGTAGTGGTACTCAGGCCAGCTTAGCTTAATGTTCCCATTTGCAGTTGACACAGGGTTGAACCCGAGATGATCGCGGGCATGCATATTAATATAGACAGGCCAATGTATATTATATACGAATGCTTCTGCATTGAGCTTATCTGCAATACTTCCTGAATTAGTCGCATAATAGATGGTAATTTGAAGATCGTGCCATCCGTCGAAGGCATTTTCGAGGTCGAGCCAGGTGCGAATATCATTACCCTGTACAACATTTAAAATTGCCTCATCCAGTTGAACCTTGATACTATAAATTTTATGCTCCCCGGAATTAACTGTATAAGTAATCCATAGCGGCTGCGCAATTCTTACTGTATCCATCTCCGGAGTCAGCTTTAATTCTAAAGGTGCAGCAGTAGCAGGTTGGCTGACACTATTCAATGGTATATCGGAAGGTTGGAACTCACACCCCGAAAGAATAAGAATGCCGGCATAGATTAAGAAGTGCTTAACTGTAAAGATCATGAGAATGTACAGACATTTAATTTAAGTCTAATTTAGCGTTTTATTTTGTGAAAGGAATTTTCCTTTTGGAGAATTTTTAACTCCGTGTTCCCCGTGTTCTCCGTGGTTAAGAAAGTCGGAAGTCGGAAGTCGGAAGTCAGAAGCATTAGCAAATTTTCACGCAAAGGCGCTATGAGCTTGCTGCCCTTACAACTTACAACTTTTAAAAAAAAAGAAGGAGTCACCCATTCTCCTTCTTATCATATTCCATTGCCTGAAATATTCATCACGCATGAAATGCTTTCACTGTTACGGGTACAGAAACAATAATTGGTTCAATGACAGTGTGTCTGTCTTTATCTTTCTGAATTGAGGGGTCAACCATTATCGAATTCAGTTTGTCCAAATCCGTAACTTCGAGGACCATTACCACCGATTTTGGATCATTGGTATCCTGAAAGGTTTTAAAATCTGATACAGCCGGGGCGAATAACCGGGCTCTGTCTTCATGACCTTCCAGCCACGCATTGATGTCACCCACTTTGTGACGTACTACTACTGTTGGCATAATTATAATATTTTTTAATGAATAAATTAAAATTATAAAGCTGAGCAAACAATGGTAATAAGGATATTATTTAACATGGGATTATTGGATAAGTTCAATTCTTACGGCTGCGGC
The DNA here is from genome assembly GCA_963734885.1 of uncultured Bacteroidales bacterium. Taxonomy (GTDB): domain Bacteria; phylum Bacteroidota; class Bacteroidia; order Bacteroidales; family VadinHA17; genus LD21. Next base: position 132,703 of record CAVTIJ010000001.1, on the reverse strand, counting down.
GTACGGCTTGCGGTTTTCGACTTGTGTAACCTCCCCTGATCACTTTGCCCTGTGCCTTTATCAATCCGTGTTCTTCACCGTGTTCCCCGTGTTCTCCGTGGACCTTGCGTCGTTAAGCAGTGCGGAACGATCTTACGAGATTGCGAATCGATCATACGACATTGCGGAACGATCTTACGAGATTGCGGATCGATCATACGACAGTGCGGAACGATCTTACGATAGTGCGGATCGATCTTACGAGAGTGCGGAACGATCTTACGACAGCGCGGAACGATCTTACGAGAGTGCGGATCGTTCTTACGAGGGTGCGGATCGATCATACGACAGTGCGGATCGTCCTGACGAGAGTGCGGATCGATCTAACGTGAGTGCGGATCGTTCTGACGGGAGTGCGGATCGTTCTGACAAGAGTGCGGATCGTTTTAACGTGAGTGCGGATCGTTCTGACATAAGTGCGAAAGGTTCTTATACGATTTCAGAAGCATCGAAGACGAATTCAGAGGCGACATATTGGAGTTCAGAAGGCACGTGGACGAGTTCAGAGGCGACTGTGACTTGTTCAGAGGCGACTGTGACTTGTTCAGAGGCGACTGTGACTGGTTCAGAATCGACTGAGTTGAGTTCATAAGGGACTCAGATGAGTTCGAAGGCGACTGAGACGAGTTCAGAAACGACAGTAGTCTGAAATGTAACAAAGTTCAGGTTCTGCGAGACCGAGGGACCGCAGACAATATTCACTATGAAACAATGACATCTTTGGATCAACATTGGCATCTTCCGGGTAAAAAATGACATCTCACGAGTAAGAAATGGCTGAGTTTTCTTTTTACTCGAAAATAGATGCAATTCACTTAGTATCGTCAGGAATTTCTTAACTTTAACTTTGAATAATCCTGATTTTCTAGACTTTCTCATGCTTGAACCTTGGTCTGATCGCGAAGTGGAACTGATTGTCATCGACTATTTCAGTATGCTTGTTGATGAACTTGCTGGGATTGCTGTAAATAAAGCTGTTCATCGAAGGGCTCTAATGCCACATCTTAATAATAGGTCAGAAGGTTCAATAGAATTTAAGCATCAGAATATAAGCGCTGTTTTAATAATACTTGGACAACCATATATAAAAGGGTACCTTCCCAAATACAATTTTCAAAAAATCCTCGAAGAAAAAATTATTGATTACCTGACAAAGGACATCACAATAGAAAAATATTTTAAAAATTTTAGTGATAAAGAAGTTAAACCTGGTATTGTTGATTTTCATTCTCCGAAATTTGTTGTAGATGCACCTGCAATTCAAACAGTAGAAGAACCCAGAATATCTATGAATAAAAGACCTTTCAAGATTAATTATCTTGAGAGAGAACAAAACAATCATAGGCTTGGTAAAAATGGTGAAGAACTTGTTTTTTTATATGAAAAATGGAGCCTCAATGCAAAAGGTTATTCAAATTTAGCGGATAAAGTCGAATGGATTTCGCAAACTGAAGGAGATGGTTCTGGATTTGACATATTATCAAGAAATTCTGATGGATCAGATAAATATATTGAAGTTAAGACGACCAAATTATCTAAAGAAACTCCTTTTTATTTTACCATCAACGAACTTCAATATTCAATCGATCATAAAGAGAGATATCATCTTTACCGTCTTTTCAATTTTGATGAGGCACCAAAAATGTTTGCAAAGAAAGGAGATTTTACGACGATTTGTAAATCAGTCCCGGTATCATTTAAAGGATATTTTTAAAGTCAACTGATTTAAATCCAATAAAATCTCCTGGTACTTATACGAAGGTTCTCAAAAGTCTTTACCCAAATATGGTTCAATAAGGGACTTTAAAAACGGTGTGGGGCTCTATACAATGTACTCTTCCTTGATTGCGAACTGAAATCAAGTATGTAAAGGACCCAAGACTGCATGGCCGCAAGACTGCACTACCATTGACAGTCTTCTACTTCTTTTTTAGAAGTGCAACAGACGATGCTGAGATCAATGCAAATTTTTTCCATTGGTCCTTGTGAGTAAAGGGGATCTGAATCCAACCGTTCATTGGCCGGCCTTCCATTGGCTCAAATGGTTTGGAGCCGTCTAAACTCAACGCTTCATTTAAGCTCTCACCATCAAGCTTTACTACAATATAATCATGCCATAACATCGTTGCGGATTTACCGTTTGGTGTTTTCATGCATAGCGAACCAAACATCTTTCCGGGTTTTACATCAGGAATTTCTTTAATGAGCTCATTGAAAAAGGTTTCTGCAGCAGTCATAACTTGTTGTTTTAGGAATATCCAGTGATATAAACAAAGACAAAAGACAAGTGTCACAAGCTAAATGTAATAAATTACACAAATGAGACTAAGGGATTTAGAGACTTAGAGACTAAGGGAGTAAGGGACATTCCAAAAGGTTCCCCGATCTGATAGTCTGAGTCAGTTCTTTCACAAACCTCGCAGCCGGTGCGCCATCGACAATGTTATGATCAAAGGATATCGTCAGACAAAGATATTCCCGGTTAACTGCTTTATCGTCAATTAATACAACTTTATCGCATATCCCTCCCACTGTTAACAGGACAGTCGCCGGCCATGCGGGATGAACCAGGCAGAGTCCTTTTTATACATCCCCACTGCTGTAACACATATCTTTCCGTAACGTTTTGCCATTGTGATGTTGCGATCGGCAATCCTGATAAATGTACGAAGCAAAAAGTTTGGGATAAACCGTATCCAGGTCATGCCAGCAAGGTTCCCCAGGCTGCTGCCGGAATTCTTTTGCGCTTCCCTGATCTCTTCGTGGATCTGACGGTAGGTTTTCAATTGCGCTTTTGAAATCCCTAACGGTTCAGGTACCTTTTCACCTTTCAGATCTCTTTCTATGAGGACAGAGACAGGAATATCATCGAGTATGATCTGCTTTCTTCCCTTATGAAATGAGTTCATTTCGGGATGATCCTTTATAACATGAACCAGACAGGCAACAAGGTAAGCTGTAAAGGAAAGCTTTTCACCAGTGAGAGTAAAATGTTCATTTATGAGTTTCCGGGGTTCAGTAACATCAACTTCGGTGATACAATGTATTGCATTCTTCTCCTTTGTAACAGTTGCGGAGGCAATTACTGCACGACGGTTGAAACTGAGGGGGATGGCGTGATAGCCGGGTGTTGTGGTCATGGTGGTGGACACACGGTCGTGTGTTCCCAAAAATCAAAATCCCGGAGCGGAGAGCGTGTTATACCTTGGTGAACTTCGTGCCTTAGCGTTGGTGGCAAAAAAAGGCACACGACGCACGACGCATGGCCCGTGAATCCGGGTAACTCTGGAAGATTGCTTCGCTGCACTCGCAATGACCGTGAATAAATATAGATACAATGTTACAACCAGAACCCCCTTCCCGCTAAAGCGGCACTCCCGCTGGAAAGGAGAAAATGCACCATATCAAAGATCTGTTTCCCTTTCTGATAAATAGGAAGTTTTTCAGGCTTGGGATCATCTTCCTCGTCTTCAAAATCCATAATAATCTGAATTAATCATTTTTGAATCCTATTCGTTTTCTTTGTTTAAAATCAGCTTCCTCCTGTTTGGTTTGTTCTAATTTTTCCAAATATTCAAATATTATTCTGATCTGATTATCGTGATCATTCAGTTTAATCTGAACATTTTCAAGCTGATGGACTATATCTTTATGAACAAATAGAATCTCACGTAACCTTACAAATGTATCGATTATGAGTAGACTCACTTTTTCAGCTCTTTCACTGTTCAGAACACTTGAAAGCATTAAAATCCCATGTTCTGTAAATGCAAAGGGAAGATATTTCGGATGCTGCCCTCTCTTTAAGGTCACATTTTGTGACCTTAAACGATCGTATTCATCCTTAGTCAGTTGGAACATGTATCTGTCAGGAAACTTACCGATATTTCTCTTAACCTGTTGATTAAGAACTTTTGTACCAACCTGATACAGATCAGCTAAATCCGATGCAAGCATAACTTGTTTCCCTCTGATATTGTATATCTTACTGATGATTATTTCCTCAGCAATGATGATCTCACTTTTTTCAGTTTTCATATCAGACCTTGATTTTGAAGATCCAAATTGAATGTTATCACTTATAGCAATAACTTCAAGTTATTAATATTAATATATCCTCACTGATTCTACTAACTACTCTTTAAGGTCACATTTTGTGATCTTAAACTAAATATTGGATGTGCCAATTTGGTACTTCCAATTTTCCATCGTTTGTTACAATTTCTCATAAGCATGACATTTGAATTCTTTCTCATTTTACTTGCAATCCTAAAAGGCTGTAGGCCTTTCATAAACTACCGTCGGGCGCAGCCCGATGCAAAACGACTCCATGGTTATTAAGCCCCGTAGGGGCGAAATACATCAGAGATATCGATCTTCAAAAGGGATTTCGCGAATTTTTAAAAGGGTTTTAAGCAGGGCGCTGCCCTGCTTAAAATCTTTTGCCCCTGACGGGGCGAGTCATTTTCCAAAACTTCAATCCTTACTCTCAGAACCTTTTCATTTTCATTTGGATTCTTCTGCAAATGAAGTTTCACGTAGTCGTCAAGTGTAATCGGGATCCACATAACAAATAAATTTTGTTAGTAACTAGCACTCTAAAATTAAACGCAGCGAGCGTTTCAATTCAAATTTAAGAAAACTCGAAATAAAAAACAAAACGAAGTGTAATAGAAGAACCTTTACGCCTTGTTGAAATCCTTTACGCAAAGGTCGCAAAGTAGGCGCAAAGGGTGCAAAGTGACCTAAAGCCCCCCTTGGGGGGGTTGGGGGCATAGCCGTCAACCTAAGCTTTGGGGATGAATGAGAAACTGCATAACAAAGTTCCCCTCCTTTTACATCTACAGGATTTCTGAGAAAGAGAAGGGGATCCTTCATTTCACTGGTACTCCGCAAGCTGCGTACCAGCGAAATTCAGGATGACAATGTAATTTGGGGCTTGTAGGGGAAGGAAGCGGCGCCTTTTGAATCAATTCTTCTGAATAAAGAAATATTAGCACAAAAGGCGCCGCTTCCTTCCCCATTATTATCCCATAACAACCTGTCATCCTGAATCTTTCGCAAAATACATATATGGAGTAAATGACAATTTTTATATTGCGGAAGATGAAGGATCTCCCAGGGACTACCTGAATTTTAATAAATGCGATGTAAGACAAGCCTCCAAAAAAAGGGGAAATGTATCTGATATAATTTCAATACTTTAAACTTTATTCAACTCCTTAGGTTGACGGTTATGGGGTTGGGGGTGAAACGAAATGGAGTTTGGAGGAATGGGGTAAGACAAGCAACCGCACCCAGCAACCAGCACCCAGTCTGGGTAAGTGATGAAAATAAGTGGAATAACAAATTATGTAAATACATTTTATGATCTTTGGTAAAATAAATAACAGGTAACTTCCAAAAACTTACTTAATGAAAACATTGCTGAGGTTAATTATTGTCTCGATTGTAGTTTTATCCGGATGTAATGAAGACAAACTTTCGGAAGCCAAAGTTACTATTAAAGACGGAGTTATTAAGGGTACCATTGAAAACAGCTTAGCTGTCTTCCGTGGGATCCCATTTGCTGCCCCCCCGGTAGGTGATCTGAGGTGGAAAGAACCTCAACCCGTTAAACCCTGGAAAGAGGTTCTCATTGCAGATAAATTTGCTCCCGCTCCGGTACAGCCAAGGGTACCATGGATGGGCAAAATTGACATGTCGGAAGATTGTCTTTATCTCAATGTCTGGACACCTGCCCTTTCATCAAAAGATAAACTGCCGGTTATGGTCTGGATATATGGTGGCGGTTTTGCCAACGGTGCCACCTCAGTACCCTTGTACAACGGAGAAAATATCGCCAAAAATGGTGTTATCCTTGTCAGCGTGGCATACCGGCTGGGGGCCCTGGGCTTTCTTGCCCATCCGGAATTATCAGCAGAATCGGCGAACGGAAAGTCGGGTAATTACGGACTGCTTGACCAGTTAGCCGCGCTGAAATGGGTAAAGGAGAACATTGATGCCTTCGGAGGTGATCCTGCCAGGGTCACCATTTTCGGAGAATCTGCAGGCGCCGAATCTGTCAGCATGCTTTGTGCATCACCTCTTGCCAAAGGTCTTTTTACGGGAGCCATCAGTGAAAGCGGCGGCTCATTCGCTCCTGTCAGCGATAACAGGGAAAACGGAACATATATGGCAACACTCAAAGGATCAGAGCAGATCGGACTGGAATTTGTCAAAAGGATGGGTGCAAAGAACATTGGGGAACTGCGTGCCACATCTTATGAGAAATGGCTCAGTGATCCGCTGTCGCAGATGGGTGGCTTCTGGCCGACAGCTGATGGATATGTAATTGACGGTGACCAGTACAGACTCTACAAGGAGGGCAAATACAATGATGTGAATGTGATAATCGGAACAAATTCAGATGAAGGTTCTGTGTTTGTCAGGGCTATGGATCCAAAACAGTATGCAGAGTCCGTCAGATCAGTATTTGGCTCCCTGGCAGACAGGGCGCTCGAACTATACCCGGGCCACGACAGCCTGGAGGTCTATCATTCACTGTCGGACCTTTTCCGGGAGACAGCCTTTGCATGGCCATCATATACCTGGGCCCGCCTGCAATCAGAAACAGGTAAATCCAAAGTGTTCGTATATTATTTTGATCAGTTCAGGCCTGTATCGTTTTATGCCGGGGGACCTGTCCAGAAAGGTGCAGCACATTCATCCGAACTTGCTTATGTATTCGGACACCTGCAACAAAACCCTGATGCCAAAGTGAAAGATGAAGAACATGCTCTCTCTGATATAATGATAAAGTACTGGACCAACTTTGCAAAGTCAGGCGATCCAAACGACCGGGACATACCCGTTTGGCCCGTGTACAAGGAAGGAATGGAGACAGTAATGTATCTGAAAGGAGCGCACCCCGGACCAATATCAATGCCCAACTTCGAAAAGCTCCAGTTCATGAATGATTATTTTAAATGGCTTAGGGAAAAATCAGGTAATAGATAACCCGAATCCATTAACCGCAAAGCACACAAAGAAGGCGCAAAGGTCGCAAAGGAAGATGAAGAACTTACGGGCTAAGAACTTGCACAGAGGGATAGGAGAAGCACAGAACACAGAGAAAAAGGTGTGTTGAAGGATGAGGAGACCGCAGGACCTCTTATCCCAGATACTTAGAGACGATATCTCTTTTCGAGAAAGGGGACATCAGAAATTTCAGCATCACTTTACCGGGGGTTAGCCATGCGATTTTTGCACCGTTCTTAGTGTTTTCAATCATCTTCTTTACCAGGAATGGAGTAACGGTTTCGACGTCGTTTGCCAGAAGATTGTATAGTCTGATCATTTGCTTCTTGTTTGGCGGATTCTTTTTCAGTGGTTCAAGAAGCAGGTCGGTTAATACCATCCCGGGACTGATAGTTCCGACAATCACAGGACCATCTTTTACTTCCCCGGCAAAACCATCGGTGAAATACCTGACCGCACGTTTTGAGGTGCCGTAGGGTATTAATCCGGGAATCGTTCTGCCATCGCTTCCAAGACCTTCCATATTATAAATTGCACCGAACCCCTGCGCTGCCATCCGGTTATATGCGATGTGGGTTGCCAGCATCAGACCTATTAAATTTGTATCAATAATTTTCAGGAAATCTGCTGTTGCAATTTTGTGAAACGGGATCTGTTCACTGGCTTTCCCGGCGTTGTTCACCCAGATGTCGACCTGACCGAAAGCCTCAATTGTATTGTCCCATAACCTTATCAGATCGTTTTCTACTGTCACATCACACTTAAAGGCTCTGAAAGTTTCAGTCCTGCAATTTACTGCCAGCAAAGATGATGACAACTTCACTGAACTGTCAGTTGTTCCCGAGTAAGAGACATTCCATCCGAATTTCAGAAAGTCTTTGACAAGTCCGGCTCCAATGCCTCTTGTTCCGCCGGTGATTATTGCTGTTTTCATATGAGATAAAGCAAATTAAGGAATGGATTGTTCGAAGGTAGGTATTCGGTGGTCATTCGGTTGTCAATCAAGGACCTCGTTTGATCTGCGAAAATCTGCGAGAGCAGCGGGAAAAAATCCATTAACCGCAAAGGTCACAAAGAAGGCGCAAAGGTCGCAAAGTATGCGCACCCTTCGGCAAGCCTGAGCTCTATGCTCTGCGCCCTGTGCCCTGTGCCAATAACACTCCGTGTTACTCCATGAAATAACTCCGTGTCCTCCGTGGTTAAATGGATTTTCTTAAAGCAATCAAACACTTAGCTTTTATTAACCTTTTTTGTTAATAATTTTCCGATTCTTTAAACTTTGAACCCTTGAATAATACCTATTTTTATCAATTGCGAATTTTGGAATGTCTTTTATTCCGCAATCCACAATCCGCAATCCGAAATGCCCGTAATTACGACTCAGAAGTTTCACTTTAATAATACTGATAAACCCATGGCTCAACAATATCTTGATCATTCAAAAGCAATCTTAACTTCCAAACGCTCGAATTTTAAAGGGGGAAGCAAAGAATCGGGGATCATCTCTCTTTTCGGGTACCAGGATGAATATGATCTGCGTGAAGGATACCCGCTGCTGACTACCAAAAAGATGGCTACACGATCGATGTTCCACGAAACAATATGGTTCCTGAGAGGCGACACAAATATTAAATATCTTGAAGATAATAACGCCCCAATATGGCGACCCGATGCGTTCCAGGGCAACCTTCGCGGGATGCAGAAAGAAGGGATCTTTTCCGAAAAGATTGCAAAATATTCTCCCGACTGGGATAAAGCCATGGAAGAATATGGCCAGAGAATAAAAGAAGATGCTGCGTTTGCAGAGAGATGGGGCGATGCCGGACCAATTTACGGGAAACAGTGGAGAAGATGGGAATATTTTGATCACGACAAAGACAGGTTTGTTGAAATAGATCAGCTGGGAATGCTGATAGATGGTCTGAGAAAAAAACCAACCGGGAAAAAACATATCGTTGATTCATGGAATCCCGGAGACACTCCAAAGATGTCCCTCCCTCCCTGTCATGTTTTATACCAGGCAACTGCAAATGAAGAAGGCGAGATGGAATTGCAGCTATACCAGAGAAGTTGTGATCAGTTCCTGGGTGTTCCTTTCAATATTGCCAGTTATGCTGCTCTCACCCAGGTTATCGCCCAGGAAGCAGGGATGATCCCGAAGACATTCATCCATACTTTCGGCGATTCACATTTTTATGCCGGTATCGGGAAGAGAACCGAATGGCATAAAGAGAATTTCAAGGAACTTCAAAAAAGGATCAGAACTGTTTCTGAAAAAGCAGGATACCTTGAAGTAGTTGAGTGGATCAATAAAAATGCTCCCAGTGACGGAAACGAGGAAAAATATGATCATGTGACTGCCATTCTTGAGCAGATGTCAAGAGATCCCAAACCTCTGCCTAAGCTGCACATTGCAAAAAAACCGTTTGCTCAGCTGACTATCGATGATTTTGTGGTGGAAGATTATAATCCGCATCCGGCGATAAGGAGAAGCATGGCGGTTTAGGGCGGAATGCGGTATTCTAAGCAGTCGCAAAGCACGCAAAGTCAAAAATATTATAATTCAGTTCTTTGCGATCTTTGCGCAAACCTTTGAGACCTTTGCGGTTAAATTTTTAATTTCGATGGAAGAATTAGTATTTGCTTTCCCAACTGCCGAGCTTTGGAAATTAATCACCTACAAGGAAAAGGGCTTAATAAGTGGGAATAGTGAAGTATTAAACAAGATAATTCAAGATGGTCTGTTCATCAAAAGGAATGAAATAGAAGATGATCCTTCTTTTAAACAGATAATTTCTTATGCAATTATCTCAAATAAAGACTCATATTATTTATTCAGGAGGTCTTCCGGAGGGACGGAAAAAAGATTACACAATAAATTCTCGTTAGGTTTGGGTGGTCATATGAATCCCATCGACTCTATAGAACCGAAAGAATATTACTTAACTGATGAATTAAAAAGGGAATTGTTTGAGGAGGTTAAATTGATGAACGGATGTCTTTTGGAAGATATTGAATTTATCGGCTTTATAAATGATGATACTATCCCGGTTGGCAGGGTACATATCGGACTTCTGTATAATATCCATGTCTCAAATAAAGAAGTGTATATCAATGAAACGGATAAGATGACGGCGGAGTGGGTGGAGAAATACCGGTTAGAGGAGTTTTATGAGGAGATGGAGACGTGGAGTAAGATAGCGTGTGAGGAATATGTTAAATAGTCTTGCGGTCGTGCGGTCGTGCGGTCGTGAAACAAAGGTTCGAATGAATCGTGAAGATTGCTTCGTCGCTGACGCGACTCGCAATGACAGGAAAATAATCATGACCTGATATTAATATGCTAATCCTTTCCGGAATTATTTTACATTTAAGAAAAATCAAAATATGAAAAACCTGATAGTTGTGTTTGCTGTCCTTTTTGCACTGACAAGCTGCACTAAAGACAAGAATTCCGGAAATACGGGAGTTGTAATTAAAGGAAAAATTTCCCAGCATGCCAGTATGAAGGGTGGCGGCACCAAATCACTTAATACGATACCACTTTCAGATGCAAAAAAAGTGTTTATTGTCGATCTCGATAACGGGGTTCTCACTACAGAAGTTGTCGATATTGCCGATAGCGCCTTTTCAGCATCTGCCACAATGGGAATGGCAAAAGCGCTGGTATTTCTCACTGCAGAGAACAAGTATATCGGAACGTTTGCAAGCCGCGGATTATATCTTTTGCCTCTCAATAAATTATCCCAGGGTGAAAATACCACAATCGATCTGGCAAATCTTTCATTAGCGGGTACATCTGTTATCCCTTCTCATGATCCTTTTGGTAATGAAATATTAATAACCGATGATGAAATTAACAGGTTAAAGGCTGTGGATGGTTTCTTTGAGACACTGGCCAAAAACATCGATGCTAATAATGATGGTATTCTTGATATACAAAACGACAAACAACTCTTTATAAAAACCCGGTTCTGGGTACATGCAAGTCACTGGGGAATGAATGGTACACCTGCTTCAATGTCGGATATCGACTATAGCAGCCAGGGTTACCATATGGAAATCGATGGAGGCCTGGGCTTCACCAAACCTAATAGTCTAGTCGTGTCAGGACCTGCAGAGAACCCATATAATGATATTAACATAATGTTTATTAATGATAACGGAAACGGCGGTTTTTATTCAGGAATCGGGAGATCAGGTGGAGGTTTGTTCGGAAAAGGCACATACTCAATAAATATTGATGGTTATAGTTGCACTATGATTTATTCAAATAACGATGCCAGTGTCAGCCAACTGTATGTTCTGCCTACACTTCACACCAACGCTGAAGGAAAAGTTACATCGATATCACTGGAGTACAGGCTGCCTGATGGCACTTCAATAGATCCTATTAACTTTCTTACCGATGTTGGGATACAATTCACTAATGATGCTCAGTTGCAGTATTTTAATAGTCCGCGGATGTGTAATGCGAACACTGGCCAGCATAAAGGAGAATACGTAGAAGGAGTATTTTCTTATACGCCGGCTACTCCGGTTGACATCTCGAATCTGGCAGACGTTACGATTGCGTATAACGATCTTTTGGGGAATACATATTTTATAAGATGGAGCAAATAGGTGAGTCCAGAAGGTACAGGGTGCGAGGTACGAGGTGCGAGACTGGGTGAACCTTTGTGCCTAGTTTGTAAATCATTTAACCGCAAAGGTCGCAAAGTAGGCGCAAAGTTCACAAAGCTAGACCTCCGTGTTACTCTGTGAAAAACACAGTGTTACTCGTGGTTAAAAAACATAGTCTCTTAGTCTTTTTAGTAATTATTCAAATTCCTTCGGTACCCCGCAGATCATCCTGAATACCTTATTCTTTGAATTGTTTTTGTATTGATGTTTCTCATTTGGATTTACCAGGGCAAAATCGCCTGTCTTTAGAGGTTGTTCTTTTCCGGCTTCATTAACAAGTACCCCCTCCCCTTCAATAATAAAATTCATGTGTTCATAAGGGTGACTGTGGTAAGGTGTATTTCCTCCCGGCTCAATGGTAAATACCCTGTAAGAATATACCGGAACGCCATCATTATCTCCAAGCGGCAATTGTTTCCAGGCGCCGGAGGCTCCTTCCATTTGCACTTTCTTCTTTTCAACCTGATCGATAGCTATAATTTTCATAATCGTAAATTTAATTGTGTAAAATTAATGTTTAATAGCACGCAGATGAAATCCATTAACCACAAAGGAACACAAAGGAATTCGCAAAGGTTCACAAAAGGTAACTCCTGATGAATTGACTGCAAGACCGCAAGACTGCAGGACGACTTTAGCCTTTACGCATTTAAACCTTTTACCCCTATTCCTTCACCTTCTCCGCCAGAGCCTGTCTTATCATCTTCCTTAGCTCAAGCTGTTTTGTTTCAACCTCATGCCTGTCGGTGGGCCGGAAATATTCCGCATAACGGCATTTGGCAAGCTTAAAGGACAGCTTATTCACATTGCCCTTAATATCAACTCCAAGTTTTATAGGCAATGGACAATCCACAACGGAAACATGATAATCGAATGTCATGTCCAGATTATGACGTCCTGCTACCACAGCCTTGTATTTATCCATCACTATCAGGAAAGGATAAATATCAATTTCGTTACGGAAGACAGTAAATTCAGCTGCAAGGGAATCGACCTTGTTCTGGGTATGTTTATTGAATTTCAGCTTTTTGGCAATCTCGCTGAACGTCTGGCCATCCATAAGTATCAGGTTATTCCCTTTGATTGCCGCAGCGCCACGCATTGTCGATTTTTTGGGATTGTATAAAGAATCGAGGTAAGTCTCTGCAGCAAGATGAAATTCACCCTTCCCGCTGAATGATCTCAGCATAGGCATCATGGAATCAATGTCGGGGATCATTCTCAGCAATTCGCTGATCTCAACATCGAGCATATGATAATCAATTCCCAGATACAGGTGGTTTTTACGGGGCGTGCGATACATGGCTGTCAGCTGCATCCGTGCAGCAGGCGTCGTGAATCTGAGTCCGTCGAGAAGAAGAATGCCATCATGAACCTGCACAGCGCCTGTAATATTTGTAGCTGTATCTACTCCTATGGTGGCCAGTTTGATATTTGCATTAAGAGTCACATCAATTTTCTTTGGCACCATATATGGGCCTGTACTTACAGTATCCACCGATGTGTTTTCCTGTTTATTTACACTTGTTGAATCATAAGAGCCTATCCCGCTTGTCAGAGCCATCAGCTGGGCAACGTCTGTTTTATTCGATACAAAATTGAATTTACCTCTCAGAATTGAATCTCCTCTAAAATATGACAGAACGTTATTCAAGCTGCCTGAAAGCTGAAAATCAGATTTGCCGATCTTCATACTGCTTTCTTTGATGCTGAAGGTTTCAGGGTCAAAATCCATTTTTACTGAAGGGATCTCGATCTGGTTTGTAAGTTCCGACATGGTGATCAAACCTTTATTCATGTCTACAAATCCCTTAACAAGCCATTGCAGGAAGATATCTTTCTGTGTATTGTCATTTGATATGTCGAGGTCCGTGCTGATTTTATTAACGGTTGCAGTGTTTTTACCCATGTTCGCTTTCAGCTCTCCACTGTTGTACGATAAAAGTATATGCGGCTGATCAGAGTGACCCGACATTGGCGATACAGCTACTTTTCCAACCGGTGAGGCAACTGCGATTGTTATGTCGTTCATTCCTGCAGAAAAAGAATCCATGCTGAAGCTGCAGATAAGATCGGGTATCCTGGTTGAATCCCTGACATCAGATGTTTCAAGGGTAAGGGTCGATTTTTTGAGTGAAGCATTATAGCTTGCAAGTTTTCCTGCTTCAAGATTATCTGAAATTATTGATGCGAAGACAAACCCGGTATTTTTGGATAAAGGCTTATTATTAGGCAAAGCAAAATCGATCTTTGATCTGTCAGTTTTTAACGTTATGCTATCGTATTTAACATCAAAGTCCGACAGTGTGAGCGAACCGGTCAATTTCATCTTTTCAAATTGCATCTTCTCAACCTGGCTCATAGTAAAGGATGAGCTTATTTGTCCGGATGCTTTCCCTTTCACCGTAGTTTTCAAACTCTGCGGTATCATACTATTAAACTCATCGAGCGTTAATCCGGCAGTAGTGGTCAGATCGATTGTCATATCTTTAAAAAGATGGGTTACAGTACCTTCTGTACTGAATGTCGACTGAGGAGTTTTTGCAGCGAACCGGTTAATGCGGACAAAGGATAAAGGATCGCTTTTAAGATCAGTATGAATTGTCAGATCGCCATAAACATCGTGAAGCGGCAGAGAAAAAGCTGAATACTTCAACGTTCCCTTTTCAAACAAAAGATGAATATCAAGAAGCGGCATTTGCGAAGCATTATAGACTCCTTTGATACTTCCATCTGACGACAGCAACCCGTCGACATCAATTCCTTTGAAATATGACATGTAAGAAGGTGGTACAAGCGCAAGGATCTTATTAACCTGCCATGATGAAATTTTATATGTGAGATCTGTGTTGATATTCTTGTTTACAGTGTCATTTTCAACAGTCCCGTCGAGAGCAAGCTCCAATTCATTTATTTTGGCGGTAGCGTTTTTGAGTCTTATGAATTGCTTTGACATAACGACGTCAATCGGAAGATTTAATTGTAATGATGCCTGCTGAAGATATTTTTCTCCTCCATAATCGAGGGATATCATTGAAGTGCTTAATCTGACATCACCGCTGACATTATCGTGAATAACCGTTCCGCTGATCTTTGCATCCAGATCGCGGATTTCTGTGTTCACCTTTTCTTTGGCATATTGAACAGATATCATTGAAGTGCTGACGCTAAGATTACCGCCTATACTATCGCGCGAAACTTTCCCGTTAATTTTTGCGCTCAGGTTCCGGATCACAGTGTTGAGCTTCATTGAAAGATCATTGTAGTGAAGGCTGACATCTTTCACTTCAATATTCCTTATATCAATGAAAGGTAATTCGGTTTTTGCTGCTGCTACCGGGGCAGGATTAGTATCAGGAGGCATGATGTTATAGTTCGTATGTCCGAGGCTGTCGGAATAAACGTTAACCGATCCGCCGTTCATCTCCAAACCAACAAGAATAATATCTTTCTTTTTCCAGTACGCTTTTGCATCGACCACACCAACCAGTTCATTTACCCTGATGAGTGTATCAGACATAGAACCTGCGACAGGATTGATTAATGCGAAATCCTTCACTTTCAGTCCGAAGTTCGGAAATGTGCTGAAGAATGTTAATTCCACCGAACCGATATCCGATTTGCAGGTGATATATTTAGCAGCCTGTTTTCGAATAATCGGAGTTATTCTTGCAGGAGTAAAGACAATCCATATTGCTATACTGACTGCGAGGACCAGAACTCCCATCAATGAAAAAAGCGAAATAAAAAAAATCTTTATGAATTTTTTCATCATAAAATAATTTAGAATTAAAAGATATGCCGGAACCTTACATTATTGACCGGGTCGGACTCAGCTCGTTGTTTCCAGCCTTACAGTTTTGTAAAGGACGAGCTTGATCCGAAACTATCATGATATTTCAATGAAGTTGCAGTTAATTCTGTAATAGTATAAACCTTTGGTACGGCGCCGCCGATCTCAAGGGTGTGGATCTGGGTCAACAGGTCTTTTTCAAGTGTCCATGTAAATGGTTGAGCCTCTGCCTCAGTGACATTATCGGAAGTATCCCAGGTAGCGCCGGTTCCATCAGCAGCATATTTATAAAACAATGTTCCTGACTGCCATTTCCCGGTGAGCAGGGATTGATCATAAGTTGTTTCGGTCTTTGTACATGAAACAGCAAGAATAGTAACCACAGCAAGCATAGTGAAATAACGCAATGTCTTTTTCATCATTACAGCGGATTTATAAATAATTGATTAGTAATCATTCTATAGTTTAGATAGTTCTGATATCAGGTCAGATTTCAGACCACAAGATAATAAAAAGTAAGGAAACAAAAAAAAGGGGTGAGGTGTGAGGGGCGAGTTGCATAGCCGCTGCTCCTTCTTCAATCCTCTCGTTGATCTCGTCAATGACGGGTTTAACATCAATATGACGGTGACCTCCTTTTAAATGATGCACAGTAATATTATGTTTCGTGAATTCTTTCTTCTCAAACTTCCTTTCATCTTTCCCCCAGAAAACAATAATCTTTTTATCGTCAATTTTCAATATTTCATGCAGCACATCATACGGCCATCGCCTGGAATTTAGACCTATCTGGTCTAAAAAATGAATTTCGAAATCGGAGTTATACGATGGTGAAAGCAAAACGATGAATTCCACTTTTTCCTTCCATTCATTACTCATCAGATTATAAAGAAATGGCACCACTTCAGATCCGAAGGAATAACCGGCGAAAATAAATTTCCGGCGGTTATATTTTTTCAGATTCAGTTCGATATATGGTAAAATACTGTCAAGGGTTTGCTGAGGTGTTTTACGCTTGCGGAAGTACTTATATGAATTGATGCACATTAAAGGAATATCATTTGCGCATAAACTGTCGGTAAGCTTTTCATCAAAAAAGCTTCTCCCTGAATCACCGGTAAAAAAAATCACGAGTGGTTTGGAACTGGTAATGGTATCGCTGCAACCAGGATTTATTACATAATTTGTTTGCGCCTGAGCAGGGCAATAAAAGAGGACCAGTAATATGAAGATATACTTCTTAGTCATGATAAAAGTCTTGCGGTCTTGCGGTCTTGCGGTCTTGCGGTCTTGCGGTCTTGCGGTCTTGCGGTCTTGCAGTCTTGCGGTCTTGCAGTCGTGCGGTCGTGCAGTCGTGCAGTCTTGAGGTCGTGAAGTTGAAGAAATTTTTCTATTCTCAGATCTTTTTAAAGAAATATTTCTTACATTCATTGATCAAAAAATCGCTTAAATATGAAATTTAAAAAAATCATTTTCATCTTGTTGGCATGTATGCTGACAGTCAGCTTTTCTGTGCCTGTCAAATGCCAGGACAAACAGTCTGAGCTTATAAAAGGCAAAAGTGTAGCCTCGTTACTGAAAACAGGCGAGAAACATAAGTATACCGTGAAACTCGATAAGGACCAGTTTGCATTTTTTCGGCTTGGGCAGAAAGGTATTGATGTTTTGATAACAACTTTCGATCCGGAGGGAAAAAAACTTTATGAATTTGATAGTCCAAACGGGAGGAAGGGAGATGAACTTGTAACTTTGTTTTCTGATAAACCCGGCGCCTATATTCTTGAGGTTACCTCCATTGATGAGAAAGGTCACCAGGGTAATTATGACATTATCTGGGAGAAACTTGAACCGAAAGGGATAACACCTCAAAAGCAGATTGATCAGCTCTTTACAGCCTGGAATAACCCTCTGACACCTGGAGCATCTGTTGCAGTAGAAAAAGATGGTAAAATAATTTTTGAGAAAGGGTATGGCAGCGCCGATCTGGAGTATAATATCCCGAATACACCGAAAACAATTTTTCATATCGCTTCCGTCTCAAAACAGTTCACTGCGTTTTCAATCCTGCTGCTTGAGGGTGAAGGCAAACTATCGATAAATGATGATGTGAGGAAATACATTCCTGAAGTGCCCGATTTCGGGAAGGTGATTACTCTGAATATGCTTATGCATCATACGAGCGGTCTGAGAGATCAATGGGATCTTCTTGCAATGGCAGGTTGGAGACTCGATGACATTATCACAAAAAAGCAGGTTTTGAGTCTTGTAAGCCAGCAAAAAGATCTGAATTTTGAACCAGGAGATGCTTGGCTCTATTGCAATACAGGCTTTACACTTCTGGCAGAGGTTGTTGCCAGGGTATCACATCAGTCTTTTGCTGATTTCACCCGGACTCACATTTTCGAACCTCTGAAGATGACAAACACCCAGTTTTATGATGATTGTGAAAAGATCGTTAAGAACAGAGCTTACTCCTATCATATAGACAGCACCGGTGTTAAAAAGAGCATTTTGAGCTATTCAGTTGTTGGCGCTACCAGCCTTTTCACTACTGTTGAAGACCTCAGCCTCTGGGCAGCAAATTTTGAAACTCCGGTTGTAGGTAAAGATATCATTGGGATGATGAATCTTAAATTTATCCTTAACAAAGGTGATACAGTTACGTACTATACAATGGGCCAGGGTACCGGAACTTATAAAGGATTGAAAATGATCTCGCATAATGGTGCAGATGCTGGTTACCGTACAGCCCTCAACAGGTTCCCCGATCAGAAATTCTCTGTGAATGTTCTCAGTAATCTGGCTTCATTTGATCCTTCAGGGATGGCATTGAAAATTGCCGACCTTTATCTTAAGGATAAGGAAGTTATTGAAACCCCTAAAAAAGAAGAAATTAAAGCAATTTCAGGAATTACTTCTGGCACCGAAATTAAGATAGATCATGATACCCTTCTCTCGTATTGTGGAAAGTACGAACTAGGACCCGGAAACATCGCAACAATATCATTTGAAAACGAGAATCTTTTTGCCGAGTCTCCCGGTCTGCCAAAAACACAAATGACTCCGGTTTCGTCAACTACATTTGATGTCAGCGCAGCTGCAGCAAGGGCTACTTTCATAAAAGACGGATCAGGTAAAGTTACCGGTATAAAAGTGTCAATGGGTGGTGAGGAACACATTGTTATGAGGTTGCCCGATTTCGATCCCTCTAAAGTTGATCTGACAGAATATACAGGAGATTATTACTGTCCTGAATTAAGCACCACTTATACTCTGGTTGTAGAAAAGGGCAAACTGATAGCCAGGCAATTCCGTACCGGCGATGTAGAGCTTAAAGCTGTTAAACCTGATCAGTTTAACGGCGACCAATGGTATTTCGGGAATGTGGGATTCCAGAGGGATGGTGTTAATAATATTACAGGTTGCAAGGTATCCACAGGAAGGGCATGGGGAGTTAAATTTATTAAAAAGTAACCCTATGGTAAGCTCAGGATTAACCCCCTGAGCGCTTATCTTTTATTTACCTTTATATCGATGCCATTCTTATTATCGCCAAGCTTATTCAACCTGTATTTGAATGAGAGCATAACATATCTGCCAATTATATCCGACTTTCGTTCAACCAGGTAATTAAACTGGCTCTGCCTTTCAATACCACTGTTGCGGTTAAGAAGATCAAAGCATCGCAGGGTGAGAACTGCTCTTTTGTTTGTCATGAAGTAATAGCTGATCTCCGACCCAAGGATAGGAATAAAACTGGATTTACTGAAGGCCTGTGCTGAATAATTTGTAATGTCGGCTGATCCCATAAAACTGAATTTTGATCCGGGCGTATATCTTATCTCTGAAAACCATGATAAGTCGGTGTAAACGTTATTCAGAGATTTCTGAACCGAATATCTTGAATCTGTCATCGAAAAGGTGCTCCCGGTCTGAATGTCCCAGAAGTTTTTCTTTCTGTTCTCAAAAGTCAGAGATATTCGATGTATAAAGTTGGTGTTGACATTTTCTGCTTTGTTAATAATAGTCCTGCCACGATTATAGTTTTCGCTTAACGCAAGATCCATCTTAATCCCGAGAGGACGCAGAGGCGTGCTGAAATCAATGTCTGCACTGGTTGTCAGGTCATCCTTTACATTAACAGGTGACAATACCTGGCGGAGATTTTCATCGACGGCAGAAGCATAATTGATCTTATTCAGCGTATACTTTGTATTTAATGAGGCCAATAATGTCGTGAAAGAGAACTCGTCAAAGAGCCACCACGAAGCCCTGACATTATGATAATATTCAGGTTTCAGATCCCTGTTTCCATAAATCAATGCAAGCGGGTTGAGATTATTAACAACAGGAAGCAACTGTGAGGTATTTGGTGAATTTATTCCTGTGACGTAATTGACCATCAACCTCCTCCCCGATCTGTAATTGTATTCCCATAAAGCACGCGGTGAAAAGTAGATATACTTTGTAGTGTGAGTTGTACTGTTCTGAAGAGTGGTATTAAAACTGCCGGCATAACCTGAAAGGGTGAAAGACACAACCGACTTTGGATTGGCATATTTCCAGGTCAGGGCCGGCTGAAAGTACTTTTCGGTTTTTTTAAACCCCGGACTCAGGGAGTCTACTGGTAAGAATATGTCAGAAATGTTCCATTGTTTCCTGTTAATATCACCCCGGGAGTAAAGTGCGGCGAGTGAAAGATCAAGAAATGATTGCTTTGTGATTTTCTGTGTCAGTGAAATTGTCGCCGACAGATTTTTGTCGGCAGACCTGATTCTGAGATATTGATTACTCACATTCAGCATCAACGGGTTAAGATATAATGTTGAATCACTGAACCGGGTTCCAGCATTACTGCCTGAATATCCTGCGGTGCCCGAAAATCTGAAGATGGTCCTGCCTTCATTTAGTTTAAAAAGGTATGTGGCATCCATATTGCCTGTCAATCCGGATTTTATTTCACTTGAAGTCCGGTTGAGAGTATTAACAGGGGTATCGTTAAGAAAACTTCCTGATGCGGAATTCAAAGGATCGGAAGCGCTATTGAATGATCCCCTGCCATTCAGGATTAAATTCTGCTTTGCATTTATCAGTTTTCGCCAGCCGAAGTTAAGTCTGTGAGAACTATCCCTTTTTGTTTGCATTTCTTTATCGTTGACAATATATGATCCGTCTGGTTGAAAATAGCGGGTCGAAGAAATGTCAGACAATCTGCGCACCGAACCGCTTCCGAGATAACTGGCGAAAAACCTGTCATTATCAGATTTTGAGACTGATATATTGAGACCTCCTGCACCGTTTGAACCTGTACCGTAAACTGGTTGGCCAAAATTTACAGGAAAACTGCTGTCATTGCCATGTATCTGCAATCCCTGACCTGAGGAGAGAGCAGACATACCTCCGCTGAAGTTGATAAAATCACTTACTGAAAATCCGAACTGGTTAATATTATTGAACATACCCAACCCGGCAAGCTGCATTTTTTTAGTGAACTTATATACCCTGGCGCTGGCGTCGATGTGGTCGCCTGTTCCTGCGCCTGCAGTCACATCACCGAATATTCCGGCTTTTTTATCATCCTTGAGCACAAAGTTAAGAGTCTGATTCTTCTCCCCGTCATCAATCCCGGTGAACTTTGCTTCATCGGTTTTCTTGTTGAAAAGCTGCACCTTATTGATGGCATCAGCCGGAAGATTTTTTGTTGCAACTTTCGGATCATCACCAAAAAACTCTTTCCCGTCAACAAGTACATTTTTAACATCTTCACCCATAGCCTTAATATTGCCTGCCCGGTCCACCTCCAATCCGGGAAGCTTCCTGATAAGATCTTCAGCAACTGCATCAGGCTTTGTTTTGAATGCCCTGGCATTATACTCAATGGTGTCTTTCTTTATTCTGACAGGTATTCTTTCACCGGTAACACGAACTTCTCCAAGACCTGCAGGATTTGGGATCATAATTACTGTTCCTAAATTTTCTCCGCCGGAAAGCGGGAAAGTGAGATGTCTGTATATAGTCTTATAGGTTATCAGGGATATCTGCAGCAGGTATTCACCGCTTTTAATATTGCTTATCCCGAACAAGCCATTCTTTCCGCTGACAGCAAAATAATTCATCGTGGAATCAGCAGGATTCAGAAGAACTATTGTAACAGATTCAAGAGGCACAGCCTTTTCATCCAGAACTTCTCCTTTCAGCTGGAATGCTTGTCCTTTTAAAACCGTGCCCAAAGCCAGAAAGACAAAAACAAGTGTTGTTCTCATGTCTTTCTTTAATTTCTGATAATTATTCTTACATGGGTTTTGTCGCCTCCTTTACCGTCGTCTTCAACTCCCATTTCTTTCATCTTATCTGCCACAATTTTATTATATTCAGCTTCAGTGACTTTTTTGCCTTCACCTGGTTTCCTTAGCTTTAGTTCGGACTCATCGACAGGAACGACGGAATTTGCCAGGTATGTATGCGATCCATCCTTCACATTAACTTCCAGAACCATGCCCGGAAGATTGCTGTAAATTTCAGGGCCTCCCTGGACGGTCAGTGATGGAGCAAACCACACAGTGGTCTTTGCTATTGAAGTATCCTCCTTCACTGCTTCAATACAAGGGTAACCCAGGATGACTTTTTGATTGCCCGTGATCTTCCATCCAGCATCAGGCAGCTCCCGGTCAACAAGGAATAACCTGTTCATGAAATCACGCTGCTCCGTAATCTTTTTGTTTTTGAGATCAGTGAATATTTTACTGTCGTCGGAGGTTACCACTTTTATATTCACGCCTTCTGAGTGACCTTCGGTCATATCCTCTGAGATGTCCTTGCCTGATTCGAAAAGCGTAGCATCTTCCGAAAATGACAGAATCTTTTCAGATTTTCTCTCTTTTGGGAACATGCCTGAATACTGAGCTGCATCGCCCTCGAGTTTTACATCGAGTTTGATCTTCTCCTCATAATAAATTTTACCCGATTTAATATCCTGTGCGGAATTGACCTGCCCGGATAAGGCGACTGTTATTAAGGTCAGGGATAAGGTGAATAATTTTGCTTTCATCTGTCTGATTTTTATTGCCAAAATTAGTTCACCAATCCTCATCATGAGGTTAAGATGAGGGTAATCAAGGTTAATAAAGGTTAATAGTGACTTCATATTTCATCTATGGTCAGTATCTTTGTGGTCAGAGGTTTGTATGAAAAGGATTTCGAAACATAAGAGAATATTGATTCTGATGATCCTGAGTCAGCTGTTGCTTACAGGATTTGTAATACAATGGCTATTTTCACAATACCATGATGAAAAGAATGGTCTGGCAAAGGATCTGAACGAATTTTATATCAATTCACACGATGAAGTACTAGATACCTTGTTGTTCAAGACTTATGTGGTGCCGGCGTTGTCTGAAAACCGTGTAATTATGACGGGTCGCAGGGTGAATCATCAGGATTCATCAAAAGATCACTGGAAAATAAATAAATCAAAAGACAGCACCTTCGTTACAGTCAATATTGTGAGGGGGAAAGATTCTTCAAACACTATTCATGCCACCGCAACGGGCAAGAATCTTCGCAAGGATATCCTGCTGAAAAGTGTGAAACTCATTGTAGAGCATACAGGGGACAGCGCTGATTTAAAAAACCAGGAGATAATGGAGCTTTCATCGGGAAAGGACACTGCCCGGTTCAAAAAATATTTCGATGCAAGAGTGAGAGATAACGGGATGCATTTCCGGATCAGATGGGACTCAACGGAAAGCAACAAAAAACATATCAGGAAGGGAAATGTACTAATTGTTCAACCACTGCCCGGGTTTCCGCTGCCACATGCAGAGGTTGAAGGTTTCAGGGGATTTCTTATCGGGAGAATAATGACACAGATCTTTTTTGGTTCTGTTCTGATCTTTATAACAGGTCTTGCCTTCACAGTGTCATATAGAAGTTTACGCAATCATATGATCCTGAACAGCATTCGCGAAGAATTTATCAGCAATATAACACACGAGCTAAAAACACCTGTTTCAACTATAATGGTAGCCCTGGAAGCGCTCGGGAATTACAATGTAAAGAAAGAACCTGCTGTGACTGAAGAATATATAAACCTGGCATCGCAGGAGACAAAACGGCTCAGTGAACTTATTAACAGGGTTTTAGATCAGAGTTTCCTTGAACAGAAATATCAACCTCTCAATTACAGCAGTATTGACGTGAACCACCTGATAAATGAGACTATTGATGCGATGAAAATAAAATCGGGGGCTAATTGCAGAATTGAATACAATGCCCTGAAAGATGACCTTACCATAAATGGGGATCAATTATACATCAAAGGAGTTCTTATAAACCTGATAGATAATGGCATCAAATATTGTGATAAAGATCCGGTAATAGAGTTATCAGCAATAAGAAAAGGTAAGGAAGTAATTGTAGAAATAAAAGATAACGGTCCGGGAATACCGGAAGAATACCAGAAAAGAATCTTTGAAAAATTCTTCAGACTGCCATCCGATAACATTCATAATGTGAAAGGTTATGGCCTGGGGCTGAGCTACGCCAGAACCGTAATGGAACTTCACGGTGGAAGCATTGAAATGAGAAATCTCAATCCGGGTTCTTCATTTATCCTTAAATTTCCTGCATAATGGAAAAACTGAAAATCTATTACATTGAAGACGAACAGTCTCTGGGGAAAATCGTGAGCGATACCCTGGGGAAGCAGGGTTATGAGGTAAAATGGGAGACAGATGGAGGAAAAGTCATACAGGGTTTCGAAAACTATTCGCCCGATATTTGCGTACTTGATGTTATGCTGCCTAATATTGACGGTTATTCAATATGCAGGACGATAAGGGCAAGATTTCCTGTTCTGCCGGTAATATTCCTGACCGCAAAAACCGATACACCGAGCCTGGTTCTGGGATTTGAATCTGGTGGCACGGATTATGTGAAAAAACCGTTCAGCATTGAAGAATTGATCGCAAGGATAGATAATCAGATGAAGCTTACAAGAGGCAGAATCAATGAGAATTCCAATCAAAGCGCCTTTCAGATCGGATCGTTGAAATTATACCAATACCGTTATGAACTTCATTCTTCGTCAGTTATCACACGGCTCTCAAACCGGGATATGCAGGTATTGACAATGCTTTACTCAAATAAAAACAGGGTTACTTCAAGAAGAGATCTTCTGATGGCAGTGTGGGGTGATGATTCCTATTTTAATTCAAGGAACCTTGATGTCTATATCAGAAAGCTCAGACATTATTTAAGTTCCGACAAGTCAATCGAAATTATCACCCTGAAAGGAAACGGGTATCTGTTTCTTGTCCCGTGATGAGTCTGCCTTCCTGCTTCAGGGACGGGTTCTCCTTTTGACCTAATCTTACATTACATTTATTAAAATTCAGGTAATCACTGGAGATCCTTCATCTTCCGCAAGATAAAAATTATCATTTACTACAATTTATTATTGCGGAAGATTCAGGATAACAGGGTATTATGAGATAATAATGAGAAGGAAGCGGCGTCTTTTGTGTATCTTTTTCAGCAATCCCATAAAAAGATGTGATGTAAGATTAACCTTTCGAAGGAGGGGAAATGTGTCGGATTTAAATTCTCCTTAGGTTGAAGGCTACGCCTTTAAACCCCTCTTACAGCATTACAATCATATGCAATAGTTCCTGGGTTGTTTTTCCGATTTTGCTGCTCAGGGTTTCAATCATTTTCTTTTCTTCTCCGATCTTGTAATTAAGATCTTTCTCGGTTATAAAGGGATACAATTGTTTCAGCCTTTCTTTTTTGGTGATCCAGTATCTTTTTATGTTCATGGTAGTAAGTATTAAGATTTAAACTAAAATTGAGCTGATTCAGATTTCAGATTTTTTTTAAAATCAGCTGACTGCGGGCAAGAAAGATCCGTTTTGCAACTGTTTCAAATTTCAGTTTCAATTTCCCGGCTATTTCTGTATAACTATAGCCTTCAACATACATCTTAAAAGGTTCCATCAGTCTGTAATTCAATTGCTCAATATTCCGTATGATATTGTTGAATAATGATTCCTGTTCTGTTTCTGATTCATCCACCGGAGTAGCAAACAGGTCCTTCTCATGATTAACAGGTGGTGTCTGCATTACGATCCTTTTATAGTTGTTTATAAAGGCTTTACGGAGCATCGTGTCTGTGCAGGATTTTAAATAGCCATCAGTTTTATAGCTGGTGCGGCTATTTACAGCATTCATTAAGGTTTCCCTGACAAGATCACGTTCTTCAATATCGAGATTCAGACTATGAGTAAATCTGGCTAACCCCTTTTCAAAATCAAATAATTGTATATTCGAAATATTTGTCTCCATCTTCAACCTGATTTAAAATTTCAAACCCAATCCTTAATCATCCCTGCTTCATCAGGTATTCAAACTGATAATCCCATGTCATCGCAATTTTAAAAAAACAGAAAAACCGGGGATTATGCTTAACATCACATTGCCAAACTTAACTGAAAAGGATTCCGAATAAATTAAGAATAGATTAAGGTTAAATTAAGGGAAGATTAATGTTTAGCGAATTGATAAGAATATTCTTAAAGTAACGAAGAACTTACACAGAGAAACAGGGGACCACTGAGTGCACAGAGAATTTTGCCCAGAGATGAGTTACTTTAATTCCTTTAATATCCTCAGCGCCTCGTCCACATGTTTAGTAGCCTGGGTTTGTGAGTTGAAGACATAAACGACTTTTCCCGATTTATCAACTACATAAGTGACTCGGCCCGGTATCATACCCAGGTTTGACGGCACACCAAACAGTTTTCTTACTTTATCTCCTTCATCACTTAAAAGAGTAAAAGAAAGATGATATTTTTCAGCGAATTGTTTATGACTTTCTACAGACTGACCGCTGATGCCGATGATCATTGCGTTGGCTTCATTGAATACTTCGAACTGATCACGGAAAGCACAGGCTTCCTTCGTACAACCCGGACTGTCATCTTTGGGATAAAAGTAAATTACAAGGTTCTTTTTGCCGATCACGGAGTTAATTGAGAACTGCGATCCATTCTGGTCTGGCAAAGTAAATTGCGGGACAGTGCTTCCGACTTCAACTTTTTTCATATCCGGGGTAGAGTTTAAAAAGGTAATATAGGTGAATAATAAAATATTCAAAATTAAATTCATGGTATAAAATAATTAATTCATAGAGTAACAGATGGGATGAAATAAGGTTGAAAGGATTCAATTCCTTAAGTTGACGTATGAGGAAGGAGGTGAGTTCATCATGTATAAAAGTCTCCTTCCTTTACACCGCTACATCCTTGCGCCGTTAAGCCATTGAGCCTTTAAGCCATATTTTCCCATTATAGACTAATTATGTAATTTTACCGTTTATCAGAAACAGCTAACCTGAATAACTAGTGACTACCTCTGCCAGAGTTCATTCGTGGATATTTTTGACTGCTGAATACCGGAGATTGTATTCACTTGTGATATTCTCCGCACTGCTCCTGATTCTGCCTGTTCATAAAGCATCTGCCCAGGATAATACTCTTTACCTGATGCCGGAGGTCCCACAGGCAAACCAGTTAAATCCCGCTTACTTTAAACTTTGCAGAATTTATGTGGAGCTTCCTGTAATCTCCTCCGTTAAGCTGAATATACGTAATACAGGATTTGGTTTTCATGATATAATATCCCGTGGAACAGGCGATCAGGCAAATACTTATCTCGTGGATGTATCAAGTCTTGACAAAAAGCTCAGGAGGATCAATTATACCCAGATTGAAACCGATATTGACTTGCTGGGGTTTGGTTTTGGTTATAAGGACTGGTATTTCACCTTCGGTATATCCAATCACTCCGACATGCTCCTGTACTATCCTCATGAAATTATGTCTCTCAGAGATGTGAACCTTCAGACAGCAATAAATAATGACACCCCTGTAAGCGTTAAAAATGTCGGGACTGAAATCACTCTCTGGAACTCCATCGGGGTGAGCGCTGCTACGGAAATAACTGATGGCCTTAAGATTGGTTTGCGCTTGAAATACCTGCAAGGTATGACAAACGCCGTTTCGCGGGCATCAGGCCTTTATATTAACCCGGGCTCAAGGCCTCCGTCTCTTTCGGCCGGTCTGAACAACCAGATAAATGCTTCTTTTCCCGTTAATATTAAATACGCGCCGAACGGTCTGCTAAACGGTCTGAATGTGGATAATTCATTAAATAGCATTGCTGGTGATTTTATATTTAATGGAAACAGGGGTGTTTCAGTTGATGTCGGTGCAGTTTACTCGTATGATGATAAAACAGAGTTTTCGGCAAGTATAACCGATCTGGGATTTATCCATTGGAAGAAGAATGCTGGCATTTACAATGCAAAAGGCAACTATATTTTAGATTCAGCAAATATTGCTCAGTTACAGGTCAATCCCGGTCAGATTAATCTTGCAAACGCAATAAGGGATTCTATTTCCGGCGCATTTAAGGTTGCGAAAAAATCGTACTTTACCCTTACCCCGATAAAGATCTTCGGAGGAATCACATATTTGTTGCTCCCGGCACTGAAAGCCGGTGTTATGACCAGGATCGAAATATATAATTTGCATGTCTTGCCATCGTTATCACTTTCAATGAACTACACACCCGTTCCATGGGCTGCTGCATCATTGAGTTACACAATAATGAATAACAAATTCAACCAGGTTGGAGCGGGTATTGCTCTCGGTAACAGGATTGCTCAGTTCTATCTGGTAACTGATAATATTGTGACAAAGGTTACGAAGGATATTTCTTCTGCAGCGTTCTGGCCTTATGATGCGAGGATGATGAGTGTGCGGGTGGGATTAAACCTTTTGTTCGGATGTAATAACAATAAGAAGGATAACAAATTTCATCCGGCGGCGGCAAAAGACGGGTATTGCCCGGCTTATAAATAATGGTACGCGGTGTGGAGTGCGAGGTCCGGGGAAATCCAGGAGAGCATGACTGCATGACCGCAAGACGACAGGACGACAAAATTTACATCTTGTACTTATACACATTCGTCTCGTACTGCACGAATCCCATTTTCACATATAATTGATTTGCAGCAACCCGCGATGGTCTTGATGTGAGTCGTATATCTTTTGCTCCTAACGATTTTGCATAATCGATTGCGAACAGGATCAAATCTTTGCCAATACCTTTTCCACGCTGAGAATCATCGACAACAACATCCTCAATCCAGACTTTCATTCCAGTAGGTGTTGGATAGGTTCCGATTGTAAGCATCCCAACAATGTCGTTTCCCAGTTCCGCTATAAAAAAATGAACATTTGATGAGCTCAAAAGATTCCTGAAATATTCTTTTGCAGGTAATTCTGTTCCCGGAGAAAGTTGCGGTAGCAGATGAAGAACGGATTCAAAGATGTGATCGGAGTATTTTGTTACGCGGGTAATTCTCATGATGCCGGGTGATTGGTGCTCGGTGCTGGTTGGTTTTAAACACTAAGATACATCTTTTGAGCGGCCAGGACGTTTTCTTTAAACTTCGGATAGCTCTTCCAGAGTTCCTTATCGCAGGCTGCTAATTCCGTGCATTCAATACAACTATCGTATGATTTTTCAATCGCACATTTACGAACTGTACATACATTTACATTTATACTTAATGGTTTGTCCTTTGGCTTGCAGCCCCAGCAGAAAATCTTATCCGCATCGAAGTCTACATTGAATTTTTCTTTCCACTTAAATTCTTTAAAAGCTTTCATCTTCAGCTCCATGCTATTTTCAATGGTAGCATTATATAGGTTACATTGCTCATTACATGTAAAACCGCAATAAGTGAGATTTTTCAGATCAGACTTTTTCAGTTTTACAGGATCCTGGCCAAAAAGTTTATTCCCGGCGTTTTAGGTTAGTTTTCATGGATCAGGAGATTATAGTTTAAATGTTGAACTCAAAATTAAGAAAATAAAACTTACAGGCCATATTGCCGCATCAGCGTTTTTCACAAAGAACACAAAGGTCTATATTATAGTGTTTTAGCTTTGTGCCCTTTGTGCCTTCTTTGTGAGCTTTGTGGTTAAAACTGTGAAGAATTAACAATTAATTGTACAGAGTTACAAGGTAATGCTTTTAAAAAATCTGAGAATATCATCTGCAAGCAGATCAGGTTTTTCCATTGCCGGGAAATGTCCACCTGAAGGGAAATCGGTCCATTGCTGAATATTGTAGCCACGTTCAACAAATTTTCTCGGAGGGAATGGCTCTTCGTACCTGAAATGTGCAATTGCCACAGGAGTTTTTATGAAAGTTTCTTTTCCGGCGACAAGTGGGGTCTTGCTGTTCTCATTATAAAGCCGTATTGATGAATGAATCGTTTCAGTAATCCAGTAAAGAGTCACGTTCGACAGCAGTTCATCTTTTGAAAATACGCTTCCGATATAGCCATTGCATTCTGACCATCCATACATTTTCTCTACAATCCAGGCACATAACCCCATCGGCGAATCATTAAGTCCATATGCTAATGTCAATGGCTTGGTATTTTGTTCCAGCGAATATCCACCCTCTCTCGAAAACCATTCTTCCTCTGAATCGAGATAATCATTCTCTTCCTTTGTAAATTCCTCATTCTCTTCCATTACAGGAACATAATTTCCAGGTATATAATTAAGGTGCATGCCAATTACATTTTCAGGAAATTTCATCGCGATTGCTGTTGAAACACCTGATCCAAAGTCACCACCCTGCACTGCATACTTTTCATACCCAAGCTCTGTCATTATCTTATGCCATAATTCTGCCATGAAAATTACATTGCATCCTGTTTGAGTAATTTTCTGTGAAAACCCGTAACCTGGCATCGAAGGAATAACAAGATCAAATGAAAAATCCTGATTTTCAGTAAGAAGCGGAATAAGTTTCATCATCTCAAGGAATGAATAGGGCCATCCATGAGTTATTATGAGAGGAATTGACCTGACTCCCTTGCCTTTAATATGTAAAAAATGAATTCTGTATCCGTCTATCTCTGCGACAAAATTCGGGTAGTTGTTAATCTCATTTTCTGTTTTTCTCCAGTCAAAGTAATTGACCCAGTAATCTTCAAGCTCTTTCATGTAACTGAGACTTGCACCATACGTCCAGCCTGAATGTTCTATTTCATCGGGCCAGCGGGTGAGTCTTAGTTTTGTTTTCAGGTCATCCAGAAATTGCTGGGCTATCTCAATTTTTATTTTCTTGATCATTTATCAATTTTTACGGGTGTGAGGCGTGCGGTACGCGGTATGCGGTACTAAAGCGGAGTCAAAGTTAGCAAAATTTAACACCTCACCTTCCGAACAATCTTCTGAAAAAACCTTTTTTCTTTTGTTTTGGGGCTGTTACTTTATTTTCCGCGAGGGATTTTTTATTTCCATGGAAAAGATCGATGAACTTCTCGACCAGACCTTTTGGTTTAAAATCAGGACAATCGAGAGCAGCGACAAGATCTGGCGACAGCTCAGGAAAAGGGGCAATCAATTGCTGCCTGAGGGTATCGTTATCCTGTACTTTCTTCAATGTTAATGCAACCAGAGGCAAAGCAAGGGTGCTTCCTGAACCATTGGCACCGTTATTGAAATGGATAGCCCTTGAAGAAGCCCCTACCCTGCTCACAATAACAAGCCTTGGATTGAATGCGGTAAACCAGGCATCGGAGTAATCTTGTGAGGTGCCTGTCTTTGCTGCAAGCGGCAAATTGATGCCATATACACTACCCATGGAGGCACCGGTACCTTCACGAACAGCTTTCTGCAAAATTGCCCGTATCAGTGAAGCCGATCTTTCAGTAAGAATCCTTTCTTTTGAATCACTGAATTCATTCATATAGATCGTTTCTCCTTTGGAAGATTTAATTGAGGATATACATTGAGGTGAAATCCGGTAGCCTCCATTTGCAAACGCCGAATAAGCAATTCCTTCTTCAAGGATGCTTGCCTCAGCTGTTCCAAGTGCAACCGAAGGAAGACTGTCAAGTTCATATGAAAAACCCATTTTCACCCAAAGCGAATCGAGCTTCCGAAAACTGGTATTTAAAAACAGGTTGACTGTGGGGATATTCATCGAAAAAGCCAGAGCTCCCGCGAGGGTATATTTTCCACCGTTTGAATGGTCATAATTTTCCGGAGTCCAGTGTTCAATTCCGGGTACCGTGACAGAATCGTTATCGAGGTACCGGGAAGGTACCATTCCCTGCTCAAAAGCTGATGCATAGAGAATAGGTTTAAAGGAAGATGCCATCTGGCGGCGGGCATATATCTGATCGTATGGCTGCGACTTAAAATCGATACCACCCACCCAGGCCTTTACCGATCCTGTCTGCGGATCCAGAGCAAGCAGACCGGCATGCAACAATAATAATGCCTGTTTCAGACTATCGCCAACTGAGATTGAATCGGAATATGAACCGTGCCAGTCAAAAATCCTCTGAAAATTGACTTCGTCGGCCCGGCCACTCAGATTGAGGCTCCTAAGCTCCTGATCGGCGATCTGTTTTACCGCTTTTTTCCCTGCAACTGTCTTGTACTGATCCCTGAGTCTTTTCTGCATTACTGAGAGATGTTCGCGGAAAGATTCAAGTGCGTATTTTTGAAGCGTGAGATTCAATGTAGTAGTGATAACCAATCCGTCTTCTTCAATATTCCATTTCTTACCTGTCTGATCGTTTAAATCCTGAAGTATTTTTTCAGCTTCATCTTTTACCCTGACAAGAAAATAATCGGCGGGACCGTCAGATTCGACGTCGCTGAAATTCTGGATCAGAGGAAGTTTGCAGATAGAGTCGGTTTGAGAGGCGCTCAGATAGTTGTGCTTCTCCATTTGTTTCAGCACTACATTCCGACGGGCTAAGGCATTTTCGGGATGAAGCCGCGGATTATAAAATGTATTTGCTTTCAGCATCCCAATTAATACTGCAGATTCCTGGGTTAAAAGATTCTCTGACTTCTTATTGAAATATCTTCGTGAAGCTGTTCCTATTCCATAAATGTTTTCACCGAAAGAAACTGTATTAAGATAAAGAGTAAGAATTTCCTCCTTTGTAAATGTGTATTCAAGTCTGTGAGCCAGAATTGCTTCTTTTGTTTTGATTAATAACATTGAAAAGCGGCCGGATCTTTTTCTGCCAAACATATTTTTTGCCAGCTGCTGTGTTATTGTGCTGCCTCCGCCTGAGCGGCGGTCGTTTAGCAGAAGTGATTTTATCAAAACTCTGAAAAGGCTTCTTGAATCAATACCTCTGTGTTCAAAAAATCTCGAATCTTCGGTTGCAACCAATGCATTCTTAAGGTTCTCAGGAATTTGATTGTATGCTATGTTTGTCCTGTTCTGAGAAAATATATTACCGATAAGCTCTCCTCCGGATGACAGTACTGTGGTGGCAGTTGCGTTTTTATAATTCAGCAGCTCCTCTTTAGTTTGCAGATGGCCGAATGCTCCAATATATACTGAAAACACAAAGAGAACCGGTAATAGCAACATTACCAGAAAAATAATGACAACTTTTTTCCAATGTCTTTTGAGCATCAGGTGTATTTAACTCCTTTAACGGAGAAACATGAGAAAAAGTTCGTAAAAATAAAAAACCAATTAACCTTAGCTTCGTCATGGTCGGCCCCCCCCTGCATTATAGCCGTCAACCTTTAAGCCGTTTGGCCGTTACTCCTTTATGCCTTTTTTTATAACTTTACTGATTGTAAATTGAAACCATATGGATAAATTAGTTCTTAAACCATTTAACGTAATTGATAATACAGAGCTTCCTGAAATTACTGTTGATAAGGCGCCAACCGATGGTGACGCAATTGAGATCAACAAGGAATTATATTACGTGTGCGAAAAGATTTATGATAAGAAATTTGATCATCCCCACATAGGAGTTATCCCATTAGTTGTCAGAAATCCTGCGAGTATTGTGAATATCAAAGAGTATATCGAGTGTTTAACAATAGCTCACAGGAAAGTGCTTTTTAAAAATGCAAATGGTGATTGCGGTCTGGAGAACTGTGATGAAATGATAGTAATCTGAATCATGTCTTTCTCTTTGTGACAACACAGAGAACCACAGAGAAAATTATTCAAATGAATTTAAGAGAGAAATACGGAAAAACAGCCCTGATAGCAGGGGCATCCGAAGGTATCGGTGCTGCATTTGCCACCGAACTGGCAAAAGCTGGTATGGATCTGGTTCTCATAGCCCGCCGTACCGGGCCGTTACAGCAACTTGCTGATTCCCTCGAAAATAATTATAAGGTCCAGACACAATGCATAGCTTGCGACTTATCGGATGCACATTCTGTAAATCAGATGATAGAAGTCCTGAAAGGCAAAGAAATAAATCTGATGGTCTATAATGCTGCACTTTCCTATATTGGTCCCTTTTTAAAAAATCCTCCGGAAAAACATACACTCGCAGCTGAGGTAAATATGATCACTCCAATGAGGCTGGTCCATTTATTCGGTGAAAGAATGGTTGCCAATGAGAAAGGAGCAATTATTCTTATGACCTCGCTGGCAGGATTCCAGGGGAGTGGATTTCTGACGATGTATGCCGCTACAAAAGCTTTCAACCGGATCCTGGGAGAAAGTCTATGGTACGAATGGAAGAACAGCGGAGTTGATATTATTTCCTGTTGTGCAGGAGCAACTGCTACACCTGGTTATATTAATACCCGACCTGAAAAATCAAGCATTTTTGCCCCCAGGGTACTTGAACCTGAAGAAGTTGCTAATGAATGTTTAAAGAAACTGGGGAAACAACCTTCTTTCATTACCGGAAGGAGCAACAGGATTGCTTCATTTATTATGCAGAAAATTATGCCGAGGAAGATGGCCATCAATGTTATGGGGGACAATACAAGAAAGATGTACAGACTTTAAAGGGTACGAAGCACATGGTGCGCGGTGCAGGGCAATTCCTGTGCAACTCTGTGTAAGTTCTTCCTAAAATTTAATATATGTAGGGAATTATTCTGTAAGGGACCCTCTTCACGTAATCTTTCCAAAGATCACCATACTTTAAAGCACATCTTTTATCATCATCCCTCTGACGTGTGGCTAAAAGCAATATATAGTACAATGGGTATAACCATGGTGCGATCAGAGTCGGGTATCCGGTACAAAGAACTATTCCCGAGGCCATCAATATTTCACCTGAATAGTTAATATGTCGGCTTATTCCCCAGAATCCATTTACCAGCAATGCATTATTGCCATCAGAAATTGTTTCGGGAACAATATTCAGGAATGACTTCCCCGGATCCTTTTTAAAAAAATATTTCTGAAGATTAGCGCCCCGCGATAAAACCCAACCCGTTAAGAATATGAGAACATATATTAATAAAAGCCATGACGGAGTGTGAGGATCAGGCAAATCAACAGTCGACCATAAAAAAACCGAGTAGAAATAAGGATAGAAGACAATGCATCCCCAGCCCAGTTTAAATCCAACCCTCTCGGCAAACAAGTCGTAGGTATACAAATGAACTTCTTCGAAAATGAAATAATCGATAATAAAATATGTAATGAGAGCTGTTGAAAGGATGATACCGCTGGATGCCTGGTCTCCATACAACGACAGATGATGTGCCGTGAAACTAAGGGCATTTAGTTCAAGCATAGTTGCCCCGGTAAGGTAGAGCCACATTTTCGCATCAGCGAGACCTCCCCTGTACTGAATGTTTTCAATCCTTCCGAAAAACAGATCGGATAAAAAGGATTTCCGCACCGGCGGATAGCGTAAAACTACAGCAAGAGAAAACATGATTCCTGCAACGAAGGCGCCTGCCAGACCGTACCATCTGTAATTGTACAGCCAGTCAAAAGGCATAACCTTAAAATATCCCAGCATAAACCACAACAGAACCACTACAAAAAAGACGCTAATGCCATTAAGATGATATCTCATCTTTTCTTTGGAATTTGTTTTGGTAATGTATCCGGTCACCCATCTTCCGGGCAAAAGGGTGTTTAATGCGAATATAAGGACAGAGATAAATATTGGAGCAAGGAATCCAAGAGTTTTGTCCATAGTTTTTTAACTTAAAGAATGCCTGGTAAAATTATCGAATTTTTCACTTTAATCAAATCCATTAACCACAAAGAACACAAAGGCAGCACAAAGGTCGCAAAGGATTAAGCTTTTATACCTTTATGCCATTTCACCAAGCAACCAGCAACCAGCAACCAATTTACATTCCATGTTCCGGTGCATTCTTAACCATCTCGTTGTATTGAGACGGTATTAAGCTATTCAATTTATTTAGCATAAATGCTGTTATTGCCCATATCGCTTTATCATCATGTGTAGGACCAAAAGCCGGCATGCCCGTCATTTTGATACCATTTTTGATAATCCAGAATGCCTCATCTGGTTTTGGCATGTCATCCGATTTATAGAATACCGGTGGTTCCGGATAAAGACCTTTTGCAAGCTCGGAGGGTTCAATGCCCGGGCCGCCATGACAAACAACACACATCTCATTATAATGTGATACACCAGTGCTGAATAAACTGGTATCCTTAAGATCTGGCACAACGATCCCTTTAATTCTCTTGCTGACCGAATGTTCCAATGTGATCCCGATTATCTTCTCGGTAAGAGGTTTGTGGTGATTGATCTGACCCGGATCAAATGTTCCTGAGTAAATGTACACTGTGAAGATAATAATCAGAACAACCAGCGTGAAAACGACAGATAATAAAACATTTTTCATGGCGGAGTTATTTAATTAATAATGATGTATTTTATTAAAGTTTTCATTAATACAGTGAATTTCCTCAACCCTATTCTATCTCTTCTTCAGCAAATAATTCCCATTTACACTATCCTTCTCCACTATATAACCTTTGTTTAGTTCTAGAACCCATCCATTACCTGATACTTTAAGGGGTGTGACAAGATCAGGTTCACTTAAAGTCACTTTATCCCAGTTTGTGCCTATTAATGCCCCTTCGGTTACTGTAAGAATGCCCCAGTTATCCGATACTCTCAAGGTCGGGTAGACAGTTCCGTATCCTTCAAGAGGTACCAGGTTACGGGGATCAAACGAAATTCTCATATTTTCAAGTTTTGCCGTGAAATGCGGTTTTAAGATAAACAGACTTTTGAAAGCTGCGAGGCGTTCTCCCCTTTCTTCATCTCTTTTTATTTCTTCGGCCATTATTTTTTCAGATCCATATTGACTTATACATTCCGCACAAAGACTGACCGGAACGGATACATTAAAAGCATTTGTAAAATAATCTGTAAGATTAGTTGTGCCAGAGATATTCTTGTTCCAATACTTGTCGGATCGTTGCAGAATGAAGCCATACAATGGTGTCGTAATATAAGCAAATGACCTTACGAATGTCGGGTTTTTCTGGAATTCAATAAGTTTATCTTCGAAATGTTTTTCTGTTTCCTCATCACTCCTCCCGCTCATCATTGTTCCTGTATATTCCGCCATTCCTTCATTAAGCTCCAGCAGATTTTCACTGGCTGCTGCACCCGGAAAGATTGAGTATCGTGTCATCCTGAAAAACAAAGCATTTGTAAGATGATCGTGTGTTTCGGACGCAGTTTTCGCATTCATTGCCTGCCGGAGAGCTTCAAGCTCCAAACGTAGGTAGACCCTTCCATCCCTTGTATCGAGATGGTTGTTTTCAGCGTTTGACATATGAAAACCGAGCGCTGGCTGTGAACGGTGAAACAGTTCATGAGAAAGCAGATCGAGCCTATCGTGATTTGACACAGGAAGGGGAAGCATGATCATTGCCCACATCCGGCCATTCCATGTTATGGCTGTATTTGCTATATTGATATGCAAAGGCAAAAGTCCGGTAAAGATTTTGCCCTCCTGCCTTAAGACTCCTGCTGAATCGGGGTAATTTGCATATATCTTTCGCGAACCAGGATCAACAAGAAGAATTGGTCCGTAAAGATCACGATTCCATAAATCTTTATAATGTGCTGTATTAGCCTGAATTTCCTGAAAGTAAACAGCAACGGAATCATTGAAATTTATTTCTTGTCCCAACATGAATATTTTCGGTACAACTGATAATAACAAGAAGATGAATATCCGTTTCATTGCCTGTTTTGTTGCTAAGTTACGTTATTTAAACAAATTTTTATATTGAATTCCCCAGCAACTAAATGTGCCAAGTCCCTCGCTAAGGCTACTGTATCCCTACTGTATTCAATCAACAAGTAATCCGCATATTTGGTTATCTTTGCAACCCACTAATAATATATATTTGAAAACATTCTCTGAATTAGGTATATCCGGTACTTTTATAAAAGCTCTGGAAGAAATAAGCATTATTACACCAACCGAAATACAACAAAAGGCACTTCCTGTTCTGATTGAAAAAGAAACCGACTTCATAGGTCAGGCGCAAACAGGAACGGGGAAAACAGCTGCTTACGGTTTGCCTATATTACAATCAATAAATCCTGATAAGAATATTGTACAGGCATTAATACTTTCACCAACCCGCGAGCTGGGACAACAGATTGCAAAACAGCTATTTAAGTTTACAAAATACATTCCCAAAAAAATATTCATTGAATCAGTCTACGGAGGGGCTCATATTGATGAACAGATCCGGTCATTAAAAAGGCCGACTCATATTGTTGTAGCCACACCCGGACGTCTTTGTGACCTGCTTCAACGTAAAGCTATTGATCTCTCATTTATCAAGACTCTTGTTCTCGATGAAGCTGATGAGATGCTCAGTATGGGATTCAAAAAAGAACTCGATACGATTCTGGAATATACTGCCGGCAACCGCCACACCTGGCTGTTCTCAGCAACTATGCCTGCTGGGATAAAATCAATTATCTCAACTTACATGTCTCCCAAGGCTGTCAGGGTTGAAGTAAACCGGAATGATATTGTAAATAAAGATATTGAACATAAATTCCTCGTATGTTCGCGACTTGAAAAACCGGAAGTTC
Organism: uncultured Bacteroidales bacterium; assembly: GCA_963734885.1. Classification (GTDB taxonomy): domain Bacteria; phylum Bacteroidota; class Bacteroidia; order Bacteroidales; family VadinHA17; genus LD21. The sequence goes on along the minus strand of CAVTIJ010000001.1, from coordinate 94,220 downwards.
TTTTCCAGTTCTTAAGAACACAGGGGGCGGGACGCGGACTGGTTTTCTGCAGGACAAAAATCGAAGCGCAAACAGTAACAAAAAGGTTGCAGGCAAAGAAAGTTAATGCCGACGCATTACAGGGTGATATGCTGCAGAAAGAACGTGACAAGGTGATGCGCGCTTTTAAGAATACAAAACTGCAGATACTTGTTGCTACTGATCTGGCCGCGAGAGGAATCGACGTAAAAGAGCTTGCATTTGTTGTTCATTATCAGCTTCCTGAGAAGACAGAATATTACACGCATCGCAGCGGAAGGACGGGACGTGCCGGTAATAAGGGATTTTCTCTCAGTCTGGTAACGCCAAGAGAAGTTGACGGATTGAAGGGAATAGAAAGGGAGCTTGGAATCAAAGTAAAAGAAATACAACGGTAAGGAATAAAAGCTTTAAAAGCTGTAAAGGCTATAAAGGCTATAAAGGCGTTTAAACCATTAAAGCCTCTAAACGAATAAAAGCTTTAAAAGCTGTAAAGGCTATAAAGGCTATAAAGGCGTTTAAAACTATTAAAGCCTCTAAACGAATAAAAGCTTTAAAAGCTGTAAAGGCTATAAAGGCTATAAAGGCGTTTAAACCTATTAAAGCCTCTAAACGAATAAAAGCTTTAAAAGCTTTAAAGGCTATAAAGGCTATAAAGGCGTTTAAAACTATTAAAGCCTCTAAACGAATAAAAGCTTTAAAAGCTGTAAAGGCTATAAAGGCTATAAAGGCGTTTAAAACCATTAAAGCCTCTAAACGAATAAAAGCTTTAAAAGCTGTAAAGGCTATAAAGGCTATAAAGGCGTTTAAAACCATTAAAGCCTCTAAACGAATAAAAGCTTTAAAAGCTGTAAAGGCTATAAAGGCTATAAAGGCATTAAACTATTAAAGCCTCTAAACGATAAAAGCTTTAAAAGCTGTAAAAGGTTTAAAGGCTATAAAGGCATTTAAAGCCATTAAAGCCTCTAAAGCCTCTAAAGCATTAATATTGTGAGCAAAGATCCACTTGAAGGTAAGACACTGGAGTATATTGTTAAGTTCCTGGTAGATTATTACGGGTGGGAACAGCTCAGTACTCACATTAAGGTAAAATGCTTTTCAAATAACCCCAGTTTACAGTCGAGCCTCAAGTTTTTACGCAAAACACCCTGGGCCAGGAAGAAAGTTGAGGAGCTGTATCTTTCAGTAATCAATAAGACCAAAGAAATCCTTTAAGGTCATTGCGATCCGCCGGAAGCGGAGAAGCAATCTCTGGGTGGCTACTTTGTTTCTTTCTGTGTAAGTTCTTCAGTTTACTTTTCCCTTTATCTACTTACAATTACATTCTACATTTCTTTATAAACTTCTTTTAATTAGATTTGGAAATTATTAAGGGGAATCTTTATTATTAAAATTTTAATTTAACCCAACATGAGCAAAACAATAAAACTTATTGTCCTTCTTCTTTTTGTCACTACACTGGCAAACAGTCAGGAAACAGGGTACATATTCACGATGAAAAAAGAAATGCCCTGTACTTCCGTAAAAAATCAGAACGCTACATCAACATGCTGGTGTTTTTCCGGAATCTCAATGATTGAATCAGAACTGCTGCGGATTGGCAAACAGCCAGTTGATCTGTCGGTAATGTATGTTGTCCGTCATACTTATGAGAAAAAAGCTACGATGTTTGAGAGAATGCATGGCAGTTCAGAACTAGCCGGTGGCGGCGAATATGGCGATGTTCTAAGTGCCTGGAAGGAAGTCGGGTTTGTACCTGATGCAACCTATCCTGGTCTAAATTATGGTGAAACAAAACATAACCATAACGAAATGGATGGTGCAATTAAAGGTTATATGGATGCTATTATCAAAGGTTCAAAACTGACAACTGCCTGGTTTCCCGGACTGAATGGGATACTTGATGCATATCTTGGCAAAATGCCTGAAAATTTTACTTATGACGGCAAAACTTTCACACCGGCAACTTTTACAAAACAGCTGGGTCTGAATCCCGATGACTATGTTCTTTTAACTTCGTTCAATCATCATCCTTTCTACAAGCAATGTATGCTGGAGCTTCCTGACAACTGGGCAGGAGGCACATTTTACAATCTTCCTCTTGATGAATTTATGCAGGTTATCGATAATTCATTGATGAACGGATATACTGTTGCGTGGGCAAGCGATATGAGCGACAGAGGTTTCTCAATGAAACAGGGAGTAGCTATTATTCCTGAAAAAAACTGGAATGAGATGAACGAGGATGAACTGTCGAAAATATTTACCGGACCGCATCCTGAAAAAGTAATAACTCAGGAGCTGAGACAAAAAGATTTTGACAACTATACAACTACTGATGACCATGGAATGCATATCGTCGGTCTCGCAACAGATCAGGCAGGGAACCCTTTCTATAAAGTGAAAAACTCATGGGGAATTATGGGCAAATACGATGGTTTCATCTTTGTCTCAAAACCGTTTATAATGCTGAGAACCACCAATATCATGGTAAACAAGAATGCTATTCCGGCTGCTATTGCAAAAAAACTGGGACTCTAAATCAGGTTTAAGGAGTCAGGTATGAGATGTGAGCTGAGGAGAATTAAATGACTTCAAATGGCAAGGTAAATTTGAATTCACTTCCTTTTCCCGGCTCACTTTCAACCCAGATTTTTCCTCCATGTGTTTCAACAAATTCTTTGCAAAGCAATAGTCCTAACCCTGTCCCTGATTCATCATCAGTACCGTTAGTAGTATAAATTTCTGAATTATTAAACAGCTTTGCTATACTATCAGGAGATATTCCAATTCCATTATCTGTAACGGAAATTATTAATTCTGAATCCAGCTGGATGGTCTTTATTGATATTAAACCATCTCTGTTAGTGAACTTAATTGAATTGGCGATAAGATTTCTCAAAACAGTTTTTATCATATCAGGATCAGCATAAATTTTAATATTTGCTGATTCTGTATGATTAATTGTGATATTTTTTGAATTCGCCAGAGGTGTTAGATATTCAATCACTCCACTGGTCATCTCCGTAAAATTCAATTCCTGCGGTTTAAATGGAATTTTCCCCGATTGAGCTCTTGTCCACAATAATATATCTTCCAGCAGACCATAAGTGATCTGAGCTGATTTATTAAGGTTTTTTGCAATCTCTTCAATGTCTTTGGGATCAATTTCATTTATCCCTTCGGCAAGCATACCCGATAAACCAAGGAGTACATTAAACGGACTTTTTAAATCGTGTCCGAGTATGGACATAAAACGATCTTTATCTTTATTTAACCGATGCAATTCTTTAGCCAGTGCAATCAATTCATCTTTTTGCCTGCTAAGAGCTTTATTAGAATCATTAATTATTCTTTGCTGGTCTTCAAGTTTGGCATTCGCGATTTTCCACCTGCTAATGTTTCTTAACAAATAAACCGAGAAAACAAGCACTAAGATGAGTATGAATATTACACCTCCTGTAATTATTTTTGTTCTAACCAGTTTTTCCTCACCAAGCTCAACTTCCTTTTTTAATACCAATGTCTCTGCATCATTTTTTTCTATCCTGTACATTTCCTGTAACTGATTGACAGCCGTCAGATTTTGCATCTTGTTTAAGCTGTCCTTCAGAATCTGCGACCGTTTATAATAATCAAACGCCTTCCTGTCATTGCCTCTCGTTTCCTCAATGTTTGATAATTCGGAAAAATAATCGGGCAGGATCGAAACTGCGCCTGATGTCTTAATAAGGTTTACAGATTTTTTAAGATACTTAAGTGCAGATTCGAGGTCTCCTTTTTTTCTGCTTACTATCCCAAGATTCAGGTAAGTCCTTGCTATTCTGTAATCAGTTTTACTTTTTTCGTAAAAAGGGATCGACTCTTTTAAATATTTTTCAGCCTGTGGCAAACTGTCGATCGTCTGGTAAAGTATTCCAATCTCACTGATAATATCAGCATAACTTTCATTTTTTTCTTCTTTAAGAACCTTCCATGCATCAAGACCCATAATATAATTGCTTAAAGCCTTGTCATATTCATTTAGTGAACTGTATGTTAATCCAATATTCATGTATGTAGTCCAAAGCGTAGGATAATCTTTAATCTTAAGTTTTATTTCAAGAGATTGTTTAAAGTATTCAAGAGATTTTGGATATGCTTTATCCTCCTGATATGCTAAACCCATGTTATTTGACTCACGTGAGATCCCGAGCGAGTCTTTATTTTTTTCATAAACCCGGAGAACTTTAAGAAATAATTGGGCAGACTGATCAATATTGCCAAGAAAATAATATGTAATCCCAAGCTGATTATTACCTGCCATCTGAAATTTTTCGATATTGACTTTATCAGCAAGCTTCACTAATGAAATGGCATATGGAAGAGCTTTAATCGGTTCTTTGGAATTATAATATTTGACAATCTTTATGTATGCTTTAATCCTGATAGTATCATTTGTTTCTTTGTCCAATGACTTTATGAGGCTGTCTGTATTTTGAGCTTTTAATTCAAATGCAAACAGGAATAGGAAAAGAATATTACACAGAAACAAATGCCTCATGAATAAAAATAAGTGACAAGAAATTCAGAACTCCCCATTTTGAAAGATAGGAATAATTTCTCTAGAAAAATTATTATTAAAATTAGAGGATTGAAGTATCAGTGCAGACTTAAACCTTATTTTTTAGAGATAACATCCTAAGTGGTTTGTTGATTTTTATTGTTGTTACGACAACGACAAGAGTCATTATGCCTCCAAATACCACACTTGGCACCAAACCCATGAGTCTGGCAGCTACACCCGATTCGAAAGCGCCAAGTTCATTTGAGGATCCGATAAAAATACTGTTTACCGATGCAACTCGTCCCCGCATATCATCAGGAGTGAAAAGCTGCAGTATTGTCCCCCGTATTACCACGCTTATATTATCGAAAGCTCCGCTAAGGATCAATAGGAATCCGGAAAGGGCAAAACTCTTTGAAAGACCAAATCCTATCATACAAAGACCGAAACCGGTGACTGCAATGAATAATACTTTTCCTGTTTCTTTTACAGGAGGATGATACATAAGAACAAATGCCATCAAAGCGGCGCCGATCGCAGGGCACGCTCTCAAAAGCCCCAATCCCTGTGGACCGGCATTAAGTATATCTGACGCAAATACAGGGAGCATTGCTACTGCACCTCCAAAAAGCACTGCAAACATATCAAGCGTAAAAGCGCCTAACAGTTCAGGCGTTTTGAAAACGAATCTTATCCCGGTCCGGATACGAGTATAAACACCTTCGGTCGTTTGGATGATTGTGTGCTTTCCGACTTTGATAAGCATTATCATGAAAAATGAAAGAATATTTAGAGCTACAACAAAAGAATATGCTGGTACTATTCCCCAGAAACCGTAAACAATGCCTCCGATTGCCGGACCAGCAACGGCAGCTACCTGCCAGTTCGCACTGTTCCATGTAGCGGCATTAGCGTACAAATTCCTTGGGACAAGCTGTCCCATAAGGGCAACCTGGGCCGGACTTATTATTCCTCGTGCCAGTCCGGTTAAAAAGATTGTGGCGAATATGGGCATTATCCCATATTTTGAAGAGAAATAGGCAACATTTGAGCTGTAGATTAAAAGAATGAGGGAACTAAGAATAAGAAGAAGCGTAGTGTAGTTAACGATCTTTCGCCTGTTATGTAAATCGATATAGTGGCCTGCAAAAAGCGATATGCTTATTTGTGGGACAACTTCAGCTAAACCAATAAACCCGAGCCAGAGAACATTATGTGACAGAGCATAGATCTGCCAGCCTACAATGACTGACTGCATCAGTGAAGCCATTGTCATAAAAATTCGATAGAGCAGAAAAAACCGGAAATTTTTAACGTGTATTACAGCGAATGCTTCACCGGAGAACCATTTCATAAAAGATTATTTTCAGGGGGCAAATGTAATATTAATCTCTTGAAAAAGGCGCAATTGCATAAAGGCGTATGGCATAAAGGAGACTGCAAGACCGCTAGACAACCATTTCAGAACATCAATTTTTTTACGGTTTCAATTTCATCGTTATTAATAGTATGCGGCATATCGGGATAAACTTTCAATGTCACATCCGCACCCATCAGTTTCATCAGGTTCCCTGATTCCTGCGATCGTATTAAAGGTATATGCGGGTCTTTATCACTGTTTCCAATAAAAACTTTTGTTCCTTCAAAATTGCCGCGATATTTTTCAGTTCTTATTGTCTCTCCTATCAATCCGCCTGAAAAAGCAATTATTCCTGCATACTTAATGGCGTACCGTGTTGTCACTTCAAGAGCCAGGCATGCTCCCTGAGAGAATCCGGATATGTAAATCCTTTCAGCCGGGATATAAACGGAGATCTCTTCAAGAAGACGCTTTACTGTTTGGACAGCGGATGTGAGCCACGGCTCATTGCGGTCCTCGCTGGTCATAAAACTGAAGGGGTACCAGGCATTATTAGTCGCCCGTGGTGCGGCAATATAAAATGTATCGTCACAAAACTCATCGGCAAGAGAAATAATATTTTCAGCATCTGCTCCCCTTCCATGCAACAGTATGATCGCCTTCCGGGCCAGCATTAATGGTCTACCCTTTTCCAAAATCTGATATCTGTGCATTAGTCTTTGAATTTGCTTGTATCAATAAAAACTGGAGTGAGAAGTCTTTCAATTTCACTTCTGTTCACCTCTTCCCAGGATGGTAATTTTATTTTTTCTCCAAGATGGTCTTTGGATTCATCTATCGTAAATCCAATATCGGTGGTAGCAGCTTCAAAAAGTATTCCTCCCGGTTCACGAAAGTAGACAGAATGAAAATACTGACGATCAATTACAGGAGTCGGATTGACAATTCCTTTACTCAAAAGCTTTTCCCTGAATCCGAGCTGCGTCTGGTCGTTCAGGGTAGCAAAAGCGACATGATGAACAGTTCCTGATCCTCCCGTGCCACGCAGCGATTCAGGATTGCACAGGACGTCGACGAAGCTACCTGGCTTACCAGATGGAGAAAACCTGAATCGATTCCCCTTTTCCGCAATCAGCTTATGATCCATCTGTTCGGTAAGAATTCCTGCTGTTCTTTCATAACCTTCTTCACTAAGCTCAACGCTGTAAAAGCCTTTAATTGAATGTTCTAAAGGAATATGCCCGTAGGTAAAACCCTCACGCTTATCTGCTTTATTTGCAATTAATTCGATGCCGAGACCATCGTTATCTTCAAAATAAATAAAGACTTCATCATCAAATCGACGGGCAGGGTTTTGAAAGGTAATGTTGAACTTAGCAAGACGCTTCATCCAATAATCGAGGCTGTTTTCGGGGATTGAAAATGAAGTGACAGTCAGCTGCCCCTTGCCTTTTCGTCCTTTGGGTATTCCCGCAAAAGGGAAAAATGTGAGGATCGTGCCGGGATGGCCCACTTCATCGCCGTAGTAAAAATGGTATACATCGGGGGCATCAAAATTTATTGTCTTTTTTACCAGCCGCAAACCGAGTATCCCTGTATAAAAATCCACATTTTTTTGCGGATCTGATGTGAGTGCAGTAACATGATGCAAACCTGTGATATAATTATCCATGTTAGTATTTTATAGAGAAATTACTAACAAGGAATATTCAGGAATAGTTCATAGACACGACAAAAGGCCTCTGCGTATTTTGGCCCCCGTGCTCCAGTTTAAGCTCACAAAGGTTTTCACAAAGGACGTAAGGACGCAGAATACTGCGTCCCTATTTTGTGTCCTTTGTGCCTTCTTTGTGTGCTTTGTGGTTAAAAACGTGCTTATACCTTTTCAGGTTCGGGGGTTACCTCATCGTGCCAGCATCCATGTCTGTATTTGTCATGATATCTGCTCTTCCACTCCATTTTGCCACCACGACGATGATGCCCCCTAGGTCCTACTCCCGAAAGAAGAATCTTCGACAGAATAAATAAACCGGCAGTCTGCCAGAAAGTAAGAAGCGGTCCATGGAATAAAACAGGGATCAGGGCGTTCCACAGGCTCATTGTTACGAATATCGCAAGGGTAATAAAACCCAGCCCAAGGATTCCAAATCCGATAAACTTAAAAACTCTCATTGTTTTCATATCAGTTGTTTTTTAAAAGATTATACAATTCATTCAAATTCTCCCTCAGAGCTAGGACGGCATAACGTTTTCGCGATATGAGAGTGTTGATCCCGATACCTGTTTTTTCAGATATCTCTTTGAAACTCATATCTTCAAATTCATTTGCCACAAAGACATCTCTCTGTTCTTCCGGAAGTTCAGAAAGTGTGTCCTCTATCGCATCCCAGATCATCTCCTTAATCTCTTCTTCTTCGGGTGTTGATCCGAGCGAAGGGAGTATTTCTTCAAGTGTTAAGGGGCCGTCGTCACCATCTGCTTTGTTTTCTTTAAAGGTGATGCTGACAGGCTTCTTTTTCCTGAAAAGATCTGTGATCCGGTTATCTGCAACCCTGTAAAGCCACGATGTAAGTGACTCAATTCTCCTTATTTCGTTAAATCCGATGGTTAACTGATAAAAGACATCCTGCAGAATATCCTCAGCCTCCATTTTGTCTGGAATTCTGTGTCTGATATATCCGAGCAGACGTTTCCGCTCATCCTTATAGACAGTTCCTATTTTTTCCGACTCCAAAGGACTCATTGAAAAGAGTATTTAGTTCCATAGACGAATGAGGGGAACTTATATTTTAAATACCGGTAATATTTTTAATTACCGGCGCCGGGTTGCGGGCGCTGGTCTGGCATCCCGACTAAAAGTAAGCAGTTAATTAAACTTTCCTTCAAAAAAAATGTTTAATCTGACAGAAAAAAACAGCAACATAAATATTTCATAATGATATTCTACGGAGATAATTAAAAATAGTCATGCATGAAAAATAACAATTTGATCGTAAAAGTATTGAGTTTTAAGAATTCATCTTTGCTTAGTACAGGCATTCTGTTTGTACGCCTGACCATTGGCATACTATTATTTACAGCAGGATCAGGAAAAGTACTTGGCTGGTTCGGAGGTTATGGCATGGAAAAAACTTTGCAAGGTTTTGCACAAATGGGATTTTCAGCCTTTCTTACGTATCTTAGTATGTTTACTGAATTTATTGGCAGCCTTTTGATCATATTTGGATTGTTTACGCGTTTTGCTGCATTCGCAGTCACAATAAATATGACCGTCGCCACAATCGTTTCTTTGCCCCGCGGCTTTCTTGGGCCAACAGGTGCTCAAACACCTTTTATATTTTTGATGATGGCGCTGGTGATCCTCCTGACCGGACCAATGACTTATAGCCTTGATAATCTAATTTTCAGTGAAAAAAATGAAAATATTTTTTGATTTAGAAAAAAAATTAAAATGGAAATAAAAAGTTCAGCATTTAAGGCCGGCGAGAGTATTCCGTCGAAGTTTACATGTGATAATATAGATGTTTCACCTCAGCTTGCATGGTCGAAGGTTCCTTCCGGTACAAAGACATTTGCGCTTATTGCTGATGATCCTGATGCTCCTTCCGGGACATACGTACATTGGGTTATGTTTAATATCCCGGGGAATCTTCGGGAGCTGTCAGAAAATATTCCTAAAACAGAAAGTCTTGAGAACGGTGCCATCCAGGGCAAGAATGATTTCGGTAAGATCGGCTACGGCGGACCCTGTCCTCCCAGTGGCACTCACAGATACTATTTCAAACTTTATGCCCTTGATGCAGAACTTGATGCCAAACCCGGAATAACAAAAAGGGAATTGGTAAAAGCCATGGATATCCACATTCTCGAAGAAGGACAATTAATGGGGAGGTATAAGAGGAAACCATAAAGGAGAGTCATGCGGTTTTGCAGTCTTGCGGTCTTGCAGTCTTGCGGTCGTGCTGTCGATTAATGCATTTCGTTTTTAAGAATGATCTCGATCCGTTTATCTGGTACCAGCCAGATAAAAGCTACAAGTATATAAATAGCTCCGGCAATCCATCCGCTTATCAATGTTGAAAATATTGCTAATAAATACAGGATAGGTGAAATTTTCCCTTTAAGATCGTTCCCAATTGCTTTTGAAAGGATTGAATCGGGACCATGATTGGTTATAATCCTCGTTTGCAATATATAATAGGCTACAGCTGCCATTAGTAAAACTATTCCATACAGAGCCATCGGTGTTGGTTTAAAGTGATTCTCCCCCACCCATCCGGTAATAAACGGAACAAGCGATAACCAGAAAAGCAGATGAAGGTTAGCCCAGAGAATATCACCTGTAACATGCTTTACAGTATGCATCATATGATGATGATTATTCCAGTAAATGCCAATATAGATAAAGCTCAGCACATAACTTAAAAAGCCTGGAAGGACAGGCTTCAAATCTTCAAGCTTATCGCCTGCAGGGATCTTTAATCCTAAAATCATGATTGTTATTATGATGGCAAGAACACCATCGCTGAATGCTTCCAGTCTTTCTTTTCTCATTTGATTATAACTTATTATAAGTCAATAACAAATAAAAGAGACATGGGTTCTTCCGATTTTTCTTTGGTTTTAAAAGAATTGAAATCCATTAACCACAAAGGTCACAAAGGCAGTACACAGAGTACACAAAGGCTTGAAAAAAAGGGTTTTAATCTAATACTCATTGTGTCCTTTGTGCCTTCTTTGTGTGCTTTGTGGTTAAACAAATACATAGTCAAACTCTAAAAACTCCTGTATCTCATATTTAAACAAATTATCTTACCTTTCAGACACGATTTAAGAAACTTCAAAAAGGAACAATAATGAAAAAGATCCAATTTCTTTTCCTGTTAATCTTTTTATCATCTTGCGTTCAGGAAAATAAACATGCACCTGTAAAAGCTTATAACAGTCCTGATTCTTCAAAAACCAGTGATATCCAGAATATCCCAATCAATAAAAATATGGAAGCAACATCTGTGGTAAATCCTGTTATTCCCGAACGAACTATAACGGTCGGAGGCAGCGGCGCTCAGATACAGGGATTCAGTTCAGAGGCAATCCAGACAGCAATTGAGGCTATACATGCAACCTCACTTAGCGGTACTGTTAAGCTTCAGCCTGGAAATTATGATATCATCGCACCCATAAAACTGTATGATAATATTTCACTTGTCGGATCAGGTCGTAATACCATATTGAAAAAATGTACAGGGTTCAGGTCTTCATTCACTCTTGATGCTGACTATGGTGAATTACAGATAACAGTAAATGATCCTTCAGGATTCAAACCCGGAATGGGTGTTGCTGTGTATGACGATGATCACCGGAGCGGCTGGGATGTAACGACCACAAAGATCGCTGCAATAAAGGGTAATGTCATTTATCTTGATGATTATCTTCTTCGCGATTACCGGAGTGATAAAAAAGGAACAATATCAAATTCATGTTCAGTGATTTGTGCCATAAGCGCTGAAAATGTCAGAATAGCTGATTTGACAGTCGACGGCAGCAGGGAAAGCAACGACCTTGTAGACGGATGCCGGGCCGGAGGCATTTACCTGCATAAAGTAGCCAAAGCTGTTGTTGAAAATGTAACGGTTAAAAATTTTAACTGCGACGGCATCAGCTGGCAGATCACTGAATATGTAACAGTACGTAACTGTGAAGTCTCTGGCTGTGCCAACGCCGGTCTTCATCCGGGTACCGGTTCTCCTTTTACACTAATTGAAAATAACAAAAGTTATAATAATGACGGTTATGGCCTCTTTGTATGCTGGCGTGTGAGGAATGGCATTGTAAGGAAAAATGATTTTCACAACAATGGTATAAATGGTATCAGCACAGGTCACAAGGATATAGATGTACTTTTTGCTGATAATCACATATATGAAAACGGTTCGGATGGCATTCAGCTGCGTGGCGAGACTCCACTCAATGCACCTCACAGGAGCATTTTCAGAAACAACCTTATAGAAAATAACGGAAACAAAGAAAAAGGATACGGAATAGCCATCAATTCCCAGGCAACCGGAGTTGTGCTGGAAGACAACATCATCCGCAACACTGGTGCTGGGAAACAACGTGCCGCTCTCCTGCTCACGGTTAATAGCGTGCCGGTTGAAATGAAAAACAATAAAATCAGCGGTCACCCCGACGGAGACATAGTGAAAGAGAGTAAGTAGAAAGCGTTAATAGTTTATCGTTTTTCGTTTGTCGTTTCCGAAACTAACCGGGCCGCTTTAGCGAAGTAGGTATTTAGGTGAACAAATAAAGATTTTGATAAAGACATTTCAGGTTTTAAATTAATAATTTATATTTTTGATGGACTATCAGAAGGAAATGTCACAAATTTCTTCAGATTCTTCTACGGTGCCGCAAAGGCAATTTCAGGACTCACCGCGAACATTCAGGATATTCTATTGGATATCCCTTGCTATTATTTTGACTTTAAGTATCCTTGACCTTTTGGGATGGGCATTCGACCTGGCTGTATTTAAAAGCATAGGAGTGGAATGGACTCCAATGAAAATAATTACAGCCCTCTGTTTTATTCTCTCGGTTTTCGGAATAATATTAATTAAGGAGGATATACTTTCATCCTACAGAAAAACAGCAATTAATATTATTTCTTCATTTCTTCTTCTCATAAATATTGTAACCATTCTCGCATATATAATTATTATAAGGACCGGACATGAACCAGCTTTTAGCACACATCCCTTTTTGAGATTTTTCCTGCCATTAAAGATGCGGATGGCATTAGTGTCTTCAATAAATTTTCTGCTTGTCGGAGTCTCCTTTTTCTTACTTAAGGATGCTACAATTAAGAAAAAGGAAATTGTAAATATTCTTACAATACCGATGTTTCTGACGTCCTATTTTGTACTTATAAGTTATATCCTCGGAGTCAATTCCGTTACCAGCATAGGCAATATTTCTGTTGCTTTGAATACTTCATTTGCTTTTCTGGCCCTTTGCTTCGCTATTCTGCTGATGTACACCGACACCTGGTTTGGCAGACTTTTAACCTCACAGGAGACAGGATTTCTGATGGCCCGAAAGCTTCTGCCTACCCTGATGATTCTCCCGGCATTTATCGGCTGGCTCAGAATTACCGGCGAACATAATGGCCTTTTTCAATCAGAGGAGGGTGTCATATTCGTAGCTATTACGTATACGATATGTTTCCTGGTACTTGTCTGGCTCGCCACACGATCACTTAACCGGATCGACATAAAAAGACTGGAGTCAGAGGAGGAACTGAGAAAATCACATATAGAACTTGAACACAGGGTCCAGGAACGTCTTCTTGCTGAGAAGGAGCTTCAGAGCACAAAAAATTATCTGGAGAATCTTATTAACTATGCCAATGCGCCAATAATTGTCTGGAATCCTGAAACTGAAATCCAGCTCTTCAATCATGCATTTGAGTCTCTCACAGGTTATTCATCGCTGGAGATTCTGGGCAGGAAACTTGAACTGCTTTTTCCAAAATCTTCATTGTCAGAGTCAAATGAAAAGATCAAGCTTTCACTTACCGAAAACTGGCAGACAATAGAAATACCTATCCTGACAAAAAATAAGGAAGTAAAAATAGTTTTGTGGAACTCAGCAAATATCTATGATACAGATAATAAGACGGTATTATCCACGATAGCCCAGGGTCACGATATAACAAGGAGAATCGAAGCTGAACATGCCCTTTTAAAATCAAAGGAAAAGCTCGACCTGGCGCTTGAGAACGGACAAATAGGTATCTGGGAATGGCATGTCATGAAGGACTCTTTTGAGTGTGACAGAAGAATGGGAAAGATATTTGGTATCAGTGAAAATTCTTCATCTATGAAATTTGACGACTTCGTAAGCTATGTTCACGAGGAAGATGCCTCTCACTTTAGAAGATCCGTTCAACTTGCCATAAATCAAAATGCTCCTCTTAATACTGTCTTCAGGACCCGTCCCGGAACCAATGGATTTAACCATATCAGTGTCAAAGCTCTTGTTGAAGGAGGCAATGATGGAAAACCTGTTAAAATGTCGGGAGTTTGTTTCGACATTTCCGAAATGAAAAAAGGCGCAGAAAACGCACTGTTTAATCTGAATGAAGATCTGGTCAGATCGAATATGGAGCTTGAGCAGTTTGCCTATGTTGCATCACATGACTTGCAGGAGCCTTTACGGATGGTTTCGAGTTTCACCCAACTTTTGTCTCAAAGATACAAGGATAAACTCGATGACAATGCCAATGAATTCATAAGATTTGCAGTTGAAGGAGCCCAGAGGATGCAAACCCTTATAAACGACCTTCTTGAATACTCAAGAGTCGAAACAAGAGGCAAAAATCCGGCATCAATTGATATGCAAACAATTCTTGGTCAGGCAATAATCAACCTGAGTGTGAGGATAAAGGAGAAAAGTGCATTAATCACAAACGATGATTTGCCCGTAGTATTTGCCGATGGCCGGCAGATGTTGCAGCTTTTACAAAACCTTATCGCCAATGCTATTAAATTTTGCGATTCCTCCCCCAGAGTGCACATATCATCAAAGGAAGAGACGAACCAGTACATCTTTTCTGTCACGGATAACGGGATAGGGATAGAACCTCAATATTATGAGAGGATATTCCAGATATTCCAGAGGTTGCATGCAAGAGATGAATACGGAGGTACGGGAATAGGATTGGCAATATGCAGGCGGATAGTGGAACGTCATGGCGGGAAAATCTGGCTTGAATCAAAACCCGGAGAAGGAACGGTTTTTTATTTCAGTATACTTAAAAATTAATAAACAAAATCATGGAACATGGTCTGGTTAATCCAATTGACATCCTCGTTGTAGAAGACAACCCGGGTGATGCCCGTCTTATAAAAGAGGTCTTGAATGAACAGAAAATATTCAATTCTCTTTTTATTGTTAACGATGGTGTGGAAGCTATGAATTTCCTTCTTAAAAAGGGGAAATATAAGGATTCTCCCAGACCCGATTTAGTTATTCTCGATCTTAACCTGCCAAGAAAAGATGGCAGGGAAGTATTGGCAGATATTAAGGCCAATGACGATCTCAAAAGGATCCCTGTTGTAATTATGACAATTTCACAGGCAGAAGCAGATATTCTGAAATCATATAATCTGCATGCAAATTGTTATATTACAAAACCAATTGATCTCGATCAGTTTGTTAAAGTGATCAAATCAATTGAAGATTTCTGGTTCTCGATAGTTAAACTGCCATCGAAAACTTAGAAGTCGGGGTCTTGTAATAATTGATTTATAATAATTGTGAAAAATAATACTTTACAATAAGCCATGGAAAAAGGCATTGAGAAAAAGGCGGATCTTAGTGAGACACTTACAGAGCCATTCCTGAACATTTTAATGGTTGAAGATAATCCCGGGGATGTGGTTATTGTAAGGGAATATATTAAAGAAACCAGCACAAAATTCAAATTGACTCATGCAACAAATCTGAAAGAGACTTTCGCGTTTTGTGAACAGCAGGATTTTGATGTAATCCTTCTTGATCTCGGGCTTCAGGAAAGTACATCACTTGAAACCTTGAAAATGATCAAGGTTTTCAATATTAAGTCACCTATCGTAGTGATGACAGGATTGGACGATGAAGATATAGCTCTTTCAGCGCTCAGAGAAGGCGCCCAGGATTACCTTGTTAAAAACAGGCTTAACTCAGAAAATATTCTCAAGTCGATAAAATACGGTATTGAAAGAAAAAAAATTCAGGATTTGTTGAAGAAAAACACACATCGTTTTTCAATACTTTCATCGGCCACGGCTCAATTAAGTCAATGTGAGAACATACTTTCAAGCTTTTCCACCACTTGCGAAAATATCCATTTGTTACTTGAGAATGCTAATGCCATTTCACTTGAATTTGCGGATTTCGACAAAATACGTATATGCTGTTCTGAATGGCTGACTTACTGGTATAATGAAATAAAAATCCACACAGGGATTGATTTGAATAATCCTGAATCATTGTTTACAGGAGAAAAAGAAAAGCTGCTGGAATTATTTTCTGACGGCAAATTACATGAGGCAGAAGGTGGTCTTTATGAAATCTTAAACGGAAGTGTTGAAAAAAGCAAATGCGAGGAACTTGAAAGTATTACAGGAATCAGGAAAATCTTTGCATTTGGGTTTATAAAAGCAAAGAACTTTTACGGTATTGGAATCATCTTTTCTCCCAAAATCATTGAGATCGAGGATATTAAGATAATTGAAACTATTGTCCGGCAGGCAACATTATGCATACATAGAAGATCCATCGAGAAAGAACTCAAACTAAGTGAATTCCGTTTAAGAAAATTAAGTAAAGAACTGGAAGAAAAAGTTATCGAACGGACAAAGGACCTTGAAATTGCTAATAAAAATCTTCATCTTGAACTTACTGAACGGATAAAAGCTGAGGATGCCCTTAAAGAAAGCGAGCTTCAGCTTAAAGACCTTAATGCAACCAAAGATAAATTCTTCAGCATAGTAGCACACGACCTGAAAAATCCTTTCACCAGCCTGATTGGTACTTCGGAATTGCTGTATGATAATATCAGCAATATGAATAACCAGGATATTCATAAACTGGCGCTTATACTGAACGATTCGGCCAAATCGGGATATGCAATTCTTCAGAATCTTCTTGACTGGTCAAGATCGCAAACCGGAATGCTAAAATATAATCCTGAAAATTTAAGCCTTGATAAGCTTATAGAAGAAAATATCTCTAACCTGCATCTCTTCGCTTCAAACAAGGAGATCTTTTTCAATTATTTTCCCAATTCCAATTCATCCATCTTTTCCGACAAAGGGATGATAAACACAATTTTGCGGAATCTCCTGAGCAATGCCATAAAGTTTTCGCACAGAGGAAGTAATATTGATATCAAAACTACCTTTAATAACGATGAAGTTATTGTTTCAATTAAAGATAAAGGGGTCGGAATTAGGGGAGAAGATATTGAAAAACTCTTTAAACTCGACACAAAGCATTCGGGGATCGGTACCGAAAAAGAACAGGGTACCGGTCTTGGATTGAAACTCAGCAAGGAGCTTGTCGAAAAAGAAGGAGGCAGGATATGGGTAGAAAGTACTGTCAACCAGGGAAGTACGTTTTACTTTTCTATTCCGTTAAATAAATCTCAGCTCAATTGAGTTAATGAATAAAAAGAAATTCAGGGAATTTGTACAACCCGACTCTTTTATTTACTTTGCAAGTATTAATCTATAAGCCAAATTAGGTTTTTACTTAAAATCATTCTTAACTGTGCGCCATGAGAAATTTTTCGCTTGACAAAAGTAAGATCAAAGTTCTTTTGCTTGAAGGAATTCATAACAATGCCGAAGTTTTTTTCAAAGAAAACGGCTATAGTGATGTTGAATGTCTGAATGGCGCGCTATCGGGTGATGAACTTGAAAAAAAGTTACAAAGTACACATATCATAGGCATCAGAAGCCGCACTGAACTCCGGCGAAATATGCTTCTGAAAACACCTAAACTTTTTGCAATAGGGTGCTTCAGTATTGGCACTAATCAGGTTGACATACAGGATGCCAAGATGCTCGGGATCCCGGTTTTTAATGCACCGTTCTCAAATACCCGCTCGGTTGCTGAACTTGTCATTGCAGAGATAATCATGCTGATGCGTGGAATTCCGGAAAAGAATGCGCTTGCCCACCAGAAAATATGGATGAAATCATTTAATAACTCGGTTGAAATAAGAGGCAAGACCCTTGGTATTATTGGTTACGGACACATAGGCACTCAGGTGGCAATACTTGCTGAAAGTCTGGGAATGAATATCATCTATTATGATATAGAAAAGAAACTCAGCCTTGGAAATTCAAAACCAGTATCAACTATGAATGATCTTCTGAAGATGGCTGATACTGTCACTGTTCATGTTCCACTGACTGATCTTACAAGAAAAATGATCTCCGTGGAACAGATCGCTATTATGAAAAAAGGATCATGTCTGATCAATGCATCGAGGGGCGATGTTGTAGATTATAAAGCAGTAGCTGAAGGACTCAGATCGAAGCAACTTGCAGGGGTGGCGGCTGATGTATTTCCTGAAGAACCATCATCAAATGACAAACCATTTGTGAATGATCTCCAGGATTTCAATAATGTAATACTAACCCCGCATATTGCCGGCTCGACGCTTGAAGCTCTGGCAAATATCGGAACAGAAGTTGCCGAAAAACTTGTAAGGTACAGCGACACCGGCTCTACTATCGGTGCAGTAAACTTTGTTGAGATAGCGCTTCAGGCAAACTCATCAAAGCAAAGATTCCTGCATATCCATAAAAATGTCCCGGGTGTATTGGGAGAAATTAACCACTACTTCTCTTCAAGAGGCATCAATATTTCAGCAGAATACCTGCAGACCGACGCGGAAATCGGGTATGTAATCCTTGAAACAGATACTGATCTTGATCCTTCTGTTCTGAAAGACCTGAAAAATATTCCGAATACAATTAGGGTTAGGATATTATATTAACGCGCAGGCTGGCACGGATTTGCAATCAGTGCCATTTATTATTTAATCCGTCGGAACAAGCTGGCGCGGATTTGCAATCCGTGCCATTTCTTATTTGATGATAACCGCGGGGCACGGATTACAAATCCGCGCCAGCCACGACCCTCACACCTCACTCCTCACTCCTATTTCGCCCCGGGAGGACAATACTTTTTCAGATAATTAGTGTAAAGTGTAGCCAGATGAAGGAACGTACCCGGACCTTCTGAGATACTGTGCGTCCTGTTTGGGTAAGCCATAAACTGAAATTGTTTATTGTACTTTATCGGAACAAGCTGGCGCGGATTTGCAATCCGTGCCATTTCTTATTTGATGATAACCGCGGGGCACGGATTACAAATCCGCGCCAGCCACGACCCTCACACCTCACTCCTCACTCCTATTTCGCCCCGGGAGGACAATACTTTTTCAGATAATTAGTGTAAAGTGTAGCCAGATGAAGGAACGTACCCGGACCTTCTGAAATACTGTGCGTCCTGTTTGGGTAAGCCATAAACTGAAATTGTTTATTGTACTTTATCAGCTCATTGAGAAGCATTTCGGCATTCTGGTAATGAACATTGTCATCACCTGTTCCGTGAATATACAACAGATTGCCTTTAAGATTTTTTGCATAAGTGACCGGAGAACCTTTTATAAATGCATCCATGTTTTCCTGAGGCAATCCCATATAGCGCTCCTGGTAAATATTGTCATATGTTAGCTCATTTGCCACTGCAGCGATTGCAATACCAGTTTTATAAATGTCGGGATACTGGAACATAAGGTTTAATGTTGCAGAACCTCCCCCGCTCCAACCCCATACGGCAATTCTGTCGGGATCGACAAAACCCCATTTCAGGATTTCCTTTGCAGCCATTGCCTGATCATGTATATTTATCTGGCCGATGTTTTTATATATCGATTTTCTCCATGCTGCTCCCTTAAGTGCAGGTGTGCCACGGTTATCAAGAGAAATATATATATAACCATCTTTGGTCATGTCTCCCATGTACAAAAAGTTACGACCTCTGCCATATGAATCTTTTACAGTAGCCTCAGCAGGTTCAGTATAAACATAAAAAACAACCGGGTATTTTTTTGTTGAATCAAAATCCACAGGTTTAACCATCCAGCCATCCATCTCAACATTGTCTATAGTCTTAATTTTAAAAAATTCTGTTGTAGATTTTACTTTTAAAGAATCAACATGAGCAAGGATACTTTTCTTTTCGTTCAATGCTCTCTGATTGGCAACCGAAATAAGCTCGCGGGATGGCCGTGTGAAACTATTGGAGAATGAATGAACGGCATATTTACCATTTGGAGAAAATGAGTAACTATGCGTACCCTTCAATAAAGCCGGACTTAACAATTCCGCTTTACCAGACCCATCGAGTTTAGTGCGGTACAAATAATCTTGTGTAGGGTTCTGAGGAGATGCCATATAATAGACATACCCCTTTTTTGGATCGACCCACGTGATATCGCTAAAATCGTAGTCACCTTTTGTTACGAGCTTTTCAGGTTTACCTTCCAGTGAAACCTGGTATAAATGTCTCCATCCATCTTTTTCTGAATCCCAAAGAATACTTTTAGCATCAGCCAGCCAGATGAATTTATTTGTAAAGTCAATGGAATAAGGATTTCCGGGAGCATATATATCAACCCAGGCAGCATCTGACTCTTCTTCTATCACTTTTGAATTACCGGTTGCGCTTTCACATAAGAAAAGTTTGCTTTCATTCTGCTTCCTGTTTAATTGCTGTATAAGCAGGTTTTCAGTTGAAGGAATAAATTCGACTCTGACAAGATAGTTCTGATCGGGTTCTCCCGGGATTTTCAGCCATACTTTGCTTGTATCGGCAATTGTTACAACTCCTACACGGGCCCTGGAAGGTTTTTGTCCGACTTTCGGATATTCAATTGGGATTACCCTGGAGTAAATTGAATCCGTATAGTTGATTATGAAAAACTTCCTGATGCTGCCCGCATCCAGTTGCCAGAAAGCTATTTTCCTGCTGTCGGGACTCCAGCGAAAACCATCACGGCAATAAAATTCTTCTTCATATACCCAGTCAAATGTCCCATTTATCATGGTTGCTGAGCCGTTGCTTGTGAGCGGCTTTATTTTTGAAGATGCGATATCTTCAACATAAATGTTATTACCGCTTACATATCCGACAGATTTTCCATCGGGCGAAAACTTTGCAAACATAAGCGATGATACAGGAAGTGTTTTACCGAGCTTTGTCAGAGATCCTGAAGGACGGTCAAGCACCCAGTAATCACCCCTGGTATTCAGGCGCCATACCTTTTTCGTATTTGTAAAAATCAGGACTTTTTGCTGATCGGGAGAAAATGAGTAGAAATTGATCTGGAGTGGATTGGTACTATCTGAAGGTGTGAGCTGTTGTTTGCTTAATATTACAACCGGTTTATTATCCGGTAATGTATACTGAACTAATTCATTTTTCTCAATTCTGTAATACGAATTGCCGTCAGCAGACCATCTGACATCGCCTATCTGCGATTTTACGTTAAATGATATGAACAGGATCAATATTGAAATAGCAAAAACTTTCATTCCTGTTCTGCGAATAGATAACACTTTACTTGTAAACATAAATTCCGGGTTTAATGTAATTGTATTTATTTTTTATAATTATTGCAGAAAATTTACTTTATAAAGTTAAAGATTTTAATGGACGTGCTAAATTCTCTTACGAGATTTTGCCTGTAATAATTCTACTTCGGTTGTAAGTTCTTCATGAGATTTGAGTCCAAATTCTTTTAATATATCTTTTACTTTTATATCAGGGGAAAGGCTTTCTATAATAGTCCATTCTTCCTCGTTAAAATTAGTGATCTGCACTTTACGTCCATATTTTTTTTGAATTTCAGAAAAGTGCTGGACAGCAGGCCAGGTGGGAAGAAAGACTTTCTCGAGATTTACCGGTGCGCAAAAGAGGTTCGGATTCCATATACCTGTCTGAGCTATTACTTCACCCGAAATATCGCATAATTTCGCAGTGTTTTTATTTGTCGCCGAGGAAACAACGCATTTATGTTCCCACGCCTTAGTGTTTACGCATTTCCCTCCTGCAAAAGCTGAAGGCCAGAAAATTATATTTGCTCCCTGTTTCCTGAGCATTGTCCATCCGTCATCCCATTCTATATCAAAGCATATCTGAATACCTATCGGACCAAATTCTGTTTTAATAACCGGTTGAAACAGATCGCCACAGGTGAATCCAGCCTCTATTTCATAATCAGCAAGATGAATTTTCTCATATGATCCTATCCTGTTTCCACTCCTGTCAAGTACAACTGCCGAATTGAAGATTTTTCCGTCACGCTGTGTATAAACCGGGCAGATCGTATAGCAGTTATTCTGCCGCGAAAATTCTGAAAACCTGACAATCGTTTTTTCAGAAATCGCCACCTTTTCACCGGGAGTGGTTTGTTTTTCAACATAAGTAAATGGAAATGTTTCCGGAAGACAAACAAAATCAGGCTTATAAGGTTTTATTCCTTCAAGAATTTCAAATATCTGATCAACCATGTTGTCGGCAGTGGTGGCATGCATATTCATCTGCGAAATCCCGGCGATCCAGATTTCACGATTTTGGATTTCGCTTCCCGGTTTGCTTATCGCGCTTCCATGTAAACCGATTTGAACAATGCCAAGACCGGAGGTTACTGCTGTTGTATGAAGAAATTTCCTGCGGGTTATATTGTTTGATTTCATCTCTGTGCTTATTAATCGCAAATTTTCAATAGCTCAGAGATAATTATTTTATTTTTAAATTCCATGGAAAAGTTGATGAAACTAGTTTGTCTGTTTAAACAGACTTTCATATATCGCTTCTCCCCATAATCTTCCCAGAACGTTTGCTCCCTTTTTATTTGGATGCAGATAAAAAGTTCCTGCATTGCCCGATTCGGGGATCAGGTCGGTGAGATAATTATTACGGAAGTATGCGAAGCCCTTCAGATCGCCAAGAAATACGTGCCCGGGTTTAGTTTGTGAATACATTGAAACCAGCGATTGCAGCTCAGGAAAATAGCTTTGCAACCTGGCAAGACCTTCGGCCATATATTTAGCGCTGTTATAAGTATTCGGGCTGTACCATATTGGTTGCAGAAGAACGATTTTGCTCTGCGGAAATACCGAGAGCACCTTATCTACAATACTTTTCATATTCTTTTGATAGTCTGCCGGTTCAACAGGGGAACCTTTCGGTCCGGTTTCAGCACTATCATTTGTGCCTAATGAAATTGTGAAAAGCAATAGCCGGTTACTGTCTTTATGAAACTGATTGGCTGATGCAATAACTTCACTCAAAGCGCCAGTATCAGAAGGAAGGAAATCGACTGTGGTATAACCACTCCTTCCCTGATTCGAAAATTCGACATTTTCCACACCTGACTGGTGCCTTAAATATTCACTGGCTGCAGCAGGTGGGGCTTCGTCACCCGGATTGGTGAGCTGGGCTCCCTGGGTAATACTATTACCGATAAATACAATATCAAGATTCCATTTTTTTTCAAATGGCTGATCTGATAATTCCACCAGAGCAAACACAAAAAGAAAAAGAATAATTTTGAATGGTCCTGACAATTTTCGATTATTCATATTTTTCGTTTTAATACCCGGTTAATATCTAATTTTAACATCTGATAGTGTAAAAAGTTTTTCAATTGATTTTGAAATTCACTAATCAATCGGATTTCCTCTTATCAGCCTTAGCAAGATAGCAATAACTGCGATCACCAGGAGTACATGAATCATGTAACCTGCATTAAAGCCTATAAAACCAATTGCCCATGCAATAATCAGAATTACTGCTACATAATATAATAAATTTCCCATGATTTTCTAAACTTAGATTAACTGAAAATGGATCAGGTTCTATTTAAAATCTCAAACCTAATGTGACCTGATACCACATGTTCCGGTAACGGGGATTTGTAGATGTACCGTCGCCATTATTACGAAGCAGATCAAACCCGAATCTGGTACCAATCACCAGATGATGAATATTAAAATCCAATCCAGCAAGAAAGCACAACAAATTTTTACGAAGATTAATATTATCAAAGGTTTGCTCCTGCTGAGCCGTGAGAAAGGAATTTGAAAATTTATTGTCGCTGTGCACCAGGTAAGAATACTGAGGTCCGCCGACAACAGTAATGAATTG
This sequence comes from uncultured Bacteroidales bacterium, assembly GCA_963734885.1. Taxonomy (GTDB): domain Bacteria; phylum Bacteroidota; class Bacteroidia; order Bacteroidales; family VadinHA17; genus LD21. Next base: position 70,524 of record CAVTIJ010000001.1, on the reverse strand, counting down.
CACCGGCTTAATTTCCAGCAGTATCGGAACATCTATATAATCAGCGGTATGTGCAATTTTATAGTTCGATCCGAGTATACTGCCTGTTGATTGATATCCTTTTTGTGAGTATAACAACTCTGGTCTGATTCCAAGGTCTTTCCCGATTGGTATCCCCAACCATACACCGGATGCAAAACCAAATTTGAAATCGGCTGTAAAATTCTGACCCTTAATATCATATACATTAGAATAATTTGTTCCGACTTTCACACCAAACTGAAAGTGATCACGCATATCTGTATCGCTATATGGATCCTGTGCGCTTACGTAACCTGAAATGACAACTAATAATGTCATTAATGAGATTAACTTTTTCATCTCGTTATTTTTTAAGTTTTATTAAACTCTGCTATTGGTATTTAATATGGATAGGTCAAAGCTCGTCAAGAAGTTTTTGAACTTCGGTTTTTGATTTGCCAAGTTTCTTCTGCAGCTTACCGTATAATTCATCTTCTTTGCCACTTTCGTACATAAGATCATTATCCGTAAGGTTGGCATATTTCTTTTTGAGCTTGCCTTTCAATTCATTCCAGTTTCCTTTTATTTCAGTTGAGTTCATATCTTATAGTTTTAGTTAATACTTTCATTTTCCTAAGCAAAGATGCAATCTGATAAGCCTTTATGTATTACACTTTTTACAAAATATATTACATCATTTCCATCCTTCGCTCCGGTGTAAATTGCTTCCATAACACAGAAAGGGTTGTCGATTTACAAACCGACAACCCTTCCTCTACATACAATGCTCTTTCATCCAGAGAAAGCGAAGGACTACGAGGCCCGCTTCTTCTTTCCTTCGAGGCTTGCCTTGAGCATGCTCATTAAATCTTTTTGAGGGTGAATAACCCGCATGTGAGGTACAACCGGTTTCTTCCCTTTCGACTTACTTTTAATGATCTTTAAAAGTTTGGCTGTATAGGTATCCTGGTATTTTGCAATATCAAATGATTCTGTTAACTGGTCTATAAGCTTATTAGCCATTTCCATTTCCTTGCTTTTCGATTTTGAAACTTCCGGCAGCTTTAATTCTTCAGTAGCACGTATCTCCTGACTAAAGCGTATTTTGTTAAGAACAATAACTTTATCACGCGGTTTCAAAATTGCCAGCGCTTCCTTGTTTCTTAATACAAAAGTTGTAACTCCTACCTTCCCTGATGCTTTAAGTGAATCACGCAGTAAAGCATATGCTTTCATTGATTGATCCTCGGGTTCAAGATAATATGGGTTTTCATAATAGATACTATCTATCTGCTTCTGATCAACAAAATTCAGAATTTCTATCGTTTTTGATTTTACCGCATCAGCAGCTTTAAAATCTTCATCGTCAAGTATTACGTAGTCACCGTTAAGCTTATAGCCTTTTACGATATCCTTATATTCTACTTCCTTGCCGGTATTTTCATTCACACGCTTAAACTTGATATTAGAATGGTCTTTGCTGTCAAGCATGTCAAGATCGAGTGAACTTTCCTGTACAGCAGTATATATTTTGACAGGTATATTAATAAGACCGAAACTGATCGATCCTTTCCATATTGATCTCATAAATTCTGTTTTTACCTATCGGCCTTTATTGGCTGGGAAATAACTAACAACCTAATAATAAAATTGTTCTAAAGATATCGAAAACTTCATTCAGGATTTTCTGGCAGGTACTTTCCCACCTGCTTTACGGGCTTCACTAATACCTATCGCTACAGCCTGTTTCCTGTTTTTTACTTTTTTGCCGGTTCTGCCCGATTTCAATTTTCCTTCCTTGAATTCTTCCATCACTTTTTCGATTTTCTTCTGCGATTTTTCTGAATATTTTTTTGCCATGACTTTAAAGTTTAATAGTTAATAATAGGCGCTAATTTATCCATAAGAACAAATTTTTGAATTGTATAATTCATATAAATATGTTATAAAATTTCCATCTGATATTCCAAAAAGAAAGCGCAGAGTTTTCACTCCACGCTCTCATCAAAAGCAAATATTCCAAATCTATTTCAATCGCTTTCTTCACTATCTGCCTGAACATTTACAGCCGTAACTGCAATTCGGGACAATTTTTCATCTGCAGCTTTTTCTTCACGAAGTGTTTCTTCGAGCAATTGCGCAGCATTTGAAATCCTTAGGGTTTGCGCGAACTGTCGAAGAGTTCCATAGGAAGCAATTTCGTAGTGCTCAATTTTCTGTGCAGCGGAAATAATACCAGCATCACACATGGCACCATCTTCGCAATCATCGAGAATAACCTTGCTCTCCTTGATCAATCCTTCCATCGCTTCGCATTTCTTTGTAGTTGCTCTTTTTCCAAGCAAATCAAAAACACGCTCTACCCTTGCAACCTGTTCTTTTGTTTGTGCAAGATGATCCTCCAGAGCATCTATTAATTCGCCTGATGTCGCTTTTTTAATCAGTTTGGGAATTTCTTTTGTAAGTTCTTTCTCTGCCCAGTAAATATCCTTCAGCTCATCTTCAAAAAGAACCATAAGCTGTGATGATTGAATAAAAGAACTGCTCTCCATATCAGAATGTGACGCACCTTTGCGCCCGGTGTCTTTTGCTTTCATATAATATCGTTTTTAATTTTTAAAATGAATTAACTACTTACAATAATATGAAACGACAAAGTTAAAATCACTCAATGCAGCCTGATTACAGTTTTCAATGGAAATGTTACATGATTTCCATAGTTATTTTTTTGGCTTTTTCTTACTGGTATCCTTTTCATAGATTTGATGCAGCAGATTCGGATTGTCAACAGAGGAAATACTTATTTCATTATCAATGGTGGGCATTAAAGCCTGAATAAAGGCATTCCTCAGAACTTCTCCAACAGCATACATAGTTTTAACCTTTGGATTCTTAAAACTGCCCTGAATAGGAATTTTAGTAGCCAGCTGATCCTTCTTCTGATTTTTCAAAACAGAGGTGACTGCACCTACAACTGATTCCCATATCTTCTGAAAAAAAGTGTCTTTTCTGTTTTGCGGACCTAATACTTTCAGATCTTCGATAAACGGTTTAACATAACCGGCAAATTTCCCTTCCTTTGCGGCCATTTCAGTGTAGAGCGAAAATTTGCCTTTGTTCACAGTAAATTTCCCGTATGCTTTCAGAAAATCATTCAACAGCGCAAGATTTATATGTTTTAGTTCAGCCTTCAGATCGAAAGTCGGATTCGGTTTAAGCAGGTTCATTTTCATGTTGAGGTTAAACTCACCTTCATAAACGACTGCCTGTGCAGATACGGTTGACGGTAATAAACCGCCGGTATCGATATTTGTCATATTATGAGCCAGAAGGTGGGCACGATCCAATGAGATATCCACTTTTGGTCTGGAAGTTGTGTCTGTATAATGAACAGATCCGTAATTGATTTCTATCCCATTTATTTTCAGGGGCATAACCCTTCTTAATACATCCCTCAGAGTTGTTGTATCGGGCTTCCCTTTTTCCTTCACTTTTGTAAAAACAATCTGTGGAGTATCGAGTACTATCTGACCTACAAGATGGCCATGCAGAAGCTGCTTCCATTCTACCGACAATTCAATACTCGCTGCTTTAAAAAGCTCTACTGGTTTCTTTGCGAGGGAGTCCTGTTTTATATTCAAATGTTTTATTGAGTAGGCTCCCCTGTAAATCGACATATCCAGATCATCAATATGCCCGCTGTAACCATCAAGTCTGGAGAGCGTTCTGTTTAAATAATGAAGAAGAGCATAAGGTAAAATAAGCCTTATTACGATTAAAATGACGACAATTATAATAAGAATTTTATAAAGCTTTTTCATTCAGTAATAACTCATAATGGAAAAAACAAAATTAAAACCTGTACCAATAAGGATATTTACATTCTTATCCGGAAAATTTACATAATTCGCTTATACCCAGAATTCAACAAATTGACGGAATCATCTGTTAATGGTGAGTAACGGAAGATCATCTTTTCTAAATAAATTGCCTGATGGAGAAATATCTTAATAATGACATCGCCAGGTTGGTTATTGCAGGTTCGTCTTTTATATTTCTGCTGATAATACTATTCTTTGTCTATAAATACCTGATTGCGTTTTTTAAAAAGAAATTGCAAACTTCGGGAAAATTTACCGGATTTTTAATCGATCTTTTGAAGATTCCTGCACTTTGGATAGTCTACTGGATCCTTCTCAAAATCTTTTCTTCTATCTTCCTCAGCGATTATTCCTTTTTTCCATATCTGTTGCATATAAATACATTGCTCATAATATTCTCAATAACATGGATTGCTACACGATTAATTAAGGCTGGAGCATATTATCTGCAGAATAAGCTGGATGTCGGTGCACTGGATAACCTGAATGCCCGAAAAAGGCTCACACAGATCAAAGTATTAATAGGCCTGGCTAATTCACTGATCATTGTTATTGCTGTTGCCGTGGGATTACTGACATTTGATAAAGCCCGGGCAATCGGAGTCAGTCTTCTGACCTCAGCCGGAATAATCGGAATTGTGGTTGGATTTGCGGCTCAGAAAAGCCTGGGGCTGGTACTTGCCGGTATCCAGATAGCTTTTACCCAACCTATCAGAATCGATGACGTTGTTATTGTCGAAGGTGAATGGGGAAGGATTGAAGAAATAACGCTAACTTATGTGGTAGTCAAAATATGGGATGAGCGGCGGATGATACTACCGGTAACCTGGTTCCTCGAAAAACCTTTTCAAAACTGGACCAGGACAACTTCCGATATAACAGGCAGTATATTCCTATACGTCGATTACAATTTCCCAGTAGAAAGTTTGCGCAAAATAATTCCTGAGCTGCTTAAAGGAAATAATAACTGGGATGGAAGGATCTGGAATGTACAGGTAACAAAAGCAACCGAAAAGTACAAGGAAATCAGAATACTTGTAAGCAGCTCTGATTCGTCTAAAAACTGGGATCTTAAAACTGATTTAATGGAAAACCTGATTGATTTTATAAATGAAAATTACCCGGGATCATTTGCAAAAATCAGGATTGAAGAACTCACACAGAGGAACACAGTGAAGCACAAAGTTGCACAGAGACCGGGTCAATGAATGAATTCCTCTGTACCCTTTGTGCTTCTCCCTGGAACTCTGTGACAGTTATTGTTTCTTATTGATACACTAATTATCTATCATATCCTCCAGTACATCTTAACCAGTTTAGCCAGATAATCTGTTTTTTCCAGAACAGGATCAAGAGATTCCAGCTTCCATTTCCAATTATCTGATCCACCAGATGGATTATTAAACCTTCCGCTTTCATCCATTCCCAAAATATCCTGCAAGGGAATAATGGCAATATTTGAAACAGAAGAGTATGCTAACCTGATAAATTCGTCCTGTATATTCTTACTGCTCAGCTTCTTATTTGTATATTCTTCAGCTCTTTTCCTGATTTTTCCATTCAACTCATTTTCGAACCATCCCCTCGTCGTATTATTATCGTGGGTTCCGGTATATACAACACTGTTAATATTAAAATTATGCGGTAAATGAATAGATCTTTCCATTGTGTCATTAAAAGAAAACTGAAGAACTTTCATGCCGGGAAAACCAAAAGTATCTCTTAATTCATAAACTTTATAATCTATATCACCAAGATCTTCTGCAATAAATGGCATGTTTTTCAAATCCATTTTTAGACGCTGAAAAAGACCATGACCCGGCGCATTGACCCAACGTCCGTTAACAGCTGTCTTCTCACCTGCCGCGACTTCCCAAAAACCGGAAAATCCGCGGAAATGATCAAACCTTACAACATCAAACCACTCACAGTTTTTATTGATCCGATGCAACCACCAGGCATAGTCCTCTTTCTTTAAGTTGTCCCAGTTATAGACCGGCATATTCCAGAGTTGTCCGGTTTTACTAAAATAATCAGGCGGAGCACCTCCAACTCCTGTCATTTTTTTGTTTTTATCAAGCTTGAACACATCAGGGTTCTGCCATACATCAGCGCTTTCATAGCTTACATAAAATGACATATCGCCGATTATTCTTATTCCGTTATTGTTAGCATAGGCCTTAAAAGACTCCCATTGAGTGTAAAAAAGAAACTGGACAAATTTCTCTTTGTCCGCTTCCAACTCATGATTTTCCCTGTAAAGTTTTATTTCCTCAACTTCCCGATCGCGAAGTTTTTTGGGCCATTTGTTCCACGACTTACCCTTGAACTCCTTTTTAAGGATATTGAAAAGGACATAATCATCTAACCAGTATTTTTCCCTGTTGCAGAACTGATCGAATTTTGCCCTGAGGTATGGCATGTCATTCTTATTGAAATTCTCATACGCCTCATCAATAATCTTCATTCTGAATATTTCCGCCTTTCTAAAGTCAGCTTTATCTGAAATATTGAATCTCACTATCTTGAGGTTTTCTTCAGATATAAGCCTCCATTTTACAAGCCATTCGGGGTCTGTAAAAAGCATATTACCTGCAAATGCCGATGAAGTACTGTAAGGTGAATATCTGCTTGTACTGCTTACCGGATTAACCGGTAATAATTGCCAGTAAGTCTGCCCTGACGCGCTCAGGAAATCTATAAATCTGAATGCGCTTTTTCCAATATCGCCGGTACCATATTTGGATGGAAGTGAAGTAATATGCAGTAGTACGCCTGCTTTTCTTTTGCTTTCTACTTTATTTCCTGCAAGTACGCATGGTACCGGCATATCTAATATTTCAGATATTGTGACAAATTTTTCAAAGTGCAAATGAGATTTATTGAAAACAGAGATCCATTTTTCCGGTGCAAGCTCAGGCAACAACACCCGGGTATCTCCCCACTTTATTAACTCGGGATTGCTTTGTTTCATTTGCTTTGCCAGACCTATCGGAACCACAATTACATACCATTTATTTAAATAGACTCTTGCAAATGCAAGTATGTTTTCCCTGAATTTTCCGGTAACTTCCAGCGGATAGTACTGTCCGTGAACAAATAGTTCAGGATTTTGACGGCGCTCATTTACAAGCAGATGTGTTAACCACATCTTTATATGACCGTTTTCTTTCTTTTTATAAAGATATTTGAAGGAATCCTTCCTTAAGTTCATTTTCCTCTTTTGCGAGTTGCCGGAAAGTACTTTCAATGCCTACAAAGTCGACGGGTCTTCTGTTGTCCGGATCAACCAGTGAGAAATCCCAAAGTTCTGTGCCCTGATAAAAGTCAGGGATACCCGGTGACATCGTTTTAAGGGTAAGCTGAACGAGAGAATTTGTCACTCCGTAAGCTGATATCTTTTCATGAAATGGTAAAAATGTCTTCAGGAAATTACTCTCCGGCAGGAAGATCTTTCTGACAAATTCACATACTGCTTTTTCATAAGTTTCATCGGGAGCTGTCCAGTTACTGTTCACTTTAGCTTCACGTAAAACCTTTACAAGGTATTCGTTGATCCTTTTGAAAAAGAATTGATCTGTTTGCCCGTGAATGGCATTGCACCGGTCAAAGTCTGATAAATGAAGTATTCTTCGTTTGAATCGGGGACTTCCTTATTGTTTAACCGGGTCTTATAATGATCTGTTTTCATTTCTCCAGCGGTCAACATTTTTTATCCATTCTTCAGGGATTTCACTTATTACGTTCAATCTTGGCGCGTACGTCTTCTCCCCTTTTAGTATCATGAGTGGCTGTCGCATTAAGGCTCAAAGGCGTATTCTGCTGCCTGTTGCGCATTGTAGTATGAAATTCATCAATGGTAATACCGTGAGAGCTGATGCTGTCACCGACTTCATTATGAGAAATAAAACAATTGTAACTGTACATTGCAGTATCCTCAATCACCTTTTGCCATTAAAGGACCTGAAAATTGCATGCATCTCTGAAAAAAGTCCAGAATGGCATTTTGACTCCGTTTCTACATTTCCAAGAAATATATTCTGAAGCAATCCGAGAGGCTTTTTAAGAGAAGGTTTTCTTTCAGAGGCCGTCAGGATTATTGACTTTATGAGACTTTTATCTTCATCTGAGAGGGGAAATGAATTTGAGTATAGCTTATATCGCGGACAGGCAAGAAGAAATTCCCCAATTGCTTCTCTCATAGTTTCTTCGGGGATTTTATTCCGTTTGTCAATGTTGACAAAACCTGCATTGGAAAACATCCGGCCAAGATTATCGAGCTCTCCCTGCATGCTTTGTTCGAGAATCAGCTTTTTCTTCTTATAAATAATTTCATCCGGCTCATCATCAATCCCTGAAAGCTTACTGTAGTATCTCTTCAGCTTCGGATAATTTTGTTCACAAGTAAGCAGATTATTTACTGTGGCAAGGAAATCATAGCCTGTAGTTCCCTGTAAGGGCCAATTCCCGGGAAGACTCTCATTTTGTTCCAGAATTTTTTCAGCAATAATATATGTATCATCGCCGCTCAGCAGGCGCAGTTTCTCTACATATCTTGCAGGATCTTTAAGTCCGTCAATGTGATCGATCCGAAGGCCCTGGATCTTCTTATCTTTCACCAGCTCTCCGATAAATGAATGGTAATCGTCAAACACATCATCCTTATCGATTTGCAGACAAATCAGACTGTTTATTGTGAAGAAACGACGATAATTCAAATGTTCATCCACCTCCTTCCAGGGAGCAAGCTGATAATACTGATATGTCAGGAGTTCCTTTAATATGGAGATATCGTCGTTGAATGCCTCAACAACCAAAAGAGACTGATCGTGTGTCAGTTCATGCAATTTGATTTTATCTGCGAGTAATTTAAGATGAGGATTTATTTCTTCCTGAAGTACAGAAATCATCGAATCGTCATTAATGGGGAATGTGAAATCATAATATCTGAAAACTATGCTTCCATTTAATACTGTAAGCTTTATTTCGCCATTTTCCACTGCATCCTCTGTGGATTTCCCAAGGATGGGAAGAATGATCTTTCCGCCAAAATCCGGGTGGTCAAAATCAATGTCAAAATATGAGGCATATTCTGAATGCCTGCCATATTCAAGAACATCCATTAACCAGTAATTTTCAGGGTGAAATGCCATATGATTCGGCACAATATCCTGCAACCACCCTATCTTCATTTGTTTTAATCGCCTTATAACCAAATCAAAACCTTCTATGTTGCCAATCTCCGGATTGAAATAATGAGGATTAGTAATATCATATCCGTGCATACTGCCGTGCACGGCTGAAAAGACAGGGCTTGCGTATATTGTGCATATACCAAATCTGGAAAAATATTCGATATGTTCAGAAAATTGTCTGAATGTAAAATCTTTGTTGAACTGGATCCGGTATGTTGAAACAGGATTGTACATGGAACTATACTTACACATCAGATAACAATAAAAATGACTTAGCATTTATTCTTATTTCTTTATCCGCTAACCTTTGGCTTTGCGAATTGCTCCAATTCTCTCCGGAAGAGTCAAGAAGTACGAAAAGTGGCCATTTTGTATCCTCAAGCAGGATATTTACAGGTTCATCTTCAAAATTCATAATACATGTTATTAAGTTCCCATGATTTTTACGCTGTAAAATAATCGTATTACTATCATTCACTATTTTTGCTTCAATACCTTTTCTGTCGAAGCTCTTAAGTACAGGATGATTTTTCCTGATCCGAATTATATCCTTATAAAAGGCAAATAAATTTTGTTGTTCACTGGTATGAGACTCCCATTCAGGTTTTGATTTTTCAAAAGTAACAACGGATTGAGGATCCGGCATTTCGCCTTTATCGGCAAAAGATGCAAATTCCCTCCTTCTCCCTTCCTGTACGGCGCGGATTAATCCTTTATCTTCATGACTCGTGAAATACAGAAATGGATTTTTCTCACCATGTTCTTCACCCATAAAAATGAGTGGGATAAACGGACTGAAAAATGTCACACCGGCAACGAGTTTCAGCGTCTCATAGTCAATTAACGCTGAGAGACGTTCACCAAGCATTCGATTGCCGATCTGATCATGATTTTGAGTAAAAACAACAAATTTAGAACCAGGAAGGCCTGAATGTTTTGTTTCCAAAAGTCCTCTTTCTGAATTTGGAATATATCCCGTCATAAACAAATGCATCATTGAGAGACTTGCAGAGGTGATTGATACTTCCAAAATCTGAATAATATCCGTCCCGCTCTCCTGTTACCAGATGCATGGATAGCATGGTGAAATTCATCGCACCATTGCAGATCCATGCCATAACCCCCAATTTTAACGGAATTAATATACCTCACATCATTAAGATCTGATTCTGCAATAAGAAAATGGGTTGTTTTGCTAAATTCATTCAGTCTGTCCACATTTTCCTTTAATTCTTCAAGAAAATGCTTTGCTCCGAAATCTTTTATAGCATGTATTGCATCGAGTCTCAGACCGTCTATATGAAAATCGCGGAGCCACATAAGAGCATTTTCAATAAAAAACCTCCTGACACCATCGCACCAGTCATCATCAAAATTCATCGCTTTTCCCCATGGTGTTTTGTACTTATCGGTGAAATAAGGTCCGAATGCAGTAATGTAATTTCCTTCCGGACCCTGATGATTGTAAACTACATCGAGGATTACTGCTATATTTTCCTTATGACAGTTATTTACGAGTTCCTGCATCCCGGCGGGTCCTCCATAAGAATTCTGGACAGCAAACGGGAAGACACCATCATATCCCCAGTTACGGCTTACCCGGGAATTGAGCAACAGGCATTAATTCGATAGCCGTAATTCCAAGATCTTTCAGATATTTTAATTTCTCAGAGATCCCTTCAAAGGTGCCTTCCTTTGAAAAACTCCCGGTATGCAATTCGTAAATTATGAGGTTTTCGGGGGAGATTCCTTTCCACTTGTTATCGCTCCAAACAAAACTATCTGTATTTACAACCTGTGAAAGACCATGAACTCCTTCAGGCTGGGATAGTGATGCCGGATCAGGAAAATTCTTTTCATCATTGACAATCTGATACAAATCTCCGGGATGGATATCAGGTAATCCGGCACCCCAATAGCCATATTCCTGCTTTTCCAACGGAAGAAGTTTATCCTTAACAGAAATAGAAATGGAATCGGCAAAAGGAGCCCATACCAAAATCCTGGCTGAATTTGCAGATGTGAAAGTCAATCCTAGTGTCCGTTTTTCAATACTATGAAGCATCCTATCACTTTTTTGGTTATCTGATTAACAGGATAATGGATCTTTCTTTCACCTCAACTTCTTCCCCGGCATGAAATACAATTCTTCCCTTCCAGGTCAAAAAACCGTCATATGTGTCAATTATCTTTAACCAGTATCTCCCCATTGTGCATTGGGGATTTTAAAGATAACTGGTCAGAGTGCGAGTTGAACATGATATAAAAGCTGTCATCTATAATATTCTCTCCCCTTTCGGTACTGGCACCCAGTTGTTCGCCTGAAAGAAATACTCCCAGTGACTTGGCAAAAGTGTTTGACCAATGTGCCTCTGTCATGGCATCACCCTCGGGTAAGAACCATTCAATATCGGTAACTCCTTTCCCTTTTATTGATTTATGCTGAAACCATTTTTTCCGGCAAAATACAGGATGATCGAGCCTGAAATGGATAAGTTTTGAGGTAAATTCAAGCAATGTTTCATCTTTATTTTGCCAATCGATCCATGATATCTCATTATCCTGACAATAGGCATTATTATTGCCTTTTTGGGTATGCCCGAGCTCGTCACCGGAAGTAAGCATCGGAACGCCCTGAGAAAGAAATAAAGTTGTAAGGAAGTTTCTGGTCTGCAGTTTTCGTAGAATTATTTATTAATTCATCATCAGTAGGACCTTCGACCCCGCAATTCCATGAAAGGTTATGATCTTCTCCATCGGCATTATTTTCACCATTTGCCTCATTGTGCTTTTCATTGTACGAAACAAGATCGAGGAGAGTAAAACCATCATGGGCTGTTATAAAATTCACACTTGCCATAGGTGTCCTGGAATCGCTTAAGATACAGATCGGAACTTCCTGTTATCCTGTAGGCAAATTCAGGGATCATTTCATCATCACCTTTCCAGAATTGCCGATACAGTCGCGGTATTTCGCATTCCATTCCATCCATCCTGCCGGGAAATTTCCGACCTGGAACCCGTTCTTGCCTACATCCCATGGCTCAGCAATGAGTTTAACCTGCGACAAAACCGGGTCCTGGTGCAAAATGTCGAAGAATGAACTCCATTTATCAACATCATCAAACTCACGGGCCAGGACAGTAGCGAGGTCAAAACGGAATCCGTCAACATGCATTTCATTCACCCAGTAACGGAGACTATCCATTATGAGCCGAAGGACAGTGGGGTGAACAGAATTCAGTGTATTACCGGTGCCGGTATAATCCATGTAGTGTCTTTTATCATCTTCAGTCAAACGGTAATATGAAATATTATCAATCCCGCGAAAACATAATGTCGGACCAAGCTGATTACCCTCGGCAGTGTGATTATAAACAACATCAAGAATTACTTCGATACCGTTTTTATGAAGAGTTTTAACCATCTCTTTAAATTCATTTACCTGTTCTCCAAGCACGCCGGTACTTGAATAACGGACATCAGGAGCGAAATAACCTATTGAATTATAACCCCAGTAATTTGTAAGTCCCTTGTCTAATAAATGACGATCTGCAACAAACTGATGCACAGGCATTAATTCTATCGCATTAACTCCAAGGGTTTGAAAATATTTAATTGTATCAGGATGAGAAATCGCGCTGAATGTTCCTTTTAATTCCCTGGGGACATTCTGTGACAACTGCGAGAATCCTTTTATATGCAGTTCATAAATAACGATTTTATGCAGTGGTATATTAAGCAGGCTATCGCTCTGCCAGTCAAAGACCCTGTCGACCACTACGCATTTTGGCAAATACGGGGCGCTGTCAGTTTTGCTGAATGACAGATCTTTATCTTTGTGTTTCACATCATATCCGAATAGTGCATCATTCCATTTTATCGGGCCATTTATTGCCTTTGCATAGGGATCAAGAAGAAGTTTATTAGGGTTAAAACGATACCCGTTTTTGGGTTCATAAGGACCATACACCCGATAACCATATTCCTGTCCTGGTTTTATTCCCGGTATATAAATATGCCAGCTGCCATGAGTACGTTCAGTGATTTTGACACGTGTTTCTGAACCGATAGCATCAAACAGGCATAATTCCACATCAGATGCATGCTCGGTAAAAAGAGAGAAATTTACTCCGGTTCCATTGTAAAGAGCTCCCAGAGGATATGGATTACCAGGCCATGTGGATAATTTTTCTACCATAACTTTATTGTTATTAAAACTTTAGTCATCCATTAGATAACAACAAATCTTATTAAGGGTTAAATTATACTGGCAGAAACACCGAGAAAGTGGCGCCAACATCTGGTTTACCCTCGGCAGTTATGTATCCATTATGGTTTTCTGCTATCTTTTTACATATTGAAAGACCTATTCCGGAGCCGGGAAACTCATTTTTCTGATGAAGACGATAGAACAGCATAAATATATTTTCGGCATATTTCTGTTCAAACCCCATCCCGTTATCGGTAACAGATATCCTGCAGTACTTCTTGCCGATATTTTGAGGATTGTCAGATGAATTAATAATCTCAGATCCAATATTTATGACCGGTTGAACTCCGGGACGGCTATACTTCAATGAATTTCCTATAAGATTCAGAAATAGTTGTTGTATCTGGAATGGGATTACATTTAGCACAGGCAGCTTATCACTCTTGATTACGGCTTTTTTTTCTTCAATGTCAGTCGATAATTCCTGTTATTGCGACTTCAAGCAGTTCATTTAAATCAGTATTTTCAAAATTCTTTATCGGTTCTTGTTGATCTTGAAAACAACAGAAGGTCATTTATGAGTCTTCTCATTTGCTTTGCAGATGTCTGAATTTTGGCGAAATAATCCTGTCCGGTATCGGATAATGCCTGCAGATCCTTTTCTGAGAATCGTGAAATAAAGGTTTGTATTTTTCGTAAAGGTTCCTGCAGATCGTGACTGGCAATATGGTTAAAAGATGCAAGCTCCTCATTACTTCTTTCCAGATCCTTCGTTGTTCTGAGCAGTTCGGAATTCGCTTTCTCCAGTTCAGCTAAACTGTTATTAATCTTCACAAAAGAGAGAACGAAAACAACCAAAGAAAACAGAATAAGGAATAAAGTGGAGAGCGGAGTGAGAGAAACTTCGTGAGCATATTTTTTTTCATGTTCCTGAAAAAATGTTTCTTCGAGAGCCGTCATCTTATTAATGTGACTTCTGATCAAATCCATTACATTTTTACCTCTTTGTAAGTTTTGATCCAATGCAACCGCATTTACATCCGGCTGCGCAATCAGTTGCAATGAAAATGCAAGAAGGTCAAACCTCAGATTGATCAGTGACATCAATGTGTCAGCATTATAATATTGCTGAACATTATTTGCAGTGAGAGACTTAAGCTCCTTAAAAGGTTGTTTCACAGCAGCAAGACCTGAAATATAAGGTTCAAGGAAAACAGAATCGCGCGAAATAATATACCCGCGCTGACCTGTTTCTGCATCCTTGACTGAAGAAAGCAACTGCTCGAGTTTAACCTGGATTTTATATGAGTGAACCAGCAGCTCGGTGGATTCTGTGAGAGCTTTTGCATGTTTATAAGAAACACTTGCAATAAAGATGAGAAGGAAGATAGAAATTACAAGAATAGAACGGATAAAAAAGGATGATATGAAGAATGAACGAAGCTTCATAATCGAAAAACCTTATCGGTTAAGGAGGTAGATATCTTTGTTCAGACCCGAAGTATGGTATTGCCAGTTTATAGTAATAACTTCTTCGAGTATCTTTTTCAAAGTGTCAAAATTGTTTGGCTTTTTAATATAGACATTTGCTCCTCTGACAAATGTATCTTCGATATCTTCCTCTGAAGAAGATGTGGAATAAATAGCAATTGGAATATCCTTCAAATGTTCATTTTGCCTGATTTCCTGCAGACATTCAATCCCGCTTTTACGCGGCATATTTAAATCGAGAAACAGGATATGTGGCAGAGGATGACCATTTTGGGTCAGGTGGTTCATTAATTCGACTCCATCATTTACTAACGTGACCCTGGTTTTGATTTTGATTTCGTCAAAAGCATCTTTGAAAAATACACGATCATCTTCGTCATCATCAGCGAGTAAAATGTTTATCAGTCCATTTTCCATTTAGTTATTATAAAGGAAATCTTATTATTCTTAATTGTTTATGATTCTTCCTTGAGGATGCGCCTTTTATTGATAATTCTTTGGAACATCGAAGGGGTGAGTCCGGTTACATTTTTAAACTGATTACTTAAATGGGCTACACTGCTGTAGTTTAGTTTCCATGCGATTTCGGTAATGGTGAGTTCATTTGTGATTAACAACTGTTTTGCCCGTTCTATTTTTTGAAGAATAATAAAATTTTCAATAGAAGTATATGTCACTTCAGAAAACAGATTTGATATATAACCATAGCGGTGTTTTAGCTTATCGGCTAAATATGATGATGTTTTTGATAATGGTAGTTTTTCTTCCATATATACCATTTCTATTATGGCATCTTTTATTTTTTGAACGAGGATGCTTTTATGACTTTCAACAATTTCAATCCCGTAATTGTTTAATCCTGAGATAAGTTCATTTAGTCTTGGGCCCGGGAGGTCTTCCTTTAGTTCAACTTCCCAAAAACTTAATATCGAGTAATTCAATTGAAATTTATCCAAAACATCCTGTAAGACTATTTTACAGGTAACAGGAAAGTCGTATTTAATGTATAAGTTCATATTTATTCATCCATGGGTTATGCATTAAGGAATATATTCTTGAAATTAAACCCGATGTCTAAATTATTACAGTAAATAAAAACTCAATTTAATCTCCATGGCAGATAACCTGAGACTCGAATTTAAGCGAGGGAAATATGACTTAATTCCCTTCAGGGAACAATTCTATCCTGGTATTTAAGCAGGAATTTAATAAAATTATTCCCCTGAAAAGAATTATAATTGTAGATTAATCCGTTAAAATATCAGCTATAATATTATTAATTAATATTTTAGCTGGCAGATGCCTGCATCTCCTTTTTAGATTTTCTTGAGTCAATAATATCTGATGCTTCGTCTTTCACTTTACTGATTTTTACTGAAATACCATCAAGAAGTGAATTTATTGATCCTTTAATGGAATCGAGATAGTCTTCTCCTTTTTTAGCAATTTTACCTCTAACCTCAGAACCTTTATCAGGAGCAAATAAGATTCCAATCAATGCACCGGCTGCGAGTCCTGCCAATGCTCCTATAATTACTCTTTGCGGTCTCATATTTTTAAATTTTAATTTATGACTAATAAATAAATGTATGTAATGATTACAGAATGCTTATATTAAAGCAACAATAATCACTTGATTTTGTTTCGGAAAAGATGCCGATAAAATCGGAAGTGAAAACCTGAAAAATCAGGAATTAATTGAGGAAAGATGTGAACGAAGCATCCATGCCATTTTTTCGTGTGTTTCCATCAATCCTGTGATAAAATCACTACTTCCCTGATCGTGCCATTCGTTGGCGAACTGGTTAATGTTCTCACGTAAGTATGTAATTATTGATTCATGGTCCTCAAGCAAATCTTTTATAAAACCGGCACTATCGTTTATCTCTCCGGTTTTCTCCGAAAGATGGGTCAGATTCAGAAATCCCTGAAGGGAAGCTTCTGCGTAATGCCCGATTGAACGTATGCGTTCAGCAACAGCATCGATTATATCTGCCAGCTGCAAATACTGGTCTTCAAAAAATTTATGCTTGCTGCTAAAATCTGGTCCCTCCACGTTCCAGTGGGCATTTCTTGTTTTAATATACAGAATATGTTCATCAGCTAAAAGCCTGTTTAGTGAATCAGCTACTTTAACTGTATCTTCCGGTTTTATTCCAATTTGAATTTTCATTTTTTATTCCTCCTATTATTGCAAATACTCTCTAATGTCTTAAGTTTAACAATTAAATGGCATGAGAGTTTTTGAAAACTTGTTATACCTGATCGGGTATAAACCTGATCGGGTATAAATTAGCTACCCGAAAAAGGTATACTGCCATCCTTACTTATAAATTCAAGGTAGTTATGCGTCCATCCAATAAATCGAGGTATTTGCCTTTCATATCTTTTGATAAAAAACTGATATCGATCAATGCCTTCCATTTAGGAATTGCCAAAGAGATTGTCTCCAGAACTTTTTCAACGCTCTTTTCAGTTAGTTCGCATCTTTCTATTCCAAAGTAATTAACCAAAATACTACGAGTAAGATGTTTCTTTTTACCCTTCAAAGGCAAAGCAATTTCTTCATCTTGTTCCTTTAATACGATTGTGGAATTAACCAGATCATAACAAGGGGATAACTTAACCTGATTATCATTGGTAATAATGGAAAAGTTTTTAAGATGCGAATCTTCATTGCCGATTAAATAGTTAAATATGACCAGCTTAAACAATTTTACTTTCTCAACAGCAGGGAAGGTGCAATAATCATCGATCAACTTAACTATCTTTTCCATACTATAATCATACTTCGTATCTCTGCTTAAACCAGCCAATTGAGCAAAATCTTCAACAGGAACTTTATCATTTTGTCCCTTCCTGTCAAAGCGTTTGATGAAATAAGTTAATGTGTTATCCTTTGACCACAATAAACCATGAATAGGTATTTCCAAACCGATCTCGTTTGCCAATTTCATTGTAAGGTCTTCATTCTCTGGTAACTGAATATATATTTGATGTTGAGGTTTAAGTATATATTTGCCGCCCTTATCTACAAGAATGAATTTTTCATCCTTGATACTCAGTAAAGCACTTAACTTAGGCTGGACTCCCTGAATTGACATTTTTGCCGCACGGTTGAAAGCCTCTCTTCGTTGTTCTTCAGCAGTATATTCAAGGTCGTTGAGTATCTTCAGCCCAGTGGCTAAGAGTTTAAGACCCGCTTCGCTGTAACGATTTTCACCACAGGGTGTATATGTTATTGGGCATACGTTCATTCTACAAATTCTTTTACGGTAACAACTCCAACCATGTCATCACCAACTGCAATTAATTGTGAGAAATGATCGCTCCTATCGATTTTTTTAATTTTCAATAATCCGTCCAATTGTATCCCTTCTGGTAGTAATCCATCGAAGAAGGGTGGAAATTTATCGAACTTATACACCTTAACGTTTTTTGGCATCGTCCTTGAGACTTCAAGACCTTCATACCCGTCAAGGTATTCAAATAGATAATCTTTCCCTTGTAGTAATTCAGTCAAAGTTCCTGCCTCAACTCCTTTAACATATATCTTAGCCTTTCTCATGTTCCTTGTTTCGTAAATTATCCATCAGTGGACTTGTTAATTCTATTTTGATGTTCAATACACTGAGTACCTTTCGTAAGGTATTCAATTGAATAGATTCCTTCCCCTTCTCAATATCGTAGATCACAGTTTTACCAACGCCAGACATTTCTGCTAATTTGTCACGACTTAATTTGGCTGCTTTCCGATGCATCCTGATTATATCTGCTAATTCTTGAGGCTGTATCATTTTTTACTGTTATAGCGGTAAATATAGTCAGTTTTATTTAAATAAACAAGCATTTGTCATTTATTTACTGCTTTGGCAGTAATTTTAAGATTAATGATACTAATTTTCATTAAAAAGGCATATTTTACTGCTAAAGCGGTAATTTCATTGAATTGTACGAACGCTTACTGAAATGAATAGGTTTTTTCATAAAAGGTCGAAAAACAGCAACTTTTGCAAAATATCAGTTTTAATTACATGACTGATCAGCTAAACATAAATGTCAGTGAATGGGTTGAAAACATTGAAAAAAGAAAGAATTTCATTTTCACGGACCAAGTCAGTTTGACTTTTTTTCCCATTTTACTGCTAAAGCGGTAATTTCATTGAATTGTATGAAACAGGAACGCATTAGAGTTAAAATTAAAAACCCTGCCATTTCTGACAGGGTTTGTTCTTAAAAGGTACAAAAAAGTACAAAATATTTGTAACTAATTGACTTTCAGTACCTAAAAGTCGGGGTGAGAAGACTCGAACTTCCGGCCCCTACGTCCCGAACGTAGTACGCTACCAACTGCGCCACACCCCGATATTATTCAATTTCACTTATGCCTTCCGGCCCCTACATTCCGAATCCCGAGTACTCGGGACTACCAACTGCGCCACACCCCGCTTCGACCGCCGTAGCCATGGTGAAGGCGTTCCTTCCTTGTTTTCGGACAACAAAAATAGTAAAAATTGACACAGATAGAAATTATTTTGGAGTATTGGTTGCAAAACCTATTCCTTCAAAACTCATTTCACTCCCAGCTTTGCCTTCACCAACTGCAGTATATTAATGCATTTCTTTTCATCGGTATAAAGCAATTGCCCTCCGTCTAACACGAAAACAAATCCCTGTTCTTGAGCCACAGCTTTTATGGCAACATCAACCCTTGCTTAAGATAGGCTGAAGCAATTCATTTTTTTTATCCTCCAGTTGAGAATTTGCCTTCACGGAAAAAAGCTGGATCCGGACATCCAGATTCTTTAGCTCATCCTGTCTGCTTTGTCGTAAAAAATCAGAAATAGTAGCGCTTTCATTATTCAAACTTGCCGTCTTGTTGCTCAACTCGTTCTGCATAGCTGCAAGCTGATTCTGAAACTGAATTCTTAACTTTTCGACTTGCACAGTAGCAGAATCAAAATCGGGCATCGACTTGTAAATTTCATCCTTATTTAAATATGCATATTTCTGGGCATTGATGTTCTGCATGATAATAAGTAAGAGTAATAATCCTGCGAGCTTTTTCATATGTAAGTTTAATTTTTTCAAATGTAACTATTTCCGAGCCTTTTCCATCCACCTTTTCAACTTAAAAGAATGCAAGTAAGAACTTACAAATTCACTGGAAGTACTCCCTCCTTTGTAATTTTAACAGGTATAAAGCATCAAATTCTATTTTTTCAATGCAAGTTTCACGATTGTTTGGATTTGTTTCTCCCTTAGGTCTGCGGACAAAGAATAGTCCACTTCCGTTTCGAGCGCAAAATATTTTTTGTTAAATAGTATTTCCTTCATAAATTTGAAATGAGACGTTCGCTGCGTTCAAAATAAATACCTTTGAGAATATAATGGAAATTACTAATCACGATCGGGAATTAGCTTTTGATTTTGTCAGGTATACAAATCAGAATATCTTTCTTACAGGAAAGGCAGGTACTGG
Organism: uncultured Bacteroidales bacterium; assembly: GCA_963734885.1. Taxonomy (GTDB): domain Bacteria; phylum Bacteroidota; class Bacteroidia; order Bacteroidales; family VadinHA17; genus LD21. Next base: position 50,262 of record CAVTIJ010000001.1, on the reverse strand, counting down.
AAAGACTACCTTCCTGCACGACCTGAAAAAAACATCCCCAAAACGAATGATTGTCGTGGCACCAACAGGAGTCGCTGCAATAAATGCCGGCGGTGTAACCATTCATTCATTTTTTCAATTGCCCTTTCATCCTTTCATTCCATCGCTTTATTTCCAGGGAAATAATCATGGTATTCAGGATGATAAGAGAGAACCGGCAGGTTATAAGATGAGCCGTGAAAAGGTCAATATTATTAAGAGCCTCGACCTTCTTGTTATCGATGAGATAAGTATGGTAAGAGCAGATACTCTGGACGCAATAGATGCCGTTCTGAGGAGATATAAAAGCCATCAACTTCCATTTGGCGGGGTCCAGTTGCTGATGATTGGTGATCTTCAACAGCTTGCTCCGGTAGTTAAAGACGATGATAATGAAATATTAAAGAAATATTATGATTCTCTATTTTTCTTTGGAAGCAGGGCTCTCGGCGGAACCAATTATGTAACTATTGAGCTGAAACATATCTACAGGCAAAACGATCAGGTTTTTATCAATCTGCTTAATAAAATCCGGGACAATCATGTTGACACAGAGGTTCTGAACGAACTTAACAAAAGATATATTCCTGATTTTGATCCTGATTCAAATGGAGGATACATAACCCTGACAACTCACAATTACCAGGCACTTACGCTTAATGATTCGAAGCTGGAGAAACTTCCAGGCAAACCGTCATTCATTTACAGCGACCATTAAGGACGAATTCCCTGAATTTTCATATCCTACTGCCAGTGAGCTTATTCTGAAAAAAAGCGCCCAGGTTATGTTTGTTAAAAACGATCTATCACGGGATAAACTTTTCTTTAACGGGAAAATAGGGAAAGTAACAGATTTTGAGGACGATATAATTGTAGTTAAGTGTCCTGATGATGAATACCCCATCAGGGTAGAGATGTCGGAATGGCAAAACATGAAATATACTCTCGATGAAGCTACCAAAGAGATTCAGGAGACAATAATAGGAACATTTACCCAATACCCTCTAAAGTTAGCCTGGGCGATAACAATTCATAAGAGCCAGGGTCTTACTTTTGACAGAGCCATCATTGATGCACAGGCTGCTTTTGCCCATGGACAGGTGTATGTGGCTCTCAGCCGGTGTCGAACACTTAACGGATTGGTTCTGAGCACCCGGATCAATCAGCGAAGTATTATCGATAATCCTTCAATTTCCGATTTTATAAAAGGATCTGAAAAAAATCAACCTGACCATAAGCTGCTTGCAGAATCGAAAAAGGCTTATCAAAAAATGTTGCTGACTGAACTTTTCGATTTCAATCCCTTGATGTATAACTTTAACTATTGTCTGAAAATCCTCAATGAACACCGTGAGAGCATTCTGGGAAATCCGTGGGAAATACTCGAAAATTCTTTAACCGGCATCAGGACCGAGCTTATAGAGGTATCTGAAAAATTTCGGCCCCAATTAGTTGGTCTCTTAAATGCTGAAAGTGATGCTGAATCAAATATCCTGCTTCAGGAGCGTGTGAAGAAGGCTGCTGAATTCTTTTCAGCTAAATTTCAATTACTTATGAAAGAAATCTTGTCTGGCTTTTCAGTGGAAACAGATAATAAAACAATCAGGAAATCTGCCACTGAGTCTCTGAAGCGAATAAGAAAGGAAGGAATTGCAAAGCTGGCCTGCCTGAATATTGTCAAATCAGGATTTACAATCAGTGAGTATCTGGAAGCAAAAGCAAAATCGGTGTTGGATATGTCTGAAGTCAAATCTCATGCTTCCAGGTCCGTGGAGGATACCTCCGGAACTATTCAGCATCCTGCATTGTTCGCTTCGCTAAAGGAATGGCGAAATGTAAAAGCCAGGGAAATGAACCTGCCTCATTATATGATACTGCCACAAAAAACAATGGTTACGTTGGCTAATTTTCTGCCACAATCCTCCCCCGCTCTAAATTCCGTAAAAGGCATGGGTAAGAAGAAATCAGAAAAGTTCGGTGAAGAGCTTTTGAAGATGATTACTTCATATTGTGAGAAGGAAAATATTGACCCACCTGAAGAAATAATTATTGAGAAAAGGATTCCAAAAAAGATAAAAGAAAATACAAAGAAAATAAGTTTCGATCTATTTAAACAAGGTAAAACTGTTTCACAAATCGCGGAAGAGAGAAATCTGAGTTTAACAACCATTGAGAGTCATCTGTCGTTTTTTGTCGGGACAGGAGAAATTCCTATCGATAAATTTGTATCTAAGGAGATTACAGATCTGATTGCGAGTCATTTTGATGGAAATGATGATCTTAGACTGGGACCCGTAAAAGAGATCCTGGGAGATAAGGTGTCATGGAGTGAACTAAGGTTTGTGGTAAACCATATTATGTTTGTCAGAAAAATAAGAAATAGCCCTGACGACCGCAGCTTAATTACATGAACGTCATTGCGAGCGAAGCGAAGCAAAATCATGACGGAACAATCTCAGTGAACTCAACTTCGGGAAAGGGTTCGTTGTTTACTTTAAAATTTCAATGATTACACAATTACAAAAATGCTTATATTTGACTTCCATTCTAAAAAACATATCCAATGAAAAACATTAAAAGAATACAAGTTTTAACCGCTCTCTTACTATTGGTTTTTATGGGCCTCTATGCCCAGACTGGAAAACAGCCTATAGTCGGACACTGGGATCTTACCGTTGATATGGGAAACAACCAGACAGCGCCATCGTGGCTTGAGGTGAAATTATCAGGATTCAAAACATTCGTAGGATATTTCGTTGCCGATGCAGGAAGTGCAAGGCCAATTTCAAAAGTGACCGTCGACGGACAAAAGGTCAGCTTCAACATACCTCCGCAATGGGAGATGGGTGCAAACGACCTCTATTTTGATGGCACACTTGACAATAATAAAATATCAGGTACAATTACCACACCTGATGGAAAGAAACATTCATTTACCGGCGAAAGAGCGCCTACTCTGGCCAGAGAAAAAGAAACAGTGTGGAATGAGCCTGTTAAGTTATTTAATGGCACTAACCTCGATGGCTGGGTAATCACAGAAGCCAAATAACCAGTGGATTGTCGAAAATGGCATTCTGAGAAGCCCAAAATCAGGATCCAATCTGATAACCAAAGAGAAATTCAATGACTTCAAACTGCATATAGAATTTCGTTATCAGGCCGGAAGCAACAGCGGAGTATATCTGCGCTCAAGATATGAACTGCAAATAATTGACTGCCTTGGACAGGAACCTTCTTCAGTCTTACTCGGAGGGATCTACGGTTTCCTTACTCCAAATGTAAATGCGGCAAAAGCTCCGGGAGAATGGCAATCATATGACATTACCCTTGTGGGAAGACGCGTTACCGTTGTAGCAAATGGAAAAACAGTGATCTGTGATGCTATCATACCCGGGATTACAGGCGGTGCTATAGACAGCAAGGAAGCAGAACCGGGTCCGATTTTATTGCAGGGTGATCATGGTCCGATAGATTTCCGGAATATTGTGATTACTACTGCCAAATAGTAAATCCTCGAATCATTTGAGGTGAAATAAGATCCGATTAATTGTATAAAAGCCTGTCACAAAAGTGTCAGGCTTTATTTTTCCTGTGTTGAACCTTGGTGTCTTTGTGTCTTAATGGCAAAAAAATCTTAACCACGGAGTAAACGCAACTTTGAATCAGAATTCAAAAAACTCCTGTCATAAATAATAAACTTTTTTCGACGGAAATGTGTTGTCTATTACATTAGTGTGGAGGTAAAGATGCTTTGTTCTGAGTTCTTTTTTTAAGACTCTACTCTCCTGCTGGCATCTGAAATTAATGAATAATATTCTGGGAGAATCATGGATGGACAGGAAAAAAATCTTTGCAATGGAAACTGCATCTGATGAGATGAAAAAGTGGCAAACAGAGCAAAGACCGACCCCGGTTTTCGAGAATTACTCGATCCTTTCAGACGATAAATAGTATTCAGGACTTAGTTAAATCTGTTTCCAATTCAAGTTTCTTAATTCTCATACTATAGAATGAACGATAAACGAAATACAAACCTGAAAGAAGGAATATTGTTCCAATTATCCGGGTATATCCGGTTCCTGTTCCCTGCATCTCGTTTAATTTAATTGCGATTTCTGCGGCCAATAAGCCAAATAAAGATGAAAATTTTATAATAGGGTTCAATGCAACAGATGAAGTATCCTTATACGGGTCACCGACAGTGTCACCCACAACCATCGCCGCGTGAAGAGCGGTTCCTGATTCTTTTAATTCAACTTCAACAATTTTTTTGGCATTATCCCAGGCACCACCGGTATTCGCCATATACATTGCCTGAAACAGACCAAATACTGCAATAGAAATAAGATATGAAACAAAAAAGTTTGGATCAAAAAATGCAAATGCCAGGGTTAATGAAAAGATAGCGCCAAAAATATTCCACATACCTGCCTGAGCATAAACAGTACATATTTTTACAACTTCTTTAGAAGTCCTGACGTCAGCTTCAGTCAAATTGAGATTTATATTCTGTTTAATATATTCAACTGCACGGAATGCACCAGTTGTTACAGCCTGCATAAGACTCCCGGAGATCCAATAAATCACAGCGCCTCCTGTGATAAAACCAAATATAACCTGCGGATCGGTAAGTTCGAGATGTACCAGCCCGGTCTTCTTTAAAAGCAGGATAATTGAGAATATCATTGTAGTTGCCCCGATAACCGCAGTACCAATAAGAACTGGTTTGGCCGTCGCTTTAAATGTATTGCCGGCAGAGTCATTTGCCTCAAGTAGATGTTTTCCCTTTTCGAAGTCGGGTGTAAAACCAAAATCTTTTTCAATTTCATCGCTAATACCAGGAATATCTTCAATTCTCGACAATGCAAAAACTGATTGTGCGTTATCGCTTACCGGGCCATAGCTATCCACTGCAATTGTCACCGGACCCATGCTCAAAAAACCAAATGCCACCAGTCCGAAAGCAAATACTGCCGGATAAGTAAGATGCTGGCCTAACCCAAGCTGGCTGGTAAAATACGCACCGGTCATTAATGCAACAATTGCCATGCCTTTCCAGAAAGCGCTGAAATTTCCTGCAACCATACCCGATAATATATTCAATGATGCACCTCCTTCACGCGATGCTACAACAATTTCATTTACATGTCTGGATCGTGAACTGGTAAATGCCTTCGTGAATTCAGGAATAATCGATGCAGCAAGTGTTCCAAAACTTACTATTGTTGAAAGTTTCCACCATAAATCTGTAACAACAGCCGTACCATTATTAATTCTTCCTATCAAAAAATAACTTACAATATAAGTTGCTACTATTGACATAAATGAGGTTAACCAGATCAGGTTAGACAATGGTATCTCAAAATCAAATTCCGCTAATTTACCGTATCGTAACTTCGAATAATAATTATTTAAATAAAAGGCAAGAATTGAGGTAAGTATCATAATAAGCCTTATCGCAAAAATCCATACAATCAGTGTCCCCTGAAAAGGGATATTATCAATTGAAAGAATTATGAACGAGATAAGTGCGACGCCAGTTACACCATAAGTTTCAAAACCATCAGCAGTTGGGCCAATGCTGTCGCCAGCATTATCTCCTGTACAATCAGCTATTACACCAGGGTTTCGTGGGTCATCCTCAGGAAGCTTAAAGAAGATCTTCATCATATCTGCACCTATATCAGCAATCTTTGTAAAAATCCCTCCGGCAATCCTGAGCGCTGTTGCAGCTAGTGACTCTCCTATTGCAAAACCGATCAAACATGCTCCGGCGCTTGTGCCGGGAACGAAAAGTAAAATAACCAGCATCATTATAAGTTCAACTGAAACCAGCAATAATCCTATACTCATACCCGACTGAAGGGGTATCGACATAACATTGAACGCGGTACTTTTTAATGAGGCAAACGATGCCCTGCTATTAGCAAGCGTATTAATTCTTATACCAAACCAGGCCACACTGTACGATCCCAAAATTCCCAGTATTGTCCAGGTAAGTATCAGAATCATTTTTGGAATTGTAATTCCGCCTACTAGTCCTAAAAAATAGAATGTTATTGCAGCTCCTATTATGAGAAAAAGATAGATTAGGAATCTCCCCTGTTGTATCAGATATGTCTTACAGGTTTCGTAAATAATTTTCGAAATATCAAGCATAGATTTATGAGCAGCGAGTTTTTTTGATATCAATGAACTGGTAAATACCAAAAAGAATTCCTATAAGAATTATCGAAAAATCCTCCGAATAGCAGTTGCCAACCCGACACATCCAAAGTTCTGAAAGAAAGTATTTTTGAGGTCAGGCAATGTAATTTCAGGTTCACCTGCAAAAGATATGTAAGAGGTAAATAAGGTTACCGTCACTGCAAAGATCCTTTTCATAGTAAATAGTTAAAAGACAACATCTAATTTTATTAATCTGATTATAAGTATGTAAATTGACAACATGTGGTTCAACCAAAAAAACTCTGCAATTATTTATCCACCGGGATTGTTTTCATTTAGGTTCATTGCGTGGACTTGAGTCATATTTCCCCTATAACAATAGCCATCTGAACATGTTCACTTTTTGTGAGTAATTGAATTCATTTTATCACCGTTCGTTAAAATCAAAGCCGTTTTTCATATTGGTTTTTTTTTAACCTTTACATAATAATAATCTAAGGTTAAATGACAAATTATAACCGGATCTCGTCAATAGATATTATGAGAGGGCTCACTCTGGTACTGATGTTGTTTGTAAACGATCTGAACATGAATGTTGCTCCTGAATGGCTTGGTCACCGGACAGCGGAATTCGACGGAATGGGTCTGGCTGATTGGGTATTTCCCGGATTTCTGTTTATTGTCGGGATGGCTATCCCGTTTGCATTCGCCAGGAGGATATCCTCGGGTCAGTCAAATATTGACATGAGCAGGCATATTGTTATCCGGTCTCTCAGCCTGATAATAATTGGAGTTCTGATGCTTAACAGTGGAAGAGTAAATCCTGAACTGACCGGAATCAGTAAAAACCTGTGGGCGATTCTAATGTATATCGCAGTATTCCTTTTCTGGAATGATTATCCCGATAAGGATAATAAATTTTTTACAATTGCAGGTTTCAAAATCCTGGCTTTGGCTATATTCGTTTTCCTGATATTTAAATTCCGCTCCGGAAGTCCTGAGAACAATGGATCATTAATAACAAGCTGGTGGGGAATACTTGGTTTGATTGGCTGGGCATATCTTGTCGCAGCATTTACATATGTTCTTTGCCGCGATTCAATATTCAAAACATCAATAGTTGCTGTTTTCTTTCTTGCAATGAATATGCTTTCATCATGGAAGCTTCTTGGTTTTCTCGATCCTGTCAAATCAATCTTCGGAGTCATTATTGGCGGGAATAATCCTCTCATTGTACTTACAGGTCTGATTGCCGGACTGATTATAAAGCAAATACCCTCAAAAGAATTTAAGAAGATCATTTCGATTTTTGCAGGACTAGGATTGCTTTATCTGGTTGTTGGATTTTTTCTCAGAAGATGGTTTATCATTTCAAAAATCCAGGCTACTCCCAGCTGGGGAATGATATGTTCAGGTATCAGCATGCTGGTATTCATAATCTTATACTGGATAGCAGATGTTAAAGGCAAGATCAGGTGGGCAGAATTTTTAAGGCCTGCAGGCGAAAACTCACTCACAACCTATATCGCACCCGACATACTTTATTATCTGATATGGAGCTCAGGAATTTCTGTACTGATCTACAAACAATCGCATGAGCCATTGATCGTTATAGCAGGATCGCTTATCTGGGCACTTCTGATGGTTGGACTGACTGCTCTGCTGGCAAGGTTGAAAATAAGATTAAAATTGTAACTATTCACTTGCCGGCCATATCCCTGAAAGGCCAAAAATGACCGCCTTATTCAGTAACCCGGATCCTCCTTTTGAAAACAATTTAAGGTGAGTATACTTAGTGGTCTGGAAAGACAAGGTTTGTCATGACAACTCTTCCGTCGTCGACAAACATCTCAACTGATGAAGCGTCAATAAAAAGATGAAGCTTTAAAATTGGTCGGGCATCATATTCTGCTCTTGAAATACCATTGAATTTGTCCGAAAAATCTGATTTACCCGCCATTCTCCTGTCAACATATAATTGTCTGTGAGATTTTGAATAACCGATTATCAGTTTTTCATTTATATCATTCGAGAGAATAATGCCAACAGTATCAGATGGTGAAGATGTGAGCTCAAACCCAAATAACATCTCGCTTTGCATCAGAGATATTTTTTGAGTCGGAATTTCTTTCTCCCCATCAAAGCTCTGCATTCTGACTGAAGCAGTATCAGATTTAATTCGGAGATCGCCGAATTCCCTCAGCGGCATGGAAGAAAGGAAATAATGTCCATTATCAGATATAAGAATCAGCTCCCTTGGAATTGTCAAGGCGCTGCGCCACGATGTAGAAGGCACAACGGTTGCATAATCCCAGTTGCTCATCCACCCGATAAAAATTCGTCTTCCATCCTTTTCAGGTACATTTGACCAGGTCACACCAGCATAATTGTCGCGGCCCCAATCCACCCATTTTATTTCAGTTTCATCGGGAACAAATTTATGTCCATCAAAATTTCCTGTAAAATACTGAGTTGCTGAACCTCCATTTGGTCCTCCGGGATTAATACTAACGAGCATAACCCATTTTTTCACCGCAGATCCTGCTATGTCAATTGGAAAAAGATCAGGGCATTCCCATACTCCTCCATGAGCTCCTATACTCTTCCCGAACTCACTTTCAAAGGTCCACGACTTCATGTCAGAGGATGAATATATGTGCACTCTGTCTTTTACTGCCAAAATGAGCTCCCATTTTTTTAAATCTGGATTCCAGAACATTTTCGGATCCCTGAAATCACGGATACCCGGGTTTTTTAATACCGGATTTCCTGAATACTTTGTCCAGGATCTGCCCTTATCGAGACTGTATGCAATCCCCTGATTCTGAAAAGTGTTACTGCCACTTTTTTCGAGAACAGGGTTATGATAAGTAAATATTGCGACCATCGGAGGTTTCTCAACTGATCCGAATCCTGTTGTGTTATTCACATCAACAACAGCGCTACCTGAAAAAATATATCCAAGTGAATCAGGGTTCAGAGCGACAGGCAAATGTCTCCAGCGAAGCAGATCCTTACTTACTGCATGGCCCCAGTGCATTGGGCCCCATACAGTGCTGTCGGGATAATACTGGTAAAACAAATGATATTCACCATCAAAATAAACCAGTCCGTTTGGATCATTCATCCAGCCCGATTTCGGAGAAAAGTGGTATTGAGGGCGGTATTGCTCCTGGTAATATCCGGAGACTGTTTTTTTTGTTCCGGATATCTGAACCTGATGGTTTTGGCAGCTTGATGTAAAAATTCCAATAGCCAAAATGAAAATAATAAAATAATTAGTGCGTGTCATTTTATATTCGTTTTACCTCACCCCTAAATGTTTGTTTTTTGTTGAAAAAGTCGAAATCCATTAACCGCAAAGGTCGCAAAGATTTTTCGCAAAGGACGCAAAGAACTTATTTATAATATTGACTTTGCGAACTTTGCGCCTACTTTGCGTGCTTTGCGGTTAAAATGAATTTTTCACACCAATGGGTGATGAGGTTATTTTGTACTCATTGAATACGGAAAATTCTCATCTTTTATACCTCTCATTTTTTCAGGAACAGGACTCATCCTGAAAATTAAAGTTCCGCCTTTTTGCAGGTCGCTATGCCTGAAAAAATTATCTGTTATTTTTCTGCCGTTAAAAATAATATCTTTTACATAGACATTTTCCTTTGAATTCTCCGGAGCATTTATCACGAGCTTCTTTCCGTTTTCAAATATAAGAGTTGCCTTTTTAAATAACGGAGAACCAATAACATATTGATCGGATCCGGGTGTAACCGGATAGAATCCAAGAGCTGAAAAAACATACCATGCTGACGTTTGTCCATTATCCTCATCACCGCAATATCCATCAGGTGTGTAATTATAGAGCTTATCAAGAACGGTCCTTACCCAGTACTGCGTTTTCCATGGCTGACCTGCATAATTGTAAAGGTAGATCATATGTTGAATTGGCTGATTACCATGTGCATAATTACCCATGTTTGCAATCTGCATCTCACGGATTTCGTGAATTACCACACCATAATAAGAATAATCAAAAACCGGGGGAACCTGAAAAACGGAATCGAGTTTTGCTATAAAATTTTCTTTGCCTCCCATAAGATCAACTAAACCTGCAACATCCTGAAAAACGCTCCATGTATAATGCCAGCTGTTCCCTTCAGTAAAAGCATCACCCCATTTATATGGGCTGAAAGGTGACTGGAAAGTCCCATCCAGATTACGTCCCCTCATAAGTTTTCTGCCTTCATCAAAAACATTTTTGTAATTCATCGCACGTTTTGCATAAAGATCCAGTTCTTCCTTAGGTTTATGCAATCCTTTAGCAATCTGCCATATGCAAAAATCAGCATATGCATATTCAAGCGTCCTTGCTGCATTTTCATTGATTCCCACATTGTAGGGAACATATCCGATCTTGTTATAATAATCAGCACCTAAACGCCCAACAGACGAAACAGGGCCCAAACCCAATGTGTTTTTCAATATCGCTTTGTACAACGTATCGATGTCATAACCTCTTATCCCTTTAATATATGCGTCTGCAATAAGCGAGGCAGAATTGGAGCCTATCATACAGTCGCGATGACCCGGACTTGCCCATTCGGGAAGCCATCCGCTCTCTTTATAAGTATTGACCAGGCCTTCCATAATTTTTTCGTCAACATCGGGATACATAAGGGTAAAAAACGGGAACACAGCCCTGAATGTGTCCCAGAATCCATTATCTGTAAACATATAACCCGGAAGAACCTGCCCATTATACGGGCTGTAATGAACTATCTCGTTTTTTTCGTTTATTTCAAAAAACTGCCTGGGGAATAAAATCATCCTATAAAGACATGAATAAAAGGTCCGCATCTGGTCGGATGTGCCACCTTCAACTTCAATACGGTTAAGCTGCTTATTCCAGGCTTCATGTCCCTCATTTTTTATTGTTTCGAAATCTTTATTGCCTGTTTCACGGGTAAGATTTAATAACGCCTGTTCCGCACTGATAAATGAGGAAGCTACCCTGACATTTATCTTTTCGCCTTTTTTAGTTTTAAAACCAAGCACCGCTCCTGCATGATATCCCTCTTCTTCAAGTTTGTTTGCATTTAAAGTATCGCCGTGCCATGTATTTGAATAAGTAAAATCATGATCAAATACCGCGACGAAATAATTGTGAAAATTTGATGGTACTCCTCCATGATTATTCCTGCAATAGCCTATGACTTTTCGTTCTGCAGGGATAATTTTCACCATCGATCCTTTGTTATATCCGTCAATTAAAACAAAAGAGGAATCACTCTGAGGAAATGTAAACCTGAATACAACAGACCGTTCGGTTGGTGTCAACTCTGCAGTAACATCATAATCAGCAAGGTAAACACTATAATAATACGGTTTTGCAACTTCTGCCTTATGTGAGAACCATGATGCTCTTTCTTTTTCTCCTACCTTGATTTTACCGGTTATAGCCATTAAGGAAAATGCAGCATAGTCATTTATCCACGGACTTGGCTGATGGGTCTGTTTGATTCCCATAATCTTATTGTCAGCATAGGTGTAACTCCAGCCGTTCCCCATATTACGCGTCTGTGGAGTCCAGAAATTCATTCCCCATGGCAGAGCTATTGCGGGATATGTGTTGCCATTAGAAAGTTCATATTTTGAGTCTGTTCCCATTAATGGATTGACAAGGTCAGCGGGATCCATTTCTGCATGCTTTCCAGTATTGTGAAAAGTAAATACGACAAGTACGATAACAAGAATCAATAATGGAACGAAAAGTCTATTCTTTGACATTCCAGATGAGAATCTTCTTAAACCCCGGGGTTGTTCCTCTTCAAAGTTCATGATAAATAAGTTTTAAATAATCGAAATCCTTTAACCACAAAGGTCACAAAGGTATTACGCAAAGGTCACAAAGATCTATCTTATAGTGTTTTAACTTTGTGCCTTTTGTGCCTTCTTTGTGTGCTTTGTGGTTATTTTACTTTATAGTTAAAGTTGATAATACCAATTTATCTATTCTGTTAAAAACCAGTTCCGGAGTCAGCAACTTCATACATGCAAAACCGTTTTTGGTTTTTCCTTTGCCATAGATCGTACATGGCCGACACTTCAATTCGTCGACTGGTATGCGTATTGAAAAATTATCGGGTTGCATCCAGGCGGAAAATCCGCTTAAAGGATCCGTGCCACCCCAAATTGAAATGACTTTTGTACCGGCTAAGGCCGCCATGTGCATATTTGAAGAATCCATGGCAATCATCAGATCGAGTCTGGTCATAAAGAGTAGTTCTTCACTGAGATTCAATTCTCCGGCAAGATTTATTGAATCCGGGATTTTTTTCTGGAATTCAACAAGTTTATCTTTTTCGTCAGTACCACCGAACAACCAGAATCTGCATTTATTCTTTTCTGAAATTAATTCAAGAAGCCTTATCATATTATTTTCAGGCCACATTTTCAGATTATGTTTTGCATATGGTGCAACTCCAATATTCAAAACACCTTGCATATAGTCTGTGAAGACCGGACTCAAATGAATTTCAGGAGAAGGGACTATCCATTGCCCTTTTGAGGGTACGACAGGATATCCGGCTTTTGCAAAAACATCGCAGTACCTTTCAACTGAATGCTTGAGCTGATTTTTATTTTTCCCTGTAATAAGTAATCTTTTCCCCCGACGTCCTTTATCAATGGTAGCGGAAGGTATTCCTTTAAACCTGAATAAGAACCTCAATAATTTGGATCGCAAAACATCATGCAGATCAATGACATAGTCAATTTCAGACTGCCGGCTGACATCTTCGAAAATACGTACTAATCCCGGAAGCCCTTTATGCCTTTTCCTGAGATCCGGAAGGAAGAGCTTCAAACCCTCAATATTTAAGAAAAAAGGTTCGAACGAAGCCCGCGTTATTAAGATCATTTCAACATCCGGGAACTGTTCTCTCATCCCTCTTAATACCGGAACGGTGAGGGCAACATCGCCCATGGCTGAAGTTCTTATAACTAACAGACGCATTTCAATATTTCTCGTATGATTTCTCCTCGATAAGACCCGAGGAAGTTTTTATATTGATTTCTCTCTTAATCTCCGAACGCCTGTCGTTCGTAACATAGACAGCCCTTGCAGTTGAGATAAAATCATCACCAAAATCCTTTTTCCTTTCAAGATCACGGATATGATCTTCAATATCCCATAATTCACAATTGACTTCATATAATGACTTATACAAAACATCCGAAGTACTTATAATTGATTTTGTAACTTTAGAAAGTTCGTTGAATTCTTTCCGGAGATTTATTTGTTTCGATGCATCTTTAATGCGCTCCAGTTTTATCTGCAAAATTGTCAGTTTATCTATAATCTCTCCGTTTGATACTTCAATTTTCATATTTTGAGTTTATTTTGTTCAAAAATAGCATCTTTTAAATCCATTAACCGCAAAGGTCGCAAAGATTTTGCGCAAAGATCGCAAAGGATTTGAGAACTTACAGAGGAAGCGAGTAGCACGGCGAAGCTAAAGCCAGAGAAGCACACAGAGTACGGAAGATTGACTTTGATTGATTTTCGTGTTTTAACTCTTGACTTTTAATTTTTGACTTTTTAGTACGGATCCACATCTACCGCAATCTTTAGTCCCGAGGCGCCCTTCTCTTTTGCGAGCCTGTCAATTGCTTCAGTTATAAATTGTTTTGCTTTTGCCGGGGGTTTATCTCTTTCGATCTTAAGAAGAATTGTTTTGATATACCACAACTGAACCTGAGAAATTATAGGGGATTCTGGTCCCAAAACCCGCTTACCGAATATCTCCCTGAGATCCCGTCCAAGAATATCTGAAAAGTAATTTAACTGTGCTCTGTCTTTATGTTTTATACTGATTTCGACCATCCGGCAAAAGGGTGGATAGTTGAAACTTACCCTTTCTTCAGTCTGCATCCTGAACATTCCGGTATAATCATGACGAAGAACCTGTCTTATGATCCTGTTAGCGGGGTCGGAAGTCTGGATCACGACCTTGCCTTGTTTCTGCCTCCTGCCAGCTCTTCCGCTGACCTGCTCGATAAGCTGGAAACTTCTTTCATGAGCCCTGAAATCGGGATAGTTTAATAAATTATCGGCATTTAAAATTCCAACAACAGTTAAATTTTCAAAATCGAGGCCTTTTGAAATCATCTGAGTTCCGATAAGTATATCTATCCGCCTTTCCTCAAATGCTCTGATTAATTTATGGAAAGAATTTTTATTCCGTGTAGTATCCTGATCCATTCTGGCAACTCTGGCAGATGGAAAGACAATTTTAATTTCATCCTCAATCTTTTCAGTTCCGAACCCCCTTGTCACCATGGCTGAAGAATGACAGTTATCGCATTTTGATGGCATACTGGTTGTGTAACCACAATAATGACAAACAAGTTTCCCGATCCCTTTATGATATGTGAGATTAACGGAGCATTGAAAACACACCGGGATCCAGCCGCATTCCGAACACTCAATATACGGCGCAAATCCTCTTCGGTTCTGGAAGAGAATTATTTGTTCTTCTTTTGAGAGAGCTTCATCCATGGCCTGGAGTAACTCAGGAGTAAAATGAGAAACCATAAGTTTTTTCCTATAAGCCTCACGGGTATTTGCAAGAATAATGACAGGAAGCTTTATAAATCCGTATCTCTCATTTAGTTCTGTTAAACCATATTTTCCATTGACGGCATTACTATAGCTTTCAATTGATGGAGAAGCAGAACCCAGAATCGTTTTAGCATTATGCATTGCTGCCAGCATAATTGCAGAATCGCGAGCATGATAACGTGGAGCGGGATCCTGTTGTTTATATGAACCGTCATGTTCCTCATCAATAATAATCAGTCCCAGGTCAGAAAATGGCAGGAAGAGAGATGATCTTACTCCGAGAATCAGTTTGTAACTGTTTGAGGAATCCTTGCCTGCTACTCTTTTCCATATTTCCACTTTTTCAGGATCGCTGAAACGGGAATGATAGACACCTGTGACTGCTCCAAAATGCCTTTTCAGTCTGAGAATTATCTGGGTTGTAAGAGCGATTTCGGGCAGCATGTAAAGAACCTGCTTTCCTTTCTTTAATTGTTCTTCAATTAGATGAATATATATTTCTGTTTTGCCGCTTGAGGTAACTCCATGAAGCAATACGATATCTTTGTCAGCAAACCGGGCCTGTATTGAATTGAAGGCTTTTGCCTGTGCCTCGCTCAATTCTTTTATCGGCTCTTTATAGTCATCCTTCTCAGAAATCCTTGAAACAGGATGAGAAACCGCCTTCAGGTAACCTTTTGCAATAACTGACTCCAGAATTCCTGAAGAGCATTGTGATTCTGAAAGAAGCAACGATTTACTAACAGGTAATACTTCTTTTCCTGATTCATAACCTGTTAGTCGGATATAAGAGAATAATACCTCCTGCTGTTTCGGAGCTTTCCTTAACGTGTCGAGTATCTCATGCAGTCTGGACTCAGAAAATTTTTCAGTAAGCGTAATGAAGGTTTCAAAACGTGGTTTAAAATTGTTCAGGCTTATCTCATTCGGTAATGCAGCTTTCATTACCTCACCTTCAGTACATAAGTAGTATTCAGAAATCCAATTCCACAATTTCAATTGGGTCTCGTTTATTATGAGCGTGTTATCATTTATCTTCAATATTGATTTAACATTTCTGATATCAGGAGTATTATTATGAATAGCACTTACAATTCCGGAATACAGATTTCTTCCTCCGAACTGAACAGTAACCATCATGCCTGTATTGATCATTCCTGACAGTTCATCAGGGATTCTGTAAGTGAATCTTCCTTTGACTGCAAATGGCAGAATAATATCGGCAAATTGGTTATTTGACATTTACTACAAAGTAAGAATAAAAATTCGGAGGTCAGTTTGTCATTCGAGACATTCTTAGACTTTGCCCTAATTGGGCTGAAAAAAAATTACAGAGTTCTCTGTTTATGGAAGTATTAAGTGGGAGTCAATTCGATTTCACAAAGCTTGACATTACCGTCAGCAGATGATCTCTCCGAATTGGTTTTATCAGACAAGCGTCACATCCGGCTTCGAGGATGATATCCTTGTCATCTTCAAAAATGAAGGCAGTCTGGGCTATAATAGGAATATCCTTACGAATCTTTCTGATTTCTTTAGTTGCCTCAATTCCGTTCATTTCAGCCATCTGCATATCGAGCAGAACAACGTTGATATCGGGAGTGATTTTGATCAGTTCAAGCGCTTCCAGTCCTGATCTGGCAGTAAGAATAGTAACTCCGGTATCAATTAGAATCCTGTTGAGATAGATCAGAACATCTTTATTATCATCGACCAACAGACATTTTTTATTACTCCAATCAATTGTAATGCTTGTCTGATCTTTTTTGCCGGATGATCTTGTACCTCTGCTCCCGGCAGGTCTGTATGGAATTGAAAAACTAAATTCGGAACCCACTCCTTTTTCTGATTGGACGTCGATTTTGCCACCCATTCTTTCCACAACCTCTTTTGCAAGAGTAAGTCCTATACCCAAGCCTTCAAAAGGACGATGATGACCGTCAAATTCCTGTTTGAATTCCTCGAAAATGCGTCCGATATTTTCTTTATTGATTCCGATACCTGTATCTCTAATTCTGAAAACAATATTCTGGTTTTCCAATGAGTATGAAAATTCAACTGATCCTTCGAGCGTGAATTTTATTGCATTGTCCATCAGATGATTCAACACTCTTTTAAGCCAAATCCTGTCAGTAAATATGAGATCGCCCAGTTCTTCAAAATGATTTTTTACATTTAAAATAATCGGCTTCTCATTTCGCCTTATAACCTGACGTGCTTCCTCAATAATTTCATTGACTATCATATTAAGTGAAGCTTCCTCATATGTAATCTGAATCTGAGAACTCTCAAGCCGGGAAAGATCGATTATATCACCTATTATCTGCAGCAGTTTTTCGCTGTTATGATTAATATGATCGATGTACTCTTCCTTCACTTCATTTGTAAGATTATTTGACAAAAGCAGATTGGAGAATCCGACCACGCTATTGAGCGGAGTACGTATCTCATGTGAGATATTAGCAAGGAATGTTGATTTTAATTTTTTGCTCGATTCAGCTCCAATGTTCGCTTTGATGAGATCTTCATGAATCTGTTTTAATCGCGTAATGTCGCGTGAAATAGTTAGAGCTCCAAGAACTTCTCCGGTTTCACTTCTCACGGTAACCGATCTTGTGGACAGGTTCATATAATGGCCTGATCGGTGTTTCATCCTCAATTCAGTCTCAAAAAATCCGTTATTAACCAATGATTGCTCTCTTCTCAGGTTGTAATCCTGGTCGTCAGGATGTATAAGATCCTGAGGATTTAAAGAGTTATAGGAGTTTCTGTCGTAACCGATCATTGAGTAGAAAGCAGAATTACAGAATCTGAGATTCCAGCTTCTGTCATAAAAAGAGATCCCATCATTTGCAGACTGGACCAGGCTCTCGTAGAACTTATCCGTTTCAATATGTTTTTTAGTCATGAGATCTTTCTGGCCTGCAAGCTCTTCATTGGAATGCCTGAGGTCGGCATTCAAATCAGAAATCTGCTTATTTCTTTCAAGCAGCTCATGATTTACTTTCTTAAGTTTTATTGAAAAATAAATTACTATGGTACAGATTACTATCAGCAGAGCCAATAGAGTCAGGATCAAACTATTAAAGGGCTCGGATAAGATCAAGCCCAATCCTAATGCCCAGGCGCTACAGATCATAATTTATAGTTCGAAAAGATTTCCAGGTCAATAGAATATTGTTCATTCTAAATGTGATATAACACAAATATAAATATTCGAACTATCACTTCAATCCGAATGTTTATAAATAATACTAAATTGCGTGCTGTGTGTGAGAATAAAATTTTTTAGTGGTGATGGAAAAAAATGAAAGCCAATTCTCAGGAGGCAGACGATATAAAAACAAAGATATTACAGTTTATTGGAAACCTTCTGCATGTATTCATGCTTCATATTGTTACCGTGAGCTTCTGGAGGTTTTTGATCCAAGTAAAAGACCATGGGTCGATATGGAGGGTGCTTCAACTGAACGAATTATCGAGGTTGTAAATCTATGTCCGACGGAGGCTTTAGCCTGGAAATGGAACGATGAAACTAAAAACGAGTCAGTTGGCAGCGACCAGTTGAATCATATTAATTTCAGAAGGCCTGAACTCATGAATACCGATGGGGATGGCACAAATGAAGAACCGGTCTCTGTAAAAATAATGCCTGATGGCCCCATTGTACTGAAAGGCAGCTTCACACTGTTATATAGCGGAAATAAAAAAGAGGTGCACGATAGTATGGTCTCAATATGCCGTTGCGGAGTTAGCGATCATATGCCTTTCTGCGATGGCCAGCACAGAAAAGCAGGTTTTATTGGCTAAATTTTCGGGTATGGAAGAAAAGAATGAAAAAAAATCAAAAGTTGTTGTTGAAGTAATTGAGTTCGGACCCCTGAAAATTACCGGCAATTTTGTGATTAAAGATCTGCAAAGGAATAAGGAGGACGCACCAGGTGAAGTAAGATTGTGCAGGTGCGGAAGATCAGCCAATAAACCTTATTGTGATGATTCCTGCAAGAAATAATATTACCGGGCAACAACATGAAAACAGCTTTGCATTCTTTCGCAGGTAGCCCAGCACTTATTTTCTGCTCTTAATTGCCAGATAACTTCCGCTAAGGCCTCTTTAAGATATTTCTTATCGCAGTTAGTCAGGACCCATTTTCGTGCTACAAATCTTTTGTAGCTGATGTCGAATGCATTTCCGTAGAGATGAGGGCTGTTGGCAGAAGCATTTCCGTTAAACCTTCTGAGACTTTTGACATTACTGGTTTTCCTCGTCATCGAGGTGATGTAAAATTTGACTCCTGTTAATCCTTTCTGGGAAGTTTTCTCATTCAGTCTGTCGGCTATTTCATCGATTAGTGCTTTGCTGTCTCTTGTTACGCATGGATAGCTGAACGACATTTTTTCAACTATATAACTATTTCCACTCCTTACTTTTACCAGTTTGCCCTCAGAAATATTTCTATTTAGTTCATTATCGTCCTTACATATCTTAATGCCTCTTAATTTTGCTGCAGCTGAATAATCTACAATGCGGTCATTTAGCTTTCTGCTGAAGTCCTTTTGTTTATAATCGATGCAGCGTTTATTGAAGTAGGCGGATGGGTTGTTTCTTCTGACTGCCTTTATGATAAGAAAGGATATCAGAATTATCAGGAGGAAAAATGAACTTAATACGGAATAAACAAGCCGTGGGTGTTTGAACTTCTTCACACGAACCCTCTTGTTAATTTAACACTTTGGTTACAATTTCAGCTGCCTCCCGGAATGAAATTGCAGAGAAGACGGCAAGCCCCGAATTGTCGATTATTTTTTTTGCTTCTTCCGCATTGGTTCCCTGTAATCTTACTATTACCGGAACATTAATTTTCCCAATTGACTTATAAGCTTCAACCACTCCGTTTGCGACCCTGTCGCATCTTACAATACCTCCAAAAATATTGATCAGGATTGCTTTTACAGCAGGGTCTTTCAGAATTATTCTGAAGCCTGCTTCGACCGTCTTTGCATTAGCTCCTCCTCCGACATCAAGAAAGTTTGCTGGTGATCCACCCGAAAGTTTAATTATGTCCATTGTTGCCATTGCAAGCCCGGCGCCATTAACCATACAACCAACATTACCATCTAATTTCACAAAGTTCAGATTATGTGTTCCAGCCTCAACATCAACCGGATCCTCTTCGTTAAGATCTCTCATTGCCAGCAGTTCCGGATGACGGAATAAAGCATTATCATCAATGACGAGCTTGCAGTCTACTGCTAATATCCTGTTATCGCTAGTTTTTAGAACCGGATTTATTTCAAGCAATTGAGCATCGCAACCAATAAATGTTTCATAAATTCCGGAAAGAAATTTCTGCATGTTTTTAAACGCTGTTCCTGATAATCCTAACTTAAATGCAATATTTCTGGTTTGAAATGGCAATACCCCCATTCCAGGATCAATTTCCTCGGTAAAAATAAGTTCAGGTGATTTTTCGGCCACTTCCTCAATTGACATTCCGCCTTCAGGAGAAAACATAAAGATGTAACGCCCTTTATCCCTGTTTAGAAGCAGGCTTATGTAAAATTCTTCAGTTTCCGATTCTCCCTTATAATAGACATCCTGCGTAACAAGTACCTTATTTACTTTTTTACCCTCTGCTCCTGTCTGAGGCGTAACTAATTTCATTCCAAGCATCCTTCCTGCTATCTCGCCGGCTTCATCTACTGATTTTGCCAGCTTCACGCCTCCGCCTTTTCCTCTGCCTCCGGCATGAATCTGGGCCTTCACAACGAAGAACCGGCTCCCGAATTTTTCCTGTAATTGTTTTGCAACTGTTACAGCCTGATCAGGAGTTTCTGCGACAAAGCCTTCCTGGATGTCAACATTGTAAGCTTTCAGTAAAGACTTACCCTGAAATTCATGAACATTCATTTTGTAAAAGTTAAATTTTGTACCTGGACATTTGCAAAAGAGCACCCGCAACAAAATAACAAAATTAAGAGATTAATTACTTATTTTAGCATAAAAATCATGCGTAAGCTTCAGAACAGGGAACTCGGAAGGAAGACAATCGAACAATTCAAAAGTACTGAAAAAGCGCCTTTTGTAATTGTTCTTGATAACGTAAGAAGTCAAAGCAATGTAGGTTCAATTTTCAGGACTGCAGATGCCTTCCTAACCGAGGCAATTTATCTTTGTGGAATCACATCAACCCCTCCTCACAGAGAGATACAAAAAACAGCGCTCGGCGCGACCGAATCTGTGGCCTGGAGATACTATAGCCAGACAAAGGATGCAATTAATGAACTTAAAGATAAAGGGTACAAAATAATCGCTGTTGAACAGGCTGAAGGCTCGATTGAATTGCAGAATTTAAAAATTGAAAAAAATCAGGGCTATGCTCTTGTCTTTGGTCATGAAGTAAATGGGGTAGATCAGGATATTGTTAATAGTTGCGATCTTTGTGTAGAAATTCCCCAGTTCGGTACAAAACATTCATTCAATATAGCAATAAGTGTTGGGATAGTGCTTTGGGAAATCAATAAACCTAACCAATAAAACAATAAAAAAGGCTGCCCACCAGAGCAGCCTTTTATATTAAAGTAAATTCTTACTGAACAGTTGATTTGAAAGTATCATCATTAAAGAATTTTGCAAACTCAAGGTCTGTTTTTGCATAACCTTTCCAGTCAGATTTAAAACCAACTGCATCGCGAAGGTTATTCATTGCATAATTCTTGTCATCAAGTCTGGCACCAACAACAGCTTTAAGATATGAAACTTTACCGTTTTTGCCCGGATCTTTAACAGCTTCAAGAGTCGATTTTGCTTTGTTTACATCACCTTTCAACAGGAGAGCCAATGCACTATTGAAGCTAGGCTCATTGCCAAAGTAATTAACTGCTTTATCATATTCGCCTTTTGTAATTGCGATGATGCCTAAACCATATTTTGATTCAGGTGTAGCAGCTGTCATTGAATTAAAATATTCTTCAGCTTTTGCAAGGTCACCTTTTACGAGAGAACCAAAGCCAAGGTTATTTTTTACAACGTCGTTATTCTGAATAGCTTTTGCTTTTTCAAATTCTGCAATTGCATCATCGGTTTTGCCCAATGTCATATAGGTGATACCCATGTTATTTTTAGCGCGGATACATTTCGGGAAAAGTTCTGCTGTTGTCTGATAGAACTTAAGCTGTTCGTTAGGATCGTTTGTAAGAGTTGCAGCGCGAAGCAGTTCTTCAATACCTAATACTTTAGGATCTGATCTCATCTGTGCAAGGATCTGCTCATCAGTACGGCCAACGCGGTCAGTATTGACAGTCATTTTTGATCTTCTGAGTTTAGGAAGGATGTCTGTTTTAAGAACTTCAAATGCTGAGCTCATGTTTTTGATCTCTTTTTCACGAACGTCAGGATCAGAATACATAGAGAGAACACGAAGGATCAGATCTTTATCCTGAATCTTTGAAGCCTCTACTTCTGATTTAAAACCGTCCCAGTCTTCAGGAGTAGTTTTTTCATTAAAGAAACCCGGAGCTTTTGCAGCTTCAACTTTGGAAAATTCTTTCTTCATGAATTTATCGGCTGTTGCGCCTCTTTTTTCAGAAAGTGGAGCATTAATTTTCATTGATCCGTCAGGAGAAGCATAAGAGCTGATCTCAGTCGATTTCAACTGGCGATTTGGATCAGCGCTTACATTTGCAATATATTCTTTCAACAGGGCAATATCTTCAGCTTTTAGTTCTTTGCTGTCAATATCAGCTCTGTTTATCTTATAATTAATATCTGCCAATTGAGCTTCAGGAATTACTCTTACATAATTATCTTTCATTCCAATTGTCCTTGAATCTTTCTCAACCAGTGTGGAGGTAGCTATTACACCGTCAGCAAGTTTAACCTGATCAAAATCAAGTGATTTCTTGCCTCTGACAGCTTTAACTCTTAAAACCAGTTGCGACATTTTCATTGCGTCTTTGTAAGGAATTGTCGCTGTATATGTGAAATCCCCACCACTTGTTGCCGTAATAACCTTATTATTTGCCTGTACACTTTCGCCCTGAAGAACCTGAACTTTATCAAAAGCAGTTTCCCCACCAGCATAGGTAAGAACGGGAGTAGCTGTAACTGTAGTTTTCTTATCGAAGTACTTGGCCGGGAATGTGCCTTTAATTGTAACGGCAACCATACCTGCATGTGTTTCAAGAACTTTTGGAGTAACTTCGTACTTAACTAAGTTTGAGTTTTTCTTCATCTTATTCAACCCGCTGCAACTTGACAGTACGGCTGCGACAAGGATAAGGATAAAATAGTTTCTGAAATTTTTCATAATTAAAAATGTTATTTGTTTATGATAACTTGATGACTTATTTAAGGATATTCAACTAAAAGGTATTAACCATAATGCAAATTTATAATAAAATAGTCAAACTTAAGCAATTTAAGAAAAAATATGTGACTGCAGCAAACGAATTGGCTTTTTTTTATAAATTGTAGCTACACAAGCTATTACGATATCTAATATAATTGATGCCGATAAATACCTGACTTCATTTTATATAAATCTTCGTCCATGTTTTAAACTCATTTCTTTAGCTGTTATTGGCAAGTACTGAAGTTTTTTGCAATTTTCATTGATTAGATAAATCTTTCAGAGAATGTAAAGATGTGAACTAAACAAACATTCCAGTTATATAATTATAAAAGAAAGTTATACGATTCACGGTTAAGGTTGTCTAAAGTATGACTTTATTAAGACCCAGAGGGTAATTATCAAAAAATATGGTATCAATAATTTTTGAATAATGATTTTCATTTGCCACAAAATCTATATCATTGATATCAATAACAAGATATTTATTCTCAGGATCCTGTTTAAAAAAAGCGAAATAGCTTTCCTGTATTCTCCGGAGATAATCTTTTGTTATTGATTTCTCATAATTACGACCTCGTTTTCTGATATTTTCCATTAATCTCTCCGGATTGAGATGAAGATATACGTAGATATCGGGTTTCGGAAGCGATCCATAAATAATATTAAAGATTTGCCTGTAAAGATTATATTCGTCACCCGTAAGAGTTGAAGCAGCGAACACCAGCGACTTCATAAAGTAATAATCTGCAACGGAAAATGATTTAAATAGATCCTGGGGAACGAGTTCTTCCTTTAGTTGTTTGTATCTGCTTGCAAGAAATGAAAGTTCAAGAGGAAATGAATATTTTGCCGGGTCGTCATAGAATTTTGGAAGGAAAGGATTGTCAGCGAATTTCTCAAGAATAAGATGGGCATTGAATTGATCGGCAATTCTGCTGGCGAGGGTCGTTTTTCCAGCGCCGATATTTCCTTCTATAACTACATAGTTATATATAATCTTCATCCCAGTAAGCAATTGTGATTTCAATTAATCAAATTTATAAATTGGAAGTGATATGGCAATAAGAAAGCCGGCTTTTAAAGAGCCGGCTCATATTATTTATTCTGATTTTGTTCAGGATTCCTCTTTTCCGGTTCCGGACGCGGAGGCCGGGGAAGAAGCTCTTTCCTTGATAATTTTATTTTTCCTGTTTTAGGATCAATATCAATAATCTTAACTTCGATTTCCTGACCTTCTTTAAGAACATCCTCAACTTTATCTATTTTTCTCCATTCGATCTCTGAGATATGAACAAGACCGTCTTTATTCGGAAGAATTTCTACAAAAGCACCGAATTGTACAATTGTTTTGACTTTTCCTTTGTAAACCTGACCTATTTCGGGAACTGTCACAATTTTTTTGACCCAATCAAGAGCAGCAGTAATTACTTCGGCATTCTCGCCAAAAATGTTTACATCTCCATGACCGTCAACTTCTTCAACAATTATAGTAGCGCCTGTAACACGCTGAATCTCCTGGATCACTTTGCCACCCGGACCAATCAATGCGCCAATAAGCTCCTTAGGAATAGTTAGCATTTCAATCCTTGGGGCATGAGGCTTAAGCTCAGGACGAGGTTCAGCAATTGTCTGACTCATTATATCGAGAATATGTAATCTCCCTGCTTTTGCCTGGTTAAGAGCTTTTGTAAGTATCTCAAATGACAAACCCTCAACTTTTATATCCATCTGAGTGGCGGTTATACCATCGCGGGTTCCGGTTACTTTAAAATCCATATCCCCAAGATGATCTTCATCGCCCAGGATATCTGAAAGAATAGCATATTTCTTTGTTTCCTTATCTGAAATGAGCCCCATTGCAATTCCTGAAACAGGTTTCTTCAGCTTAACACCAGCATCCATGAGAGCCAGTGTTCCGGCACAAACAGTCGCCATGGAAGAGGAACCGTTAGATTCCAGAATGTCTGAGACAACCCGTATAGCGTAAGGATTTTCCTCGTCAGCGGGCATCATATTTTTAAGAGCGCGGTGTGCAAGATTACCATGACCGATCTCCCGTCTGCCAACTCCACGGTATGCCTTGGCTTCACCTGTCGCAAATGGAGGAAAATTATAATGAAGTGTGAATTTCTCTGTTCCCTTGTTCAGAACATCGTCTATGATCTTCTCATCAAGTTTTGTACCTAATGTAACCGTGGTAAGGGACTGTGTTTCACCTCTTGTGAAAAGTGCTGATCCGTGAGTTGCAGGAAGCGGATCTATTTCGCAAATTATTTGCCGGATTTCGTCAGGACGTCTACCATCGAGACGAACATTATTATCAAGAACAAGACGCCGTGATGCTTCTTTCATTACGTCGTGATAGTACTTTTTGACAAGTGTTTCATTGACAGGATTCTCTTCGGTATACTGACCAAGAAAATCTGTAACAATGGCTTCGAATGTTTCAATCCTCTTATGTTTATCAGCAGTTAAAGATTTAGCTGCTTCAAAACATTTAGAATAAGTTTCATCCCAAACCTTCTTCTTCAGTTCCTCATCTTTATCTTCATGGCAATATTCCCTCTTGACAGTTTTGCCAAGTTCTGCAGCAAATTCCATCTGGGCCTTGCAATGTATTTTGATAGCGTCGTGACCAATTTTAAGAGCTTCCAGCATTTCTTCTTCGGAAACTTCCTTCATTTCACCCTCAACCATGAGGATATTGTCGTAAGTTGCTCCAACCATAAGATCAATGTCTGCATCCTTGAGTTGGGTTGCAGTTGGATTAACAACAAATTTCTTGTTTATCCTGGCAACCCTTACTTCCGACATCGGACCATTAAATGGAATATCAGAAACTGAAAGTGCTGCTGATGCTGCTAATCCTGCAAGGGCATCGGGAATGATATCCATATCAGCCGAAACAAGATTTATTGTGACAAACGTTTCTGCATGATAATCATCAGGAAACAGAGGTCTCAATGCTCTGTCGACCAGACGCGAAATAAGTATCTCATAATCAGAAGATCTTGCTTCTCTCTTCAGAAATCCACCAGGGAACCTGCCGGATGAAGCATATTTTTCTTTATATTCGACAGACAGTGGCATGAAGTCTGTATCTTCTTTGGCTTCATCAGCTGAAACTACAGTAGCCAGAAGCATTGTTTTCCCCATTTTTAATAGCACGGAACCATTGGCCTGCCTTGCCATCCTGCCAGTCTCAAGGGTAATTATTTTACCATCGCCAAGATCAATGACCTTTTCTTTTATTGTAAACATTTTAAGAATGATTTTATGAAAAAATGAAACTACAAAGTAATCTAATAGTATGAAAAAAGGCAACTATGAATTGCCTTTTTTTCTCTATTTACGTAATTTCAACGCCTTTATGATTTCCCGATACCGTTCGATATCTTTAATTTTGAGATAGTCCAGAAGTCTTCTTCTTTTCCCTACAAGTTTGATCAAAGCCTGTTGGGTACTGAAATCTTTTTTGTTTTTCTTAAGATGTTCTGTAAGATGATTAATCCTATATGAAAACAAAGCTATCTGGCCTTCAGCTGTTCCAGTATCAATTTCAGATGTTCCAAACGTCTTGAAAAACTCCTGCTTCTTTTCTGTTGTTAAATACATATCCTTTATTAAAATATTATTAATCCAAATATAGATCGAGTCTCCAATTTTGGAACGCAAAAATAAGGCTTTTTTATATAAAATATCAAACAATTGTGTTTTTTTTTAGAAAGTTCTTAAAAAAATAAAAAAACATGGACAGTCTTTGTCCTGAAATTCATGTTTCACATTCAATAATAAGACGGGAAAAACAACATTTAAGTTGCGTCGAAAAGTTCTATCTTTCAATTATTTGTCAAAGGAAAGAGGCGGTTCGTCAAAAAACATTGTAATCTGGTAAAAAACTTAGGGTCGAAAGTCTGTAAAGTCGAAGGTCTGATGAAAGTCGAAAGTCTGGAAAGTCGAAAGTCTGGAAAGTCAGATCAAGAAATTAGTTTAGTGTTTTAATAAAGCCTGATAACATTTTCGATACTTCGTTAGAAATTTTATTCAAGTCTTCCTAGTCTTTCTTGCAGATATAGTTTAAATCTTTAGCAAGATGAAGCATTGATCTTACTCACCACAAGGTTTTTATTTCCATAGTTCACGAATATTTTTGACTTTTAACTTTTGACTTTTAACTTTTGACTTTTAGTCATGGTTCCAGAATCAGCTCCTCACTATCCTTAAGCTTCTTCCCTTCACTTATGATCTTATTCCCAATCCGGCAATCGAGACATTTTCTTTTTTTGCAATATTCATTCCTCAGTTGAATAAGCGCCTGGGAATAGAAGGCCGATTCAGCTTTAACCCCTGCTTCCTTCCATTCCGAGATAATTAAATTTTCTTCAGGTGGGATGTTTTCAAGGAAGGAAAGAGCCCTGTCGATAATTTCCTGATTGTCTCTGCTTTTCCCATACACAAACAGAATAGGTATTATTGCATTAATAAACAGGATATCAGCAGCCTGCGATCCGGTATTCTTTATAGCCTTCCTGCTTTTCTTTCCAAAAACAAAATGATCTTCCCAATATTCTGAAGCTGATACTTCAAATAATTCCCTTATAAATCTCATTTCTTTTGCCTCTATGACCTTTGAGAAAATACCACCTGAGACAGATAACATTGCCGCCAGCTGGGATAATCTTACTGTCGGAAAATTTGACGGTCTCAGCCTGGAAAATTTCCATATCCAACCATGAAGAGGCTGAAGCGAGTATTTCGCGGATAAAATGGTGTATTCTTTAATCAGATCCCTGTAATATTCGTCAGATAATGCTTCTTTGAAAAGACCGGTTTCAAGTAACCCTGCTGTTCCAAACAAGAGAGACTCGATCTGAAATATATTGTCGGAATGCTTTCTGATAAATCTGAAAGGAAGTGCTGATGCCAGCATTTCAAAAGGTTCAGTGTTAACCCTAAATCCAAAATAGCGGGTGATCAGACGGTAGAAGGTTTCATCCCAGTCATTACCTGTCTCGGTAAATATTTTGATGATGGATTCAGTTTTATCCTGAAATCTCTCAATTACAAGAGAACTTAACCAATGCAAAACCAGAATATTATCGATCTTCTTAATATCATCCTGGCATGCAATTATATAAGGATTATTTACAAGTAAGGTATATTTTTCATATAATGATGGATCATAATACAGTTCAGCTGTAAGAATTTCTTCACCATTAGAATTAAAAACGATCTTATCATTCTCCGCCACAATATGAAGAATGACATTGTTGAAAGCCGGATCATGCTGATGTCCATGATTATCAAAATGAGATGACTTGATGTGAATCTCAATGTTGCCTGCCCATACTGTTCCCGATACAGAGATCCGGGCATTGAAAAAATCAGGACCGGAATCGCGGTTGTATTCCCCGGGATTCAAAACAATAATTTGATTCTTTTCATTATCCAGTAGCCTCTCATGATCATAGAGGCCATACTTCCACAGGTAATGGAGAAATTCCTCTTTCATATTCAGCACAAATTAATATCAGCGAGAATATAAAATTATGAAAAAAGGAGAAAATAAGAAAGAATATTTTAAATATTTATGTTACAATATTGTAGGTTGCTTCATAGCAAGCTCCTCGCAATGACTTGTTATATAATTAATTGTGATTATATTTTAAATAACCTGATAAAGTTAACTGTCATCGCGAGGAACGAAGTGACGAAGCAATCTCAACTAATTAAAAGTGAGAATTATCAGATCAGTTTATGCTGGGAGAGGTATTTTCCCATTTCAAGCTGCATCTCTTTTGCTTTCTGGCCGGCAAAAGTGGCGAAATTTTCGGAATTATCAGCATAGATTATTCCACGGGAGGAATTCACCAGGAGGCCGCATTTTTTATTCATCCCATACTTTGCCACTTCTTCGAGACTTCCCCCCTGGGCTCCAACACCTGGAACAAGGAGAAAATGTTCAGGAACCAGTTTGCGAATACTTTTGAGCATTTCTGCTCTTGTGGCGCCCACAACATACATTAAGTTATTGATTGTACCCCATTTCTGTGAGATAGCCAATACTCGTTCAAAAAGTTTTATGCCATCTTCATTATGATACTGAAAGTTATCGGCGCCTTTATTTGAAGTAAGTGCTAAAAGCACAACCCATTTATCATTGTACGAAAGGAATGGAGTTACGGAGTCTTCTCCCATATATGGAGCAACCGTAATTGCGTCAAATGGCATATTCTCAAGAAAAGCTTTTGCATACATTTTGGATGTGTTCCCGATATCTCCTCGTTTTGCATCTGCAATTACAAAGATTGAAGGATAATTTTCCTTGACGTATTTTACAGTTAACTCTAATGATTCCCAGCCTTTTGCACCATAGCATTCATAAAATGCCACATTAGGCTTATAAGCAACAGTGTACTCCTGGGTTGCATCAATTATACGCTTATTGAATTCAAATATGGGGTTCTTTTTGTTTTGAAGAAATGATGGGATCTTTTCAATTTCAGTGTCAAGACCTACACAAAGGAACGAATGTTTTTTGATAATGTTTTGAAATAATGCGGAATGATCCATTTTAGGTCAATTATTGAGTACTTAATCAATTTCAGGCAGTAATATTACTCTCCTTCAGTCGTTCAGAGTTTTCAGCCATCTGAAGCTTATCGAGGACTTCCTGAATATTACCATCCAGAATTGAAGGCAAATTATATATTGTCAGGCCTATTCTGTGATCTGTCATCCTGCCCTGTGGATAATTATAGGTTCTGATTTTTGCTGATCTGTCGCCTGTCGATACCATAGTCTTCCTCCTCGAAGATACTTCATCAAGGTATTTCTGGTATTCGAGGTTATAAAGCCTGGTTCTCAGCTCTTTCAGTGCTTTGTCATAGTTTTTTAACTGCGACTTCTCATCCTGACAGGTGACAACAATACCTGATGGAATGTGCGTAAGCCGGATTGCCGAATATGTTGTATTCACCGACTGGCCGCCTGGTCCTGATGAACAATAGGTATCTTTTCTTATATCTTCAGTTCTGAGATCAATATCAAATTCCTCTGCCTCCGGTAAGACAACAACAGAAGCGGCCGAAGTATGTATACGCCCCTGAGTTTCCGTTTGAGGTACCCTCTGTACACGGTGCACACCTGATTCATATTTCATTATCCCATACACACCATCACCGGTAATACTTAAAACGATCTCCTTATACCCACCGGAAGTTCCTTCGGACATATTATTGACTTCAACTTTCCACCCTTTTGTTTCAAAGAACTTACTATACATCCTGAAAAGATCACCGGCAAAAATACTGGCTTCATCCCCACCTGTACCGGCTCTTATTTCCATAACGGCATTTTTGTCATCTTCAGGATCAGATGGAATTATAAGCATCTTAATTTCCTCTTCCATTTCTGGTATCCGCGATGTAAGTTCATCGAGCTCCGATTTTGCCATATCACGCATTTCCTCATCCTTTTCGGTTGAAAGAAGTTCCTTAGCGCTTGTAATATTGCTCAGGGCAAGCTTATATCTTTCGTATGATTCTACTATTGGCAGCAGGTCCTTGTATTCCTTATTTAATCTTATATATTTTTTCATATCCGAGAGAATATCGGGCTGGGTAAGAAGTTCACCAACCTCAATAAACCTGGTTTTCACGCCTTCCAGTCTCTCAAGAATCATGTTATTGGCCATAAATACTTTTAATTTTCAGGGTGCAAAGTTAATAAAAAAGGTGGAGAAATAAAAAGCACAGAGCTCAGGGCACAGAGCACAGGAGTGAAGTAACTGAAACCACTCAGCTGCTAAGCGAAGTTTTTCGAACTTCGCTTTCATTTATTCAGTGAGAGACGAAGTCTGAAGACTTCGCCGAGCGTGCGTTAGTCCATTGTAAAAGGTCCGTCAATGAGATCAGCGAAGTTTTCAAACTTCGCTTTCTTTTATTAGTATTTTCGACGAAGTCTGAAGACTTCGCCGAGTGTAGGTTCTCTGTGTTACAGTTCTTAAGTAAGCCGTTATTAAATATACTTTAATATTCGAAAGTTCCGAATTCTGAACTTATAGTGAGCTTCTTTTTTTCAGCCGGTTCGCAATGACCGATAATCCTTGCCTCAAGTTTAAACCCTGCGGCAATTCTGATAATTTCTGAAGCATTTTCAGAATCAGTGTATATTTCGAACCGGTGACCCATATTGAATACCTTATACATTTCTGACCAGTCTGTCCCCGATTGCTCATGAATCAGCCTGAACAATATTGGCAACGGAAAGAGATTATCTTTGATAATGTGCATATTATCAATAAAATGCATGACCTTCGTCTGACCACCTCCGGAACAATGCACCATCCCATGTATTTCTGATCGCATAGTCTTAAGTATCTCTTTAATTACAGGAGCATAAGTCCGTGTCGGCGAAAGCACCAGTTTTCCTGCATCGGTATTTAATCCTTCAATAGAATCGGTAAGCCGGTATTTACCAGAATAAATAAGGTCATATGGCAATGTTGTATCGAGACTTTCGGGATATTTCGATGCAAGATACGGAGCAAACAGGTCGTGCCTGGCTGATGTAAGACCATTGCTTCCCATGCCACTGTTATACTCTTTTTCATAAGTTGTTCTTCCTGAAGACGAAAGGCCTATAATCACATCGCCGGCTTTTATCGTATGATTTGAAATAACATCCGATCTCTTCATTCTTGCAATAACTGTCGAATCGACGACAATTGTTCTCACAAGATCTCCCATATCGGCTGTCTCTCCACCTGTTGACCAGACTCCTATCCCCAATTGCCTTAGCTCTTGCAGTACTTCTTCAGTCCCGTTAATAATAGCAGAAATGATCTCTCCGGGAATGTGATTTTTATTGCGCCCGATAGTTGATGAAAAAAGAATGTTATCATACGTTCCAACACACAGCAAATCATCGAGATTCATAACGATTGCATCCTGTGATATCCCTTTCCAGACCGACAAGTCACCAGTCTCTTTCCAGTAAACATAAGCAAGCGCAGATTTTGTTCCGGCACCGTCAGAATGCATGATGTTGCAGAATTTTTCATCGCCACCAAGAAGATCGGGTACGATCTTGCAGAAAGCATTGGGGAACAAACCTTTATCTAAATTCTTTATTGCGGAATGAACGTCTTCTTTCGACGAAGAAACACCTCTTTTGTTGTACTTAGATTCGACAGCCATAGCCCGGTTTAGTAAAACGGCAAAGATAACAAAAAAGTCAATTACCGTCGGATTAATCCAACGGTAATTGACTTACTTCTTGGGAGCCTCATAATCCGTTCTCAGCACCTTGAACTCAGTCCTCCTGTTTATCTGATGTGCAATCTCTTTCTGCTCATCAGTAGGAAGGCTGTTTACAAATTGCTCGGTAAGCTGAGTTCCGACTTTCAGGAATGGATTTTGAGCTGCAATTGCTGCGTTTACCACCTTGGTGCTTGATTTGCCATATCCTTTTGCGGTAAGCCGGTTAATATCAATGCCCTTGCTTACAAGGTAATCAACTACAGACTGGGCTCGTTTTTGGGAAAGAACCATGTTATATTCCTCAGTATTCCGGGTATCGGTATGCGACATGATCTCAATTGTAACAGTCGGATTATCTATCAGTGTCTCTACAAGTTTATCAAGAGTTACCATTGATTCGGGTCTGAGGTCCCATTTGTCAAAATCATATAGAATATTTGGCAGTTCTATCGGTAAATCTATTGCTGTCAGCAATATTGTTACCATATAGTCGCGGCTCTTATCCTGTCCTTTTGTTGTTTCCTTCTCCTTGCCATTAAGATAGCCCTTTTTAGAAGCAAGGAAGATATAATCAACATCAGCTTTTAAACTGAATTTAAAGTCACCTCCGGTGCCGGTTTCTGCCTGAAGATTTGATCCGTCACTGGCTATTAGCTGAACAAGAGATGAAGGAATTGGGGCACCCGTCTTCTCATCTTTCACCAAACCGGTAACATTGAACCTCATCGGCGGAAGTTCAAAAGAATACAGATCATCGTTCCCTTTTCCTTTCCGTGTTGAGCTGAAAATACCTTTTTCGTTTGTTCCTTCGAACGCTATACCAAAGTCGTCGGCAAAGCTGTTAATCGGAGCCTTCATATTCTGAACCAGCCAGCTGCCATCAGGCTGCTGCACTGCTTTGAAAATATCAAGACCGCCCATCCCGATTAGACCATCAGATGAAAAGTATAATGTTCCATCTTCCCTTATATATGGGAAAAGCTCATCTCCGGCAGTATTAATATCCGGACCAAGATTTACAGGTTTGGACCATACATCCCCTTCTCTTAACCGTGTTACTTTCCAGATATCCTTCTTACCAAAACCACCTGCCATATCAGAAACAAAATATAATGTCAGGCCATCCTTAGATATTGAAGGATGCGCTGCCACAAGGGAATCAGGAAGCAGTTTGATATTTTTTGGTTCGTTCCACTTATCACCATTTTTCTTGGTGTACATTATCATGCAACCCCTTTTTTCACGTTTCCCTACCTCACATCTTGTAAAGTACAATTCTTTATAATCAGATGAAAATGATGGTGTCCCTTCTTCAAATTCGGTGTTTATACCTTCAACAGGAACCGGCGTGCTCCATTTTGATTTTTTGTCAACCCTGCTTTCGAAAATATCTGTAAAGTTCT
The DNA here is from genome assembly GCA_963734885.1 of uncultured Bacteroidales bacterium. Classification (GTDB taxonomy): domain Bacteria; phylum Bacteroidota; class Bacteroidia; order Bacteroidales; family VadinHA17; genus LD21. The sequence goes on along the minus strand of CAVTIJ010000001.1, from coordinate 16,433 downwards.
GCCCGGTAGCGCCATGAGTCTTTTTCCCCAACACTCCGTCACGGGAAGTAGTAAAATAAATTAAACTATAATCGTCACGGCCATAAGCTGGACTGAAATCTGATTCTCTGGAATTTACATCTTTCAGTTCATCAACTTTATAAGCCTCGGGATTTCTTAACCAATCGTCGGAAAGCTCGCAGGATCGTATTTCCTGATCGGCCCTGGCATCGGACGGAGCTACTTGTTTGTATTTTTTAAATTCATCAACAGCAAGAGAATATTTACCGTTCTTTTTCATCGATTCGGCAAGCCAGTACTCAGCCTCAGGTTTGGATGTTGATGATTTTACAGAAAGTTTATACCATGTTTCTGCATTTTTGGGATCATTGGTAAGTCTGTAACATTCGGCAATCATGAAAACCAGTTCATTTCTTGCTTCCTTGTTTGCTTTATTGGTTTTTGAATAAGCATCTTTAAACAAATCGATTGCGTCGTAATATTCCCCTGCAGCAAAGGATGAATATGCCCGTTCACTCTTGCGTTTCTGTGCGGAAACTTCCGGTGCAGTTACAAATATTAAGAAAATAAAAAGAAGCAACAACTGTTTCATAATCGCCTGCAATTAGCTTATAAAAGTAATCAATTAAAGAAATCTGATGATAATAAGTAACGATGAAACTTTGTAATTATTACAAAAATGTTGATGATCAGAGGTCTTTGAAAAAAAAGATTCATGAGGAATGATTCTGAAATCTAAACATCAAAAAAACCTTTTTGTTTATTTCGAGTTTGCATGGGCAGTTGAAAAAGTCGAAATCCATTAACCACAAAGGTCACAAAGGTTTTACACAAAGGTCACAAAGGTTTGAATATTTGTTTTGACTTTGTGCCCTTTGTGCCTTCTTTGTGAGCTTTGTGGTTAAAGAAAAAGGATCCCTAAAAAGGAATCCTTTTAACCTAACATGAAAAAAACCAACCATTTATCTTGTGAATAGCAATTCTCTGTATTTTGGTAAAGGCCATATTTCATTATCAACAACCAGTTCAAGTTTGTCGATATGATTTCTTATCTCGTCAAGATAAGGTTTGACCTTGCTTTCATATGCTATAGCCTTTTTATAGGAATCCTCAATCACGTTTGCTTTTCTGCGTTCGTCAACCATCTCATTTACAAGTTTTTTAATCGATGAAATATGGTCAGAAATGTTTACAATCACATCTTTGCGAGCTCCTGCAAGCCTTTCATACTCAATGTCGCTGAAGATTTCTTTCAGACCTTTGACATTTGCTATCAATGATGTCATATATTCGATTGCGATAGGAACAATGTGGTTTATGGCCAGATCGCCAAGGACCCTGGCTTCTATCTGCACCTTCTTCGTAAATTTCTCATACTCTACTTCCACACGGCTCTCAAGTTCCTTATCTGTGAACACTTTTGACCCTACCAGGACTTCGCGTGATTGTTTTGTGAGGTAAAGACTGATCGACTCGGGTACACTGGCAAGATTGCAAAGCTTTCTTTTTTTCGCTTCTGCATGCCACTCTTTACTATAATTATCACCTTCAAATAATACTCTTTCAGATTCAAGTATGTATTTCTTCAGCACCTGGAAAATTGCCTCGTCTTTTGTTCTGCCTTTTTTAATGATTGCATCGACATCTTTCTTAAATTGAGTCAGCTGATATGCGACAGCTGCATTAAGGATAATCATAGAAGCGCTGCAATTTGCAGAAGAACCTACTGCTCTGAATTCAAATCTGTTCCCGGTAAATGCAAAAGGTGACGTACGGTTTCTGTCAGTATTGTCGAGGAGTATTTCGGGTATTTTCCCAATCCCAAGTTTAAGTTCTGTTTTTTGGGCCGGTGTCATTTTCTTGTCTGTAACCTTTTTTGTAATATTCTCAAGCATGCTGATAAGGTAGGTTCCAAGAAAAACTGAAATAATAGCCGGAGGAGCTTCATGACCACCCAACCTGTAAGAGTTGGATTCGTTCATTACTGATGCCCGTAAAACGTCATTGCTGTCATTTACTGCTTTAATGACGTTTACCAGAAATGTGAGAAACTGTAAGTTCGTTTTTGGGTTCTTACCGGGAGATAGAAGATTAACCCCGGTATTTGTTGCCATCGACCAGTTATTATGTTTTCCCGAACCGTTTATGCCTGCAAATGGTTTTTCATGAAACAAAATTCTGAATTTATGCTTCCGTGCGACTCTGCGCATGATATCCATCAAAAGTTGATTATGATCGACTGCAAGATTCACTTCTTCGAAAATAGGCGCACATTCGAACTGGTTCGGCGCTACTTCATTGTGTCGCGTTTTAACAGGAATCCCAAGGCGATATGCTTCATATTCGAATTCTTCCATAAAAGCCATTACTCTTTCAGGAATTGATCCGAAATAATGATCGGATAATTGCTGATCTTTTGAAGACTGATGTCCCATAAGAGTCCTTTCAGCGAGAACAATATCTGGTCTGGCATAATATAAGGCATCATCAATCAAAAAGTACTCCTGTTCACATCCAAGTGTCGCGATTACTTTATTAACATCCTTGTCAAAATACTGGCATACATCAACGGCTGCCCTGTCGAGCTCCGAAAGCGCTTTCAAAAGAGGTACTTTATAGTCAAGAGCTTCTCCGGTCCATGAAACGAAAATTGTAGGAATACATAAAGTTGTACCCACAATAAATACGGGTGAAGAGACATCCCATGCTGTATAACCTCTGGCTTCAAAAGTATTCCGGAGACCACCGCTTGGGAAGCTGGAAGCATCAGGTTCAGACTGAACCAAAACCTCGCCTGAGAATTTCTCCACTGCATGTCCGTTGTCTCCAATCTCGATAAAACCATCATGCTTTTCTGCAGTGCCATCAGTTAATGGATGAAACCAATGCGTATAGTGAGTTGCTCCTCTGCCGGTGGCCCAGGCTTTTAATCCGGTTGCAACCTGATCTGCTTCAAGACGGTTTAGAGATTTTCCTTCGTTAATAGCCCTTTTTACTACTTTATAGGCTTCTTTCGAAAGGAAGCGCTCCATTTTTGGGAGGTCGAATACATTTTCTCCGTAAAATTCGGAAACATTCTTTGAGGGTAAGTCAATTTCCAGAGGCATTCTGTTGAATAATTCCTCCAGTGCCATAAATCTTAATGTCGCCATAATTTAAATTTAAAGTGGTTTTTGCTTCTATTATTCAGCAATTATACAACTTTTTCATAGAATATGCAAAAAAATGACCCTTTGTTAATAATTTTAGTTGTTTTTTAAAGAATACCCCCTCTTTTTTTGGGTCTTCCTCTGATTTTTATATAAAAAAAGCTATCTGACGATAGCTTTTTATGAAAATCGTTGACCTGAATCCATCTTAATTATCATAATAGAGTGCAAATTCAAATGGATGAGGACGTAAAGACAATTCCAAAATTTCATTTTTCATTTTGTAATCAATATATGTCTCAACTACATCGTCAGTAAACACACCACCTTTTGTGAGAAAGCCATGGTCTTTCTGTAATGCCATAAGGGATTCTGAAAGAGTACCAGGAACATTTTTAATCCTGGACTTCTCTTTAGGAGATAATTCATAGATATTCTCATCGAGTGGTTTCCCCGGATCAATTTTGTTTTCTATGCCGTCAAGTGCAGCCATCAACATTGCCGTAAAAGTCAGATAACCGTTACATGTTGGATCGGGGCACCGGAATTCAAATCTTTTTGATTTCGGATTTGTAGAGTACATCGGTATTCTGACGGCAGCCGAACGGTTTCGGGCAGAATACACGAGGTTAACCGGTGCTTCAAACCCTGGCACCAGACGACGGTATGAATTTGTTGTAGGAGCAGCAAATGCCAGTAATGCCCCGGCATGCTTCAAAATTCCGCCAATTGCCCAGAGCCCTTCCTGCGACATGCCTGCATAACTTTTCCCGCTAAAAAGGTTCTTTCCTTCTTTCCATATTGAAAAGTGAATATGCATTCCGCTGCCATTATCAAGAAATATAGGTTTTGGCATGAAAGTCACAGTTTTCCCATGCCGCAGGGCAACATTTTTAATGATGTATTTGTACCACATTAATTGATCGCTCATCGTCAGGATGTCGGCAAACTGCATATCAATTTCACTTTGTCCTCCTGTAGCTACTTCATGGTGGTGAGCTTCGACCTTTATTCCTATCTTTCGCATTTCCTTGACCATTTCTGCACGCAGATCGCTGTACGTATCAGTCGGGCTAACAGGGAAATATCCGCCTTTATAGCTTGGTTTATATCCAAGGTTCGGTTCTTCAATGCGGTTTGAGTTCCAGGCACCTTCAACTGAATCAATATGGTAAAAACCGGTATTCTGTTTCTGATCAAACCTTATTTCATCGAAAACGAAAAACTCAGGTTCAGGTCCAACATAAGCTACATCTCCTATTTTTGATTTTTTAAGGTATTCCGTTCCCTTTTTTGCTATATCACGCGGATCGCGTGTATAACTTTTCAAGGTAACAGGATCGAGAATATCTGCTATTACACTGACTGTAGGTTCCTTAAAAAAGGGATCCATCTTAGCGGTTGAAGGATTCGGAATAGCCAGCATATCAGATTTATGAATATCCTGCCAGCCTCTGATTGAGGAGCCATCAAAACCCAGACCTTCTTTAAAAGTATCTTCATCCCACAAATCGATGGGATAACAACAATGCTGCCATGTCCCGAGCAAATCAACAAATTTAAGATCTACTGTTTCGGCCTCATGTTTTTTTGCAAATTCTAAAAATTCTTTTGGTGTCATAAGAATAATTATTGGTTATTATAATTATCGAAAAGCAAAATCTTTTATGGTTGTAAGAAATCCAAACCAAAATTCATTACCTGACATGATTGAAAATAACCTAAGCTTAATGTGTTAGTAGTTATTCTAAAAAATAACAGATGAATAAGAGAAAGGTTTAACTTTTCTTCAACATCACTTTTTTAAAGTATTCTAAAATACTCTGGAACTATTGATTATAGAAGCTGTAACAATTTCATGACAGCTCAGTGTTTTAATGAAAATTTGTTATATTTGTCGCCTGTATTTAAAAAGGTATATTTCTATTAATTATTAAAGAACATATTAGATGTCAGCACTTCAATTTTTACGCGAGAAAGCGGGAGTATTAGTTGCGGGATTAATTGGCTTTTCACTTTTCCTGTTTGTTGTAAGCGACTTCTTTGGAAAAGGAAGAGGACAACGTCTGAAACAAAAAAAATATTATGAAATCGGCCAGATAGGCGGCGAATACATATCATATCAGGATTATGAGACAAAATTGCAGAACCTTTTAGAAATATATAAACTATCAGGAAGATCCAATATCGATGAAGCGACTAATGAGACATTGAGAGAGCAGACATGGCAGCAGATGATAAGGGAAAAACTTCTCGATCCTCAATACAAGAAACTTGGTCTGGGTGTGAGCACCGAGGAGCTGGATGATCTGGTTCTTGGAAATAATCCCCATCCAATCGTTCAACAATTGTTCACTGATCAAAAAACGGGGACTTTCAATAAATCATTTCTTGTGAATTTTCTGAAACAGACCGAAGTTGACGAAACCGCAAAGAAATACTGGTTGTTTTTTGAAGACGAAATCACAAATGACCGTACTAATGCAAAATACAACAACCTGGTTTCAAAAGGATTATATGTTACTTCAAAGCAGGCTGAATATGATAAAATTCTTAATAATAATACTGTCGATTTTAGTTTTACCCTTAAAAACTATGCATCGGTACCTGATTCTTCTATAAAAATTTTTGGAAGCGATCTGGAAGCCTATTATGCTGAGCATAAAGAAAATTATAAGAGAACAGCCCTCCGTGATATTGAATATGTAACTTTTGACGTGGTTCCTTCTGATGAAGATAAGAAACAGGTTGAGGACTGGATCAACAAAACTAAAGAAGATTTTCTGCAGGCGTCAGACCCTGTCCAGTTTATTAATCTGACAGCTGATTCCCGATACGTCGGTTTTTATATTCCACTCACCAGTGTTCCTGAAAACCTGAAAGATTTTGTGCAGAAAGAAGATCTGAAAGCAGTATTCGGACCTTATGTCGAGAATGGCTCATATAAATTAGCAAGATTAATTGCAGTTGGTGAAAGACCTGATTCGGTACATGTAAGGCACATCCTTCTTTCGACCGGCAAGACCAGGACAATTGAAGAAGCAAAACACCAGGCTGATAGTCTGATCAGGCTGATTAAGTCGGGAACACCTTTTGAAGCTCTGGCAATGGCGAATTCTGATGATCAGGGTTCAGCAAAAATCGGAGGCGACCTTGGATGGTTCCCGGAAGGAAGGATGGTTCTGCCCTTTAACAATGCTTGTTTCACCGGAAAAAAAGGAGATATAAAAACAGTTGAAACAACTTTCGGCATACATATTATAGAAATTCTCGGCGAGTCTAAACCAGTCAAAAAATACAATATCGGTTATATCGACAGGAAAATCGTGCCAGGTTCATTGACAAATCAGAAAGCTTACAGTGAAGCGAGCCAGTTTGCCGGTACCAATGATACCTATGAAAAATTTACAAAAACAATAGCATCTAAAGGGCTTAACAAGAGAGTCGCTAACAATATAGCTCCCCAGCAAAAAACCCTACCTGGTCTGGATAATCCACGCTCGCTTATTATGGCACTGTTTCAGACGGAACAGGGGAAAATTGTACTAGATCAGAGTCAGCAGGCCGTATTCGAAATAGGTGATAAGTATGTTGTTGCATACTGTACGAAGGCTCAGGAAGATGGAATAGCTCCTCAGAAGGATGTAAATAATGAGATCCGGTTCGCGCTTATGAAGGACAAAAAAGCTGAATTCATCGAGGCGGAATTTAAGAAAAACAATACTTCGGGAAAAACCCTGGATGATATAGCACGTTCGATGGGACTCTCAGTCCAGGAAGCCACAAAGATAAATTTCAGATCATACCAGGTACAGGGAGCGGGAACTGAACCGGCACTTATTGCCGCATCTACAGCCGCCAAACAGGGAGTTGTCACAGGTCCCGTAAAAGGTAATGAGGGTGTATTTATGTTGACTGTAAATAACATTACTGCAGCTCAGGGAGTTGATCTGAAAGCTTTACAGAAACAGATGACCCAAACATACCAGATGAGAGGCTCCTATGAAGCTTATGATGCTTTGCGTAAGGATGCGAATATTATTGATAAGAGGTATAAGTTCTACTAGCAGTACCTTATAATATATAAAAAGAGGGTGTCTCAAAAGGGCACCCTTTTTTATATGTTCATTTCTTTTTGTTCGTCCAAAAAGAAACGAACCAAAGAAAAAGGGCGCCGGAAATGATAACTTCAGCCTTTTTTGGCAAAATGCCTTTGGCGTCACGCTCCCAAAAAAGGCTGAAGTTCGCGCCATTTCAGGTTTGCCACCGCACCTTCCGCTCGAAATTACTGTTACTTGCTGGCGCGGATTTGTAATCCATGCCTCCTCAGATTAATAATTAGCCCGTAGGGCTTTAACTATTGTAGAACAGATGTTTCAATTTTGATCTTTTACCTCGTAGAGGTTAAAGAATAGGATCCAGTTTTCTCTGTATTCTGTGGTTCCCATTGCTGGCGCGGATTGCAATCCGTGCCATTTTTCAATTTACTTCATTTCCCCGCTCAGGTCATTGCGAGCGCAGCGAAGCAATCTTCCCGGGTTGGGTAGTAATAAAATGAAAAAGGGTCCAGCTTTTGGCTGAACCCTTTAATTAAAGTCGGCGACGACCTACTCTCCCACAATTGCAGTACCATCGGCGCTATCGGGCTTAACTTCTCTGTTCGGAATGGGAAGAGGTGGAACCCCGATGCTATAGTCACCTAAAGGCGATTTCGGATTTCGGATTTGTGGATTTCGGATTTAAGTCCTCATTCCTGCGATCCGCACTCCGCGATTTTAGATTTCAGATTGCAACTTTGGATTTTCTTCAATCCGCAATCGACATTCCGCAATCCGCAATCAATATTGTGACATATCGGAAAAAAATCAGTAAAACTTGTATCAGAAAGTTTACGGGTAATTAGTATTGCTCGGCTTTGACGTTACCGCCTTTACACCTGCAACCTATCAACGTCGTAGTCTTCAACGACCCTTAAAGGAGATCTCATCTTGAGACGAGCTTCGTACTTAGATGCTTTCAGTGCTTATCTCTTCCAAACATAGCTACCCTGCGATGCAGCTGGCGCCACAACAGGTACACTAGAGGTCTGTCCAACACGGTCCTCTCGTACTAGTGTCAGGTTCTCTCAAATCTCCTACGCCCACAACAGATAGGGACCGAACTGTCTCACGACGTTCTGAACCCAGCTCGCGTGCCACTTTAATCGGCGAACAGCCGAACCCTTGGGACCTTCTCCAGCCCCAGGATGTGACGAGCCGACATCGAGGTGCCAAACCGCCGCGTCGATATGAGCTCTTGGCGGCGATCAGCCTGTTATCCCCGGAGTACCTTTTATCCTTTGAGCGATGGCCCTTCCATACGGAACCACCGGATCACTATGCTCTACTTTCGTACCTGATCGACTTGTCGGTCTCACAGTCAAGCGCCCTTATGCCATTGCACTCTCCGCACGGTTACCAATCGTGCTGAGGGCACCTTGAGAAGCCTCCGTTACTCTTTTGGAGGCGACCACCCCAGTCAAACTACCCACCAAACAATGTCTCCCCTTGCGGGGGTTAGGTTCCAGATAAATAAAGGGTCGTATTTCAAGGGTGACTCCCCGATTCCTGGCGAAACCGGTTCATAGTCTCCGACCTATCCTACACATTATTTACCCAAAATCAATGTTAAGCTATAGTAAAGGTTCACGGGGTCTTTCCGTCCCGTTGCGGGTACCCGGCATCTTCACCGGGACTACAATTTCACCGAGCTCGTGGCTGAGACAGTGCCCAGATCGTTACACCATTCGTGCAGGTCGGAACTTACCCGACAAGGAATTTCGCTACCTTAGGACCGTTATAGTTACGGCCGCCGTTTACTGGGGCTTCAATTCAGAGCTTCTCACGCCGAAGCGCAATAACCCCCCCTCTTAACCTTCCAGCACCGGGCAGGTGTCAGGCCTTATACCTCATCTTTCGATTTCGCAAAGCCATGTGTTTTTGCTAAACAGTCGCCTGGGCCATTTATCTGCGTCCCGCATTGCTGCGGGAGACCTTTTTCCCGAAGTTACAGGTCTAATTTGCCTAGTTCCTTAGCCACGGATCACTCGAGCACCTTAGGATTCTCTCCTCGACTACCTGTGTCGGTTTGTGGTACGGGCACCATGTACCTAGAGCTTAGGAGTTTTTCTTGGAAGTCTGTTTAGGATCACTATCCACTTGTCCGAAGACTCATGGTACTGTCAGGTTCATCATCACATAGCTATTAACCTAGTGATATAACTACACCCTTTAACGTACTATTCCGTCAGTACGCGGATCTTTCACTACTCCGTCTCTCCTTCGCAGTACACGGTGGTACTGGAATATTAACCAGTTGTCCATCGAGATCGCCGTTCGGCTTACCCTTAGGACCCGACTAACCCTGATCCGATTAGCGTTGATCAGGAAACCTTAGTCTTTCGGTGGGCCGGTTTCTCACCGGCCTTATCGTTACTTATGCCTACATCTTCTTTTCCAGCCGCTCCAACATACATTACCATACATCTTCTGCGCTGACTGGAATGCTCCCCTACCAATAACGTGTCTTTCAACGTTAGTCCATAGCTTCGGTAATATGCTTATGCCCGATTATTATCCACGCACAACCGCTCGACTAGTGAGCTGTTACGCACTCTTTAAATGAATGGCTGCTTCCAAGCCAACATCCTAGCTGTCTAAGCAGTCGCACCTCGTTAATTCAACTTAGCATATATTTTGGGACCTTAGCTGATGGTCTGGGTTCTTTCCCTTTTGTCCACGGACCTTAGCACCCGCAGGCTCACTCCCGTGTATATCTTGCAGCATTCGGAGTTTGTCAGGGGTTGATAGGCGGTGAAGCCCTCTAGCCCTATCAGTAGCTCTACCTCTGCAAGACTCACCACGAGGCTGCACCTAAATGCATTTCGGGGAGTACGAGCTATTTCTCAGTTTGATTAGCCTTTCACCCCTATCCTCAGTTCATCCAAAGACTTTTCAACGTCAACTAGTTCGGCCCTCCATCCCGTGTTACCGGAACTTCAGCCTGACCAAGGATAGATCACAAAGTTTCGCGTCTACCCCCACTAACTATACGCCCTTTTCAGACTCGCTTTCGCTTCGGCTCCAACTCTTTAAGTTTTAACCTTGCTAGTGAGGAGTAACTCGTAGGCTCATTATGCAAAAGGCACGCCGTCATCCCACCTTAGCGGGACTCCGACAGGTTGTAAGCGCACGGTTTCAGGTACTATTTCACTCCCCTGTTCGGGGTACTTTTCACCTTTCCCTCACGGTACTGGTTCACTATCGGTCTCTCAGAAGTATTTAGCCTTACCGGATGGTCCCGGCAGTTTCAATCAGGATTTCTCGTGTCCCGACCTACTCAGGATACCAATTATATTATTAATACTTACACGTACGGGACTTTCACCTTCTACGGTATGACTTTCCAGACATCTTCCGTTTCATATTAATAATAATGTCACTGGTCCTTCAACCCCGACAACGCCAAAACGTTATCGGTTTGGGCTATTCCCCGTTCGATCGCCACTACTAAGGGAATCACTTTTGTTTTATTTTCCTCCAGGTACTAAGATGTTTCAGTTCCCTGGGTTTGCTTCCCGATTGCTCGGGATACTATGCCTTCAGCATAGTGGGTTGCCCCATTCGGAAATCTGCGGATATATTGGATATTTGCTCCTCCCCGCAGCTTATCGCAGCTTGTCACGTCCTTCGTCGCCTCTGAGAGCCAAGGCATTCACCATGCGCTCTTATTTACTTTCTTGAGTTAATCAAATTTTACTAACTTTTTATTTCCAATATGTCAAAGAACTTTTATCCTCCGTAGCCTTGGCGAAGGAGGATTACTCCTCTTTTGCTTTGTTCTACTTTGGACTGCCCTCCTTCGTTAAAACTTCGGAGGGCGAAGTGAAATTAAGGGTATTGAAACCCCTGACTCCCATTTTCCATCGGGACCCTGGCCAATGCCAAATTTCTGATTTCGGATTGCGGATTTTCGATTGCGGATTAAAAATCCAAATCAAAACCCGAATTCGGATTGCCGATTGCGAATTGAAAAAATCCGTAATCATAAATCCAAAATCCGAAATTATAATAATGAAGTAAAAACCAGGCGGATAAGTGACTATTTCCCATAGGGTATAGCCAACAGTTATTGTTCTTCTCCAGAAAGGAGGTGTTCCAGCCGCACCTTCCGGTACGGCTACCTTGTTACGACTTAGCCCCAGTCACTAGTTTTACCCTAGGCCGCTCCTTACGGTTACGGACTTCAGGTACCCCCAACTTCCATGGCTTGACGGGCGGTGTGTACAAGGCCCGGGAACGTATTCACCGCGCCATGGCTGATGCGCGATTACTAGCGAATCCAGCTTCACGGAGTCGAGTTGCAGACTCCGATCCGAACTGAGACCGGCTTTGGAGATTCGCATCCTGTCTCCAGGTAGCTGCCCTCTGTACCGGCCATTGTAACACGTGTGTAGCCCTGGACATAAGGGCCGTGCTGATTTGACGTCATCCCCACCTTCCTCACGGTTTACACCGGCAGTTTCGTTAGAGTTCCCGGCATTACCCGCTGGCAACTAACGATAAGGGTTGCGCTCGTTATGGGACTTAACCCGACACCTCACGGCACGAGCTGACGACAACCATGCAGCACCTTGCAAAGAGTCCCGAAGGAAAGAAATGTTTCCACTTCATGCACTCTACATTTAAGCCCAGGTAAGGTTCCTCGCGTATCATCGAATTAAACCACATGTTCCTCCGCTTGTGCGGGCCCCCGTCAATTCCTTTGAGTTTCAGCCTTGCGGCCGTACTCCCCAGGTGGATCACTTAATGCTTTTGCTTAGCCGCTAACTGTGTATCGCTAACAGCGAGTGATCATCGTTTACGGCGTGGACTACCAGGGTATCTAATCCTGTTCGCTCCCCACGCTTTCGTGCATCAGCGTCAGTAATGGCCCAGTAAGCTGCCTTCGCAATCGGTGTTCTGTGTAATATCTAAGCATTTCACCGCTACATTACACATTCCGCCTACCTTGACCGTACTCAAGACTAACAGTATCAATGGCAAGTCTCCAGTTAAGCTGAAGGTTTTCACCACTGACTTATTAATCCGCCTACGCACCCTTTAAACCCAATAAATCCGGATAACGCTCGCATCCTCCGTATTACCGCGGCTGCTGGCACGGAGTTAGCCGATGCTTATTCCCAGGGTACCGGCAAGCCGATACACGTATCAGGTTTTCTTCCCCTGGAAAAGCAGTTTACGACGCATAGCGCCTTCTTCCTGCACGCGGGATGGCTGGTTCAGGCTTGCGCCCATTGACCAATATTCCTCACTGCTGCCTCCCGTAGGAGTCTGGTCCGTGTCTCAGTACCAGTGTGGGGGATCACCCTCTCAGGACCCCTAGACATCGTAGCCTTGGTAGGCCGTTACCCTACCAACTAGCTAATGTCACGCATGCCCATCCCGTACCGCCGAAACTTTAAATATTAAAAGATGCCTCTCAATATCATTATGGGGTATTAATCCGAATTTCTCCGGGCTATCCCCCTGTACAGGGTAGGTTGCATACGCGTTACTCACCCGTGCGCCGGTCGCCACCAAAGTATTGCTACCTCGTGATGCCCCTCGACTTGCATGTGTTAAGCCTCCCGCTAGCGTTCATCCTGAGCCAGGATCAAACTCTTCATTGTAAAAATTATCTTAAATCTCTTTACAAAAAACAATCCTGTGAACTCAATTCAAAATACTAACAAGTTAATTTTTTGACGAGATTTCCATATCTCGCCTGGTTGTTTACTTCATAATTTCAAAGAACTTTATTTTGCTTTTGGGACGACAAAGTTAATATTTCTTAAGTCTATTCCAAATAAAAAATGAGATATTTTTTCCGGCTTTTTCTTTCCCTGCTTCCCTTTCATCTTCAAGCCGGAATTCTCTATCTCTCCTACCCTTCAATCAACTCTTTGTCTTTAAGCGGGTGCAAATGTATGAAATCAATATTACAATCCAAATTTATGTGCAAGTATTTTCAATAATAATTGCATTTATTTTTCATAAATTTTCTATCTGCCTGTTTTTTAAACTATTAAGCAAAGGCCCATTTAATGAGTATTTTCAGAGAAGGGATACTATTATATATAGTGCATACAAAATCGGGAAGATTGCTTCGTCGTTTCACTCCTCGCAATGACAGTGGATGTAATTTGGTTTCGGTTTAACTCATCTCACAAATTCAGGTAAATGTTGGTCATTGTGAGCGCAGCGAAGCAATCCCTTCGGGTCAACCAATAATCCCAATAACGTAAGGGTCATTGCGAGCGAAGCGAAGCAATCTTTCCGAGATTGGGTAGTATTCAAACTAATTTCAATTACCCAAGTGGATTGTCCCGGCTCTGTGGTTGCGTCGGCTGACGCGGATTTGCAATCCGTGCCTTCTCATTGTAATCTGATAATCTGTGAGGGGACTAGCTTGATTCCGTCCATCTCCAGAGTACGAAGTACCGTGTGGCACGGATTACAAATCCGCGCCAGCTGGTTCCATGGGAACCATTAACCTTATAAACAATTAGGTCATTGCGAGCGCTGCGAAGCAATCTTCCCGGGTTGGGTAGTAATAAAATGAAAAAGGGTCCAGCTTTTGGCTGAACCCTTTAATTAAAGTCGGCGACGACCTACTCTCCCACAATTGCAGTACCATCGGCGCTGTCGGGCTTAACTTCTCTGTTCGGAATGGGAAGAGGTGGAACCCCGATGCTATAGTCACCTAAAGGCGATTTCGGATTTCGGATTTGTGGATTTCGGATTTAAGTCCTCATTCCTGCGATCCGCACTCCGCGATTTTAGATTTCAGATTGCAACTTTGGATTTTCTTCAATCCGCAATCGACATTCCGCAATCCGCAATCAATATTGTGACATATCGGAAAAAAGTTAGTAAAACTTGTATCAGAAAGTTTACGGGTAATTAGTATTGCTCGGCTTTGACGTTACCGCCTTTACACCTGCAACCTATCAACGTCGTAGTCTTCAACGACCCTTAAAGGAGATCTCATCTTGAGACGAGCTTCGTACTTAGATGCTTTCAGTGCTTATCTCTTCCAAACATAGCTACCCTGCGATGCAGCTGGCGCCACAACAGGTACACTAGAGGTCTGTCCAACACGGTCCTCTCGTACTAGTGTCAGGTTCTCTCAAATCTCCTACGCCCACAACAGATAGGGACCGAACTGTCTCACGACGTTCTGAACCCAGCTCGCGTGCCACTTTAATCGGCGAACAGCCGAACCCTTGGGACCTTCTCCAGCCCCAGGATGTGACGAGCCGACATCGAGGTGCCAAACCGCCGCGTCGATATGAGCTCTTGGCGGCGATCAGCCTGTTATCCCCGGAGTACCTTTTATCCTTTGAGCGATGGCCCTTCCATACGGAACCACCGGATCACTATGCTCTACTTTCGTACCTGATCGACTTGTCGGTCTCACAGTCAAGCGCCCTTATGCCATTGCACTCTCCGCACGGTTACCAATCGTGCTGAGGGCACCTTGAGAAGCCTCCGTTACTCTTTTGGAGGCGACCACCCCAGTCAAACTACCCACCAAACAATGTCTCCCCTTGCGGGGGTTAGGTTCCAGATAAATAAAGGGTCGTATTTCAAGGGTGACTCCCCGATTCCTGGCGAAACCGGTTCATAGTCTCCGACCTATCCTACACATTATTTACCCAAAATCAATGTTAAGCTATAGTAAAGGTTCACGGGGTCTTTCCGTCCCGTTGCGGGTACCCGGCATCTTCACCGGGACTACAATTTCACCGAGCTCGTGGCTGAGACAGTGCCCAGATCGTTACACCATTCGTGCAGGTCGGAACTTACCCGACAAGGAATTTCGCTACCTTAGGACCGTTATAGTTACGGCCGCCGTTTACTGGGGCTTCAATTCAGAGCTTCTCACGCCGAAGCGCAATAACCCCCCCTCTTAACCTTCCAGCACCGGGCAGGTGTCAGGCCTTATACCTCATCTTTCGATTTCGCAAAGCCATGTGTTTTTGCTAAACAGTCGCCTGGGCCATTTATCTGCGTCCCGCATTGCTGCGGGAGACCTTTTTCCCGAAGTTACAGGTCTAATTTGCCTAGTTCCTTAGCCACGGATCACTCGAGCACCTTAGGATTCTCTCCTCGACTACCTGTGTCGGTTTGTGGTACGGGCACCATGTACCTGAAGCTTAGGAGTTTTTCTTGGAAGTCTGTTTAGGATCACTATCCACTTGTCCGAAGACTCATGGTACTGTCAGGTTCATCATCACATAGCTATTAACCTAGTGATATAACTACACCCTTTAACGTACTATTCCGTCAGTACGCGGATCTTTCACTACTCCGTCTCTCCTTCGCAGTACACGGTGGTACTGGAATATTAACCAGTTGTCCATCGAGATCGCCGTTCGGCTTACCCTTAGGACCCGACTAACCCTGATCCGATTAGCGTTGATCAGGAAACCTTAGTCTTTCGGTGGGCCGGTTTCTCACCGGCCTTATCGTTACTTATGCCTACATCTTCTTTTCCAGCCGCTCCAACATACTTTACCATACATCTTCTGCGCTGACTGGAATGCTCCCCTACCAATCATGACTTAATGTCATGAGTCCATAGCTTCGGTAATATGCTTATGCCCGATTATTATCCACGCACAACCGCTCGACTAGTGAGCTGTTACGCACTCTTTAAATGAATGGCTGCTTCCAAGCCAACATCCTAGCTGTCTAAGCAGTCGCACCTCGTTAATTCAACTTAGCATATATTTTGGGACCTTAGCTGATGGTCTGGGTTCTTTCCCTTTTGTCCACGGACCTTAGCACCCGCAGGCTCACTCCCGTGTATATCTTGCAGCATTCGGAGTTTGTCAGGGGTTGATAGGCGGTGAAGCCCTCTAGCCCTATCAGTAGCTCTACCTCTGCAAGACTCACCACGAGGCTGCACCTAAATGCATTTCGGGGAGTACGAGCTATTTCTCAGTTTGATTAGCCTTTCACCCCTATCCTCAGTTCATCCAAAGATTTTTCAACGTCAACTAGTTCGGCCCTCCATCCCGTGTTACCGGAACTTCAGCCTGACCAAGGATAGATCACAAAGTTTCGCGTCTACCCCCACTAACTATACGCCCTTTTCAGACTCGCTTTCGCTTCGGCTCCAACTCTTTAAGTTTTAACCTTGCTAGTGAGGAGTAACTCGTAGGCTCATTATGCAAAAGGCACGCCGTCATCCCACCTT